>CAWDMR010000001.1:0-748067 GCA_963803475.1 uncultured Solirubrobacterales bacterium
GGACGCGAGCGTCTCGACCGCTCCAGTGCTGAGTACCGCCGCCGTACGAAAGCGAGGCTTCACGCTCGGAGGTGAGTCCCCTCCTGTTCGCCAGCCGGGGTAATTCGCTCAGGCGGCTTCGAGGTAACGCCGGAGTGCTTCGCGGATCAGCTCCGAGGGTGTGGTTCCGTCTGCCTCTGCTCGCTGCAGCAGCTGGCGCCTGAGTTCTGGATCCAGGCGCACGGATTCAACGCTGGACGGCGCGTCGCCGATCGTCGGGCGGCCTCGCTTGTTGCGCCTGGCGATCAGCTCCTCGATGTCGTAGCCGGCCTCGGCTTCGGCCGCGAGCCTCTCGACGTCCTGGTCGGTGATCGGACGTCCGGATTTGGTGTGGCCGTGGATGCGTCGCTTGGTCATGGTTCGAGCAACCTCGCGTACTTCTCGCGCACCGGCATCGCATGGATCGCGATCTGGTTGCCCTCGGCGTTGATCATCACGACCACCTCAAGCAGGTTCGCTGCGGTATCTGGGCCGATGATGAGCCAGCGGTCTGGGTCTTCTCCGGCGTCTTCGATTGCCAACGCATGGTCGATCGCGTGGAGGATGTCTTGGTCGGCGACGCCGTGTCTGCGCGCCGAGTCGTGAATCTCCACCCTCTTATTGTAATACGAAAAGGTTGCGTGAAGTCCAACCCCGACACTCGGGCTGGCGGCGAGGATCGGCGGGTCCGATCAACAACCAAGGAGGAGCGGAGATGGAGAGTCTGTTGTTAGACGCCGCTGGTCATCGCCGCATCGCCGGCGACGCTGCCCGGCTATCACCAGGGGCGAGCTCCACAGAACAAAGGGCTTCGCTACCCGGCCGATCCACCAATGATCGAGGAGATCATCGCGGTCATGCGCGCGGCCGGCGACGCAGCCGACGGCGCTCGCCTGCGGGCGCTGATCATGATCCTTTGGCGGGCAGGGCTGCGGATCAGCGAGGCACTCGATCTCGTCGAAACCGACCTGGATCCTGCACGCGGGGCTGTCCTGGTTGGCCGTGGCAAGGGCGGACGCCGTCGGGAGGTCGGCATGGATCGCTGGGCGTGGGATCAACTCCAATCGTGGCTTGAGATCCGTCCGACGCTGCCGGTCGGCGCGCTGCTGTGCGTGATCCGCGGCGCAACCGCAGGACAACGGTGGGAACCCTCGGCTGCTCGCAAGCAGCTGCGACGGACCGCGGCGCTCGCCGGTGTGCGACGTCGCTTCGCGCCACACCAGCTGCGCCACGACCATCCGTCGAGATGGCACACGAAGGCGTCCTACTCGTCGTGATCCAGCGCCAGCTAGGACACGCCAACCTCGGCATCACGTCGGTCTACCTTCAAGGCTTCGACAGCGCCGAGATCATCGACACCGTCCACTCACGACCACCACCGGTGATCTCCGCTTCGGCCGGCCTGGCCGATCGATAGCCGCAGGGGCTTAGCGGGCCGTCACCGACGGCCCGCAGCCCTCCTGTCCGCGCGATGCGAGACCGTCGGTGCCAGCGCCGGGATGCCCCTTCCGAAAACGAAAGCAGGGCTTGGGATGAGTGGAGCGCGGCGCTCCGCTCCTAGACGGGTAGCGCGGGCGCCGTGGCCGCTTTCAGGGACCCCGTCGGTATTGAAGGGGATCGCGTGGGCCTCAAGCCATGCTAGGCACTGGTTCCTGACCAACCGGCGGGGTCGGCGGGGTGATCGCGTCGGTTGCGATGTCGGCCGCTGCTCGCTGCCGTCGGCTGAGGTAGAGAAGCGGTGCGCTGATCAGTTGGATCGCGCCGCCGAGCGCCATCGAGGTCGCGTAGCTGTACGTGTCTGCCGCCTTCCCCAGCGCGGGCTGGATGACCACACCGCCGACCGATCCCATCGACGATGCGAAGGACAGCACGGTTGCGCGCTGGCGGGACGGGATCATCTTGTTCAGGTACGCCTGCCGGATCGGCATCTCGGCGGCGAAGACCATCGCCCAGAGGACGAGCAGCACGAGCGCGAGCCCGAAGGAGTCGGCGAGGCCGAGGGCGGCAAGGATCGCGGCGTTTGACAGCGCGCCGAGAATCAGCGGCGTCGTCCGCTTCCCGAACAGGCGCCGGAACCGGGGCGCGAGGTAGCCGCCGACGATCTGCGCCCCGGCGACGATCGCCGCCGCGAGCCCGGCGATTGTGTACGCCTTTGGGTTCCCGTACAGCCGCAGGAGGTACGGCTGCAGGGCGTAGAAGGTGTAGATCCCGACTCCGGAGGCGAACGGGGCGGCCAGCATCACCCAGCGGACGGGCGGATTCTTCAGCCCGTAGGTGAGAGACGCGTCCAGCACCTCGCGGGTCGAGCCCAGCACGCTCTTCGAGCGGTCGGGGGTGAAGCCCAGATCCCACATCAGCCGGTGGGCGACGAGGAACATGATGGCAAGCACCCCGACCCGCATCAGGAATGGAACGCCGAGTGAGGTCGCCTGAGCGATCGCGCCGCCGGCGACCGAGCCGCCGAGCATCGCCCCGCCGCTGATCATCTGGCCGCGACCCATCACCTGCTCGAGCGCTCCGTCGTACTCGGCGTAGTGGAGCGCGTCGACCAGCCAGGCCTCGACTGCGCCGGAAAAGAATGTGAAGCCGAGCCCGAGCAGCATCGAAACGATCGCCCACGGCAAGAACGGCGCCTTTGTCTCCCACAGCAGCCAGTAGAGGAAGGTCGACCCTGACAGCGTCACCGTTCCAAGCAGGTACGACGTCCGCCGTCCCCAGATGTCGGCGACGACCCCGGTCGGGATGTCGCACAGCACCATCCCTGCGGTGAAGAACGCGTTCGCCGCGAACACCTCCAGCTTGCTAAGTCCCGCGTCGAGGAGGAAGAGCGTATTGATCCCGAAGATGAACGACGCAGCGAGCGTGTTCCCGGCCTGAAGCGTCAAGTACACGCGCTGGATGCGATTGGCGAGATCGTGCTTAGTGTTCATGTCATTCCTCCGTTCGTTCTGTCGATGTAGATCCGCCTGACGCGGTGAATCCATCGCCGTTCTGGCGCTTACTGGCGCTTTGCGGCTCGCCGCGATGGCCGCGCGCGTGATTGCCGGCTGAGTTGCCGGCCCCGGACTCGGAGCAGCCGACGATCCTGTTCGGAGGCACGAACGGGTCCGCGGTCCGCGTGCAGTCCCTCAGCGACACGGCGTTCCAGGGGCTTCCGTGTTGCTCGCCGATCAGCGTTTCAGCGACTGGTGGAGTGGATCGGAGTACGAGCGTTGGATTTCGCCACCGACTCGGATCTCAGTTGAAAAGGCCAACCGGACAGCGAAGGAGAACCGAGATGGGAAAGATCGTGGTCAGCGAGAACGTCACTCTCGACGGAGTCGTTCAGGACCCGGCCGGTGCGGAAGGCTTCAGGCACGGAGGCTGGGTGGGTCGTGTAGGCGACCGGGGTCGCGAACAGGCGGCCAAGGTCCTGCTCGACGAGGCGCTCGGTGCCCAGGCCCAGCTGTTTGGTCGGCGAACCTACGAGTTCTTCGCCGCGCGGTGGCCATCAAGGAGCGGCGAGCTGGCGGACAGGTTGAACGACATGCCCAAGTACGTCGTGTCCTCCACTTTCGAGGATCCCGACTGGAACAACTCGACGGTACTTGCGGGCGAGGTCGTGAAGGAGGTCTCGAAGCTGAAGGACGAGCTAGACGGCGAAATCGTCGTCGCCGGCAGCATCCAGCTCGTCCGCACGCTGATGAAAAACGACCTCGTCGACGAGCTGCGGCTGATGGTCTATCCGGTCGTGCTCGGTGCCGGCGAGCGCCTGTTCGAAACCAGCGATGTGCAACCAATGCGCCTGCTCGACGCCCAGACCGTCGCCCGCGACCTCGCCTACCTCATCTATGAACCTGTCCAAGACGCCTAGCGACGTCGGGCAAGACGAGCCACATGCGATACCAACACGATCATCAATCGGGCGGGCTCGTGCACCTCGAGCTGCATACCCATGATCTGTCTGGCGCGAGCAGGTTCTATCGTGAGCGCTTGGCTGGCGAACGGAGCGGCTCGACTGTCGGTCGGGCTCCTACCATGGGCTCGCGTTCGGCGGGCGGCTCGATGGCGGGATCGTCGAGTGCGGTGCGCGACGGCCGATCTGGCTCCCGTATGTGGAGGTAAGAGGAGATCGACGCGATGACCGAGCGCGCGCGCGAGCTTGGAGCAGCGGTGCTGCTGGAGCCGCGAGAAGGGCCTGCGGGATGGCGCAGTGTGCTGGCCACGAGCGAGGGCGGGGAGATCGCACTCTGGCAGCCGAAGAGACCTCTCAAGAGACGGATCGGATGACCGACGCTCAGCTGATCGAGGCAGCTCCGGCGGGCGATGAGAAAGCGTTCGCCGAACTGGTCGAACCGCATCGACGCCCGCTTCACGCCCATTGCTATCGGATGCTCGGATCGCTCCAGGATGCCGAGGACGCCGTACAGGAGACACTGTTGAGGGCGTGGCGCGCGCTCGAGCGGTTCGAGGGCCGCAGCTCCCTGCGCTCGTGGCTGTACACGATCGCCACAAACGTTTGCTTGCGAGCGATCGAGCGCAGGCCCTCGCGTGTGCTGCCGATCGACTATGGCCCGCCCGGAGATCCGCACGAGCCGCTGCGCGAGCCGCTGGTCGAATCGCCCTGGCTGGAGCCCTATCCCGACGAGCAGCTCGGCCTCGACGAGGCCCTCGCTGGACCGGAGGCCCGCTACGAGCAGCGGGAGAGCATCGAGCTGGCGTTCATCGCCGCGCTCCAGCATCTACCGGCGCGGCAGCGGGCAGTGCTGATCCTGCGCGACGTTCTCGGCTTCTCCGGCGCCGAGGTCGCCAAGGCGCTCGAGACGACGCCGGCTTCGGTGTACAGCGCCCTGCAGCGCGCGCACGCAGCGGTTGACGAGCACGGCCGGACCGCAGCCAGCAAGCGACGCTCGAGTCGCTCGACGACAAGCAGCTGAAAGGGATCGTCCAACGCTACGTAGACGCCTGGGCTCACAGCGACGTGGACGCGATCGTCGGGATGCTCACCGAGAACGCGACGCTCGCGATGCCGCCGATTCCCAGCTGGTATCGCGGGCGCGACGCGATCGGCATGGTGCTGCGCCGCTGGGTCTTCGATGGCAAGCGAAGTTGGCGGATGCTTGCCACCTCAGCCAACGGACAGTTGGCAGTCGGTGCGTACGAGCTCGACAGCTCAGGCGTATACGCCCCCCACGGGGTGACCGTCCTTACGCTCAGAGGTGAGCTGATCGACGAGATCACCCACTTCCGGACTCCCGCGCTGGTCGAGCGCTTCGGGCTACCAGCTCAGGCGTAATCACGCAGCCGGCGACCTAGCAGACGCGCCGCTATCGCGGTTCCGCCGGTCCGATGGATTCACCGTGCTCCCCGGATCTACACGAGTAAACCCCAAAAGGAGCACGAGATGACCAGCACGACAATCACCACATCACCGAAGGTTCATCGCTGGCGCGCATTCGCGCTGCTGGCGGTGGCGTACTTCATGTCGATTATCGATTTGACGATCGTCAACGTGTCGCTGCCGACGATCGGCCGCGATCTGCATTTCTCAACGACGAGCCTGCAGTGGGTCGCGACCGCGTACGCGCTCACGTTCGGCGGCTTCCTGCTGCTCGGCGGGCGCGCCGCGGATCTGCTCGGCCGCCGCCGGGTCTTGATGGCCGGGCTCGGGTTGTTCACGGGCGCGTCGCTGGCCTGTGGCCTGGCGACCGGCGACGCATTCCTGATCGGCGCGCGCGCGGTGCAGGGGATCGGTGCGGCGATCATGATGCCGGCAGCGCTTTCGATCGTGATGAACATGTTCGACGAGGGTGCTGAGCGCAACAAGGCGCTCGGGATCTGGGGCGCGCTCGCCGCCAGCGGGGCGACGGTCGGGCTGGTCACCGGCGGGCTGCTGACCCGCTACGCCGGGTGGGAGTACATCTTCTATCTGAACGTCCCGATCGGGATCGGCGACGCTGCTGTTGGCGCCGCGGATCGTGCCCGAGAGCCGACTCGCCGCCAAGCGCCGGCGGTTTGACGCGCTGGGTGCGCTGACCGGCACCGGCGGGCTGGTGCTGCTGGTGGACGCAATCGCCCAGGCGCCGCAGTACGGGTGGGGCGGCGACCCGAACGGTCGCGGTGCTCGCGGCGGCGCTGGGGCTGCTGATCGCGTTCGTCGTGGTCGAGCGCCGGGTCGAAGTCGCCCTTGCTGCCGCTTGAGATCTTCCGGCGGCGGACGCTGACCGGGGCGAACACGGCGGGGCTGCTGCTCGGCGGCAGCTTCTTCGCGTTCTTCTTCGTAGGCACGCTGTACATGCAGCAGGTGCTGCACTACAGCCCACTGCAGTCCGGGGTCGCGTGGCTGGCCACGTCGATCACGTCGGTCGCGCTGGCCGGCCTCTCGCAATACCTGGTCACCCGCATCGGCCCGAAGGTCGTGATGGCGATCGGGATGACGATGATCGGCACGGGCGTTATCTGGGCGACCCAGGTGCCCGTCCACGGACACTACGTCGGGAACCTGCTCGGACCGTTCGCCGTCGCCGGCGCGGGGACCGCGTTCGCGTTCATCCCAATCTCGATCGCCGGGCTCGCCGGTGTCGAGGAGCATCGGGCGGGGCTCGCGTCCGGGCTTTTGAACACCAGCCAGCAGCTCGGCGGAGCGATCGGGATTGCGATCGCCTCGAGCGTCGCCGCCAGCCACACCCAGGCGCTGCTGCACACCGGCCACGCCGTCCCCACGGCACTCACCGGCGGCTTCCAGCACGCACTCTGGGTGCTAGGCGCGATCGCGCTCGTCGCCATCCCGGCGATTTTCGGCCTCATGCGACGGAGTGATCGCTCAGCGCGCCGGCACGCGATGCTTGCCCAAGAGGAGCCCGTCGCCGCATGAGGAGTCTCGCGCTCTGAATTGGCAACCGCAGTGAGCGAGCCGGTTCAACCGGCTCGCTCACTTGCTGTTCTCACCACACCCCCAGAACCCCGAAACTCGACGTGACCTCCACATCGGGCGCGAGCTACGACGCGGACGGCGCGGACCGGGGCGCTGGGCTTCCTGCACGCCGCGCAAAACGGGGGAGCTTGACGAGGCGGGCAGCGTTATTGCGCCAGCGGGAAGGCGGGTGTCGCGCAGAACTCGACCACTGGTGATCCACCGGTTCACGTGGGCTCGATGAGTTCTAGTCCGTGCCGGGGTCTACAGGAGGACAAGAGCCGAAAGGACCGTGGAATGGCGGACTATGTCGAGTTGCTCGGAGTGCGTACTTGGTATGACGACTACGGCGAGGGCGAAGCAGTCGTGCTCCTTCACCCGGGGGGCGCTGGCGTCGATGCGCGCGCGTGGCGCCCGAACTTAGAAGCGCATATCGGCCGAGTTTCGAGTGTTCACGCCGAGAGCCCCGCGGCCACGGCCGCACTCCCGACGTTGAGGGTCCGATCACGTTCGATCTGATGACCCACGACACGATCGCTTTCCTTGAGACTGTCGTCGGCGAGCCGGCCCACTTGGTCGGCTGTAGTGATGGGGCGATCGTCGGGTTACTGGTTGCCCTGCACCGTCCTGATCTCGTTCGCAAGCTGGCATTCATCGCGGGGGTCTTTCACTACGAAGGGTGGGCACCGGGAGTCCTCGACGCGACGGCCAATCCGCCCGAGTTTCTCGAGCGGTTCTACGCCGAGATCTCTCCGGACGGGCCCGGGCACTATCCCGTCATCGTCAAGAAACTCGCCAAGATGCACGCGACAGAGCCCGCGCTCACGCCGCCAGAACTGAATCAAGTCGAGGCTCGCACGCTCGTGATGGTCGGCGACGACGACGAAGTCCCGCTCGAGCACGCGATCACGTTGTATCGCAACCTCCCCAACGGGGAGCTCGCGGTCATCCCCGGCACCTCCCACGGCCTGCTCGTCGAGAAGCCAGCCGTCTGCAACAGCCTCATCCTCGACTTCCTCACAAGCGACCCTGTGCCGACGCTGGCCCCGATCCGCCGCGCGGAGCCCAAGACGCGTTTGTAGCCGCGAGCGCCGCGTCCGGCGTTCCCTGCGTGGCAGCAACTGGTGTCGCTAACGGCGCGTTGCGGGTGACTTTCCCGGCGATGCGATGACCGCCGAAGCTCGCCGCAAGTGGAAAGCAGGGCCTCCCGCGCGAGCCGTGCGTGCTCTGCACTAAGAGCGACCACGTCGGCGCAGGCGATCTCGTGGCTCCTGTCGGCGGTATGCAGAAGTGGACGGCGTGGTCGTTCCGAGCTCTGGGAGCTACTGGACCTCGGTGACGCCGGGGTTGCCGGCGTGCTATCCGCGGCGACTTTGGCGCGGTCAGGTCTGACCGGCGAGGACGGCGAGGAGGTCGCCGACTTTCTTGCCGCGAGCGAGTGGGTCGGGTAGGCGCAGGGCGGCGTGGATCTCATAACGGTTGCGTCGGCCGTTGCGCTCGCGCGTGATGTAGCCGGCGTCAGCAAGGTCGCCGACGATGCGGAACGCGGCGCGTTCGGTCACCCCAACCGCGTCGCCGATCTCGCGCAGGCGGATGCTCGGGTCGTGGGAGATGCAGAGCAGCACCGCGGCGTGGTTGGTCAGAAACGACCAGGTGAGGGGGCTTTCCTCGCGCTTCATCCTCACACACATGATATACATATCTAGAATTTTTCTGCTAGATTCAATGGTCTACAGAATAGGAGACCTCAATGGGATCATCTGAGATCACTCAGGCCCTCAATCGGGCGACCGAAGCCTGGAACGCACACGACGCTGATGGCGTCGCCGCGTGCTACGCCGAGGACGCGAAGTTGTACGACGTAGGGCTACCCGAGCCACTGCGGGGGCGCGCGGCAATCCGAGACTCGGTGGCGGGCTATCTCGCGGCGTTCTCGGATTTCCACGCCGTCAACCTAGGTGAGCCGCTCGTCTCGGGCAACCGGACGGCCCAGGAATGGAAGGTCACTGGGACGAACGACGGCGAGCTGATGGGCATCCCGCCGACCGGTAAGCAGGCGACCACGTACGGTTGCGGCACAGCCGAATTCGGTGATGATGGGCTGATCCACCGCGCCGGCAACTACTGGAACGCCGCCGCGCTGATGCAACAGCTCGGCGCCGTGCCCGAAACAGTTAGCGTCCACGCCTAACCGCAGCTCAGATCGGGGCGTTCGGCCCGGCACGCCGGGCACGAGCGCCCCGACAGCATCCCGAAAAGCTGTCCGAGACGAGCGTCAGAGGTTTGCCGCCGGATCGGGTGAGATGTCGGCGACCAACCGGCGGTCGTACTGCATATCGAGCACGATGCGACCGCGATTAAGCGGCCTCGCACGTGATCGCCATCGGTGGTTTGCGACCACGCCGAGAATCGCCGCTGAGCGGCTCGTGCGCACCCGCGCGAGACAGCCACGCCCCGGGCCTCGCTTGCCTTGGCGATGGCTGAACTCGTTGCGGAGTTCCGTCCTCAGTCGGCGCGCCGGAGCGTCTAGGCGGCTTCCATCGCCTTGCCGACGCCGGCCCGCATCTCAGCGGCGTTCATCACAGGCGCGAACGTGATTTTCGCGTCAAGGCCCATAAAAAACGGCTCCGCCGCGGGCGGTATCTCACTTGAGTCGGCCATGTCAAAAAAGATCAGACCGGTCCGCATTCCTTCCTCTGAGGTGAAGTAGGCGGCTTCCGCCTTCAGTGCGTCAAGTGCCTTCCCCACGATCTGCGGCAGGCTGCCGTCCTCGATCGCAGCGTTTCCAGCTTTGGTCGGGATCTGGACCTTCATGAGCACCCGCATGTCTAGCCTCCTTGATCGGTTACACGGTTTCGTGCCGAGCCGACGCAACCAACGTCAGAACGACCGCGGGCGACACAGCAAAGCTCGCCCTGACCGCCTAAGCCAGCCGCACCCGCCCGCAGGGCGATCCTATGCCGACGGCCGCCCGCCCGTCAATGGCCGCGTGGACGCATCGATCGCGCAACCCGAACAACGCCGCCTGCTCGCGAGCAGGACCACCAAATTGCCGCGACCTCTCCGGCGCCCGTCCGTGGGCCGTCCGCCCACGACTGCTTTGCGCTTCCCGCCGGCCGCTGAGCTCACTCACGATCGGGTTGGCGAGAGGCTGTCGGAGAATTCGGAAAGAGCGGGAATCCGGGGCTGGCTTGGTGGTCGCCCGGAACCGTGTCACGAACCGGTTCGTCCGCCGGCGGTCAGGCGGTGTTCGCGATCCAGTGGCTGTGGAGCTTCAGGAGATTGTGGGTTGCTGTCACCAGCCGCCACTCCGACTGCGCGGCGGCTCTGCCTCTTCGCATGAACCGGTCGATCCGTCGGTTGTATTTGATCTGCCCGTAGACCGGCTCGACGGTGATCTTGCGTTGCGCGTAGAGCTCGCGGCCGCGCTCGGTGGATAGCTTTGAGCGCATCGCCTGGTAGAAGCCGTGCTCCCAGCCGGGGCGTTTGCCCTCGCGCATGTTCCCGTCCGGTGGGATCAGCACCTCGATCCCGCGGTCGGTGACCTGCTGCATCTGTCGGTTGTGCCAGTAACCGGCGTCAGCGACCACGGCCTCGGGCTGCTGGCTCACCTCGTGGCGCTCCAGGTGCGAGAGCGTGGTCTCGAGCATCGGCGCCAGATGCCCGAAGTCCGGCGCGTCGATCGTGATCTCGGCGGCCAAGATGATCTGCCGATCGTTGACCGCGGTCTGCGCGTTGTAGGCCTGCCGGGGCGGGGTGCCCTGGGTGCGCATCACCCTGGAGTCCGGATCGGAGAGATTGATCGCCCCCTCCGGCAGTTCAGGCGGGACATATGGCTTGCTGTTGCCCTTCAGGAACCGGCCGAGCGGGTCGCGTGATCGCCCGCCACCGCTCATAGGCCTCGTTGGCAGCCAGGTCGACCCGGTGGTTCTCTTCCAAGCGGCCGAGCGCCTGGAACAGGCGCTCCTCGCGACCTTGCGGGATCGGCCGCGCCTCGCGCTGCCGCCGCGCTTCGAGCTCGCGGCGCGCAACCCGAGGCCATTCGCGCCGCCCCCCACGACGCTTATCCCGACCGAGCAGCAGCCCTGGATCCATCTTCACCTCAGCACTGGTCTGCTCCTCGCTGATCGCACGACCCTTGCGCTCCTCGATCCGCCGCTTGGCCTCCGCAAGCGCCGCCCGCCGACCCTCCGCAGTGCGCAGCTGCTCGGGCAGCTCATCACCGCTTCTCGCCGTAGAGCTGGTCCTCCCGGCGATCGATCTCCTCAGCCTCTCTGAGGATCTGAGTCACGATCTCCCGGGTTTACTCGCGGCAAAGCTGGGAAATATGTGTGTGAGTCACACATCTCTTCGTCGATCGGAGGAACGTGAGCGCACAGGCGAGAAGCAAGTTCAAGATCGAGGGCTGGGATGAGCAGCCCTACCAGGAGAACGAGGACGGAGGAAAGCTGACGCGCGCGAGCGTCAAGCAGACGTTCGAGGGCGACATCAAAGGGGAAGGCGAGGTCAAATGGCTGATGTGCTACCGACCGGACCAGACCGCTGACTTCGTCGGCCTCCAGCGTGTCGTTGGGAGTATCGGTGAGCGCTCAGGCAGCGTGGTGCTCGAGACTACGGGCACGTTCGACGGAAAAGAGGCGAGGGGACCTTTGAGGGTCATCGCGGGGTCTGGTACCGGCGAGCTCAAGGGCATCGCCGGGGACGGAGAGCTCCGCGCCCCCCTCGGCGGTGAGCCGTCGGTGTCCCTTGACTACCGCTTCGACTGACCCGATGGACGAGGTCGCTGAGGTCGGGCCCGAGCACACCGGCAACCTGCTCGGCGCGCTCTCGCTCGTCCTCCACGACCGCTGTCTGGAGGCGATCTCACAGGCGGTTGGTGAGGCCGAGAGCGCTGCTGCAGCGCTGTCCTCCCTGGAGAACTTCCTCGATCAGCCCACCATCGGCCTGCTCGATCGCGTCCTGGGCTTGACACCGTCCGGGACGGTACGGCTCGTCGATAGCCTCCAAGCGGAGGGATATGTCGAGCGCCGAGAGCGCCCGAAGGGAGCCGACGGCCGATCGACGGCCGTGTGTCTGACACGAACCGGCCGCCGGGCGGCACGAAGGGTGGCGGTCGCGCGGGCCAAGGTGCTCGACCAGGCGCTGTCCACCCTGTCCGCGGACGAGCAGCGGGCCCTGGACGCATTGCTCTCCCGCCTGCTCGTCGGACTCATGCGCGGCCCCGACGCGCGGCGTTTCATGTGCCGACTATGCGACGCGCGCGCCTGCGGTCACGCCGATGGAAGATGCCCAGTCAGGAACGCCGCCCGCGAGCGATTCGGAACGGTCAGGGCTCCGATTAGTGCGGGAAGTGCTCATGCACCGGAAATTCCTTGATGTCCGGCTGCGCCGACACGCCGGCGGCTGCCACCGCCGGTCCAATCCGCTCTGCAGCAAAGCGGTCAAACTGTTCGCGCGACTCCCAGAAGTCGATAACCCCCCAGCCTCCGTCAATCGGTCCCGATGCATGGAACATGAGCCCATCGGGCGGATTGCCCTCCGGATCGATGGATCGCCGCATCACGTCGAACTGGTCTGCGGTGACGCCCTCGATCTTGAGGCGGATGCCTACTGCCATGCTCTCTCCCTTCGGTTGGGGTGTCCAAATCTATATGGACGCGAAGGCGAAGTGGTTCTATGTCAACGCCTCGGCGACACGTCGAGTGCGAGGAGGCGGCGCTGTAAGACGGGAGTGGGATTGTGTAATGGCCGGGCGTTGCGAGCATTCTCCGTGGCCTTAGCGGAGGTCGCGGAAGAAGGCGCGTACCTCATCGATGAAAAGCTCGGGTTGCTCGAAAGCGGCGAAGTGGCCGCCGCGGTCGAGCTCATTGAAGTGCCTCAGGTCGGTGAACCGGGTCCTGGCCCAGCGCTCCGACAGCCGGAAGATCTCCTTGGGAAAGATCGAGCAGCCGCTCGGCACTCCGATCGGGGTGAAGTCGCGCCGGTTGAAGCTCTCCCAGTACAGGCGCGCCGCCGACGCGCCCGCGGCCGGCAGCCAGTAGAGCATCACGTTGTCAAGCAGCGCGTCGCGGCCCAGCGCGTTCTCGGGATGCCCGTCGCAGTCGCTCCAGGCATAGAACTTCTCGACGATCCACGCGCACAGGGCGGCGGGCGAGTCGACTAGGCCATAGCCGATCGTCTGGGGCCGCGTCGACTGCTGCTTGGAGTAGCCCGATTCCCAGTCCCTGTAGTGGGCGAAGGACGCCAACGCGGCTTGCTCCTGCGCTGTGAGCTCCCCCAACTGCGCGAGCGCTGCCGGATCAGCGAGCGGCATGTTGAGGTGGACGCCGACAAGGTGCGCGGCATCGTGTACGGCGAGCGCCATCGTGACGCCCGCGCCCCAGTCGCCCCCCTGGGCGCCGTAGCGCGCATAGCCAAGGCGCGCCATCAGCTGCGCCCAGACACGCCCGATCCGCTCTACGCCCCAGCCGGCGGCGGTGGGCTTGTCGGAAAAGCCGTAGCCCGGCAACGAAGGGCAGACGACATGAAACGCGTCAGATGCTTCGCCGCCGTGCGCGGGCGGGTCACACAAGGGACCGATCACGTCGAGGAACTCGACCACCGATCCTGGCCAGCCGTGAGTGATAACCAGCGGCGTCGCATCCGGGTATGGCGAGCGCGCGTGTAGAAAGTGGATATGGAGGCCGTCGAGCTTGATACGAAACTGCGGGATCGCGTTGAGCCGCCGCTCGGCGCGCCGCCAGTCGTACTCGCCGGCCCAGTATGCGCAGAGGTCCTTCGCGTAAGCGAGCGGGAGGCCCTGCGACCAGTCCTCCACGGTCTCGCGCTCAGGCCAGCGCGTTCGGGCCAGGCGGTCGCGCAGGTCCGCGAGGTCCGCCTCCGGAATCGTGATGCTGAATGAAGTGAGGTCAGTCGCCACCAGCCACAGCCTACGTCCTCAGTTCGGTCTCGACGCTCTCCGAGAGGCGGTTGATTCGCTCAGGTGCCGTGGCTACGCTCGGCAGCGCTGGCAACTGATAGGAGGGGCAGTGGGTCAGGAGTGCTACCGAGTACTTGCGCTGGACGGTGGGGGCATCCGGGGTCTGATCCCGGCGCAGGTGCTCAAGGAGATCGAGATGCACATGGGCCGGCGGATCTCGGAGATGTTTGACCTGGTCGCCGGCACCTCGACGGGCGGGATCCTCGCCTTGGGCGTGACTAAACCCGATGAAAGCGGTGGGCCGCAGTTCACGGCGAGCGACATGTGCGATCTCTACCTGAACGAGGGCGCGACCATCTTTCCTCACTCAATCTTCCAGGAGGTCAAGACGCTCCATGGCCTGGCCGACGCGCGCTACCCAGCGGGCCCGATCGAGCGGATCCTGGCGCAGCATTTTGGTGACACGATGCTGTCTGGAGCGCTCGCTGAGGTAGTGATCCCGAGCTACGACCTGTCCGCCCCGGGGCCGTACTTCTTCAAGCGCGAGTACGCCGTGAACGAGACCGAGGACTGGGACGTCCGAATGGGGCTCGTCGCCCGCGCTACCAGCGCGGCACCGACGTACTTCGATCCGGCGATTCTCCCGTCCGCTGCGGGGCGCGGCGCTCACGCGCTGGTTGACGGCGGAACCTTCGCCAACAACCCCGCGGTATCCGGCTACGTCGATGCGTTGCGGCTCAAGGGGGAGATCCCGCGCGTGATGGTCGTGTCGATTGGCACGGGGCTTCCACCGCAGACCGTCGGTAGCGGCCCGATCCCGATCGAGGCCGGCCATGCCGGAGATTTCGGGCTGGTGAAGTGGGCGCGGCCAATCCTCGAGGTCGTCTTCGACGGTGTTCCGAAGGCGGTCGAATACCAGATGCGCGCGATCAAGGCCACGAACCCGGAGGCGCTGGGCTACTACCGCCTGCAGAGTGACCTTCCGACCGCATCTCACGCGCTCGACGACGCATCGCCCGAGAACTGCGCCAGACTGATCGAAGACGCCACGAGCCTGATCGCCAACAGCGCAGCCACGCTGGAGCAGATCTACGGCGAGCTGGCGTGAGCCCGGGCCGCGGTCCGCGACCGGATCCCCAAGTAGACGGCTCGAAACACCGCCGGGCTCTGTACCTCACAGGTACACTGCTGCGATGGCGGACTCGCTCGTCGCGACGCATCCCCGGATGACGTCGGCGCCGGACGGCCGCTCGCAACGCGCTCGGCTCCTGGAAGCGAGGGTCCAGCGTGCCGAGAAGGCTATGAGGCGGCCACGGTCGGCGACGCGGTGCGCCTGGCTCGCGTCTCGCGTGGTGCCTGCTGGCCGCCTACCGACCGGGACATCGGCACGACGAAGGAGAGAGTGATGTGGGCTAATTCAACGTCTGCGAGGTCGGCCAGATTGGCGGTTGCCGGGCTCGCCGCACTCGTCGCGCTGGCGCTGATCGCGCTGGCCGGCGCGGCGTCCGCCCGGGCCACCGTGTGGCTGTGCAAGCCGGGCACCACCCCGGACCCCTGCGCGCCGGGGCTGTCGACCACCATCTACAACCCGCCGCTGACGCAGGCGCTGGCGGTCGTACATCCCCGGGCACGGCGCTACCGGCCCGTCGATTGCTTCTACGTGTATCCAACCGTCAGCGACGAGAAGACCGGTAACAGCGATCTCCAGATCCAGGACACGGAGCAGTCGATCGCCCTGTACCAGGCATCGCGCTATTCGCAGTACTGCAATGTGTACGCCCCCATGTACCGTCAGGTCACGCTCGTCGGAGCGGGGCTATCCGGGACCCCGACCACGCCAGCGAACCCGGCGCTCGGCCTGACCGATGTCGAGAACGCGCTTCAGGACTACCTCCAGCACTACAACCACGGCCGAGGATTCGTCCTCATCGGCCATTCGCAGGGCTCCGCTGTCCTGCGAGCGGTGATCGCCAAGATGGTCGATCCCTACCGGTCAGTGCGCCGGCGTCTGCTGTCGGCGATCCTGATGGGCGGCAACGTGCTGGTGAAGGGCAACACCGGTATCGGCGGTGACTTCCAGCACATTCCTGCCTGTCGCAGCCGCTTCCAGCTCGGGTGCGTGATCGCCTTTTCCACGTTCGACCAGCCGGTTCCCAGCGGCAGCCTGTTCGGGCGCCCGCCGGCGTCCCCGCCGGGGGACGAGGTGCTGTGTACCAATCCCGCCAACCTCGGCGGCGGCAGCGGCGTGCTCGATCCGATCCAGCCCAGCGCCCCGTTTGCGCCCGGCTCGACGATCTCCGCCGCGATCACGTTGCTCAACCTCAAGGTCCCAATGCCGTCCACGGTGTATTACGAGGCGCCGGGCTCTTACGTGGCGCAGTGCGAGAACTCGAACGGCGCCAACGTGTTGGAGATCACCGCGATCAACGGGGCACAGAGGCCCACGCCGTCTCCGACCCCGGAGTGGGGTCTGCACCTGCTCGACGCCAACGTGGCGCTGGGGAATCTGGTTTCGGATGTGCGATCGGAGTCACTGGCGTATGTGTTCCACAGCCTGTTCCGTTTCCACCGCCACCACTTCCACGGGCGCTGGTAGCTTGTCCGCAACCACTACCATCCGCGGGCGCCGGTGCCGACTAACCCTCGTCCGATAACGCTGTTCGAGATCGTCAAGCGGGCGGTGGAGGTCTGCGATCCGGACGAGCTCGATCCGCGCCTCGGCGATCTGCTGGCCAACTTCGAGGATGCAGACGAGCCAGTGACGGCGGTGGACAACCTCGAGGAACGGATTGCGATCGCCGTCGAAGGTGTCGACGTCGGGCTCGATGATCCGGCCGTGTCGATGGCCACCGCGACGATCCTGTACCTGGCGCACCGACGTGACGAAGTTCATGCCGAGCCGGGCAAGATCCTGCGGCTGGCGGCCCGAGCCGAGTGGAAGGGCGACCCACCCGAGCGCGTGGAGGATTGGCTGGCCGGTCGAGGCGTCCAGATCTGAGTCGCAAGCCGGGCGGGTGCCGTCGTCGGCGTGTAGCCACCCGCCGTTGGCCCCGGATACCATCCCACGCGTTCGCTAGGCAAGGGGGATCAATCTTCGAATGCTGACCCGCGCGAAGACGGCAGAGCGCTTCCATCTGGTCTTGGCCGCGGTCACGGTCCTGGCTCTGGGCGTACGGCTGGCCTATGCCCTGGCCGTGGCTCCCCATGCCTCACAGCCCGGGGACAGCAAGCTGTTTCAGTTCCTGGCCTATTCCCTGACCCACGGCCAAGGGTACTCGACTGAAACGAGCGTCTTCTCGGGGCATCCGATGCCGACGGCCGAGCATCCGCCCCTGTACGTGCTGTATTTGGCGCTGTTCACGAAACTGGGACTGGGCACGATGAATGAGCACCGTGCCCTTTCGTGCCTGCTCGGCGCTGCCGCCGTGGCGCTCATCGGGCTGCTGGGCCGGCGCGTCGCCGGGCCTCGGGTGGGGCTGATCGCGGCCGCGGTCGCGGCCGTGTATCCGCAGCTGGCGGTGATCGACGGCACGCTCATCTCGGAGTCACTGTACGCGCCGCTGATCGTGCTCTCTGTGTTACTGGCATACCGCCTAATCGACCGGCCAGGTCCCCGGCGGGCCGCCCTGCTGGGAGGCGTCATCGGTCTGGCCACGCTCACGCGACCGGACGGTCTGCTGCTGCTGTTGCTGCTCGCCGCGCCCGTGCTGTGGCTGGCCGGACGCGGACAGCGGCTGCCGGTGTTCGCCGCCTGTGGGCTGACGTTCGTGCTGGTGCTGTCCCCGTGGCTGATCCGGAACCAGATTGCGATGCACCGTTTTCCGCTGATCTCGACCAACGGAGCGCTAACCCTCCCCGCCGCGAACTGTGACATCACCTACTACGGAAGGTTCACGGGATTCGTGAACCTGACCACCTGCGCGGAGCAGATTCCCAAGTGCCGGGGCATCGTCAACGAGATCCCGCTGTCCGAATGCCTCGAGCACACGGCGGTCAACTACATGCACTCACCACAAGCGGCGGGTGCCAATCGTCGTGATCGCGCGCATAGCCCGGGCGTTCCAGCTGTTTCAGTACAACCAGGACATCCAATACGGGATTGCCTGGGCCCGGACCAGGGCGGTGGCCGTCGCGGGATTGGTGGCGTATGCGCTGCTGGTACCACTCGCGATCGGCGGCGCGATCCTCCTACGCCGGCGCGGCGCGCTCATGTTCCCGCTCTTGATGCTGTTCGTGATCGCGGCCATCGTGGTCGCGACGTCATTCGGATTCAGCCGTTACCGCCTGGCGGCCGAGCCCGCACTGGTGATCCTGGCTGCCGTCACGCTGGAGCAGGCGCTGGCTCGCGGCCGCCTGTCATTTGGCTTCTCACAACTCGGCCCGCAGCCGGCCAGCTGATGGCGCTCCAGATCGGCATCGCACTAGCCGCGGCAGCAGGCCTGGTGATCGTGCGGTACGCACTCGGGAGCACGCGACTGACAGCGTCGGCTGTGGGCGCGATCCTCACCTTCGCCCTCACATTGGTGTTCGCCATCGAGGTTGGCGCCGGACCGACGATGGTTAATTCCACGCCCTGCCGCATCGTCAACGCGAACCTGACGCAGCCGGCGAGCTGCCGCCCACGCGGCCTCGCGGCCACGCCCACCAGGGTGGTCGGGAGGTCGATCCTGCTCAGCAATGGGGCGCGGTTGGCAATCGTGCCCCTGCGTATCAGAGGCTCGATCGACCAGTCTCTGAGCGCGGGCAACGTGTTCGGTCCCGCCGCGGACATTGCCGGATGGGCGGCGGATGTGCGAGCCGGGCGCCCGGCGAGCGCGATCCTGGTGTTCTCGTCAGGCCGCTTCGTCGGCGCCGCTGCTCCGGCGTTTGACCGACCGGATGTCGCGAACGTGTACCACGACGCTGCACTGAGGTTGTCCGGATTCAGGCTACATGTGCCTCTGTCCGCGCCTCCGGGTGCGCACGTACGCATGCAGCTGTTCGCGGTCAGCGCCGGAGTGGCGTCTCCGCTCGCGCTGCAATGCACGATCGGGCAGTACGGCTGTTAGTGCGCGGCCCAGTCTTACCATGGGGCTGGGACCCCACCGGCCCGCAACCCGCCCCACACCGATGAGCTCTCCCCCGACCCGGTACGCCGACTCCGACGGTGCCTCGATCGCCTACCAGGTGGTCGGTGAGGGTGCGCTAGACCTGGTCTTGGTGCTCGGCTTTGCCACCCATCTCGAGCTGCAGTGGGAGATGCCGCCGTTGGCCGCTTCCTCGAGCGGCTGGCTCGTTCTCGCGCCTGATCATCTTCGATAAGCGCGGCACCGGGCTCTCGGATCCGGTGGCCGAGGTGCCGACGCTCGAGCAGCGCATCGACGACGTGCGGGCGGTGATGGATGCCGCCGGGTCCGGCCGGGCGGCCCTGCTCGGGATCTCCGAGGGCGGGCCGATGAGCGTCCTGTTCGCGGCTGCGCATCCCGACCGGGTGACATCGCTGGTGCTCTACGGCGCCATGGGGCGCACCACGGAAGCGCCCGACTATCCCTGGGCGTCGTCGGCCGAAGCGCTGCGTCAGTCGGCCGACGAGTTCATCGTGCCGTACTGGGGCCAGCAGGCCGACGGGATGGTGGAGCTGTTCGCGCCCAGCTTCTCTGGCGATCCGCGAGCTGCGGAGTTCACCGCCCGGATGGAGCGCTCGGCGGCGAGTCCGGCGATGGTCCGGAAGATCTTCGAGATGTTCCTGGACATCGACGTGCGGGCCGTGCTGCCCACGATCCACGTTCCCACGCTCGTCCTGCACCGCCACGGCGATCGGGTCGTGAACCGGCGCGCCGGCCAGGACCTCGCGTCGCAGATTCCCGGCGCTCGCTACGTCGAGCTGCCCGGCATCGACCATCAGCCCTGGGCCGGCGACTCGGACGCCGTGCTCGGGGAGATCGAGGAGTTTCTGACCGGGGCTCGGTCGCTGCCCGAGCCCGACCGAGTGCTGGCCACGGTGATGTTCACCGACATCGTCGGCTCGACGAACGCGCCGCCGAGCTCGGCGACGCTCGCTGGCGCGAGATGCTGGCGGCGCACCATGCCGCCGTCCGCAGCGAGCTGGACCGGTTCCGCGGGTCGCGAGGTAAAGACGCTCGGGCGACGGCTTCCTCGCCACGTTCGACGGCCCGGCGCGCGCGATCAGGTGCGGGCAGGCGATACGCGACGCGGCGCGAGCGCTCGGACTCGAGGTTCGCGTCGGTCTGCACACGGGCGAGGTGGAGCTGATGGGCGACGACGTCGGCGGCATCGCGGTCCACATTGCCGCCCGGGTCGGCGCCCTGGCCGGACCCGGCGAGGTGCTGGCGTCGAGCACCATCCGCGATCTCGTGGCCGGATCCGGGATCGATTTCGTCGACCGCGGGTCCCAGTCCCTTCGGGGATCGCGGATGATTGGCGACTGTTCGCGGTGGGGTCGTGACCGATGGGCCTCCTCCGGCCCCCGGCTATGATCGAGCCGTGCCCGATCGCCTGCACTTCACCGATTCCGACGAGGCGAATGCGCTGATCGCGTCGGACCCGATGGCGCTGCTGATCGGCTTCGCGCTCGATCAGCAGGTGACGGTGCAGAAGGCGTTCTCCGGACCGCTCGTGCTGCGCGAGCGTCTGGGCACGCTTGACTCCGCCGCGCTGGCCTCAGCTGATCTCGAGCCGGTATTCCGCGCCCGCCCGGCGATCCATCGTTTTCCCGGCGCGATGGCCGCCGGGTCCACGACCTGGCGGTATACGTGCGCGACCAGTACGACGGTGACGCAGCGCGGGTGTGGACCGAGGCTCCGGACTCGGACGCCTGCGGGCAATCTCGCAGCGCTGCCGGGCTTCGGCGAGATGAAGGTCAAGGCGCTGGGCGCAGTCCTGGCCAAGCGCTTCGGTGTCCCCGCCGCGGCCGAGCTGGTTCCCTGGCACCCGACGCTGGGTGACGTCGACTCCCCGCAGGCGCTGGCCGATTATCAGGCGGCTAAACGGGCGCACAAGGCGGAATGGTTGAAGGCGCGCGCACGGGCGTAGGCCGGCGACGGGAGTGGGCGGTGAGGGTCGCGAGGGGCGGAGTGGAGCCGCTGGGCCGGTGAGCGCGACCTACGTACTGGACGCGGTGCGGACCCCGTTTGGGCGCTACGGGGGCGCGCTGGCCGAAGCCCGTCCCGACGATCTCGGGGCGCACGTGGTCCGGGCCGTGCTGGAACGCGCGCCCGCGCTCGACCCGGCTCAGATCGACGATGTCGTGTTCGGCGACGCCAACCAGGCCGGCGAGGACAACCGCAACGTCGGGCGCATGGCGGTGCTGCTCGCGGGTGGCCGACCAGCGTGCCCGCGTCGACGGTCAACCGCCTGTGCGGGTCGAGCCTCGACGCGGCCATGCAGGCCAGCCGGATGCTGGAGGCAGGCGAGGGGTCGATCGCGCTGGTGGGCGGCGTGGAATCGATGAGCCGCGCGCCCTGGATCCTGCTCAAGCCCGAGCGAGGATTCCCCCGCCAGCACCAGGAGCTGTACTCCAGCACCCTCGGCTGGCGCATGGTCAACCCGGACATGCCCGAGCAGTGGACGATCTCGCTCGGAGCTAGCGCCGAGAAGCTGGCGGACATCTATCACATCTCGCGCGAGGCACAGGACGAGTTCGCGCTGCGCAGCCATCAGCGTGCGAACGCGGCGTGGGACGAGGGCTTTTATGGGAGTGGGTGGTTCCGATCCCGGGGCCGAGCTCGACCGAGACGAGGGCATCCGGGCGGACACGACCTTGGAAAAACTGGCCAGGCTGAAGCCCGCGTTCGTCGAGGGCGGGACGGTGACCGCCGGCAACTCCTCACCTCTGAACGATGGTGCCGGCGCCATGCTGCTGGCCGATGAGCGCGGCGCCGAGCTGCTGGCCGCGAGCCGCTGGCGCGCATCGTCTCACGCGGCGTTGCCGCGGTTGATCCGGACGTGTTCGGGATCGCCCCCGTGGAGGCGGCCAACCAGGCGCTCCAGCGCGCCAAAATCGGCTGGGAGGATGTGGCGGTTGTGGAGCTAAACGAGGCGTTCGCCTCGCAATGCTTGGCCGACATTGGAGAGTGGAAGGACCTCGATCCCGACGGGTCAACCCCAACGGCGGCGCCATCGCGATCGGGCACCCGCTCGGAGCCTCGGGCGTGCGGATTCTCGGCAGCCTGGCCCACGAGCTCAAGCGGCGCGGCGGAGGATTCGGAGTGGCGGCGATCTGCATCGGCGTCGGGCAGGGCCTGGCGATCGTTCTGGAGGCGTAGTGGCAGACCAGCTCGAGAACTCCAACGGCCGGGCGAGACTGTCTTCTTCGAAGTCCGAGATCGCCCGGGACCGGGCCTCGGACCACGTCCAGTCGCTGGAGCGAGGGCTGACGGTGATCTGCGCCCTGAGCGTGCCTGGCGCCGGGCTCACCCTGGCCGATGTGGCCCGGGAGACCGGGCTCAGCCGTGCCGCCGCCCGCCGGTTTCTGCTAACGCTCCAGCACCTGGGCTACGTCCGCTCGGTGGAGCGACGGTTCACGCTCACGCCGCGGGTGCTGGAGTTGGGCTACGCATTCCTCTCGAGCCTGACGCTGCCCGAGATCACGCAGCCGCATCTGCGTGAGCTCGTCGAGAGCGTGCATGAGTCCTCCTCGGTCTCGGTGCTCGACAGCGGCGAGATCGTGTACGTGGCCCGGGAGCCGACGCGCCGGATCATGACCGTCGCGATCGCCATCGGCACGCGCTTCCCGGCCTACGCCACTTCGATGGGCCGGGTGTTGCTGGCCGGGCTGGACGACGCGTCACTGAACGCATATCTACAGCGAACCGAGCTGCAACCGCTGACTGCCCACACGATGACCAGCGCGGCGTCGCTGCGCTCCGAGCTCGAACGGGTACGCCGCCAGGGCTGGGCAGTTGTCGATCAGGAGCTCGAGGAGGGTCTGCGCTCGGTGGCCGCGCCGATCCGGGACCCGTCGGGCCGCGTGATCGCGGCGGTTAACCTCTCGACACACGCCAGCGCTCGAACGCTCGAAGCCGTCCGGCGCGAGCTGCTTCCGTACCTGCTCCGGACCGCGGCGGCGATCGACCGCGATCTCCACGCGGCCCGACGGCCATAGCCGGGTCCAGGCTCAGCCGTGGCTGGTCTCGCCGCACCACTCCTCGGGGGCGACGTCGGCGATCGACTGGGTGAAGCTCCACCGGTGCCCGGCCAGGTCCTCGGCCGAATACTGCCGCTCGCCGTAGGGATGGTCGCCGGGTGGCTCGAGGATCCGGGCCCCGCTCTGGCGAGCATGCTCGTAGTGGGTGTCGACATCCTCCACCCGCACCATCACCACGTGACTGACCTCACCACGGCGGGGCGGCCGGAGGATCACGGCGTCGGAGGACTCGTGCGCCTGGGCGACGCGACGCTCCGTGACGATCACCGCGCCCTCGCCGATGCACAGTTGGGCGCGATGGTTGCCGATGCGGACTCGCTCCGCGAAGCCGAACGTGTCGCACAACCACTCGACGGCCTCCTGCACGTCCTCATACACGAGCACCGGGATCACCGTCGCCGACGGAATCGAGCGGTTCTCGAGCATCCCAGCGATTGTTGCAACTAGCCGGAACGGCAGCTTGCGGCGGGGGTGACTCTGACGGCCGCGGCAGCGACGCGGGCATGGGTGCGCAGAGTCAGTAGCCGCGCGCAGGGTGCGGAGATCACCTGCGCGCCCGTGGTGCTGACGGAGTACCCCGACGGATAGTCGAGCTTTGGGACCACGAATGTGGTCAGTGCTCCGGGTGGTGAGGCACGGCGGTTTGGCCTGACGGTCGACCATCGGGAGGCAAACGAGTGGCGTCGATGTGTCGTAGGACACGGACATCGGGGTGCCGGCCACTACTAGGGGGTAGGGGCGCACCAGCGCATCAACCGTACTGACGATGAGATTCGAGCCCGACGGTGGCAGCGCGAGATTGCTCACCACGTCTTCGTCGAACGCCCAGAAGATCCACGGCACCAGCGCCTGGTCGAACTGATCGGCCTGGGTCGTGATGGCTGACCCGGCGGTGGTCGCCCCCCACTCGGTGTCGAGCAACGCGCCGCCGGTGCGGTCCGACCATGACAGCGCGTTGGCCAAGACGTTCGTCTCCGCGCTCGCGCTGGTTGCGTACTGGTGGAAGCTCAGCCCGCTCGCCACGTCAGCGCCAGGTAGCGAGATGTTGGTTTGGGCCGTCCCGAAATTGAAGAGTACGAAGGGCTCGACGAACAGAAGCTGCGCAGAGCCGGCGGAGCGCAGAGCCCGGTCCATCCTGGCATAGAAGGGATCCAGCTCATGTCGATCCAGATCGGGACAGCCCTCCGGCGTGGAGAGGCACGACGCCCAGGTGGTGCCGGGCCAGGGCTCGTTGAAGACGTCGTAGCCAATTACGTTGCGGGTGTGGGCAAATCGCCGAGCGAGTGCATGGACCATGACCGCAACGTCGCGCCGGAGCCGGACGTCGCCGGGGCCCTCCACGTTGTCCCACAGGCTTTGGAAGGCTTGCTGGGTCGCGGGATCGCTGGTGTAGTAATTGGGGAACCCGGCATGGTTGTTCACGGCATCGCCGGTGATGGTCATCCAGGCCGGGAAGCCATCGCTTCCTACCGCCGGCCCGAAGCCATCCTGGTGCAGGTCGAGCAGCACGAAGATGTGGCGCCGCTCCAGGCTCATGACCGTCGAGGCCAGATGGTCGAGGTAGGCCTGGTCGACGTCCCCGGGCGTCGGCATAAGCCCGGTCGCCAGCACGCCCAAGCGCACGACATCGAGGCCGTTGTCACGGAGCCAATCGGCATCCGCGTTGCCGAAGCCGAACGCACCCGGGTAAAACGGGGAGCTCTTCTCCACCATGTTCACCCCGTGCAACAGCACGACTCGACCGTGAGCGTCGGTGAGCCAGCGGCCGACGTGGGACAGCGGGCCCACGGGCTGGGCGCTGCTCTGCGCAGGCCTCGGCCTCCTCGCACCGGCTGCATGAGCCGACGGAACAACAAATGCCAACAGCCCCACCGTGAACAGAAGAACACACAGGCGGCGCGACACCCCAGGGCCACGGTGTCCGAGAACCATCATCGCCGGACGATATCCGAATGGTGCTGGGCGCCACCGCGCAGCCTTGAACTCAACCACCTACGCGAAGGCGGCGTTCAGCAGTTGCTCGGCCTGGTCGGGCGGATCGGCGGAATGCAGCAGCACGACCCCGTACCAGGCCCGGCCCCGGCGCGCCGCGGCTACCAGACAGCTCCCGGCGGCCAGCGTGTAGCCGGTCTTCACGCCGTCCGTCCCGGGGTAGCCCACACGAAGCAGCGGGTTGTTGTTGTACAGGAACAGCTTTCCACCCTTGATTGGGAACGGCAGGACCGCGCTGGGCGCGGCCACGATCGGGCCGAGCGAGCGGTTCGTGAGGATTGCGTGGGCCAGCACAGCCAGGTCGCTGGCGCACGAGTGGTTGCCCTGGTCGATGATGCCCGACACCGTCGTGAAGTGAGTGCACCGCAGGCCCATATTCCGCGCCTGGTCGTTCATCAGCGCGATGAACCGTGACTGGGTTCCGGCGACGTGCTCGGCCAGTGCGATCGCCGCATCATTTCCCGACGGCAGCAGCAGCCCGTAGAGCAACGCTCGCAGCGGAACCCGCTTGCCGCGCGGAAGCAGGCCCACGCCCGATCCCGAGTAGTGCAGAGCGTCCCGGGTGATCAGCACCTTGGCGCCGAGCCCAGCGTGGCTGACCACCACGAGCGCCGTCATCATCTTCGTCAGGCTGGCGATCGGCAGCACTCGCGAGGGCGCGTGCGCCCACAGCACACGCCCGCGCCTGACGTCGAACAGCATGCCACTGGTCACCGGCAGCTTCAGCCTGACGTGGATCTGACGCGACGCGAGCTCGGTGCCGTACCGATTGTGGACCGGTGGCCCGAGTGCGCGTCCGGCGCGCGCGACAGCGTGCGGCCGGGCTGCCTGCCACCCCCTCCGTCAGCCGGGGAGCCATGAACGCCAGCAGGGCGACCAAACCCAGCACCACCACGCCGGCCGTGTCCCGCATCCGGCGCCGCCGGCGGGCGCGTCGGCGCTGAGCCTCACGCACGGTGCGGCGTCGTCGTCCTGGTTGCAGAACGCCTAAATCCGTCATTCGTTTGGGGGCTGGCGCAGCGCTCCGACGATTCCGGTCATAAATAGCACGAGCACCAAGATCGCGAGCACATCGAGGGCCGAGATCCCGTAGTGGACCATGTCCAAGATTGTGAGCGCGGCCAGCGCTGCGATGAACACCACAGCGATCGTGAGGACTGCGGCGCGCAAGGGGTCAGTACACCGGAAGGCGCGGCGGGACTTCCTTGCGCTTGGTGGCCAGCACTCGGATCGCCAACAGGCCGAAGGCGAAGCCGCCGATGTGGGCGAAGTACGCCACGCCGCCACCGCCACCGGTGGGATTCGTGAGGTTCAATGCACCGAACAATGCCTGCTGCGCAAACCAGATGCCCAGCATCACGAGCGCCGGCAGCTCGATCACGGTGAAGAACAGAATGATGAAAATGAGCGTTAATACGCGCGCGCGGGGATATAGGAGGATGTAGCCTCCGAGCACCGCGGCAATCGCGCCTGACGCGCCCACGGTGGGTGCCGTCGAATTCGGCGACACCGCTACCTGCAGCGCGAGCGCCGCCACCCCGCCGGCCAGGTAGAAGAAGCTGAACTTCACCGGACCCATGGAGTCCTCGACGTTGTTCCCGAAGATCCACAGGAACAGCATGTTGCCCGCGATGTGCAGGATCGAGCCGTGCATGAACATCGAGGTGAGCACCGTCTGCCAGGGAGGCAGAGTGTTCTCGAACGGGATCCCGTTGGCGGCCAGCTCGCGGCTGTTACACAGCACCTCGGGGTTTCCGGTCCCAGCCAGCGTCTGACGCACGACCTCGGCGCAGTGCACGCCGGAATGGGTGAGCGCGCGCGGAATCGCTCCGTACTTCAGCACCTCTTGTGTGTCCGGGCCGCTGATCAGGGAGCCGCCGTGCCTGATCGCCAGCAGGTAGGCGATCACGTTCGCGACGATCAGGATGACAGTCACCACCGGGAAGCGATCGGTGGGAATGTTGTCCTTGATCGGGATCATGCGGGCGTCAGCCTAGGCCCTGCACCCGCCACCCTGGGGACCTGCCAGATTCAGTACGCGCGGACGGCCGGCGGTTCGGCGCTGACGATTCGCCATGGCTGCGCCTCATCGCCGCCCAGCGCAAGCGTCCAGCGCTCCCGGAAATGACTTTCGTGGGAGGGACTGCCGGACAGAACCTCGGCGGTGGCGCGATCCTCGAGGTAGCGACGACCTCGCAGATCCACCTCGATTGTCATCGTCGGCGGGTCAGCCGCGGCATCCAACCCCGCCACCGAGATCTCCTGCACCCGGAGACCCCGGACGACCAGACGGCTGTCGCTGCCGGCCGGGTGCAGCAGCGTCTGCGCTGCCTCGCGCTCGGCGATCCGGTTCAGCGCGGCATCTTTCCCGTCGATCGCCTCGACCCAGGCGGCGACCGCACGCCGCGCGGCGATCTCGAGCAGATCTGGAGAGAAGCGCCCGTCGGCCAGGCTGAGATCGAGCGCCGCTGCGCGCGCGTCACCCTCGAAGTGGAGATCGGCCACCTCGGCCGGCTTTACGTCCTCCGGCAGGGCATCGCTCACCGCCTGCTCGACCATCGCCTCGTCCCGCAGCGCGGCCTCATCGGACCAGGCAGTGGCCACGATCTGCTCGTCGAGTGCGTGAGTGCCCTCGGCGCCCTGCTCGATCGAGGCCAGCGTCCACCGGCCGTGGCTGCGGCGCAGCGTCCAGAACTCCCGCATACGAGTTGTCTCCGACAGGCGTCCGGCCCGCTTGATGTGGTGGCCCTGTCGATCCTCGACATAGTCCCGGAGCTTCGCCTCGATGCGAACCACGACCCGGTCGCTTTCGTGCTCGCCGCGGTGGGTTAGGCCCACGTACTCAACCGTCGGCTCACCGATCGGCTGTGTGCGGTTGCGCCACCCCCGACGCTCGAAGTCATCCAGCCGCCGTTCCCACTCGGCCATCAGCTTCGGGGCCACGAGTCGCCGCAGGCGTTGCCGATCGCCGGCGTCCCAGGCAGTTTGGATCTTGGTAAATAGACGCGCGGCGTCCCGCTTGACCACATCGGGGGCGAATGCCGGATCGTCCTCGGCCGCCTCCGCCGCGGCCAGGCCGACGCGGCGGTCGCGCTGTGCGGTCCGGCGCCGGGAGGCCCGCCCGCGACTGTCGGTGGCCGACCAGAACGCACTGACCTTCGGCGCCACCGTGGTGAACAGCACGGCGAGCAGCACCAGGCCGATCAGAATCAACGCGCCGAGGCCATGGCCGAAGATCGCGATTCGGATCAGGATCTGGATCAGGATGTAGAGCCCGGCGCCGCGTCCGCCACCGCCTCCCCCCGCCGCCGAAGCCGGACGAGCCCCCTCCGGCGGCGGCGTGGGCGACCGGAACCGAGATCAGCAGCAGGGCCAGCACGGCCAGGACCAGGAGGGTCAGGCGGCGACGGCTCTTCACAGCGTCGCCGCCTCTGCCAACGGGCCTTGGCCCGGCTGTGGTTGCGGCACGTGCTGGTCGGCGTGGTAGCTGCTGCGGACCAGGGGACCGGCCGCGACATGCTCGAACCCGAGCTCGTAGGCGGCACGCCGGAGCGCCGCGAACTCGTCCGGGTGCCAATAGCGCACGATCGGCAGATGGTTCTCGGTCGGGCGCAGGTACTGGCCGATCGTCAGCACCTGAACCTGATGCTGCCTCAGGGTGCCGAGGGCATCCATCATCTCCTCGAACGTCTCGCCCAGACCGACCATCAGACCGGACTTGGTGACGACCTCGTCGCCCGCCATCTCCTTGGCATTCTGCAACACGCGACACGACCGCTCGAACTTCGATCCCCTCCGGGCCACGGGGTAAAGGCGCGGCACAACCTCGACGTTGTGATTGAACACGTCCGGACGCTCGGCGATCACCTTGGCCAGTGGCATCTCCACGCCGCGGAAGTCGGGCGTCAGCACCTCGACCTGGCAGCCCGGCGCCTGACGCCGGATCTGCCGGATGACGCCCACGAAGGCCCCCGCGCCGTAGTCGGGGAGATCGTCGCGGTCGACGCTCGTGATGACCGCGTGGCGCAGACCCATCTTGGCCACGCTCCGCGCGACGCGAGCCGGCTCGAGCGGGTCATCCCAGGTTGGCTTGCCCGTCTTCACGTTGCAGAAGCCGCAGCGACGGGTGCAGGTGTCGCCCAGGATCATGAACGTGGCCGTGCCGCGCTGCCAGCACTCTCCGATGTTGGGACACGCCGCCTCCTGGCAGACCGTGTGCAGGTTCTCTGACTCGATCAGCTTGTGCAGTTCGCGGTAGCGCGGACCCCCGGGCGCGGGGACCTTGAACCATGGCGGCTTGCGTCCGCGATGCGGCTGGACGTCGGGTCCGAGGATATTCAGGACGTTGGTATTGCCGCCCGGATTCGCTCGTGACCGAGTCGGCCCCGTCCCCGGCGCCGAGGTCAAATCCTGGGGACTGAGAGGGGGCGGCACTTGGCTCACGCTTAAAGGCTAGCGGGGGGCCACGGTGGTCGAGCCGGGATGGCGTATGACGCGGCACCGTCGGGTCCACCGGTCGCCTCCGTTTGGTCTCTGGGGACCGCGTCTGCCGGGTCGCCGGCCGCGGTCAGTTTGGTCGCTGGGGACCGCCTCCGCGTGGTCGCCGGCGCGGTCGTCACGGTGGGGCCGGGGAAGGTTGACTGTGGGCGATCGCCGACGCTCCCGGAGGCTGGCCGATAAGTATGAATAGTTCACACTTATCGGACATCGTCAGGTTCGGGCCGATCGTGTCGGGCAGCTGGGCTCCCCGTCCGCCAAGCCGCCCACGCTCGGCAAGCCGCGCGCCGGCCCAATGCTCGCCCTCCCCGGCCGCCGTTGCGTCGCGCGCCAGCCCATGCTCGCCCTCCCAAACGGACCTAGCCCGATAAAGAGTCTCAACCTCAGGTCGAGACTTCACAACGGTGGGAACGCACAGAATAATGGCGATTAGCAGGGATTGTTCGCAATCCGCACGCGTTCTCTCATCACGGTCGCCCACATAAAAATCCGGATTTCGGTTATTAGATCTTGCAAATTTTGGGTAAGTTTGGGAAGGTTCGTTGTGCAACAAGGGCTGGCGCTGGGAGGCGTTTGGATGGGCCAGACACAAGCCGAGCAAGGAGTTGCGATGCATCGCCGGTTGGTGAGCGTGATGCTCGGCGCCCTGATCGCGCTCGGCTTGGCATTTCCGGCCCGGGGTATGGCGGCTGACGCCGCCCACTCGCCGCTTTCGGCGGTCTCGCAGGTCGTAGCTCCCGTATCTCACGCGGTCGCTCCGGTCACCCACACCGTCGCTCAGACGGTCGCGCCCGTGACCCACTCGGTGGCGCCGGTGACCAACGCGGTCGCCAGGGCCGCGGCGCCGGTGGCGCACGCGGTCGCGCCGGTGACTCACACCGTTGCCCAGGCCGTCGCGCCGGTGACCCACACCGCCGCTCACGTCGTCGCGCCAGTGGCCCACACGGTCGCTCCGCTGACCCACACGGCGGCCCGGACGATCGCGACCGTCAGCCACGCGGTGACCCCCGTCACCCGGACTGTGTCGCAGACGGCGGCGCCCCTCACCCGGACGGTCACCCGGACCGTCGCCCCCGTCGCCCACGCCGTCGCTCCGGCCACCCGCACGGTCGCTCAGACGGTGGCGCCCGTCACGCACATGGCGACCACCGCGCTCGCGCCGGTGACCCACAGCGTCGCGCCGCTCATCACCTCGCTCGCCCCCGTGATCGGAAGCGTCGCTCCGATCACCCAGACCGTCGTCCCGCTGACCGCCGTGCTCAACCACGCGATCACTTCCTCGAACCCGGCGACCACTCCCCCGTTCGGGATCGGCTCGGCCGGGTCGGGCTCGGGGCCCGGCGGTCTGCTCGGTGGCGCTCCGACTACTTCTCAGCTCAGCCCGTCTCCGTCGATGGTCAGTTCGCTCGCCCCGCTCGGCGCGACCGACCCCTTCGGCAGTGCGCTCGACACCTCAGCCGCCCGCTCCCACGGAATCGCAATTCTGGCCTCCGGAACGTGGCTCAAGCTGCACGGACTCGCCGCGCAGCTCGCTGCCGGCCTGAGCTCGACTGCTTGGGCCGAGGGCGTGACGAGCGCCGTTGGCGGGCGTGGCGGAGCCGGAACCCGCCCCGCGGGATCGTCGACGGCCCCCGGGCTGTCCGCCCCGGCCGGGACCGGTGGTCTGACGACCGCAAGCTCGGGCGCTGCCCCGGGCGGCGTCGGCTCCACCGGAGCATTGATCTTCTTCCTCATCTTGGTGGCGGTATTTGCCGGCCGCCGCCTGATGGCGGGCGCGGATTGGATTCCGTTGGCCCCGCCCGTATTGCTGCCTGAGCGCCCCGGCTAGTCCGGCCGGACCAACTCAGGGTTCGCCGGGAGACCGCAAGTCCCGGCCTAATCAAGCAATACGAACGAGAAAGGAAGCAACTGTGAGACGAGGTCTCCGTTTGCTGCTGCCGCTGTTCGCGGTGTCAGCAATCTCAGCGGCGCCCGCCTCGGGTGCCTCGCTGCCTTCGCTCGGTCAGGTCACCAGCGGCGTCACGCACGTAGTGAGTGCTCTGCCGGTGGGTGGTCAGGGCGGTTCCCCAGGCGGTCAGCCCGGGGGTCAGCCCGGAGGTCCGAGCGGGCAGTCAAATCAATCGAGCACCTCTCAAGGTGACAACCATGCCACTGGTGGGAACGCAAACGCCACCGGCGGTAACGGCGGCAACGCCTCCACCGGCAACACGCAGCTGTTGAACGGCAACAGCGTCGTGGTCAGCGTCGGCGGAGGGAAGGTCAGCTCGTCGGGCGGAAGCACGTCCGCGTCGAGCGGCGATGCCTCCGGCGGCAACGGCGGCAACGCCAAGGCCAACGGCGGCAACGCCAGTGCCGGCAACAAGTCGGACACGCAGCAGTCCAATCAATCGAGTGGGAACAACGGCAATGACCACTCGAACGGTGGCTCCTGCGGCTGCGACTCCGGAAAGGGTCAGGACCACGGAAGCAGCTCGCAGAGCCAGTCGAACTCATCGACGACCAAGCAAGGCGACAACACCGCGACCGGTGGCGACGGCAACGCCACGGGCGGCAACGGTGGGGACGCCTCCACCGGAAACCGGCAAGTGCTGAACGGCAACAGCGTTGTCATCAGCGTTGGTGGCGGCAGCAAGGACGGCGGCCAGCAGGGATGCGGCTGCGACAGCCGGCACCAGTCGGACAATTCCGTGAGCTCGCAGGGCGGGGATACGTCCGCGCGCAGCGGTGATGCATACGGTGGCAACGGCGGCAACGCCAAAGCGAGTGGTGGCGATGCCCAGGCCGGCAACAAGTCGGCGACTGAGCAGAGCAACCAGTCGAGCGGCGGTGGCAAGGGCTCCGATCGCGGGCCCTCGGACTCGTCGCAGGGTCAGTCGAATTCGTCGTCGACGACCCAGGGCGACAACACCGCGACCGGTGGCGATGCAACTGCCAACGGTGGCAATGGTGGCGATGCCCGGACCGGGAACACGCAGCTGTTGAATGGCAACAGCGTTGTGATCGGTCTCGGTAGTGGGCGGATCAGCTCGCAGGGCGGGGATACCTCCGCCCAGAGCGGTGACGCCTATGGTGGCAACGGCGGTAACGCCAGTGCGAATGGTGGCGATGCGCAGGCCGGCAACAAGTCGGCGACTGAGCAGAGCAACCAGTCGAGTGGCAACGACAGCCGTGGCCATTCATCCGGCGACTCGTGTGGCTGCGAGTCCGGGAAGGGCCCGGGTTACGGTCCCGTTCCGGGTCTGCCGGGTCTGCCGGGTCTGCCGGGTCTGCCGGGTCTGCCGGGTCTGCCGGGGATGCCGGGTCTGCCGATGGGTGGCTCGGGCCTCGTTCCCGGTCTCCCGGGTCTGCCCGGTCTGCCGATGGGTGGCCCCGGTCCCATGCCGGGCCCGTCGCAGGGTCAGTCGAATTCGTCGTCGACGACCCAGGGCGACAACACCGCGACCGGTGGCGATGCAACTGCCAACGGTGGCAATGGTGGCGATGCCCGGACCGGGAACACGCAGCTGTTGAATGGCAACAGCGTCGTGATCGGTCTCGGTAGTGGGCGGATCAGCTCGCAGGGCGGGGATACCTCCGCCGAGCAGCGGTGACGCGTACGGTGGCAATGGCGGTAACGCCAGCGCCAGTGGTGGCGATGCCAAGGCTGGCAATCAGTCATCCACCGAGCAGAGCAACCAGTCGAGCGGTGGTTCCTCGCGGAGCCGTTCCTGCGGTTGCGACTGGGGTCAGGGTCCGGATCACGGGTCCTCCGGTCAGTCGCAGGGTCAGTCGAATTGGTCGTCGACCTCTCAGGGCGATAATCACGCCACGGGCGGCGATGCCTATGCGACTGGTGGTGATGGTGGCAACGCCAGCACCGGTAACAAGCAGTTCGGTAATGGCAACGCGTTCGGCAGTGGTGGCGGTCAGGACCGTGGCTACCAGGATGGTGGCTTCGGTGGCTATGGCCAGGATGGCTGTGGTTGCGACCGGCATCACGGCGATTCCGTGAGCTCGCGGGGCGGCGACACGTCCGCGAGCAGCGGTGACGCGTACGGTGGCAATGGCGGTAACGCCAGCGCCAGTGGTGGCGATGCCAAGGCTGGCAATCAGTCATCCACCGAGCAGAGCAACCAGTCGAGCGGTGGTTCCTCGCGGAGCCATTCCTGCGGTTGCGACTGGGGTCAGGGTCCGGATCACGGGTCCTCCGGTCAGTCGCAGGGTCAGTCGAATTGGTCGTCGACCTCTCAGGGCGATAATCACGCCACGGGCGGCGATGCCTATGCGACTGGTGGTGATGGTGGCAACGCCAGCACCGGTAACAAGCAGTTCGGTAATGGCAACGCGTTCGGCAGTGGTGGCGGTCAGGACCGTGGCTACCAGGATGGTGGCTTCGGTGGCTATGGCCAGGATGGCTGTGGTTGCGACCGGCATCACGGCGATTCCGTGAGCTCGCGGGGCGGCGACACGTCCGCGAGCAGCGGTGACGCGTACGGTGGCAATGGCGGTAACGCCAGCGCCAGTGGTGGCGATGCCAAGGCTGGCAATCAGTCATCCACCGAGCAGAGCAACCAGTCGGGCCCAGGCGGCAGCGACCCATCTGCGGATGGGAACGGTTCGTCGCGCGGATCCACCCCCACGGGTGACCGCATGAGCTCGAAGATGGATGGCCCGTCTCGCCAGCGAGGCTGCGACTGCAGTGGCAAGGATCACCACATCAGCGCCAGCTCGCGTGGCGGCGATACGACCGCTATCAGCGGTGACGCGTACGGTGGCAACGGTGGCAACGCCGACGCCAACGGTGGAAGCGCGCGGGCCGGAAACGAGTCGTCTACGCAGCAGAGCAACTCGAGCTCTGGTGGCGACGACGGCTTCTGGAACGGAGGCCAGACGCAGGGCCAGTCGAACTGGTCATCCACGCACCAGGGCGACAACTACGCCACGGGTGGCGATGCCAACGCGTACGGTGGCAACGGCGGCGACGCCAGCACCGGCAACAAGCAGGTGGGCAACGGCAATGCCTTGACGGTTGAGGGCATCCAGTCGTTGTGCGACTGCCTGTTCGTGTAGGCCAATGGCCCGGGCAGCGGGGGTCGCTTCGGCGGCCCCCGCGTCGCCCACCCAAGAGCAAGCCCCGGTCGGAGCTAGATGGTTGATTCCACGACCCCGCGTGCCGGATGAATCCGGATGATCTGCGCCCCGGCGCCGTGATGGAGGTTTTGGTTCATGGTGAACACAAATCCCCATCAAGCCCGACGCCGGATCTGCGTCCTCGGAATCGTCAATACCTCCAGGTATTGGCTTCGTCCCGCGTCCTTGACCGGCCCCCACCCCGAATCCCCCGGCCCCCACGCGGCCGTGGAATCAACCATCTAGACCCCAGCCAGTGTCGGGGCGTGGGTCTCGAGTCGCTCGCGACTCACCAGCCGCTGCCGCCGGCCGAGAGCCTCCGCCAGCTGCCAGGCGACGCGGCGCCGGAAGCACGTCAGCTGGCCAGCCAGACGGCCGGTCTCCTTGATCAACGAGGTCATCTGCACGCCGTCGAGGCCGCAGGGGACGATCCAGTTGAACGGTTGCAGGTCGTTCTCGACGTTGACCGCGAACCCGTGTGTGGTCACACCGCGCTGGACGTGGACGCCGATTGACGCGATCTTGCGCTCGGCCACCCATACACCGGTGAAGTCCGGGCCGTCGTCGAATCGCGCGCGGCACTCGATCCCCTCCTGCCCCAGCGCTGCCACCAACGCGCCTTCCAGCAACCGCACGTAAGCGACCACATCCTCGACGCGCACGATCGGATAGCCGACCAGCTGACCGGGACCGTGGTAGGTCACCTTGCCGCCCCGGTCGGTCTGCACCACCTCGATGCCCTGCAGGGCGTACCACTCCTCGCCCATCGGCAATTCCCCGCCGGCGGAACGGCGGCCGCGCGTGTATACCGGCCAGTGCTCGAGCGTCAGCAGGACATCCGGTAGCTCATGCGCCTGGCGCGCGGCGCGCACTCGCTCCTGGAGCTCCAGGGCCTCGCGGTACTCGAGCCTGCCCAGGTGGCAGACCCACAGTTCGGGACGGGTGCGCTTCACCACGAGCTAAGCCCCGGTAAGGCCCTCGAGGTGGCGCTTGACCGTGGCCAGGAACTGGGCTGAGACCGCGCCGTCGAGCGCTCGGTGGTCCCAGCTGAGCCCCAGAATCGTCATCGGCCGAATCGCGATCGAGTCGTTGCCGTCGGCGTCGGTCACGACCACCGGCCGCTTGACCACGGCCTCGAGGTCGAGGATTGCCACCTGCGGCTGGTTGATGATCGGCGTCGCCATGATCGAGCCGTATTGCCCCGGGTTGGTGATCGTGAACGTCCCGCCGCGGACATCGTCCGCGGTGAGCTCACGGGCGCGAGCCCGCCGCGCGAGGTCGCTGATGCGCGCCGCCAGCCCCTCCACGGACAGCTCATGCGCCCGGTGGATCACCGGCACGATCAGGCCGTCCTCGCCCAGCGACACGGCGATCCCCAGATTCACATCCTCGTGCTGCGTGTAGCGGTCGCCCTCGAGCCAGGCGTTCAGCGACGGATGCTCGCGCAGCGCCGCGATCGCCGCCCGGGCCACGAACGACAGCGCGGTGACGCGCAACCCCGCCCTCGCTGTCTCGACTCGGCCCATGTCCACTTCGATCCAGGTGGTGCAGTGTGCGGCCTCATCCAGCGAACGCTTCATATGCGCGCCGATCTGCCGGCGCATCCGCGACAGCCCGCCGCCGGCGAGCTCCTCGGCGCCAACCGCCGGCGCCGGTTCGGGCCGATACGGGCTCTCGATGTGAAGCGGTGGCTGCCGGCTCCGCCTCCAGGAACGCGAGCACGTCGTGCTTGCGCACCCGGCCGGCCCGGCCGGTGCCCTCCACCTGTGACAGGTCAATGCCATGCTCGGCCGCGATTCGAAGCACCACCGGGGAGTAGCGGCGACGGGCACCGTTGCCGGCGGCGGCCCCGTCCGCCGGCCGCCCGCCCGACGCCGCCTCGGGCACGCGTGGCCCGGCGGACATCCCATCTCCGGCCGCCGCGGGGCCTCGCCATCCCCAGGCGCCGCCACGGCCACTCCATCCCGGGGCGCGATACGGGCGAGCACGGTCCCTACCTCCACCGTCGTCTCGACCGGGACGACGATCTCCGCCACGACGCCGCTCACCGGAGCCGGCACCTCGGTGTCGATCTTGTCCGTCGAGATCTCGCAGATTGTCTCGTCGGCCGTGATCGAGTCACCGGGGCCGACGCGCCAGGCCACGACCGTGCCCTCGGCCACCGAGACGCCCATCTGCGGCATCGTCACATCGACCAGGGTGCTCGCTGCCCTGCCGGCGTCAGTACGCGAGGAGCTCACGGCAGGCCTCCTTGACTCGTTCGACGCCGGGCAGCACCGCCTGCTCCAACGGCGGAGAGAACGGAATCGGGACGTCTGGTGTCGCCACCCGGACGACCGGGCCGTCCAGGTCCTCAAAGCCTCGCTCGGCGATCAGCGCCGCCACCTGGGCGCCCGCTGCGCAGGTGCCGTTGGCCTCGTCGACGATCACCACCTTCGAGCAGCGAGCCACCGAATCAAGGATCGCGTCGGCGTCCAGCGGCACCAGCGTCCGCAGATCGAGCACCTCGACCGAAGCTCCGTCGAGGTCCTCGGTCGCCTCCAGCGCGACGTGCACCATCGCGCCGTAGGCGATCACCACCAGGTCGGTTCCGGCGCGGGCCACGCGCGCGGTCAGCGGGGTCTCGAACACACCGTCCCGCACCTCGCCCTTGATCCGGCGGTACAGGTGCTTGTGCTCCATGAAGCACACCGGGTTCGGATCGTGGATGGCGGTGTGCAGCAGCCCCTTGGCGTCCTCGGCGGTCGACGGGGCCACGACCTTGATGCCCGGGGCATGCATGAACCAGGCCTCGGGGTTCTGCGAGTGGAACGGACCGCCGGAGAACCCCCCGCCGGATGGCAGCCGGACCACCAACGGCACGGCCAGTCTCTGGCGGTAGTGCATCTTGCCGGCGACGTTGACGAGCTGGTCGAACCCGCACGAGATGAAGTCGGCGAACTGCATCTCGCACACGGGTCGCATGCCCACGACCGCCGCCCCGATTGCCGTGCCGATGATCCCAGACTCGGCCAGTGGGGTGTCCATCACCCGCTCTGGGCCGAACTGCTCGATGAACCCGTCGGTCACCTTGAAGGCACCGCCGAACACGCCGATGTCCTCGCCCATCACGAGCACGCGCTCGTCGGCGCGGAGCTCGTCGCGCAGGGCTGCCGAGATCGCCTGGAGGTAGGTGAGGGTGCTCATGCGCGGAACCCGCTCCACCGCGCGACGCCGTCGCCCAGGGGCTCGGCCTCGCCCTCGCAGAAGACTCCCTGGGTCACTTCGGAGGGCTCTGGCATCGGTGCCGCCAGCGCCTCCTCGGTGGCGACCTCGATCTCCGCGGCGACCGACGCCCGCAACTCGTCGACGTCGACGCCGGCCGCGCGCAGTCGCGCCTCCTGGCGATCGATCGGATCACGCTTGCGCCACTCTTCGACCTGCTCCTTGGGCACGTACTTCATGTCGTCGTGCGCGGCGTGACCGTGCATCCGCATGGTCACCGCTTCGATCAGCGTCGGGCCTTCACCCGCCAAGGCCCGCGCGCGGGCGTCGAACGCGGCCTGGAACATCGCCTCCACGTCGTTACCGTCGACGGTGACGCCGATGAACCCGTACGCGGCGGCGCGCTCCACCGGGTCGACAGCGAACTGCTTGTCCAGCGGCGTCGAGTACGCGTACTGATTGTTCTCGAGCACGAAGATGACCGGCAGCTTCTGAACGCCCGCCCAGTTCATCGCCTCGTGGAAGTCGCCGCGGGACGTTGAGCCGTCACCGAACCAAGTCATCGCGCAGCGCCGCTCGCCGCGAAGCTTGAACGCCATCGCCATCCCAGTCGCCACCAGCATCATGTCGGGCAGCATCGACACCATCCCCACGCAACCCACCGTGCGGTCTCCGAAGTGGACGTTGCCGTCGCGGCCGCGGGTCACCCCCGTGTCCCGGCCCATGTACTGGGCCAGGATCCGGGCCGGGGTCACGCCGCGGATGATGTGCGCCGCCAGGTCGCGGTGCAGGACGCACAGCCGGTCCTCGGGCGCCATCGCAAACGCGGCTCCGGCGGACACGGCCTCCTGTCCGTAGCCGTCGTAGAACGAGCCCGGGACCTTGCCCTGGCGGTACAGGCTCATTGCCCGCTCTTCGATACCGCGCATCAGCAGCATCGCGCGCAGCAACCAGGCTCGATCTTCCGGCGTGAGGTGCTCTGTCGCGGCGGCGGCTCCGCCCGCAGCCGGCTCAGCCATATGGGTCGCCATCTATGCGCTTCCCTTTCGTCCGGGGGCCGGACGGGATCTCCTCCGACCCACTTTCACAAGCCGCTCCGGGATCTCCGGCGCGGCCCTCGAGAGGGCAACTCGAGGTTACCCCACTTATCGGGCAACCGGCGCGCTTTACGCTTGTGCTGAGATGTCCGTTGCGTGGCTCACCCGGGTGCGCTGGCGCAGGCGCGGCGCCTGGCTGTGGCCGCTGTTCGTGGGGCTCACCATCGCCGACGGGATCATCGCCCACGCGCTGCCGCCGAGCGGAGACCGTCAGGCGCTCGTTGGCGCCATGCTGATTGCCTGCTTCTTCAACCTGCTGGCGGTGCTGCTGCTGTCCCGACCGCTCGGCGCGCTGCTGCGGCACTATCGCCGGGATCTGCCGAGCGTGGTCGCACGTGACCTGGGCGGCCGAATCGCGATCGTGGCGCTCACGGGCGCGCTCCTGGCAGCGGCGCTGATCCATCACCCCACGGTCGTCCAGCATCGCCGGGCGATGCGGGACGCGATCGTCCGAGCCCAGGCCTGGATTGGCGATCGCGCCCCGGCCGAGTTCCGTCGCAACGTCCAGTGGGTGAGCACGTTCACGATCGAGCCAGGTCACCTGTTCCGCACCTGCGTGCCCAGTGACCGGCGAGATCGGACCTATTGCGTGATCGTCGACACGGCACTCCCGTTCGCACGGAGCGTGCGGTTCGCGGGCTACGAGCCCAACTCGGTGTTCTCCGAGGGCGTCGGATGAGCGGAAGCTAAGCGGTGTCCGGCGTCCGGCTGAGCAGCACCACCGGAATCTGCCGGATGCCGGCGGTCCTACCTTCGTACACCGTGAAGCCGCGGTACAGATCCAGCGCCGCGGCCCACCCGCGCTCGCGTTCCTCGCCCGCCGCCGTCCGCGCCCGGTACGCGCCGCTGCGCCCGCCTGGGGCGTAGACCTTGACGTCCGGATTCGCGGACACGTTGCGGTACCAGGCCGGGTGCTTCGGGCGGCCGGTGGCCGACGCGATCAGCACCAGCTCGTCACCCAGCTCGGCGAACAGAAGCGGCGTGCGCCGGACCTTCCCGGACGTTGCGCCGCGGACCTCGAGGCACAGGACGGGCTGTCCCAGCGACAGGCTGACCCGTCCGTTCGTAGCCGGCAGCAGCCGCTTGTCGACCGGGTTGGCCACGTGCAGGTAGAACCAGCTCCCCGCACGTGACGCGGCGAACGCGGTCAGCGCTCGCTCCCAGGGATTCAGGTCTCGAGCCATCAGTGGACCCTATTGCATTTCCTCACCCCGGGGGCAGAGATCTCCCAGCCCGGCCTCCGGATAGGCTGGCGGGGGCATGAGCTTCGTAGCCGTCATCACCGGGGCCTCCAGCGGCATTGGCGCGGCGACCGCACGGGTGGTGGCCCGGCGGCCCGGCGCGAAGGTGGTGCTGGTGGCGCGGCGCGAGGAGCGGCTGCGGGAGCTCGCGGCCGGAATCGACGACGCGACGGTGGTGGCGGTCGATCTGACCGATCCATCCGCGCCGGACCGAGTCCGGCAGATCGTCGAGAGCCGGTACGGCTCGCTGCACCTGCTGGTCAACAACGCGGGCGCGTCGTGGCGCAGCACGTTCGCCGATGGCGGCTGGGAGAACCTCGAGCGCCACATGAAGCTCAACTTCGAGGCGCCCGTACGTCTAACCGAGGCGCTGCTCCCGTTGCTGCGCAGGACGGCATCGCAGAGCGGCGCCGGCCCGGTATCGATCGTCAACGTTGCCAGCACCGCCAGCCGGGTGTCACGCCCCAATGCTGGCGCGTACTCGGCGAGCAAGTTCGCGCTCGCCGGCTGGAACGACGCACTCCACGCCGAGGAACGGCCTCATGGTGTGCACGTCGGGATGGTGCTGCCCGGGTTCGTCCAAACGGAAGGGTTCCCGGCCGCCGAGCTCCTGGCCCGGCCCCATACCCGCTGGATCGTCTCCTCGCCGGAACGAGTGGCGCAGGCGATCATGGAGGCCGGCCCGGGCGGGAAAGCCGAGCGCTATGTGCCGCGACCGTACTGGCTCGCGGCCGCGCTTCGGGTCCTGGCGCCGCCGCTGGTCCGGCAGGGCACGCGGGGGGGCGGCCTGACCACCGCCACGGCATCTGACGAGTGAACGCACCTCGCTCTAAGCTACACCTCTGTAACAACCTGACCGAGGAGTAGCTCCAGACATGAGTCCCACCGGCCGTCGCGTGGCTGTGCTCGGCGGCATCAGGATCCCGTTCGCCCGCCAGGACGGACCCTACGCGGGGGCATCCAACCAGGACATGCTGACCGCAACGCTCGACGCCCTGGTCTCGAAATACGGGTTGGAGGGCGAGGTGGTGGGAGAGGTGGCGGCGGGGGCGGTGCTCAAGCACAGCCGCGACTTCAACCTCACGCGAGAGAGCGTGTTGGGCAGCCGGCTCGCGCCTGAGACGCCGGCCTACGACGTCCAGCAGGCGTGTGGCACCGGCTTGGAGGCGACGATCCTGGTGGCCAACAAGATCGCGCTGGGCCAGATCGACTGTGCGATCGCCGGCGGCGTGGACACGACGTCCGACGCCCCGATCGCGATCAACGAGGATCTGCGCGCCGTGCTGCTGCAGATCAACCGGGCCAAGACGAACGCCCAGCGGCTGAAGGCCCTGGCCCGGCTGCGCCCGCAACAGATTGTCCCCGATATCCCGCGCAACGCCGAGCCGCGCACCGGCTTGTCGATGGGTGAGCACGCCGCCGTTACGGCCCGGGAGTGGGACATCTCCCGCGTGGCACAGGACGAGCTCGCCGCGGATAGTCACCGCAAGCTCGCCGAGGCGTATACGACGGGATGGCTCGACGACCTGGTCACCCCGTACCTGGGGCTCGAGCGCGATCAGAACCTCCGGCCCGACACCAGTCCCGAGAAGCTGGCCAGGCTGAAGCCGGTGTTCGGTGGTCCGGAGGGCACCATGACGGCCGGCAATTCGACCCCACTCAGCGACGGCGCCTCCGCGGTGCTGCTGGCCAGCGACGAGTGGGCGGGTGCCCACGGGATCCCGGTGCAGGCCTACCTGACCGACGCCCAGACTGCCGCCGTCGATTACGTGCACAAGCGTGAAGGCTTGTTGATGGCGCCGGCCTACGCGATGCCCAGGTTGTTGGCGCGGAGCGCCGCCAAGCTTCAGGACTTCGATTTCTATGAGATTCACGAAGCCTTCGCCTCGCAGGTGCTCTGCACCCTGACCGCCTGGCAGGATCCGGTGTTCTGCCGGGAACGGCTTGGCCTGGAGCAGCCGCTGGGGGAGATCGACCGGGCCAAGCTGAACGTGCGGGGCGGCTCGCTCGCGGCGGGTCACCCGTTTGGAGCTACCGGCGGGCGGATCGTGGCCGGGCTGGCGAAGCTGCTCGCTGTGCGCGGCGGCCGCGGACTAATCTCGATCTGCGCTGCCGGTGGCCTGGGCGTGGTGGCGACCATGGAGGCACCCGCATGAGCGATCGCTACCAGCAGCTGATCAACACACCGATTGGCCGGCTCGTCTCTCGGCAGGTCGGCTTGCCTGTGCCCGTCGAGCTCGAGCGCGGAGCCGGGGCGATAGACGGTCCGGTGCTGCTCGGCGCCGCGCCCGGGGGTCGGCTCTCAGACGCGATAACCCGCGTGCTCGCGGGGCTCGGCGCCGACGTGGTGGGGCTCGAGTCGGCATCCGCCGAGGAGCGCTTCAAGGCGCTGGTGTTCGACGCCAGCGGAATCGCTGTCAGCGAGGCGCTGCACGACGCCTACGCGTTCTTCCACGCTTCGATTCGTCGCATGCGGCGCTCGGGACGGGTGATCGTGCTGGGAACCGCGCCCGAGGACGGGGGCGACCCGGCCGAGTCGATCGCGCAGCGGGCGCTCGAGGGTCTGGTGCGCTCGATCGGCAAGGAGGTGCGCCGGGGCGCCACAGCCCAGCTGGTGTACGTAGCACCCGGCGCGGAGGCGGCGCTGGAGTCCACGCTGCGCTTCTTCTTGTCCCCCCGGTCCGCCTATGTGTCCGGTCAGGTCGTGCGCGTGCGGGCGCCGGTTCGCCCGGTCGACGCGATCGACTGGGAGCGACCCCTGAGCGGGAGGGTGGCGCTGGTGACCGGCGCCTCGCGCGGCATCGGAGAGGCGATCGCCGAGGTGCTGGCGCGCGACGGCGCGCACGTGGTCGGGCTCGATGTCGCAGCCCAGGCCGCCGCCCTCGAGGGGGTCATGAGCCGGGTGGGCGGCTCTTCGCTCACGGCCGACATCACCGACGGCTTTGCTCCGGCTCAGATCGCCGACCATCTGCTCGAGCATCACGACGGCGTCGATGTCGTCGTTCACAATGCGGGAGTCACTCGCGACAAGACGCTGGGGCGGATGGATGGCGAGCAGTGGGACACGGTGCTGGCCATCAACCTGATCGCGCCGCAGCGCATCGACCGGGAGCTGTTCGGGCGCGGGGCGGTGCGGGACAACGGCCGGATCGTGTGCGTCTCGTCGATCAGCGGCATTGCCGGCAACGCGGGCCAGACCAACTACGCGACCTCCAAGGCGGGCGTGATCGGAGTGGTGCAGTCCTGGGCGCCGGCGCTGGCCCAGCGCGGCGCGACGATCAACGCCGTTGCCCCGGGGTTCATCGAGACGCAGATGACCGCCGCGATGCCGCTGACCACGCGTGAGGCCGGGCGGCGCATGAACAGCCTGGCCCAGGGCGGCCTTCCGGTGGATGTCGCCGAGACGATCGCCTGGTTCGCCAGTCCGGCGTCCGGAGGCGTCACCGGCAACCTGGTCCGCGTCTGTGGACAGAGCCTGATCGGGGCCTGAACGATGGCCGTTCGCGAGTTGCACTCCGCGCCCCGGATGCTGGGGCTGTTCGCGCGCGCGGGCGCGGGCATGGTCCCCGGCGCGTCGCGGTTGCCGCTGATCGGCGGACGCCGCGGAGGTGAGATCCCGGATCTGACCCTGGTGCGCAGCGACGTCGAGATCGACCGCGACCGGCTGATGTCCTACGACCGCGTGTGCGGCTTTCCCGTGCGCGATTCCGCGCCGGCCACGTTTCCCCACATCGTGGCTTTTCCCATGCAGCTCGCGCTGATGACCGACGGCGGCTTTCCGTACCCGGCCATCGGGTTGGTGCACATCTACAACCGGATCACGCAGCGGCGCGCGGTGCGTGTGACGGACCGACTGACGCTGCGAGTCTGGGCCACCCCCGCCGAGCCACATCCGCGCGGCACCCAGTTCTCGATCCGCACCGAGGTTTCCGTCGACGGCGAGGTGATCTGGGAGGAGGTGTCCACCAATCTGCACCGCGGAGGTCCCGCTGCCGGCGGTGAGGCCCCCAGCGTGCCGTCCACCGAGGCCCTTCCGGCCGCCGCCAGCTGGCGCCTGCCCGGCGATCTCGGCCGTCGCTACGGCTCCGTCTCGGGCGACCTCAATCCGATCCATGTCCATGCTCTGACCGCCCGCCTGTTCGGCTTCTCCTCGGCGATAGCTCACGGCATGTGGACCAAGGCGAGATGTCTGGCCGCGCTGGACGCCCGGCTGCCGGAGGCGTTCACAGTCGAGGCGGCGTTCAGGCGTCCGATTTTGCTGCCGGCCCAGGTGCGGTTTGCCGAGGCGCCGGACGGCGAGGAAGGCATCAGCTTCGGCGTGCGGGACGAGCGCCGCGGCACCCCGCATCTGGACGGTCGCGTTGCGCCCGGCCAGCGCTAGCCGTCGGCCATCTCGTCGAACAGCACCCTGATCCGATCCAGCACCGCGGCTGCGGTCCGCAGCTCGTCATCGCCGAACTCCGCCAGCGCCTTGCGCCACTGCGGCTCCATGCGCGCCCGGCGCTCCTCGATCACGGCGTTTCCCCGAGCTGTGAGCGACGTCAGGACCACCCGCTTGTCGAGTGGGGAGCGAACGCGCTTGACCAGTCCGGCCGCCTCCAGGCTGTCGAGCATCTGCGTGACGGTCGCCGGCGTCAGGTCGGCGGCGTAGGCAAGCTCGCGCGAGGACAGTGCGCAGCCCCCCGCCAGGCCGAACAGCAGGCCGTTCTGGGCGAAGCTAAGCTCGCCCGGGCGATGGGTCTCGCGCCCGCGCAGCCGTCGCATGGCGGCCATCGCGCGCTTGAACGACTGGCCCACCTCCTCGAACGCATCGACCGCCTCAGCCGGCCCTGCCGACGAGGTCGTGGCCGGCTCGGCGCTCACGCGGCCACCGCCTCGGCCATCGCTTGCTGCGGCCCGGCCTGCGCCGCCTTGGCCGCGCGGGCGCGACGTTCCGCCCGGACCAGAACGAGGCACGGAATGATCGCCAGCGCGGTGATCCCGGCCGAGGCCCAGAACGCGGTCCCGTAGGCCGCAGCCTGGCCGGTGGGCGTATGGGTGCCCTCGAGCGCGCGCTGGAGCACGACGGCGAGCACAGCGGTGCCGATCGATCCGCCCACGCGTTGGAGCACATTGAGCTGGGGCGTCGCGTCCGGCAGCTCGGATCGGTCCAGCGACGCGAATGCAGCGGACATCGCCGGCATGAAGGCAAACCCGATGCCGGTGCCGCGCAGGAACATCGCCACCGACAGCCAGGCGACCGACGTGTGGGCTCCGATCAGGCCGAACGGAATCGTCGTGACGGTGGTGATGATCACACCGAACAGGGCCAGCGGGCCGCCGCCCAGCCGGTCGGTGAGCTTGCCGGCGAGGGGCATCACCAGCGCCATCCCAAGTCCCTGCGGGGCGGTGAGCAGACCGGTGTCGACGACGCTCTCGTGTCTGACCCCCTGCCAGTACAGAGGCAGCAGAATCATGCCGCCGAACAGCGCCGCGCCCAGACAGAACATGGCAATCGACGCCGACGAGAACGTGGGGCGGCGGTACAGACGAAGGTCGAGCAGCGGGTGCGAGACGCGCAGGGCGTGCACCGCGAACAGAGCGATCAGTGACAGCCCGGTCAGGATCGGGATCACGACCTTGGCGGCGGTGAACGAACCGGTGACACCGATCTCGGCCAGTCCGTAGGTGAGCAGCGGCAGTCCGGTGGACATCAGCGCCAGGCCGCGGATGTCGAGCCGCTTCGCGGGTTTGCGCTCGACGGTGGGGAGGATCCGGATCGCCGCCGCGATCGCGATCAGCCCGATCGGAAGGTTCACGTAAAAGATCCAGCGCCAGGACGCGTTGTCGAGGATCAGCCCGCCGATCGTCGGGCCGAGAATCGGCGCGAGCATCGCGGGCACCGCGACGATGCTCATCACCCGACCCATTCGCTCCGGACCGGCGGCCTCGGCCATCATCAGCTGCCCGATCGGCAGGATCATGCCGCCGCCGACGCCCTGGATCACGCGGAAGATGATCAGCTCAGTGGTCGACGTGGCCAGCCCGCACAGGGCAGAGCCGGCGGTGAACAACACCAGCGACACCAGGTACACCTGCTTGGCGCCGAACCGGCGAGCCGCCCAGCCCGTGACCGGGATCACCGCGGCCAGCGACAGCATGTAGCCGGTCACCACCCATTGGATCTCGGCGATCGTCGAATGCAGCTCGCGACCCAGGGTCGCGAGTGCAACATTGACGATCGTGGTGTCGAGGATCGACATGATCGATCCCACAATCACGACCGCGCTGATCCGCCACACGTAGGCGTCGATCCGGTCCAAGGACCCGGAGCTCATGCGATGTCTGGGAGCCAGTGGAAAATCATAAGGTACCTAAAGGTTAGGTGCCGTTCGATCGTCTGTCAACACCGCTCGGGTGCTCGCTGCGTGCCGATCGACAGCCTCGGCGTCGCGCGCCGTCTATCGTCACCTCCGCAATGACGACGTTTACCGAGCTCGGTCTCGCTCCCGACATCCTCGCCGCGGTCAGGGACGTGGGCTACGAGGCGCCCAGCCCGATCCAGGAGCAGGCGATCCCGCCGCTGCTCGGCGGGGCGGACGTGATCGGCCAGGCTCAGACTGGATCCGGGAAAACGGCGGCGTTTGGGCTGCCGATGTTGCAGTACGTCGATCCCGCCGAGCACGACGTCCAGGGCCTCGTGCTGACCCCGACCCGAGAGCTGTGCATCCAGGTCACGCAGGCGCTGCGCGCGTACGGCAGACGCAAGGGCATCGATGTGGTGGCCGTGTTCGGCGGCGCACCGATTCGCAGCCAGCAGGCCCAGTTGCGCGCTGGGGGCCATGTAGTGGTGGGTACCGTGGGCCGGGTCAAGGACCTGATCAGCCGCCACTCGCTGATCCTCAACGCCTGTCGGTTCGTGGTGCTCGACGAGGCGGATGAGATGCTTGACCTCGGCTTCCTGGAGGACGTCGAGCGGATCCTGTCGTTGACGCCCTCAAGCCGGCAGACGGCGCTGTTCTCGGCCACGATGCCGCCCGAGATCCGGCGCCTCGCGGATCAGTACCTGTACGACCCGGTCACGGTCAAGGTCAAGGCCGCCACATTGACGGTCGACACGGTCGAGCAGTTTGCGCTCGAGGTCAAGCCCCGCGAGAAGGCCGACCGGCTGCTTGACGTTCTACAGGCAGAGCGCCCGGAGCAGGCGATCGTGTTCGTGCGGACCAAGATCCGCTGCGATCAGCTGTTCCGCACCTTGCGGGACCGGGGCATGAACGTCAAGGCGCTGCACGGCGACATGACCCAGGGCGCGCGGGACGGGGTGATGATCTCGTTCAAGGACGGCCGGCTGCCGCTGCTGGTGGCGACCGACGTGGCGGCCCGGGGACTCGACATCGCCGGCGTCTCGCACATCATCAACTTCGACGTTCCGACCTCGCCCGACGTGTACGTTCACCGCATCGGCCGCACCGCCCGCCTCGGGCGCAGCGGCCGCGCCATCACTTTCTACGAGCCGCGTCAGCGGCGTGAGATCCGGGCGATCGAACGCCACGCCGGGGTGACGCTGGCTCCGTGGGTGGAACACGCCCACGTGGCGCCCACGCCTGTCAAAGCCAGGCCCCGCCGGCATTCCAAGCCCCACGTCTCGGTCAACGGTGGCGGTCCGGCTCGCAAGCTGATCGTGTCAGGGGGCCGATCCGCCGGAATTGAGCCGTCGGACATCATCCACGCGATCACGACCGCCACCGGGCTCGACGGCGAAGCGGTGCGCAACGTTCGGGTGCTGGAACGCTTCGCGTTCGTGGAGGTGCCAGAGCCTGACGCGGACCGCGTCGTGCAGGCTCTCAGCGGGACCGAGATCCGCGGACATCGCTTGCTGCTCGAGGCGGCGGGCGGCTGAGCGTCCATCCGGCCACACCCCATTTGGAATCAATCATCTAGGGTGAATTCATGTCCACAGCCAACATGAACACCACGCAGGGAACGATCGCGCTCGAGCTGTTCGACGAGGACGCGCCCAAGACGGTCGAGAACTTTCGCAAGCTGGCCACCGACCACTTCTACGACGGGGTTATCTTCCACCGGGTGATCCCGGACTTCATGATCCAGGGGGGCTGCCCTCAGGGCACCGGCACGGGTGGTCCCGGTTACACGTTCGAGGACGAGATCAATCAGCACAAGGTCGTCCGCGGGGCCCTGGCGATGGCGAATGCCGGGCCGAACACGAATGGCTCGCAGTTCTTCATCGTCACCACCGACAGCGCGCCGTGGCTCGACGGCAAGCACACGGTGTTCGGCCGCGTGAAGGCGGGCATGGACGCGGTCGACGCCATCGAGGCGGTCCCCACCGGCGCGCAGGACCGCCCGCTCGACCCGCCTCAGATCGAGTCGATCGAGCTCGATCCGCAGTAACGGCGATGGCGCGGTCGAGGCCGGCGTGACACTCCGCCCCGTCCAGTCAGTCGACCGGAATTGGGACACGAACGCCCAGCCGGCGGCTGTACGGTGACGATATGACCCACTTGTGGCATCCGTTCGCGGACATGGGCGCCGTGCGGGATGCTGAGCTGCTGATCGAGCGCGGTCAGGACGTGTGGGTCTGGGATGCCGAGGGCCGCCGCTATCTCGACGCCACCGCCAGCCTGTGGTACGCCAACGTCGGCCATGGCCGCCTTGAGATCGCCGCCGCGGTGGCGGCGCAGCTAATGCGCCTGGAGGCTTATTCCACGTTCGGCGATTTCGCCAATCGTCCGGCGCTGGAGCTGGCTGACGCGCTGGTGGCGCGCGCGCCGATGCCCTCGAGGGTGTTTCTCGCGTCCGGCGGCGGCGACGCGATCGACACCGCCGCCAAACTGGCCCGTCGTTACTTCTACGAGCTCGGCCAGCCCGAGCGGACGTTGCTGATCAGTCGCACGGCCGCCTACCACGGTACGCACGGGTTCGGCACCGCACTGGCAGGCATCCCGGCCAACCGCGAGGGCTTCGGGCCCCAGGCGGAGACGATCCGGGTCGCGCACGACTCCGTGGCCGAGCTGGAGCACGCGATCGAGCGTGTCGGGGCCGAGCGGGTCGCGGCCGTGTTTGTGGAGCCCGTGATCGGCGCGGGCGGCGTGTACCCGCCGGCGGAGGGTTACATCGAGGCGGTGGCGGAAGTCTGTAAGCGGACCGGGATCCTGTTCGTGGCCGATGCGGTGATCTGCGGCTTCGGACGGCTCGGATCTTGGTTCGGGGTCGAGCGGTGGGGCCTGGAGCCGGACATGATCGTGTTCGCCAAGGGCGTCACCAGCGGTTACCTCCCGCTCGGCGGCGTGGTCATCGACGAGGCGATCGCCGAGCCCTTCTGGCGGGCGGCCGGTGGACCGGTGTTCCGTCACGGACCGACCTATTCGGGCCACGCGACGTGCTGCGCCGCGGCGCTGGCCAACATCGCCCTGCTCGAGCGCGACGGGCTGCTTGGCCGGGGCGCCGAGAACGAGCAAGCTTTGCTCGACGCGCTGCTGCCGCTGGCCGATCACGAGGTGGTGGCCGAGGTTCGTGGCGGTGTGGGGACGCTCGCCGCCGTCGAGCTCGCGGCCGACGTCCTCGAGCGGGACCCTGGGGCCGTGGCTCGCGTCGCGATGGGCGCCCGCCGCGCGGGGGTGCTGATCCGGCCGCTCGCTGGCGGCCTGGCCGTCTCGCCCCCGCTGACCGCGGATCACGAGCACTTCTCGATGATCGGCACGGCGTTCGAAGCCGGACTGGCCGAGCTGCCGGCACACGCGGAGGCCACTCGGTAAGCGCGGCCTGGCCGGGTGCGTCGAGTAGCCTTGAGCGCCGGGTCGGCTTCGACGAGCGCGCCCGCGTGCTGCGCCGGGCCCAGAAATGGATGCTCGATAACGCGCAGCGGATCGTCGACGTGGTCGTGTCCGAAACGGGCAAGACCCACGAGGACGCGCAGATGGCCGACGTCGGCTACACCGTCTCGGCACTCGGGTTCTGGGCCAAGCAGGCACGCGGCTACCTGGCCGATGAGCGAGTGTCGTCGTGGAACAACCCACTGGCGCTAGGCAAGAAGCTCGTGATCCGCTACGCGCCGATCGGAGTCGTCGGCGTGATCGGACCGTGGAACTTTCCGATCGCCAACTCGTTCGGCGATTGCATCCCCGCGTTGTCGGCGGGCAACAGCGTGATCCTCAAGCCCAGCGAGGTGACACCGCTGGGCGGCAAGGACCCGATGACCGTGTGCGCCGACGCCGATATCGAGCGGGCCGCGAATGCGGCGGCGTTCTACTCGATGAACAACGCCGGCCAGGTGCGTATCTCGGTCGAGCGGGTGTACGTCGAGGAGCCGGTGTACGACGAGTTCGTGGAGAGGGTCACCGACGGCATCCGCAGCCTGCGCCAGGGGGCTCCCACGGGAGCGGGCACGGTGGACGTGGGGGCGGTGATCTTCCCGCCCCAGCTCGACGTGGTCGATGACCATGTCCGCGACGCCGTGCAGAAGGGGGCGACGGCGTTGGCCGGCGGCCACGCCAAGTCGGGGCGCGGGCGCTTCTATGAGCCGACCGTGCTCGTCGACGTCGACCACTCGATGAAGATCATGCGGGAGGAGACGTTCGGCCCCACGCTGCCGATCATGAAGATCGCCGACGCCGAGGAGGGCGTGCGCCTGGCCAACGACTCCGAGTACGGGCTCCAGGCCAGCGTGTGGACCGGCGACGTCGACCGAGGCGAGCAGCTCGCCCGTCGGGTCCAGGCCGGCGTGGTGTGCGTGAACAACGCGCAGATCAACTACACCGCCCTGAACCTGCCGATGGGCGGCTGGAAGGCTTCCGGGCTGGGGTCGCGTCACGGCGCGGGCGGGATCCGCAAGTACACGAAGGTCCAGTCACTGCTGGTGACGCGCCGCGCGCTCAAGCGCGAGCCGTTCATGTTCCCGTACCGCGCCCGGCGCACCCAGCTCATGCGGCGCCTGTTCGGGCTGTTGTACGGTCGCGGCCGGCGGGACTGAGCTCCTCCGGGCGCGCCGCGCCCGCCCGCCGGTCAGGCGAACGGGCCGCTGGGCAGGAACGCCTGCAGCGACCCCGGACGCCCGCGCAGGCACAACGCCCCGCTGGCGGTCAGCCGCAGACCGGCTTGCAGCAGCACGTCGATCGCCCATTCCTGCTCGCCCATGATCCAGTGAGCGACCGGACCCCCCACCCCTCCAACCAGGCCGAGCCCGCTCCACAGCACGGCTGCCGCGGCTTCCGGATCCCGCGCCGCCAGCAGCCACACGCCGGCACCCGGCTGGAGCACGACGAAGCCGCGATCGCCGAGGCGTAATAGACGGGCGCCCTGACCCAACGCGAATTCCACCTCCGCGGTGTGCGGCGCCCCGCGGATGTCTCGCGAGATCGGGGCCAGCGCCTCGAGATCTGCGGATCCGCCTTCTCGGACCTCCGGATGCGCTTTGGGTAGCGCACCTCGGTCGACCACCCCCTCCGCCTTGAGCGTGGGCCGCACCGAGAAGCCGGCCAGGCGATACAGCCTGATCGCGCGCCAGTCATCCGAGCTGACGATGATGCCGGCGTCGGTGGTGGAGCCGTACGCCAGCGTCTCCGCCAGCAGCGCCCGTCCCGCGCCGGCGCTCTGCCGTCCTGGCTCGATGGCGAGCAGGGACAGCACCCACAGCCGCTCGCGCCGGAGCGCCTGCGCCGCGCCGATGATGCGACGGCCGCGCTCGGCGACGAACGCTCCGTCTGGATCGCTGGCCAGGCAGAACGCCACCCGCTCCTCCCAGCGCCGGGCGAGAGCCTCGTCCCGGCCGTCGAGCCCGAACGCGGCCGCGGTCGTGGCGGCCGCCTGGGGTAGGTCGGCGACTTGCATCGGCCGGATCTCGACGGCGCTGGGCATCACCGCATTTTCGTCCCTGCCAGCATGCGATTCATGTTGGGTATCGCGCTGGCGCTGGGCTCGTCGCTGAGCTGGGGGGTTTCGGACTTCATCGGCGGCCTTCAGGCGCGGCGTGTGCCGTTGCTGCGGGTGATGATCATCAGCCAGTCGGTGGGACTCGTGGCGGTGGTCATAGCCGTCGCCATCCGGGGCCAAGGTGCCCCCGGCGCGAGCCACCTGCTGCCCGCGGTCGCGGGCGGTCTGCTTGGCGTGGTCGGGCTGACGGCGTTCTACCGCGCGCTGGCGATCGGGACAATGAGCATCGTCGCGCCGATCGCGGCTACCGGCGTGTGCCTGCCGGTGATCGCCGGAATCGTCGACGGTGAGCGACCGGCCGCGGTGCAGCTGGTCGGCATCGGGACGGCCATCGTCGGCGTTGTGCTGGTCAGCCGCGAGCCCGACCCGGATGCCCCGTCCGCCGGGCGGCAGGCCAAGGCGAGCGTGCTATTGGCGCTCGTGGCCGCGGTCGGTTTCGGGAGCTTCGCCGTCGGACTGCGGGCTGCGGCCCGCGCGGACGTGCTGTGGGCGCTGCTGTCGGCAAAGGGTGCCGGCGTAGCCGTGATCGTGGTCGCCTTCCTGGCGCGCCGACCGGCTCGGAGCGACCCGCGCACGCCGATCAATCCGCTCGTGGCCATGGGAATCCTCGACCTGACCGCCAACGGCCTGTATGCGCTCGCTACCCGACACGGGCTGCTGAGCGTCGTCGCGGTGGCCGCGTCGCTGTATCCCCTCATCACCGTGCTGCTGGCCCGGTCGCTGCTCGGCGAGCAAGTGCACCGGGTGCAGGAGATCGGGATCGTCGCGGCGCTCGCCGGCGTGGTGCTGATCGCGGCTGGGTGACCAGTGGATGGGCGGGCCGCGCCGATGCGAGGGCGTCGGCGCACCTGCTCGATGTACCAAAACCGCGTTCGGAGGCCGACTCATCGACATCGACCCCGGTATGCATGTCCGACGTCGACGGACCTTCCCGCCCTGGCAACTGGTCGACATTGAGCATGTCGCATACCCGCCGCGGCCGCGGAGCCTGCCAGAGGTCCTACTTCACCGCCCGCCACGGGGCGAACGCGTTCTTCGAGCCTTCCAGCGCCGGCGCCAGCTTCGGGTGATGTCGCAGCACGACGTCGGCGAACAGGTTGTTCTCCACCCACTCCAACCCCTCGGGCGTGTAGACCTCGGGCGTGTAGTCATTGGTGAAGAACCGGTCCGACTTGAGTCTGCGTGAGGCCATCAGGATGAAGATCCTGAACGCGGTATCGCTGAAGCCGAATCCGGGCGGGAGCTTCTCGCCGAACAGGCCCACCTGGGTGTCGACCTTGTCGATGTCGCCGCCGTAGATATCGCGGATCTCTTCGTTCCACTTCGGATTCGGCGTCAGCTCCTCGAACTTCTCGATCCGCTGCTTGCGCAGCTTCTCGCGGAAGTCGTTGTAACGGGGCACGCCCCGCTCACGGTCGCGTAGCACGTCGATCGTGGCGATGTCGACGTGATCGCCGTTGATCCGGGTCAGATTGCGCAGCGCGTTGGGATGGTTGTGGAGCGTCAGCGCACCGGGATGAGCAAGGCCGAACGAATAGATCCAGTCCGTCATCCCGTATTCGTCGATTGCGTCCCGGGTGCCGTGGCCCTGCATCGGCTCGAAGCCCGTCTCCCCGCGAACCTCATCGGTCTGGTGTGACCGGATCTGGTAGTCGTCGGGGATCAGCGGATGCATCCGGTAGACGGAAACGAACTCGCTGGTGATCGAGTACGGCGCGGTGTGATGATCCAGCGGCGATCCGACGATCCCGCTGATGAGCTCGCTCGAGCCGATGTGACCGAACGTCTGCTTCACCCACTTGGGCAGCACCCCGTACCAGTTGGCGTTCATCGCCCGGTGCAGCGCCGGATGGTCGAGGATCCCGGGCGTCCACTCGATCGTGTGAATCTTGGCGATCAGCGCCGCGTTGATCAGCCGCGCCTTGAGGAACAGCTGCTCGTCGTCCCAGCTCGGGTGATGACCCTTGAGCATGTCGCAGATGGCGTTGTGCTCACGTGCGAACAGCGTGTGCATGATCGACAGCCCCACCCAGTAGTTGTCGCTGAAGCCGGTCTTATCGACGCCCTGCAGCACCGGGTTGGTTTCCGCCGGCAGCCGATCTGACTCGAGCTTCAGCTTGCCGTCCTCGCCGGCGCGCAGCTCTCGGTTGCGCTCCTCGGTGGAACCGTATAGCTGCGACCCGTCCCACCACGGCGTGACCTTGTTGACGTAGGTCGGCGGCAGCTGGCCACCCGCGTTGGTGGAGTCAGGGTTGGTACGACGGACCTCCATCACGCCCCCGTCCCAGCTGTCCTCTCCCGACAGTGGCACCTGGATGAACTCCGTCTCCGAGTTGTCTCCGTGACTGAACCAGTCGTGGTTCTGGAACTGGAGCCAACAGGCTGCGAGCACATTGAGTGTCGTGGCCGGCTTGAACTCGTCGCGGTTCAGCAGGTTCCGGCTGACTTCCCGCGGGCTCGGGTCGAGCATCGACTGCTCTTGGGGGTAGGTGACCTCGAGCGGCACGTTGCGCCCAAAGCGCATGCCGGTCTTGCCCATCGCCGGGTGGTCCGGGTCAGTCTGCGAGCCGTCATAGGTGCGATAGGCGGGGGGCTCTGAGGTGACTGCCACTCCCGCGCCGTTTTCGGGCCGCTCGGTGTCGTACAGGTTGAAGCGCCGAAGGTCCTCCCGGAAGTGCGCCAGCTGAAGCAGCTGGGCGGGCAGCGGCAGATCCCACCACTCCACGTGGCGGTCGACGGCGTCGAGGCCGGTGCGCAGCGCCCGTCGCGCCGCTCCCTTGGTGACGTCTCCAGGCTTGTACGGCATCTCGCTCTCCTCCTGCCGTTGCGCGAACGTGCGCAGTCTAATCGCGGCGCAGTGTCCGATGGAGCTTGCTCAGCGATTCAGACAGGCGGGCACCTGCAAGGCACTCCAGGCGCCGTCTTCGGCGGACTCGATCGGTGCCAGCCGTTGCGCCAGCGCGGTCATCGCCGTGACCGGATTGGTTCCTGAGTCCAACTCCCGGACGGTCACTTTCATGTCTTTGAGCTTCTGCTCGAACGAGGTGATCGAGGTGGAATAGACCTGCGCCAGATCGCTGGGCGCCTTGAGCTTGCGCAGGCCGGCGAGCTCCGGGGTCAGCACCGAGATTCCGCGCCTCAGGAACTCGACTCCGTGCTCGGGCGAGGCCGGGGCCGGGATCCGAGCCGTCTCGCGGCTCGCGGTCGAGCAGAAGGTGGTCGCCTGCGTGCGCAGCTGGTTGGCGGACAGCTGACTCGAGCCGCAGCCCGCCGCCAGGCACACGGCCGCCAGCGCCGCCCCCAGGGCGAGCCGTGTCATTGCAGCTCCACGCCGAGCAGTCGCTCGAGCTGCTCGATCGTGTGCTTCGCGTCCGTGTGGTGGATGGTGGCCATGCCGAGCTCCGCGGCCGGCTCCAGATTGAATGGCAGATCATCGACGAACACGCACGTGTCGGCACTCACGCCGATGCTGTCGGCTCCAAGCCGGTAGATCTCCAGCGCCGGCTTACGCATCCCCACCTCACCAGAGATCACCACGCCGTCGAACAGCTCCGTCAGCCGCGTCCGGTCATAGCGCCGCGTGCCCCAGGAGTTTGATACGAGCCCGGTGCGAACTCCCGCCCGCCGAGCCCGCAGCACGGCCTCCAGCATCGGCTCATCCGGCCCTGAGCCGGCAAACAGCCGGTCGATCAGCGCCGGCGCCTCGACGCCCAACATGCGGGCGAACTGCGGCTCGAACTCCTCCTCGGGCAGCTGTCCCGTCTCGAGTCCGATCAACAGCTCCCGGCAGGCACGGTCGTGGCGGAACAGCCGTCCGACCTCGTTCGGCTCAAGTCCCTCCAGCTCGCAGAACGAGCGGAAAGACTCGAATAGGTTCGTGGTCAGGACCCCGCCGTAATCGACTAGCAGCCCGTGGTAGCGGGAGCGGGTGGAAGCGCCGTCTTCGGTGGTCATCGCCTGCGGCGGAGCATGGCAAATCCGGCGGTGAGCGTCCGGCGAGTGTGGAAAGCACCTGGAAATCCGGGGCGTCTGATGTACGACGATGATGGACCGGCTCAGACGCTCACACGGTAGTGAAGGTGAACGACACCGCTCTTGAAGCGGCGCTCGTCGAGGAGCCCGAGTGGCGCCCGAACGTCGTCCGGCAGTGCGGGCTTGCCGCCACCGACCACGATCGGCGTGAGAAATACCCGTCGAGCGAGGTGATCGCCGAATAGATGAGCTTGGGCATCTCGGCTCTGTCCAGGATCAGGTCAGGTCGGCGATGGCCTGCTGGTAGTCGGTGAGCGCCTGCTCGATTCCGTCGCCCAGAGCCGCACCGACGACGCCGAACCCCTCCACCACCATGCCCGCTCGGGCTGACACTCGCACGAACTCGTCTCGCACGCGCAGCTCCGCCAACTTGGCCTGCTCGCCCTTGAGCAGGAAGAACCCCTGAAGGTCGCCGCCATGGGCCTCCAGGAACACGGGTTCGACGCTCTCGATCGTGCCGTCCTGCGTCAGACCCCCGTAGTAAGTCATCGCCTCCTGGAATACCTCGAGGCCCTTCGCCTCGCGTCCCCGCACCGGTCCGCCCCAACCGATGAACAGCCCAGCGTCCGCCATGATCGCTCCTCTCGTGGTTTGCCCCGCTGAGCAACCATATGGCGCGCCGAGACCCGGCGTCAACGAACTCGGGTGGCCGAACTTAGAAGCCCTCGCGGGTGACCCGCAGCGCCCGTCTGGCCAGCTCGAGCACGCCCTCTCCGAACGTCCTCAGGTACGGGTCGTCGGTCGATCCCGCAACGGCGCGCTTATAGTTGCCTTCCATGAACACCACGGCCTTCCACAGGGCCAGGGTCACGTACCAGGACAGCGCCTGCATCGAGCGCCCCGAGCGTTCTTCGTAGCGCCCGATCAACTCCTGGCGACTGGGGAAGCCCTCGAGCGAGGTCACGTTCTGAAGGTTGAAGCGGCCGATCTCGTCACCGGGTCGGGTCCAGTGGATCATCATGTACCCGACGTCGGCCAGGGGGTCGCCGATCGTGGCCATCTCCCAGTCGAAGATTGCGATCAGCCGGGCCGGGGCTCCGGCCGCGAACATCGTGTTGCCCAGCCGGTAGTCGCCGTGGACGATCGTCGCCGGTGGGGACTCCGGCAGGTTCGCCGCGAGCCATTCTCCGACCGCCTCGACCTCGGGCACTTCTCGGGTGCGGTTGTGCTCCCACAGTCCGAGGAACCGCCGCACCTGACGCTCCAGATAGCCGGTGGGCTTGCCGAATCCCTCCAGCCCGACCGTCGTCCAATCGACCGCGTGGAGCTCGACCAGCGAGTCGATCAGCTCGTCGGCGATTCGCCCCCGCTGCTCAGGGTTGTCCAGCGGCTGGGGAAGCCTCGTCGTAATCACGTCGCCGTCCACCTTCTCCATCACGTAAAACGGCGCTCCGATCACGGCCGGGTCATCACACACCGCGAGCACTCTCGGCGCTCGCACCGGGGTCGGCTCCAGCGCCCCGAGCAGCCGTGCCTCGCGCAGCACGTCATGGGCGCTGGGCGGCAGCGGGCCCCGAGGCGGCCGGCGCAGCACCATGCCCGTCGACAGCCCGAATGTCACGCACGAATGGCCTTCGCCGATCGGAAGCGCGTCCAGGTCGGCAGGAGAGGCGAGACCGGCGCGGTTCAGGAACGCGCGCAGTGGCTCGAGCACGACCAGCGGCTCACGGTCGTTCGCGGCGCCTTCCTCATGGCTGCGGACGACATCGTCGGGTGCGAGCGTTGCGGTCATCGGTTGCCTGAGCCTAGCCGACGTGAGCTCCGCGCAATTGCTTACCGGTCCATTGCGCAGGTCTTACGGTTCGCTATCGGAGGAGCTGGGCGCATTGATGTGCCGAGGAGCGTGTGCTCGAATGCTGGCGACTCCCAGTCCGGAGGAGAACGAGTCACCGCCTTTGGGTTCTCCCGGACCGGCCACTGAGGCTCCCAGCAATCAGGCAAAGGAGACAACAGTGCGCTTGCGCAGATCCATCTGGATGCGGGCGGGATTGCTCGCGGTCTGTCTCGGCTCGGTGCCGGCGGCAACCGCAGCCGCCCATTCCTCCCCGATCATCGGGCACGTTTACGTCAATGACAACTCGGCACCCGCCAATGCCATCGCCGCGTTCGACCGTCACGCCGATGGGCGCCTGACGCCGGTCCCGGATTCGCCCTTCCCAACCGGGGGTGCGGGCACCGGCACGGCGATCGGCTCCCAGGGCGCGCTCCAGTCGGCCCGGCGAGGCCGGTATCTGCTCGCGGTGGACGCGGGCAGCGATCAGATCTCGGTCCTGCAAATCGAGCCCGACGGCTCACTCCGCCTTCAGCGAGGCGGGTTGGTCTCGTCTGGCGGGGCCGAGCCGGTCAGTGTCACCGTGCACGATCGGCTGGTGTACGTGGCCAACGCCGGCGACGCTGATCCCAACTACACGGGATTTCGGCTTCTCCGCGGCGGCCGGCTGCGCGCGTTGCCTGGCTCGACCGTCCCGCTGCCGGTCGGCTCGCAGCCCGGCGACGTCCTGTTCAACGCGGACGGGAGCAACCTCGCCGGGGCGCGAGTCAAATCCTCGCTGATCGACAGCTTCCGTGTACGCGCCGACGGCCGCCTAGACGCCGCGCCCGATTCGCCGTTCGCGGCCCAGGGCCCCGGGCCGTTCGGCAGCGAGTTCCGCCCCACCAATCCGCACCAGCTGTTCGTGTCAAACGCCCACGGCGGCATGAATGCGGGGACGGTGTCCGCGTTCGCGGTCTCGCGGACGGGAGAATTGAACACGATCGGGAGCTCACCCTTCGCCGATCAGCAGACGGCCCCCTGTTGGGTCGAGATAACGGCCGACGGTCGATTCCTGTTCACGGTCAACACCGCGTCCGCGAGCGTCTCTCGATACGGCATTGAACTCGACGGAGAGTTGAACCTGCTCGGCAGCACACACCTGAACGGGCCCAGCGGTCTGAGCCCCGAGGATGCCAGGCTCAGTCCTGACGGCCGCACGTTGTGGGTGGTGGATACCGGCGGGGACGCGGTCAGCGGACTCCGGGTGCACGGCGGCGATCTGGCCGAGCTGGCGTCCTCTCCGACGGCACTTCCGGCCGGCGCAGCGCCGTTCGGGATCGTGGTCAACTGAGAGTGCTCACGAGCCGGGAGCGTCGGCGGCTCCCGGCTCGTACCTTCCGACTGCTGAACAGGTGGTGAACTCGCGCTCAGACGGCGGAGATCGTCGCTGGCGCTGCGAAAATGGTGCCCATGGAGGAGCATGCTCGCGGTTCTGTGCTGGTGGTCGATGACGAGCCCACGATCGCGGAGGTCGTTTCGCGCTATCTCGAGCGCGCCGGCTATCGCACACGTGTAGCCGGCGACGGCCCGGCCGCGATCGAGGCGGCCACTCGGCAGCGACCGGATCTGGTGGTGCTCGACCTGATGCTCCCGGGCGTTGACGGACTCGAGGTCATGCGCCGCCTTCGGGAGCAGGGTCCGGACCGGATCGCGGTCATTCTGCTGACGGCCAAGGGCGAGGAATCGGACCGCGTGATCGGGCTGCGGCTCGGGGCCGACGACTACGTCGTCAAACCGTTCTCGCCCGCCGAGCTGGTGGCCCGCGTCGACGCCGTGCTGCGCCGGGTTGACACCGCTCCGTCGTTCGAGGGACCGGTCGAGCTCTCGGACCTGACTATCGATCCCGCGGGTCGGCGCGTGATCGTGCGGGGCGAAGAGGTGGCGCTGACCCAGCGCGAATTTGACGTCCTGCTGTTCCTCGCCCGGCACCCAGGTCAGGTGTTCTCCCGCAACCAGCTGATGGATGCCGTATGGCAGTACTCGTTCTACTCCGACACCTCCACGGTCACGGTCCATATCCGCCGCCTGCGGGCCAAGATCGAGCTTGATCCCGCGCGCCCCGAGCACATCCAGACCGTCTGGGGTGTCGGATACCGGTTTGCGCCATGAGCGGACGAGAGCTAGGTGCGGACATCGCCGCGCGAGCCCGGATCTGGGCCGGCTCGCTGCCGCGACAGCTCGCGCTCGCGGTCGTGATTGCGGTCACTCCGGTGTTGCTGGCGTTGGTCGTGATCGGGTTGCTGATGATCGTCTCCGGCCACGATGTCGCGCTGGTCGCCGCGGTCGTGGTGGGCGCGGGCATCGTCGCGGTGGTGGCTGCGAAGCTGATCGCCGATGCGATCCTCACCGACGTCGAAGCCATCCGCGACGGTCTCGGAGCCGTAGGCCGCGGCCAGCGCGAGGTCGAGATCCACACCTCGGCTCGGGATGAGCTGGCCCAGCTGGCGGACGCGGCCAATGCGATGATCGCGCGGCTGCGGGCCGAAGAGGCCGCCCGCGAGCAGTCCGACACTGCCCGCCGCGACCTCGTGGCGGCGGTGTCGCACGACCTCCGCACCCCGATCACCTCACTCCGGCTGCTCGCCGAGGCGGTGGGCGACGACGTGGTGGACGGCGAGCTCCGGCGTGGGTACCTGGAGCGGATGCGCACCCACATCGACATCCTCAGCAACCTCATCGATGACCTGTTCGAGCTCTCCCGGCTCGAGGCGGGGGACATCCGCTGGTCACTGGAACGGGTGCCGCTGGACGAGCTCGTGGGCGAGACGGTGGAGGCGATGCGCCTCGAGGCCGAGGCCAAGGGTGTGTCCGTGCAGTTCGAGGTGGCCGACACGCTGCTCTCCGCTCGCGCCAACCCGGAGAAGCTCCAGCGCGTGCTGTTCAACCTGATCCAGAACGCTATTCGGCACACACCCGCGGACGGAAGCGTGGTGGTGCGGGCCCAGGCGATCGCGGACCGGATCGAAATCGAGGTCGCCGACAGCGGCGACGGGATTGACCCGGACGAGCGAGAACGGGTGTTCACGCCCTTTTACCGGGGCGGCGCGGACGCGGCGCGCACGGGGGGCGGAGCGGGCCTCGGCCTCGCGGTGTCGCGCGCAATCGTCGAGGCCCACGGCGGCCGCATCTGGCTACCCGAGGCGGCGGCCGGCACGCGGGTGCGGTTTAGCCTGCCCGTGGCGGCATAGAGCGGGGGGTGGGCCAGCGCAGACGCGCGGCCACCCGCGGACCCAGGGACCGCCGTGGGCGCCCGCACGCCCAGCGCCGCCGACCGCCCCCGGCGGACCATCGCCCCCGCGGACCCCGTGATTACCCCGCCCCAGCTCTCTCTTCCCGCGATCTCGGGCGACATATGCACCGTATACGTGATTAATTCGCCCCGGATCGACGCGGGCGTGCAGTCGGGCGGGTTTGTCACGCCCGTTCGCCGCCGACTCGGCGCCGGGGGAGGCCTCGCCCCTGCTCCCGCTGTCCACCGGCCCGGGGACGGACAGGATGTCGCTCACGGTTGCCCTACTAACCTCGCATATAGCGATGCCAGAGCTACCCGAAGTTGAGATCACCGCGCGTCTGATCGGCGCCGCCACAGCCGGGTCGAAGGTGCAGTCCGCGCTGGCTCCTGGCATAAACGCGCTGAAGAGCTACGACCCGCCCCTGACCGCGCTCGCGGAGCGCTCGATCGTCGGGGTGCGGCGGCGCGGCAAGCTGTTCCTGATCGATTTCGATGCCGAGCTGACGATGCTCGTTCACTTGATGTCAGCCGGCCGGCTCCAGCTGTTCGACACCCATGCCTCGCTTCGTGATCGCACCTCGCGCCTACTCCTGCGCCTCGACGATGGGCGCGAGCTGCGCCTGCGGGAGTTCGGCACCAAGCAACGGGCTTGGGTCAAGCTGCTCCCCAGCGGCGACGTGGACGACGAGGAGACGATCGGCGCGCTGGGCCCGGAAGCCTGGCCCGACCCGCCGAGCTTTGAGCCGCTGCTCGATCACCCCCGGCCGCTGTACGCGCTGATGCGAGACCAGCACGTGATCGCCGGCATCGGGCGCTCGTGGGTCGACGAGATTCTCCACGCTGCCAAGATGTCGCCGTTCAAACGTGGCTCCGATCTCGACCCCGACGAGGCCGGCCACCTCCGGGAGTCAACCGTGTCGCGTCTGGGCGAGGTGATCGCACACTACGAGCAGGCGATCACGCTGCCAATCCCCGACAAGCTGCCGATGCCGCTCACCGTCCACCGACGCAACGGCGAGCCCTGCCCCCGCTGCGGCGACCAGCTCGAGGCGGTGTTCTACGAGGACTATGTGATGTGTTACTGCCCGACCTGTCAGACCGAGGGCAAGTTGCTGAAGGACCGGCGGCTGAGCCGGCTGCTCAAGTAGGCGCCGTGCCGGTCGAGATCAGTCCCGTGCGCGGTTTCAGTGACCTCCGCCGGTTCGTGGGGCTTCCATTCCGGCTGCACGCGGGCACGCCGTGGATCCCGCCGCTGAGGCTCGAGCGCTACCTGTTCCTCAGCCGCCGTCTCAACGCCTACTTCAGTCACGGTGAGGCGGAGTACTTCTTGGCCCGCCGGGAGGGCCACGTCGTCGGCCGCGTGACGGCCCAGATCGATCATGCGTTCAACCAGTTCCACGGTTCCCGGTGGGGGATGTTCGGGTTTCTGGAATTCGAGGAGGATCAGGAGGTGCTCGACCGGTTGCTGGAGCGCGTGGCCTCATGGCTGCGCGAGCGCGGCTGCGAGCTGATGGTGGGCCCGATGGACTTCCAGATGAACGACGAGAGTGGCGTGCTGATCGAGGGCTTCGAGCGCGAGCCGCTGATCAAGCAGCCCTGGCACCCGCCGTACTACCGCCAGAAGTGTGACGCCGCGGGCCTGACCAAGGCCATGGATCTGCTCATGTGGGAGCGACACGTATTCGATGCCACCGAAGTCGATCCGCGGCTGCTGCGGATCGCGCAGCGCGCACACGACCGTTATGGCGTGCGCGTGAGGTCGATGTCACGCCGTCACCTGCGGCGGGAGCTGGACGAGTTCGCCAAGGTCTACAACTCGGCCTGGTCCCGGAACTGGGGCTTTGTTCCCTACTCCCAGGAGGATCTCGACGCCTACGCGCTCGACCTCCAGCTGGTGTACTCCAAGGACTGGTTCATGATCGCCGAGGTCGATGGGCAGACGGCCGGGATGGCGATAACCGTGCCCGATATCAACCAGGTGCTGAGGCGAATGCGGGGACGCCTGCTGCCGGTGGGGTGGTGGCACTATCTGAACAAGAGCCGCATCATCGACCGCGTGCGGGTCGGGTTCCTCGGCGTGATCCCCGAGTATCAGCACACGGGCGCCGGTGTCGCCCTGTACCTGGCGCAGTATCGCTCGGGCGAGCGCACAAATCAGACGGGTGGCGAGCTGGGCTGGGTCCTCGAGACGAACCACTCGATGAACCGGGCCATGGAGGCGCTCGGCGCACGGATCGTCAAGCGGTTCCGCGTGTACGAGCGGACGCTCTAGCTCCAGCGCACCACGGTCGCCCCCCAGGTGAAGCCACCGCCGAAGGCCGCCAGCAGGACGCGGTCTCCGGAGTGAAGCCGCCCCTCGGCCTCGGCCACGGTCAGGGCGATGGGCAGGGTGGCGGTGGAGGAGTTGGCGAAGCGCCCCACGTAGTCGACCACGCGGTCGCCGTCGAGTCCCAGCCGTTGGCCCACCGAGCGGATGATGCGTGAGTTGGCCTGGTGGTAGACGAACAGGTCGATCGCGTCCAGGCTCGTGTCGGACGCCTCGAGCGCCTCCAGCGTCACGCTCGAGAGTGAGTCGACCGCCGCCCGGAACGTCTCCGGCCCCCGCATGCGGATGCTCCCACTGCGCTCCAGCCGGATCAGCTCCGCTCCGCCTTCGTCACTCCGCAGCAGCACGGGACCAATCCCATCACTCCCGTCCCGGCCGGCCGACACCACCGCGGCGCCTGCTCCGTCAGCGAACAGGGGCGCGGTATCACGATCGGACAGGTCGAGGAACTTGGACAGGAAGTCAGCGCCGATCACCAGCGCGTGCTGTGCGCGTCCTGATTCCACCTGACCGCAAGCCATCGCCACCCCGGCCAGCCAGCCGGTACAGGCCGCCCCGACGTCGAATGCGCCCGCGCGCTCGGCACCCATCTGTCCGGCCACCAGCGGCGCGGCGTTGGGCGTGATCTCATCCGCGCTCGAGGTGGCCACCAGCACGAGATCGACGTCGAGCGGCTCCAGCCCCGCCCGGGCGATCGCCTCGGATCCGGCACGCGCCGCAAAGTCGCTCATCCGCTCGCCCGGCAGTGCCCAGGGACGCTCCCGTGTACCTGTGCGCTTGGCGATCCATGCCTCGTCGACCTCCAGATGCCGCGCGATCTCGGCGTTGCCCACCCGGCGTTCCGGCACCGCCATTGCCACCGAGGCGAGCGCGGCGTGTGCGGTGGAGCCACCGGATCGCTCGATCTCGCCGTGGGCTGTCGTACGGAGGTCACGGGGCGAGTTTAAGGGACGCCGGACCTCGGTGGCAGATCTCCGGGGCAAGACCGTCGTTCTCTACGTCTCACCCGAAGGCCGAGACTAAAGCAAGTAAAAAGCAGTGTCTGCGTGTTGCGGCGTAGTCGACCTGCTACCTGCCGTTAGCGTGGGTTGTGGGTTGCTCGCGCCGATCGCTCTCGCAGGTGGGCGCTGTCACAGAGAGTGTCCCTTCTAGACCCGAAGCAGAAGTCTCGACCACGTTGGCTGGCTGCTGCTCCTCGTCCGCAGCAACACTCTGAAACGGCCTGGTGAAACGCCCGAGTTATCAGTGAGCGTCAGCCCCGCGCTTGCTCGCAGTGCCGACCTCCGGGTCTTGGGGATCGGCGGGAGTTCGTAGTGCGTGACACCCTTACGGTGCGCGAGGACGAGCGCCACAGGGCACGCGCCTCAGTGCGCGACACATACGTGGAACGGCTTCGCTTCGGTCTTGTCTTTCCCCAGATCGAGAGTATGCTGTCGCGGTGTGGAGGCAGGATGGCTGCTGCCGGGTACCAAGGAGGGCACGCCAAATGGCGACACTTGAGGAGAAGGTATGTCCACGCTGCGGTGAGAGCGCGGGAGGGCAGCGATTCTGCGGATCCTGCGGGCTGAATCTGTACGAGTCTGAGCCCTTGAGCACCGACGAATATGCGGCTCGGCTAAGGGAGGAGCAATGGTTACGGAGGCAGTCTGCAATGACCCCTCCGGAAACCGACGTCAGTTCGCCTTCCGCTCACTTGGCTATGGCTGCACCTCACGCGCCTACTGAACCTGTAGCTGACGTGGCCGCGGCCGCGGCTGCGACCGCCGCTGCTGACCCAGCCGCTCCCTCGGCTGCCGCCGTGCCTACACCTGGCCTCAGCACACCAACGTTGGCTTCAGATCGCCCCACCCAGCTCTCCACACGGTACTGGATCATGTTCGGCGGCTTGGTGCTGAGTGGGATTGCGTTCGTCTTGTACGCGGTGGAGGCGTTGCGATGGATCAATGACGTGAACCAACTACTGAGCGGTAATGCGGCGGGTGTAGTGGACGTGGGCTCCGCCAGATCCGCCGTAAACAGCGCCCAGATATTTATTGACGTTGCGAGCGTGGTCTCGAGTATTTCCTTCATAGTGTGGTTCTTCGGCGCATACAAGAACATGGATTTGCGGGGGTTCGCGATCCGGTTCACGCGCGGCTGGGCAATCGGCGCTTGGTTTGTGCCGTTTCTGAATCTTGTCAGGCCCAAGCAGATCGCAAATGACCTGTGGCGGGGAAGGGATCTCCATCCACGGGGTGAAGAGCTGTCTAGGAGACCGGTGAGTAACTTGCTCCATTGGTGGTGGGGGCTCTATTGGGGCGCTACGGTCCCCTGGCTCGTCGGTGTCCTGCTATCGCAGAAGGCATATACAGTGAACGATAGTCTCAGCCATGTCCTCAGGGTGCAGAGAACCGGCTTCTCGATCGCGCTCATTGGCGTGGGTGTTTGGTTCGCCGCTGGTGTACTGATCGCAATTGTCGGTCATCAACTGACGCAGGCCCAGGACCGTGCGCTCCAGGCTGGCCCCGGTGCGCTGGCTGGTCATCAGATGCAAGACACGCGGCCGCAAGCTGCACCCGCCGGCTGGTATCCGCAGGGTGAGAAGCTTCGCTACTGGGACGGCGTGACGTGGACCGAGCACTTTTCGGATAAGCCGCCGACAGTCGGCGCACCGCAGAACCCCGCGGCTTGATCAAGCGTTCACGTACCTCCCATCGGGTCGCTCGACGACAAGCTCTGAGGTTCGGTCCATCTGCGCGGGCTTGAGCAGGAGGACAGTAGTCACCTTCCCTCGGCCTCGCTCGGGATGAACAAGGTGATCGAGCCGGTATTCGGCCAGATCAAATTCAACCGCCGCGTCGATCGGTTCTCACGAAGAGGCCGGGGCGCTGTGCGCAGCGAGTGGCGGCTGAGTCACAGCCACCCACAACCGTTCTCAAGCTCCACCACCACCGAATCGCCACCGCAACGGGATAGACCGATCGCGGTGTCGGCGCCGATTCCGCGGAAACGCCTCCGCCGCATCACCATCCCCGCTCCGGACCCCTTTACCCGACAGCGTGCCGGGCCGGCGCGCCGGCTACCTCTGAGGATTGAGAATCCTTAGGGTGGGCGGGCCCGGATCGACGCCGGCGAGGCTTGGTGCGTTAGAGCCCGTGCGACAGCGTGGCGCGGGGGCCTGTGGGACCGTTGATTGCTGCTGCGAGCGCGTAGGTCAGACTCATCCTTGGGAGGTTCCCTCCGGGCGACATGTCAACCGTCGTCCGAAGGGAGCAGGAGATGGATGTGATGGTGGAGCGGTGCGCGGGACTTGACGTGCATCGCGACGATGTTGTGGCGACCGTCCGCGTTCCGGGCGAAGGTCGTCGCCGCTGGGATCAGCAGACGCGAACGTTTCGGGCGACGCTCGGCGGCCTCGCCAGCCTCGCTGGCTGGCTGACCGAGGCCGGTGTGACGCTCGTCGGGATGGAGGCCACGGGTGTGTACTGGAAGACCGTCTTCCAGGCGCTCGAGGAGCGGTTCGAGTGCTGGCTTTTGAACGCGCACCATTTGCGCAATGTCCCGGGCCGCAAGACCGACGTCAAGGATTCGGAGTGGATCTGCCAGCTGGTGCAGCACGGGCTCGTCCGCCCTAGCTTTGTGCCGCCGCCGGAGATCCGCCGGCTGCAGGGATCTGACCCGGCTGCGTCGGGCGCAGAGCAACGAGCGCGGTCGCACGATCCAGCGGCTCGAGAAGGTCCTCCAGGACGCCGGGATCAAGCTCTCAAGCGTCGCGTCGACGACGTACTCGAAGTCCGCCCGCGCGATGCTCGAAGCGATGCTGTCCGGGGTCACAGACCCTGAGCAGCTCGCCGAGCTCTCCAAGTCCAGAATGCGGTTGAAGATCCCGCAGCTGCGCGAGGCGCTCCAGAGCCGCTTCCAGATCGAGCACCACGGGGTCATGGTCGCCCAACTGCTCGCGCACATCGACACGCTCGATGCCGCGCTGCAGAACCTCACCGAGCGGATCGAACTCGTGCTCGCCCCGCACGCCCAGGTGATCGAGCTGCTGTGCACGATCCCGGGCGTCCAGGCTCACGCCGCGCAGGTCCTGATCGCCGAATGCGGCCTGGACATGAGCCTGTTCCCAACGGTCGGGCACTTCGCCTCGTGGGCCGGAGCGTGCCCCGGACACCACGAATCAGCCGGCCGCCGACGCTCGGGACGCACCCGCCCCGGACCAAGCTGGCTCACCTCCCAGCTGACCGAGTGCGCTCGGGCTGCCGTCCGGACCAAAGGCACCTACCTCGCGGCCCACTTCGCGCAGCTGCGTGGACGGCGCGGTGAGCCCAAAGCGATCGGCGCGATCCGCCACGACCTGCTCGTCGCCTACTACCACATCGTCCGCGACCAAGTCCCATTCCGCGAGCTCGGACCCGACTGGCAACGCAAGCGCTACTCGGTCGAGCACCGCGCCCGCCGCCTCCAACGCCAACTCGAAGCGCTCGGCTACGCCGTCACCCTAGAAGCAACCGAATCAGCACAAGCAGACCAAGCCGCCTGAACCAGCAACAACCGCGTCGGGTCTACCGCCCACCTCATCGTCGGCGAAAACAACTGCTGCCCAAACGCGATCATCAACACGGGGATTCACAGGTCAGCCACATCGAAATGCGGTAGCCCTCCGCGGGATTGCTAGTAGCCGAACCTCTTGCCGTTAGCGTCGGTCGGCGAGGCGCTGTTCGCGCCGATCCCGGTCGCAGGTAGGCGTTTGCGCGGAGAGTGCGGCTCCAAGCCCGAAGGCCCACACCCCGGGGTGTACCCCGCAGGCCTGTGGGGCTCGCGATCATCGGGCGCATTCGATCGGGCTGACGCGGTTGTGCTGGGTGTCTCATCCGACCCGGTCCGGGCGATCGCCGAGCACGACGGATTGGTGGTGGGCGCGCTCCCGCGCTAACCGGCTACTGCAGACCCTCGCGCGCCTCGCGCACGAGCGTCACGGCTTCCGGGAACACGGTCGCCATCACCGAGCGCAGCTGCTCGGCCTGCTGCTCGGTGGTCCCCTGAATGTTGGCGCGGTTCATGGCCGCGACCGTCAGATCGACCGCCAGCTTGATCGCGTTGTCGGCCCAGGCCAATCGCTGGGCGCCCTGCATCTGCTCGGCGAACTCTCCCAGCCGCCGCTGAAGCTCGTCCGGGTCTCCGAACATACCGCCGAAGCCACTGCCTTCCATGAAGTCAATGGTAACCACCCCGGAGATCGTCCGACCCGCCGCCACCGCACGCCTCCAGGCGCGGCTCGACCGTACACTGGCGTCGTGGCCGGATCGTCGCCGAACGTCAAGCTCCGCGGCCGGATCGAGACGGTGATCCGGTTGCTGTCGCCGGTGCTCGATGGGGTGCTGGCGGTCACCGATCGCGTCTCCCGGGTGCTCGAGCCCGACGATCCGGACTACGCACCGGCGCGGATGAGCCATGACGGCGAATCCGCCCCCCGGGGCCTGCGACCCAGACGTGGGCGCGACGCCGCCGGGCAGGATTCCCACGGCTAGCATTGGCGGCGCGATGGATACCGACGAACGTCTGCTGTACGAGGCCCGGGTGCGGATGCGCCAGGCGATCGTGGCGGTCGCGGCTGGGGTGTTGCTCGTCGTGGCTGCGGTCCTGCAGCTCGCCGGTCCGCACACCAAGGTCGACGAGCTCACGCTTGACCTGATCACCGCACACAAGCGGTTTCCACTCGACCTGATCGGGTCGGTGCTCAACGGCATCGGGCTGTGCGCCGTCGCCGGCACGCTCAGCTATCTGCATGAGGCGACGCACGCGCGCAATCCGGAGGTGCGTTCGTTCATCCGCATCCTCGTGATCATCGGCGGCGTCACGGCGGCCGTCGTCGGGGTCGTGTACTCGGCGGCGATTGCGGTTAAGGCCAACGATTTCGTCAGCCACGGGAGCCAGACCTACGAGCAGGCCAATCACCTGACCGGTACAGGCCCCCTGGCGTACCTCCCGTTCCTGGGGCAGCTCGCCTCGCTGCTGCTGGCCATCGGCTTCGTGCTGGTCGCGCTGAACGCGATGCGCGTCGGGCTCCTGACCCGGTTCATGGGCTATCTGGGGATCTTCACCGGCGTCCTCGTCCTGTTTCCGATCGGCTCGCCGGTGCCGGTCGTCCAGGGTTTCTGGTTGGTGGCACTGGGATATCTGCTTTCGGGCCGCTGGCCCAGCGGGGTCCCGCCGTCGTGGCGCAGCGGGCGCATCGAGAAGTGGCCGTCCTCCGCCGAGGTGCGTGAGCAGCGGATGAAGGCCCGCGGCGGTACGCCGCCGGCCCGAGGCAAAGCCCCGGTGCCTCAGCCGGCCGGTGCGACCGTCGGGGACGGTCCCCGGCCCGGACGCGCGCCACCACGCCTAAGCGCAAGCGCAAGCGTCGCCGCTAGCCGGTTCGGACATTCGTCCGCCAGGACTATGGCATCGGCCCCGCCGTGCCGATTTCAGTCCCGCGGACGACCCTTCATATCCGTCCGCCGTGCTGTCGCCTTGCTTACCAACACCGTTACCCCGCCACAATCAGCGCCTCGTTCTGACGATCGGAGTCGTCGGGTACGTGCCGGGCGCACCGGCGGGTAGCGCCCCGGCCGAGACTGCCCTGGCCCCCGTCCACGCCGGGGGCTAGGGCTGCGGGGCCTCTCCAGCGCCACGAGTGACCCGCTGACCGCGCCGTGCGACCCCGCCGCCTGACGCGCCTTCGGCGGTTGCCGTTCGTCGCGCCCGATCGACCGCTCGCCGGCGCCAGACGCCGTCCGCCGATCTGCGATTGACCCCGGTGCTCCGGGGCTGAAACGTTGGCGGCGGTTCGTCAACCTCTAGAAGGAGGCATAGATGGAAGCTGCCAACGTCCCCCCGCGCGAAGCGGATGTCGCGCCGGCGCCCGATCCGACCGGCGGCAGGTCGGCCGGCTGGAGCCCGGCCGACCCGGGGCCGCTCGGGCTCGCAGCGTTTGCCGGGACGACGTTCATGCTCAGCCTGGTCAATGCCGGCCTGGTGGGAACTCAGCATCTCCCGGGCGGAGGGCTGCTGCCCGATGGTCGCGGGTCTGGCGATCGCCTACGGTGGCATCGCTCAGCTCGTGGCGGGCATCTGGGAGTTCCGCACCGGTAACACGTTCGGGGCGGTGGCGTTCTGCTCGTTCGGAGCGTTCTGGATCTCGTTCTATTTCATCGTCCACTCCGTTACCGGGAACGCCCCGAGGGAGGTGTTCAGCGGCCTCGGCCTGTACCTGTGGATGTGGGGGATCTTCACGGGCTACATGTTCATAGCGTCGCTGCGGACCACGGGCGCCGTAGCGCTGGTGTTCCTGTTGCTGACGATCACGTTCATCATTCTGGGTATCGGCAACTCGGCCCTGGCGGGGACCCTCAAGGCCACCAACGGCACGATCAAGCTCGGCGGCTGGTTCGGGATCGCGACCGCGATCGCGGCCTGGTACGCGTCGTTCGCGGCCGTGGTCAACTCCACGTTCGGCCGAGTTCTGATGCCGGTTGTCCCGCTCAGACGCTGACAATAGGCCTGTACGGAAGCGCCTGTCTGGGGTAGAACTGGGGTACAACTAGGAACAATCAAATCGCCGAACATCCTGCAATCAGCCCCAGGCGCCGGCCGCAACGCCGGCGCCACAGGCTGCCCGGATGCGAGACGCCAGTCCAGTAGAGGGAGAGCTAATGGCAGACACGGCAGAGACTAGGGCCGGCGAGGAGACGCTCGAATCGAAGCTCGAAGGCATGCTCGACATCGAGACGTTCGAGCCGCCCGAAGACTTCAAGAAGGATGCGCTGCTGAACGACCCGTCGATCTACGAGGAGGCGGAGCGCGACTGGAAGGGGTGGTGGCTGAAGCAGGCCAAGGAGCTGCACTGGTTCAAGGAGCCCAGCGAGACGGTGGACGAGTCCAATCCGCCGTTCTACAAGTGGTTCTCCGACGGCAAGCTCAATGCCTCCTACAACTGCCTCGACCGGCATGTGGAGGCGGGCAACGGCGACCGCGTTGCGTTCCACTGGCGCGGTGAGGAGGGCGAGACACGCGATCTCACCTACTCGGATTTGCACCGCGACGTCCAGCGCTTCGCCAATGCGCTGAAGGACCTCGGCATCCAGACGGGCGACATCGTCGGGATCTATCTGCCGATGATCCCAGAGGTCGTGGTGGCGATGCTGGCGTGCGCCCGGATCGGAGCGCCGCACAACGTCGTCTTCGGCGGGTTTTCGGCCGAGTCGGTGCGGGAGCGGATGGAGTTCTCCGAGGCCAAGGCGCTGATCACCGTGGACGGCGCCCGGCGCAAGGGCAAGACCGCCCCGATCAAGCAACAGGTCGACGAGGTGATGAGCGAGCTGGGCACGCTCGAGCACATCGTCGTGGTCAAGCACACGGATGCTGACTGCGAGATGCAGGACGGCCGCGACGTGTGGTTCCACGAGATCATGGAGAAGGCCGACCCCGAGTGCCCGGCGGAGGAGCTCGACGCCGAGCATCCTCTGTACGTCCTCTATACCAGCGGGTCAACCGCGAAGCCCAAGGGTGTGTTGCACACCACCGGCGGCTACCTCACCGGGGTCACCGCCACCCATCGTTACATCTTCGATCTCAAGCCGGACAAGGACGTGTTCTGGTGCTCGGCCGACGTCGGCTGGGTCACCGGGCATTCGTACATCGTCTATGGCCCGATGGCCAACGGGGCCACCAGCGTGATGTACGAGGGTGCGCCCGACTATCCGCACAAGGGAATCTGGTGGGAGCTGTGTGAGCGCTACGGCGTCACGATCTTCTACACCGCCCCGACCGCGATCCGCGCCTGCATCAAGTGGGGGGCGGAGCACGTTCAGAAGTTCAACCTGGACAACCTGAGGCTGCTCGGCACCGTGGGCGAGCCCATCAACCCCAAGGCGTGGCTCTGGTACTACGTCGTGGTCGGCGGCGAGCGCTGCCCGATCGTCGACACCTGGTGGCAGACGGAGACCGGCGGGATCATGATCACGCCGCTCCCCGGGATCGTCGCGACCAAGCCCGGATCGGCCACGCAACCGTTCCCTGGCGTGGCCGCCGAGGTGGTCGACGAGCGCGAGGGCAAGCCTACCGACGGTCAGGGTCTGCTGGTTCTGACACGACCGTGGCCGGCGATGCTCCGCACCCTGTTCAAGGAGGACGAGCGGTTCGTCGAGACGTATTTCTCGAAGTTCGGCAAGGAGATCTACCTCGTCGGCGACGCGGCGCGCAGGGACAAGGATGGCTACTTCTGGATCATCGGGCGGATCGACGACGTGGTCAACGTGTCCGGGCACCGGCTCTCGACCGCCGAGGTCGAGTCCGCGATCGTCTCGCACCAGAAGGTGGCCGAGTCGGCCGTCATCGGACAGACCGACGAGGACACCGGGCAGGCGATCTGCGCCTTCGTCACGCTCCAGGGCGAGACCGAGGGGAGCGACCAGCTGATCGAGGAGATCCGCGCCCACGTGGCCGACCGGATCGGAAAGTTCGCCCGTCCCAAGCGGATCATCTGGGCCGATGACCTGCCCAAGACGCGGTCGGGCAAGATCATGCGCCGGCTGCTGCGTGACATCGCAGAAGGTCGCGCGCTCGGCGACGTGACCACGCTTCGTGACCCGGACGTGATGTCACAGCTCGAGGGCAAGATCAACGAGGAGCAGGCGCAGGAGGAGTAAGCCGGCCGTCTGCCTACACCCCCAGCCGCCGTCCCAGCTCGGCCACGTGCCGGCGCGCAATCGGGATCGCCTGACCGTCGCCAAACTCCAGCTCGGCAGTGCCGCCTAGCCGCGGACGCAGCTCGATCGCCTTCAGCAGGTTCGCCACATATTGCCGGTGGACGCGCACGAACCCGTGGGGTTGCCAGCGCCGCTCGATATCGGTGAGCGTGCCCCGCAGCAAGAAACGCCCGTCCTCGGTGACGATGCGGACGAAGTCGCCATGCGACTGGACGTAGAGGATCTCGCTCCGGGAGATCAGTCGAGTCGACCCCGATCGGACGTTGGCCACCGCGACCAACTCGGACTCGGCGCCGAGTGCCTGATGAGGTCGCTCGCGCCCGTTGGCCGCCCGGGTCGCGTCCGCGTCGATCGCGGCCACGATCCGATCCAGCGCCTCCTCGACCCGCGCACGGCCGACCGGTTTGCGCAGGTAGTCGAGAGCGTGCAGCTCGAACGCATCCACCGCCGCACTGTCATATGCGCTCACGAACACCAGCTGCGGCGCGGCCGCGAATCGCCGCAGCACCCGTCCTAGCTCGACCCCGTCGAGATCGGGCATGCGGACGTCCAGGAAGATCGCGTCGAACCGCTGACTGGAGGCCTTGACCAGCGCCTCGTGGCCGTCGGCAGCGCACTCCACCTCCTCTACCACGGGCGACGATCGCAGCAGCCGGGCCAGGTCATCGAGCTGGGTTCGCTCGTCATCCACCGCCAGAATCGTCAGGCGATCAGCACTCATGCCGTTCTCGCCAGCTCGCTGGAGACCGCCTCTCCGCGCAGGTTGGGCACGGTCATGACGGCAATCGTGCCCTGCCCGAGACGCGATTCGATCCTCAGCCCGTAGCGATCCCCGAACGTCGCCCGCAGCCGCGCATCCACATTCGAGAGCCCGATGCCTCCGCCGGCCCCGGCCAGGACGGCCGGCACGCGGTCGGTCGCGATCCCGCTGCCATCGTCCTCCACCCGCAGCTCGACATCATCGCCCACCTCGTCCGCCGTGATCGTGACCCGTCCGCTGCCCGCCCGCCGTTCGACCCCATGCCGTACCGCGTTTTCGACCAGCGGTTGCACCGACATCGCCGGGACCACTGCTCCGCGCACCGATGCCGGAACGTCGATCGTCACATGCAGCTGATCGCGGAAGCGGGCGCACTCCAGTCGCAGGTAGCGGTCCACGTGATCGAGCTCCTCTCCGAGGGTGACATACGAGCGACCATCGCGGAACAGGTACCGGGTGAACTCGGCGAAGTCGATCAGCAGCTCGCGAGCCTCCTCGGGGCGGACGTGGATGTCGCCGGCCACCGCGGCGAGCGCGTTGTAGATGAAGTGAGGCGAGATCTGGGCCCGCAGCGCCCGCAGTTCGGCCTGCGCCAGTCGCTCCTCCTGGTCGGCCAGGACCGACAGCTCGACCTGGGCCGACACCAGGGCGGCCGCTTCCTGGACCACGTGTTGCTCGGCGTGGCTCGGACGTCCGGTGCTGCGGTAGAACGCGATCAGCGTTCCGGCCCGCCGGCCCTGAACGGTCAGCGGCGCCAGCACCGCCGATCGCAACGGGCAGGTCGGATCGGAGGAGATCAGTCGCGGCACCACGTGCAGGTGGTCGTCCGGCGTCTTGGCCAACAGCCGTGAAAGCAGGTCGCCCGGGCGGACCTGTTCTCGGCCCTCGCCGTCGATCGCCAGCACCGAGCGCGTGTCGGCGAGCGCGATCGCCGCGGCCCCTGTCAGCCTGCGCAGGTGGGGAACCGCCGTGGCGGCCGATCGGGGACTGAGGCCCCGGCGGAGGTGCGGCAACGTCGAGGTCGCGGCGTGCAGAGCCGACTGCATTCCCACCGCCTGTGGCGTCCGCTCAGCCCGTGCGCGTAGCAAGACCCATGCCGCGCAAGCGAGCGCGGCCAGTGTCGCCCCCATTACAACGCCAACGGCGAGGTTCATGAAAGCTCGGACTAGAGCTTACTCCCGTGGCACCTTGACTTCGACCGAGCCCTTGTGCGACCGGAGGCAGAGGACGAAGATGTGGCGATGAGCTCTCATGCGTTGGTTACCTCCTACGAACAAGCCTGTGCCGAGCATGGCTGGGACGTGCCCCAGCGATACAACATCGCGGCGGACGTGTGCGACCGGCATCCACGCGATAAGCCCGCGATGGTCCACGAGGACTTTCACGGCGCCGTTCGGCGGCTGAGCTGGGGTGAGCTCCAGGACGCGTCGAATCGCTTCGCCAACGTGCTCGTGGCGCACGGCGTCGAGCCGGGGGACCGGGTGGCGATGTTGCTGCCCGCCACCCCCGAGACGGCGGCGGCGTTCTTCGGCACCTGGAAGGCGGGCGGGATCCTGCTGGCAATGTCGGTGCTGTACGGCGACGAGGGGATTCGCCACCGCCTCACCGACGCCCAGGCGAAGGTCCTGGTGACCAACCAGGCCAACGCGGATCGCATCGAGCGCTCGCTGGTGGAGCAGCTACTGATCCTCGACGACGAGCTGCTGTCGCGGGGCTCGACCGCCTTCACCTGCGCGGACACGGCGGCGGACGATCCGGCCCAGTTGTACTACTCATCCGGCACCACCGGATTGGCCAAGGGGATCCTCCACGCACACCGTTACATCCTGGCCCACGAGGAGTTCACCTACTGCCACGACATCCGCGACGGGGAGCTGTTCCACGGCATGGGCGAGTGGGCCTGGGCAGCCGGGATCTGCCCGCTCATCGGACCATGGCGCCTCGGAGCGGTCCAGGCGGTGTATCAGCGAGAGGGCGGCTTCGATCCGGGCAGGCAGCTCGATTTCCTCTCGCGCCACGAGGTCAGCAATGTGTTCGCGACGCCGACCGCAATCCGCTCGATGATGTCGATCGCCGATGCCGGCACCCGGTACCCGCAGAAGTTCCGGATCGTGTGCTCCGCCGGCGAGCCGCTCAACCCGGAGGCGATTCGCTGGTTCCGAGAGCAGTACGGGATCACGGTGCTCGACTACTACGGACTCACGGAGTCCTATCCGCTGTGCGCCAACTACCCGTTCATGGAGGTCCGTGAGGGCTCGATGGGCAAACCCATGCCAGGCTGGGAAGTCGCGATCCTGGACGAGGACGAGCGACCTGTGACCCCGGGCGAGCGCGGAGAGATCTGTCTGCGAGCGCGCTCCAACCCGCACTACCCGCTCGGTTACTGGAATCGTCCGCCCGAGGACTCAGAAGAGGTGTTCGGTGGCGACTGGTTTCACACCAAGGACGCGGCCCGGAGCGATGATGACGGCTACTTCTGGTACGAGGGCCGCGCCGACGACGTCATCATCTCCGCGGGCTACCGAATCGGGCCATTCGAGGTCGAGTCGGCCTGCCTCGAGCATCCCGCTGTCGCCGAGGCGGCCGCCGTGGCCGCACCCGACGAGCGCCGCGGCAACATCGTCAAGGCGTTCGTGGTGCTGGCGCCGGGACACGAGCCGTCGGAGACGCTCGCCGAGGAGATCAAGACTGTACGTCCGGGAGCAGCACTCCGCGTATGCGTATCCGCGGGTGATCGAGTTCGTGCCCGATCTGCCCAAAACCCTAACCGGCAAGATCAGGCGGATCGAGCTGCGACAGCGCGAGCGCGCCGGCGACTGATTGCTCGGGCCCGGCTCCGGCCAGCCGCCGGGCCGGCCCCGGCCGGTGACCGCGCTGGTCCCGGGTTCGCAAGCGCGCCGTCACCGGTTGCGGCGGTTTTCCGGCTGCGCTAGCCTGCCGCGCCGCATCGGGGGAGGTTCCGAATCTCGGACGGAGGGAGGTTGGGATGCTCATGACTCGCAGGCGAGAGTTGCTCCCTGTGGTGCTCTCTCTGGCGCTGGGTGCGCTCGCGCCCACGGCCGCGGCGCAGGTGCGGTTTCACCCGCGCGTGCGCGGGGCGCTGGGCCTGATCCCCCCGTTCAACCGGGAGGGCCAGGCGTTCAGTCCTGACATCGCCACCGGCACCTCCACGCAGGTCACCTACCACGGCGGTCCCGTGATGAGCGGCGGCGTCACCATCCACACGATCTTCTGGGACGGCGGGGGAACTAAACCGTTTCCGGCCTCGCCCAATGCCAGCGCGTCCGTCCCTTCCTATGAGGGGCTGATCGAACAGTTCTTCACCGACGTCGCGGCCGGCAGCACGGGCATCTCGCCGGCCGCGGGGGCGTGCACGACCGCGACCCAGAGCGACTGCAACGAGTTCACCGTGCTGCCGCAGTACGCCGAGCAGACCGGCTCGGGTGCGGTGAGCACCGGGTCCTACTCGATCTCCTACGACGACACCAACCCGTTTCAGCTGATCCTCGACCACGATGCCTATCCCAGCGTCTCGCTCCAGTGCGCCTCGCCAAACAATGCACCCGTGTGTATCACCGATGGTCAGATCCAGACCGAGATCGACAAGCTTGCCCCGAGCAACGAGCGGGGCCTGCACGACATCTGGTTCGTGTTCCTGCCGCCGGGTGTGGACGAGTGCATCGATCCGGGCGTGTGCGGCACCACGGCATACGCCGCCTATCACTCCCATTTCGACATAAATTCACACGGCGACACGATCTATGCCGTGGCGGTCGACCCGGTGATCGAGGCCGGCCCGATCACTGCCGGGTCCGATCCCCAGGGGAACCCGGATGCCGAGGCCACGGCGCAGGCCGCCGGGCACGAGACGGTCGAGGCGATCACCGACCCCCAGGGCGCCGGCTGGATGGACCCGAACGGATTCGAGGTGGCCGACAAGTGCGAGTTCGGCCCGCAGATCGGCACCGTGCTGGGAAATACCGGCCCGGACCATGCCGAGTACAGCCAGGTCATCGGGGGCCACGACTACCTCGCCCAGGACATGTGGTCCAACGCCGACCACGCCTGCGTGCAGGCCACCACCCAGGCGTCAAACACGCTGCCGCTGCCCCGGGTCCAACTGACCCAGTTCAGCCCCGTGGTGACTGGCAACATCGGCTCGAGTACCTCGAATGTGGGAGTTGCAGTGCATTTGCTGCGAGCCGGGGCCGACGGCAACCCGGTGCAGGTGGCGCAGGCAGTCGGGATCACCGATAGTTCCGGCGCCTGGTCCGTGACGCTTCAGCACCCGGTCGGCGACGATCGCGACGAGATCGACGTCGACTACGCCGGCCCCGGCGCTCCGACGCCATTCCATCAGGTGATCCTGACCGGCAACGGCGGCAATCCGTTCAACCAGTCCGGCTGGACCGGGTGGACGGCGCTGGACAACGGGACGGCGCTGGCGGGCCGCACGCTTCAGATCGCCCCCTGTAGCCAAACCGGAGTCCTGACCGCGACCGTGGGCGGGGTCGCCGTCAGTCCGCCAGCGGGCGACGACGGGCTCGTCGATGAGTGCGGCACGGCCACCGAGGTGGCCCCGGTACCGCTCGCCGGAACCGTCGGCGCGAGTCAGGTGGTGACGGTCAGCTCGAGCGACAATCGCGCGTTCCAGGACCCAAATTTGTCAGCCACTCCCAACCAGGCCGGCGCGTTGGTCAGCCTGACCGTCCCGGTCGGCGAGCCTGACTCGGTGTCGGCGTTTGCCAGCCCCCTGGCAGCTCTGTTCACACCGGGCGGATTCCCCACCTGCACGGCGGATCTGGAGGTCCAATCAGTCTCCTGCCAGGGACTAGTGCCGAGCCAGGAGTACGCGATCACCGATGCCAGTTCGCATCAGCACGTGTTGGCGGATGACACGGGCACCGCGCGCGCCGTCCTGCCGATTCAGGGTGGGGATACGGTGACGTTGTCCAACGGCAGCCAGACGCTCAGCACGCTCCAGGTGGCCAACCTGCGCGTCGACATCACGGGGGAGCAATCGGTGCTGGCCGGTGGAACCTGCCAGCCGGACAACTACTACGCTGCCCCGCTGCGCGCCGTGCCGACCAGCTCGGTGGCGGGTGCACCGACGTCGGTGGCGGGAGGGGCGGCGCTCACCGGCATGATCTGCCCGTCGAACGGCGATGCCACCGGCCTGCCGTCGTCACCCATCATCCAGACGGATGAGACCAGCGGCGGTGCCACGCAGACCGAGGTGCCGGACATCGAGGACACCTCGCCGATGCAGGGCGAGACCCTGTACGGGGCGTTTACGGCGCTCGCCGAGACGGGGCTGCCGGGTCCCGACAACACCGTCGTGCCCACCGACGACAGCTCGCTCGTGTCCCTCAGCATTGCGCACAGCTCGGGAGGTTCACCCGTGTTCCAGAGCACCAACGTCGACACGGTGAACGGAGTCCCGGTCACGGGGCTGACGCCCGGCACCTACACGGCCACCTGGACGCTGTCGGACGCCAACGGCGACACCCGGACGGTGACCACCCGATTCGTCGAGCAGCCGGCCATTCAGGGGTCGCCAGGCCCCCAGGGCAACACCGGGCCGCAGGGCTCCCAGGGCAAGACTGGGCCGCAGGGCCCGCAGGGCAAGACCGGGCCGCAGGGCCGCAAGACCGGGCCTCCCGGTCCCACGCCGAAGGTGAGCTGCACGCTGCAGAAGCACAGCAAGATCAAGTGCACGGTCACGTTCAAGCCGGCCCACAACACCAAGGGCAAACTGCAGGTGAGAATCACCCGCGGCGCGCGAGTGGCGGCGCTGGGCAAGGCCAAGGTCAATCGCGGACGGGTCACCTTGACACTGCGTGAGATCCGCCACCTGACGCGCGGCCGATGGACGATCACGCTGGTCCTGACGCGTTCCCACCAGCGGCCGTTGACGACCACGCTGAGGCTCCGCGTGCCTTAGGCCCGTCGTGATCAGGACCCCGACGCGCTCGCGATCCGGACCCGGTCAGGAGCCGGATGCGGCGCGGATGTGGGCGCGCATCTCGGACAGGATCCGCTCCAGGCGCGGCTCGGTCTCGCGGTCTACGTGCGTCATGCTGCCGGCGACGAGCGGATGCACGGCTGCGATCTGGGCGTGCATCTCGTGCGCCACTGCCCGGTAGCTGGGATGCCCCTCGCGCCCCGAGCGCAGCTCGATCAGGTGCATCGCCTCGCGGGCGCTCAGATCGAGGATGTAGCGGATTCGGTAGCCCAGGCACAGGGCGTAGGGCGCCGAGATCTGGAGCCCTGACCGGCCAGGCGCTCGAACTCGAGCCGTGAGACCTCGAGCGCGTGGCGGTATCGGTCGCCGCAGCCAGCGAGCTCGACCTGCTCGGGAATCCCGGCCCCGAGGTCCGGCGTCAGCGGCTGCCACTGCACGGTCAGCATCCGATGCCGCTGCAGGTCGCGGAAGGCGCCGTAGTCGGACACGATCTCGAATCGGTATCGGATCGCCTCGAATCCCCGGCCTGGGCGATGGCGGCGATTGCTTCGCTCGCCCACCAGCTCGGCGAGCAACTGGGCCCGCTCGTCGCCGTCGAGCGACGCCAGCGAGTCCCGGATCGATTCCTCCGAGCTCGCGCCTGACTCGAACAGCAGCGCCACGAGCAAATCCTCCTCGTCGCCGTCGGCCCTGAGCAGGCGGACTGAGGGCCCGCCGCGATCGTCGCCGGCCCGGTCGAGTCCGAGCCTCCGCGCCCAGCGTGCCCCCGGCGCGCGCGGGCCTCGAGGTAGGCGATCCACTCTCCACCCCGTTCCGGGCGCTCGACCCGGGCGACAAAGCTGGGCATGACCGTCTTGATCTCGGCCAGGATCATCTCCCCATAGGACCGTGCCTCCGGCAGTGGGTGCGCGAGCAGATGCAGCACCAGCTGCTCGTAGGTCTGCCCGGTGGCGAATATCCCCATGTGTGATAACGAGCTGGCGGGCAGCAGCCCGCGCAGCAGATCTAGCGCCTTGGCCTTGATCGCGCGGGCGTGGGCCGCGGGCGGCCTCGCCCTCCGCCCGCGGAAACTGCCCCTCGGCCCACTCGGTCACCCGGGGCAGCGTCTCGGAGTAGATCGAGAACAGCTCGTCCATCGCCGCGGCGTACTCGGGTCCGAGCTCCGCATCCCGGTAGTAGCGATAGCCGCCCGGCGGGTCGGGCATTGGCGCGTCGTAGGCGATGTAACGGGTCGACTGCTCCAGATACGCGCCCAGACGCGGCCGCTGGAGAATCTTCGTCAGGACATTCGACACCCACTCGCAGGCGATGTGGGCGCCGCCGAGCTGCGCGACCGAATCGTCGCCATACCCCACGAAGATCCGCTCGTACAGCTGCGCGGCACGCTCGCCCTCGTGGCCGTCCCACGAACCACGGCTCGCCGGAAGGTCGCCGGCGAACTCGTCCAGGAACAGCCGCCGGAGCGTGCCCGGGTATCGGGAGTAGCGGGCGAACAGCGCCCCCTTGACGGTCTCGGGCAGGTTCACCAGCGCAAACACCGGCCGGTCCAGATTCGTGAAATGAGCGCTCAGCTGCTCGCGCTCGGTATGGCTGTAGCTCTCGACCGGGTAGTCCACGGGCGGCTGATCGTAGCGACGCGCCCGGAAAGGACAGCTGGGCGTGGGCGAGGGGCCGGGAGGGGACGCTACGGCTGCTGGAGCACCGAGAGGATGTTGCCGGCCGGGTCCCTGAACCAGGCGATATACGGGCCGCCGCCGCGGACGATCCCCCGATCGTCCTGCTCGATGTCGTCGTAGCGCTCCAACTGCACACCGCGGCTCGCGAGCTGATCGACGGCGGAGTCGATGTCGTCCACCTCGAAGTTGAGGATCGTGTAGCTGGCCGGGGTGTGGTCGGGCTTCGGGTACACCAACGTGTCCCGCTCGCCGGCGAGATGCAGCGTCAGCAGCCCGTGTTGCTCGGAGGTCCTGAGCCCGAGCGTCTCGGCGTAGAACCCGCGGGCCTGGTCGAGGTCGTCGACCGCGAAGCCGCTGAACGCCCGAGTGTCACCGAACATGTCATCCTCCTCATGCTTGGAGTCGTTCTTCATTGCAACCGTGTCTAGGGCCAGCCGGCGTGCGGTGCCGGGGCGGTGGTGGCCACCAGCTGCCCGGTGCGCGCTCCGCTCGCCATCTGGTCCGTCCCGCCCCACTCGGCCGTCAGCATGAACAGCGTCCGACCCTCCTCGCCCCCCAGCATGCAGGCAAAGCAGCCACGGTCGAGCTCGATGCTCTGTTGTACTTCCCCGCCCTCGCTCACGCGGACACAGCATCGGTTCGGGACGTCGCCGTACCACACGGCGCCGTCGGCATCGATGCAGATGCCGTCCGGAGCTCCGTTTCCGACGTCCGCCCACAGCCTCGGCTCGGACAGGGTGCCATCAGAGGCGATCTCGAACGCCGTCAGCCTGTTGCCGTAGGACTCGCCCACGATCAGCGTCGAGCCGTCGGGGGTGATCGCCATGCCGTTCGGGAACGCCATCCCGTGTGCCACGGTGCGCGCAGCGCGATCGGGAGTGATGAGCACGACCGTCCCCGGAGCAAACTCGCCCCCGGGGAAGCTGAAGCCGATGTTGTTCACGTAGGCGTTGCCCCGGTGGTCTACCACGATCTCGTTCCACGGCGGATCCGCCCGGCTGGAGAGGTCGACGTGCGTGACCAGCGAACCATCCGGTTCCATCGCCAGCAGCAGCCCATCGCGCGCGGAGATGACCACCATTCGGCCGTCCGGGAGCCAATCGAAGCTGAACGGCCACGAGGACATACGCGCCACGATCTCGCTATGTCCAGCGAGATCGACGGCCACGATCTCCTGCGCAACCCAGTCCGAGAACCACAGCCGGCCGTCGTGCCACCGCGGACACTCGCCCAGCGCAATACCTGTCTTCAGAGTCCGGAGCTCGGGCGGATCAGACATCGAGGGTAAGACTGCCTGAACGGGGGAAAGTCAGCGGTGGTGGGCCGGCGCTCGGGGACCGCGGTCGCCGGCGGGCGCCGGCGGCGCGGCGGCTCGCGCAGGCGCTTGCGGCGCCGACGCGGCGTTCCCTCTGTGGCGCACCGATTCCGCCGCGGCGCGCACACCCTCTTGCGGCGCGCGGACCCCCAGCCGGCAACCGCGCCCGGACCCCCGAGCCCCCTGAACAACGTGCCACGCGACGCGCCCAGACCGGCGAATGGCACCTTTGCCATGTGGTGCATGACAAACGTGACGACGGCGCTTCGCCGCTAAGAGGCGTGGCACGTTATGCAGGTTCCGGCCATGCCTGCTCGTGGGCGCGCCGGCCTGCTCGGGGCACGCCCGGCCTGCGCGTGGGCTCGAGAACCCCCGGGAATCCGGGCAAACATCCTATGCAGACGGGCTAACCGGCGTTCTGCGGATGACCCGTCGCCTGTGAGTCCTCGCCGGCGCCGCCGGGATTGCGATTCCCGTCGTCGGCGTCCTCGGGTTTGCGACGAGGGTCGTGGCCGTGCCCCGCCTCCGCCTCCTCGGCATTCTGGTCGGAGACCGACCCGGGCAGACTCTGGTCCCCGAACGTCTCTTCGGTATCCGAACGTCGCTCTTCCATGGTGCGGAGCTACCCCGGTGCCGCCAGGGCGAAAACCGCGCCTAGAACAACCCGCCGAACGCGTGCGCGGCGTGAGCGGCGAGGTTGAACAGCGGTGTGGGGATGATTCCGAATACCACGGTCGCGGCGGCGAACACCGCGGCCACGAGCGCAACCTCCGGGTCGGGCACGGACTCGGCGATGCCGGGCCACTCGCCGGCGCCGCCAGCGCCACCCGAGCCGCCGACACCGCCGGCGCCTCCGCTCGCACCGCCCGCACCGCCAACACTGCCGGCGCCTCCACCTGCAACATCCCCCGCGACATCCGCCTCAGGCGAACCTCCGGCGATCGGGGCCAGCACGCCCGGCGCGGGGGCGGTCGCCGGCTGGGAGCGCATCCACATGGTTGCCACCACCCGCAGGTAGTAGCCCAGCGAGATCATCGAGCCGATCACGAGCACGATCGCCAGCCAGGTGTAGTCGCCGGAGACGAGCGCGTGATCAGCTGGAACTTGCCGATGAACCCGACCGTGCCGGGGATGCCCGCCAGTGCCAGCATGGCGATCGTCATCGGCCAGGCCAGCCACGGCCGCCGGGTCCCGAGGCCGGCCAGCTGCCCAATGTCGTCGCCGTCCGGGGACTCGTGCTCCTGGGCCACGATCACCGCAAAGGCCGCCACGTTCATCGCCAGGTACAGCGATCAGGTAGAGCACGGTGGCCTGGACCCCGAGCTGGGTGCCGACCACGACGCCCGCCGAGCATGTAGCCCGCCTGGGCCACGCCGGAGTAGCCGAGCATGCGCTTCAGCGACGACTGCCCCAGCGCGCCCACGTTGCCGACGATGATCGTGATCGCCGCGATCGCCGCGACCAGGGGCGCCCAGGTGTTCTGCGCGCCGATCACCGCCACATCGAAGAACCGCAGGAACACGCCCAGCGCGGCGGCCTTGGTCGCGGTGGCCATGAACGCCGGTGATCGGCGTCGGCGCGCCCTCGTAGACGTCCGGCGTCCACTGGTGAAACGGCGCCACCGACGCCTTGAAGGCGAACCCGACGATCACGAGCGCGAGGCCGGTCAGCAGCAGCGGGTCGTTCAGCACGCCGCCGTTAGAGGAGCCCTGCGAGAGACCGCGGCGATCCCGGAGAAGTCGGTCGAGCCGGTGGCGCCATACACCATGCGCCAGTCCGTAGACGAGCGTCGCGGACCCGACGGAGCCGATCACGAGGTACTTCAGACCCGACTCCAGCGACCCCTCGCGGCGCATCCGAGAGCGCACAGGATGTACAGCGGGATCGACAGCAGCTCGATCCCGATGAACAGCGTGACCAGGTTCTGCGCCGAGACGAGGATCGCCATTCCCAGCACGCTGAACAGCAGCAGCGAGTGATACTCGCCGTGGCCGGCGTCGCTCGGCGCCGGACGCGCCAGCGACAGCAGCACCGCCGCGATCGCCGACACGGCGAAGATCAGGTCAAGGACCAGCGCCAGGTCGTCGACCGCCAGCGCCCCGGAGATGATCAGCGCGTGATGGTGTGAAGCGCGCGATCTCGAACGCCGATCGTCACCCCCAGCGCCATCAGCGTCAGCAGCGGCACCACGCGCTCGCGGATGAATGCGGCGTCGCAGCAGCCCGACCAGCAGCACGACCAGAGCGCCGACTGTAAGGGCGACGAACGGCGAGAAGCGCGAGCCAGTCGATGTGCGGGCCCTGTGATGTGCGGGCCGGAGTGGCTCACGTGCGCCAGCCGGGACACGACGCTCATCGCGATGCCACCCGCACGGGCCGATCGCGATGCCACCTGGACCACCGTGCGCAGGCAAGACCGAGCCCTGAGCGCTGGTCTGCGAGCGGCGCAGGACGAACTGAGGATAGAAGGCCAGGACCAGGATCACCGCCACGATCGGCACGAGCCGCGACGGCGTCCGCGGCCCCGATCTCACGCGAGTCGTCACCCGGGGCCCACCCGGTTGTGCATCGCGGCGATGAACACCCGCAGCGCGTAGACCGCCGCGCCAACCACGCCGACGAACGCGATCACGGCGATCGCGAGCTTGGCCTTGAACACGCCGAGCAGGATCAGGAATTCCCCGACGAAGTTCGAGGAGCCGGGCATCGCCAGCGTGGCCAGCGCCACGATCAGGAACAGGCGACGCCAGCACCGGCGCGCGGAACGCGATCCCGCCCATGTCGCGCAGCTTCTCCGAGCCGCCGGCGCGCGCCGCCAGCGCCGCGACGATGAAGAACAGCGGCGCGGTCACCAGGGCGTGGTTGACCATCTGCAGCAGCGCGCCCTGCGCGCCCTGGGGCCGCAGCGAGAAGATCCCGAGCGTGATGAAGCCGAGCTGCGCGACGCTCGAGTAGGCGACCACCAGCCGGGCGTCGCGGTGTGGTGAACGCCAGCGAGGTGCCCCACAGGATCGAGACCAGCGCGATCAGCAGCATCAGCGTCTGGAAGTGCGCCGTTGCGTAGGGGAACAGCGGCAGGACGATCCGCAGAAAGCCATAGGCGGCGACCTTCGACAGGATCCCGGAGAACACCGCGACGGCGGGAATCGGCATCGACTTGTAGCCGTCGGCCAGCCAGCCGTGGAACGGCGACCAGCGGCATCTTGACCAGGAACGCGATCGCGAAGCACAGGAAGATCCACTCCTGCGAGCTATGCGACAGGGGCAGGTGCTGCAGCGAGGAGAGCACGAACGTGAGCCCGGTGCCGTTCTGATTCGAGGCCAGCACCCCGGTGGCGATCGCGCCCGCCAGCATGAAGAACGATCCCACCAGCGTGTACACCACGAGCTTGGTGGTGGCCCGGACCCGCTCTCCGGTCCCCCACATCCCGACCAGGAAGTAGAACGGGATCAGCATCAGGTCGAAGAACGCCACGAATAGCGCCAGGTCCTGGGCGCAGAACGCGCCGAGCACCGCGCTCTGCGCCAGCCCGAAGTGCAGGTAGAACAGCCGCGGACGATCCCACTCCCGGGAGGAGGCCCACAGCAGCGAGACGCTGAACAGGATGCAGGTGAGTAGCACCAGGACCACGTTCAGGCCATCCAGGCCGAGCTTGTAGTGGATGCCCAGCGCTGAGATCCACACCGTGTCGGTCACGAACTGCAGGCCAACGTGTCCGACCTTGAAGCGAGCCACGAACGAGATCGCGACGCCGAGCGTGACCAGGCTGCCGATCGCGGTGACGCGGCCCGCCAGGCGAGCGGGCAGCTGCGAGGCCACGATCGAGATCGCCACCGGCAGCCAGATCAGGATCGACAGAGTCATGTCAGCTCGAGGAGATCAGGAAGTACAGGGCCACGGCGGCCATTGCCACGACCATCGCGGCGGCGTAGTAGCGCAGGAAGCCGGTCTGCCAGCGGCGCACCGCGGCGGAGCCGGCGCGCACTATCCCGACGGTGCCACCGGTGATGCCGCCGCCGATCACGATCCGCTCCAGCACTGAATCGGCGAACCGTCCCACCAGCAGCGCCGGCCGCACGATCAGCACATCGATCAGCTCGTCGAAGTACCACTTGTGGATCAGGAAGGGATAGATGGGAGCGAACCGTTGCCGGAGCCTGGCCGGTGTGCTCGGCTTCACCACCCACACGCGGTAGGCGATGGCGATGGCGACGATTGCGATCAGCGCCCCGATGATCAGCCCGAACCACTCGGAACCGGTCGTGCACGTCGATGTGCGCCAGGTGGGAGGTGGCGAACGACGGGTCCAGGAATCGCGACACCCCGCGATCGACGCCCGGGATCTGCAACACGCCGCCGACCACCGCCAGCACTGCGAGCGCTGTCATCGCGATCTTCATCGGGAGCTCACGCTCGGCGATGTAGTGGTCGGGGCCGGGGAAGCCGACGTCGGCGTCCTCCTCCTCGCCCGAGGTCGGGTTGCGCGGAACCTCGGCATGAGCGAGATGGCCCTCCTGGAGCGAGCGCGCCTCCTTCACCGGCTCGCCCAGAAACGCGCGGAAGATCATCCGGAACGTGTAAACACCGGTCATCAGAGCGCCGGCGTAGCCCAGGATCCCGAGCAGCAGGAAGCCACCGCCGCGGTGGTCGAGGAAGCCGATGATGTCGTCCTTCGACAGCCATCCGGAGAACGGCGGCAGGCCGGACAGCGCCAGGCCGCCGACCAGAAAGCATCCAAACGTGAACGGCAGCGCCTTGCGAAAGCCGCCCATCCGGTCCAGCGATTGCTCCCCGGCCATCGCGCCGATCAGCGAGCCGGCCGCCATGAACAAGAGCGCCTTGAAGAACGAGTGCGTCATCAGATGGAACAGCCCCGCCGAGTACGCGCCCGCGGATACGCCCATGATCATGTAGCCGATCTGGGACATGGTCGAGTAGGCGATCACGCGCTTGATGTCGGTGACCACGAGCCCGATCGAGGCGGCGATCATGAGCGTCAGGCAGCCCCCGATGGCGCCCACGTCGGCGGCGCTGGGGGCCCGCTCGAACAGGGGGTGCATGCGGGCGATCAGGTACACCCCCGCGGTGACCATGGTCGCGGCGTGGATCAGCGCGGACACCGGGGTGGGTCCTTCCATGGCGTCGGGAAGCCACGTGTGCAACGGCACCTGCGCCGACTTGGCGAACGCTCCCACGAGCAGCAGCAGGCAGGCGGCGACCAGCGCGGATTGGTTGTGATGAAAGACGACCGGAACCTCGGCGAACGTCTTCAGGAAGTCCACCGTGCCGGTGTGGTTGAAGATGATGAACGTGCCCAGCACCAGCCCCACGTCTCCGACGACGTTGATCACGAACGCCTTGAGGCCGGCCCGGGTGGCGGTGTCGCGCCGGTACCAGAACGAGATCAGCAGGTAGGAGGCGGCGCCGACGAACGCCCACCCCACGATCAGCAGCACAAAGTTGCCGGCCAGGACCAGCAGCAGCATCGAGAACACGAAGTAGTTCAGGTATGCGAAGTAGCGGTTGAGGCCTCGGTCCCGATTCATGTAGGAGACCGAGTACAGGTGAATCAGGGCGGAGACCCCGGACACCACCAGGATCATGAACACCGACAGGGGATCGACGAGGATGCTCAGCTTCGCGTCCAGCCCGGTGGTGAAGGCGTAGTTCCACAGCGATGAGGTGAGCTGGCGGTGCGCCTCCGGTCGCCCGAGGAGCGAAACGCAAGCCCCCACGCTGAATGCGAACGACAGGGCGATCGCCGCCGTGCCGATCCACCCCGCCGTCCGGCCCGGCAGGCGCTTGAACCCCAACCCGATCACCACCGTGCCCAGCAGCGGGCACAGCAGGACCAGCCAGCCGAACGTGGTCAGGGCTCATCCTTGAAGCTCGCTCATCTCGTCGACGTCGATCGGTAGCCGGCGGCGGTAGATCGCCACGATCAGCCCCAGCCCAACCGTGACCTCGCAGGCCGCGACCACCATCACGATCAGCGCGAACACCTGCCCGTCCTCACCGCCCCACATGCGGCTGAACGCCACCAGCGCCAGGTTGGCCGCGTTCAACATCAGCTCCAGGCACAACAGGATCACCAGCGGATTCCGGCGCGTGAGCACACCCGCGGCGCCGATGCAGAAGATCAGGGCGGAGACGGTGAGGTACCAGCCGATGGGCATCGAGTTCCTACCAGCCCCCGCTGTGGGTGGGTTCGACCTCGGGTGGCGGAACGGTCTCGGCCACCCGGGTGCCGGCACCCTCGGCCATCGTGCCCGTGTAGGCGGGACGCGGCGCGCGGATCCGGGCCTGGAGCTCCTCGTCGTCGGCCTCCAGGCCCCGGCGCCGGCGCGCCAGTACCACCGCTCCGATCGCGGCCACCAGCAGTAGCAGCGAGGCCACCTCGAACGGGAACAGGTACTTGGTCAAGAACAGCGTGCCGATGCTTCGCGGCGTACCGAACCCGGCGATGTAGGGAGCGCCCTTGCCCGAGATGCCCTTGAGCGCGGAGCCGAGCATCGCCACGCACAGCTCAATGGCCAGCGCGAACGCGAACAGCGGGCCCAGGATGCGCAGCGCGGTGCCGCCGGCCAGCTCCTCGCCTCCGCCCACGTAGGCCACCACGAACACATACAGAACCATCACCGCGCCGGCGTACACGATCACCTGGGCGGCGGCCACGAACTCGGCGCGCAGCAGCAGGAACAGCGCCGCCAGCGAGATCAGATGGAACACGAGCGCGAGCACGCTGTAGAACGGGTTGCGCACCACGACCACGCCGATCGCGCCGGTCAGGGCGCCGATCGCGGCGATGAAGAACAGGACGTGGCTCACTCGCCCTCTGCCCGCAGGGGGGTGCGCTCGATTGGCTCCGCCAGCAGCATCTCCTTGGTGAAGATCAGGTCCGAGCGGGTGTAGTCCGACAGCTCGTAGTCGTGACCCATCGTGATCGCGTCGAACGGACACGCCACCTCGCAGTAACCGCAGAAGATGCAGCGGCTCAGGTTGATCTCGTACACCGCGGCGTAGCGCTCACCGGCGGAGATGCGGTGCTCGGGGGTGTTCTCGGCGGCGACCACGCGGATGCAGTCGGCCGGGCAGGCGGCGGCGCACAACGAGCAGCCAACGCACTTCTCCAGCCCGGTGTCCTCGAAGCGGTGGAGCTTGTGCCGGCCCCGGAACCGCGGGTAGACCGGGGTCTTCTCCTCCGGATACTGGATCGTGTTCGGACCCTCCACGATCCGGGCGAACGTCGTCTTGAGACCCCGGAGCGTCTCCCCGAAAGTGCGGTACGCGCCGGCGACCGGGCCGGGCGAGGGGTGCCGGATGACTTCGACTACGTCCGAACTGGGATCGTAGGGAGGCATCGTCTCAGCTGGCCACCAGGATCGCCGTCACCAGCAGGTTGAGGGTCGCGAGGGGCAGCAGCGCCTTCCAGCCGAACGACATCAGCTGGTCGTAGCGCAGCCTCGGGAGCGTGGCTCGGACCCAGATGAAGAGCGTCAGGACGAGCGTCATCTTGAACAGCACCACCAGTGGGTCGACCCAGCCGGGCGGGTGGATACCGAACGGCAGCAGCCAGCCACCGAGGAACACCGTGGTCACGATGCCCGAGACAACGATCATGTTGGCGTACTCCGCGAACGTGTAGGCCGCGAACGATGTGCCGCCGTACTCTGTGTAGTAGCCCTGGACCAGCTCCGCGTCGGCCTCCATCAAGTCGAACGGCGCCCGATTGGTCTCCGCGAACGAGGCCAGCATGAAGATCAGGAAGCCGGCCAGTTGGGGGACGATGTACCACATTCCGCTCTGGGCGTGCACGATCCCGGTGAGCGACAGCGTCTGCGCGGTGATCACCACGCCCAGCAGGGCAAGCCCCTGGGAGACCTCGTAGGAGATCAGCTGCGCGGCCCCGCGCATCGCGCCCAGGAACGAATACTTCGACCCTGACGCCCAGCCGCCCAGCATGATTCCGTAGAACGAGATCCCGGCCAGCGCGAACACGTACAGCGGGCCGATCGAGACGTCGATCCCGTACAAGCCGACCGGCGTGCCGAAGATGTGCTGGACGCCGCCAAACGGGATGATCGCGATCGCGGTGACCGCCGTTACGATCGCGATCACAGGGGCCAGGCGGAACAGGAAGCCGATCGATGTGGTCGGCCGCGAGTACTCCTTGGTCGCGAGCTTGACGATCTCGGCGAGCGGCTGAACCAGTCCGTAGGGGCCGACGCGATTGGGCCCATAGCGGCCCTGGAAGCGACCGAGCAGCTTGCGTTCATAGACGATCAGCATCGGCAGCAGCGCGAATATCACGATGAAGATCACCAGCGCCTTGAGGATCTGGACCCACCAGGGCTCGTAGTAGAGGGGATTCGCGAACGTGATCACGCCTTGTACACCTGGATCACGCGCTCGGTCAGCGCGTTGGCGGACTGTGCCGCGAGCCCGTCGGCCAGGAACGCCGAACCCTGCGGCACCCCGGAGCGGACCGCCGCCCGGGCCCTCAGCCGTGTCCCGTTCTGGGCCACTTCCACTGATTCGCCGTTGGCGATTCCGAGCCGCTGGGCGTCCTCGGGCGACAGCTCCAGCCGCTGCTCGGCGATCGCGAAATGCAGTGCGGGTGAGACCTCCACCTCGGGAGCGGCCCAGATCGGGCGGTAGGTGCCGAGCGCAAGCGCGCCATTGCTGGGCGACTCGGGGGCGGGCCTGGGCGATCGCTCGGACACCAGCTCACCGCCGGGCATCGCCTCGGCCGCCGGCCGCGCCGGCCAGCGAACACCGTGGCCGCCGATCTCATCCAGCGTCAGCCCCTCGTAGAAGGGCACCGCATCGACCAGCTGCCGGAACGCCATCCCGCCGGTGAGCACGCCGGTGTCCAGCCCGCAGCGCTTGGCGATATCGGCGATCACCGACCACCCGGCACGCACCTCGCCCGGGTGGGCGATCGCCATCCGTAGGCGCTGGATCCGTCCGTCGGGATGGATAACCGTGCCGTCCTTCTCGGCGTAGGACTCGGCCGGGAAAATCACGTTGGCGTGTGCCTGAAGCCCCTCGGTCAACACCGAGGCGTGGGCCACCACGAGTGCGGCTCCGTGCAGCGCCCGCTCCCAGCTCAGGCGGTCCGGCAGGTCACGCATCGGGTCGGTCTGGAACAGGTGCATCGCCGTGATCCCGCCGTTAGCCGCCGCCTCGGCGATGTCAGCAGCCCCGCGGCCCTGTGGCTCGATGTCGGCATATCCCGGCCCGGACGCCGGCAGCACACCGGCCTCGCGCAGGCCACGCCCATTGGCGCCGCCGGGGATCTCGAGCAGCCCGGCACCTTCACGCCCGGCCAGCCCCAACCGGGCCGAGACCTCGAGCAGATGCGGCAACGCCTCGGCGCTGAGACGCTCGCTCCACACGATCACGACATCCTCGCCTCCGTCGCGCAACAGGCGCGCGAGGTCAGTGCGCGCCTCGCCGCCGAGCTCGGTCGCGAGCTCGGCCAGGAACCGCGACTCCTCTCCCGGGGCATAGCGCGCGACCACTCGCGCGCCCGGATCCAGCGCGCTGGGCCGCGCCGTCGCCACCGCCAGCTGCACGCCGCGGCGGCGGACGCCCTTGCGAATCCGCAGATCGAGGATCGGGGCTTCGTCGAGCGGTTCGCAGCCCACGACCAGCACGGTATGAGCGAACTCCAGGTCCGGGACCGTCGCCTGCAGGTCGGGCGCAGCCAGCGCTCGCGTCAGCTGCGGTGGGCGGACGGCGCCCAGCCCCGAGTCGATGTCGGGCGACTCCAGGGCCTCACGCGCCAGGCGCTGGAGCAGAAAGCCTTCCTCGTTGGTGGCGGCCCCACCGACCAGCGTGCCCACCCGGCCCGTGTGCCGCGCCAGTCCAGCCGCCGTCTGGAGCGCACGCTCCCATGACACCGGACGCAGCTCGCCACCGTCGCGGACCAGCGGTCGGGTGATGCGCTCGTCCACGTGAATCGCCTGATAGGCGAACCGGCCCTTGTCGCACAGCCAGCCGTCGTCGACCTCGGCGTGATCGCGGCCCAGGACGCGCAGCACCTTCTCGTCACGCACCGTGAAGGTCAGGTTGCACTGCGACGGACACAGCGTGCAGATGCCGCCTGCGCTCTCGATGTCCCAGGGACGGGCGCGGAAGCGGTAAGGCTGAGAGGTCAGCGCCCCCACCGGGCACAGCTCGACGATGTTGCCGCTGAACGGCGCGACGTACGGGTGACCGTCGAACGTGGTCACGAACGTGTGCGCACCCCGCTCGGCGAAGATCAGCTGGTAGTCCTCGGCCACCTCCTGGGAGAAACGCACGCAGCGGTAACACAAAATGCAGCGTTCCCGGTCGATCGCGACCAGCGGGGACAGCGCCAGCGGCTTGACGAAGTGCCGCTTGGGATCGATGAACCGTGAGCGCCCCAGGCCCCAGCCGAAGGTGATGTCCTGGAGCGGACACTCGCCGCCCTTGTCGCACACCGGACAGTCCAGCGGGTGGTTGACGAGCAGGAACTCGACCACCGCGTTCTGCGCGTGGCGGACCCGGTCGGTGTGGGTGTGGACCACCATCCCGTCCTTGACCGGCGTGGAGCAGGAGGTCTGTAGCTTGGGGATGCCCTCGATCTCGACCAGGCACATGCGACATGCGCCGACCGGATGTCCGAGCTTTGGCTCGTAGCAGAAGTACGGGATCTCGATGTCGTTCTGCTTGGCCGCATCGACCAACAGGGCGCCCTCCAGGGCCCGGCATTCCCTCCCGTCAATCGTCAGCTGAATCGTCCTCTGTTCCGGTCGGGGCATGCGCGGCGGTTCAGTGAGTGGGCAGGGGGCCGGCGAACTCGTCCGCGACCCCGAGCGGGATCACGTCCTCGAGTGCCCCCGCGCCCGCCCGGGCGCGCGCCGCTTCGATCTCGGCCTCGAGCTCGTCACGGAACTTCTCGACCATCGAGCCGATCGGCATCGCCATCGCGTCCCCGAGCACGCACAGGCAGTTGCCGATGATCTGCTCCTGGACCGAGGCCATGATGTCGAGATCCATCGGCGTGGCCTCGCCGGACTCGATCCGCTGCAGCATCTTGACCGTCCAGTTCGTGCCCTCACGACACGGCACGCACTTGCCGCACGACTCGTGGGCGTAGAACTTCGCCAGCTTCAGCGCCACCTCCAGCACGGAGTGCGACTCGTCGACCACGATGATGGCCCCGGAACCGAGCATGCTTCCGGCTTTGGCCAGCGTGTCGAAGTCGTAGGCGAGATCGAGATCGTCCGTGGTCAGCACCGGCGCGCTCGAGCCGCCGGGAAACCAGAACTTGACCTCCCTGCCCTCCGGGGGCGCCGCCGGCCAGGCCGTAGATGATCTCCCGTGAGGAGATTCCGAGTTCGATCTCGTAGTTGCCAGGGCGCTGAACGTCGCCGGACACCGACACGAGCTTGGTGCCGGTCGAGTTCTCGGTCCCGAGCTTGGCGTACTCCTCGCCGCCCATCCGGATGATGTACGGCACGGTGCACAGCGTCTCGACGTTGTTGATCAGCGTCGGCCCGTGGTACAGGCCCTCGATCGCGGGGAACGGAGGCTTCAGCCGCGGGTTGCCGCGCTTTCCCTCCAGCGAGTCGAGCAGCCCCGTCTCCTCGCCGCAGATGTAGGCGCCGGCACCGCGATGCAGCACCAGCTTCAGCGACAGGTCGGACCCGAGGATGCGCTGGCCCAGATATCCGGCCTGCTCGGCTTCCGCGATCGCCGCCTCGAGGATATCGGCCTGCAGGTCGTACTCGCCACGGATGTAGATGAACGCCCGGCTGATCTCCGCCGCCCAGCAGGCGATCGCGATCCCCTCGATCAGCATGTGCGGGCTCTTCTGCATCAGCTCGCGGTCCTTGAAGGTGCCGGGCTCGGACTCATCCGCGTTGCACACCAGGTACTTCTCCATGTGGCCGTGGGGGAGGAACGAGGCCTTCTTGCCCATCTGGAAACCGGCCCCGCCGCGCCCGCGCAGCTCCGAGTCCATGATGTTGCTGAGTACGTCCTCGGGCTCCATCCGCAACGCCTTGGCCAGCGCCCCGTATCCGCCGCGACGCTTGTAAACGTCGATCGTGTTCAGCCCCGGCTCGTCGATCCCCTCGAATAGCAGGATCATTGGTCTACCCCATCGCCCGGGATCTCCGTTTGCACCTGCGGATCCGCGCAGCGGCGATAGCGCAGCTGCTTGTGCTCCAGCACCGTGCGCCCGGCCTGGAGGTCCTCGACGATGCGCCCGGCGTCCTCGATGACCAGCGGGCCGACGTACTCGCCGTTGACCGAGGCCATCGGCGCGATGTCGCACGCCCCCAGACACTCGAACGAACGCACGTTGACATCCGGGTCTTCGGCCGCGGCGGCGATCATGGCCTCGTAGAGCTCGTCGGCGCCACGCAGCGAGCACGAGATGTTCGTGCACACGTACACGTCGTTCCTCGGCTTGGGTTGCGTCTCGAGCATGTCGTAGAAGGTCGCCACCGAGGTCAGGTAGGCTGGCGTCAGCTGCATCACGGCCGCGACCTGCTCGATCGCCTCCGGCGAGCACCAACCGTGGACCTCCTGCGCCGCGTGCAACGCCGGGATCGCCGCCGACCGCCGGTCAGGGTATTCGGCCATCGCGGCCTCGATCGACTCCCGCAGCTCGCTCGGCACCGGCGTCTGCGCCGGATCCGGGATCGTGGCCGGAGGCTTGGTCAAGTCGACGGCCTCGTCCCAGCCGGGGACGCGTGAGCCGTGGCCGAAGCGGGGGACCGCGGTACTCACCGGTCGATGCCTCCGAGGATCGGGTCGAGCATCGCCAGCGTTGCGATCAGGTCGGCGAGATAGCCGTCTCTGACCATCGGCGCGAGCGCCTGGAGATGTACGAAGCTTGGGTCGCGCATGTGCACCCTGGCCGGCTTGGCGGAGCCGTCGGCGCGGACGAAGCAGCCCAGCTCGCCGCGCGGGCCCTCAATCGGGTAGTAGGCCTCGCCGGGCGGGACCCGGAACCCCTCGGTCACCAGCTTGAAGTGGTGGATCAGCGCCTCCATCGAGGTCGCCAGCTCATGCCTTGGCGGCAGCGCCACCTTGCGGTCAGTCGTGATGTGCGGCCCCTCGGGCAATCCGTCCAGCGCCTGATCGATGATCCTCACCGACTCGTAGAGCTCGGCGTGGCGGACGCGGTAGCGGTCGTAGTTGTCGCCCACCGTGCCGACCGGAATCTTGAAGTCGAAGTGGTCGTAGCTGGAGTACGGAGCAGCCTTGCGCAGATCCCAGGGGTTGCCGGTGGCCCGCAGCAGCGGTCCGCTGACCCCGAGCGCCAACAGCGTCTCCTGAGCGACGACGCCCGTGCCGCGCAGGCGCTCGAGCACGATCTCATTCTTTTCCAGCAGGTCGGCGTACTGATCGGCGCGGGTTGGCATCTCAGCGGTGAACTTGCGCACCTTGGCCTCAAACCCGCGCGGGATGTCCTCGAACACGCCGCCCACCTGGAAATAGCGGGTATGCATCCGCTGGCCCGAGGACATCTCGAACAGATCGAGGATCTTGTCCCGCTCGCGGAAGCAATACCAGAACATCGAGATTGCCCCTACGTCCAGCGCGCTGGTTCCCAGCCACACCATGTGCGATGCAATCCGGTTGAGCTCGAGGTGGAGCACCCGCAGATATTGGGCCCGCGGCGGGACCTCGACCCCCATCAGCTCCTCAACCGCGCCACAGAACGCCATCGCGTTGAAGTAGTAGCTCAGGTAATCCATCCGCTCGACCACCGGGATCACCTTCCAGTACGCCTTATCCTCTGCCGTCTTCTCGATTCCGGTATGCACGTAGCCGATGATCGGTTTGATGTCGTGGACCACCTCACCCTCGAGCGTGGCCAGCAGCCGCAGCACACCGTGAGTCGCTGGGTGGTGCGGTCCGATGTTGAGCGTCAGCAGCTCGTGCGTCTCATGCTCGCCGGCGGGCTCGCTGGCGAGCGTGACCGACTCCTCGCGCCGCCGGTAATCCTCGGTGAGGCTCACTGCCACTTCCCGTAGTTCTGCTCTTCGTTGTACGTGAACAGCACCGGCTCGCCGCCGACGGGGAAGTCCCGGCGTTGCGGGAACCCCTCGTAGTCCTCGGGCATCAGGATCCGCCGAAGATCGGGATGTCCCTCGAACACCACCCCGAACATGTCGTACACCTCGCGCTCGGGGAAGTCGGCGCCGGGGAACAGCTCGACCACCGACGCGATTGTCGGCGCATCGGTGGGCACCCGAGCCTTGACGCTGATCCGGTCGACGCGCCGCATGTCGAGCAGTTCGTAGAGAACGCCCAGACGGGGCTCCTCCGGGTAGTAGTCGACGCCGTGCAGGCTGGCCAGGAACGTGTACCCCTTCGACTGCAGGTGCCGGAGGTTTTCCTTGATGTGCCCAGGGTCGGAGATCAGCGTCGCCCGATTGCGATGAAATTCGGTATCGAGGACCGACTCGGCGTCGAGGTCGCGGAGCTCCTGGGCGATCAGCTCGAGCCCGGTGGCGTCAGGCACCGGCCGTGTCCCCGGGCTTGAACACGTTGATCGATGCGCTGTCGGTGTGCGGGTCCTTGGGAAGCAGCTCTTCCGTGCCGACCGCGTTGTAGCGCTCCCGCCAACCGTCGGGTGGCTTCCCGTGGACCTTGTCGCGGAGCCTCAGAATGCCATGCGCGAGCGACTCCGGACGCGGCGGGCACCCCGGCACATGAACGTCGATCGGCATGAACTTGTCGGACGGGACGATCGCGTAGTTGTTGAACACCCCCATCGATGAGCAGCAGGCGCCCATCGAGATCGCCCACTTGGGCTCGAGCATCTGGTCGTACAGCCGGCGGATTACCGGCGCCATCTTGATCGACACCCGGCCCGACAGAATGATCAGATCGGCCTGGCGCGGCGAAGCGCGGGCGGCCTCCCAGCCGAAGCGCGCGATGTCCATCCTGGCGGCGATGATGTGCATGAACTCGATGCCGCAGCAGGCCAGGCCGAACGTCAGGGGAAAGAACGAGTTGCCGCGCGCCCACGCGACGGCTTTCTCGAGCGTGGTGGTCATCACGCGCTCCTCGACGTACTGCTCGAGTGCGGCGTCGTCCAGGTCGCCGCGGAGCATGTCCCGGGCCCGGAGTTGCCGCACGCGAAAATCGTCCGGGCTCGCCAGCCGCTCTCGGCTTATTTCCACGCCAGGGCCCCCCGCCGCCACACATACAGGAACGCGATCATCAGCAGCACCACGAACACGATCGTCTCGGTCATCGCGAACGTCCCGAACGCCCGCAGCTGCACCGCGATCGGATACAGGAAGATGACCTCGATGTCGAACAGGATGAACAGCATCGCGATCAGGTAGAAGCTGATCCCGAAGCGGAAGCCGCGCTGAACTTCCGACGGCAAGCCGCACTCGTAGGGCGCCTGCTTGGAGCGATTCGGGCGCCGCGGACCCAGGAAGAGGTTGAGGACCGCGAACAACACTCCCACCACACCGCCGAGCAGCATGAACACCAGCGCCGGGAGGTACGTTCGCAGCATCAACCAGGTCTTATAGCACCGCGACCGGGTAGTTTGTAACAACGTGTTACTTAGTGCGGAATGCGGCTATCTCATTGGGCGTTCGCCGCGTCGTTCGGCCCCCGCCAGGCGCTCACCGCGGCGATGAAGGAGATCCACATGGTCGTCGGCATCCTGGCGATCGCACTGAACGCCGGCGCGGGCGCGTGGGGGGCGTGGCGGTGGTGGCGAATCGAGTCGAGTGCCTGGTTCTGGCGGCTGTTGCGAGCGGGCCAGGTGGTGGTCGTGGTGGAGGTCCTGCTCGGCGGCGTGCTGGTGCTGCTGGGCCACAAGCCATCGAGCCTGCACGTGATCTACGGCCTGCTGCCGCTGTTGGTGTCATTCATCGCCGAGCAGCTTCGCATCGCCTCGGCGCAGATGGTGCTGGACGCGCGCGGACTGGACTCGGCGCAGGAGGTGGGCGCGCTGCCCGCCGAGGAGCAACAATCGGTCGTGCTGGCGATTGTCCAGCGCGAGATGGGGGTGATGGCGATCGCGGCGCTGGTGGTGGTCGTGCTGCTGGTGAGGGCGGCGGGAACGGCGGGGTAGGCCGCGCCGGCCGGCCCTGACGGCGGGCGGCTAGTGCTGGCCCACGGCCGTCGCAGCTCGTGGCGGACGTGCACGACACTCCGGCCAACGACCAGCTCGGGTTACGGCTGGGCGTGGGCTGGATCGTCCAGGTGCTGCCGTCCCAGTGCTCGGCGAGCGAGACGGTGTTCGCCCCGTCGAAGTAGTTCCCGACCGCAGTGCACGAGGTGGCCGAGGCGCATGACACGCCGGTCAGGACGTTGGCGAGGCTGCCGGGACTGGGGGTGGGCTGCACCGTCCAGGTGCTGCCGTTCCAGCGTTCCGCCAGCGTGACGGGTGCGTCCCGTTGAAGTAGCTCCCGACGGCGGTGCACGCGGTCGCCGACGTGCAGGAGACACCGTCCAGAGCTGCGCCCTGCCCGGAGTTGGCGGCGTCCTGCGTCGGTCCAGGTGGACCCGTCCCAGTGGTGCCAGGGTCCGCCGGCCCGGTGCCGACGGCCATGCACGACGTCGAGGACGTGCAGGACACTCCCGTGAGGTGGCCGGAGCCGCCCGGATCCGGGTTGACCGTGGGCAGGATCGTCCAACTCGTCCCGTCCCAAACCTCCGCCAACGGCGAGTTGAACTGGCCGGGCGGGTTGGCACTGGCATGCTGACCGAGTCGCCCACGGCGATGCACGGCGCTGGCCGACGCGCACGACACGCCTTGGAGCAAGCTAGCCGCGGTGCCGGGCTTGGGGTTGGGAGTGGTCTCGATCGTCCAGCTGGTCCCATCCCAGCGCTCCGCCAGCGGCGCGGCGGCACCGAAATCCTGCCCGACTGCGGTGCACGCCGCGGCCGAGGCGGGCACGACACCCCACCAGCTGGCTGTAGGGGCTGGGCCGGTGGGCGTGCGGCTGGATCGTCCAGCTGGTGCCGTCCCAGCGCTCCGCCAGCGTCTGGCTTCGCCATCGTCCCGACTGCGGTGCAGGCCGTGGCGGAGGTGCACGACACCGCCGTGAACGAGCGTCGCTGGCGACTGGTCGGGCGTCTGCTGCATGGCCCAGCTGGAGCCGTTCCAGACGCTCCGCCAGCGGCCTCGATCGGGGCGCTGGTGAACGTCCCGTAGTCCGGCGGAGGGTCGGCGGTCTGCGAGCCGAACGTGCCGTGGGGGCCGGCGCAGGCGTAGTGGGCGCCGTTGTCCGGCGAGCCGCAGAACACCCATAGTATGTGATGCCGGGCTGAACCGGGACTGTGGTGGAGAGGTTCTGCTCCACCGGTGGGCCCATTGACCGGACCGAACACCCGTGTCTTGTGGCTGCTGCGCTGATCGTCGCCCGCCCAGCCGAGGCGTGCCCCGCGGCCACCACTCCCAGTACCACTTGCACACCTCGCCGGCGTCGCAGCGCGCGCGGGCGTGCAGCGTCGACGGAGTAGTCCTTGATGTTGCTCGCGCCGGTCGTCTGGGCGGCGCACGCACTCAGCGCCAGCGCGGCGCCGAGCGCCAAACCGACTCCCACGCAACGTCGCACGCCTTCCTCCAATACGCTCCAGCGCACTCACGGCGTTGCCCGGAACTTAATCGTTGTACGCCCCGACCGGCAGCGGCGGGTATCCAGGTCCGGACCGGTCGGGTCGCGAGGTGCGGCCCTGACCGTGCCGGTCGGATTGGCCGCGCGGTGGCCGCGCTGGTTGCCGCGCTGGTTGGCGGCCTGTTGGCGCGCGATCGCGAGCGGGCGGCCACACCGCCTACTGACCGCCCCGTGATCAACCCGCCCCAACTCGCGCAGCGACGCGAGCCGGGCGAGAAACTCATCGTATGCATGCTCAACTCGCCCCGAACCGGCACGCGCCCGAACTCGGGCGGGTTTTGCACGCCCTGGTAAGGCACCGGCGCCGCCGGCAGCGCCCGAACGCTGCGAACCTCCAGAACCGCCCGCCCGCCCGACCGCCCGAACCTCGAGCCGAGGCGCGAGCCGCCGAGCCGCCGAACCCACAGAACGCCCAGCCCGAGCTCCGGGACAACTCCATCCCCCTCACCCGGAACGATCGTGCCCTCGTGGTAGCGCCCGCCGTACCACAGCAGCGGCTCTCCGTCACCCAGACCAAGCCCGACCACCTCGCCGATCGCGATCGTGTGGTCGCCGCCGCCGATCAGCTCGCGCAGCGTGCAGGCTGCCCAGGCCAATGAGCCCGAGATGATCGGCACTCCGTGCTCGAGCCGATGGGCCACGGCATCCAGCTTCTCCGCCTCGGGCAGCTTGGAGGCGAATACTCCGGCCAGCTCCTCCTGGCCGGAGCTGAGGATGTTCACCGCGAAGCGTCCCGACTCGCGGACGATCGGGAGCGTGCGGGCGCCGTTCTCCAGACACACGAGCGTCAGCAGCGGCTCGAGCGACAGTGAGCAGATGGCGTTCGCCGTCAGGCCCCCGGTGCCCGCGCTGCCCGCGCTGGTAACCACGGCGACGCCCGTGGCAAACCGACCGAACACCTCGCGGAATACCTCAGGATCGGGAGCGTCCCCCATTTGCGGGGTTATAGCGTGCTGATGCTGGATCCCCGGCGCCGGCTCCCTCTGGTTGCCGCCGTGGGTGGACGATCGCGCTTTGCGTGGTAAGCGACGTCTCGTAGGCCGGCGCCGGGGATGGCGCCATGTTCGGCGTCGGCGGCCCGGCTCCTGCCTGTGATTCGCAGACTTTCGTCGGCGCCCAGCCGGAGGCGGCCCGGCGCCAGTCGGCGGACGCGCCTCGCGGCGGTCAGCCGGTCACCTTCAGCGTCCCGTACGCGCCCAGCGCCTCATCTGAGTGAATCGTGGACGCCATCGAATAGGTGCCCGGCGCCAGCGACATGGTCAGGTCGAGGCTCTGACCCGGATACAACGGCCCCGTGCTCCCGGCGGCTTGGCCCCCGTGCGTGATCACCAGATCGTGCGTCAGCCGGCCGTAGTTGTGGACGTGGAAATCGATATCGCCGGAGCCGACGCGGACGTTGTCCGGGTTCAGGCGATATTCGCTGAGTGCGATGTGGACGGTTTGATCTGCGCTCAGACCCTGGGTGTGGCCGCAGCCTGCCAGCAGCCCGACACATACGACCAGGAAAGCGAGCTTCAGTGGGAGGGGCCCTGTCATGGGAACCCGATTATGATCCGGCCCGCATGAGCCGGCCGTTCAGGGTCCTCCTCATCTCGAGTGCTTCTGCCGCGGTCGCGGCGCTCGCTGCGGCCTGCGGTACTCAGACCATTCAGGTGCCGAAATCCGACCAGAGCCTGTATCGCGGGGCGGTGCTGTTCTCGCAGCGGTGCTCGGGTTGCCACACGCTGTCGTATGCGGCCACGCACGGTTCCGCTTCCAATGTCCGCACGCGCGAGATCACGAACGGGCCGAACTTCAACGTCCGCTGTGAGCGCCCTGTGACGCGCGTGCTGTACGCGATCCAGAACGGCGGCTTCTCGGGCGCGATCATGCCTCAGAACGTGGTCGTGGGCAAAGACGCTCAGGACGTGGCCCAGTTCGTCGCGACCTACGCCGGGCGCCAGGCGGCGAAGGCTCCCGGCGTTGCGACCTGCCAGTCGCAGCCCGTCGGAACGCTGCCCTAGTGTCCTAGGGGGCGACCGTTCTCGACCTCAGGCTGATCCGCCGCGACCCGGAAGCCGTCCGCGCAGCGCTCGCGCGTCGCGGACCGCAGCCGGCGGCCGCCGTGGAACGGGTGCTCGCGCTCGATCAGCGCTGGCGGGCCCTGACCGCTGAGGCCGAGGAGCTGCGGGCGCAGCAGAATCAGGCCAGCCGCGGCCGTAGGGGGCCGCCCACTCCGGAGGAGCGAGAGCAGCTCACGGCCCTGGCCGCGCGCGGCCGGGAGCTGAGCGACCTGGAGACGGCCACCCGGGGCGAGCTCGATCAGGAGCTGGCAGCCCTGCCGAACCTTCCCGCCGACGATGCGCCCGACCAGGATACGCCGATTCGTGAGGTGGGAGACGCCGGGGCGCGTGGTCGCGACCATCTCGAGCTGGCCGGGCCGCGGATCGACCTGGAGCGAGCCGCGCAGATGTCGGGCTCGCGCTTCGCGTACCTGCTGGGCGACCTCGTGATCGTGGAGTTCGCGCTCGTCCGGTGGGCGCTGGAGAAGATCCGGGCCGAGGGCTTCGAGCCGGTCGTCCCGCCCGTGCTGGTGCGCGAGCAAGCCCTGTTCGGCACCGGCTATCTGCCTGACACCGAACAGCAGATCTACCGCCTGGCGGACGACGACCTGTTCCTGGTCGGGACCTCCGAGGTGGCGTTGGCGTGGCTGCACCGCGGCGAGATCCTGTCTGCCGATGAGCTGCCCAAGCGGTACGGTGGCTTTTCCACCTGCTTCCGGCGGGAGGCCGGCGCCGCGGGCAAGGACACGCGGGGCATCTTCCGAGTGCACCAGTTCGACAAGGTCGAGATGTTCAGCTTCGTGGCGCCCGAGGACAGCGTGGCCGAGCACGAGCACCTACTGGCGATCGAGGAATCAATCCTCCAAGACCTCGAGATCCCCTACCGGGTCGTGGCGATCGCGGTCGGCGATCTGGGCGCTTCGGCGGCCAAGAAGTACGACTGTGAGGCATGGCTGCCCGGTCAGGAGCGCTACCGCGAGCTGACCTCCTGTTCCAACACCACCGATTTTCAGGCTCGGCGACTCGACGTCCGTTACCGGTCCAGCGACGGGAAGCCCGCTCACCTGCACATGCTCAACGGCACGGCGGTAGCGGTGGGAAGGACGCTGATCGCGTTGCTAGAGAACGGCCAGCGTGACGACGGGTCGGTCGCGCTGCCACCGCCCCTGGTCAGGTATGGGGCGCCTGAGGTGCTGGCGCCTGCGGCCTGAGCGCCGGGCTCAGACGAGCCGCAGGCCGCTAGGGGGGACGTCCTCGACTACGACCAGCGCCGCCCGGGGCGGTCCGCAGGCCGCGATCCGCACGCGCATCCGAACGCCGAACGTGTTCCACGGGCGGACGTAGGTATGGGCCGGCTCCTCGTCGGTCATCACCTCGGCGACGGCGGCCGCGAACGCCGACGGCCCACGGGCTTCAGCATCGGCAGGCACGAGCAGCTCCGGGATGGGCCGGTTGACCGCCTCGTCCTCGGACATACCGAGCAGGCGCTCCGCTTCGCGGGACACGGCCTGCACCATCAGCGAGCGGTCGATCACGACGAACGGGTCGCCGTACTGCGGGATGGCGTCGCTGCGTGCCTCGATCAAGAGCCCGAGATTGCATGAGTGGCAGACGCGGGCGTTGGGAGGGGGCGGCTCGATCCGGGACGGCGCCGCGCAGTGGCCGCAAAACCACGACCACTCGACCGGTGTGACCGGATCGACGAGCCGGAGTCCCGGCCTCTGACTTTGCTCTGGCGCCCTCATGCCCGCGTCCTTTCTGCCCGCATCCTTTCGGAGGCAAACGAATGGAAGCAGTAGCGGTTGGGAATATGTGTAAGAACTTCGCTACCTAAATTGTGCGTATTGGACAACGCAGGGGGATATGCCTCTGAAATGGGTACGGAACGGGGTTTGCCCAGGGTAGCGCTGTGGAGGCCGCGTCTCCGTGCGCCTTCCGCGCGTGCCGGGTCGCGGTCACCTGTGCGGATGGCGAACATGACGTGAACCGATCACCTGTGCGGAATCCGTACCCACTCATCGAATCGACCAATCGTGTTCCACCCCGCGCCGCCCCGGTTCTCGACGAATGTCGCAAACAGCGGGCAAATTCGGAGATCGCCGGCCTCAACGAATGTCCTGGACGTAGCCGCGTCCAGGGCGCAGTTGATCGATCCGCGTCGCGGCCGCGGCGACGTCGAACCCATGAGCGCGAGCTCCGCCACACGCACCGCTTTGATCGGGCTCTCGATGGACTACCACGGGTTCATTCTCGGCCGCGTGCGCGAAGCGCACGACCGCTAACAGGAACCGTGAAGTGGTTTCAGCGACGACAAGGGCTATGGATTCATCACACCGGATGACTCCGCAAAGGACCTGTTCGTCCACCACAGCGCGATCGAGGGCGACGGCTTCAAGTCGCTGGCCGAGGGCGCGAAGGTGAGCTACGAGGCCGAGCAGGGGCCAAAGGGGCCGGCGGCAGCGAACGTCCGGCGGCTCTAGCCCGCATGGCGTCGCGCGGCAAGAAGAAGACGACCGTGGCGAAGTTGGCTCGCGAACACAAGCTTCGCCAGCGCCGGCTCGACAAGCAGGCAAAGAAGGAGGCCGCGAGGCGTGCTTCGTCCGGCGGCCCAGGGCACTCTGGAGAGTTGCCGGTCACAAAAGAGACGTGACGCTGCGACGAACACCGCGTTGTACATGATTATCAGCGAGATCTCGAGCGGAACCCCGGGATGCGCCGCGAGGATGGCCGAGATCGCACCGAAGTAGATGAACGCCGTCGGGAGCTCAATCGCCATGATCCCTGCCCCAAGCGCAAATGCGGAGGCTCGCGTGCGGGAGCGGCGCGGAGACGGCTGAGCACTCTTGCTGGGGCGTGAGCGCCACAGGAAGACGGCGAACGCGAGCGCCACGATCCCGACCGCGGTCTCGAGGACGTGTTCGAGCGGGCCATGGGCGTGGTGCAGAGTGCTGATCATGACCCGCCCCGGGCCGAACAAGAGCACGAGTCCGCCCGCCAGATACACGGCGAACACGCCGAGCGTAAAGCTGGCCAGCCTACGCTCGGAGTGTTCGGTGGCGAGCCATAACCCAGGGATCAGCGTCGATGGATTCACCGAGTCGGCGACAGCGATCGACGCAACGAGGAGCGTGAGGCCAAGCATCCGGCCTGCGGGCACTACTCGACCGCTCGAAGCATCACCACGCACTCGGGATTGATCCCGAGGTTCTCTCCCGTTTCGGCCTCGACCAGCCAGCTGAACGCCATGATCGAACCACGAGCTGCGTCGAGGATCATCCGCTCGATGTCCTCGGCAGCGCCCTCAACGCGGTAGCGATCACCGCCAATCACGGTGACCTCCGTCACATGTCTCATCGGCTGCGGTGACACGTCGCTTCAGATCACCCCGTCCAGCCGGCCGACCCATGAACCTGGGGATCACCGCCACACCTCGCGAACCCAGAGGTCTGTCGAGCGGTTTGGCCATATGTCCGTCCGTCTCTCAAGCTCAGTCAGCCCCTCGTGGTGGAGGCATCGTTATCTTGGGCCGCAGTCACCCCCGCGGCACCGCGTCAGACGAGGCGCCCTGCCTGATCAGTGTAGGGCCCAGGAGCCTCGAAGGCTACGTCGCCGCCACCACCGCTCGCCGCCGGCTTGATCCCCGGGCCGGCCCAGTTCGCGAGGTGCTACGGTGACTTTGCGGGCGGCATCGCCGTCTGTGGGGTTCTCGTCGCCGACGCAGCGAATCTCCTCTGATTTCGTTTTACCGCGCCGGCGAGGGAAGGAGAACCGATGCGCAGCTATGGGCTTTCCCAAAGCTGGAGGGCCGCAACGCACGGCGAGCCGTGTCGTGCGACACGTGCGGGCCGCTCCGCCGGTTCACTCGGCGTCGATCTCGAGCCGCCACGACGTGATGCGATGAAGACATCACGAGAGCGAGCCGAGGAGAAACGCCTGGCCAAGCTCGACGTGGTCCGTCAGCAGGTCGAAAGGGGCGATCTCGTCATCCGCCAGGTGACGAAGGAGGAGCGTCGACGATATCCGCCCCGGCCGGTCGTCCGCCCCCAGCGCTCCCACCGGTGATGAAGATGACCGACCGCGAGGGTCTGATTGCACGGATCCGGCATGTCCGCCGCGTGGCCTCAGCGGCGGAGAAACCGCGCCAGGCGTCGAACGTCCGTTCGGAGCTCGATGAGATTCGCGCGCTGCAGGCTCGAGTCGGGCATCTGGAGCGGCTGGTCGAGGGGCTTCAGGACTCCGTTCACCGCGAATCTGAGCGGCGGGGGAAATTGATCGCCGACCTCGAGGCGCAAATCCAACCCGCCGCCATGGGGGCCGCGCTCAATAAGGACGCGCGCGATCGCGGGTTGTAGGCGTGACGACGTTCTTCATCCCGGGGTTGAGCAACGACGTGATGGTCGTCGAGCGGGAGTACGGAGCCATGCGCAAACAAATCGAGCTCGACATGGGGCGTCGCCCGAGTGCTCGCCGTATCCTGCAGTTGTGGACCCGCCGGGGGAGCCTCGACTGCGTCACTGAGGTTGGCGTGCCCGATCCGCTGCGCGGGGGCATCGTGATGGCGATTTTCGATATGGGCCCTCATCAGCCGTTCGTCGTGTGGCGCCAGCCAGACGCGGGTGGCCGCGACGAAACTCTCGAGATCCTGGGTTGCAACGCGTACACGGTGCTGGAGTTCGACCTGTGACCTCGAGCGGCCAACTCGAATTGCTGCGGGCGGACGTGCGCCACTACCACGACCGGCTCTAGCTGCTCCGAACCAAACTGTACCGGTGGGGACTGGGAGCGAACCCTCGATTGGGCGGCTACCGGTGTCGGGTGGCGGAGGCCACAACCCAATCAGGTTCAGGCTCAGCGAGGTCGAGGCATTTCTGGCCTCGCGGCGGCTCCGCCCGCCAGTCCGCGCAGGCGCTGCCGACTGGCGAAGCGACGCTGATTGGGCGCTGCGGTGACGTTCCGACATATGGGAAATGCGTGGGAAGCGGTCCAGGATCGCCAGGCGCGGCGGGGGTTTTCGATGCGGTCCGCGCCTTCCCAAGGCGGAGGTCGCTGGTTCGAGCCCAGCAAGGCCCATATCTCTAAGTTCCAGCTTGTCGTGTTCGAACCGTAGGTCGCCAAAGGAGGCGTGAGCGCGGGCGGGCACGGCATCCTCAGCCTTGAGTCACTCTTCGATCCGAGAAGTCGGCACCGCCGCCCCCACTGAGACGCGGCTACCAGAGACGCTGGGAAGACCGAACCCTGAAGCATCTCGCGATCCCTCGTGCCCAACGGCTGGCGCGCGATTTACGGCGGTATCGGGCTGTGCGCCAAGCCGGGGAATCGACTCCCGAGCTGAGCGCGGCACTTGGCGCCCACTGTCTGGTATTGCCGACTGGTGGTGGGAACGCGCGCGATCAGGGGTGGACTGTTCGGGGGGGTGTTGGCGCGGACGGCGACGCCATTGGCGCGCATGCAGGCCGCGAGCTGGACCATCGCTTGGAAAGTTATGCCCGACCCGCCGGGCCCCCCCTGCCCGTTGGGCCCTGGCGGCGCGCAGCCGTTCGCGCCGAACGCCGTCGCGGCTGCCCGCTCCTGGCTCATCGTGGCCGTCACGGTTTTGACGGTCGCGATGAACACCGGCACGTTGGTCGCGAGCGCGGCTTGGTATTGGCTGGCGGTCGCGGCCAGATCCCCCTGCATCGCCGTGAGCAGCCGTTTCCAATCTGATTGCTCCTTGGGCGGGGTCCCGAGCGCTCTGAGCTGTGCAAGTTCGACTCTCAAAACTCGTAGCCCGTTCGCCCGCTCGAAGTAGCGACCAATCGCAGGCAGCTTCGAGCGATCGGGATGTAGGGGATCAAACGAGGGGAACGGGAACGGGCCTGGGTTCGGGCCCGTCTGCGGCTTGGTGCAGATTGCGTTCGCGCGATTTACGAACGTCGCCGCCGCCGATGCCGTCGACGTTGAGGCACTGCGCGTCCCCGTCGATGACTTGCTGCCGCAGCCCGACACAAGGGCCAGCAACGTCAGTCCCCAACAGACCGGCGCGAATCGGCCTATCAGATGCGTGACCATGCACTCGTCCTGGTGCCGGCTCGCCGTCCCCCGCGGGGGTCCAACGCAGCGCTGCGAGATGCACAACAGCCCACCGAAGCTAGTCTATGCCGTCGTGGATCGGCGCGTCAGCGCCATGCCGCTTCACTGCTACCGGCCTACCGGGACGCGCACCGGACTCGGCTTCGCCTCGGAGCTGCGCTCCCGGCCGGGAGCTGACGGTCCTCAGCATCTTCCCCATCTCTCAGCGGCACGCTCCCCCACCCCGAGGACCCAGGGTCTCAAACCGTGGATACTTGGCCCATGGGGTCGGCGAACGTGGATGTTGGTGGATGAGGGTTCCCGAGACCAGGGACGCGCGAAACGGCGATGTCCACATCGCCTACCAAGTGCTGGGCGACGAGGGTGTCCCCCCACACACTTAGGCGGACACCCTCTTCGGCGACGAGGTGATATGTGCGCTGGATCCAGCGCGAGATTCCAGGAGCGCCTGAAAAGTCTTCCCGCGCAATGGACGCGGCGCTGGCCCTCGGTTAGGGTCGCTTCATGCAGTCCCGTGAGGAACTGAGCGTTTCGGTGGCCGGAGGCTCACTGGGGGGCTGGGTCGCCGGCTCAGGAGAGCCTGTCCTGCTGCTGCACGGTGGTCCAGGTCTCAGCTATTTGTATCTGGACGACCTTGGTGCCGAGTTGGCGGGGGAGTTCCGCGTCGCGTCATACCAGCAGCGCGGGCTTGAGCCCTCGACTTTGGAAGGCCCGCACACGATCGCTCAGTCGATCGATGATGCGATCACGGTGCTCGACGGTCTCGGCTGGTCGCAGGCGTTTGTCGTCGGCCACTCCTGGGGCGGCCATCTGGCGCTGCGGCTCGCTGCGGCCCATCCGGAGCGGCTGATGGGAACTTTGGCGGTAGAGCCGATCGGCGTCGTGGGGGACGGGGGGAAGGCGGCGTTTGAGGCAGAGATCGGGGCCCGTGTTCCGAAGGAAGGCCGACGACGGCTTGAGGAGATCGACGAGCGAGAGGAGGCCGGGGAAGTAACCGACGCCGACTTTCGGGAGTCAATGCAGATCTTGTGGCCGGCGTATTTCGCCGACCCCGTGAACGCGCCGCCGGCGCCTCCGCTGCAGGCTTCCTCGGAGGTGTTTATGGGAATCAGCTGCGAGATGGCGGATGGCCTCGAGGGTGTGGCGGCTGAGCTCGCCAAGGGCGACGTTCTGTACGCGTCCCTAGCAGGTGCGGGAAGCCCGATTCCGTGGGGTCAGGCGTCCCGGGCGACCGTCGAGCTCTCGCCGCGGGCGTCGCTGACGGTGCTGGGCGATGCCGGGCACTTCCCATGGATCGAGTGCCCCGGATGCGTCGACGCTGCACTCCGGCGTCTTGTACAGAAGCCAGCAAGCTCGCCGCTGACTAGGCCTGAGAACGGGAGGCGACGTCCCATGAGCTGCCTCGCCGTTGAGCGTCGTGGCTGTCATGGCCCCCGTCAGACTTTCGGAACATCGCGGGACAGAATCCGACTCACGGATCGCGCAGGCGGCCTCCGGGGCCAGTCGCCCGCTCTTGCTCTCCGCTTTGCAACGCTCGGTGCCAGGACGATTGGCGTGAAGCGGCTGACGACCCCTTTTGTCGATCCGTCACCGAACGGCCCACCGCTCTTTTGGCGACGACGGAGAGTCGCGCCTGATCGAGCGCAACTTGGCGATCGCCTCCGAGATCGAGGCGTCCGCGGGGACAGGAAGCAGCGGCGGACTCACAGCTTCTCGGCCCGGTCCGAGTAGCCTGCGGGAGCGATGTCCGAGCGCATCGAGCGAATCACCCCGGCGTATCGCGGTGTGATGATCGCCTCCACTCCTGGCGTTGTTTGGTGGGGCCGCTTGCACGTGACCGGCCTCGAGCTGCTGCCGCTGGAGGGGCCGCTGCTGGTCGTCGGCGACCACGACAGCTACTGGGACACCGTGGCGACCGGGATCGCGGCGATGCCCCGTCGGCAGATCAGGGCGTTGGCGAAGTCCTCGATGTGGAAGAACAAGTTGCTCGGCGCGGTCCTGACCGGGATGGGCCAGATCCCGATCGAGCGTGGGTCCGGCAACACCGGCGCGCTCGACCGCGCGATCGAGGAGCTCCGCAAGGGCGCATGTATCGGGATCTACCCCGAGGGCACACGCTCGCTCGGCCGAGCGCTGCGGGCCCGTAGCGGCATCGGCTACATGGCGCGGGCGGTGCCGGAGGCGACGATCATCGGGGTTGCGTGCAACGGCACGGTCGCGATCCCGCGGTTCCCAAGAGCACGCCCGCACGTGCGAGTCGAGTTCTTCGAGTTCGATCGACCCGCGATCGCGCCCGAGGAGTCACCGCAGCAGTACAGCACCCGGCTGCTCGCCCAACTCCGTCAGCGTGCACCGATCGAGGTCGCGGGCCGCAAGCGCGCCGCAGCGCTCGTCGGCCGCGTCCCCACGTGGTCCCCGGAGCTGGCGATCACCGGCAAGCCCGGCGGCAAGGGCGCACTCGAGGAGGCGCTCGCTCAGACCGCCGTGAAACAAGACTAGTTTCCTGCCAGCCACCGGTCCGTCGGCCCCAGCGTCATCCTGGGCACCGCTGGTGGCGACTGGAGCGGGAGGAGGCGCGTGGGTTGTTGAAACGAGGAGGCAGCCATTCCGGTTTGTTGCGTCTGGGGATTGGTCTGTGTACGGTCGGTCCGTGGTTCTGAGGGGCGCAGTCGAGCCGTTGTTTAACCGAAGGAGACCCAGATGGCGTATGGCATCGTGCATCAGTTCGCTGGTGGTACCGAAGGGCAGTACCGAGCTTCGATCGCAGCGGTTCACCCGGCCGACGGCAGCTTGCCCGAGGGCCAGGTGCTCCACGTAGCAGGACCGACGTCCGATGGCTGGGTGATCGTGGCTGTGCATGAGTCAAAGGACAGTTGGGAGAAGTTTCGCGACGGCACTCTGATGCCGCGGATGCAAGCCGGAATCGACGGTGGATTCCAAGCGCCACCGCAGGAGACCTCGTTCGAGGTCAACAACCAGGTCTCTGCCTGACACTGGTCCGGTCCGGCATCTCAGCCCGGCTCCCGTCCCGCGAGATTGCAACCTCGGGTCGGCTGGTGGAGAACCCGTCCCGAAAACAGAAGCCAGAAGTGGTCCAGAGATCTCAGCGGCCGACGCCTATCGCGTGGAAGCAGAAGCCCGCTGGCTCAAGCGAGCTTGTACCGGCCGCGGCCAACCCGGACGAACGAACGATCGCGGCCTGAGGAGTTTGTAGCCAGGCAGTTTGCACCCCTGTCGGCGATCCCCGCGAGCTTCAGGGCCAGATCCTGGTTCGAACCCTGCCCAGCAAGGCCCACTTCGACCTGGCTTTTTGATCCGTGTTCGAACCTGGCTCACAAGAGCGGGGACTCGGGACCGCTTGCTTCTCCGCGGGTCGACGCCAGAGTCGACACGCCTGAGATCGTTCCGATCCAGACGTGTCGGTCCGGTGGCGTTGCCCCGGCTCGGGGGTATTGTCAGGAGCTGCACTGGCCGGCGAACTGCGCGGCCTGCGGCCTGCCCCTGTGGCCGGCTTCCTTCATGATCGGTGGGACTTCGGGGTCGGACACGAAGCTCTGCCAGCCCTGCTCGTCCCAGTCGAAGATCACCCAGACGCGATCGTCCTCTGAGGGATCACGGAAGATGAGCGCGCCCTTGGACCCGTGTTGCTGGCGCTTCTCGGCGCCCTTGGTGGAGAAGATCTCGAGGAACTTGTCGAAGTCCTCGATCTGCGTCGTTGCCAGTAGCATCTCGTTTCCTTTACCTGTGCTGGGGATCCCGCGTCGAGCGCAGGCTCCGGGGTTGTCTTGGATGAATTGGCTGAGGAACGGGCCTAGGACCAGAACTCGTCCCAGGCGTAGAGATCCTCGAAGTGCTCCCGACCGTCAACCACCTGGCCGTTCTTGAGCTCGAAGACGATGCAGTTGTCCACGTCCAGATGTTTGCCGTTTCGGTCCGCGGTGCTGCGTTGGATGCCAACCACCCGGGTGTCGCCAACTGCAGCCATGTGCTGCAGCTCAGCCCGAAAGGTCCCTCCAGTCTTCTCCGCGAGCTGGCCGAAGTACGCCAAGGTCGCCCCGGTGCCCTCGTAGTCACCGGCCATCGGGCTGCGGCCTGGCAAGTGCCACACAGTCTCGTCCATGAGTTCGGTGAGCGTGTTGATGTCGCCCGTGTTGAACGCCTCGTAGGCGCGTCGCATGATCGCTACGTTTTCGTCCGCGGCCATCAGAATGAACTCCTTCGCTGCCGAGGCCCCTGGCGAACCGCTCGGCGATCGAGTTGGTGCGCCCCCTAACGCCCGCCAGCCGACACTACACCTCATCCGCGTCGATCAGGGTTTAAGTTCGGCTGCCGGTCGCGTGCCGGATCCGCAACCCGATCGTCCGCCGGGCTCCGACGGCGGTGCAGCCGGTGGCGCCCGAGGCCGGACACGCGCAGGACGTGTCCGCACTCGGGGCAGCTGTATGCCCGTCTTGGATCAGGCATGCCCGGGGGCGCGGGCCGCTCCGGCGGCGCGATCAGGGTGACGCTTGCCATCTCTCCACCGCCTCGCTGCTGAGGCTGCCGCCCTCATCCAGCCAACGATCGGCGTCCGCGTGGTCGGTTGTGGCAGCGCGCCGGACGGTGAGATCGACGGGCGGTGCGCTCCCGGCGCGGTGCTCGAACCGCGCCGAGGCGGCGCGGTCGCGGACCTGCTTGGCGGCTCGTTCCTCGGCCCCGCCGCAGAGGGACTGCTGCTCGGCGTTGCCGCCGGGGTGCTCTTCGGGGTGTCCGACATCGCCCTGAAGTACCTCACCGAGGCGCTACACGGAGGGTTGCGAGGCTTTGTCAGCGAGTGGACGTTGGCGGCGCTCGCGGCGTCGGTGCTGGCGTTCTACGCCTCGGCTCGCGGGCTCCAGCTCGGTCCGGGCGTCGCGGTCATCGCATTCACCTCGGTGGCCGCCAACCTCGCCGCGATCATGGGCGGCATCCTCGTATTCCGCGACCCGATCGGGATCGGCGCGCCGGCGATCGTCGGACGCGTCATCGCGTTCGGCCTGGTGATTGCCGGCGCGGCATTCATGCCCGCCCCAATGAGAGCCGGCTGCGCATCGGCGCCCGGCCCAGCTTCTCGCCAGGAGTGAGCGCGAACCTCCGCGGAAGCCGCCTAAAACGTTTCCCGCAGGTCGGCTGCGCGGTCATTCGCCGGCACTAACCGGGGCGCGCGTCCCAGAAGGTGGGGCTCGCCAGCCGCCCGATTGCCAATCGAGTTGTCCATCTGCAGCTCGATCAGCCGGTTCATCTCGACGGCGTACCGCATCGGGAGCTGCTTGATGATCGCCTCGACGAATTCCTTGAGGATCCGCGTCGAGCGCTCGTCCTCGGGGGTACCGTGCGATACCAGCTGGAAGAGTTGGTCGTCGCCGACCTTCGAGCCAGTCGTCTCTGACCGACGTTGACTTCGTCGTCGCTGATCCGGATCGCTAGGTATGTGTGATCGGGCATCGCTTCGGGCGAACCTCCTGGTTCATCGGGATTTGCGATGAACTTGGAATCGGCGCCCACAAACGCCGCGATCGGAGTACTGTTGGAAGTGACTGGCCCTGCGGCCAGGATTTTCAGCCCAAGCCAGAATGCCACCGACGGCGCGACCCGCGCCACAAGGCGAGAGGCAGGGGTCAGTGGTTCTGACTGCGGGGCCGGTGCCGGACTCCTACGGCGTTGCCCCACCGCCCGGTGGTCGCGCCCCTACCCGATGAACGCTCGGGGGCCCTCGCCCCTCTTCCTCCGCGCGACGCCAATCGAGGGACGGGAAGGCCAAGAGCGACGCGAACCGAAAACAATCAGGCAGCACGCAGGCGAGGCGAGTCGGCTCGCGATCGCGGATCGCGAATGTGCGACCGAGCAATCCATGCCCGACGACGCCTTAGCACGCCGCAGGCGAACCGCAGCGGGACGAAAGGAGACCGGCACGACCCCAACCCCAGCTACGCGTACCTAGGCAATCGCACAAAAAACAAGCCACTCCCCCTCCCACCCACAAAAGAACACAAAGCCCTTCTACTGCGCACGGACGTGCCGAAGAGGTCATGCTCACCGAGCATGTGCCCGCGGAGATGTTCGCCAACGAGCATTACGCTGACCAGCTCCTCGAGCGCATGGGCTGGGCGCTCGTCGATGCCGAGGAACAGGAAAAGGCGCTTCGCGCCTGACCGAGCGGAGCCCGGGGAAAGCCACCGTGCCTTCAACCGACAAGCTCGGTGCGTTACACCACAACGACCGACTTGACTACCCGGGCCCCATCGGGGTGCGGAACAGGAGCGTTCGATGATCGACGAGGACGGGATTCGGGAGGTAGTCACACGTCTGTCGCGTCGACACCAAAGCGGTGGGACGGTGATCGAGCTTGCCGCGATCCTCGCCGAGGGTGCGGCCTCCCGATCGATTCTTGCCTGGATCGTGGCGCACGACGGGCAACCCGAGGCTCTGGCACCTTCGAGTCGTAGGGGCGGTCTGTACGGCGGCCGCCTGGGCGGGTCCGGGAGACTGGATGCGTCGGCGCCGCAGCGGTACGTGTTGCCGCCGGGCGCCCTGTCGTGATGGTATCTGCGGCGTCGCGCCCGCGGATTTACTAATCTGGTCTTCTCGAGGCGCGCCGTCGGGACTGTTTGGTTCGGATGGGTGCTTCGATCAACGAGAAGCTCGTGCTCGCGGCGCTCTGATGGCGGCATGCGGGGGCGTTGCGCTCTGCAACGTTCATCCCTGCACTGGAGTCGCCAATGTCGCATCCGTCGAATGGCGACGGATGTTGTGTTGGTCGCCGTCATCGGGACGCTGTGCGGGTTGATCAGCTGGGAGGCTTTCCTGCTCGTGTGGGCGCCTTCGGCGCTGCTCGCCGGGTCGATCGGCATCTGGCTCTTCTACGTGCAATACAGTTCGAAGACGCCTACTGGCAAAGCGCCGATGACTGGGACTACACGGAGGTGGCTCTGCGTTGGGCGTTGCACCCAGCACGCTGCGACACACCCCCGGTCTCCGGTCGCGTGACCTACATCGGGCCGGTGCCGTTCACGGCGCTCGCACCGTGTTGGAAACGGTCCCAACGCCGTCCACCTCGACCTCGACGACATCACCGGGGCGCAGGAAGCGCCCCTTGATTGCCCCTACGCCGGCTGGCGTGCCGGTGGCGATCATGTCCCCGGGAGTCAGGGTGATCGTGCGCGAGAGCCAGGCCACCGTCTGCGCGACGGTGAAGATCTGGTTTGCGGTTGTGCCGTGTTGGACGGTCTCGCCGTTTACTCGGGTTCGGAGCTCGAGGTTCTGGAGGTCCTCGAGCTCATCGAGCGTCACCAGAGACGGTCCGCATGGTGCGAACGTGTCGATCGCCTTGCCGCTGGTCCATAGCGGGTTTTGTAGCTGGAGGTCGCGGGCGCTTACGTCGTTGAATGCGATCGCTCCGCCACGTGCGCGAGCGCGGTGTCGGCGTCGACGTCGTGCGCGGTTCGCCCGATCACCACCGCGAGCTCGGCCTCGTAGTCGACGTAGTCCGGGTGCGCGGCGGGCAGGCGGATGCTCTGCCCGCTGCCGATCAGCGAATTGGCGTACTTGCCGAACCACATCGGTGCGGCCGGGATCTCCTGGCCGGTCTCCTCGGCGTGATCGCGGTAGTTGAGCCCGAGGCAGATGATCTTCTCGGGATCGGGAACCGGAGCGAGCAGCCGCAGCTCGGAGAGAGCGAGCCGCTCCGCGCACTCGGCTGCGGCTTGGCCCAGCTCGCTGAGCGATTCGGGACCCAGCGCGCTGAGCAGGCCGCGGACGGAGTCCGCGGGCGCGTCGAGCGCCGCGACGGGAACCACGTCCTCCCCGACGAGTACTCCCGCACAGGGGCTCGAGCCGTCTTCGTAGGTGATCAGACGCATCGGCTAGCCGCCGGCTTCAGCCTCGCCCGGGGCGAGCTGTCCCGCCATCGCGTGGCGGTGGATTTCCTCGAAGCTCTCGCCGGCCGCGGCAGCGTCCGCGATCCGTGCCGGGTCCACGAACGCGCCGATCGGGTTGGTGCGGAATGCGTCGCTCGTGCGCATCCAGTCCGTCGATTTCGCCCAGTCGCCGAACGCGTCGCACTGCAGCTCGACGCGATTGCCGTCCGGGTCCCGGTAGTAGTAGGACAGCGTCATGCCGTGGTCGAGGCAGAACTCGGGCTCGATGCCGTTACCACGTAGCCGCAGGTAGCTCGAGTTCAACTCCTCGAAGTTCGGATACTCGAAGGCGCTGTGATGCATGCCGGTGCGCGTCTCCTTCTCCGGGTCATCGACAAACCCCGGAAACGCCAGCAGCGCGATGCGATGGTTGGCCTCGTCGTTGGAGAGCCACGCCCCGGTGTCATCCTGAAAGCCCACCTCGGTGCCGACGACCTCCGCATACCAGTCGACCATCTGCTGCAGGCGGGTCGTCTTCAGGTTGATGTGGTGAAGCGTCGGGCGGATCACGGTGGCGTCCCGATCAAGTCGACGTCACGGCATTGGCGTGCCAGGGCAGCGATTCGCTCGTCGTGTGTGTCAGGCGCTCGTTTACGTCCCCCGCGGAGTGCACGTGGCGGGGAGGCGTGTAGAAGGTGGCGTAGGGGCGTAGTCGCAGGGCGACGCGGTTCTCTTTGCGTGCCCCCTCCTCGACCATTGGCCGCACATCCTCGGGCATCGGATTGCCGGCCATCACACCGGCGATGCGCATCATCACGCCGACCACGAAATCGAAGTCGTTCTCCACCCGCGCGTCGCAGTAGACCTGCAGATAGGTCGGCGGCCAGTTCTCGTCGAGCACGCACATCGAGACCTTGGGTGAGCGCGCGACCGCCTTCGCCTTCGCCCGGGCGGCCATCGTCGAGACCAGGATCTCGTCGCCGTCCATCACGTAGTAGACGATCGACATCGCTGGCCCGTGCTCCTTGCGCGGGTAACCGAGCACCGCGGTGCGGTGCTCGCGCACGAACTGCCTACGCTCCTCCGGGTTCACGCTCGTCCTCCTCATCGGTTGGTGAGAGCGCCAGACGGTTACGGGCGCATCCGTTTCGACTCACGTCAGCTATAACGGCTACAGTGTAGCCACTTGGCTGGAAGAGCCATAACCTCCCCGCTCCGACCCGCGGCGCAAGCTGTGGATATCGTGCGTCTGGTGACGCCGGCCGCTCCGCAAAGAACCTCTTCCCCGACACCTCCCGTCGCAGGGAGCCCGGGCTGGTGGGCCGACCGGCGGCGGCGGGTCCCATTGAGACAGCGCAAAGAGGCGATGACGGTGGAGCGAATCGTCTCGGCCGCACTCGGCATCGTCGACCGCGACGGGCTGGATGCCCTGAGCATGCGCACGTTGGCCGCGGAGCTCGAGACGGGCACGGCCACCCTCTACAGGTACGTCAACTCCAAGGAAGAGGTCCTGGTCGAGGCTCTCGACGCCGTGCTGGGCGAGATCCAGCTCCCCGAGGGGTTCTCGCAAGCGAGCGACTGGCGCTCGCAGGTGGCGACGGCGGCGACAGCGCTGCGAGAAGGACTGCTGGCGCACCCAAATATGACGCCGCTCCTGGCAGGCAGCGTTCCCATCGGCCCTAACGCCCTGACAGGCAGAGAAGCGAATCTGGACCTGCTGATCGAAGCTGGCTTCGAGCCTTCCACGGCGGTCCGATTGCATTTGGCGATCGTGCACTACGTGATCGGGTTTGTCCTGGCGGAGAGGCCCGAGTCCGCCGTGTACGGAACGGAGTACAAGCGGACGCTGAAGCGCTACTACCAGCGACTGCCGGCCGACATGTACCCCTCGATCACTGCTCTCGCGGAGGAGCTGACGACCCGTGACAACGACCGGGAGTTCGGCTTCGGACTCGATCTGATCTTGGACGGGATCGAACGCCACCGCTGAGCGATCCGCCCTCCGTCGGCGACGCCCGCGGGAAAGTCGTTCGCGGCGACGCACCTCTCGGCCGGCTTACGCGCGGGCGCCTCGCGACGTCACCGCCGTGGGGCGTAGACGACGACGCCCATCGAGCCGGGAACGAACACGCGATGGGTGACCGAATCCACTCCCAGGGAGTGGGTGAGGGTCCCCACCTTCCAGCCTCCGATCTGCCGGTGAGCAACGGCGTCGATGACCGCGATCGACCCCGAGGAGGTGTGCACGGCCACGGTTAGGTAGTAGCGCTTCAAGCCGCTGTCGTAGGCGGCCTGGTCACCCCCGGCCAGCTTCGGGAAGCTCTTGACGATGCCCCCGTGCCGGCCGAGATCCATGATCAACGCGCGGGTGTCGCAAGTAATCGCCGCTTCCTCGGCTGCCCGAGTACAAAGCCCGACGGCGCGCAGGGGATTGGGTACCTCCCCACGATCCGGCGAGACCTCGGGGATACGCCGAGAATCGCACCGCCGGTCGCCGACGAGACCGGGACGAAGAACAGCCGTCTTCCGGGGTCCCAGACCGGCTGGCCCACGTCGGCGGCGCCAGGACGGCTCAGCCGGCCCCCGAGCTTGCGCGTCTTGGCGTTGATGAACGACAGGAATGGCGGCTGATCCGAGGGGTTGACGACCAGGACCAGGTTGTCGACGGGATCCCAGGCCAGGTCATCAGCACGCGTCGTGCGGTCGCCACTGCCGTGCGTCCGATGTTGCTGAAGCTCTTCCCTCCGTCATCCCGTGGGCTACCGCGTCGCTAGCTTTGGGTCTGCCGCGCTGACGGCGTCTGCGGGCCTGAGCACGAATACCTCGATTGCGAGGTCGGGGTCGATGTGGTTCTGGCTCATGAAGGCGATCACCTCGCGATCGAGCTCTCGTTCCACGATTCCGATGAGGTCGTCGCGCATGACGAGCTGGTAGTCGTAGCGGATTTGCAGGACGCGATCGGCGTGGCCGCTCCCGGCTAGCGTGCGCTCGCCGTTTGTGAGCGTGTCCGCGAGCAGGACCATGACCATGTTCTCGTCGATGGTGGTCTTCGCCTTCGTCGGTCCTCGACCGGTGTACTCGTGTAGTACCTGAACCACAGAGGTGGCGATCTTTGCCGACGGGCTTTGGTTCTCGCGCTGCTGGTCCATGAGAAGACCTTTCAGCCGCATCCTCGGGCTGGTGTTAGGCACCACGAGAGGGAGAGGAAGCGTTGGAGCCCCGCAGGCAGCGTTCCCTAAAGCCTACTCCTCGCAAGCCGATTCGTTTTGTCGCCAAATTGCGCAGTCTGGGGTGGCGCAGCCGCTCGATCTGTGGTAATCCAAGCCTTCATCGAGCGGGACCGCGGGCTGCACGCTCAGGGCAGGCACGCGGGACCCACGAAAGGAGGCGCGTCCATGACACGGAGCGCGCCACTCAGCTTCGACCAAAGCCAGGAGCAGGTCGAGGCCATGATGGAGCAGGGCACGGCGTTCTCGGACGTTGAGGACGTGATCAACGCCAGCGAGTTCTCAGCCGTGCTCAAGGCCGCGCTGTGGCTGCTGGCCTGGTCGCTGCGCGACGTCGAGCAGCAGCGCCAGGATGCTCGGCTAACGCTGGCTGCAGTCGGTGCCGGCGAGTTGGGAGGCTGGTGATGCAAGCGCCCCGGGGGGCAAGACAGCGTTGAGCGGCGTCGTCCGCGGTTGAGCATCGTAGGGGAGCAAGCCGCGCTTGCTCCCATCGGGATTTGGCCGCGAGCGCGGACGTCGTCTGCCCGCCCACCCACTCGAATTCGACCAGCGCGGTCTTCCGATCGCCCAGCCGCCGCTCACCGCCGCCGAACGCTTGGGCCGACTCCAGACCGGCTAACAGGCAAGCCAACCAGAACGCGCACCGCAGAACGGGAGTAGCGCGGCGATTTGCGGCTGCCGCTGGGCCACCGCGCCGCGTCGTGATCGGGATCGAGTGGTTCGAAGGCCGCGCGCTTTGTCCCAAAAGCGCGCGGCCGACTAACCCCCCGTTACGTGATCGCGCGATCTTCTCGTGGAGGCGCCCCCTGGGGCCCAACGAGCGATCACCGGAAGCGCCTGCCCCCCGGCGCCCGGCTGGTCGTACAGCGCGACCTCGGAGTTCGGAATCTGACTGAAATGGGTTGGAAGCGGGTCGAGGCGTTCGCGGCCGCCGGCGTCTGCGTCACCGTTGATCGCACGCCTGGGCGCTGCTGTCAGCGAGGTGAGAATAAGAAGCGCGGCCGGCGGTGGGCCGCAACCGGATACACGAGCCAGAAAGTCGCTTTCAGGATCACCGATCCTGCGCAGCCCGATGGTCGTCGCGCTCGTCGAGCCAGCGACGGCGCGCTCGACCAGCCTGGCGAGGAGGATTTCGTCTCGGTCGCCGTTGCTGGGAACGAAGAGGTCCTCGAGCGGTGCGTCGAGCGCTGCTGGCTTGTCTGCCATCAGCACGACCTCGGCACGGTGTGAGATGGCTTGAAGTCGCAGACGGTCGTCGACGATTACAAACGGGTCATCGAAGCGCGGCTGCAACGCCGGCGGTGCGCGCATAACCATTCCCGACTCGCAGCGCATGCACACTCGATGGGCGAGCGTTCGCCAAGGTCCCATCGGGGGATAACCACAATAGCTGCAGAAGGCCTGAGCCAAATCGGCCCGCGATGCGTAGATCACTCTTCGTCCTAGCGGAAGCGGCGTTGCGGTTTGCAACGCCTCCACTAGCCGCCAACAGGCCGCAGCCGACGCGTCGTTTCGTCTCCAGCACTGGACCCCGCGTCTGCTCGCCCACAGGGCAACCTGCTCGGCATCCAGCTGTCAGCACTCTACTCCTTCTGTCCCGCAGCGCAACGAGGATTCATCAGCCGGTACGATCAGCCATCTCAGCAAGCGCTCGGGTCACGGGCAGGCCATGAGCCCGAACGTCAAGGCATCCGCAGCATCGGTGAGCACAGCACAGGGTCGAGCATCCAGAGGCGCAGCGTGAGCGCCAGTGGCCAAGGCGGCGAGGAGGAAGCCCAGCCGCTTGTTGCCGGCAGGCTGCTGGCTGAGATCACCAACCGGATCGTCGCGTTGATGCGCGAGCACTACGGCCGCGGGCCGATCAAAGCCAAAACCTACGTGCTTGACAACCTAATCGTGTGCGTGCTCAGTGACGGCTTCACCGCGATCGAGCGCACGATGATGGAGGGCGGCGAACCAGACCGTGTGCTCGAAATGCGTCGCGATTTTCAGCGGATGATGAAGGAGCGCTACAGCGAGATGATCGAACAGCTCACCGGACGCACGGTGCTCGCCTTCCTGAGCCAGGCGCACGTTGAGCCTGACCTTACGATCGAGATGTTCCTGATGGACGGACCGCTACCGGGGTTCGGCGCGCTCGAGCTCGTCGATCCACCGACGACTGGGCCGGACGGCCCGGGCTCTTAGCGCCCGCGGTGATGTGAATAATGGGCGAGTGCTGGGCCAGTGCTCAGTGCTTCGCACCTTCCTGCGCTCTCGTGCCCCTTGCTGCGCTAGCCGCGATCGCGGGACACGGGGGGCGGGACCGCGGCATGTACGGGAGATCGCTTGTTCCATCAGCGGACCTGGTGAGACTTCTTTCGAACCAAGCTGTTGGGGAACATCTTCGGAGAGTCCAAGCACATCTCCCTCCGCAGTGGTAGTTGGCGAGCGCGGCGTTCAGGGCGCCCCCGGATAGCTGTCTTTCGGCTCGCTCTATACCCAACCCTGGCCAGTCTCGTCTGGGGGTCGAGATCCCACGCGGGCCGAGAGGGAAGAGCACCCGGGCGAAATGCTGCGAAAGCCAGCCTACGCGTTGACTTCCGCCGGAGGATCGGATCACCGCTTATGCTCCCTGATCTGGGGTATGATGTCGGTGCAGCCTCAGCGCGGCGGCACAGTCTCCGTCAAAGGTTGCCCGCGGTAGCGCGGAACGGTCTTGACGGTCGCACGGCGGCCGTCCACCCTCGGTCCGTTGTGTAGGCGTCATCGTCCTTTCGACCGAGGTCGCCCGTGCGTAATCTCACACCTGCGAACACGCAGCGCGCAGAGCCCGCTCAGCCGCCACAGTCCCGCGAGGCCGCGCATTTCATTGTGTGCGCTGGCGCCGAAAGAGCGCGTCTGCTCGAGCGCCGCCAGCGTCTGCTCGACCGCCGCCAGCGTCTGCTCGACGCCAACAGCGTCTGGTCGACCGTCAGCAGCGTCTGCTCGCGCGCTACACCGCGGTCGGAGCAAATGCTCCCGAGCGACGCCGCTTCTGGGTCTTCACAGGGTTCGTGACCGGGGGGCAGGAGCCGCCGAACACGTGCGTTGGCGCCTCGCAGTGGCAAGCCGCGACAACCGTCGACGAGGTTCTGACGGCGGCTGGCACGATGTTGCGAGACGCCGATCCCGCAGGCGACGACACGGTCACGGCAGGCGACGTCGCGGCCGGGGCGGGCCGCGGCGTCGCGGGGGCCTTGAGTTGAACGTCTTCCTGACCGAACCGCCCGATCCTCAACCGGCCATCTCCATGCGGATTCATGGCGGCAGCAGCGCGCCGCTCCGCGCGCGCAGGTCGGTGCTGTCCGAGCTCACCGGCCAGCTCACCGAGTCTGGAGCGGCAGACCTGGGGCTGATCATCAGCGAGCTCGTCACCAACAGCGTGCGCCACGCCAATGTCGGCCCTCGCCAGACTCTGACGGTCGAGTGCGCAACGCTCCCAGACCGGCTGCGCGTCACCGTCACCGACCCAGGCTCGCGCCTGGAACCCCACCTACGGTCCCCGGATCACCTGGCCTCCGGAGGGTATGGGCTGAGCGTCGTTGAATCGCTGACCTCGGCCTGGGGTGTCATGCACGGCCCTGCCGGCACGACGAGCGTGTGGTGTGAGCTCCCGTTCGACAACTCGCCGCCCCACCAACCCACCGGGCAGCACGATGACACCGCCTGACGCCGGGGGCCCCGCCCTCGCGGTGCGCCCGGTTTCGATACCGCTCCTCGATCGAATCGCGAGCGGGGTGGTCACAGCTGTTCCACCGGTGATGCTCGCGATTGGGATGTGGTTCGGCTGGGCCGGCAACCTGCTCGATTGGAAGGACCTCCTCGTCCTTGCGGTCAGCTACGTCGTGATCGGGACTGGAGTCACCGTCGGGTTTCACCGGCTGTTGACGCACCGCAGCTTCAAGACCAGCCGCCTGCTGCGCGCTGCGTTTGCCGCGCTCGGTTCGGCCGCCGCGGAAGGGCCGGTCATCGACTGGGTCGCGACCCACCGCAAGCATCATCAGTTCTCCGACGTCGTGGGAGATCCGCACAGCCCGCACGTTGGCCGCGGCTCAGGCTGGCGCGCCGCCGTAGGTGGGCTTTTCCACGCCCACATCGGCTGGGTGTTTTCGGATATGGAGGTCGCCGACGAGCGCCGTTACGCCAAGGATCTGCTGGCGGACCCGATGATCCGGTTCGTCGACCGCACCTTCGTGCTGTGGGTGATCGCGGGACTGGCGTTCTCGTTTGGGCTGGGCGTGGCGCTGAGCGGCTCGGTGATCGGCGGCCTGACGGCGCTGCTCTGGGGCGGCGCCGCGAGAATCTTCCTACTGCACCATGCGACCTTCAGCATCAACTCGCTCTGCCACTTCTTCGGCCGTCGGGACTTCGAGACCAATGATGAGTCCCGGAATCTGGCATGGCTGGCGATACCGACCTGGGGAGAGGCGTGGCACAACAACCACCACGCTTTCCCGACGTCGTACCGCCACGGGCTGCGCCGCTGGCAGCTGGATCCGTCGGCGGCCACCATTCGCCTGCTCGAGGTGCTCCGGCTCGCTTGGGACGTCGTGCGGATCGACGATGCTCGGCTGGAGCGTGCGACCGGGGTCGGCTCATGATCGGGAATAGAGCACCCCGAGGTACGCCCGGTGGCGGCCACCGCCGATCACTTTGAGCGCATGCCCGCAACTGCCCGGTACGCCGGACGATTCGGGTGACGAGTGAAGCGGCCATGTCCACGCTCGGTGTCCCGCTCTGCCGTCGTGCAGTGGCTCAGTTCCACAAGGGAGCAGCAGGAGCGCGGTCAAGTTACGAAATCACACCCATTAGCCTAGGCCGGGACGATCGACCTCCGACGCGGCGCTCACCGCGCTCAAGAAGGGGATCGCGTAGCGCAACGAGCGCGCGCAGAAGAAGGGTCGCACGCCAGGAGCAGCTCCGACGGCAGCGCCGGAGGACGCCCGCCAGAGCAATCCGCCTGGGGCAGGCAGCGCGGCCGGACCGCTAGACTGCCTAAACGGGTCGAGCGTATGTCTCGGCCGAAAGCAGTGCCCCGCGTTTTCGCAGTCGTTGCCTCGTTGCACCCTCCGCGTTTCGCAGCGCACATACCCCTGGAGGGAACGATGGCAACAGGAACCGTGAAGTGGTTCAGCGACGACAAGGGCTTTGGGTTCATCACGCCCGATGACTCTGGCAAGGATCTGTTCGTGCATCACAGCGCGATCCAAGGCAACGGCTTCAAGTCGCTGGCCGAGGGCGCGAAGGTGAGCTACGACGCCGAGGAGGGCCCCAAGGGCCCGGCGGCCGCGAACGTCCAAACGATCTAGAGCCGACCGACCAATCAGTACGGGAGGGCAGACGCGCGCGCCATTCCGTTGCGAGCGCGAGGTGCCCCGCGGCAAGTGCTGGGCGACGATTCACCGGCCGCAGTCCGGCCAACGCACGGCCTGTGGCAGCGGCCCAGCGGAACCCCGGACTTCGCACGTAGGACCGGCGACCTGGCAGCACGCTCGAGCTGTGACGCTCGCGCGTCACAGATGCGCTCCAGATCAACACGAAGAACGGATACCCATGGCCTCAACCGGCAAGAAGAAAACGACGATGGCAAAGCTCACCCGCGAGAGCAGGCTTCGCGAGCGCCGGCTCGAGAAGGAGGCCAGAAAGCGCGCCAGAAAGCACGCCGCTACGCGCCCCCTGAGCCAGCCCGATGACGCCCCACCCGGAGACCACGTGGTGGTCGATCCCGCCGCGGACGGGACGATGAGCTAACCCAACCCCTTGCCGCCGCCTCGACTCGCCATTGCTACCGCCGGCGGGTGGGAATCATCGACCCTAAGCGACCGTATTCGCGGGAGCTCCTCGTCGGTCATCCGGCGGATCACCAGCGAGCCGCTCTCCGCCTGCTGATCGGAGGGAGATTCGCGGCGTCTGATCGCCGAGCTCGAGACCCAGGTCCAGCCCGGAGCGATGGGCGCGGCGCTCGCGGAACATGCTCGCAACCGCGGGCTCTGCTCGCACCATGAGCACGTTCTTCATCCCGGGAACCGGCAAGGGCCGCCGGCTCACTCAGCGCGCCTATCCCGACATGCGAGCCGAGCTCGAACGCGATCCCGGAGTTCGTCCGAGCCTGGGGCGAATCGCGAAGCTGCGGGCACGGTGCCGGTGCGCCGATTGCGTCACCGAGGTTGGGTGGCGGACCCGCTGCGCGGCGGCGACGTGCTGGCCATGTTCGACATGGGCCACCATCGGCCGTTCGTCGTCTGGTGGAGGCCGCACGCGCTTGTAATCCGCCCTGCGAGCGCTACGCTGGTTGGTGCATCAGGCCTTCGTCGGGCGTTCTTCCGTCTCTGTCACCCAGCGCTGGTTCTGCCCACATTGAAGAGACGCGGAAGGAAGGCTGATCATGGAAGGTTCCGCGGGTCTGTCCGGCGAGGTGCGGGCCGGTCAGCTGAACGCCGCGATCGCGAACGAGATTGGCAAGCTGACGGCGGATTTCACGGGCAGGGGGTCCGCGAGATCTCGCGCGTTCATCACTGGCGATGTGGTCGTGTGTCTGCTCGAGAACGGTGCGACCAGAGGCGAGCAGAACATCGCTGCCGCGGGCCGCGCCGATGTCGTGCGCCTCGGTCGTGACATTCTGCAGCGCGCGATGGAGGACCAGCTCGTGGCCGCGGTCGAGAGGCTCACGGGCCGCAAGGTCCGCTCCTTTTTGAGCGGCTCGAGCACGCCCGGGGAGTCCGCTGTCGAGGTGTTCGTACTCGAGCCCGACCACGGTGCAGCCGGCGCCGGCGCGCGTAGTTGACAGGCCAGCCGGCTGCGCTAGCCTCCGATTCGGCACGGCTTGGGGGTCTAACCGCTCCCACGCCGGGCCGAACCACCATGAACAACGGACGGACGAGGTCTCGCGGGCCTCTCTGTACACGGGAATGGACGAAGCACAAGCACCATCAGCAGGTGGGGAAGCGCCCCTCAGTGGCGGGCAGTTGCTGGCGGCGATCTCGAACCGCATCGTCCAGATCCAGCGCGAGCACTACGGGCGCGGCCCGATGAAAGCCAAGACGTACGCGTTGGACGACCTGGTCGTCGTCGTGATGCGCGGCAGCGGTTTCACCCCGCTGGAAAAGACGATGATGGACTCAGGCGATCCCGAGCGCATCGTCGCGATGCGCCATGAGTTCCAACACATGATGACTAAACTCTTCACCGACACGATTGAGGAGCTCACAGGCCGCAAGGTGCTCGCGTTCCTCTCACAAGCCCACGTCGAGCCTGACCTCTCGCTCGAGATCTTCTTCGTCGACCGGCCACTCGAAGGGTTCGGCGCAGTCGAACTCGTCGAGCCCGATTAGACCAGCACGCGGATCGAGGCGCCCCAGCTCGGCGGCTAGGCACGTAACCAGGCCGGTGTGCCCGGCAGCGCGGAGGAGCATCTCGAGGCTCGCGCGGTAGTGAGCCAGCTTTGCCTGGTTGTTTCTTTGGCTGGCTCGCCAGGGTGACAGCAGTCCCAGCTCGCGCACCTTCACGATCTTGTCCGCAGCGTAGATGGCGAGTGTGTCGGAGCCAGACCGCTCCACGCGATTACGCAATTCGCGCTTGCGTTCCTCGTACGCCTTGATCGATGGATCATCTGAGACCGCCGCAACCAGCTGCGCTATGCGGGTTCCGAACTCGAGCTCAAGCTCGAGCCCGAGTGTCGCGGTCTTCTCCAGGACATCATGGAGCAGCCCGGCCGCAACAACATAGTCCGGTTGGCCGTCACCGTGCAGCAGCCGCCCGACCTCGATCGGATGGACGATGAACGGCACACCGTCGATCTCCCGGTACTGGCCTGCATGACGTGCCGCCGCGAAGCCGAACGCGGCTCGGGTCATTCCCCTACCGGCCCGATCTGCCCCCCGGCGCTCGAGAATCGTTATCGCTCCATCTCCCCGCTGGAGGGGACGGCACCTGCGAGCCTGTGGCTTTCCATTCACGAGCGACCCCTAGCGTCGGTCGACACCTACCATCACGGCCAGGGCCAAGCGGCCAAGCGTGTGACCGCCAACTCGTTCCGTTCTGCTCGCTGTCATCCACCCCCGCCGGCCGACAGCCGAGCGGTGTGAACGACCTGGTAAAGCATACGCCCCCGGTGCGCCGTGGGGACGGGGGGAGCAGTTTCGACGCGCGGCTGAGCGGGCAGGATCGGGAGAGGAGGGCTGCGTTCGTAACGGTCGAGTACGACAGCCGTCGTCCGGGCAACGTCATGGAGATGGCACGAAACAACGGCCCGGACACGAGCAAGGATGTGGCGGTGGCTGCCGCGCTGGTCGGGGCTGCGGCGGTGGGCGGCAAGTTCGCTTGGGACACGCACGTCGGCGCGACGCCGAGCGGGCGTTTCGCCTGTATGAGGCCATACCTGACCTGCAAATGCGCCTCAGCGGAGAGGGGGGGATTCGAACCCCCGAACGAGGTTGACCCCCGTTACGCGATTTCCAGTCGCGCCCGTTCAACCGCTCCGGCACCTCTCCGGGGGTGGCACTAGCGTACCTGGCTCCGGCTCAGATCTGCCAGCGGCCGTCCCGCAGCAACGGCTGCTCGGACCCGTCCGCGGCGAGCCCGGTTACGGCGACGTCGTTGCCGCCGATCATGAAGTCGACGTGGATCTCACTCTGATTGACGCGCTGCACGTCGTCCTCGCCCTCCATCCCGAATGGCAGACCCTGCCCCAGCGCGATGTGGCTGGCGGCGTTCTCATCCAGAAGCGTGTCGTAGAAGACGGTGCCCAACGGGCCGATCCGACCCTCGCGATCGACCAGGGCGACCTCGCCGAGACGTGCAGCCCCGGGATCGCGGAGGCTCAGCTCGCGCAGGGCACCCGCGCCCTGATCCGCCTCGATCTCGACGGCGCGGCCCTGCTCGAAGCGCACCCGCAGCCCCGTGATCAGCGCGCTGGCGACGAACAGCGGCTTGGTCGAGCGCACGACGCCGTCGACGCGCTCGGGATCCGGCGTGGCGAACACCTCCTCGGTCGGGATGTTGGGCGCGTGGGTGATCCCGTCCACGGTGGTGAGCTCTCCACTCAGCCACCGGGAACCTGGTAGGAGCCCGACCCGCAGGGAGGTGCCCGGACCCTCGAACTGCAACGAGTCGAGATGAAGATCGTTGAGACGAGAGGAGATCCGCGCCAGTTGATCCAACCGTGCCCGCCAGGCCGCCATCGGGTCGGCCTCGTCTAGCCGGCAGACATGAGCGATTTCGTCCCACAGGCGCGCCAGCGCCGCGTCGGGATCGAGGGTGGGGTACACGAGCTTGGCCCACCCCGGGGTGGGACACGGGCAGATCGACCAGTTCGTGGTTCGCTCCACCAGCACCTTGCCGCTCTCGCGCACCGTCGGGAGGATGTCCCGCCCGAGCAATTCCGGCTCGATGTCGTTCATCAGCGTCGCGGCCACCGGTCCCGACAGGGCGATCCGGGCCGCGTGGTGCTCGCCCAACGCGAGCATCCGGTCTCCGTACCAGGGCGGCACGAAGCCGAGCGTGTCTGCGGCCGCATGTCGCACCCGGGCACGTTTGATGTGCGGGTCGAACACGGTCAGATCCACGAACCGAGCTCCCTGCTCGTAGGCGACCTCGGCGACGGCACGCGCCAGGGACTCCTTGCCCGGCTCCGAGGACAGCGCCAGGATCTGCCCCGGCTGGACGTTGGCGCCCAGACGGACCACCAGCTCCGCCAGCGGCCGGACGTGCCGGCTCATCGCGGGACGAGAATCCCGGGATTGAGGATCTTGGCCGGATCCAGCGTCGCCTTCACAGCCCGCAGGACGTCGACCCCCGGCGTTCCAATCTCCTTCGCGTACCAGTCACGGTGGTCGATGCCGACTCCATGGTGGTGGGTGATCGACCCGCCCGCCTCCAGGATCGCGTTGCTGGCAGCCGCCTTTGCGGAGCGCCACTGGGTGACCGGATCCTCGAGCTGCGCGCTCGCGATCGTGAAATACAACGATGCTCCACTCCGGTATACGTGGGAGATGTGGCAGAGGATCACTGGTGGGGCTCCCTGATCGGTCAGCTGCTCGCGCAGGGCGTCTGAAACCGCGGCGTACAGACGACTCAGTCCAGACCAGAACGTGACGGTCTCCAGCGTCTCCACAATTGCTCCGGCGTCGAGCAGGGCATCGCGCAGGTAGGGCCCGCGATAGCGGTCCCGGGCCCAGCTGTCCCCAGCGCCGGGGACGGGTTCGGCGCCGTGCTCGGTGAGCACTCGCGTGGCCCCGTGTTTCGCGGCCTCCACCTGCTCGGGACTGCCCTCATAGCCGACGATCGCCACGCACCCTCCTCCCGAGCCCGACCCAATCTCCCCGGGGCGTGCGAGGTTGAGCGCCGTCTCGACTTCGTCCGAGAGCCGCAGCACGGTCGGCAGCGGGCCGTCCTGGGCCAGCTGCCGGACGGCTCCGATACCTGAAGTGAACGACTCGAACCGCCACCCCTCGTAGATGCGCTCTGCGGGCGCCGGCCGGACCTGGACCCGGAGGCCGGTGATCACGCCGAACGCACCCTCCGAGCCCAGGATCAGCTGGCGCAGATCGGGACCGGCGGCGGACTTCGGCGCACGGCCGAGCTCCAGCGTGCCCGCGGGCGTCGCCACCCGCAGGCCCACCACCAGCTCGTCGAAGCGGCCGTAGCCTGCGGATGCCTGCCCGCTCGAACGCGCCGCCGCGGAGCCTCCCAGGGTCTCGTACTCGAACGACTGGGGGAAGTGCCCGATCGTGTACCCGCGGTCAGCCACAAGCGCCTCAGCCTCCGGTCCCCGCAGCCCCGGCCCCAGCTCCGCCACGCGAGACTCCTCGTCGAGCGCCAGCAGCGCGTTCATGCGGCGCAGGTCGAGCGCAACCAGGCCGCGATAGCCGTTCGTTTCCGGCTCGAGCCCGCCCACCACCGAGGTGCCTCCGCCGAACGGCACCACCGCGATCCGCTGCCGCGAGCACACCTGGAGCAGCCTGAGCACTTGCGAATGCGAATCGGGCCATACGACCAGGTCGGGCGCATCGGCGAAATCGCCGGCTCGGATCCGCAGCAGGTCTGGCGTCGAGCGCCCGCGGGTGTGGCGGATCCGCGCCTGGGCATCGGCGGACACGTGGTCCTCGCCGACCACCTCCGCAAGTGCGGTGATCGCGTCCCGGGAGATGGTTCCCGGGGCCAGGTCGAGGTCCTCGATCCTCCCAGCCGGCACGCCGGGCCGCTTGACGCCGAGGCCGTCCGCCAGGAGCTTCAGCACCGCCTCGGGCAGATGTGGAACCTGGCTGGGATCGCCCCAGCCCGACCACGACTGCTCGGGATAGGGAGCGGGGGGCCGAGCCAACGCCATACCCGAGACGCTATCGCTCAGGGCTGCTGCGCCACTGCGAGGCGCCAAGCATGATCATCCGCAGCTCCTTCTCCGCGATGCGTGCGATGTCCGCTTCGGCGTCGGGCGCGGCCACCGCAGCGTCGACCATGGCTCCGACGATCGCGATCATCGTGTTGACCAGCAGCCCGGCCAGCGTCTGGAGGTCTTCGGTGGTCCAATCGCGGAGCACCGGGAATCTCGCCAGGTCCGTGGCCAGCTCGCTCGTAAACAGCCGGATCTCGCTGCGGATCGCGTGACGCAGGACCGCGTTTCCGGTGGACCCGACCCGGACCACGAACAGGAAGTGCGGGCGGTGCTGGCGCACGTAGCCCACCAGAATCTCGACTGACCGGCGGATCACGTGCTCGGGCGGGAGACCCTCGCGGGCCTCGCGGAGCATTGCCCGCAGCGTCCGGAAAGACTCTTCGACCAGGGCCAGACCGAGCTCGTCCATGCTCTCGAAGTGCCGGTAGAACGCGGTGGGGACCACGCCTGCGGCGCGCGCCACCCGGCGCAGACTGAGCGCGTCGAAGCTCTCGCCCGCTTCGATCTGCAGCAGCGCTGCGTCGAGCAGCGCCTGCCGAGTGTGACGGCGGCGCTCGGCCTGGGTCCGCCGCGGAGGCGTTGGACCAGGACGCCGGGTTGATCGGGAGCGATGTGTACGTTCGTTCACAGCCATCGTGTGCACCTGGTCACACTACCTCAGTTTACAGGTTGACAGGCAGGGAAAGCTATTGTGTTATTCAGTGTACAATCGTCCACTAAGTACTCGACACCACGATGCCATCACTAACCACCACCCGCCGCCTTCTCCGCTCCGATTTCGTCGATCTGCTCGTCGGCCCCCACGGGATCGATCGCTACCTGGAGCTGATCCGTCCCGAGATCACCGTCAGGGACGCGCGGGCCAAGGTCGTGGCGCTCCAACGCCAGACACCCCGTAGCGTGACCCTGACGCTGCGGCCGAATGCCGCCTGGAAGGGGTTCCGCGCCGGTCAGTTCGTGCGGATCGGGCTGGAGATCGACGGGGTCAGGCGCACCCGCACGTACTCGCCCGCGGGCTCGCAATACAACGCCGACGGGACCCTCGAGCTGACGGTCACGATCCATCCGGAGGGACTGGTCTCGCGCTACCTCCAATCACGCATCCAACCGGGCGCGATCGTGCATCTCGGCGAGGCCCAGGGCGACTTCGTGCTCCCCGACTCGCGCCCCGAGAGGCTCGTGCTGATCAGCGGCGGCAGCGGTATCACGCCGCTGATCTCCATGCTCCGAACCCTGTGCGACGAGGGCCACGACGGCGAGCTGGCGTTCGTGCACTATGCGCGCACGCCGGCCGACTGGCTGTACCGGACCGAGCTTCAGGAGCTCGCCAGCCGCCATCCGAACCTGGTCGTGGAGTACGTCGCCACCCGGGTCACCGGCGGCACCCACCTGAGTGCCGAATCGCTGCGGCCGGTCCTCGGCGACCTAGCCGGGACCCACGCCGCTGTGTGCGGGCCGCCCGCGCTGATCGACGCGACTCGTGAGCTGTGGCCCGCCGAGCGGGTCCTGGCCGAGACTTTCACATCTCCCAGCCTGACCGTCACCGGCACCGCGGCGAGTGGTCGGGTGCGCTTTCTGCGTAGCGACCGCGCCGTCGACATCGGTGACGGCACCCTGCTCGAGCAGGTCGAGGGCGCCGGGCTCACGCCCGAGTTTGGATGCCGGATGGGCATCTGCCACACCTGCACCTGCCGTAAGGCCGCCGGCTCGGTCCGGAACCTCCTCACCGGGGAGGTCTCGGACGAGGAGGACGAAGACATCCAGCTCTGCATCTCCGTGCCGGCCGGCGACGTCGCTCTCGAGATCTGAACCTTAAGGAGACAACGCCATGACCACTGTTCATCCCACCCTCACGCCGGAACAGATCGAAGCGCTCGGACACGAGCTGGACGAGCTTCGTAATCGCACCGTGGCCGAGCTCGGCGAGCGGGACGCCGCGTACATCCGTCGGATCATCAAGGCCCAGCGCGGGCTCGAGCTCGCCGGCCGCGGGCTGCTGTTCGCCGGCTGGCTGCCGCCCGCCTGGGTCGGTGGCGTCGCGGCGCTGTCGCTGTCGAAGATCCTCGACAACATGGAGATCGGCCACAACGTCATGCATGGCCAGTACGACTGGATGAAGGACCCGGCGCTCGACTCCAAGCGCTTCGAGTGGGACACGGCATGTCCTGGGGACCAGTGGCGCCATTCGCACAACTACATGCACCACACGCACACGAACGTGCTCGGCAAGGATCGCGACATCGGCTACGGGATTCTGCGGATGTCGGAGGACCAGCCCTGGCGCCGGCGAGACCTGGGCAACCCGGTGTACGCCACGCTGCTGGCGCTGCTGTTCGAGTGGGGCGTCGCGTTCCACGACGTCGAGATCGACCGGATCGAGGCGGGCGAAATCGAGCTCAGCGACAAGCGCGACATTCTTCGCGCGATCTGGCTGAAGGGGCGCCGCCAGGTGCTGAAGGACTACGTCGTGTTCCCGCTGCTGGCCGGCCCCGGCGCGCCGTTCGTGGTCGCGGGGAACATGTCCGCGAACCTGATCCGCAACGTGTGGTCGTTCATGATCATCTTCTGCGGTCATTTCCCCGAGGGCGTGGAGGAGTTCTCCGAGGAGGAGGTGGAGAACGAGACGCGCGGTGGCTGGTATCTGCGCCAGATGTTGGGTTCGGCCAACCTGACCGGAAGCCGGCTGTTCCACATCCTCAGCGGCAACCTGTCGCACCAGATCGAGCACCACCTGTTCCCGGACATCCCGGCGCATCGCTACCAGGAGATCGCGGTCGAGGTGCGCGACATCTGTGAGCGCTACGGCCTGCCGTACAACACCGGGCCACTGCACAAGCAGTTCGGCTCCGTGGTCCGCAAGATCTTCCGGCTGGCGCTTCCGGACGGCAAGTCCGGCCCAGATCGGGCGTCCGCGGAGCCGGCCGAGCGCGAGCCTGCGCTGGCGCTGGTGGCTTAGAGTCGCTTCGGCTTGCACCGGCCGCGCCTGAAGATCATGCTGTCCCCACCGGATCGACCGTGAAACGGAGGAGAGCATGACCCAGCCGATGGTGAACGGGCTGATGATGGACGATTATCAGCTGACGCTGACCGCCGTCGCGGAGCGCGCGGAGCGCTTCAGCGACCGGCGGTCCGTGATCTCTCGCCGGCCGGACGGGTCGATACACCGCACCACTATGGGGGAGTGCGCCCGACGTGCGCGCAGGCTGGGCACCGCACTGCGGGAGCTCGGCGTCAGCGACGGCGATCGTGTTGCCACGCTGCTGTGGAATCAGCCGGAGCACCTCGAGCTGTATTTCGCGGTGCCTCTGATAGGGGCAGTGATCCACACGCTCAATCCGCGGCTTCATCCCGACGAGCTTGGGTTCATAGTGGCCGACGCCGAGGACAAGGTGATCGTCGTCGACGAGAGCCTGCTCGAGGCATTCGACGCATTCCGCTCGGCGCACGAGTTTGAGCATGTGATCGTCGTCTCGCATTCGGGCTCGGTGCCGGAGGGCACGATCGACTACGAGTCGCTGATCGAGTCCGGCGAAGAGATGGATTGGCCGGAGCTTGCTGAGCGCCAGGCCGCGGCCATGTGTTACACGTCGGGCACGACCGGGCGCCCCAAGGGCGTCGTCTACTCGCACCGGTCGATGGTCCTGCACTCGCTGAACGCGGCGCTCCCGGACACCCTGGGGGTCTCCTCTCGCGACACGATCCTGCCGGTCGTGCCGATGTTCCACGTGAACGCGTGGGGCCTGCCCTACGCCGCTGCATTCGCGCGCGCCGCGCTCGTACTGCCCGGTCCCAAGCTTGACCCGGTCAGCGTGCTCGACCTGCTCGCCGATGAACGGGTCACGATGTCCGCCGGGGTACCGACGGTGTGGATGGCGGTGCTGCAGGCGCTCGAGGCCGAGCCCGATCGTTGGGACCTCAGCCCGCTGCAGCGCCTGATCGTGGGCGGCTCGGCCGTCCCTCGCAGCATGCTCGAGGGATTCGATCGCCATGGGCTGACGATCATCCAGGCCTGGGGCATGACCGAGACCTCGCCGCTGGGTAGCGTGTGCCGGCTGCCCGTCGACCTCGACGATGCCCCCGATTCGGACCGCATCGCGTTCCGCGCACGCCAGGGGGTCGCGGCGCCGTTCGTCGAGATCCGGGCCCGGGGCGACGATGGCGAGCTGATCCCCTGGGACGACGAGACAATGGGCGAGCTCGAGGTCCGGGGCCCGTGGGTCGCGGCCGCGTATCACCGCGGTCAGGGGACGGAGAAGTTCACCGAGGATGGCTGGTTCCAGACCGGGGACGTGGTCAAGATCGACGAGCGTGGGTGTATCCGAATCTGCGATCGCTCCAAGGACCTGGTCAAGTCCGGGGGCGAATGGATCTCCTCGGTTGATCTGGAGAACTCGCTGATGGCGCACCCGGCTGTGGCCGAGGCCGCCGTGATCGCGATTCCGGACGAGCGGTGGGGCGAGCGCCCGCTGGCGGCCGTGGTCCTGAACGACGGGGAGGAAGCCACGCCGGATGACCTGCGCGAGCACCTCAGCCAGGATTTCGCCAAGTGGCAGCTGCCCGATCGGTTCGAGTTCATCGACTCGATCCCGCGCACGGCCACTGGGAAGTTCAAGAAGATGGACCTGCGCGAGCGCTTCGTGAAGGCGCCGGTTTAGACCCTGATGTAGGTGCCGGCCGGTTGGCGTCGAAGGTAGGTCGGCACCCCCGCGCGGGTCGTGGGGGTTGATCTCGCGCTCGAGGATGACGCCCTCGGCGCGGAGTCCACAACCTACTTAGGAGGCACCGACGTGGCTGACGGTATCCGTTGGGTCGGTCTTGACGTCCACGCGCATGAGTCGACGATGGCTGTCTTTGATCAGGGAACAGGCGAGGTGGTGACTCGCCGGGTGGTGACTCGTCCGCATGAGCTACTGGAGCGGTTGATGGACGTTCCGGTGCCGGCCAGGATGGTGTATGAGGCCGGTCCTACCGGCTATGGGCTGGCACGGCGAGCTCGGGGGCTGGGGATCGAGATGGTGGTGTGCGCGCCGGGACGCACAGATCGTTCTCCGACCGATCGGATCAAGACCGATAAGCGTGACGCGATCCGGCTGGCCCGCCGGCTGGCCGCGGGTGAACTGACGCTGGTGAGGATCCCGTCGGTCGAGCACGAGCAGCTGCGGGATCTGGTCCGCTGCCGGGAGGACATTCGTGGCGATCTGATGCGCGCTCGCCACCGGCTGGGAAAGTTCCTGTTGCGCCGCGAGATCTATTACGACGGGCCCGGGGCGGCATGGAGCGGCAAGTACCGCACATGGCTGGCGTCGCTGGTTCGCCGATCGCGCCTCACAGCTGACGATGGCCGACTACCTGCACTCCCACGATCTGCTGCTCGCCCGCCGCGATCGAATCGAGTCAGAGCTCGAGCAGCTGGCCGCAGACTCGCCCTGGGCCCAGACAATCGCTCGCCTCAGATGCTTGCGCGGGATCGACACGCTCTCCGCGCTCGGCCTGTGCGCCGAGGTCGGCGAGTGGGATCGCTTCGATCATCCCGACAGTCTCTCGGCCTATCTGGGAATCGTTCCTCCAAGAGCACCACCGGCCAACAACGCCGCCAAGGCTCGATCACCAAAGCCGGCTCCACCCACGCCCGCAGGCTCCTGGTCGAGGCCGCCTACCACTACCAACGCCACCCGGCGATCGGCCAGACGCTCGAGCGCCGCCAGCGCGGCCAATCAGCGCACATCATCAACATCGCCTGGCGCGCCCAGCGACGGCTAAACGCTCGCTGGCGTCAGCTCAAGCACGCACGCAAGAAGCCCAACGGAATCGTCGCAGTCGCGATCGGCCCCGAACTCGCCGGCTTCGGTGCTGGGACGATCGCGCTCGCCGACTGACCACATTCCCACACCCGCTGCGGCCGGCGAGGCAGGCCCAGAGCCTCCCGGACCTGCCCGCCGGCCGCAGCCACAAATACACTCTCCGCCTCGGGCGCAACCGAGAATCACTCCTGCGCTTGATCAAACCACCCGTCCATATCAAGCGAGCTAAGCCTAGATCGGCAGTTCGGACTGGGCGGGCGGGTAGGTCAGCTCGCCTTCCGCTCCCACCACCGCGAACGAGGTCAGCTCGTGCGCGACGGGCCGTGCGTCCAGCCCGAGGTGCCAGACCGACCAGCCCCGGACCGACAGCGCGTCGGCGATCAGACGGCGGTGGCAGCGCCACCACTGGGCCTCGGCGCACATCACGCAGGTCAGGTGCGCTCGGCCCCGGGCCTCCAGTCGTTCCAGCGCCTCGCCGGAACTCCTCGGTGGCCATGTGGTCGGCGTAGCCCTGAAACCCCTGGTGCTGCCAACCCCCGTTGGGGGAGTCGGGGCGGGGTCGGCGAAAGCCTCCCAGCCCCCGTTCGTGGGCGTATTCGATCCCGTGAGCCGGCAGCGTCTCGGTGAGCGACTCGCGGGCGAACTGCGGATAGCGCCGTGAGCGCGGGACCGAGCGCACGTCCACCAGCTCGCTGCACGCTCGCGGCTCGGAGCAGAGCGACCAGCTCCGGCAGCGAGCGGGTCGAATGTCCCACCGTGCAGACGTCGTTATTCGTCGGGCACCTGCTCGCGTAGCTCCCGCAGCCACACCGCCGCTGAGCTGTCGCTCGGGGCGCGCCAGTCCCCTCGTGGCGACAGCGATCCTCCCGACCCCACCTTGGGGGCGTTGGGAATCGCCGAGCGCTTGAACTGGCTGAGCTGGAAGTAGCGGTGCACGAACACCCCGAGCCAGTGCTTGACGTCGGCCAGCGAGTACTCGTGCTGGCGGTCCGGAGGGATCAGATCCGGCCAGGTCCCGAGCCGGCGATCGCGCCAGGCGTGGTGGGCCAGGTAGGCCACCTTGCTCGGGCGGTACCCGAATCGCAGGATGTAGTACAGAAAGAAGTCCTGGAGTTCGTAAGGGCCGACGGTGCTCTCGCTGTCCTGCCCGGGGTGGTCGGCGTCCGGGTCGTCGTGAGGGATTAGCTCCGGCGAGATCGTGGTGCCGAGAATCGATCGCAGGACGTCGCTGGCGCTGGCGTCGAACTGCTGGGTGTCGATCGCCCAGCGGATCAGGAACTGGATCAGCGACTTCGGCACCGAGGCGTTGACGTTGTAATGCGACATCTGATCGCCGACGCCGTAGGTGCTCCAGCCCAGCGCCAGCTCCGACAGGTCACCGGTACCGATGACCAGCGCGCCGCGCTGGTTGGCCAACCGGAACAGGTGCGAGGTGCGCTCGCCGGCCTGCACGTTCTCGTATGTCACGTCGTAGAAGGGCTGCCCCTGCGCCGCCGGGTGGTCCAGGTCGCGCAGCATCTGCGTGGCCGACGGGCGGATGTCGATCTCCGCGCCGCTCACACCGAGCGCGTCCATCAGCGCTCGGGCGTTTTCCAATGTCAACGAGCTGGTGGCGAAGCCTGGCAGCGTGAACGCCAGCACGTTCGCCCGCGGCAACCCGATCCGATCCAGCGCGCGTGCGGCCACGATCAGGGCGTGGGTTGAGTCCAGGCCCCCGGAGACGCCGATTACGACCTTCTCGATTCCGGTGGCCCGCAGCCGCGTCTCCAGGCCTCGCACCTGGATGTTGTAGACCTCCTCGCACCGTTCGTTGCGGCTGGCGGGATCGGCGGGTACGAACGGGAACCGTTCGCAGCGGCGCTGCAGTGTGACCGGCTCGGCCGGGATCGCGAATGTGAATTCGACCGTGCGCATGCCTCGGAGCCGTTCGGCGTGATCGTGGATGCTGTCGCCGTAGCTGCTGGTGCTGGCGCGGTCCGAAACGATCCGGTCGAGGTCGATGTCCGCCAGAATCAGCTCCTCGGCCTGGGCGAAACGCTCCGCCTCGGCGAGCAGATCGCCGTTCTCGTAGATCAGCGCCTGGCCGTCCCAGGCCAGATCGGTGGTGGACTCGCCCAGACCGGCGGCGGTGTACACGTAGGCCGAGATCGTCCGGGCCGAATGGGCGCGCGCACAGCTGGCGCCGGTAGTCCGCCTTGCCGATCGTGATGTTGCTGGCCGACAGGTTGGTCAGAACGGTCGCGCCCGCCAACGCGCCGTAGGTGCTGGGCGGGATCGGGGTCCACACGTCCTCGCAGATCTCGACGGCCACGTTGAAGTTCGGCACATCGCTGCAGGCGAACAGCAGATCCACGCCGCACGGCACCTCCTCTCCGAGCAGCCGCAGCTGATCGCCGATCATGTCGCGCGCTGCCCGGAACTGTCGCTTCTCGTAGTACTCGCGGTACTCCGGCAGGTAGCTCTTGGGCACCACCCCGAGCACTTTTCCCCGGTGGATCACCACGGCCGCGTTGAACAGCCCCTGCTCCGCCCCCAGCGGCGCGCCCACCACCAGCAGCGGGCTCAGCTCCCGGCTCTCGGCCACGATCACCGCCAGCGCTTGGAGCACGGACTGCAGCAGTGCGCTCTGGTGCAGCAGGTCGTCGATCGCGTAGGCCGAGATCCCGAGCTCCGGGAACGCCACCAGCGCCGCCCCGGCCTCCGCGGCCCGCTGTCCCAGCCCAATCGTCCGCTCAGCGTTGAATTCCGGCTCCGCGACGCGAACCTGCGGCACCGCCGCCGCGATCCGCACGAATCCGTGGCTGTAGAGCGAGTGAAATGAAGGCTCGCGCCCGTCTGCCCGCGTGCTCATAGGACTGGAGTATCGCTAGCGGTTGGCGCGCCGGCGGGCGATCCGGTTCATGGCCGGGTTGTCCCGGCTCACGGACGGCGCGCAACACCACCTCCCCACGTGTGACAAGAGCTCCATGGCCGGGTAGCGCTCCACCCAGACCACCGATGAGCTCCGGACCGGACACGCCCAAGGACTCCGTCCTGATCACCGCCTACCGCGACGGGCCGCTCGTGGTCCGCGGTCCGGTAACGCTGATGCAGGCCGACGGGACGCCGATCGACACCGATCGTGATCCGGTGGCGCTGTGCCGCTGCGGCAAGTCGCGGTTGCGGCCGTTCTGCGACGGCACCCACAAGCTGGCCGGCTTCCGCGCACCCTGACCATCGCGGCGGTTGCGGCTAGCCTGGGCTCAGCACCCGCTCGGCTCGCTCCGGTGCCACCCGGGACCCGAGCAGCGATGATCGGCCCGCGCGCCAGCAGCCCAATACGTGCGAGGACCAGCGCGCGTCCAGATGGCTGAGCGTCCTCGCTCCCCACACGATCGCGGGTCCCAGGGATGGGTCCTGGCGCATCAGCCCGCCGGCCAGATCGACGGCCGCCAGGTTCTCGTGCACGGCATCCGCGAGGACGTGCTCGTCGAAGAACAGGGTGGCGTCACCCTCGTAGCCGAGGCGCCGCAGGCCGTCGCCATAACGCCGGTTGGGGATCGACGAGGTCATCTCGAACAGCGCCAGATGGCCGACGATCGCCCCGCGCCAGCGGCGGTGCAGGCCCAGCAGCGACATCAGGTTGACGGTGGCGAGCGTGACACCGGGGATCACGTCGATGTAGTTCCCGTATGTGGCATCGAGTCCCAGCGCCCGCATCGCCCGCGCGAACAGCTCCGCGTGGATCCAGTCCGCCCGGCCGCCCCCATACTCGTCGGCCTGAATCTCGATCAGCGCCGCCTTGGGCGCTCCCGCGAGCCGGGGTATCGCCCAGGAATGAGGGTCCGCTTCTTTGAGCTGATAGGCCGACCGGTGCACGAGGAACTCCTGCACCTGCTCCAGCGACGCCGACAGCCGGACGTGGTTGGACAGCGACGGGCCATCCTCTTGCTCGGCGATCGCGCGCAGCGCGAGGTCGATGTCATCGGCGGGAATCCCCTCATCGATGAGTGGCACGGCGTCCAGCAGGCCCTGCTCAAACCGCGACTCGAGCCCGGCTCGCAGCGCCAGCAGCGACGGTTCCCATTCCCAGCGATCATCGATGCCCGCCAAGCCCCGGTAATGAAGCTCGTAGCAGAGATATAGGCTCAGCTCCAGATCCTCGTCGCCAAGGGGCTCGATCGAATCAGGAAGCTCGATCTCGGGGAGCCTGCCGGGCTCTCGGCCCAGCGAGCTGAGCAGAAAGTCGCTGACCGGCCCCCGGGGGGATGGAAGCTTGCTCATCTGCGTCCTAGCTACCCGGCCGACGACGCCAGAAAGCGCTCGGTCAACCAGCGAGCCGCGGCGCGGGCGTCGCCGTCAACAGCCGCTCGGCGCTGCGCCATCGCACCGTTCACCTCGGTCATTCCCCGCGCGTGGCCGATGGCCGCTCCGGCTTGCAGGCCGGCGGCGACCGGCTCGAGCGTCCCCAGGAGCTCTTCCAGGAGCGTCCGGGTGTTCCGCGTCCGGCCGGTCCGCAGCTCGACCATCCGGCCCTCGACGCCGCCCCGGCAGGCCGACCAGCGGTTCTCGGCGATCTGCCAGCTCGGGAACACCGGCAGGCGCTCGCCGGCGTCGTGCTGGGCCCCCAACCACGCCACCAGCGCCTGGGCAACGGCCGCGATCGCCGCTGCATCGGCCACGCTGCTCTGACCATCCGGCACCCGGAACTCGACCGTTCCAAAGCCGGGGTGCAGGCGCAGCTCCCACCACCAAGTCTGCGCATTCGGAAACGTACCCGTCCGTGCGCCCCAGCCGAACACCTCGGCATATGCCTCCCAGCTGTCGATCGGCGGCGGTACGCCCTGCCGGGGCAAGAGTTCGGCCAGCTTCGGACGCACCGACGCCAGGCCAGTGTCATGACCCTCGCAGAACGGAGCGTTGGCGGCCAGCGCGGCCAGCAGCGGCAGATAGGAGCGGGCGGCGTTGTACACCGCCAGCGCCCGCGTGGCGCTGCCCACCGAGACATGGACCTGAAGGGCGCAGACCAGCTGTCGCCGGGCCACCGGCCCGTACTCGCGAATTGAGTGCTCGTAGCGCGGCGTCTGATTCAGCTCGCCCGCCACCGGGCTGAACGGGTGCGAGCCCGCGGCAGCCAGCCGGACCAGGCCCGCCGTACGCTCGGCCAGGTCCCGCCGCGCCTGAAACAGCGCGGTCGCGATCGCGCCGACGTGCGACGCGTTCGGGATGACGATTTCGATCTGCGAGGCGGGCAGCTCGAGCTTGAAGCGTCGGTCCTCGCCCACCAACTCGATCACCTCCGGAGCCCTGTGCACCAGCTCGAGCGTGTCAGGCGAGAGCAGCATCACCTCGTCCTCGATCCCGGCGGCGTACGGCTCGGTGCTGTCAAAGGCCGCGGCCAGCGCCTGCGCGGATGGCGGCCAAGCTGGGTTCTCTGCCGTCACGTTTGCCCTCGATGCCGCCCGGATAGAGATTGGGAGCCGTGCGACTGCTGCCCTTTCCCGGGGTATTCAAACCCCACAGCGACAGTCTGATGCTCGCCGGCCGCCTCCGCCGTGAGCCGTTGCCGGCCGGTGCCAGCGTGCTTGACCTGTGCACCGGCAGCGGGGTCCTGGCCATCACAGCGGCGCGCTCGGGAGCCAAGCGGGTGGTCGCCGTGGACGCGTCCCGCCGGGCCGTGCTCGCGACGCGAGTCAACGCCAGGCTCAATGGCGTCAGGGTCGACGCGGTGCGTGGAGATCTATTCTCACCGGTGGCGGGCGAGCGCTTCGACCTGATCGTGTCCAACCCGCCATACGTGCCGAGCGCCACTGACGCGCTTCCCATGCGGGGACGGTCTCGGGCCTGGGAGGCCGGCCGGCGCGGGCGCGCGTTCATCGATCGCATCTGTGCCGAAGCGGGCGCCTACCTCACACCCGACGGCGTGGTGCTGCTGGTCCACTCGAGCGTGTGCTCGGAGCAGGCCACACTGTCAGCGCTCGCGGCCCACGGGTTTGATCCCCGTGTCGAAGCCAGAATCCGCGGGCCGCTCGGCCATCTCCTCCGCGCGCGGGCACCGATGCTCCGCGACCGAGGGCTCCTGAACGACGCAGACCTCAACTCCGAGGCGATCGTGATCGTGCGGGCTGTGCTGTGGCGTGACTGAAGGGCCTCCGGCGGGGACCGGTTAGGCCCTTCGAGGCTTCGGCGTTTCGACTCGAGCGTCAGGCGGCGAGGCGCTTCCGGAGCTGCTCCTTGCCCTGTTCGGCTCCCTTGCGGCTCTCGTTCTGCGCCCGCCGGAAGAAGTCAGCCAGATCGCCGTCTCCGTCACGCTCGGCGTCTTCGATGTATGTCTCCAAGCGCAGCGCGTTGCTCAGGCACTGCTCGGTGAACCAGATCAGGTTGTAATCCCTGTCCTTGGTGCCCGTCAAATGCCCGGTCTCGCCAGTGGAAGTGCTCATGTGGCCTGCCTCCTGTTAATGGCTTTTGCCGTCCGGGCTACCCGTTTCAGCGGCACGGCTCACAGCCACGGCATTGATGCGTCGGAGGCCCGACCCGGCCGTCTGCTCAGCTGCTGGTGTCGGCTGGCACCGACCCGCCGCTACTGGCGTCCGGGCTGCTGGCGGTGTCCGTCGCGACCGACCCGGTGTCGCTCGCGTTCCCGCCGCTGGTTCCGGAGGCGCTGGTGTCCGTGCTACCGGACGAGCTGGGGGCGGTTCCGGACGAGCTGGTGTCCGTGCTACCGGAGGAGCTGGGGGCGGTTCCGGACGAGCTCGTGTCCGTGCTACCGGAGGAGCTGGGGGCGGTTCCGGACGAGCTCGTGTCCGTGCTACCGGACGAGCTGGGGACGGTCCCCGGTGCCGGAGTCGTTCCCGAATCGGTCCCGGTGGTGCCGGTGCTGGAGGTGTCTGTCGATCCCGGGGCGGTGCTGCTGCTGGCTGGCGTCCCGGTCGTACTGCTGTCGGCGCTTGTCGATCCCGGCGCGGGGGCGGTCGAGCTGGTCGTGGTAGTGCCGTCCGAGCTCGCCGTGGGAGTGCCGCTTGAGCTCGTGTCGATGGTGGACGCCGGACTCGAATCGCTCGGATTCGAAGCCACCGCGGCGCAGGCGGAGTCGCTCGCGCTGCCGGTCGCGGCCACCGTTCCGCTGGCGGCCGTCGAACTCCCGGAACCTCCTGTGCCGGACGCAGCCGCTCTGGAGGACGTGCCCGAGCCGGTCGATGTACAGCTTGCGGCCGTCCCGCTCGAACCCGCGACGGTCGTGGTCGCCGGGACGGCGGCCGGTGTGGCCGCGTTCTGAGCCGAGGGGGCCGCGACGGCCAGCCCGGCGCCCGTCGAGCCGATGGCAGGGGTCGGAGCTGTCGTGGCCGCCCCGGGGGTCACCGCAGCTGTGTTGATAACGCCGCTGCTCGCCGGTTTCGCGCTGGGCAAGGCAGGCTGGACGGCATGGCTGGCGCTCACCAATCCTGTGGTGATCGCCACCACGGTCGCGATCTTGGTGACGATCGCGATCGAGCTCGGCGCCGCGATTCCACCGACGACGGCGAGCTCGGCACTGCTCGCCGTGATTCCGGTGGCGACTGCGGCAGTGGGAGCCGCGGAGACCACCCCGAGGCCCGCCGCGCCGGCTCCGGCGCTGGCCACGCCGCCCGTGGCGCCGGCTCCGGCCGCGAGTGCGCCTCCGCCCCCGGCTGCGGTTCCAGTGCCTGCCGCCGCTGCCCCACCGCTGACGACGGCGGTGCCCCCGCCGGCGCCGCCCGCAGCGGCGATCCCGCCGCCTCCGCTCACGGCCGAGCCCAGCACGGTGGCCTTCAGCTCGCTGACCAGCGGCACCGGGATGACCAGGGCCAGGGCGGCCCGCTGGCGCCGCACCGCATTCTCAAACGCCGCGCATCCCGGGCAGCGGTCGATATGGGCGCGGGTCATGCTCCGGGGCAGGATCTTGCCCCTAAGGTTCGACAGCAGCTCGCGGACCTCGGTGCACGAGCTGTCCCGAGCCTGACGTCCGCGCAACAGCCCCTCGCGCGCTTGGAAGATCAAGGCCTTGACCTTCTCTCGGCGCACGCCCAGCACTTCGGCGATCTCGGTGTGCGAGTGGTCGCCGAGCTCGAACAGGACCAGCGCCGCTCGCTGGTCGGGAGGCAGGCGCTGGATGTCATCGAGCATCTCGCCCAGCTCCTCGCGCCGCTGGACCTGGTCCGCGGGTCCATCCAGCCGTGACCGGATCACGATCGGCCCGTCCAGTCCGTCGAAACGAGCCGCCTCACGGCGCGCGCGCAGCTCCGACAGGCAGCGATTCCGCGCGATCGTGTACAGCCACGGGCGCAGCGAGATGCCGTTGTCGCCTCCCCGGAGCGCTTGATAGGCGGACACGAAGATCAGCTGCAGGGCGTCTTCGGCCTCCTCGCGGCTGCCCAGCATGTGGACGCAAAAGCCGAGCACTCCACGCGCGTAACGGTCGTAGATCGCCTCGAACGCGGAGTCGTCCCCGGCTCGGACACGGGCCACCAGGTCGAGGTCGGTCTGGCCCACGGAGGGCCGACGCTCCACCGCGGGCGGACTGCTGACGATTTCTGCGGTAGCCCCGATGCGCAGAGTATGCGCTACATCCCCGCGAGGGTCTACCCCGGGAAGGTGAACTTTTTGAACTTTTTGTTGCGTTGGGCCGCTAGGGGCGGGAATCGATTGCCCAGACAAAGATGGTCGATTAGACTCGCCATCGACCGGTTGGCCCAGTAGACGCCCCTCTGGGTACCTATCGGTCGGGGCCCCAAAGGCGCCGTCCCCAACGGCGCTGCCACACGGCGCCCCGGGGAATCCAGTCCCTGGGGCGCCGTAGCTAAGTACAGGGCGCCCCAGGGAGTCCAGTCCCTGGGGCGCCGTAGCCGCCTCGACTCGTCACGTGACCGCCCCCCAAAGAACTCCCACGCTGTCGTTGGCTGCTTTACGAATAAGAACGCGTACCAGCGGAGAAGGTTGGTCGTAACAGTGAGAGGGCGGCGTTATGTCGCTCATAGCGGGTTTTTTCGCTGCGCTGGACGCCGCGGAGCTGGAGCAGGCCGGCTTCGGTCGTAACTGAGATCGTGCAGTGGGCGGCCTTCGGCCCCGCCCAGCCGACCGTCCGGCGGCGAAGGTAGCGCGCCCTTCCGGGCTCGCGTCGCCCCCGATCTGGAATCGCAGAGTGCCGAGGACTAGGCTGGGCAGCGATGATCGGGACGGCTCCGGACATGCCAATCGCGTCGGTAGTCGTGAATCTTGGCATTGGCTATCTGTTGATCCTGCCGTTCTGGATCGCCGCGATTGGAGTGCTCACGGGCCGGGTGCTGGGCGTCCGCATCGGTCGCCTGCGCGTCACGGTTGCAGCCACGATCGGGTGGCTAGTGGGCCTGATCGGCGGAGCGCTTGCGCTGGGCCCCAAGCATTCACATCCGTTACTGATCGTTCCGTTATCGGTCTTCTTTGGCGTGCTCGCCGCCCTGCCGATAGCGATCGTCCTTGATGTCGTCAGCCGCAGCACCTCCCCGCGCAAGCGATCACGCCGGGCACTGCGCCATCCCATTCGAGCGGTGCGATCCGTCGTTGCCCCGCTGGGGCGCTTTCGCGAGCTGGTCGCCAACGCCCGCAGTGAGAACCTTCTGCACGTCCGCTACCGGACACCCGCCGCGCTTGCATCACCGGATCTGGCTCGCCGCGTCCGACTCGTGCTCGAACGCTCCGGCGGCATGTTCGTGAAGTTCGGTCAGATCGCTGCCACGCGCAGCGACCTGCTGCCGTCGACTCTGACGGACGAGCTATCGCAGTTGCAGTCGAACGTCGCCCGCATTCCGGCCAGCGATGTCCAGGCGGTGCTGCGTGCCGAGCTTGGCGAGTCGATCGACAAGGCTTTCGCGTCATTCGATCCCGAGCCGCTCGCGGCGGCATCGATCGGTCAGGCACACCGAGCGACACTCCAGGATGGGCGGGCGGTGATCGTCAAGGTGCAGCGCCCGGGCCTGGACGAGATCGTCAGACGCGACGCGGCCGTGTTGCGATTCGTCTCGCGTCAGCTCGATCGTCGTGTGGAAGCCGCGCACCGAATCGGCGTTCGGGACCTCGCCGAGGAGTTGATCACCAGTATTGACGCCGAGCTCGACTACAGCCGGGAGCTCGACGCTGGGGCCCGGCTGCGCGAGAACCGCGCAGGCGACAGCTCGGTCCGGGTCCCGATCGTGGAGCCGGCGTTGTCGACCGAGAGGCTGCTGGTGATGGAGGAGGTGGTTGGCCGCAGCATTTCGGACGCTGAGGCGGTGGACGCCGTAGCGGTTCCACGGCAGACGTTGGCGCGACAGCTGCTGTCCTCGTTCATGGCTCAGATCTTGCGCGACGGCTATTACCACGCCGACCCGCACCCAGGCAACGTCCTGATCGACGCCGACGGCGTTCTCTGGCTGCTCGATTTCGGCGCCGTCGGGCGTCTCGACCCGGTCACGCTCGAGGCCCTGCAGGGCTTTGCCATCGGCTTCGGGCTTCAGGAGCCGTCCGTGGTCGCCCGCGCGATCAGGCATCTCGTGGGTGACGACGAACTCGACATTCGGAACCTCGAGCGCGATGTCGCCATCGTGCTCGGCGAGGCCGATGGCGGCGGGTTCGGACCGGAGATGATGGCGGGGGTGATCGAGCTGATGGATCACCATGGTCTGCGACCGCCGAGTTCGATGCTGCTGCTCTCACGCGCGCTCCTCACCCTGGAGGGCACGCTCAAGACACTCGATCCAGGGTTCCAGCTCGCGACCGAAGCCGAGGAGCTGGTCACCAGCGATGGCTACCGCGACGTCGGAACGCCCGAGGAGCTGTTGCGCAAGGAGCTGGTACGCGCGCTGCCGTCGCTGCGCACCTTGCCGGAGCACGCCGAGGCGGTGGCCACGCAGCTGCGAGCTGGCCGCCTGGTGCTGAGAACCGAGCGCTACGCGGGAGCAGACCGGGCGGTGGTCGAGGGCTGGGTCAACCGCGCCCTGCTCGCGGCCGCGAGCAGTGCTGGCGCGGTGACGTCGGGCGCGCTGCTCGTGGCCGGATCCCTATCCCCGGACAAGGTCATCCGCGACACGCTCTGGGCTGTCGGGTTCTCCGGCCTGACCGGCACCACGGTCCTGCTGATGCGAACGGTCGCGCAGGCGCTCCACCCGGCCCCGGATCAGCCGCACCCCGAGCACCGCTGACCGACGCGTGTCCCCAAACGGCCTTGGGGGCTGTTGTCACCGGACGCAGGTTCGAGGTCAGCTGCACGCCGCGGCTGTGGCGGGCGAGCCGAGTGTCCGCACCTCTGGCGTCTCTTCGCTGCTGGTCGTGGGGTGGGCGGGCAGCAGCGCGCTACCCGACCTGCGCAACGGCTTGCCCGGAATCGCCAGCAACCTGCTCGCCGAGCGGCTGCGCGAGCTCGAGCGTGCGGGTGCTGATTACACGCGAGGACGCGCCGCCGCCGATCGCCACCACCCTGTTTCGACTCACGCCGCGCGGCGAACAGCTCCGGCCGGTGCTAGATGGACTGTTTCGCTGGGGGATGCCGCTGATGACCGAGCAGAACCCCGGCGATGATTTGCAGGAGCTTTTTGCTCCGCCTCGCCCGTGTGGGGAAGAACGTGGGAACAAACGCAGCTTGCTGTGTACGCACAGATGGCGTACACTGAGCACAGTGCCCGTCACGAAGAGCCAACGTGTTCATCTTCGCGTTGCCGCCAGCGACGACGAGCTGTTCCGCAGCGCGGCGGCGGCGGCGAACGAATCGCTGTCCGAGTTCCTGGTCGAGAGCGGCCGGGAGAGAGCCGAACGGCTGCTGGCAGACCGAACCAGATTCGTGCTCTCGGCTGGACAGTGGCGGAAGTTCACGGTCGCGCTAGATAGTCCGCCGCGGGAGATCCCGGAACTGGCTGAGCTGTTTCGCCGTTCGCGCCCAGAGTAGTGGCGCGGTTCGGCGATCCTGAACCGCTTGGTCCCGATCACGTCCTTGAGGGATTCGACTGCGGTCGAGCCTCTCTGAATATGTGGCTGATTCGTCACGCGCGGCAAGCCGCTGCAGTCGGGTCTGCACGCACGTACGTTGTCACCGACTCCGAGCAGGAGGGCGTGGTCGGCTACCACGCGCTGACGGCGGCCGGCATCGAACGCGAGGCCGCGACCGTGAGGGTCCTGAAGGGGATGCCTCAATACCCGATCCGGGTCGTGCTCCTCGCAAGACTCGCCGTCGACCTCTCGGTTTGGCGACGCGGGCTCGGAGCATGGCTGTTACGCGACGCGATGGCGCGGACGCTTGCCGCCTCAGAAACGATCGGCGTGCGGGCGATGCTCGTGCACGCCGCCGATGAGGAGGCTCGTGGCTTCTACCTCCGGCACGGACTCGAGCCTTCGCCTACCGACCCGCTGCACCTGATGATTCTGATCAAGGACATAAGAAGAGCCATGGACGCCGCGAGCAAAGACGGATGAGTGAGGCGAACCCCCTGTCCGCGCATTGCGAGACCACTGATGGGTTGGTGGGGAGAGGCACGTCGGGGCATGAAAGCGGGTCCGTGCCGGAACGAGCGTTGGTGTGGCGAGGCGTCGCGTTGGCGCTGGCGGAAGCCGGCCTGCGACCGAGGCGATCGCGCCCTGCTTGCGGCGGAGCTGGTCTTTTTGGGTGGCCTGGGCGGGCGCGGCGCTGGGACCGCGCCCGCTCGGGCCGCGCCTGTTCTTAGCCCTTGGCGCCGTTGGAGTAGGCGCCGGTCTCGATGTCCTCGACGAGGGTGGGACCGGCGGGCTCCCATCCGAGCAGCTCGCGTGTGATCGCGCTCGACGCGGGCATGTCGAGACCGACGAACTGGCCGATGAAGCCGAAGCGCGCACCGGCCTCCTGAGGCGAGATCGCGGTCGCCGGGAGCTCGAAGCGTCGGCCGATTGCCGCGGCGATGTCGCGCATCGCGACGCCTTCCTCGGCGACGGCGTGCAGCAGCGAGCCGCCGGGCGCGTGCTCGATCCCGAGGCGCACGAGTCGGGCGGCGTCGCTGCGGTGAACGGCGGGCCAGCGGTTCTCGCCGTCGCCGACGTAGCCGGCAGCGCCGTGGCTGCGGTCTGAGTCGATGATCCGGGCGATGAACCCGTGGTCGCCGGCGCCGTGGACGGTCGGCGCGAACCGCACGCTGATCGACCGCACGCCGCGGTCGGCCAGCGCGAGCGCGGCGCGCTCGGAGGCGGCGCGCGGGCTCACGTGATCGTTGGGGGTGTCTCGCTCGGTCGCGATCCCGCCCGGCTTGAGGCCGGCGAGCCCCGACGCGATCGCGAGCGGTCGGTCTGTGCCGGCGAGCACCTCGCCGAATACCTCGATCGCGCTGCGATCGGACGCGGCGGCCTCCTCGAAGCGGCCGGTCCAGGCGATGTCGTGGCGGAAGGCGAGGTGGACGACGCCGTCGGCCTGCTCGGCGCCCGACCGCAGAACCTCGATGTCCTGGACGTCGCCACGCAGGACCTCGGCGCCGAACGCGACGACCCTGTCGGCGGCGGCCGGCGAGCGGGCCAAACCGAGGACCTCGTGTCCCTGGGCAAGGAGCTCGGGGATAACGGCCGACCCGATCCAACCGGACGCGCCGGTGACGAACACGCGCATGATGAAAACCTCCTGGGGGCTGTTGTGCCGTCCGCGGCGTGGGCGGCACCGTGATGTCAGTTGCTGTCATCAGCCTAGCATGTAATGTCAGCGACTGTCATGGCTGTTAGGATCGTGGATCATGGGTCGTTGGCAGCCAGACGCGACCGGCCGGCTGCAGCAGGCCGCACTCGAGCTGTACGCCGAACGCGGTTACGAGCAGACGACCGTGGCCGAGATCTCCGAGCGCGCGGGCCTCACCGAGCGCACGTTCTTTCGCCACTTCGCCGACAAGCGCGAAGTGCTCTTTCGCGGATCGGAAGAGCTGCAAAAGCTGATCGTCGACGCGGTCGACGCCGCGCCTGCATCGGCGCGGCCGATCGAGGCGATCGCTGTCGGCCTCCAGGCGGCCGGCGCCATCTTCGACGCGGAGCGGCGCCCGCGCTCGCTAAAGCGCCAATCGGTGATCGACGCCAGCCCCGAGCTGCAGGAGCGCGAGCTCATAAAGCTCGCGTCGCTTGCGGCCGCGCTCGCCGACGCCCTGCGCCGGCGAGGCGTTCAGGACCCAGCCGCCGGGCTCACCGCCGAAGCGGGTATCGCCGTGTTCCGCGTCGCGTTCGAGCACTGGCTCCGCGACGACTCCGACCAGCACTTCGCGCACTTCGTGCACGACGGGATCGCCGAGCTGCGGACCGTCGCGGCCGGCTGAGCGGACTCGTCAGCAGTCCTCAACTTAGCTCCACAGGCGGCCGCGTCGCCGGCATCCTGGCTCGGAAGATACCGCGCCGCCGCGGCATCGGCGCGGCAGCGAGCTATCCGCTGGCCGCGGGCTGGTCGGCCGCCCCATCCGGGGCCGCCACCTGAGGAGTTCGCCGATTCGAGTCCGGCTAGCTCCATCACAGAAAATGCGTTAGGCGCGTCACCACGCGCAGCCATGTGGCCACTGCCACTTTGGTCCTCATAGGACTGTCATACGACCGTCTTATGGCATTGCGACGAGTGGGGTGGAGCATCGTGTCGATCCAGTCAACGACACAAATGGAGAGACATGCCCACGATCATGATTGTCCTGAACATCCTGTTCGCCATCGGCGTCGTCATGGTGGTCGCCGGCGGACTCCTCGTCGCGATTGCCACGCAACATCGCGATCACGGTGTGCTCGCAACTGGGCCGGTCTTGCGCCGGCGGCTGTGGTCACCGGGTGCCCGAACGCCGCGCCCGTGGGTCCGTGGATCGCACGTCGTAGTGAAGTCTGGCCCGCGGCGTAAGCGCCGCACGCCCTCGCAGTCGTCTTGACGGAGGCAGACCACCAGGCTATAAGTCCGGGTCCGCCTCCGGAGGCGAGGCGATCGGGGCCAGCACGTCAGAGGCAAGGAAGCGACGCGCCGTAGTCGTGAGAGGAATCTGTTCCAGCTGTGACCACGAGCACTTCGACTACCCGGCCGGCCCAGGACACCGGGCCGTGGACGGTCCGCGGACTGATCGCCACACACAAGGCGGCCGCGCTTGTCGTGACGGGCCTGTGCGCCCTGATGGTGGCGACGATTGCCCTCGCAGCTCTCGGCTCGAAGGGCGGTGCGGTCAGCGACGACACCACGTGTGCGCAATGGGGCTCAACTAACCAGGACCGGCAGACCGCATACGCCCGCCTGTATGTCAGGGAACACGGGCCCGTTTCTCGACGCTGGGGGGCCGCTCCGATGGGCGTGATCAACGCCATCAACGCCGGCTGCGCGCAAGCCTTCGGTGTGGACGTGTCGGACTCGGCGACCGTCGTTCAGGCCATCTCCCGCAACTTCTGAGACGTATCGCTCGTCAGCGCCGCGGGGAGCGCCAGCGCGAAGACGGAGCCACGCGGCATAGACGATCGTCAGGCTGATCCAGATGAAGAAGAACGGGATCGTCCGCAGATGGGCGCCACGAACATCGCGACGCAGTTGACAGCGGCGAACACGAGCCACAGAAGCTCGACGCCGTAGCGGCGCAGGAACGTCTTCAACTCAAACAGCCGCGCGATAGCCGGCGTTCCGCACCGTCTCGATCGAGGTGTCGGGGCCGAGTCGTCTGCGAAGCCGCCGGACGCAGACGTCCACGACGTTCGATCGCGGATCGAAGTCGTAGCCCCAGACCTCCGCGAGGAGCCGCTCCCGGCTGACCACCTCCCCGACATGCTGCATCAGGAAACGCAGCACGTGGAACTCACGGTCTGGTAGCTCGGCGACGATCGAGCCGACGTGAGCCTGCCTGCTCGCCAGATCCAGCTCCACCCCTCCAACTCGGATCGTCGCGCCGTCGTCGGTGACTTGGGCATAGCGCATGTGCACGTGTGCTCGCGCGAGCAGTTCGTCGAGCGAGAACGGCTTGGTCACGTAGTCGACAGCACCGAGCTCGAACGCGCGCAGCTTCGTCGATAGGTCGCTCCGCGCGGACAGGATCAGCACCGGGAGCTCCGAGTGCAGCGCGTGAAGTTCACGAAGCACGTCGAGACCGTCTCGCCCCGGGAGCAGCAAGTCCAGGATCACAAGCCGGTAGCTGCCCTTCAGCGCCCGCGCCAGCCCCTTTTCTCCGTCCTCGACGACGTCGACCGCGAACCCCTCGGCCTCAAAGGCGCTCGCCAAGAAGGCGCGGATTCGCGGTTCGTCCTCGACGATCAGTATTCGCATCTCTGATCGCTCGACTCCATCAGACCTATGGGATCCCCGAACCTTATCCCTCGGGAGATGACCTGTAAATGACCGCTGGATGACATTCCCGTCATCTTGCTTCGGGGCATCGATCGGCAGCTATATAAAAAGAGATTCGAGAAGAGGATGAGTTCGTCCGCCAAACGGATTCTGGGGGTCACGCTTGTAACCGCGGTCGTCTGTGCGGCGATCGGGCTTTACATCGGGCTTTACCTGATCAACGTGCCGGGCTCGGTGGCGGCCACCCAGACGTCGGCTGGTTCCCAGCTGGACCTCGCGACGGTGGCCACGGCGGAGCCGAGCGATCCTCACAACACGTGGGTCTCGTACTACGCGGTGGATGCCAATTCCGGAAATTGGCGCCATGACACCACGTACGTCCTGCCGGCCAACACGCTCGTGCACGTGACGATCTACGAGTACGACACCTCGACGGGGTTGCGCAACCCGTTTATCTCGCAGCCGGACGGGATCGTGGGGCCGATGCTGCTCGATGGCAAGCCGACACAGGTGGTCGACCCGACTACGCCCGCCCACACGTTCGCGATCCCCCAGATCGGCCTGTCGGTCCCGCTCGAGGGCGTTGCGAGCAATGCCAAGAACCTGTGCGCCCAGGCGCCTTGCTCGCTGAGCCAAGCGCACCACACGATCTCCTTCACGTTCCGCACCCCCGGCAAGGGCCTGTACCGCTGGCAGTGCTTCGTGCCGTGCGGCGCTGGTTTTATCCAGGGCAACGGCGGCCCGATGCAGACCGTCGGCTACATGGGCGGCTTCATCAAGGTGGTATGAGCGGGTTGGCGGCGGGCTGAGGATGGATAACACCCGCCACTTCCGCAACGTCGTGGTGCTCTGGCTACTCGCCACCGTGATCATGACGCCGATCGTGGTGTTCGTGCTCGGCCCGGGACTCCCTCCCGGTAACGGAACCGTGGAGTCGTCCGGGCAGGTCGTGGACAACACCGTGCTGCTGGCCCTCGCCACGCCGGTGGTGACGGCGGTGCTGGTCTACATGGGCTACGTGCTGTGGGCTTTCCGCGAACGGGATCCGGAGGCCGTGGTCGATGGGGCGCCGATCCGCGGCAACTCGACCGTGCAGTTTTGGTGGCTGGTCATTACGACGGGGCTCGTGTTGTTCCTGGCGGGCTACGGCACCGTCAGGCTGTTGGCCGATGGGTCCGGCGGCGGTCAGGGCCCGAACCCGATCGCGATCCCGTCGGCGCCAGCCGGAGACCCGCCGCTGCAGGTGCAGGTGATCGCCCAGCAGTGGGAGTTCACCTACCGCTTCCCCGGCTACGGCGGAGTCGAGACGCGATCGCTCGAGCTGCCGGAACACACGCTGGTCGTGCTCCACGTGACGTCGCTCGACGTCATTCACTCGTTCTGGGCGTATGAGCTCGGCGTCAAGGCCGACGCCAATCCGGGCGAGGACAACATCGCGTATGTCACCACCAAAGGCCCGCTGGCGTTCGAGGTGCGCTGCGCCGAGCTGTGCGGCCTCTGGCACGGCTACATGTTCAATTCCGGCCAGGTTGTGCCAAAGGCCGAGTTCGCCTTGTGGATCGCCCAGCAACAGCGGCGGTATGCGCTAGCGACCAAGAAGCTGCCGCCGTACTCGAAGACGTACTTCCCACCACCGTTGAGGAGAGGCGGATGAGCGCGATTGCAGTGTCGGTCCCGGCCCCTCGCTCCGGTTGGCGGCAGCTCATGGGCTTCAACCTGCTGACGGGGATTGTCCTCGGGATCGGCGGCTGGTTCCTCGGTCACTTCATCGGCGATCAGTTCCACGGTGCCGGCCTCGTCTACTACAAGACCGAGGCCGGGCCAGAACGACATCGCCATTATGCTCGGCTACTTCCTCGGCGTGGTCGGCTTCCTGGTCGGGCTGGGGTTTGCTAACTATCCGATCAAGCGCCTGCTGGGGCACCCGCCGAGCCTGGCGGAGAGGGAGTCAGAGGAGCACGGGCTGCTTCGGTACTACAGCCTGTCCACCGACCACAAGGTCGTCGCCAAGCAGTACATGGTGGGAATCGGGCTGTTCTTCTTCGTCGGCGGGTTGAACGCGATGCTGATCCGCACCGAGCTGCTTCAGCCGAACGTGCACGTGTTCGGCGCCAACCAGTACCTAACGCTGGTGGGGATGCACGGCGCGATGATGCTGGGGATCATGAGCTCGGGGATCCTGGGGCCGTTTGCCAACTGGGTGGTGCCGTTGATGATCGGCTCGCGGCGGATGGCGTTCCCGCGGATCGAGTCGTTCACGTTCTGGCTGCTGATGGCCGGCGCGGTGATCCTGGTTACGACGATCTTCTTCGGTGGCTTTCAGACCGGCTGGACGGGCTACCAGCCGCTGGGGTCACAGGGCACCGCCGGCTACGACGCCTACATCGGCTTCTTCGCGCTGGTCGGCCTGTCGATGACACTGTTTGGCTTCAACTTGATCGTGACGATCGTGACGATGCGCGCGCCGGGCATGACCTGGTCGCGGCTGCCGATCTTCGTGTGGGCGACGCTCTCGACCGCGGTGCTGATGCTGCTGGCGGCGCCGATGCTGATCGCGGCGCTGCTGATGGGCGCGATGGACCGCACGGTGCAGACGGCCTTCTATATTGCCGGCGCCGGCGGCAGCTCCTACCTGTTCCAGAACCTGTTCTGGGTGTTCGGCCACCCGGAGGTGTACATCCTGGCGCTGCCCGGCTTCGGGATCGTGCTCGAGCTGCTGCCGGTGTTCGCGCGCAAGCCGCTGTGGGGCTACCGGCTGGCGGTGGCCGGGATGCTCGGCGTCACCTTCCTGAGCTTCTTCGTCTGGCAGCACCACCTGTTCGTGTCGGGCATCAACGCCGACCTGCGGCCGTTCTACATGCTCTCCACCGAGCTGATCTCGCTGCCGACGGGGTTCATCTTCCTGTGCGCGATGGGGACGCTGTGGCGCGGGCGAATACGGTTTACGGTGCCGATGCTGTTCTGCCTGGCATGGGTGTTCAACTTCCTCTGGGGCGGGATCTCGGGCGTGTTCAACTCCGACGTACCCAGCGACGTGACCACGCATGGCAGCTTCTTCGTGATGGCGCACTTTCACTACACGATCATGGGCGGGCTGGTATTCGCCTTCTTCGCTGGGATCTACTACTGGGTGCCGAAGATGTACGGGTTCAAGCTCAACGAGCGCCTTGGCAAGATCCATTTCTGGGTGATGTTCATCGCCTTCAACTCGACTTTCGCGCCGCTGTTCGCGCTCGGCTTCATGGGGATGCCGCGACGTGTGGTGACCTACGCGGCCAGCTTCCAAGGCCTGAATGACTGGGTGTCGGTGTCGGCCTACGTGATCGGGATCTCGATGCTGGTGTTCATCGTGAACGTCGTGTGGTCGCTGCTGATCAAGCGCGAGCCATCGGAGGTCAACCCGTGGCACGCCAAGTCGGCTGAGTTCCAGCTCCCCACACCGGTGCCCCTGCACGACTTCGAGCGGATCCCGGTGTTCGAGCAGGATCCCTATCCGTACGGGGAGCCGGCCCCGGCCGGGGCGCCGGCGCTCGCCCCCGCCGGAGGGAGCGCATAAGTCATGGAAGCCGCCGCCTCCGCTCCCGCCGCTGAGAACTTCGAGGCCGAACCCGCCGAGTGGCAGCCCCGGGCGATCTGGGTCGGGGGGCGCCTGCTCTGCGGCTCGATCTCGTTCTTCTTCGCGTCGTTCGTATTCGCGTTCTTCTACCTGCAGGCGCTCGATGTCAACCACAGCTGGAAGATCGGCCCGGTACACCCCGCCGGCGGGCTGGGGCTGGCGATCGCCGCGCTATTCCTGGCCGGGGCGGTGATCTATCGGCTGACGGCCAAGCGACCGGAAATCGACGAGTTTGCCGGGGGGATCATCGCGATCGTGTTCTCACTGGTCGCGATCGGGCTGCAGTTCTACGAGTACACGGTCCTTGACTTCGGCGCGGCCAGCGGCGGCTACGCCGCGGTGTTCTTCGGCTGGACGGCGCTGTACGCGATCGTCGCGCTGTTCGGCATCTACTGGATCGAGATTCAGGTAGCCAGCCTCCGGCGGGTGCGGCGAGAGGGCAAGATGGGCGAAACCGAAGTACCGACCAGCGAGGCGCGGCTGCTCGAGGCAGGGATCGAGGCCTCCTCGTTCTACTGGGCGTACTTCGTGGCAATCGGCGTGCTGGCCTACATCGTCCTGTACCTCGTCTGACATGTCCTGGACCACCTGGTCCCTGGATCCGTCGCTCGTCTACGTGGGGCTCGCGGGCCTGCTGTATGTACGCGGAAGCCGTGGGCGCGACCGGCCACAGCCGCTGCAGGCCGCCGCCTTCTTCGCCGGTCTGCTCACGATCGTGATCGCGCTCGACTCGCCGATCGACGTCTACGCCGACCAGCTGTTCTGGGTCCACATGCTCCAGCACGTCCTGCTGCTGACGGTTGCCCCGCCGTTGTTCCTGCTCGGGCGACCGTGGCCGCGAATGTGGCGGGCGCTCCCGCTCGAGCCACGGACGGCGGTCGCGCGGACGCTCGCGCGCTCGCGCTGGACCGGGCCGATCCGGGCGCTGGCGCGGCCCCTGCCGGCGTGGATCCTGTTCAACGCCGCGGTCATCGGCTGGCACATCCCGGGTGCCTACGACGCGACGCTCACCTCCGGGGCGGTCCACGCGCTCGAACATGCGATGTTCTTCTTCTGCGGACTGCTGTTCTGGGCCCGCGTGATCGATCCCGGGCCGCTGCGCCCGCGCCTGGTCTGGCCGGCGCGGATCGCGTACACCGGCGGCGCAATGGTCGTCGGCTGGCTGCTGGCGATCACGCTGGTCATGGTGCCGCACGCGATCTACGGGTACTACGTGGCGTTGCCGGTGCGGCCGGGGGGGATCAGTGCCTTGACCGATCAGCAGATCGCGGCCGGTGTGATGTGGGTGCCGGGCTCACTGGCCTACACGATCACGTTCCTGATCGGCTTCTACCGGTGGCTCGAGCCGGACCGCTCGGCCAGCACCTCTGCGGCGTTCACGACCTGAGGAGGACAGAAAGGTGACGTTGATGCCCATCGCAAGTTTCCTGGCCGGCTCGTTGCTCTCGCTGCTGCTGCCCGTCCTACTGCTAATCGCCCTCGTCGTCTGGTTCGACCGTCTCTTCCGCCGCGCCGGGCAGCCGGCCGACACGAGCGAGCTCGGCCGTAGCGGGGCGGAGGCCAGCGGCATTGGGGACACCGCTCCGGCTGAGGGAGCCGATCGATCCGGAGCTCCGCAGCCGCCCGGCGGCCCATGATGAAGGCCGGCGCCAGTACCCGGTGGCCTGACGATGGACCTGCGGACGCGGTCCCGCGCTGAGGCGTCCTAGCCATGGGCGTCGCTGAGTTCGTCGGGGCACTGCCCGCTTCCGCTGCCCTGCCAGCTCGCCGCGCCGCGACTTGGCGTGACTACGTGACCCTCACCAAGCCACGGATCATGTCGCTGCTCGTGCTCACGGCGGTGTGCGCGATGGTCGCGGCCGCCGGAGGAGCGCCCGGCGCGGTGCCCCTGGTGGCGCTCGTGGTTGGCGGGGCGCTGGCCTGCGGTGGCGCGAGCGCGCTCAACCACGTCCTCGACCGTGACATCGATCGCCTGATGGGCCCGCGGACGGCTTCACGCCCGGTGGCGGCCGGACGAATCCCTCCGGTCCGGGCGGTCGCCTTCGGACTCGCGCTGTCGTCCGCGTCGTTCGTGCTCATGGCCGTGGCCCTGAACCTGCTCTCGGCCTCGGTGGCGGTCGGTGGCGGCACGTTCTACGTGCTCGTGTACACGCTGTGGCTGAAGCGAACCACTCCCCAGAGCATCGTTATCGGCGGCGCGGCCGGCGCGATCCCGCCGCTCGCAGGCTGGGCGGCCGCGCACGGCCGGCTGGGGCTCGGAGCGCTGTTCCTGTTTGTGATCGTGCTGGTGTGGACGCCGCCGCACTTCTGGGCCCTCGCGTTGCTGATAGCGCCCGGCTACGAGGCGGCGAAGGTGCCGACGCTCCCGGTCGTGCGCGGCGAGCGCGCCACCGCGTTGCAGGTGCTCCTCTACACGCTGCTGCTCACCGTGGTCACCCTCCTTCCCGGCGTGATCGGGACCTTCGGCCCGGTCTATCTCGTCGCGGCTGCTCTCCTCGGGGCGGCGTTCTGCACTCTCGCCTGGCGGCTATGGCGGCACCGCACGGCCGCCAACGCGGCGCTCACGTTTCACTTCTCGCTGCTCTACCTGGCGCTGCTGTTCGTCGCCGTGGCGGTCGACGCGACGCTCCGTTAGGGCGCCAGCAGCCGCGGGCATTGGAATTCGCTGGGCCGGTTAGCGCGGAACTCAGGTCCAAAGCCCGCTATCACCTCCCGACGAAACGCCACCCTGGCCACATCTAAGTCTTGCGCGGGAACGAGGGCCCCTCGGGTCGTCGGCTTCGCGAGTTGGCCGCGTTATTCAAGCCATTCGCCGACGATCGTTGGGCTGGCGTGGATACAAACGATCCTTGAGCGGCCCGGCCCGTCGTTGACGAACTTGTGCGGCATCCCCGGCGGAATGATCGCCACGTCTCCTGGGCCGGCCTTCAGCTGCTGGTCCCCTACCTGGAAGCTGATGTTGCCTTCCTGGATCACCCAGGTCTCGTCGTAGGCGTGGCGGTGCAGCCGGGGTCCCTGGCCGGGGTCGCTCTCGTCGATGATCAGCGAGATCGACGCGCCGTGGTCTTCGCCTCGGATCGTTGTGCCGTCGAGTTCGTCGCGGTGGATCAGTGCCACGTTTTGCCTCTCCTTCCTAGCGCCGGAGCTGCTCCAGACGCACACCGATCAGCTTCTCGACGAGCGACTTCGGCAGTGGACGGTCGGCCGGGAAGTGCAGCGCGCTCTTGGTCATCGTGTACCCGCGAAGCTCCTCCGAGAGCGCCTCGAGTACCGAGCCGCTGAACGGCAGGTAGCTGAGGTGGGCCTTGAACGCGGCGAACCCGGCGATCGTCTTGCCGCCCACCCGGAAGGCGGGGACCCGATACGAGATCACCTGCTCGGCATCCGGGACGATCTCGAGGATCGTCCGGCGCAGCTGCTCGAGCGTGCTGCGCTTCGGCTCCTCAACACCCCGAAGGTACTCGTCGACCTCTCGCGCGGACATCGTGCGCCAGTCTACGAAGCCTCGGTCGCCGCCACCGGGCGAAGCGTTCCGCCAGGCTGCGCCCGGGCCCCCGGCGACGAACTGCGCGAGCACGGTCACGATCGCGTGGGAGCGGGCAGCCCGATGCCGTTGCGCGTGAAGTGGTTGGCTGCCCGCATGGGTTCCCTTCGGCGACGATCTGTTCGAGCCGCTCGCCGTAGTCCTCGAGCGGATACTTGGCGTCGGGGTCGGTCTTAAACGGCGTCTCGTACACAACGAGCTTCTCCACGCCGACGTCCGCCGCGGCAGCCCGTAGCGCGACCGCGCCTCCCGAGGACCAGCCCCGCACAGCGACGCGCGCCCGCCGGCCGCGTCGATCAGCGCGGCGATGTCCTCGACCTCGTGCTGGACCGAGACCGGCCCCGCCTCGCCGCTGTCCCCACGGCCGCGGCGGTCGTAGTTGATCACCGTGCAGTGGTCCGACAGGACCTCCGCGATCTGCTCGAACTTCTTGAACTTGCGGTAGACCATCGCCCCCGTAACCAGGATCACCGCGGGGCCCTCTCCGTACCGGTAGTAGGCGGTCCGCGTCCTGTCGGCTGAAATGACTGTGTACACGTCGTCCTCCGATGAAGTCCCTCCGCAGCTAGGACCGTGAAACACCGCCAAACTCATCGCCGAAGGACGGGTCCTGTGACCTGTCCTCGCGCGACCTCCTCTGGCTGCGACGCGAACTTCGCCCAACTAAACGAGCGTCCCGCTGTGCGCGCGGATAGGAGGCTCGGCCCGACACAAACGTCCGGTTCGAATTGCGTGCCCATGTCCTTCGTCAGCGGAGAGGGAGGGATTCGAACCCTCGATGGACGAAACCGCCCATACCGGTTTTCGAGACCGGCGCATTCAACCGCTCTGCCACCTCTCCGGTGTAGGCGGATCTAACGTTAGAGGACCAACCGCCCCCGAGGACGTGCCCCGCTCACGTATGCTCCGGCGCACACGAGGGAAGGAATCGCGTGCCTCGCCGCCGGACGTACATCATCGATGCGGTTGCCGCCATAGCGCTCCTGCTGGCGGCGGCGAGTGTGGCCGCGGCGGCGTGGTTCGCATCGACAGGTGGTCGCGTGGCGGGCGCTGCGCAGAGTCACGGATCAGGAGTCGCTCTTGAGCCGCACCAGCTCGCCAATGGCTGCTTTGCCTTGAGCTCGGCCGCGACACACCGATACCTGCACATCACCGGCGCTTCCTACCGGGCCGCGTCGGTCCGTCCAGCTGCGACTCCGTTCTACCTCAAGCCCACCGGGCTGGGCACCTACCTGGTTTTCGATCGCGAGGCTCGACTGCTGAGCGCCCAAGGATCGCCCGGGCGCTCGCTGGTCCCGGGCCCGTCCACCGAGTGGGCGATCCAGCAACTCAGCGGGCCAGACTTCGCGCTCAGCTCGAGGCTGTCTCACCGGCCGCTGATCGTTCGTGGCGGTGGCCGGCTGGCACTGGGGCCCGCCGGCGCGGGCGGAGCCAACCCAGCCGCCGAATTCGAGTTCGCGACCGACCACGGCTGCCACGACTACCCCGAGGCGCAGGTGGGCGCGTTCGGTCGGCCGTTCCGCGGCGCCGGCCCGGGCGGGAACGTGGTCGGGTTCGTCGATCTCCACGTCCACATCACCGCCAACATGCGCGCCGGCGGCGAGGTCATCTACGGCGAGAGCTTCGATCGCTATGGGATTCCGGAGGCGCTGAGCGCGGCCGGCGATGCCCGCGTGCACGGCCCCGGGGGCAATCACTATGGGTGGCCCAAGTTCACCGGGTGGCCGACCTACAACACCATCACCCATCAGCAGGTCTACTACGTCTGGCTCAAACGCGCGTGGATGGGAGGTCTGCGACTGGCCGTGGCACAGACGGTCGACGATCGTCCTCTGTGCGAGATGCAGACGAAACGCGATCGCCCGTGCGACGAGACCAAATCGATCGTCGGGCAGATCATGCGCCTGTACGCGATGCAGAACTACATCGACGCGCAGAGCGGCGGGCGTGGCCGGGGCTGGTTCCGCCTGGTGTTCGACCCGGCGCAGGCCCGCCGCGTCATCGCTCAGGGGAAGCTGGCGGTGGTGCTCGGGATCGAGTCCTCGGACCTGTTTGGCTGCAGTGAGTTCCGCGGCCAGCCGCAGTGCACCAAGGCGCAGATCGATCGCGGCCTGGATCTGTATCACCGCCTCGGCGTCCGTACCCTGTTCCCGGAACACTGGATCGACAACGCCTTCGGCGGCGCGGCGCTGGAAGGAGGAGGTCAGGGACAGGTGATCGCCTCGCTGCAGGTGGCGCAGACCGGACAGCCGTTCCGCACCGAGCCCTGCCGCCAGCCTGAAGAAATTGAGCAGCCAGCCTCGGGCGGCGTGGGCCCGATTTGCAACTCGGAAGGCCTGACGAGCCTCGGCGCCTACGCGATTCGCCAGATGATGGCCCGCCACATGATGATCGAGGCCGATCACATGAGCGAGATCATGCGCAACAGCGTGATCGCCATCGCGCAGGCGCACCACTATCCGCTGGTCTCGAGTCACAACGGCACCGGCGGGTCTTGGTCGCCGACTCAACTCGCCGCGCTGTACCGGCTGGGCGGGATCGTGGCCGTGACCCCGGACGCGGCCCCGAGGCTGGCGGCCAAAATCCTGGCGCTGGAGCGCTACCGGCGTCCGGGACAGTACTTCGGTGTCGGGCTCGGCACCGATACCGGCGGGCTCGGGTCGCTGCCGGCGCCGCGGGCGGACGCCGCGCTCCACCCGCTGCGGTATCCGTTCCACTCCTACGACGGCAAGGTCGAATTCGTCCGCGAGCGTACGGGTGATTTCAGCTATGACCTGAACACCGACGGCGTGGCGCAGTACGGGCTCCTCCCCGACCTCATCGCCGACATCCAACAGGGTCACGGCGATCCTCGGGCGCTGCCGGTCCTGTTCCGCTCTGCCGAGGCCTACCTGGAGACCTGGCAGCGGGCGATGCAGGCGAAGTGAATAGGTTCGCTCCTACGTGTGATCACCGCCGGGAGGAGAAGAAGGCGGTCAGCAGCTCGGCGCACTCATCCGCCAGCAGTCCGGCCTGCACCTGAGGACGATGGTTCAGCTGCGGAACGTCGAGGACGTTCAGCACGCTGCCGGCCGCGCCCGCCTTCGGATCAGATGCCCCGAACACGATTCGCGGGACTCGAGCCAGCACAATCGCTCCGGCGCACATGGCGCACGGCTCGAGGGTCACGTACATCACGGAGTCGAGCACGCGCCAGCTGCTCAGCGTCCTGGCGGCCTCCCGCAGCGCGATCATCTCCGCGTGCGCCGTCGGATCTGCCCGCACCTCACGCTCGTTGTGGCCAGTGGCCACCACCTCGCCGTCCTTGACGATCACCGCGCCGATCGGGATATCGTCGTGGTCAAGCGCCAGCGCGGCCTCGCGCAGGGCGAGCCGCATGAAGTACTCATCGCGGGGGAAAAAGTGGGAGCTCACTGCCTTCGGCGACGGTTCTGGCTACAGCAGGGCAACTTTTTGCCGTCTGATGATGTCTTAACGATTTAGTCGCCCGCTTCGCAGTCCGGGCGACGCTCCCACGGTGATACTCAGCTCCCGCATATGCCGCGCCGTCTGGACGGCGCTTCCGCTGGCCGCGCTCGCGGGCGCGGCGCTCGCGCCGGCGACGGCTAGCGCCGCGGATTACGTTCCCAATGAAGTAGTGGTCGGCTACGCCGCAGGGCCGGTTGCCACCGTCGCGGCGGACGTGCAGAAGACGATGGGGACTCGGGCCGTGTCGTCGATCTCGCCTCAGCCCGACGTGCAGGTGCTGAAGCTGCCGCGGGGCGAGAGCGTCACCCGGGTCGTGGCGCGGCTGCGGCACCGCCGCGGGGTCGCCTACGCAGTTCCTGACTTCATCGCTCATGCGGATGGGGCGGAGGGCTCGTTCATCCCCGACGACCCCGGTCGGGCGCATGTCGCCCGCGGCTGGGAGCGGCTCCAGTGGAACTTCCTGTCGCCCGCGGGTGTGGACGCTCCGCAGGCCTGGGCGCATCTGATCGCGGATGGCCGACCCGGCGGCCGGGGGGTGGTGGTCGCCATCCTCGACACCGGCGTGGCGTACCGCAACTGGCGTCAGTTCCGCAAGTCGCCCGACTTCGGCCGGACCAAATTCGTCGACCCCTACGACTTCGTCGCGCATAACCGGTTCCCCCTGGATCGTGAAGGCCACGGCACATTTGTCGCCGGGACGGTGGCTGAGTCCACCAACAACGGGATCGGGCTCACGGGGTTGGCCTACGGCGCTTCGATCATGCCCGTGCGGGTCCTGATGGCGGATGGCACCGGCGACGCGGCGACGATCGCGCGCGGCATTCGCTATGCCGCCACGCATGGCGCACAGGTGATCAACCTGAGCCTCGAGTTCACCCCGGACGTCACCGCTCGGGACATCCCGGATGTGATCAGCGCCGTCAAGTTCGCGACCAGCCGCAACGTTACGGTCGTGGCCGCGTCCGGGAACGAGGGCGTCGATCAGGTGGCGTATCCGGCCCGAGCCGCGTCGGTGATCTCGGTCGGCGCCACCACGAAGGACCGTTGCCTGGCCAACTACTCCAATGGCGGCTCGAATCTCGATCTCGTCGCGCCCGGCGGGGGCAACGATTCACCGACTATCTCGGATTCGCACTGCCACCCCGACCGTCATCTGCCCCCGATCTACCAGATGACTTTCGTTGACCCTGCCAACCCGGCCCAGTTCGGCTTCCCGAGCGGGATCTTCGGCACCTCCATGTCGACGCCGCACGTAGCGGCCACCGCGGCGCTCCTCATCGCCAGCGGCGCCATCGGTCGTCGCCCCACACCGGATCAGATTCGCACGCGTCTCGAGCACACAGCCACACCCCTGGGCGGCCCGCCGCCCAATCCGAACTACGGCTGGGGTTTGCTCAATGCTGCGGCCGCGACCGAGCGCTAGGGCCGATCCGGCTCAGGTGGTCCGCACGATCAGTACCGAGCACGGTGCGTGGTGCGACACCTTGTTCGGCACCGAGCCGAGCAGGAATCGCTTCGCCCCGGTCATCCCCTTGTTGCCGACCACGATCAGGTCGGTGCGTTGCTCCTCGGCCACATCGAGGACGGCGTCCGCGGCGTCACCCTGACGGGCGTACGTCTCGACCTCGCTGACACCCGCCCGCTCGGCCTCCTGCTTGGAGGAATCGAGCATCGCCAGCACATCCTCGCGTGGGTTGACCATCCACTGCAGGTCCTCCGGCACCTCCACCCGCTCGTGGAGCAACCGCTGGTCCGACACCGGCTCATACGCGCTGACGATCAGCAGTTTCGCCCGGAGCTCGTGGGCCAGGTCGATCGCGTACCGGACCGCCGTGGTGGCGGTATCCGATCCGTCAGTGCCGACCAGGATCGAGGCGAACACGGCGCGGACTCTAGAGCTTCGTGATGGCGATCACGATGCCGGCCAGAACGAACACGACGATCGCGATCTGGGTCCAGAGCCAGAGACGGGGCATTGAGCCCAAAGCTATCGTGAGCGCAATGTCGGAGCCGCTCAGCCCCGCGCTAAAGGCCGTCAGCGATGCCGTGCTGGCCGTCGCCTCGCAGCTGTCGGTCGACGAGGTGCTCCAGCGCCTGGTCGACAGCGCCCGCGAGCTGGCCGCTGCCCGGTACGCAGCACTGGGGATCCCGGACGGAGAGGGCGGCTTCCGGCGCTTCCTCGTGTCCGGCATGACCGACGCGCTGATCGCGGCGATGGGCCCGCTCCCCCGCACCCACGGGATGCTCGGGGCGATGCTTGAGTCGCCCGATGCTTACCGGACGGAGGACATCCACGAGGATCCCCGGTTCCGAGGGTGGTGGCCGGGACGCCACCCGGACATGCGGTCGTTCCTCGGGGTGCCAATCGTCGCGGCTGGCGAAGTCATCGGATCCTTCTACCTGACCGAAAAGGAGGGCGCCGCGGTGTTCAGTGCGGATGACCAGGCGCTGATCGAGCTGCTCGCCGCGCACGCCTCGATCGCGATCACCAACGCCCGCTTGTACGAGCGCAGTCGGGAGCTCTCGGTCCTCTCAGAACGCAATCGGCTGGCGCTCGAGCTTCACGACGTCGTGAGCCAGAAGCTGTTCAGCCTGGTCCTCAGCGCCGAGGCGGCCGTCACCCAGCTGGACCGCGATCCGGACTCCGCACGCCAGCAGGTGGAGCGACTGGGCAAGCTCGCGCGGGAGGCGCTTGACGAGCTGCGGTCGCTGATCCTCGGCCTCCGGCCGCCGGAGCTCGAGCGCGACGGCCTTGAGCTCACGCTGCGCAAAGAGGTCGAGATGCTCGAACGCGTCCACGGTGTGAATATCGAGCTGGTTAGCGATGACGCCAAGGATGACGGCGACGGCCAGCGCAATCTCGCCGTGCTGCGGATCGTCGACGAGGCGTTGCACAACGCGCTCCAGCACGCTCGGGCTCAGCACATCGTCGTGCGGCTGACCCGGGGCGCCGTCGAGGTCACCGACGATGGAGTCGGCTTTGAGCCACGGCGGCCGGAGCTCCGCTCCCGGCACCTCGGGCTGACTTCGATGGAGGAGCGAGCCGACGAGCTCGGCGGACGGCTCGAGATTCGGTCGGCGCCGGGGTCGGGGACGACCGTACGGCTCGAGCTGCCGGCATGATCAGGATCCTGATCGTCGACGATCATGCCGTCGTCCGCGAAGGGCTGAGGGCGTTCCTTGACCTCCAGGACGGGCTGGAGGTCGTCGGCGAGGCTGCGGATGGCGACGAAGCGCTCATCGCAGCAGGGCGGCTCGACCCTGACGTAATCCTGATGGACTTGGTAATGCCCAAGCTCGACGGTGTCTCCGCGATGCGAGCGCTGCGGTTGCGAGCCCCAGCGGCGCGCGTGGTCGTGCTCACGAGCTTCTTGGAGGATGAGCGCCTGCTGCCCGCGATCCAGGCCGGCGCCGCCGGATACATGTTGAAGAACGCCGAGCCCTCGGAGCTGGCACGCGCAATCCGGGCCGCGGCCGCGGGCGATGCGGTCATCGACCCGACCGTCGCGGCACGCCTGGTCGACGCCATCTCGGTTAGATCAGCCCAGAGCGAGCGCAGCGTCCTGACCCGCCGTGAGCAACAGGTGCTGGAGTTGATCGCCCGCGGCCGCTCCAACAAACGCATCGCCCTCGAGCTGGGGATCGCCGAGAAGACCGTCAAGACTCACGTCGGTCATCTGCTGGCGAAGCTCGGCGTGACCGATCGCACCCAGGCGGCGCTGCTGGCGGTGCGGGAAGGGCTGGTGCGGCTGGAGTAGGAGGTCCTAGGACCAATTACGGCTGGTAACCGCGACCACCTCAGTTCTACTGTCGTGGCATGCCACTTGCCATCATCACAGGAGCATCACGGGGGCTGGGCCTCGCGCTGGCACGCGCGCTCGCCGAGGAGGGCTGGGCGCTCGTACTCGATGCGCGGGGTCACGCTGATCTGGAGCGTGCGGCGCGGGAGCTGGGACGGCTTACCGAGGTCGCGGCGATTTCCGGCGACGTCGCCGATGCTGATCATCGTCGCGTCCTCGTGCAGGCCGCCGGTCCGGACATCGACCTGCTCGTCAACAACGCCAGCGTGCTGGGGCCGAGCCCCCAGCCCGCGCTCATCGACTACCCGCTGGAAGCGCTGGAGCGGGTCTACCGAGTCAACGCGCTGGCGCCGCTGGCGCTGGCGCAGCTCGTGCTGCCGCGGCTGCCCGACGGCGGACGGATCATCAACATCACTTCCGACGCGGGGGTCGAGCCGTACCAAGGCTGGGGTGGATACGGGTCTTCGAAGGCCGCGCTCGAGCAGTGGAGCGCGATCCTCGGGGCCGAGCACCCCTCGATTCGCGTGTATGCCGTCGACCCGGGTGACATGCGCACACGGATGCACCAGGAGGCCTTCCCCGGGGAGGACATCTCCGACCGCCCGCCACCCGAGGACAGCGTTCCAGGGCTGCTGGCGCTGATCCATAACGAGTATCCCAGCGGCCGTTACGTGGCCAAGCAGCTCACCTCCCAGGACGACGTCGCCGTGAGCGAGACGGCACTGGGCACATGAACGCGCTCGCGTTTGAGCTGCCGGACGCGCTCGAAGCGCGGGAGCCTGCGGAACAGCGAGGGCTCCGGCGGGATGAGGTCAGGCTCCTGGTCGCGACCAAATCGGCCGGCGCGATCTCGCACCACATGTTTCACGAGCTCCACGACTTGCTCCGCGCCGGCGATCTACTGGTGGTCAACGTGTCGGCCACGCTGCCAGCAGCGATCGCCGGACGCCGTCCCAATGGGACGGCGGTGAGGGTCCACATCGCCACTCGCGCGCCCCGGTTGGGCGACAGTTGGCGGGTCGTCGAGCTTCGCAGCCCGGACGGCTCGCGCCCTGCGAGCGGGCGTCCGCGCGAGACGATCGAACTGGACGATGGCGCGTCGCTCGAGCTCGTCGCTCCCTACGCCTCGGGTGCGCGCCTGATGCTGGCGCGGTTTTCGGGGCCGGCTGCGCTGGAGCACTATCTGGAACGGCATGGCGAGCCCATTCGCTACGGCTATGTCAGGCAACGGTGGCCGCTTGAGGCCTATCAGAACGTGTACGCCACGATCCCGGGCAGTGCCGAGATGCCCAGCGCCGGACGCCCCTTCAGCTCCGAGCTGATCACCCGACTGATCTCCCGCGGAGTGCTGCTGGCGCCGATCACGCTGCACGCGGGGGTCTCCTCACCGGAGCGTCACGAGGGTCCGTTCCCGGAGTTCTTCGAGGTGCCCGAGCCCACCGCCCGGGTCGTCAATTCCGTCAGGGATGGGGGCGGGCGGGTCATCGCGGTCGGCACCACCGTCGTCCGCGCATTGGAAACCGCCGTCGGTCCGGATGGACAGGCACACGCGCGCTCGGGGTGGACCGGGGTGGTGATCACGCCTGAGCGTCGGCCCACTCTGATCGACGGTCTGATCACCGGCTGGCACGAGCCCGAGGCCTCGCATCTCCAGATGCTCGAAGCGATCGCCGGAGCGCCACTGCTGGCGCGCTCCTACGAAGCAGCGCTGCGCCACGGTTACCTGTGGCACGAGTTCGGTGACAGTCACCTCATCCTGCCCTGCACTGCGTGCATAAGTCGCCCCGCTCGCCCTGCCGTCCGAGTTTTGGGCGCCTTATGCACGCCCCGGCCCCGGAAGCCCGGAGTCTCCGGCACCGAAGTCCCGGGGCCCGAGGTCCAGGGCCCCACAGACCCCGGCCTCGGCGCCCAAAGCCCCTCACCTCAAGTCCGGCTCCGCCACGTCATCCAGCAGTCCGATCACCTGCGGGGCCTGGCCCGGCTCGAGCAGCACGGCGCCTCCTGGCCAGTAGGGGTGCGGGGGTGTGGCGCGATGGACGAGCAGCGGCTCGTACAGCCAGGACCCGGAGTTGACCAGGACCGGTCGGGTGTCGGGGCCGAGCCAGTCGCGAGGGTCATCGTCCGCGAGTGGTCCGGCCCGATGAACGTGCCCGAACACCACCCAGTCGGCCTCGACCCCGAGCCGGTGCACCACCCGGCCCAGCGCCGGAATGCTGGCCCGCAGCATCTGCCTGCCCAGCAGCGTCGAGGTCAGGGGCGCGACCCGGCGGTGCAGCAGCCGGCGCCCGATCTGGGGCATCGACGCCGCCCGGACCAGCTCGGCCAGGTCGTCGACCACGGCGAGCGCCGGGCGTGGCAGCCAGCGGCTGACGCGAGCCGTCGACGGACGCCGCGCCCGTTCGTAGTCAACCGGCAGCGCGCCGTCACGCGGCGGTCGGCCCAGCAAGCCCCGGGCGATCCCGAACGCCGACTCTGGCAGCAGGTGACGATCCAGGTAGTGACCGTGCGTGGCCCACACCCGATCCGACAGCCACACCCCCGGATAGTGGACTCGCACGGTCGTCCGGGCGAACCACGAGGTCAGCCTCGCCAGCAGCGGCGTGGCATCGGGCGGGACGACGCTGTCGACCGCGAGCCTGGCGCCTTCGCCGCGCAGCCACGAGCGGATCAGCGCCCGGTCGTGATTACCCGGCACGATCACCACTTCGCTGTCCGGCCCGAGCTGTTCTCCTATGGTCCTCAGCAGCGGCTCGGCGACCGCCATCGCGTGCTCGGGTCGTCCCTCCAGCAGTTCGACCACGTCACCGAGCAGTACCAGGCGGTCGATCCCGTGCACCGCCTCGGCCAGTCGCCGGAGCGGTTCCGGTCGCGTGAGCACGCCATGCTGCAGACGGGCGCCCAGGTGCAGATCGGAGACGACAAGCGTTCGCACGCGCCGCCACGATAGCCGCGGCGACGCGCGGCAACAGGGTCAGACAGCGACGAACGCCGCGAAGCGGACCGGCACGCCCCGCGCGACCACGAGCACCGGCGCGGTGGCATTCTCGATCGCGTTCTGAGCCTGAGCGGTGATCATCACGCGCCCCTCGAGTGCCTCCGACCGAGAGCCCACGATCAGCAGATCGATCTGCCGCTCATCGCGGGTCAGCGTGGCGTGCAGCTGATCGGACAGCTCGCGGGCGGTTGCAATCGCCGCGTCGTCTCCGGGAGCGGCAAGCAGCCCGATGCGCCGGAGCCGCGGATTGCGGTCAGACCGATAGTTAGCCGGCGCGATGGCCACCGCCGTGGATCCACCCTCAAGCAGCTTCTGTGCCGACTGCTGCGGGGCCACATGCCCGGCCGCGGTCCGGTAGTCCGAGCCGAACACCACGATGTCCGCGTCCTCATGCTCGGCGAGCCATTTCAGCCCTTCGCCCGTGGACGCGCTGACCACGACCCGACGCTCCACGTCCAGATCCCCGAGCCAGCGAGCGCCGCGCTCCAGCAGCGCATCGGCTTCGTGCTCCTCTAGCTCCTCGCGGTCGCGCTGCGCCTGGGTGGTGTGGCGGACGTAGGCCAGCGTCAGCGAGGCGCCGGCATCCGCGAGCACGCGGCCGAGCATCAGAGCGTCGTGATCGTTGAGCGTGTCGTCGTAGGAAACGATGGCCTTGGCGGACATTTGTGTGTTCCTCCCGTCTTCCGTGTGTCTGATTCCTGCGGCCCTCTTCGCGCGAGGATGACATTTGCCTTCCATCAGTGCTAATGAAGTTCGTCATTGCGACGATAAACTCCGCTAATGCTCAATCTGGGCCGCCTGCGGGTGCTGTCGGAGGTCATCTCGCGCGGATCCTTCTCGGCCGCGGCTGAGGCGCTGTCCTATACCCAGTCGGCGGTGTCCCAGTCGATCGCGCGACTGGAGTCAGAGATCGGCGCGACCTTGGTTGTGCGCGACCGCCGCGGTGTGCGCCCCACGGCCGCGGGCGCGACGCTGCTGGAGCACGCCGAGGCGATCTTCGCGCAGGTCGATCTGGCCGAGGCGGACCTCGCCGCTGTGCTCGGCGTTCGAGGAGGTCGTCTGCGAGTGGCGTCGTTCCCGTCGGCCGGGGCGACCCTGATGCCCGTGGCGATCCGGGCGTTTCGCGCCCGGCACCCGGACGTGTCTCTGACCCTGGCCGAGGGCGAGCCCGAGGAGATCGCTCCGCGGCTGCGCGCCGGGGAGTTCGACCTGGCTCTGCTGTTCGAGTTTCCTGGCGTGCGCGAACGCCCGGGCGCGGGTCTGCGCACCTTCGCCTTGCTCGAGGACCCAATGCACGTCGCGCTCCCGGCGGCGCATGCGCTGGCCGGCAAACCGGCGCTGCGGTTGGGCGATCTGCGCGAGCAGGACTGGGTCCAAACGTCCGCCTCGAGCCCCTGCGCGCGCCACGTGGTCAGGTCGTGCGTCGGGGCCGGGTTCGAGCCCCACGTGACGTTCGAGAGCGACGACTATGAGACCGTCCAAGGGCTGGTCGCCGCCGGCGTCGGCGTCGCCCTGATCCCGCGGCTGGCGCTGACGCGGGTTCACTCGGGAATCGTCGTGCGCGAGCTAGCGCCGCGCAGCCCAGCTCGGAAGGTGGTGGCCGCCACAACGCCCGGGCCGGGGGTCGCGCCGGCCGCCAAGTCGATGATCCGGATCCTGTCCGACGTCGCCGCGCGCTACCAGGACGACGGGCTCGAGGCGGCGTAGGCGCTAGCCGGCCGACCGCCACCGCCCCGCGCACCACAACTACGATCCCGGCCACATGGCCGCCGATGGAGTCCTGAAAGGCGAGGACGGGGTGCTTCGCTGCTGGTGGGGCGAGTCCGCACCTGAATACCGCCGCTACCACGACACCGAGTGGGGGTTCCCGGTGGCGGACGATATGCGCCTGTTCGAGAAGCTCAGCCTCGAGGGCTTCCAGGCCGGGCTCTCCTGGCTGACGATCCTGCGCAAGCGTGAGGCGTTCCGCCTTGCGTTCGCCAACTTCGACTTCCACCGGGTGGCGCGCTTCGGTGATCGCGACGTGGACCGACTGCTGGGCGACGCGTCGATCGTGCGTCATCGCGGCAAGATCGAGGCGGTGATCAACAACGCCCGCCGGGCGGTCGAGCTGGCGGAAACCGAAGGATCCGTGGCCAGCTTCGTGTGGCAGTTCGAGCCCGAACCGAGGTCGCGGCCGCGTCGGCTGGACCGGGCCGAGCTGGCCGGGCTCGCCCAGACGGCGGAGTCCCGGGCGCTGGCACGCGAGCTCAAGCGCCGGGGCTGGCGGTTCGTTGGCCCGACCACCGTGTACGCGTTCATGCAGGCCATGGGACTGGTCGACGACCACCTCGCCGGTTGCGCCGCGCGGCCGGCGGTGGAGCGCGCCCGCTCAGCGTTCGAGCCGCCCCGGGCTACGCCCCGGTGAACGCCGGCTCGCGCTTCTCGACAAACGCGGCAGCGCCCTCCAGGAAGTCCTTGGTCCGCCCGAGCGCATGCTGTAGCTCCGCCTCGAGATGCAGCTGTGCATCCAGATCGCCGTAGATGAATCGGTTGAGCGCCTGCTTCGAACTCGCGTACGAGCTCGTGGGGCCGGCCGCCAGTCGCCCCACCAGCGCCTCGGCCTCGTGCATCAGCTGCCCATCCGGATACACCCAGTTGACCAGACCCCACGCGAGCGCCTGGGGCGCGGGTACCCGCTCGCCTAGGAGCGCCATCTGGAAGGCCCGTGCCTTTCCCACCGAGGGCGGCACGAACGCGGTCGACCCGCCGTCCGGCATCAGCCCGATGTTCACGAACGCCAGGCCCAGGAAGGCCGACTCGGCGGCCATCACCAGATCACAGGCGAGCGCCAGCGAGCAGCCGATGCCCACCGCGGGCCCGTTCACGGCTGCCACCACCGGCTTGGCCAGCCGCCTGACCCCGGCGATCACGGGGTGATAGAGCTCCTCGAGCTCTTTGCGGATGTTCGGCATTCCGTCGTCGGCGGGATCGAAACCGGCCCGCAGGTCCGCACCGGAGGAGAAGCCTCTGCCCGCGCCCGTGATCAGCACCGCTCGCACCGACGGCTGGGCCGCCTCCTGCTCGATCACGTTCTTGAGCTCCGCCCCGAACTGCGCCGTCCAGGCATTGAGCGTGTGCGGCCGGTTCAGAGTCAGCCGCCCGACTCCGTCGGACTGCTCCCAGATGACTGTCTCGTAACTCAAAATCAGACTCCTTGGTCGTTGTTCTCCTGCACGGACCCTAGACCCGCGGCACCCTCGAGCGCTGCGCTTCAGCCCGCTCCAGGAACTGCGTCACGCGCGTGTTGTACGCGACGCCCGTGCTCGGGATCGTGTGGCCGCGGCCGGCGATGATCGCCCGCTCGGCGCCGATCCTGTCCGCGAGCACATCGCACACCGTCTCGAACGCCGTGGAGTGCCCGCCCGATATCACCAATTTCGGAAACCCGGCCTGGGTCAGCGTGCCCAGCGGGATCTCGGCCTCCCACGGCGGTCGCTCTCGAGCCACCAGCCGCGCGCCCCGCTCGAGCCAGTCGGGCAGCTCGTCCGGCGTGGCGTGCGCCGAGTGCACACCCGACCGGAACCGACGCAGAAACTCGGCCGGCGGCAGGCGGTCGCTCTGCCGGTAGAGCTGCTCGCCCCCGGCCAGCATCGCATCAACGCCCGGATCGCCGGCGGCCACTCGCAGCGCTCCCGGCTCGGACACGATCAGCGATCGGACCGCCTGCGGCGAAGCCGCCGCGGCCAGCAGCGCGATCACTGCCCCGTACGAATGTCCCACCAGATGGGCCCCGTCCCCGAGCAGCTCAGCGATCAGGGGTGCCTCGAGCGCAAAGTCGCCACGCTCCAGCGCGGCGGAGCCCGCGAATCCCGGCCGGTTCGGAATCCACAGCGTGAAGCGCTCGGCCAGCTCCCGCTGCGCGCGCCACGTTCTCCGCGCGTCCACGATGCTCCCGTGCACCAACACTACGGGCGGGCCTGAGCCGATCACCTCGACGTCCAGGTCCGCCACGCTGAGTCGCTCCGCGCTCACCGCACCATCCTTGCGGATCGCGACCGCTGACACCCAGCTAAGGTTTGCTCGTGGCAGCCGTTCGCGCCAATGGCGTCGTCAAGCGGTTCGAGACAACCTGCGCTCTCGACGCTGTCAATCTCGTCGTCGAGGAGGGTGAGGTCCGTGGCCTCCTCGGACCCAACGGCGCCGGCAAGACGACGCTGCTGCGGATCGTGTTCGGCCTGGTGCGCCAGGACGCGGGCTCGGTGGAGCTGTTCGATCAGCCGGCCCACGAGCCAGGAGCTTCCGCGCTGACCGGGGTGGCCGGATTCGTCGAGGACCCGAGTTTCTATCCCTACCTCTCGGGTCGCGTGAACCTCGAGCTGATGGCGGAGCTCGACGGCGGCCCGACCGCCGTCACTGTCGAGGAGGTGCTGGAGCGTGTCGGTCTCGGACACCGCGGCGCAGACCGAGTCAGCGGCTACTCGACGGGGATGAAGCAGCGGTTGGGCATCGCTGCATCGTTGCTGCGGGCGCCCCGGCTGTTGCTCCTCGATGAGCCCACGGCGGGGCTCGATCCGGCCGGCGTCCGCGAGATCGGGGCGCTGGTTCGTGAACTGTCGGCGGGCGGGGCGGCGATCCTGTTGAGCAGCCACCAGATCGGCGAGGTCGAGGATGTGTGCGACAGCTTCACGGTCCTGCGCCGAGGCTCGGTCGTGTGGGAAGGCACAGCCCCCGAGCTGCGAGCCCAGGCGCCGGCATCGGCCCACGGGATGGACACCACCAATGACCGGCGCGCTCTGGAGCTGGCGGACAACCATCCGGGAATCCACGCGGTCGCCGCCCGCGGCGGAGGCCTGACGGTCTCCGCCGAACCGGGAGCTCTGGAGTCCTACGTCCTGGCACTCGGTCGGGCCGGGGTGGCGACCACGCGCCTGCAGCAGTTGGTCAGCCCGCTTGAGTCGATGTTCTTCGCGCTCACCACAGCGACGGAGATCGATGTCACCGAGCCGATCGATCTCGCGGAGCGGGTGCTGGCGGCCGAAAGATGAGCGTCGGTCCGGCACCCACGCCTGGCCAGCTCGCACTTCCGCGGGCCGCCCGTCGGGAGGCGGGCTGGCGGAGTGTCTATCGCGTGGAGCGGCGCAAGCTGATGTCGCAGCTAGCCATCCGGCTGGTGGCGCTGGTGTGCCTGATCGGTCCGTTCGTGTTCGCCTTGATCCTGAAAGTTCAGAGCGGTAGTCCGGCGGACACGCTGTACGGAGCTTGGGTGCACGCGTCGGGGTTTGCGCTCTCGCTGGTGGTGCTGGCTTTCGCCGGCGCCTGGGGCTTCCCGGTCGTGGTCGGGATCGTGGCCGGTGACATGTTCGCCTCCGAGGATCGCTACGGAACCTGGAAGCTGGTGCTGACGCGGTCGGCCACGCGCAAGGAGGTGTTCGCCGGCAAGGTGATGGCGGCGGCCACGTTCTCGATCGGGCTGGTCCTGCTGACCGCTGTCTCGAGCTTGCTCGCCGGGCTGCTGCTGATCGGCGACAACCCGCTGGTGAGCTTGAGCGGCACCCTGTTCTCCACCGGCAAGTCGTTCGCGCTCGTGGTCGTCAGCTGGCTGCTGTGCCTGCTTCCCGCCCTGGCGTTCATGAGCATGGCGGTGCTGTTCTCGGTCGCGACCCGCAACGGGATCATGGGCGTGATCGGTCCAGGTCTGATCGCGCTCGCGATGCAGCTGCTGCTGCTGGTCGGGGCGGGAATCTGGGTTCACCTGCTGCTGGTCTCCTCGGCGTTCCTCGGCTGGACCGGGCTGTTTACGAGCCACCCCTACTACGGGCCGCTACTTGTGGGCGTAATCGTCAGCCTCCTGTGGATGACGGTGTGCCTGGGCTTGTCGTGGCGGATTCTGCGCCGTCGGGACTTCGCCGGACCGCCGGTGGCCCGGCGGCAGGGATGGGTGATGCCCATCCGGGTCGCGCTCGCCCTCGCGGGGGTGCTGGCGTTCTTGGCCATCGCCAGCACCTGGGGACCGGCCGGCGTCACGCCCGCCCGGCTGAAGGCCAGCCTGATTCCCACCTTCAACAACCTCACGCTCCTCCAGCAGCGCGAGCTCGGGCGCCCCGTCCCGGCCGGCGCCAAGCTCAACATCGTGTTCCCCACCTGCAGCCGGCGCGGGAGCGCTCCGCGGGGACCGGGCGAATGGGTGTGCACGATCAATGTCCTGATCCCCACGCAGGGCACCTTGCCACCGGAGCCGACGCCCGTCAGCTATGACGTGACCGTCCAGTCGGACGGCTGCTACAAGGCGCAGTCGCCCCCGGCGTTCATCGGTCAGCCGCTGATGCGCGACGCCCAGGGGCACAACGTGGTCAATCCGCTGTACACGATCTACGGATGCTTCAACACGATGTGAGCCGGCGGCTCATACGACGGGTACGGGCTCCCCGGACGGCGTGGCCGTCCCGTGGGTGGGGCGACCGAGTTCCACGACCAACGTCGAGTGGCCCAGCCTGATCGCCGAGGGGCTGGCGATTCGCAGCGTCCCGTGAATCCGCGCTCCGTTCACCCACGTCCCGTCCCCAGCGCCCAGATCCTCGACCGCCAGGCCCTCCGGCACCGGCCACACCTTGGCCTGTCGAGCCGCCACGCCGTCGTCCGCGATCCGGATGTCGGCATCGGCCCCGGACCCGATCACCAGCTCGGAGCTGATGGGGAACCGCCGCGGCCCGCCGGCGGCGAGCAGGCACAGGACCGGCGCTGATCGTGGGGCAGCCAGCAGCTCGCGGATGCGTCCGCGTTCGATCGAGTCCACGAGCTCGTCGATCTCTTCGCCGAGGCGGTCGCCCGACAGCGAGATCGCGTTTCTCCGCGCCAGCGGCGCCAAGCTAACCGGCAGCTCCTTCTCGTCTGGGACGTCGGCCCCGTCGAGCAACACGGGCACCATCGCAAGCTCGGGTCGCTTGAGCCCGGCTTCGATCTCGAGCCTGACCCAATCTCGGGGATCGTCCAATCTGCGCTGGCCGTTTGAATCCCTGGCGTCCAGCCAATAAGGCCCAATCAGAATCAGCATCACGCTCGCTCCCAGGATCGCCTCGCGGATCTCCCGGGGCCATTCCTGACCCGCGTGTATGGCATGCGTGTCCTTGAACACGCTCGACTCCCCGAACCGCCTCACAAGTTGTTCGCGCAGACTGTTGGCCGCGAACGCGGCCTGATTACGGCGGTAGGAGATAAAGAACCCGGTCTGGGCCGGTCTGACGAAGCCCCGTAGTGCAAACTCGAGCGCCTGACGGCGTCGGCGCTCGACGTAGGTCTCCACAGCGATCACCGCAGCTGTGGCCAGGATCAGTGCCAGCAACGGGTTCAGCAGCGGCATGATCCGGCCGGAGTTGAACGCGAGCTGGACAGCGACCAGATATAGCCCCAGTGTCGCCAGTGCCGCGGCAAGCACCTGCAGGGACGCGAACCGTACGCTCAACAGTGCCGGCAGCGAAGCCAGCGCGAAGATCAGCAGCACGTTCACGAAATCACTGGTGGGGCGAAGCGGGAAGCCGTCGAGGATCGTGGACAGTTCATTGGCCTGAAGCTCGACCCCGGCCATGGGATCGGATGCCGCCGCCGTGATGAACACATCCTTGGCCAGCGGATCGGTGGTTCCGACCAGCACGATCTTGCCAGCGAGTGCGCTCGCCGGCGTCTGGCTGTGAAGCACCTTCCACAGCGAGTATTGGCGGAAGATGCCCGGCGGCCCGCGGAAATCGATCCAGGCGTGATTGTTGGGGAAATTGCTGGTGCTTACCGGCTTGCCGGTGATCAGCTCGGCCGCCCGAACCGAAAGCGTCTTGAGCGCCACCTGCTTATAGAGAATCTGCCTGATCACTACGTCCGGGTGGTTGTCCACCCCCAGGCTGGCCAGCACGGCCCCGGGCGCGTGCTGTGCGCCGACGGGCCGAAATGTGCTGCTGCCTGGATCGGGCGCCCCCATCAGGACCGGGCCGTCCCGGGCGATCGCGGCCAGCAGCTCCCGATCTTGGTCGGGGCGCGGGCTCACGCCCTTGAACTGGGAGTCGAGCACGATCAGGCTCGCCTTGTCTTGGTGCAGCTGATCCAGCAGCTGTGCGTAGTACTTTCGAGGGATCGGCGACTGGACGTTCAGCCGGTTCAGCGTCGCCGGATCGAGCGCGACGATCACGATCCGCGGGTCCGGCTTCTCGGCTCCGCGAATGCTGAAGCGAGTGTCGACGGTCTGGTGTTCCGGTGCGTTCAGCGCGCCAGTCGCCTGCGAGAGCAACGCCACCGCCGCGGCCACCATGGCCGATCCGATTAGCAGTGCGATGCGCAGCTGCTCCGCCGAAAGCGTTGAGCGAGAGCCCTCGCCGCGCACGCTGCCCGGCAGCCAGTCGGGCAGCCAGGAGGACTCGCCGCGCCGAACCATCAGCTGGCTCCCACCGGTCCGATCTTGCCCGTGCGGGGGTCGATCCGGCTAATCGTCCCGCTCCCGGCGTTGGCCACCCAAACCCCGCTGTCGCCGACCGCGATGCCCTCCGGATCGAGGCCCACGCTGATCGGCTTTCCGATCACCTCGCCGGTGCCCGCGTCGACCCGCGCCACCGTCTCGCTATCGCTGTTGGCCACCCACACGCTGCCGTCGCCCACCGTGAGCGCGGCCGGGTTCAGACCCACTATGACCGGCGGGCCGCTCAGCTTGCCGGTGCTCGCGTCGAGACGGCTGAGCAGGTTGGTCCCGCGGGCCACCCACACGCTGCCTTGGCCCACGGCCACCGGATAGAAGCCGGTCCCCAGGCTCCCCGAGCCAACCACCCTCGCGGTGCGCGGGTCGATGCGCGTCAGAGTCGCCTCTGAACCCACCCACACGCCGCCATCACCCGCGGCGATCGATCGCGGCAGCAGGCCCGGAATCGAAATCGGTCGGCCGATCTCGCGTCCGCTGGTCGCGTCGATCCGTGAGATCGAGCCGCTGCCGCCCGCCACCCACACCGTGCCCCGGTCGAGCGCGATCGCCACCGCCGAGTCGTGGGCAAGCTGGAGCGGCTGACCCACAACCTCTCCGGTCCGCGCATCAACCCGCAGGACGCCGCCGGGCCGCCCGAACAGGCCGGCATCGGCGACCCACACGCTGCCTGCACCAGCGGCCAAGCCGTCGGGACGCTCGCCGGCCGGAATCGGTGAGCCGATCACGTTGCCGGTGCCTGCGTCGACTCGCGTAACGGTGTTGGCGACCGGGTCGGCGACCCAGACGGTGGCGCCGCTGACCGCGATGGCATGCGGGGATGGACCTACCGTCACCGATCCCGCCGGCGGGTGAGCACTCAACCCGATCGTCAGCGGCCGCGGGCTCTGCTCGAACGAATCCGGCGGGAACTCAACCATCACAACCACCTGGACAGGCCCGTGGGCGGCCAGCAGGGCGCGGCCCGTGGCCGAGATCGGGACGCCGATCGTGCTCGTGGTGTGAGCGCCCAGATCGAGATCGGATTTTCCGAAGCACCCCTCGGTCGGACCACAATCTTGGGCGCGGCTCCGCAGGCTGTAGTTGCCCGGCCCGCTGAGCAGCAGGGCACCTCCGCGGCAGGGCTTCGAGGCTCGGCACGTCAGCGTCACCGGAACGATTCCGCCCGCGAGCGGTATCACGCTTCCGCTGGTGTCGATCCTGATTTGCGGCGCCGGGGACCCGGCGCCCTGGGGCGAGCCGGCGTCCTGGCAATACTGATGACACCCGAGCGACACAACCGGAGCGCGCGGCCCGGAACCCGTGTCGCCCCCGCATCCGGCCAGCCCGATAGCCGCCAGCAGAGCGCACACCGCATAAGTCGCCCCCGAAATCGTCATCGCCACTTGTCCTGAAGCGAAGCATAACTAGCCATCTTGGGGCCCCGGGCCCGTCACGAACATCGCTTCATGTCAAGCGGGACACTGTCTCGGAGCGACAGAAAGGAACGGTGATGGCGAAATCTCTTTACACCGCCGAGGCGACGGTAACCGGCGGCCGCATCGAGGGTCACGGCGTGACCAATGATGGTGCGCTCGAAGTCCAGTTGCGCGTACCGTCTGAGTTGGGCGGGCCGGGAGGGGGCACGAATCCCGAGCAGCTGTTCGCGGTGGGCTATGCCGCCTGTTTCGAGGGCGCCATCGCCACCGTCGGCCGGCGCGAGCGGGCCGAGGTCGGAGATGTGTCGATCGACAGCCGGGTCAGCCTGGTCACGACCGAAGACCGCGGCTTCACCGTTGCCGTCGAGCTGTACGTGACGCTGCCGCAGGTAACCGATCCTGAGCAGGCGGCCCGGATCGTCATGGGCGCGCACAAGGTATGCCCGTACTCGAACGCCACCCGCGGCAACATCGACGTGACCCTGACCGCCAACGGCCAGCCGGTCGGCGAGGTGGCGGCCGAACGCTGAGCCCGGGTCAGCCGCCGATCACCGGCGCGACCGGGGTGCACGCAGGCATCACCGGATGCTGCGGGTCGAGCGCGTTCAGCACGTCGGCGTCAGCGATGTGGTCATAGGGCATCGACAGGTGCTCGCCCTGGTCGAGCAGGCACTGCTTCTGGAGGGTGATGTTGGTGACGTGCGCTCCGCTGAGGAACGCAGACTGGTACGGCGTCACCACCTCGTCGTTGGTGGACTCGATGACCGTGTAGTTGACGCCCGGCACCGTCTCGCCGCCGGAGTTGAGGTTGGTCATGAACGACGAGCCCGCTTCCTGCTCGGCGCAGGCCGGGCAATCGGCCAGCGTCGCGTTGGAGCCGGGGAAGTAGCTGGCCAGCGTGAACAGCCCGTTCAGCGTCGTCCCGTGGTTGGATGGCGCCAGTCCGATCAGCGTGTGCACATTGGGCGCGCCGTGCAGGAACCTCAGGTAGTAGCGCGGCATCATTCCTCCTTGCGAGTGGCCGACGATGTCGACCCGCCGAGCGCCGGTGGCCGCCCGCACCTGCGCCACGAAGCTGGCCAGCTGCGCCGCCGAATCCTCGATCGGGCCAGTGGCGTAGATGCCGAGCGAGCCGCTGCCGTTGTAGGACCCGTAGTTGAGCGCGAACACGCAATACCCGTGGTTGTGCAACAGCGGCGAGAGGGCCTGCCAGCTGTCGGACATGTCTCCAAACGTCCCGTGCACCAGGATCACGGGCCGCGGATGTGCGGCGGTCGGCTTGCAAGACCAGTCGTTGGACCCGGGCGGGCTGGCGGTGGGACTCACGTGGGAGTAGCCCAGCAGACCGTTGTAGATCACGGGCAGCGGAGCAGCGGCCGCGGCGGATGCCCCGACGGCACAGATCACCAGTCCGGCCACCAGGCCGACGAGCCACGCGCGTGTGTGCATTCTGTCTCTCCTTGGGCCGCCGGCCCGCCGCGAATTCACGCCGATCGGTTCACGCTGGTACCCATTCGGGGTGGGCGGCAAACGGCGACCCGCCGCTCATGCTTTCGCCGTCCCTGCCGATAGGTGCCTGACTAACCATTGAGCGCCGAGCTCCGGCACGACCTCGCGCTCTGACAGACGTACCCTGGGGGGCAGTTGACGACCTGGGCGATCGAGGTGCCGAGGGGGTGACTTCGATCGTCCAGGTTCGTCTTCGTCTGGCGCGGATGTTCACCCAACCCGGGTCTACTCACGCATCGGCGCAGCGCCCGAGTGCGGTCTCCTGCGACTCACACCCGGGCACTGGTCCTCGCCGAGGCTGGTTACGGGGGGCAGCTTGGGGCCTAAGGGCTTACGACTGGGCGGGGGCGTTGCTGGCGCGGCCCGGGCGACGCGCGACGCGTGCATCAGCCGGCTGAGGAGTGCGACGGGCCACGTGATCCTGCTGAGAGCCGCGATATGTCCGGGCCCAGCGGCATCCGGAGCCGCGCGCCAGAGTCCGGTAGCTAGCGGTTGCGCCTAGATTCTTGCTGAACATTTCGCTCCTCCTGGTCGGCTGGTGGGTGTCACCATCCTCCGCTCCCCAGGCCGCTGCCACTAGTGACCCTAGGTGTGGTCTGGCGCCACCCCCTGGCGTTCCCAGGCCGCGGCGGCGCTTGCGGGTCGGGGGCTCGCGGGGGCGCGGGCTTGGGTCGGCGGGCGATCGCCGGCGCCCGCGCGGAGGCGGGGCTCGGCGGGCTGGGGGCGATCGCCGGCGTCCCGGCCGGGAGCCTGACCGATAAGTGTGAATAGTTCACACATATCGGACATCCTCACGTTTGAGGCCCGATCACGCCGCGCGGCGGGGCGCCGGACGCCCCTTTCAGAGTCAGCTGAGGCTAAATCGAGGCCGCGAGCTGATGTGAGGCGTGGCCGCGGGCGCCGGTGGAGCCGTCGTCGGCCAGCCGCCGCTCCAGCACCACGCGGCATCCGTGCTTCGGAGCCGCGGTGACGTTCCGGAGCTTGGATCGTTCCGGCCTTGGGCTGGCGGCTCGCAGCTGCGTGCGTTCGAGGATCGTCCGCGCGACGACGCGCATCTCGAACTGTGCGAACGAGGCCCCGATGCAGCGGCGCACGCCACCCCCGAACGGGATCCACGTGTATGGCTCCGGCGTCCGCCCCAGGAACCGTTCCGGACGGAACTCGTCGGGATTGGGATACAGATCCTCGCGGTAGTGGATGGCGGTGATCGCGGGCATCACCGTCGCTCCGGCCGGGATGCGGTAGCCGCCGAGCTCGATCTCGCGCGTCAGCATGCGGGCGACGTCACTGACCACCGGGCGCATGCGCAGCGTCTCTTTGATGGTGGCGTCGAGGTAATCGTCTCCGTCCGGCAGGGACCGCTTCACCTCGTCGAGCACCCGAGGTGAGCGCAGCAGCCGCTCGAACATCCACGCCAGTGCGGTGGCGGTGGTTTCGTGGCCCGCCCCGAGCACGGTCACCAGTTCGTCTCGGAGCTCCTGGAGGCTGAGCGGCTCGCCCGCCTCGTCGGTGGCACGGAGCAACAGCGACAGGACGTCGTCGCGCTCGGCCAGATCGGGCTCCACTCGTCTCCGCTCGATCTCCTCGTACAGGAATGCGTCGAGCGCTTCCCGGGAGCGCTTGAACCGCGCCCACGGGCTCCGCGGCCCGAGGTCGCGCCGAGCGAACGGGAACAGAGTGATCGGATGGGCACGGTTCGCGAACTCGCTGACCAGCAGTCGCGCACGCTCGAATCGAGACTGCTCTCGCACCCCGAACACAGCCCGCAGGATCACCTCGAGCGTGATCGCCCGGGTGTGCTCGCGCAGTGCGAACGGCTCAGCCACCGGCCAGCTCAGGATGTCCTGCTCGGCGATCGAGCGAATCGTCGCCTCCCAGCGGTGGATGTTGTTCCCGTGAAACGGGTCCAGCAGCAGCTTGCGATGGCGCATGTGCGGCGCCTCATCGAGCGTGAGCAACGAGCTGAGCCCCACCGTCGGCTCCAACACCGGACGGTTCGACTCGCCGGCGTGGAACGTGGACGGGTCGCCGGTGAACACCTGGCGCACCAGCTCGGGGTCGGCGATGCTTACGATCACGCCAAATCCGGGGAACCGAGGGCTGCTCATATCCCCCGTGCGGCGGGCGAACCTCCGGATGTAGCCAATCGGGTCCAGCGTGTAACACAAGCCGTTGACCCACGCTGGCACTCGGGACCGGGGCAGCTCACGAACCGACACGTCCCGGAAGCTAGCAGGGGCGTCCACGTCCGTCGGGCGGAGTGCTTCCGCTCTGACCGGAGACGATGGCCGGCGTCAAGCGTGGCGCGATCGGCGCGCCTGAAGCACTCTCGCAGCCACGGCGAAGACCAGCGAGAGCAATCCCAGGATGATGAGCAGCAGCAGCCCAGCTTCGAACATGATCCCGAAGCTTCGCCACAGCACTTCGTTGTGAAACACGACACCGTTGTCCGGATTGAAGGCCCAGGCGCCCAAGAATCCGACGGGGACGGCGATCATCAGGCCGGCCGTCACTCTGGCCCGAACGCGATCCATGTCCGGACCATACGCCACGCCTCAAGGCCTACGGACGTATGGTTACGTCCTTGTTCTTCGCGGTCCGCCTCGAGCGTGGGGGTCCCTGGGATTTCTCGCGCGACCTGCGTCAGCAGGACGGCTGGGATGAGCATGCGCGGATCATGGACTCTCTGGTCGACGAGGGGTTCATCTTGCTCGGCGGACCGCTCGCCGGAGAGCGCGAGATCCTGCACGTGATCGCTGCTCCGACCGAGGCTGCCATCCGCGAGCGCCTCGCGCAGGACAACTGGCATCAAAACGGCATGCTCACGATCACGTCGATCGAGCCTTGGACGATCCTGCTCGATGGGCGCAATCGAGACGCTCCAGCGTCCTAGTCCCCGCCTGACCGCACCAGACGCGGCACCAGTTCGCGGTCGTTGAAGATGTCGATCGTGACGGCCCGGTCGCCCACGACAGTGAACGCGAGGATCGCGAACGGGACGTCTCCGTCGAACGCCACCGCGCCGGCCGCCCCGTTGATCAGCGCCGGGCGCACGAATGGGGCGAACCTGCGCGCCGCCATCGCCGCGCGGGCGACCCTCCTGGCGCCGCGGAGCTCGGACATGCCGGTCCGCCCATGCCCGCGCGCGACGACGTTGGGGTCGAGCACCGCGACGAGCGCATCGAGGTCGCCCTCCCGAGCCGCGGCGAAGTAGGCATCGACAACGGCTCGCTGGCGAGGCAGGTCGGGGTCCGGCGGCGGCGCCGAGTCGCGGACCCGGCGTCGGGCACGGCTGGCGAGCTGCCGGGTCGCGTCGGGCGATCGCTCCAGCAGCGTGGCGATCTCATCGAACGGAACCGTGAACATGTCGTGCAGCACGAACGCGAGGCGTTCGGCCGGAGTCAGCGCTTCGAGCACGACCTGCAGGGCGATCCCGACGGCGTCGGCGAGTAGCGCTTCGTGCTCGGGATCGCCGCCCGGGTCGGTGGAAATGATCGGCTCGGGCACGAACGCGTCCAGCGGTTCCTCGGCATGGGTGCGCCGGTCCCGCAAGATGTTCAGGCAGATCCGGGCCACGACCGTGGTCAGCCAGCCATCGAGGTTGTCGATCTCGGCGGCATCGGTGCGCTGGAGACGCAGCCACGCCTCCTGCACCGCGTCGTCCGCCTCAGTCAGCGACCCAACAATTCGGTAAGCGACTGACCGCAGCCGCCGCCGTTGCCCATCGAACCTGTTCGCCAACTCGAGCTCATCCATGTCACACCGCCGCGTGGTTTCGGGTCATGCCTAGCAGACCCCAGCGAACCACTCGATGTGACAGGAGGACTGCCCGATGGCACGAATTCAGGGAGTAACGCAGCAGCAGGCCGGGCCCACGGTGAAACTCGTCTATTGGTTCATGCGCCGCGGCATGAAGAAGCTGACCGGCCGTGAGGCGACCCGCGGCAGCGGTATCGAGCCAGTCGAGCTGTGGGCCCATCAGCCGAAGATGATGAGCGGCATGGGCAAGTTCCAACAGGCGGTGAGAAAGGGGGACACCGTCGACGAGCGGATCAAGTACCTGGCCGAACTGAAGGGCGCTCAGATGATCGGCTGCGAGTTCTGCGTCGACCTCGGCTCGCAGATCTGTCGCAACTCTGGCTTATCCGATGACGAGCTGTTGGCACTGCCCCGCTACCGCGATAGTGATCTGTTCACCGAGCGCGAAAAGCTTGCCCTCGATTACACCGTGGCCGTAATGCGCACGCCCGTAGAGGTCACCGACGATCTGTTCGGGCGGATGAAGGAGCACTTCATCGACGAGCAGCTCGTAGAGATCACCGCGCTGTTGACGGTGGTCAACGTCGATCGCTTCAATGCGGCGTTCGGGATCGGCTCGGCCGGCTTCTCGGAGGGCATGGTTTGCTTGACGCCCGATCGCCCGATGAGCGAGGCGGCACAGGTCACGGCGCCACGCCTTCGACCAGCATCGTGACGCCTGCGTGCCGGACGCGGCCAAGCCTGAGGCCGACGTCGCGCATCAGCCCGTGCACCTCCTCGGGCGACCGTTCTCGCAGGAAGGCCACCCACGAGCAGATCGAGTGGGGATGGTCGCTGCGCAGCGGGGCTCCCAGGCTCGTTAGGCGCACGCGACCGTCCTTGTTCCACGTGAACCAGCCGTGACGCGGCCGCGGCGTGCACCACCCTGGTCGTTACGTCGGGGTCGAATCCGAGCTCTCGCGCGAGCTCGGCAGGATCGCGCGACTCCTCCCCCATGGCATCGGCTAGGCCCGAACTGACTAGTGTGCCTGCGATCTTCGTCCGCTGCAGCCCGAACACCAGGTCGAACAACGCCACTTCGCGCGGGCATACCGGCGTCGGCCAGATCGATCATCCGACTCGAGCGGCCAACCCGCCGCGCATGACCGCCAACGGCACCGGAAACGGGGGCAGTCGCATGGCGATCGCACAATATCCCGGCTGTCGTCAGGTCTGCTCCTACACTGACCCATGTGAGCTCGTTTCGTCGGGTCCCTCGGCACGCACGGTCGCGCCTTTGACCCGGGCGATCGCGCCTACCCGGCCATCCAGGAAGAGATGCGAGCCATTCGCTCGAGCGTGCTCGGCGCCGGCACGCTCGCCTGTCGTGGCTGCGACGCTCCCATCGCCCCGGGACCCCGGCCGTTGCTGCTCAGCGAGCCGCTCGCGTGTCCGTTCTGCCACGCCAGCGGGCCGGTGCGGGACTTTCTGTCCCTTGAGGCTCCGACGCGCCCGGCCCGCGTCATCCTTCGGGTGCTGCGGCGTTAGCGGCTCTGGTCCCCGGGTAGCGCAGTGGTGTCCGCCGGATACGAACTGAGGTAGCCAATGGCCGTACTCAATAGTGGAATGAAGCGCAAGGTGGCCACGAAAACCGCCAAGACTGCGGTGCGCAATCCCCGTCTGACTCGTGCCGCCTTGCGGGCGGGGTTCAAGGTGGGCAAGCCAGTGGCCAAGCGCCGCCTGCGCCAGCGGGCCGAACGGCTGGGCGGCGCCGCACGCACGGTCGGCCAGACGCTCATCATCTACGGGCCAGAGGCGGCCTACGGTCTCGGTCTCGCCGAACGGCCCAAGTGCAAGCGGACCGCTCCCCGCTTCCTGGCCGGAGCCGTGATCGGTGCCGTCGCGGTCTACTTCCTGGAGCCGGGGTCAGGTCCAGAGCATCGCCGGCAGGTGGCTCAGCTCGTCGGCTGACACCAGGCGGGCTGTCGGACGGGTGTGGGCGGGGCGAGCTCGCTCATGTACGGCTGGATGTCGAACACCGGGGTTCACCGATCGCGTCGAGTCCCCGTTAGGCTCTGATTCGCAGGCTGATCGCCACGGGAGAATGATGCAAATGAAGGCGGCAGTGATCTACGAGAACGGCGACCCCGGGGTCCTTCGCTACGAAGACGTCCCCGATCCTCCGTGTCCGGACGGCTGCGTGGTGGTCGACGCGGAGGCGATCAGTATCGAGGGCGGGGACCTGCTTGCCCGCGCGGCCAGCCCACCGCCCGCGGTTCCACACGTTGTCGGCTACCTGAGCGCCGGGACCGTGACCGAGGTCGCCCCCGGCGTCGCGGATCGAGCGGTTGGCGACCGGGTGGTCGCCTTGAACGCCGCCGGATCCCACGCGACCCGGCGAGCGGTCCCCGCGATCATGACCTGGCCGATCCCGGCCGGGCTCGATGCCACTCGCGCGGCGTGCGTGCCGGTCGCGTTCGGGACCGCGTACGAGTGCCTGTTCACCGCGGGCAACCTCGTCGAGGGCCAGACCGTCCTGATTCACGCCGGAGCCGGGGGCGTCGGCATGGCCGCGATTCAGCTCGCCAAGCGCGCCGGCGCGATCGTGATCTCGACCGCGTCCAGCGACGAGAAGCTGGAACGGCTGAACGCACTAGGGCTTGACCACGGGATCAATTACGCGACGGCCAGCTTCGTCGAGCGCACCAATCAGCTGACCGACTCGCGGGGCGTGGATGTCGTCGTCGACTCCATCGGCGGCCAGAACCTCGTCGAGAGCGTCGGGGTCCTCGCATACCGAGGAACGCTGGTCAGCGTCGGGGTCGCCGCCAGGGCGGGCTCGGCGATCGAGGCGCAGTCGCTGTGGGCGCGCAACAACGCGCTGCGGGGCGTCTACCTCGGCGGCGCGATCCTCGCCGAGTACGCCCGCATCCATCCGATGGTCGGTGACATGCTCGAGCGCGTCGCAAGCGGCGAGCTCCAGGTGGAGATCGATCGCGAGTTCCCCCTCGAGCAAGCCGCCGACGCGCACCGGTACGTCGAGAGCCGCCAGGCGTTCGGCCGGGTCGCGATCACGCCCTGACGCAGATCGCCTCGGTAGACGGCGGCGGAGCGCGGGTGCCGAATCAGCTGCGCACGGCGCGACCGAGCTCGTCCGTGAGCAGCGGCCCGTCGTAGTGCGCGCCGTTGATGAAGACGTCCGGCACGGCCGGCGCACCGCTCGCTATCGCCTGGCGGATCTGCTCAACCACCGCGGCGCGGTAGTGCCCGGCCCGAACTTCCTCCCGCAGACGATCGGGATCCGGTACGTGGGCCGCCGCCCGCTCGAGTAGTTCGTTCTCGTCTCTGACCACTGACCGGGCGAAGTCGTCGAGCAGCTCGAAGAACCTGTTCTGAGCCGCCGCTGCCTCGAGAGCCTCGGCTGCCGGTAGGGATAGGCGATGGACGTCCGCCAGCGGCAGCTGCCGGACCGCCAGTCGTATTCGCTGCGCATCGGCGAACTCAGACAGCAGCAGGTACGCGCTTCGGCACGGCTCATTGGACACATCGATGTAGATGGCGACCGCCGGTGCTTCAGCGCGTCCGCGGACGCGATCGGTGGGGCCGATCGGCGGTTCGAGATGCGGAGGGCCACCGGAGCCTGCCCGCCAGCCGGCCAGCGCCTGTGCCACGGCCGGATCAGCGGGCGTATAAGCCGGGCGCTGATAGCGTCGGTGATGGCCCTCCGTACCCCGTTGCCAGTTCCGCAGATTCCCGGTCGTGTCGTGGGCGAGCTCGCTGGGTGACTCCGGGGGCCCGCTGGGGCGACGGTACGGTGTCTGGCTGATGCCGCTCCCGGTCCTCGTGTAGTAGCTGAAGACGACGATGAAGAACAACGCCACCACGACCCCGACGAAGATCCAGGTCCCGCCGGCCAGCGCAAACGGGATGGCGATCAGTGCGCGCGCGACCAACGTCATCGCCTCGAGGCGCGGGGCTCCATAGGCGCCACCTTACGCGGTTCGAGTGCCGTGAATCAACGCTGGCAGGCCAGCCAGCCAGCCTGGTTGGGCAGTCGGGCTCGGCTTGAGCGAGCCCGTAAGCTTGGGCTTGGTGAACGTGGCTGAGCCCTTCACCGAGGTTTGGCGGCGACAGTCCTCATAAAGTGCATTGCTTTAGCAGGATTCGTCCGGCGTCGTCCACCACATTTAGGCCACCAGAAGGAGTTTCGAACATGGGCGCTCACGATCACTCAGGCCACGAACACGCCGGCCCTGGCTACGCCTCGCCGCAGGTGGCCCGCGAGCAACCGCCCGAGCAGTTCGTATACGTGGCCGCGCTATACGAGGGCACGGGGATCGACCGGCCCGACTTCATCGCGGTCGTGGACGTCGAGACGAGCTCCTCTAGCTACGGGCAGATCGTTCACCGCACCGACATGCCGAACCTGGGCGACGAGCTGCACCACTTCGGCTGGAATGCGTGCTCGTCGGCATGCCACTCCCAGCTCCAGCGGGACACGATGATCGTTCCGGGCCTGCGGTCCTCACGGATCCACATGATCGACATCTCCGATCCGCGTGCCCCGCGGATCAAGGACGTGATCGAGGGAGAGGAGATCAAGGAGAAGCTTGGACTGAGCGCGCCCCACACCGTGCATTGCATGCCGGGCGACATCGTGACGATCTCGATGCTCGGTGACGCGGACGGCAACACTCCGGGAGGGTTCGCGGTCCTCGACGCTCGCGATTTCTCGGTCGCCGAACGCTGGGAGCGCGACGCGGGCGGGATCGAATTCACCTACGACTTCTGGTACCAACCCCGTCAGAACGCTCTGATCTCGAGCGAGTGGGGCGCTCCGAATACGTTCAAGGACGGCTTTAATCCTGCCGACGTCGCGGCCGGGAAATATGGCCGGCGGCTTCACTTCTGGGATCTGGAGCGGCGGGCCAAGGTACAGACGATCGACCTCGGCGATGAGGGGCTGATCCCACTGGAGATCCGCTGGCAGCACGATCCCGACTCGGCTCAGGGATTTGTCGGCGCGACCCTGTCGAGCAACATCATCCACTTCCACCGCGCCAACGGGAGCTGGGCCGCGTCCAAGGCGATCGACGTCGCCAACGAGGAACTCGAGGGCTGGCCGCTCGAGGGCGGCGTCCCCGGCCTGATCACCGACCTGGTGCTCTCACTCGACGACCGCGACCTGTTCTTCTCGAACTGGCTCCACGGCGACGTGCGTCACTACGACGTCTCGGATCCGTCCAATCCGCAGCTGCGCTCACAGGTGTGGCTGGGTGGGCTGCTCGGGCGCGACGGCGGCCATCCTCTGGCGCCCGGTCCGCTCAACGGCGGCCCACAGATGATCCAGAACTCGCTCGACGGCGACCGGGTGTACGTGACCAACTCGCTGTTCTCGACCTGGGACAACCAGTTCTATCCGGAGATCAAGGGGTGGCTGACCAAGCTGAACCGCCAGGACGACGGCACGTTCGCGCTCGATCCGGACTTCTTCGTCGACTTTCACGACCAGACCGATGGTGCCCGTCCGCACGAGATCCATCTTCCGGGCGGGGACTGCACGACAGAGATCTTCCAATAGGCGGATGAGCCTGCGCGCGCTCGCCCTGGAGTGGAGCGCTGACGGCCCGGTGGGGCTTTCCTTCGCCATGCTGCTGGCGGCCGCGGGCTTCATATACCTGTCCGCGGCCAGGCTCGGGAAGCGCCGCGACCGTCGCCACCGGCGCTGGCCGCCCGGACGGACCGTCTGCTTTCTAGCCGGCCTGGCCGTGCTGGCGGTCGATCTGTATTCCGGGATCGGCACCCAAGCCGACACGCGGCTATCCGTCCACATGGTCGAGCACATGATCATCTGGGTCGTTGTCGCACCGCTGCTGGCTGCCGGCGCGCCCCTGCGGCTCACACTCTTTGCCCTCCCGCGCAGGCGCCACGCAGTGGCGAGTGGTTACACGCTCGCCCAATCCGAGCGCTCACCGGGCCGGTGGGCTCGGTGTCGCTGTTCACCGCGGTGCTCCTGATCGGCCACCTCCCAAGCGCCTACGGCCTCGCGCTCCGCAACGACTACGTCACGAAGTCGAGCACGGCCTGTACCTCCTGACGGCGCTGGTCGTGTGGGCGCCACTACTCGGCGTCGATCCCCTCCCGCACCGCCCCGGCCCGCGCGGACAGCTCGCCTGCATGGTCATCTGCACGTTGCCGATGGTGCTCATCGCTGCGTGGCTGGGAAGTGCCCAGTACGCCGTCTACGGTCACTACCTTCAGACACAAGGCTCCGCGGCGCTTCACGACCAGCACCTGGCCGCGACGATCATGTGGGCCGGATGTCTGCTGGCATTCGTTGTGCCCGCCCTGAGGCGCGTTTGGATCGCCCAGCGCGGCGGCTCCCAGCACGCGCAGTCACAGCACGCCGCCGCACCGTCGTGACATCGACCTCAACACCCTGTTGAACGTGCTGCTCCCGAAGGGCTCCAGCACGGAACGCCGACAGGCCATGCCCAAAGCGGCAGCGTCCAGCTGACCGCAGCAGCGGGCCCGGTCGGAGGGCCGAACCGGCCGGCCAGCCCATGAACAACGTGCCACGCGTCCCGCTACCGAACGCGAATGGCACGAACGTCATGCCCCGCATGGTTAACGTGCACCGCCACCCGTCAGGCCAATCGAGTGGCGCGTTCTTCAGGCCCCGGCTGACGCGCGCCGAGGCGGGAAAGCGTGCCGTTCGAGCCTGGCGCGAAGGCCACTTGCACGAATCCGGCCGAGGGCGCCGGAAACGCGCAACTCGCCCCTCAGCCGCGGCGACATTCACGTTGACCGATCCCCGTGGACCCCCAGCGGAAGGATTGGAGCAGGTTCGGCCGCCTGCTCACGCTGCCAGGCGGGAGCGCCTGGCATCCTGGTTGGCAACTTCGCCGGAAGGAGTCGATGATGGAAATTCCGTGGCCCATCCGCAGCGTTCTGGCCGGTACCGCTGGAACCGCGACCTTGACGCTCGCATATGCCCTCGAACGCCGGCTGCGGCCCCGGCATCAGGGGTCGCTCGACTACGACGACTCGCTTGTGCCGGGCCAGATCGTCGCCTCGGTGATGCATCTGCCGCACGTGACCGCCCGCGAGGATCGCGATCTTGGACTGGCGCTCCGGTGGAGCTATGGCTCCGCGTTTGGGCTGTGGCACGGCGTCCTGCACCGCAGGCTGTCGGAGCCTTGGGCGAGCGCGATCTTCGGCTGCACGCTGATCACCGCGACCTTCTCGCTGTTCCCGCTGCTGGGGCGGACGCCACCACCCTGGCGGTGGGGCCCGGACGTGATCGCGACCAGCCTCGGCACGCATGTCGCGTACGTGGGCGCGGTCGCAACCGTGGACGACAAGATTCGCCGGCTGGGATAACCATCCAGAGGTCCGGGCCGGGCCCGGACCAGATTGCCGGATGGCAGTGGCGATGGCGTGCGCGCGCTTGCGGACCGACCGACAGTCTGGGATCATCGGGGCGTGGTGGAGCTTGTTCCGGGGGCGTTCGTTGCCCGGGAGGCCGAGCTTGGTGTGCTCGAGCGTGCTGCGGCTGGATGCCGCGACGGCGCTGGATCCGCGTTCGTCGTGGCGGGGGAAGCCGGGGTTGGGAAATCGCGCTTGTTGGCGGAAGCATCGCTGCGGGCGGCGGCGCGGGGATGCTGGTGCTGCGCGGGCGGGCGGCATCGGGAGCCGGCCAGGGGCCGTTTCGCGCAGTGGCTGAGGCGCTGGCGGGGGGCCTGCGTGAGCGAGCGGTGCCTGAAACGAGCCTGCGGAGCTTCGCGCCGGCGCTGGCGCACATGTTGCCTGGATGGTTCGAGCGGACGAGCTGATGGCGCGCCGGAGCTCGTCTTCCTTGCCGAGGGGGTGCTGTTGCTGCTGCGACTGCTCGCGGGTGCGCGCGGCGTCCTGGTTGGGTTGGAGGACCTGCAGTGGGCGGATCCCGAGTCGCTTTCGCTGGTGGAGTATCTGGCCGAGAACGTCGGCACAGAGCGCCTGCTGCTGGTAGGGACGCTGCGCGATGATGAGCCGTCCGCGCCCCTGGTGTCGTTGCGGGAGCTGGCGAGGCGGGGAGCGGTGCGGTGGCTCGAGCTTGGGCGGCTGGACCCGGATGAGGTGCTCAGACTGGCTGCGGCTCGGCTGGGGGGTGCGGTGCCGGGTTCGGTTTCGCAGTACTTGCGGGCGAGAGCGGAGGGGCTGCCGTTGTTCGTCGAGGAGTTGCTCGGAGGGCTGATCGCGGCCGGTGCCTTGCACCGACAGGGCGAGGAGTGGCAGGCGGACGAGCGGGTCGATCTGCACTTGCCGCCCAGCTTTGTGGCCAGCGTCGAAGAGAGGCTCGCGGCGCTGACCGACCCGGCGCCGGTCGTGCTGGCTGCGGCGGCGGTGCTGGGACGCAGCTTCGACACGGCGCTGCTTGCGGCATCCACGGGGCTGTCGAGCAGTGAGGTGTCGGCCGCTCTGCGTGCATGCGTGGATGCAAGCCTGGTGGAGGCGGACCGCGAGCTGGGCATGGACCGGATGCGCTTTCGCCATGCGCTGGTACGCGACGCGGTGCTCGAGCGCACGCCGCCGCCCGAGCGGCGCGCACTTGCCGGCGCGGCGCTGGCCGCGGTGGAGACAGCCCATCCGCAGCTGCCTGGCGGTTGGTGTGGCCTCGCCGTGGAGCTGGCGCAGCTTGCGGGGCGAGATGATCGCGCGGTCGCGCTGCTTCGCGTGGCGAGCGACCGTGCGCGTGACGATGGCGCTCTCGGCGCGGCCGTCGAGGCGCTCGAGCGCGCGGTCATGCTGGCGGACGAGAGTCTGGCGACAATGGTGGCGCTCGAGCTGCTCGAGTCGCTGGTCGCGGCGGGGCGCTTCGAGCGGGCGCGGGAGCTCGGCGACGAGCTGTCGTTCGGGCTGGGCGGCGAGGCCGAGCAGGCGCGCGTTCACCTTGCCCTGGCGCAGGCGGCCCTCATCCGCCTGGACTGGGATGAGGCCGAGCGGCGGCTGGACGCGGCGCGCCCACTCGCCGGCTCGACGGTGGGCGAGCGACTGGAGCTGCTGGCGGCGAGCATCGCGTTGGGCCGCTTCCGGTTTACGGCGGCCGAGCGGATCGCGCGCGCGGTGGCGGTGCGGGCTGCCGCGCGCGGCGATAATGCCACCGCCTGCGAGGCTTGGCTGCTCGCCGGCGAGAGCGCGGCGGCGGCCGACGTGCGGCGGGCCGAGGCAATGTTCTCTCGGGCGTTGGCACTCGCCGAAACGGACGGCTGTTGACGTTGCGAGCGCGGGCCCTGGCTGCGCTCGGTGGTCTGGACGTGCTGCGCGTCGGCTCGAGCGACCGTGCCGCGCTCGCGCGTGAGGCGGCGTTCGATGCGGGCATGGCGGCGCTCGCGGCGGCATCAACGCATGACCTCGCGATGCTCGGCTTGCTGCGGTTCGAGCTGGAGGACGCGCGCGCCTGGGCGGCGCACACGGTCTTGCTGGGACGCCGCTACCGGCTCGGGTGGGTGCTGGCCGCCGGTCTGATCAAGGAAGCATGGGCCGCCGCCCTCACCGGAAGCCCGCAGGAGGCGGAGCGGTTGCTGGCTGAGGCGGAGCCAATCGTCGGCGATAACCCGCGTGGCTGCGCACTGATCAACGGTCATGTTCGGGCTGCGTTGGCGCTGGGACGCGAGGACCTGGAGGCCGCTTCGACGGCGGTGGGGCGGCGGCAGAGCTGTGGTGGCGCCACCGGCTCGAGCCGCGCCCCTACCTCGGCCTGTGGGTGCTGTTGGCTGTCTTGACGGATCAGCGCGGTTTCGAGCCGGCGCGCGAACGACTCGAGCAGAGGCGTGTGCTCTGGCAGCCGACGATCGCCGGCCTTTGCCTCGCTGCCAAAGCCGCGCTCGATCGTCGCCGCTGACGAAGATCATGCTCGGTGCCGATGCGCTGCTCGCGCGGGCCGAGCCGCTGCTGGAGCCGACTCCGTGGTTTCGGGCAGTCGCCTATCGTCACGTCGGCGAGCGGCTGCTGACGGCGGGGTCGCCGACCGGCGAGCGGCTGCTGCGCGCGGCGATCGCGTTCTTCGCCTCAGCCGGCAGCCAGCCTCCCGCCGAGGCCGCGCGAGCGCTGCTGCGCGCCGCCGGACGGCCGATTCCCCGCCGCGGCCGGGGCCACGCCACCGTCCCCGCGCGGCTCGCGACGGCCGGGGTCAGCTCGCGCGAGATGGACGTGCTCCTGACTGCTCGCCGAGGGTCTGACCAATCGCCAGATCGCCGCGCGGCTCTACCTCTCTCCGCGGACGGTCGAGAAGCACGTCGAGCGGCTGCTCGCAAAGACCGACAGCCCGAACCGCGTCGCGCTCGCCGCCCGTGCTGCGGTACACGCGACTCCCTTAAGTACGTAGCTACGGCCGGCTAGATGCCGTGATCCTGCCGATGCGCGCGCTTCAGGCCGGCGCGATACTCGTGCCCGTGAGCGCTCGCCAACAATCGACTGCGCTGATCGCATGCGCACGTCGATGAGACGATGTAGAACGCTGATGCCCGGTAGACAAGGCGTGACCCGACAGCACGGGACCGGACCAAAGGACCGAGCGAGATGCAACCCCATACGATCGCGCAGCTGGCACATGTCGAGCTGCTGACCCCCACGCCGGACGAATCGGTCGCATTCTTCGAGAACCTGCTCGGGATGATCGAGACCCACCGCGAACAACGATCGGTCTATCTGCGCGGCTACCAGGACACCTACCATCACAGCCTGATCGTCACCGAGTCAGAACAGGCCGGGCTCGGACACGCCGCCTATCGCACCGTGTCCGACGAGGCGCTCGATCAGGTGGCCCGCGGATCGAATCCACCGGCCTCGGGCGCGGTTGGATCGATGCTGATATTGGCCATGGCCGCGCCTACCGGTTCGAGACGCCCGACGGGCACATCGGCGAGGTGCTCTGGGATGTCGAGCGCTACGTGTGTACCGACGGCGACCGCTCCGCGATGCCCAACGCGCCGCAGAAGCGACCCCTGCAGGGCGTGCCGGTGCGGCGCATCGACCACATCAACTACATGACGACCGATGTCCCGGCCACCAAGCGATTCTTCGAGGAGCAGCTCTCCTTCCGCTGCCGCGAGCGCGTCGTGCTCGCCGACGGCACCGAGCTCGGCGCATGGCTGAGCGTCGACGTGCTCGGCCACGAAGTGGCGGTGATGCAGGACATGACCGGAACGCGCGGTCGCCTTCACCACGTCGCGTTCTGGTACGGGGTCGAGCAACACCTCAACGACGTCGCCGAGATCCTGCGCGACCGAGACATCACGATCGAGGCCGGCCCCAGCAAGCACGGCATCACACAATCGCCGTTCCTGTATGCGATCGAGCCCGGCGGCAACCGGATCGAGCTGTTCGGCGGCTACGGCTACCTGATCCTCGAGCCCGACTGGCAGACCCGAACCTGGACCGAGGCCAACCTCTCCGTCGGCGCCTCGATGTATGGGCTCGAGCTTCCCCCACGTACTTCGCATACGGCACCCCGGTCATCGAAATCGCCGCCGAAGCAGCGACCGATTTGCTGAAGCACGTCCCTGCCGCCATCCCGGTCAGCTGATTCCGATGCGAGTCCCGTACGGGACATCCAACGGCGATTTCGTGCGGCGATGGCCACGTTGGGAACCCGGACGTAAGAACTGACCACGTCGCGGCGCTAAGAACGCCGTGAGCAGTCACGAACTGCATCTGGTCCGTGACGATGCCGGCACGCGCGATGAGTCGACCGAACGGAGAAAGCCATGACCAGGCAGGTGTTTGTGATCCTCGGCGCGAGCCTCTGCGGGCGCGAAGGCCGCCGGGGAGCTAGGCGAGAGCGGCTTCGACGGCCGCGTGGTCCTGATTGGCTCCGAGTCGGAGCGCCCATACGAGCGCCCGCCGCTGACCAAGGACTACCTACGCGGGGACTCACCGCGTGAAAAGGCGTATGTCCACGACCCCGGTTTCTGCAAGCAGTGCGAGGTCGAGCTGCTGACCGGGGTGACGGCAACCGGGATCGATGTCGGCGGGTCGCGGGTGACGTTGCAAGACGGTCGCGAGCTCGGCTTTGACCGGCTCCTGCTGGCGACCGGAGCCGAGCCGCGGCGGATTCCGATCCCCGGGGCCGATCTTCCCGGCGTCCACTACCTGCACGCTCGCCGACTGCGACGCGTTGCGCGAGCGCCTGGACGCGAGCGGTCACGTCGTCGTCGTGGGCGAGTCGTTGAGCTGACGGACGAGCGCTGGCGGCACATCCTCGACGAGGCCGATGGACACCCAGAGCTCGCCGCCCACCAAGTTGAGGTCATGCGCGCGGTGCAGTCGCCTGACGAACGGCGACTGGGACGCACGAGCAACTAGCAGTGGTTCTTCCTCCGCAACGCGGGCCCCAGCCGCTGGCTGCAGGTGGTCGTAAGCCTATGAGGGCGATCTTGGATGGATCGTGACCGCCTTCGAAGGCGCAGAGACCCATGAGCGTCATGATCGGCAACCTCACATTCGACCGCGTTCACTACGATGCGGAAGGCGGACGTGCTGTACCTGCACAGGGCGGACCCCAAGGATGCCGTCGACTTCGACGCCTCGCCTGAGGGGCACGCGCTCCGCTACAACGCCGCCGAGGAGCTGATCGGCGCGGCGGGCCTCGCTGGTGGCGACTGGGAGGGAACACGCTGCTTGGAGGAGGCACCCGCATTCGTGCGGCGGCGGTGCTCTCCGGCCACGTCGCTCTCGCGCTGACGGCCGTCCTGATCACCATGGAGGTTGCGTACGGCGACGGCGGTTGCCTCGCGAGCGAGCGGAAACGAATCCCCTCAGTCTCGGCCCTGCGCGTCCCGACGCCGATCCTCTGCGGGCGTCTCGTCGCGGCGGAGCGGGCTACGTGCCGGCTTCGTGTTGGCGGGCTGCGCTCATGGCTCGCATGACCGCCTCCGCGCGGGGCTGGTCGGCGTCTGTGGGGAAGGCCTGTCCCTCACCGGGACCGGTCATAGCCAGAGTCGCCCCGGTGTCCGGGTACTCCGCGATCTCCGGCCAATGCATCGTCGAGAACACCAGGACCCGCGCCGCCTCATCGCTGGGGTTGAAGATGCGGTGCGTGCCCGCCGGGCCGCGCGGAAAGGCTACGAGGTCGCCGCCCGCGAGGCGCCGAATGCCGGCGGCTGTTCGCAGCGCCGGCTGACCGGACAGGACCAGTAGCAGCTCCTCATTGGCGTGGTGGGCGTGGTAGGGAGACGGCCCCGCCGGGGTCGACCTCGTACAGCGTGACCCCAAGTTCACTGGCGCCGGCGCGAGGGCCGAGCCGCATCGCCCGCCTGCTAGACAGCGCCTCCGAGGAAGCCACGTCCCACTCGGGCCGGTTGACGTTGGGACCAGACACCGCCGCGATCTTATCTCTGCTGGCCGATCCCGCCGCGGCACAGCCGGTCTAATCGTAGACCTGGCCTATGCGCGGCAGCCGGCGACCCAAAAGAACGGGCCGGTCACGGGGGTCGCAGTGATCGCCCATCCCAGCCGCGCCGGGCGGTCCTGGAGCGCCTGCGGGGTGTGGCGCACGTTGACCGCCCGAAACCGCGGTGCCGTCGTGCAGCCGGCGGCGGATGGTCGATGATTCCGGGCCGGCGACAAGCCTCAGGCAAGTCGTCGCAGGCCCGCCGCCTACAGGAGCTCCTTGACAAGCCGTGGGTCACCCTCGGGACTGACGACCTCCTCGCTGCACTGGCGCCGACGCTGGTCGGCGCTGAGAGCGGACGGCGCCTCGTATCGCCGTGTCCCCGCGCGGCTCCTGCATTCACGTGGCGAGGAGCATCTCACCGGCCTGAGTTCGCACCTCGTATGCGCGGGCAGGAGGACGCGCGGCCGCGTAGCCAGAGCGTTGAAATCGCTCAAAGCGGTACTCGGACGACCCTCGGTCCGCTTCAGACCGAAGCCGCTGCTCGAGCTCCGGTTGTGCTCGCGGACCCATTTCTGCCTGGTCCGGTGTGGCGCCCGTTCTCTACGGTCGGGTATCTGCTCTCATCGGGCGTCCCATTGGAACCAGCGGATGCCGATCCCGGCGAATACAACGATGTAGCCAAGGCACGCCAGCAGCGCCAGCGTGTCGCGGCTGTACCAGGCGTGCAGGTTGAGCACGCCGGCGAAAAGCGTCATCACCGCTCCGACTGGCGTCCAGCGCGCGACCGAGCTCCAAAAGGTGCCGAGCGCGCCGCTCTGGCCGAGAAGCCCGAGCAGGATCAGGACCGCGAACAGCACCCGCGCCCAGGCCTGGACGCTGTCGGCTGACTTGACCAGACCGACGAGCGCCTGGGCGAGGCTGAGGAACACCGCCCCCGCCAGGATCGAGATCAGCAGCACCAGCGCGTACTGGCCAGCTGAGGGCGAGATGTGATGGATCAGGCTGCCGATGATCACCACGGCGATCGCGATGAGCAGGTTCGCGAGCGCTTGCATCGCCAGACGGCTGGTCATAATCGTCCAGGTGGGAGCCGGAGTGACGCGCAGTCGCTGGAAGACGCCCTTCTCCCGGTCTCGCGCGACCGTCAGCGCGTAGCCAATCAGCGACGTCGACAGCAGCCCGTAGGCGATCGCCAATCCGATCACGAACTCCGCCCCGCCGAATTTTTGGGTCGCCTTGGTCCCACTCGTGCTGACCAGAACGAAGACCGGCAGCAGCATGCTGATGATCAGCGCCCGGCGGTGCTGGAGAAACACCAGGAAGTCCGCGCGCAGGAGTGAGCCGAACACGACGCTCAGTTGTGGTCCGGCGGCCGTACTCGGTGGCGTGGTGAACGTTCTCGACCTCGTCGCGGATCTCGCTCCCGGTTAGCCCGATGAACACGTCCTCCAGCGTCACCTCGCCGTGGGCGACCTCGCGGACCCGGGGGTCGTTCTTGTGCTTCTCGATCAGGTCATGCGGCGTCTCGGTCGTCAGCAGCCTGCCCTTATCGATGATCGCGACTCGATCGCAGACCGCCTGGGCCTCCTCCATCGAGTGCGTTGTCAAAAGGATGCTTCCGCCCTCCTGGCGGATGTGCTCGATCCGGCTCCACAGCTGACGGCGGGATTGCGGATCAAGGCCGGCGGTGGGCTCGTCGAGCAGCAGCAGTGCGGGGTCGTGGACGACCGCGATGTACAGGGAGAGACGTTGTTGCTGCCCGCCCGAGAGCTGCTTGAACGGCTTGTGTGCCTCGCCCTCGAGCCCGATCACGCGCAGGCCGTCGGTGATCTGCTGACCGGACAACTCGACGCCGTAGAGCCCGGCGTACAGCCGCACAATCTCGCTGATCTTCAGCTCGAACTGAAAGCTGGTCGCCTGAAGCTGCACACCCATCCGGGCCCTGGCCTGGTTGGGATGGCGCCTGCTGTCGATGTCGTCGAGCAGGATCGTCCCGGACTGGGCCTTGACCAGCCCTTCGATGGCGCTCAGCGTGCTCGTCTTGCCTGCTCCGTTCGGTCCGAGCAGACCGAAGATCTCGCCCCGGCGGATCTCGAAGCTGACCGCGTCGACTGCCCTCCTAGGGCCGTAAGCGACCGTGAGGTCGCGCACCTGCAGGATCCCGGCGACCCCGGGGACGGCGACGGTCGCGGCGCGGCCGTCTTCGGCGGGCACCGCCTCCTGGGCGTCGGGGACCGGCTCGGGCGCCAGCAGCAGCGATCCATCCTCGTGCTCCTCGGAGATGACGTACGCACGTGCCTGGCCACCCCTCAGCACCTCCACCCTCTCCGTCACAGATGCCCACACTACCGCCTCTGCCAGCACGATCAACGTGCCACAGTCAGCAGCCGGGCCGTCTCCAATCGGGACGACCTTGTTTGTGTGTTCGACTGCCTTCATGACATGAGTGACCCGGTGGGCGCGTCGGCCCACGTGCACGCAGTCGCTCGACCCCGACGGCACGTGGATGATCGTCGAGCCGTTCGCCAACGACCGGGTCGAGGAGAACCTGAACCCGGTGGGGGCGCAGTCTCTACGGCGCCTCGACAGTGATCTGCACGGAAGGCTGGGCGCAATCGGGATCGTCGCGACCGACGTGAGCTTCTTGCCCCGGTTCCCGTCGTGCCCTACGGGGGGCTGAATCGCCCGACCTGGGAAGACGAGTCGTAGGTGTAGTACATCGCGCTGTCAGGTCCTTCGGCGATCGAGTCGATGACGTTCCCGGTCGGGTCGTAGTAGGTGGTCGTGTGGCCCGAGGTGGTTATCCCGGTCAGGCGCCCGACGTCGTCATAGCCGTAGTACATCGTGTTCCCCGGTCCGTCGGCGATATCGTTCGGGATGTGTCCTGAGGAGTCCGGGTACTCGGTGAACTGACCTGAGGTCGTCATCGCCGTGACCTGTCCATCGGCGTCGTACGTGTACCACACGCGCCCATCCGGCCCGGAGACGAGCGTGTCCGCCACTTGGTTGGAGCCATCGTCGTACTTGGTGAAATGCCCCGAGGTGTCCATCGCTCCGATCCCCGGAGATCCGTCGTAGGTGTAGTAGAGGCGGTCGTCGTTGCCCGAGACGATCGCATCCCCGACGGGGCCGTTTTGGTCGTCGTAGTGGGTGAACGTGCCGGAGGTGTCCATTGCCCCGATCGTCGACGACGAGTCGTAGGTGAAGTACAGGCGATGATCTGACCCCTCGGTGATCGAGTTGGCGACCAGGTTGCCGGAGTCGTCGTAGTGCGAGAACTGGCCTGACGTCGTCATCGCGCCGATTCCGGGGTCTGAGTCGTACGTGTAATACAGCCGATGGTCGGGCCCCGACACGATCTTGTCGATCTTGTTCCCGGTAGGGTCGTAGTAGTAGTCGAAGTGGCCGTTGGTCGTCATCGCGCCGATCATTGGCGAGGAGTCGTAGGTGAGGTACATGCGGCCGTCGTACCCCTCAGTGATGTACTTCGGCACCTTCCCGGAAGGATCCGTGTATACGGAGAACATGCCGCCGGATGCCGCCTGGGCTGCTGTGGGAACCGACGATCGAGCTGATCGTCGGGAGCGCAGCAAGCCCTGCTCCGGCGATGGTCATCTTGCGCAGCGCCTCGCGACGGGTGTCGCCGGGGGCGGTTCGCGGGTCGCCTTCCAGCAGCCCCAGCTCGCTGAGTCTGGCGAGCGTGACCTGGACGCTGGCCGAGCTGGCGCCGCAGCAGGCGGCGAGGCCGCCGGCGTCGTGTTGCCCGTCGCAGGCGCGCCACAGGGCGGCAGCGTCGGCGTCAAGCGCGTGGGCGAGATTGGTTGTGCGGTCGTAGACGAGCAGCTCTCGGCCAGCTCCTCGACGAGCAATCCCTCCGAGCGGGCGAGTGGACGGTGGATGGACATGTCGGTCCCTTCTCCCTTGGTGGCGGCGGTGGCAGGCAAACGCGCAGCCCGCCGATGCCTAACCTAAGCCGACCAGCGGCGGCGGTCAAGTGTTTCTTCGCCTCCCTGCCCAGCGCCTCCGAGCGCTAACCCGAAGTGACCCGACCGGACAGGCATCCCAGCGTCGACGGAGCCATTCACGTGGGGCCGGGCGAAGCCTTGCTGTGTCACGGTTCGCATTGCATGAGCCGGTGTATAGCTTCCACCTTGTTGTTCCGTAGACACCCGCCTGGAAGTCGAGTTCGTCCGCGCCGATCACCGCGAGCGATGGGTCCATGAGCCCGACGAGGTGAGCGGGCCCGTCGTCAACGGCGTCGCCGTTGGCGAACGAGTCCTGCGGGCGATCTCCGCCATTCAGCAGGCTGTGGCGCGAGGCGGTGGCTCCGGCGGGGGTGTAGCCGGGCCTCGATGCGACCTCGCGCCCTGGAAAGAACTCGTTGTCGACGGTCCCATTGATCATGCGGTAGTGGTCGTACTGCGCGCAGCCCGCGGACAGCTTGGGGCTCTCCCTCACCGTCGGGAGCCCATTCGCCCGGCGCTCCGCGTTGATCACCGCGACGATCTTCCGGGAGCTGACCGCCCGGGCCGAACTGGGCGCAGACAGGCTCCACACCAATGCGGAGACCGAGAACAACGGCTGGCGGGCCGAACTGACCTAGCCATTTGAGGGCACCCGTCGGAGACGATCCGCGTGCCATTAGAGCCGACAGTCGATTGCCAAGATCTGGCAATGGCGCGTTGTCGCCTCGGACGAATAAGTAGTCGCGAGCGCGCCGATGCCCAACCGGTGCGTCTGCGCCCGGGATCGCGCTCGGCGACAACGACGTCGACGAGCGCAGCGCTTCATCCGCGTGGATCCAGCGCTCGATGAAGGGCGCGGATGACGAGGCACGAACTTGTGCTCTTTCACGGCGGCGAGCCACCTCGCTGGGGCGGAATCACACGCCTCTGCCGCTGCGGACGAAACGCGAGCGCCTCGGCGCTCCGGGGGGTCCACTGATGCTGCCCCTGGCGGAGCAGGAGCCAGCTGTCATGCCGCGTTGACCCTCGTCGGTAGCCGTCTACGTCAGCGGTCGGCGAGGAACGATTTGGTACTCACTCGGTACCACCAGGCCGATGCCGATAGGTAGAGTCCCGCCGCCATGAACGAACCGCCGGCGGTGCAGCCGCGGATTGCGCCCGGGACGCGTCGTGAGATCGGCGCGGTCAATCAGTGGCTCGTCACCCTGCTAGCGCTAGGGACGGGCGGTCGGCCGGCGAATGTCTTCACCACGCTGGCCCGGCATCGCGGGCTGTTTCGCCGGTGGCTGTGGTTTGCCTCAGGATTGATGCCGGGCGGGCGCCTCCCGCGGCGCGAGACCGAGCTGCTGATCCTCAGGACCGCCCACAACTGCCGCTGTGAGTACGAGTGGAGCCACCACGAACGAATCGGTCTGGCCGCTGGACTCGATGACGCCCAGATCGTCGCACTCGCCCAGGACGCACCGCGTCCGCACCGGTGGTCTGCCCGCGAGCTGTTGCTGATCCGGATGGCAGACGAGCTCCACCAGACTCAACGTATCTCTGACGAGCTCTGGCCAGCTGTCCGCGAGAGCCTCTCTGAAGTCGAGGCGATCGAGGCGTGCATGCTGGTCGGGCATTACGAGATGCTCGCGATGACACTCAACTCGCTCGACGTGCAGCCCGACCCAGTCGTGATCGACCACGATTCCGTCGCGGCTCAGGCGACGCACTGGGCGCTCGGACGGCTCCGACAATGATCAAGGGCATCGATCGACGGCGGGCCGCCCCGCCCGTGCCATCGCTCGCTGGCAGGCGCTGCCTGATCACCGGCGCGGCGAGCGGAATCGGTCTTGCTGTCGCTCGCGCCGCGGGCAGAGAGGGCGCAGCGCTGTTCCTGACAGACATCAATGAGGAGCGCCTTGCCCAAGCGGCGGACGAGCTTATGGCAGCAGGGGCTCAGGTGAGCCTGGCCGCGGCGGCCGACCTGGCCGACTATGAAGCCGTACGAGCGCTCGGAGCGCAGGTGCACCGCCAGACCGGGAGCGTCGACGTTGTCATGAACATCGCCGGGATCGCGACATGGGGCGCCGTCGAGGCGCTCGAGCACCATCACTGGCAGCGCACCATCGACGTCGACCTCATGGGCCCGATTCACGTCATCGAAGCGTTTATCCCGCCGATGATCGCGGCCGGACGAGGGGGGCAGCTCGTCAACGTCTCCTCCGCTGCAGGACTCCTCGGGCTCCCCTGGCACGCGCCGTACAGTGCCGCGAAGTTCGGGCTGCGCGGCGTCTCCGAGGTACTCAGATTCGACCTGCGACGACACGGGATTGGCGTCACGCTCGTGTGCCCAGGCGCGGTCAAAACCCCGCTCGTCAACACCGTCGACATCGTGGGGGTCGACCGCGACCACCCGCGTATGAAGACGCTCACCAGGCGCTTCGAGCAGCACGCCGCCGCCCCCGACGACGTCGCCGCCCAGATCCTCGGCGCCATCCGCCGCAATCGCTTCCTCGTTCTCACCTCCGTGGACACGCGGCTCGGTGTGCTGGCGCAACGCTTTGCGCCGCCGCTCTACGCGATCGCGATGCGCCTAGCGAACGATCAGCTCGTACGCGCCGCCCGTCTCTCCCGCCGTGGAGACACCACAGACGGACGATGAGCGCCCCGGCCGCGGAACCCAAGCGCACCGACGCGCTTGAACCGTGATCCAGCTTATCCCGCAGCCGCTACCTACCCCGCGCGGACCTCAGGGTGCTCACTTTCGGGAGGGTGACGCGCCGTCAGCCGCCCTCGCTGACCCCAAAAAGAGTGGGACAAGGCTCGATGAGGTCCTCGATTTACGCGCCCGGAGAGATTCGAACTCCCGACCTTCGGTTCCGTAGACCGACGCTCTATCCAGCTGAGCTACGGGCGCTTCAAGTCGATTCTAGAGACGCTCGGCCAGCTGAGGCGGGGCGAGCTCCCGACCGGCTCAGCCGGTTAGGCGGCCGGCGCTCATACCCGAATTCTGATGGCGACGCGGGCGAGCGCTCGTCAGCTGGGCCGCGGCTGAGTCGAAGCACCCACGTGTTCGTCCAGCCAGGCGACAAACGGGCGCGCTGAGAGGAGCTCGGACCTGATCCGCTGGTCGCCGGCCCGGGTGTGGAGCCAGCGCCGCAGCGGATGCCGGTGGTAGAGCGCCAAACGCTTCAGCCGCAGCCGTTCGATCCGCGGGTGATCAGGCGAGTAGCCCTTTGGGGCACGTTTGAGCTCGGGCTCGGCAAGGGACAGGCCCGCCTCGTCGGCGGTCGCCACGGCTCGCTCGAAGGACTTGGCGCGCCGGGCGTCGTCGATGGCGGCGCGGAAGCGCTCCAGCTGATCGGGTTCTGGGTGCCACAGGCCCGCACCGAGCACCAGGCCGTCGAGCGACAGCTGGACGTAGTACACGGCCGGACCGGCCCCGACCGAGGCTGCAATGTGCTCCTTGAGCGGTGGCCCAGGGCGAAACCGGGTGTTGTTGTAGGGGCGAAATAACCGCGGCGGGCCGAGTTCGGTCAGGCTCTCGGCCAGCTCTCGGGTCGGGCCAAGCAGCAGGTCGTCGTAGCGCGCGCGGTTGGCCTTGAACCAGTCACGGTCGTTGTTGGCCTCGAGCTCCCGCAGAAAATCAAGCGCAGCTGGCGGCCACACGATCCGACCTCAGACCGAGCCGTTGGCGTGGAAACGAGCGACGGTGAACCCGATCCGGGTCGGGACGTGGATCGCGAAGCTGATGAGCGACAGCGTGAGCACCACGAGCGGCCCACCGGAGAGGAGTGCACGCTCTATCAGGTCCACCATGAGCTGAATTTAACTCGACGCATTACGCCTGACAGCATTTCCCCGCAGAAGGACCAGCCAGCCGCGATGGATCGCCCTTGGCGCAGATACTCGGCGCTACAGGAAGTCGGCCTCTGGCGAGGTCCAGCTGAGACGCAGGCGAACCGCTGTCCAGCGATGATCGTGCACGACGAATCGCATTTCCTCGCCACCCGCAACGCGCAACCTGTATTCACCGTCAGGCAGCCGATAGCGCAGGCGTCCCCGCGCGTCAGTAACCAGGATGATGTCGTCACCGCCCACCTCATCGGACACCGCCACGCGAGCAAAGCGCACTTGGCGGTCGTCGCGCACCGGTGCCTCGAGCGCCAGCTTGAGACCTCCAGAGGGCCGCATGGAGCCAACGTAGCGCACCTGCCATTGACATTCCAGGCGCCGCCGAGCTCGCGGTCGGCGTGTTGCCTCTCGGCCTCGGCCATTCCGGCGGCGGTCCAGCGGATGCCCATCTCGCCGGAGGTCCAGTGCTTGACGTTGCGCTGCGTCGTGCGGACGCAATCGATCATCGACTCGCACGGATTCGGTGATGGGCCAGTGCTCCGCGCCTTCTGCCCATTCCTGCGGGTTGATGCGGCGCCGATCATTCACCCCGGGAGAGAACCGACTCATCGGCGTGGAAGGGACATTCCGTTGTCCTGAAGCGGAGGGGGCGGGATTCGAACCCGCGGGACCCTTCCGGGCCCACTGGTTTTCAAGACCAGCGCATTCGACCGCTCTGCCACCCCTCCGGCGTGACGCCGATGTTAGTGCCGCTCGCCAGTGCGGGCGAGCGCGGGAGGTCCCAGCGACCGGCGTCCAACCAGCGGCAATTCAAGCTCTACACTGCCACGAGTCCTGGAGAGGTGGCCGAGTGGCTGAAGGCACTCGCCTGCTAAGCGAGTATGGGGATAACACTCCATCGCGGGTTCGAATCCCGCCCTCTCCGTTCTTTTAGGATGCCGAGCCGGTAGCGGCGGCGATCGCGGCCTCGGGGCTCTCGAACGCGATCATCTCGACCACGCGGCCGTCGCGGAAGGTCGTCAGGTTCGCGCGGAGCGTGCTGGGCGCGCCCGGCGGCGTCGGGGGACGCATCACCGCGACCACCTGGTCGCCCATATCGAGCAGATCCACGAGTTCGCCGATCTGGCCGGCGTCACGCGCCCGGCGAATGAACTGGAGCGCCTCGTCCCGGGTACGGCAGGCACCTTCCGCGGTGGGGTCTCCGCCGTGCCACTGCACGTTCGGATCGAATAGCTCCTGCAACGCCTCGAGGTCACCACGGACGAGGGCATCGAACCCCCGACGCGCGATCTCGATGTTGGACGTCGCTCAGCGCTCCGTCGGCGCGGTCCCGAACACGTGGTCCCAGAACGGGGCGCTGACGCCATAGCCGCGCTCGTGGTTCTGGAAGTGATGACGCATGTGGAGCTCGCGCAGCCGCTTGCCCAGCGCCGTTGTCGGCCGGTGATGGTGCACGTGGTAGTGCAGCATGTCGTAGAACAGGTAGCCGGCCAGGAATCCGGCGCCGAACGGGAGGAACGCCGGGCTGCCTAGCACGGCGTAGAAGCCCCACACAAACAGCGATGCCAGCGGGATGCTGACCGACGGAGGCATGACCAGCCGCATGGGGTCGTTGGGGTGGTCGTGGTGGACGCCGTGGATGATCCAGTGCAGCCGGGCGCCGATTCCCTTCTCTGGCTCGAAGTGGAACACGATCCGGTGCAGCCAGTACTCGGTCAGCGTCCAGAACACGTAACCGCCCAGCACCCAGGCCGGAGTCAGCCAGCCCGCTCCCTGGATGACGCCCTCAACCAGCATGAACACGATCGCCGGGCCGAACAGGATCGGCGGCACCGCCGGATGCACGCGCGAGAGCTTGTCCAGCAGGTTGGAATCGAACATGCGCGGAGAGGCCCGCAGGACCTCGCTGCGACTGAGACCCTGAAGCTCGTCTGAGCGTGTCGCCATGGCCCAAAGAATACCCAGCCGACCCGACCGGGTTTCGTCCGGCCTGGGCGCCGGGGAGGAGCCGGTCAGGCTGCTGACCCTACTGCTCCGAGCGCCGCGCGTCGGCGGGCATCGCCATCACGATCTGGCTCAGCGACAGGGCCACGAACGCCCGGCGCTCACGGCTGCCGCGCCCGTCCAGGGGCAGGATCTCGACCTCAGTGAGCGGCACGAACATCCGCTCGGAGGCATTCAGGTAGTCCGTGAGCCGGCTCCGGTAGCCGTCCCGGGGCAGGCGCAGAACGCCGGTGACGCGGTAGCGCGCCGTCTCGACCACGATCCGCTCGTCCCGATGCTCCACGCGGCCGACGATAGCGTGAAGCGAGGAGGTGATGACATCCTGAAACGCATGGCCCAGCTGGAGCCGGCTCGGTGGTGGCACGCTCGCCGCGCCCAGAACCGCAAACCCGCGACGTATCGCTGTCCGCTATGCGGCAGCTACCTGCCTGCGCTCAGCGAGCACATGTTGATCACGCCCGAGGGGGACGCCGGCCGGCGCCGCCATGCCCACACCGACTGCGTGCTCAAGGCGCGCCGGGCCGGGCGATTGCCGACCCGGGAAGAGTGGCTGCGGGCCCAACCGCGTCCGCCGTCCGCCTGGCGGCGCCTGCTCGCCCGCTTCACGGGAGACGGGAGCGAGACGGGAGACGGGAGCGAGACGGGAGACGGGAGCGAGACGGGAGACGGGAGCGAGTAGGGTACGCGCGCGATGGCGCGTGACCTCAGACTCGGACTCAGCCTGGGCTACTGGGCCCGGACGCCGCCGCCGGGAGCAGAGCTGGTGCAGGAGGCAGAGCGGCTGGGATTTGATTCCGTGTGGACGGCGGAGGCGTATGGGTCCGACGCGCTGATGCCGCTGGCCTGGTGGGGAGCGGGCACGGAGCGGATCAAGCTCGGCACGGCGATCGTGCAGATCTCGGCCCGGACCCCGGCTGCCACCGCGATGGCGGCGATGACGCTCGACCATCTGTCGGGCGGCCGCGTGATTCTCGGGCTGGGCGTGTCCGGACCGCAGGTCGTCGAGGGCTGGTACGGCCGGCCGTTCGACAAGCCGCTGGCGCGGATGCGCGAATACATCGGGATCCTGCGAGACATCTTCGCCCGCCAAGGGCCTGTGACCAGCGAGGGCCCGCACTACCCGCTGCCGCTGCCGGATGGCACCGGCCTGGGCAAGCCACTGAAGTCGAGCATCCATCCGCTCCGGGAGGAGATCCCGATCTACCTCGCCGCCGAGGGTCCCAAGAACATCGCCATGGCGGGGGAGCTGTGCGACGGCTGGCTGGCGCTGTTCTACGCACCCTCCCACGACGACTTCTACCGTGAGGCGCTGAACGAGGGCTTCAACCGGGCCGGCGCTCGCCACGGCGCCGACAGCTTTGAGGTGGCGGCGAGCGTGCCGCTGATCGTCACCGACGACATCGAGGGGGCCGCGGACGCGGTCCGGCCCATGTATGCCCTGTACTTCGGCGGCATGGGCGCCAAGAGCGCCAACTTCCATGCCAACGTCGCGATCCGCATGGGCTACGAGGCGGAGGTGGCGAAGATCCAGGACCTGTACCTGAACGGCCACAAGGACGAAGCGGCGGCCGCCATCCCAACCAAGCTGATCGAGCAGCTCACCCTGATCGGGCCCAAGGACAAGATCCGCCACGACCTCGAGGCCTGGCGCGACTCAATCGTCACCACGATCCTCGTAGGCGGCGACCCCTCCATGCTCCGCACCGCCGCGGAGCTAGTCCTGGGCTAGTTGCTTTTCAAAGGCCGCGCTGCGGGAGCCGCCCGGGAGCCCGGGCGGCCGGGCCGTGGCCACCTCGCGCATAGAGCCATCCGCCAACGCCGGCAGTCGTAAGCGCGCCCGGTCCGCCCGGACGGCCCGTGCCCGCCGTCTTACGCATCGTGGTAAAGAGCAAACTCCCAAGGATGTGGCCGCATCCGAATCGCGTCGACCTCCGCCTCACGCTTGTATCGCACATAGGCCTCGATCAAACCGTCGCTGAACACGTCCCCGTCGATCAGGAACTGGTGGTCGGCTTCGAGGGCTTCGAGCGCCCCCTCCAGTGAAGACGGCACCGTGCCGATCGAGGCCAGCTTGTCCTCGGGCAGCTCGTAGATGTCGGCGTCGAGCGGCTCGCCGGGGTCGAGCTCTCGGTTGATCCCGTCCAGGCCGGCCAGCATCAGCGCGCTGAAGGCCAGATACGGGTTGGCGGTGGGATCGGGCGAGCGGAACTCGATCCGCTTCGTCTTGGGCGCCTCGTGGTACATCGGCACCCGCACGCAGGCGGAGCGGTTGCGGGCCGAGTACACCAGGTTGACCGGCGCCTCGTAGCCGGGGACCAGACGGCGGTAGGAGTTGGTGGTGGGGGCGCAGAACGCCAGCAGCGCAGGCGCGTGGGCCAGCAATCCGGCGATGTAGTGCTTGGCCAGGTCACTGAGGTGCGCGTAGCCGCCGGTGCCGTACATCAGCGGTTCGCCCTCCTTCCAGAGTGACTGATGCACGTGCATGCCGGAGCCGTTCTCCTCGAAAATCGGCTTGGGCATGAACGTCGCGGTCTTGCCGCCGGCCGCGGCCGTGTTCTTGACCACGTACTTGTAGATCATCATCTGGTCGGCCATCCGCAGCAGCGGCTGGAAACGCATGTCGATCTCGCCCTGGCCACCCGAGGACACCTCGTGGTGGTGGAACTCGCAGCGGATACCGAGCGACTCCATCGTCGCCACCATCTCGCCGCGCAGATTGGCCAGCGAATCGGCGGGCGGTACGGGGAAGTAGCCCTCCTTCTGGCGGAGCTTGTAGGCCAGGTTCGGCGCGGCCGTGCTCGCCGGGCGGCCGGTGTTCCAGAACCCCTCGCTCGAGTCGATCTCGTAGAACGCCCGGTGCTCGACCTGCTCATAGGCGATGTGATCGAACACGAAGAACTCCGCCTCGGGTCCGAAGTAGGCGACGTCGGCGATGCCCGACTCGACCAGATGTCGCTCCGCCTTCTGAGCCACGTAGCGCGGATCGCGCGCGTAGGGCTCACCGAGCACCGGATCGGCGATCGAGCAGATCAGCGACAGGGTCGGGCGCGTGTAGTAGGGATCCACGAACGCGGTGGCGGGATCGGGCATCAGCAGCATGTCCGACTCGTGGATCTCCTGGAAGCCGCGAATCGAGGAGCCGTCGAAGCCGAGGCCGGCGTCGAAGTCGTCGGCGTCAAGCGCGCCGATCGGCAGGGTCATGTGTTGCCAGGTCCCCGGCAGATCGACGAACTTCAGATCGACCATCTCGACCGCTTGGTCGGCCGCAAAATCGAGTACCTCGGAGGCGGTCTTGGCACCGGCCTCGGAAGCGGTCTTGGGGGAGTCTGTGGTGGACAACGCGCTGTTCCTCCTTTGGCTTCGATCGCTGGGCGCGAGCCTATATCGATTCGCCTCTGCGGTTGGCGGCCGCGAGAATCTGATCCGCTTTCAGGCCCAGGCTGAGGCGCTCCCGGCCATCGGACTCGTAGGGCGACAGGCCGGAGACCTCGTGCACGCGGGTCAGTCGATAGCCGACCGTGTGCCGGTGCAATTGCATCGCCTCGGCAGTCTCGGTCGTCGAACCGTCATGCGCCAGGAATGCATGCAGCGTGGCCAGCAGCTCGGCGTCGTGCTGCTCGTCATAGCGCGCCAGCGGCAACACGGTATGGGCTCGGAGCTGCTCGAGCTCCTCCGGAGCGCGCTCGAGCACTCCGATCAGCAGCCGGTAGGTCTCCTCCTGACCGGTCAGCAGCATGTCCGCCCGCGCGGTGAGCTCGAGCATCAGTTCCGCCTCTCGCAGCGCGCCGTGAACTGCCCCCGGGTCCCGGCGCGGGACCGACACCGCCACCGCCATCCCCACAGCGCGCAGAGCGCTGGCCATCGGCTCCGGGTCCGAGGCCGGCGGCAGCAGTGCCAGGATCCGGCCGTCGACGGCTGCGACGAGCGCCTCCCCCGGAAACTCGAGTTCCTGCGGGCAAACGCCACGAGCGCATACCGCAACGGCGCCGGCGCTCAGATCGAAGCTGAGGCGCTGGGCCTGGGCCACCGCCGCATCCGGGTCCGCCGGCGGGTGCGAGGCCAACGTCAGCACGAACGCTTGCCGCGCGCTCCGCAGCCCGGCGTCCTCGCCCTGTCGCATCACGACGCTCACCGCAGCCGCGGCCGCGGCGGCCTCGAGCCAGGCGCGTTGGTCTGAGTCCAGCGTCGCGAGCCCGAGCGCCGCGATCACGCCAACCAGTTCCGTTCCGATCGGGACGGGCACCGCTTCGCTCACGCCCGACGGCACCCGGCCGGCGTGGCCCCTCGAGATCGACTTGGCGTACTGCAGAAGGTCGCGCCGTGTTTTGGGATCGGCCGCCGCAGGTGGCGACACGACCATACCCGCCCGCGCGGGCAAGACGATCGCCACCGGAAGCCCCAGCGCCGCGGAGGCGGAGCCGGCAACGCTGTGGAGGTCGTCGCCGGCAACCGCCCCGGACACCAGCGTCAGAGGGGCGGCTCGGGGGACGGCCGCAGCCGCCCCCCGAACATGTCCCATGTGGCTCTCAGACGGGCGCGAGCTTGGCATCCTCGCCGCGCTGGCTGCTCCGAGCTCCCACGGGACTCCTCATGCTGTTGTTGGTGCGGGTTCTCCCGCTCCCGATCCGCCGCCGAGGCCCGGGATTCCGCTGGGGAACCCGAGCGACGGGACGTCGGACGGGTACACCTCGTGGCCGTGCTCGGCGGTGTCGCCGATCTCCATGTTCTCCTCGGACATGCGCAACGGGATGAACAGTCCCACCAGCTTCAGCAGGATGAACGTCCCGACCGCGGAGAACACGATCACGAACAGCGCCGCAAAGAACTGCCACTTCAACAGCGTCCAGTTGCCGTGGATCACGCCGGTCGCACCGACGGCCACCAGGTGACCCCCCTGGCGGAGATACGACACCGCCATGTTCGGGTCGGCGAAGATGCCGACCAGCAGACCACCGGCCAGGCCGGCGAACCCGTGCGTGTAGACCACCCCCAGGGTGTCGTCCACATTGCGGAACGGCCGCACCCGGCTCAGGTAGTTGAGCGCGAAGTACACCACCGTTGACGCGATCACGCCGAGCGCGATGGCCCCGTACCCGTTCACGTAACCGGCCGCCGGCGTGATCGCCACCAGGCCGGTGATCATTCCGTTCACGCCGCCGATCAGACTGGGCTTGCGACCGGTGAGGTAGTCCCAGCCGACCCAGATCAGGAACGCCACCGCCGTGCACAGGTTGGTGTTCAGGATCGCGGCGGCGGCCGACATGTTGGCTGTGTAGGGGTCACCGCCGTTGAACCCGTTCCAACCGAGCCATAGCAGACCGGCCCCGACCGCGACCATCGCCACGTTGTTGGGGGCGTCCACCTCGCGGTCCCGTTGCAGTCGCGGCCCGATCACTGCTGCGGCGATGAAGCCCGATACGCCGGCCGACAGGTGGATCACATAGCCACCGGAGTAGTCGACCGCACCGTGATGGGCGAAGAACCCGCCGCCCCAGATCAGGAACGCGTCCACTGTGTAGATGCACGTACACCACAGCGCCACGAACGGGATCCAGGCCTTGAAGTTCACCCGGCCTAAGACTGACCCCAGCATCAGGATCGGCGTGATCGCCGCAAACACGAACTGGAAGTACACGAGCGCCGACTGCGGGAACGCCGTCGTGCCGACTAATGGGATGTTCGCCTGATGCTGTTCGGAGGCGTGCCCGAGCACCGGTCCGGGCTTCCCTAGGAACGTCGAGAAGAAGCCGCGTCCGTGGCCGATCGGGCTTCCGAAGCCCATCTTGAACGCCCATAGCACCCACACTACGAGCACCACGGCGAACGCGGCGAACGTCAGCATCATGCTGTTGATCGACCAGCGCTTCTGCATGACACCGCCGTACAGCACGACCAGACCGGGGACGCTCATCAGGCCGACGAGCGTCGCGGCAGTCATCTGCCAGGCGTTGTCTCCAGAGCTCAGCCACGTTGGGGCTGTAACAGGCATGTAACTCCTTGTCCTCGGGGACTGATGAACAAATGCCACCGCGGCAACGGCGGCCGGGCCTGGTGAGCCCAAGTTGTGAGGAGATGGTGCTGGGCGGCCGGTTATGGAGCCATGGCCGGGCGTCCAGGGATCACTCGGGGCTCCTAGCCATTGGGATAAACGGACCCCGCATAGAGCACGAAAACGGCGGAACCCGCTGAGTTCCCGGTCAGATAACGACAGTGCGGCCGGCGGGCAGCACCAAGACCGAGCTCCGGGCACTGCTCAGCTCGGAGCGCACGTCGCCGCCCACCACGATCCGCCCCGCGGGTGCGTTCGGCTGCGAGCCGACCACGATCAGGTCAACCAGCTCCGATTTCGACTCGGCCACACTCGAGCCGAGCCTCGCGGCAAGCGCGTCGGCCGTCTGGCGAGCGACATCATTGTGCGGGCCGGCAAGCGGAACCGAGATCGACTTGATCTCGCCGCCGCCCAACGTGCGCAAGCCGGCCACAGCTACCGCCACGGCCACGGGCCCGCCCTCGAGCAGGTACTGGGCCGTGGTTCCGGGCTCCACGTGGCCCGGGGTCACGCGGTAGTCGGACCCGAACACGATCACCGAGGCGCCCTCGTCCAGGGCGAGCTGGGCCAGGCCCTCGCCGGTCGACGCGCTGATCACGACATGGCGTGGCACCGACTCGTCACCCAGTACCGTGGCGCCCTGCTCCAGCCGCCGCTCGGCGTCGTGCTGGGCCAGCTCCTCACGCCGCGGATCGAACTCGCGGGCGTGGCGGACGTAGGCAAGGGCCAGCTGCGCGCCGCCGCGCGCCAGCATCTGTCCCAGCACCAGGGCGTCGTCGTCGTTGGGCGTCCCGTCGTAGGAGACGATGATGTCGGTGCTCATGGCCGCGTGAATCCTCCGCCAGCGGGACGATCGGGCGCATTGGCCGCTGGGCCAATGATCGGTCGGCCAGCCTATCCAACTGGACGCGCGCCGACTCTTGATGGGGACCCGACACGGTCGTATGCGACGATCGTCGGCGTGGAGCTGACAACGTGCGCGTAGGGGGCTTGCTGAGAGCGACACTGGTCCTGGGGCTGGCGCTCCACCATCACTTCCACGGGCCCCCGATCGATTACTACGGCCTGGCAGCGGCTGCGGCAGCCAGCTGGGTGGGAGTGCCTGGACCCGGCGAGCCCGTCCTGATCACCGCGGGCGTGTTCGCCGCCCGTGGCAAGCTCGACATCGGCTCGGTCCTGCTGGTGGCGTGGGCGGCAGCGATGGCCGGTGGCATCGCGGGCTGGTTGATCGGGATGAAGGCCGGCCGGGTGGTGCTGACCACCCGGGGTCCGCTGCATCGCATGCGACTGAAGGCGCTCGAGCGCGGGGATGAGGTGTTCGCCCGGTGGCCGGTCATAGCCGTGCTGGTCACCCCGTCCTGGATCGCGGGCATTCACCGGGTGAAGCCAGTTACCTACCTGCTGACCAACGCGCTCGGGGCCGCGCTGTGGGCGGTCGGCATCGGGCTGGGCGCTTTCATCGTGGGCCCAAGCGTGGTCGACTTCGTCAATGATCTGGGCTGGGTGACCGGGGGCGCGCTGGTGGCGCTGGTGGCGGTGGGCGTGTGGCTGGAGGTCAAGCGCCGGCGCCGGCAGCGCGCCCGCCGTGAGGGGGCGCAGGCCGCAGGTACGGGCGAGGGCGGCGCGCCGGCGTAGGGGCTTCTTACCTGGATCCAGCTCAGAGCTGGAGGCCCGCCCAGGACATGCGGTGGAATGGCACCACCGGGTCTCCCACGCTGAGCTGGATCACCGCGTGCGGCAGCAGCGGGATGCCCCGGGGCGACTTGGTCCAGGGCTTGCCGTCCACGAATGCGCTGACCGTTCCCGTCGCGGCCGCCACCTGGCTGGAGCTCAGCGGCTGGTGCCACTCGTCGAAGAACTCACCCAGCGTGTACACGCGCTCGGTCGGGGACTCGACGTGGATGATGCCGTCCGGCGCGTGCGTGTGAAGCCAGTAGATGCACTTGCCTCCGGCGGCCACCGGCCCTTCCGTGCTCTGTTCGACCTGCGAGCCGGGAATCCCGATGCCGCCGGGGAGTGCCCGCGGCGATCCGTTCACGTACACCAGCAGGTGAGAATGGATGTGGTACGCCAGCTGCTCGATTGGGCCGCACACGATGCCGTCGATCTTTCCGGTCTGGGTGGTGCCGGCCGGGGCCAGAGCCGGACCCGACTCGATCGGCACGCCTTCGAATCCCGTCTGGCCCGCCGACGGCGAGGGCTGAGTGCCGGACGTCGAGGTCTGCGCGGCGGGTGCCGAGCTTGTGGTGCCCGAGGACTTGCTGCTGCCGCAGCCGGCGAGCAGCACGGCGCAGGCCAGCACCATGCCGGTTGCCGAGCGGACGGTCATGAGGCGGTGAGCGTAGCTGGTGCCGGGCCGCGTCCGTGTCAGACGCCGGCACGCGCTCGGCGGGTCCGCTTGGGAGAATCGGCTCGTGAGCGCGGCACAAGTGCCCTTTTTGCGACAGCTCGGTCACGAGGACGCCGACGCCCTGGTCCAGCGTGTGCGCCGTCGCGCCGTGTCCAAGTCGCAGCCGATCCTCAGGGCCGGCGCCGCCGGGGGGACGTGGTGCTGGTGCTCTCCGGCCGCGTACGCCTGGTGGCGTATGGCGCCGACCAGCGCCAGGTGATGCTCGCAATCCGCGGCCCCGGCGAGTTGATCGGCGAGATGGCGGCGGTGGGCGCACGACGTCGCATCCGACGTCGGCGGTTGCGCTCGACGACGTCGAGGCTGGATTCCTGCACCCCGAGGAGTTCCGCGAATTCCTCCACGACCATCCGGACGCCGCCCTGGTCCTGATCCGGATGCTGGTACGCCGTCTGGCCGAGGCCGACCGAGACCGGGTCGCGCTCGCCACGCAGGACAGCGTCGGCCGTGTGGCCAAGCGGCTGCTCGAGCTGTCGGCTGAGCACGGAGCGCCCTCCGAACGCGGCACCCGGATCGAGCTGACGCTAACCCAGGACCAGCTGGCCCGGTGGACTGGCGCGACCCGCGAGACGGTCTCCCGCGCGCTGCGCCTGATGCGCCACCTCGGCTGGGTCGCGACCAGCAACCGCGCCATCACGGTGCTCGATGCCGCCGCTCTCCGTGAGCGCTCCGGCGGTTCCGCGGGCGGCTGACGGCGCCGGCTCGGTCTCGCCGAAGCAACTGCCCGGACCGAGCGTGCCGATCGAGTGTCCGGCGCGCGACAGCGTCGCGCCGCCCGACCGGATCACGAAGAACGTGCCGATCTCTTCGCCTTTACGCACGAGCTCGGTTCCCGCGGGTACCACTATCTCCATCACCGTCCCGCGAGTGAGCGCACATCCCGCTCCCGCACTCGGCCGAACCCGCATCGGGTCGCCTGACTCGAGCATCGCGCTCATGAGAGCCAGGTAACTGGTGGTCCCAGGCGGCTCGTCCACCGCCTGGAACCACGGCCCCCCACGGTCGCCGGCCCCCCGACGCCGCATCGAACGCTCCCCGGCGACCCTGTCGTCTCGCGTGGTCCCAGGCGTTCGGCCCCTCATGCCGAGAAAGCTAAGCGCGGCGGAGCCGCTGCGATATTTGTCACACCGATCGCAATGCCGCGGCCGAACGCTTGACAGTCTCGTGCCGGGCCGAGAGGATCACGGGCGTACACAAGCGGGGTGCCGCAACCCCAACCTGATAGCGAACGAGGCAAGGAGCCCATGACCGGGGTGTTGTATGGACTGGCGCGATTTTGCGTTCGACGCAAGTTCATCGTGCTGGGTGTGTGGCTCATTGTCGCCATCGCGCTGGTGACGATCTCGCACAGCATGGGGGACAACACCAACGACAACCTGTCGCTGCCGGGCACCGACAGCCAGCGCGCCACCGATCTGCTGGACAAGTCGTTCCCGGCTCAGGCCAACGGGACCAGTCCGATCATGCTGCATGCCAAGACCGGCAAGCTGACGGATTCAAACAACGCCAACGCGGTCAACCAGGCCGCGGCGGACGTGGCCAAGAACAGCAACGTGGCCTCCGTGGTCAATCCGCTCACGCAGCAGGGCGCCAGCGCACTGAGCAAGGATCAGACCACCGGGTATCTGTCAGTCACGCTGTCGGTCAGCCCGGGCTCGTTGTCGGAGGCGGCCGCCCAGGACATCGTCGACGCGGCCACGAAGCCGGCCAAGGCGGCCGGCCTGGAGGTGCAGACCGGTGGTCAGCTCGGTCAAAAGGTGTCCAAGACCAAGACCGAATCGAGCGAGGCGATCGGGATCCTGGTTGCGATGGTGATCCTGACGCTGACGTTCGGCACCATCACCGCGATGTTGTTGCCGATCGTGACCGCGATCTTTGCGCTGCTGTCGACCCTGGCGATCATCCGAATGCTGGGTCATGTTGCGACGGTCCCGACGGTCGCACCAACGCTGGCCACCATGATCGGGCTGGGGGTTGGGATCGACTACGCGTTGTTCATCGTCACTCGTCACTTCCGCGGCCTGCACGACGAGCTGCCGGTGGAGGAATCGATCGCCCGCGCCGCCGCCACGTCGGGCGGGGCGGTGTTCTTCGCCGGCGGGACGGTGACGATCGCGCTCGTCTCGCTGGCGGTGGCCGGGATACCGCTGGTGACGACAATGGGATTGATGGCCGCGATCGCGGTGGTCGTCGCCGTCCTGGCCGCGCTGACGTTGCTGCCCGCGGTACTGGGGATCCTCGGGGGGCACATCAACTCGCTGCGCGTACGTCACCCGGCCACCGACGAGGAGGTGAGGAACGGCCTGTGGGCCAAGTGGGCTCGGGACATCGCCAAGCAACCGCTGATTGCCGGCCTGGCGGCGCTCGCCATCCTGATCCCGCTGACGATTCCGCTGTTCTCGTTGACGCTCGGACAGCAGGACGTCGCCGCGATGTCCACCTCCACCACAGCGCGCCAGGCCTATGACCTCATGTCCAAGTACTTCGGCGCCGGCAACAACGGGCCGCTGCTGCTCGCGGTCTCGCTGGGCACGCCCGCGTCGGGGACGAACGATTCCCGCCTGCAGACCCTGCAGAAGGACATCTCCTCGACGTCCGGCGTCGCGGCCGTCAGTCCGGCTCAGCTGGACAAGGCGGGCACCGCCGCCTACTTCAACGTCATATCCAAGTACGGTCCGGCCGAGAAGCAGACGACGACGCTGGTCAACGAGCTGCGTTCGAGCGTGATACCGGGTGCCGAGAAGGGCACCAACATGCTCGCCTACGTGGGCGGAAGCACGGCCGGCTATGAGGATCTCGCCTCGCGGATCTCAAGCAAGCTGCCGCTCCAGATCCTGGTGGTGATCACGCTCAGCTTCATATTGTTGATCCTGGCCTTCCGTACCGTGGTGATTCCGCCGCAGGCGGCGGTCATGAACCTGCTCTCGATCGGCGCGTCGTACGGAGTGCTGACCGCGATCTTCCAGTACGGGTGGCTGAGCGGCCTGATCGGTCTGCCCGGCGCGGTTCCGATCGTTTCCTACGTGCCGCTGTTCATGTTCGCGATCCTGTTCGGTCTGTCGATGGACTACGAGGTGTTCCTGGTCAGCCAGATCGAGGAGCACGTGCATCTGGGAGAGGACAACCGCAGCTCGGTGGTGTCCGGACTCGTGACGAGTGCCCGGGTGATCACCGCAGCGGCGCTGATCATGGTGTTCGTGTTCGGAAGCTTCGTGCTCAACGGTGACCCCACGGTCAAGCAGTTCGGTGTCGGACTGGCGGTGGCGGTGATCCTCGACGCCACGGTGGTTCGATGTCTGCTGGTTCCGGCGCTGATGCTGATGATGGGCAAGATCAACTGGTACATGCCCAAGTGGCTTGACCGGGTTGTGCCCCGCATCAGCATCGAGGGCGCGGAGTACTTCAAGGAGCGGGACCGCGCGGCCGCCAAACCGCCGGAGCCGGTGCCCGCGGGCGCCGGCTCGAATTGACCGGCTAACCGAGCCCTCGGACGAGGCCACTAGAGTCCGGGAGCTGTGGTGAAGCTGTACTGGATGTCGGTCTCGCATCCGTCGCAGGCGGCCCGCAAGATGCTCGAGCTCAAGGGCGTGCCGTTCCGGCTGGTCAACGTGCTGCCGCTCAACCAACGCGTGCATCTGCGGCTGGCCGGCTTTCGCGGGGGGACCGTTCCGGCGCTGAAGCTCGATCGCCAGCGCGTGCAGGGCTCGATCCAGATCGCTCGCGCGCTTGATCAGCGCTGGCCCGAGCCGCCGCTGCTGCCGGCCGAGCCGTCGCTCCGGGCCCGAGTTGAGGAGGCCGAGCGCTGGGGCGAGCGGCACCTTCAGCCGGTGCCACGGCGGCTGGCTCGTTACGGCGCTGCGCACGGCATGGGCGTGCGCCGGTGGGCGCTCGAGCAGCAGTCACTGCCTGGGACGGAGCTGCTGGCGCGGATTTGCGGGCCGATGGTGCGCTATTACGGGCGCACGCTCGAGCCCGACGGCCGTCGAGCGGATGAGGCCGGGGTGCGCGCCGACCTGGCCGCCCTACCCGGTCTGCTGAACCACGCCGACGGCCTGCTTGCCGGTGGGACGCTGACGACCAACCCGCCCAACGCCGCCACACTGCAGATCCTGTCCACAGTGCGCAGCCTGGAAGCGTTCGCCGATCTCCGGGCCGGGGTGGCCGGGCGTCCCTGCGCGGCGGCCGCCCGGCGGCTGTTTCCCGACTTTCCCGGTGTGCTGCCGCGCTTCCTTCCCCCGGAGTGGCTGGCGGACCTCTGAGGCACCGGGTTGCGGTTGCCCTACGGGGTCCTGTCGTCGTCAGCGTCGCCGTCGCGCTCGGCCCATTCCAGCAGCGTCTGCAGTGAGAACGCTCGCGCGTCGATCCCGGCGTGCAGGTCGCCAAGCTGCGCGAAGCGCTGCGGGACGGTGGCGATCGTCAAATCCTGCGGCGCGACGTCATCGATCTCCTCCCAGCGCACCGGCGCCGACACCGTGCCCTCCTTGACCCCGCGCACCGAGTACGCGCACGCGATCGTGTGGTCGCGAGCGTTCTGGTTGTAGTCGACGAACACCTTGTGGGGATCGCGGTCCTTGCGCCACCAGGTGGTGGTCACGTCCTGAGGGTTGCGGCGTTCGACCTCCCGCGCAAACGCCAGCGCGGCGCGGCGCACGTCGGCAAATCCCCAGCGCGGCTCGATCCGGACATAGATGTGCACGCCCGATCCGCCCGACGTCTTCGGCCAGCCGACGATGCCCAGCTCGTCCAGCACCTCGCGCGCGACGCCCGCCACGCGCCGGACGGCGGCGAACTCACACTCCGGCATTGGGTCGAGGTCGATGCGCCACTCGTCCGGTCGTTCCACGTCGGCGCGGCGCGAGTTCCACGGGTGGAACTCGACCGTCGACATCTGCACCGCCCACACGACGCTGGCCAAGTCGGTGACGCACAGCTCGTCGGCGTGGCGTCCGGAGGGAAACTCGACTCGGACCGTCTGCACCCAGGCAGGCGCGCCTGACGGCAGCCGCTTCTGGTGGACCTTGTGGCCGTCGACCCCGCTCGGGAACCGGTGCAGCATGCAGGGCCGCTCCGCCAGCGCCCGGACGATGCCTTCGCCGACACTCATGTAGTAGTGGGCGAGGTCGAGCTTGGTCTCGCCTCGCGCGGAGAAGTACACGCGATCGGGGCTGGTGAGCCGGACCGTTCTGCCGGCGACCGACAGCTCCTCGGCTCGATCGCTCACGCAGCTACTGCCCCACGAGCTCGAACGCCACCAGGTGGATCCGGGTCTCGCCCCGTGTCTCGACCAGCACGAGCACCACGCTGTCGCACCCTGCACACCGGGCCACACACCCGGGTGCGCGCAGGTACACCCGCAGCTCGGCCAGCTGGGACCTGGTGCCACAGTGGGCGCAGACTCCGGTGGCCGTTGTCATGTCGCTGCCGAACCACTCGTACAGGGCGCCGGCGATCGCGTTTCCGTCGAGCGCATCCATGGCCTAGGTGCCGGTGGGACCAAACCGCTCGGTCCGGATCCGGCTCGGCTCGTGCCCGGCCTGCACGAGGCCATCGGCGATGGTTTCGACGAAGCTGCTCGGCCCGCACACGTAGATCAGCGGCCGGCGCTCCGGCGGCCAGGCGAGCTCAGCGAGCAGCTCGGCGTCGATACGGCCACGCGCCCCGGCCCAATCGTCGGGCCAGCGGCGCGTGAGAACCAGGTGGAGATCCAGTCCGCCGGCGGCTGCGAGGCGCTCCAGCTCCTGGCGATAGAACACATCCTCCAGCGACCTCGACGAATACAGGACGCGGATCTCGGCGCGGCTCGCCGCCGCCCAGGCTCCCACCATTGACCGGAACGGAACGATTCCAGACCCGCCCGCGATCAGCAGCAGCGGGCCCCCCGCGGTGGGCTCCCACACGAAGTAGCCGCCGATCGGCCCGCGCAACTCCAGCTCGTCGCCGGGGCGCAGCTCATCGGTCAGATACGGGGACACCTCGCCGTCATCGATCCGCTGCACGGTCAGCCTCAGCCGCGGTTCCTGCGGGCTGGAGGCGATCGAGTAGCTGCGCTGCGCCTGATAGCCGTCCTCGGCCGTCAACCGCACGTCCACGTGCTGCCCGGCCCGGTGCCCAGGCCAGTCGGGCGCATTGAGCGAGATGGTCTTCGTGTGCGGGGTTTCGGCCACGATCTCGGCCACCCGCGCGAGCTGCCAGGTCAGTCTCCCTGATAGCGCTGCTCGAGCCATGGATCACCGCGGTTGTGGTAGCCGTAGCCCTCCCAGAAGCCGGGCTCGTCGGTGGCGGCCAGTCTCAGTCCGCGCACCCATTTCGCGCTCTTCCAGAAGTACAGGTGGGGGACGAGCAGACGGGCGGGCCCGCCATGCTCGGGCTCCAGCGCCCGGCCGTCGTACTCGTACGCCACCCAGGCCCTCCCGCCGGTCACGTCCTCCAGGGCCAGGTTCGTCGTGTAGCCACCGTCAGACCAGGCCGTGAGATATTTCGCGTCGGTCTCGACCTCGGCCAACAACGTATCCACGGCCACGCCCCGCCAGCTGGTGTCGAGCTTCGACCACTTGGTCACGCAATGAATGTCCACCGTGATCTCCTCCGCGGGCAGCTCCAGGAACGCGCGCCACGGCCACGACACGGGTTCTCGGACTGCGCCATCGACTGCGAAGCTCCACTCGTCCAGCGGCGTGTGCGGCGTCGGCCCCGCCGAGAGCACCGGGAAGTCCGCCGTCACATACTGTCCCGGCGGAACCCGTGAGGGGTCCTCAACCGGACGGCGACGTCCGCGGAAGCCGCGAGACACCGGAGACATCAGAATCCGCCCGATGTGACGAGCGGTTCAGGACTGTCGCCAGAGGGCAGATGTTCGCTCCCCGTCACGTGCACAGGGTGATCGTACGCGAGCCGCGGCGTTGGCTTGCCGGCGGACGTTCGATGCCACGCGGCTGATCTGCTGGGCGTACGTGGTAGCCGCCGATTCTTCGCGATCCAGCGCCGCCATGTACGCCGAGAATGCCAGCGGGCGGTCGGCTCGCGCCGCGGTCGAGAAGCGCCCGTAGGCCGCCTCGACCATGACACATTCCTCCCGCCACGAGCAGTACAGCTCGAGCAGTCGATCGATCAGGATGGCGTCAAGAGCGGATTGCATTGCAATCACCTTCGTCGTAACTGGGGGGTTCGAGGGTTCGGGGGTTCGGGGGGGGGGGGGGGGGGTTGGCATTCGCGTGCCGTCTGACATGCAGACGAGATTCACGCGCGATTTGTTTCATCCGGCGCGAAAACAACGTCTGGAGTCCCGGCGGACGCGGCCGGGGCCGTGACTGGCCCGCCGGGCGGCGAGCTGGCGTCGAGGCACGTGTGAACCTGCATAACGTGCCCCGGGTGGCCTCCGAGACCCGCGCGTGTCACGATGAGCATGCCCCGCATGGTCAAGGTGACGCGCCCATGGTCGGGAGGAGGCGCGTGTCACCTTAAGCAGGTCGCTTGAGGGTCCAGCGGGCGGCGGCCGGCGCGATCCGTCCTTCCGGCGCCGCCGGTGCGCCCGCGCCGAACCGCGCGGCACTGACCCCGCCGCGCCCACGCCGAACCGCGCGCCACTGACCCCGCCCCGCCCGCGCCGAACCTAACGCCACTGACCCCGCGGCCAATGCGCCACCCCACCGCGCCACGGGAAGAAACCGGCACCCGTCGCCGTCCTAAGGAGCAGCGGTCACACGCCGCTGTCAATAGTCGAACAGGAGTCTCGCCGTGCCTAGGTTCACGAAATATCTCATCCTCCCGGCCCTGGGCCTGTCCGCGCTGCTCAGTGCGTGCGGCAGCAGCTCGGGCGGTGGCTACGCCGCGTCGTCATCCAGCCAGCTGGCGGCCGGTAACGGAAAATCGGTCGAGCTTGTCAGGACTTCCGCCAACTCCACGCTGGGTGGCACGATCCTGGTCAACTCGCGTGGCCTCACGCTTTACCACCTCAGCGGAGAGGGGAATGGCAAGTTCATCTGCACGAGCTCCGCCTGCGTGCAGGCTTGGCATCCGTTGACGATCTCCAGCGGCAGCCGGCCCACCGGCACGGTCGGCTCGCTTGGGTTCGTCAAGCGGCCCAACGGCACCGATCAGGTCACCTACAAGGGGCTACCCCTGTACACGTTCGTCCAGGACACCGCGCCCGGCCAGGCGCGCGGCCAGGGCGTCAAGGACGTCGGTACCTGGATGGCGATCGCCAGCGGGGCCAGCCAGTCCGCGAGCGGAGCCGGCCAGTCCGCCGCGGGAGCCAGCCAGTCCGGGACCACCGGAGCCAGCCAGCCCGCGACCGGATCGGCGCCCCAGCCTTCGGGTGGCAGCTACGGGTATTGAGCGCCAGCTCAAGCTGGCCGCGAGCTGCGTGGTGGGCGCCGCGTTGGCCGGCTGTGCCGGCAGCAACGCCGCGCCCCGGCCGGCCTCCGATCAGACGCGGGCGGCGTTGCGGAGCTATCTGCGTCAGGTGGAGCCGATCAGGATCGCCGTCAACCGACTGCTCGACAGCGCCGATCCGATCCTCGAGGCCAACCACGCCCACAGGATCAGCGCCGCGCAGGCCGCCCGACGCATGGGCGCGCTCGAGCGCCGGTTCGCCGCGTACACCGTCGCCATCGAGTCGATCGTTCCGGCGACGCCGGCCCTCCGCAACCTGCCCGCGCCTTACGCGCACACCTACATCCTCGAGGACGCGATCTCATCGCGCTGGCGAGCGCGCTGGCCCAGCGCGGCCTGGGCGATCTGCCTCACACGCAGGCGGCGCAGCGCGCGACGATCATCGCCTGGCGAATCGGCCTCAGCGTTCTCGCCCGCCGGCTGGGCGTTACGCTGCCAGCCGACCTCGACCGGCCGGACGGGGCGAAATCGCCCCGTCCCCCGTCGGTAGCTGAGCTCAAACACCTACGGGGCGACTATGCTGATTCGCAGATTGCCCCTGAAGTCGGTGCGTTCTGTCCCCCGCGAGCGGCTCGTAGTGTCGCCGCTGACGCTGCGGCTCCTGCGGCCGCTGTTCCGCTATCACCGATGGCGGGATGCCTGGATCCTGCGCGGCATCGGCGAGTACTACGGTCCGGTTCTGGTCCGGTCCCGGACCGAGGTCCCCGACTTCGAGCCGACGCCGAGCCCTCGCCCGGCGCGTGAGACCAGCGACACTCAGCAGCCGCTTCCGGATTCTCGCAGCGCGCCGAAGCCGCCTGGCACTCCCCGCCCGGTACCGACCGCGATCGAGTGGCCGAAGCCGCCCGCCAGTCGCGAGCCGACGCGGTCCGGCCCGCGCGAGCTGAAGCCCCCTCCGCTGCCGCAGTCGGCCTCCTCGCTGCGACCGCAGCGGGTTGTGCCTTCCAAGCCGTCGGTCGTGCCTCCTCAAACGACGCTTGTGCGCGCTCAGCCGACATCGGCCCTACGCCCGCAGCGGGTGATCCCGCCTCGGCCGACCTCGCCTGGCACGCCGGTCTCGATCAGCCCTCCATCCGTGGCGCTGATCCTCACCTGCACGTTGGTTGCCGCCGCGCTCGGGTTCACGATTGCCCGGTCGGCGGGCGGCCAACAGTCGTTGCCGGTCGGCCCCGCGCAGGCGTCGAAGGGGCTGCTCCGGATCTCGATCCCGAGTGGCTGGCAGCCGCATACGTCGCCGGATTTGCAACCGCTGGCTCTCACCGACGAAATGGCGCTGCGACCGGCCACCGACGGCGTCGGAACGCTGGTAATCGGCAGGATCGCGACGCCACAGCCGAGTGTCCTACCCCAGAGCTGGCTCGCGACGCTGCGGCAGGCGCCCCAGCGCGTCACGCTCGGGGGCGCGCGGTTCACCCGGTACCTGGATTCCGCGCCTCAGGCCGGCAGCGGCTCCGAATCGCTGTATGTCGTGCCGACGCGAGCGGGAATCGTCGTCGGGGTGTGTCTCGCGCGTGATGCAAACAGCAGCTTCGCCGGCACCTGCCAGCGGGTCCTCGCCACGCTCAGGCTGTCCTCGACGGTGCTCGGCCCGGGCCTGAGCGCAGAGTACGCGGCCAGCCTCAGCACCACGCTGAGGAACCTCAACGCGGCTCGGATCAGCGCCGATATCCAGCTGCGCGGCGCCCGGGATGCCCGCCATCAGGCGATCGCCGAGAGCGAGCTGGCGATCGCGCACGCCGCCGCTGCCACGGTGCTGTTGCGGCTCAACGCCGGCCAGGCCAGCGCTGCCAACTTCGCCGTCTCATCGGCACTGCGGACGACCAGTGATGCGTATGGCGCGCTGGCGCTCGCGGCCGCGCGGTCGGATGCACATCGCTATGACCTCGCGCAAGCGTCTCTGGCTCGCGCGACCACTGAGCTGTATACGGCGTTCGCCAAGCTGCGCGCGTTCGGATACGGCGTCGGCTGAGTCGGGCTGTCAGCCGCCTCCGGTAACCGTCCCGCTGCCGCCGCCGGAGCCGGTGTGGCCCGAGCCACTACCGCCACCAGAGGCGCCTCGGTTCGATCCCCCACCGGAGCCGCCCGAGCCGCCGCCACCGGTCGGGGCAGGCGCGGGCGACGGAGCTGGGGCCGGGGCTGGAGCCGGCGCCGGCGCCGGAGCCGGCGAGACGCTGGTGGAGGTACCGCTCGCGGCCTGGGCCGAGGTCGTGGTCGACGGCACCGTCGGAGTAGTTGTTGTCGTCGAGACCACGGGAGGTGGCTGGCTCTTCGGGGCCACGCGGTGCGCAGGGTGACGTGCCGCCGGGGCATTGGCCGGCTTGAGCGCCGGAACCGCTTGCGCGGGAGCGACCCCCACGGTCGTCACTTGGACCTGGCTGAGGTTGACCGCCGAGGATCCCGCCGCGGTGCCGTCGGAGTTTGATCGCGTGGCCGCGCCGATCACGAACGCGAGCGCGAATGCCAGCACCACCGCACCACTCAGCAGCACCAGACGGCGCAGGACGACGCGCTGCGCGCCCACGACTCCATTTGCACCTCGAGAACGTCGCGAACCGGCACCTTCACCGACTCGCCAACCTGCGTCCACGCCTGACCGCATTTGGTCCTTCCTTCCGGTCCGGCGCATGATACTGAGATGGAGCTTTGCGCAGGAAAGGGGAGATCTAGCTAACCTAGGCGGTTCTCGGCATGTGGGGCCTGATGTGAATGCGTGGATACGTGGAGGAGACCAGCCGGCGAACCCCGGTCGCTCGCCTGAGGCTCGTCGGTCTGGTGGTGGCCGTCAGCCTGGCGGGTTGGGCGCTGATGGCGTCGTCGGCCCGGGCGGCGGCTAACACGATTTCGCTGCAACTGACGCCGTCGTCGATCCCCGCGGATGGGACCTCGACCACCACGGCGAAGGTCACCGTGACTGGCGTGACGGCCCTCGGCGACACGGTCATGCTCAGCTCGACCGACGCCAGCGAGGGCGTGCCGCCCATGTGTACGACCGGAGTCGACCGTACGTGCACGGCAACCATCACAAGCTCGAGGAAGGCCGAACAAGCGACGATCACGGCAACCGATGGCTCGGGCGGGAGCGACATGGCGACGCTCACCCAGAATCCCAGTGCCGTTACCGTGACGTTGGCTCGGCCGACGATTCTCGCCGATGGCACGTTCACAACCACCGCGACCGCGACCGTTACGAGCAGTGCGAATCAAACGATCTCCGGCGATATGGTCGCGTTCAGCTCGACCGATGCAAGAGAGACCATCGGACCGACGACAGACAACCACAACGGCACTTACAGCGCCACGGTTACTGGCCCGCCACTCCCAAGCTCACTCCTCATTACGGCGACCGACAACTCTGAGTCGCCGGCTATCTCCGGGCATGGGACGCTCGACTCGAGCGCCACCGACCTGTTTACAGGCCCAACCGCCAGCGTCACCAACAGCAACGTGACGCTGATTGGGCCTGTTGACGCGAGCGGTTCCTGGTCGGGCGTTGTCACGTTTGTGAACGGCACGACCCCGATCTCCGGATGTACGGGCATACCAGTCGACGCCACCAACGGGGTCGCCACCTGCACCGCCTCCTTCGCGGCGGTCGGTTCTCCCCATCAGCTGTGGGCAGTGTTCGCGCCGGCGACAGGACCGAATCCTCTCGGCTCCGCGAGCGCGCTCCATCCGTTCATCGTGTCCCGCGACTCGACCTCGACGTCACTGCAAATCTCCCGAACAGTGATCAAGCCCAACACCACCACCACCTACGGGGCCACCGTGACTCCGGCTCACGGCGGTCCGATCAACCCATCGGGCACGGTGGAGTTCCTGGACGCTGGCAAACCGGTCACGTCCTGCACGTTGGTACGGCTGGTGAGCGGGGTCGCGTTCTGCACGGTCCGCTACGCCACCACCGGCCTGCACCAGATCTCCGTCCTGTATCGCGGCGACGCCAACTTCACCAGCTCGCGCTCGGCGCCGCTCCAGACGGTGACGGTGAGCCAGACGGTGGTGGGCGCGATCAAGTCGACGATGCAATGGAGCTTCTATTACTCGCGGACGTACACCAAGGTTCTGTCGCTGATCGCCAACGCCGTGCCCGTCGGGACGACCATCGCCGAGTCTTGCCACGGCGGCGGCTGTCCGTTCAAGACCCGCTCGTTCGAGGTCCAGACGGCCAGCCACTGCAAGCCCAAGTCGAGTCACAAGTGCCAGGGACGCGACGTCAACCTGTCCCCCAAGTTCCGTCAGCGCCACCTGCGCGTCGGGACGCGCTTCACCGTCTCGCTGGTCAAGCAGGACTGGATCGGAAAGCATTACCAGTTCCTCGTCCGCTCCCGGCACGGGCCGCGCGTCGACATCGCCTGCTTGGCGCCCGGCTCGAGCCGCCCCGGCGTCGGCTGTTAGCCGAGCCGGGCCCCGCACCCGAGCCAGCTAGGCCTCGATGCGGAAGTGCTGTTTCTCTCCTTTTCCCAGTGCGCCGTAAACGCCGCGGCCACCTCCGTCGCACGTTCGCTGGTCGCTCGGCGGAGCTTCTGCGCCAGTACCAACGCGTGGTGATGGTCACGCGACAGCGGAGCGAGGGCTGGGTGGCGCTTCACGTAGTCAATCCTCCCCACAGCCGTGCGCCGCGGTGGACCATCCCGCCGAACACCAACACCCAGCCCGCGACGGCCACCCACATCCAGGCCCGGCCGAAGTCGCGGATCGCCGTGGTTCCGGTCGCTGTGGCCAGCCTCATGCTGCACACCGCGTACATGCCGAGCGGGAACACGGTCGACCATCGCGCCACCTGATAGCGGAGGCGGGGCCGGCGAACCTCGGCCGCAACCAGCGCGGGCAGCCACCCGATCGCCGCCGCCCACAACACCAGCGAGGTGTCCCGCAGCGGGACCCGACCGCCTCGCAGGGACGGTAACCCCGCCGCCGTGAGGGCCAGCTCCGCCAGGGCTAGGCAGGAGATCGCCAGTGCTCCGCCCGCAATCCACTGCTCTCCGCTCCCGGTCCGCAGCGTTTGCCGGTCGAAGCGCATGAGCACCACGGGGTAGACGCCGATGCCGATGCCGGCCATCGCGATCGCCGCTGTGGCCAGCCACGCAGCGTGGTCACGCGCGGCGATCACGGCCGCGAGAACCGCAAGACCCTCCGCCGCGACCGTCAGCATGAACGCATCTCCTGCGGTCGCCGCCGGCAGGGCACGCCACACGCCGGGGGTCAACACCATCCAGGCGAGGGAGCCGACGATCAGCAGGCCGACCCCAACCCCGGTCCAGTGCAGCACGACGGCTCCGGCGCCCAGCACGGTGGTGGCGGCCACGCTCGTGAGCCCGGACGGAGTGCGGGCGCCAGCCCGCAGTCGCGCGCGATCGACCATGGCCCGCCGCACCACCACCACCGCAAGCGCGATCCACAGCACCGCGGCCACCGCCAGCAGGACGTCCGCCGGACCTTGGCGGCCGTCGACGTGCAGCCCCAGGCCCACGATCCCCGTGCCCATGACCGCGGCACCGGAGGCTGCTGGGATGCGCGGGAACCGGTGAGGAGCGCTCATTTATGCAGCGGCAGCTCCGCCCACACGCGGTAGCGGCCGCTCGGCTGACGTTCGGAGCCCCAGCTCGATGCCAGCTGATCGACGACGCGCAGGCCGAAGCCCCCATCCGACCCGCCGTTCGGCCTCACCTCGACGGACCGGCCGGAAAGTCCCGGATCGGAGACCGATACCGACACCCTGCCCGGCCTGAACTGGACGGCCACGCACACAAACGCGTCCTCCTCCGCCCCCGAATGTATGACCGCATTGGTCACCAGCTCGCTGGTCACGAGCCGGCTTTCTGAGCTTCCAATTACCGTGGCGCCGGGGTCGTAAACCCACCTGGAACCTCGTCCTTGCGGGGCGATGTCACGTTCACCCACACTGGGTGATGCCGGCTCACCCCTTCCCACCATACGCTACCGCCCTTCGAAGATGCGCTCGCCAACGCTCAAGCTCCTGTTTGCGGTAGCCGCGGTCTGCGCCGGGTTGCTGGCGGGGTGCGGCGGCAGCGGCAAGCCGGCGTTCTGCGGCGACCTCTCCTCGTTGCAGAAGTCCGTGACGGGCATCAACGTCAGCGGCGGTGTCAGCTCACTCAAGACTCAGCTGGGGCAGATCCAGACCGATGCCAAGAACGTGGTCTCCTCCGCCAAGAGCGATTTCCCAGACCAGACCGCGGCGATCAACAGTTCGGTGACCAAGCTACAGGCCAGCCTCAAGGCGATCCCCTCCTCGCCCACGCCCCAGCAGCTGGCTACGGTGGCCAGTGACATCAAGGCCGTCGTGGATGCCGTCAACAGCTTCGTGAGCGCCTCCAAGTCCAAGTGCGACTGAAGCCGGCTGCCCTCGCCCGGCCCGGACAAGCGAACGCCTCCTACGACCCGAACCCGTGAACAATCAGCTCTATGCCGGTTTCGCGACTCGGGCCGTCGCGCTCGGCATAGACGCGCTGGCGATCAACCTGATCGCGTTGCTGGCGGGCGCCGCCGCCAGCCTGATCGCGTCGCTGTTCGGCCATCACGGCGGACTCAAGCTGAGCGAAGCGCTCATCGGAGCCATCGTGTGGGGCCTGTGGATAGCTACCTACTTCGTCACGTTCTGGACCTTGACCGGACAGACGCCCGGCGATCGCGTACTGGGGATCCGGGTGGTGAGTGACATTCCGCGCAGGTTCGGGGTGCGCCGGGCGCTGGGACGCTTCGGCGGCATGATTCTGTCGGCGCTGCTGCTGGGAGCCGGGTTCCTGCTGGTGCTGGTCGACGATCGGCGTCGCGGCTTGCACGACCGGCTGGCGCACACGGTCGTGCGCTGGGACCCGCCGCCACGGCGATCAAGCGCATCGGCCCGCACCGCTCGGCCTCCTGACCGCGCAGCCCCTGTGGGGTGACACGACCTAGGAACTGATGTGTTGCTTGGCCTCCTCGGCCTCGAGCAGCCCGATGGCAACCAGGTCGAGCGGATGGATCCAGGCGTCGGCGAGATGAACGCCACCTTTGGCGAGGATCGCATCTCGCAGCCCGATCGCCCAGCGATGCTCGATCAGCGCGATTGCCGCCGCGGAGTCGTTCGGCAGCACGTCGTCGACGTACCAGGCGTCATCCGCCAGGATCGACGATTCGGTCGCCTTCGCGGCGCCGATCTCCGCGCCTGCCTCAGCACCCTCCGCGCCACCGGCGCCGAACCCGATCAGCGCGCCGACCACGGCGCCGAGCTCCTGGGCCTCCTCGGTGGTCAGGTCGCTCTGCTCGACGCGTTCGACATTGCCGTCGGCGTCCTTGCGCACGAGCAGCAGGTCGATCAGGCGGATCGCGTCCTTCTCGCGCAAACGGTCGAGCTCGGCGCGAATAGTTCCGTCGAACTCGGTCCGGCCGAAGCCGATCACGAGCAGCTGTACGGGTCCAATCGACATCGCGTTCTCCTAACTCGCCAGCAGCTTGCGCTTGGCGGCTTCGAACTCCTCGGCGCTGAGCGCGCCCGATTCCTTCAGCGAGCTGAGCTGCGCGAGCTGGTCGCCGATGCCCGGCTCCGCCGGAGCCGCCGCTGCCGGTGCAGGCGCCGCCGCCTGCTGGCTCTCGAGCTGCTCGAGCCGCTGCTCCTGGTCGGCCTCCTGGTAGTTGGAGCGCTGCGCCCTCTTGCCGGCCATGTAGGTGCCGCCGAGCATCGCCGCGCCCAGCAACGGCCGCCTGCGTCTCATGAACATGTCTATCGCCTTTCTTGAGGTATGTCTCTGTCGGCGGCGAGCACCGCCGCCTTCTCGGCCATCAACTCCTGCTCGGTGAGGGCGCCGGCGTCGCGCAGCGCCACCAGCCGCTCGAGCTGCGCCAGCCGCCTGTCCTGAAGCGTGGTCGCCAGCTCGCCGCTGCCACCTGCGATCGGGGGTTGCGCCGCCGGGCGGCGCCGGGAGCCCGCCGCGCGGCTGGCCCGGGCACGCCAGGCGGCCCAGGTGTCTCCCAACTGCGCGTCGGGGAACTCGGCGGCCGTCTGCCGGCGCAGCGCCTCGGTGCCGAGGCACACTAGCCCGAGCATGATCAGCACCGGGATCGGCATCCGCGTGGCCGGGATCGGTCCCCACAGAACGATCAGCAGCAGCACGCCGATGACCGCGGCATACACTACGCCGGGTCGCTCACGAAACCAGGGGGCAGCGGCCCGGCGCAGGATTGGGGCCGGCCGCCGCGGGCTGGCCAGCGAGGCGCCGAGCATCACGGCGAGACCGAAGACGATGGTCGACTGCGCCACATCGCTCAGTATCCCGGTACCGATGCTCCACACCGCCTCCACCGCCGGTCGAGCCGAGTCAGTGTTGGCGAGCGCGTTGACGACCTGGTTGCCGGCGACGTTGCGAGCGATCAGCGCGATCGCGCCCGCGATCACGAGGTCCACACCCACGACCAGCAGCGTATGTCGGCGGCGTCCGGTGGCCAGATACACCGCCAGCGCGAACAGCAGTAGCGCCACCACCGGCAGGATGATCGCCAGCCCGCGGACGAGCTCGACCGCGCTCTGAACCGTGCTGATCTGGTTGCTCGACATCACCTTCAGCCGGCCGGCACTGGCCGGGATTTTCTGCACCAGCGAGGAGGGCAGGCCGAGCCGCTGGGCGAGGCCACTGACGATCGGCCGCAGGTCGACGAACACCGCGTTGCCGCTCAGCGTCACCAGCTTCGACTTGCCCTCGGCGATGTTGATGAACTCCTGCGCAGTGATCCGGTTGGCGGTCCTCCAGGCTTCCTGCACCCGCGGGCGACCGAGCAGCTCGAAGGTGACCTTCTGGACCAGGTCGCGCAGGGCCCCCGCGGCCGGCCCCGCCAGCGGCTTCAGTCGTGGCGGCAGTGCGCTCCGCAGCTCGTCGGTGACGTCGACGTGGGCGTAGATCTGATCCGTCAGGTAATCGGCCACCTGCGTGCGCACCGCGCTGTTCTGCAGCAGGCTGGTGCTGGTGCTCGCCCAGTTGTTTGCGTTCAGCATCTGGCGGTTGGCCCAGACCGCGAGGATGCTGCCGATGACCAGGATCGTGGCCACCACAAGCAGGATCCGCACCCACCAGATCCGGCCGCGCGACGCCGTCCGCGCCGCGGTCGGCGGTGGCGGTGGTGGCTCCGGGCCTGATGCGCTGGTGTCGGTCGAGGCGCTCACCGCTCCCGTGAAGGCTCGACCCGCCCGGGGTGACGGGCAATCACCCCCGCCGGGTGATTTCACTGCTCGTTCACCCCGGTGGGGTGAAGATGGCTCACCCGGCGGGCTGCGAGATTGCCCGAGGGCGTGGCACCGTCAAGTTACGAAATTCGCATCAAAGGCAAGGTCGGCGAGCCTCTGCTGCATTCGTTCGGTGACCTGGATGCATCGATCCGGCCGGCCGAGACCGTGCTGCGTGGCGAGATCAAGGACCAGGCCGCCCTGCACGGCGTGCTCCACCGGATCCAGTCGCTCGGCCTCGAGCTGATCGCGATCCGGCAGGTGCGGGAGCCCGGGGATTGAGGCAGCACTCCAGGCCGACGCGGCGCAATATCCGTATAAACCTCATTGAATTGGCACCATTTCGGTGCGATCATGGGACCGGAGCGCCGTCCCTTATCGCCGTCCCGATTGAGGAGAGTCAACCGTCTATCCGCAGGTGAGGCCATCGCGGGTTATCGCTTGACCGGGGCCAGCGGCACGCTGGCCGCATCGCGAGCAGCACCCGGACTCGCCTACGCAGTTGGGCGACTCCCGGAGATACGGCGCTACCTCCCGCGCGTGGCCGTGGTGATCGCCGCCTACTACGGGGCGGCCCATCTTGGTTATGCGTTCAGGTTCGCCGGCCCGGTCGCCTCGATCGTGTGGCTGCCGGTGGGGGTCGGAATCGCCGGGCTGTATCTGCTGGGCCCGGCGTACTGGCCCGGAGTTGTGATCGGCGATCTCCTGGTCAACAACTACTCGGCGCTGCCGGTCGCCTCGACGGTGGGCCAGAGCTTCGGCAATCTGCTCGAGGTCGTGCTCGCAGCGATGCTGCTGCGCCGGTTCGCCCGGCGCGGTCGGCTACGCGGATCGTTCCGGGGGCTGTTGCGCTTCCTGGCAGCGATAACGGGCGCCACCGCGGTCAGCGCCACAGTCGGTCTGCTGTCACTGCGCGCCGGAGGAGTGGTGGCGACAGGCGCCGTGCCCCACCTGTGGCTGATCTGGTGGCTGGGCGACCTCTGCGGAGCATTGATCGTGGTGCCGTTGGCGATCGTGTGGATCCCGCTGCCGGAGCGCCCCTGGTTCCACGGCCACGGCCTCGAGCTCGCCGCGATGCTCCTGACCCTCGTCGTGCTCAGCGGCGTGGCTCTGCAGGCGGGTCGACCCCTGAGCTACCTGTCCTTCCCGGCACTGACCTGGGCAGCGCTGCGCTTCGGCGGGCGCGGAGCCACATTGGCGGTCCTGATCGGGGCCACGTTCACGGTGATCGGTACCACCGATTATCTCGGACCGTTCTCGTATGAGTCGATCAGCCGCAGTCTGCTCGACACGCAGCTTTATCTCGTGGTCTCGACGATGTCGACGCTGGGGTTCGTGGCGCTGGCCCAGGAGCGAGAGCAGCTCGCCGAGCGCCTGCGGGCCTCCCGCAGTCGGGTGGTCGCGGCCGCCGATGCGGAGCGCCGGCGGATCGAGCGCGACCTGCACGACGGAGCGCAGCAGCGCTTGGTCGTGCTGTCGGCCCGGCTTGGCCTCGCGGCCTGCGAGCCGCTTCCGGCGGCGGCCGCGGAACTGCTCGAGGCTGCCCAGGCTGATCTCGGGCGAGCCATCGACGAGCTGCGCGAGCTGGTGCACGGCCTGCGCCCGGAGGCGCTGCGCCAATTCGGATTGGGCCCGGCGGTTGAGCTTGTTGCGGCTCGGTCGGTCACGCCGATCGAGCTGACCGGGTTCCCCGCTGGGCGGCTCGACGACACGGCCGAGAACACCGCCTACTACGTGGTGCTCGAGGCGCTGACCAACGCCGAGCGGCACGCCCACGCCTCGATCATCCGCGTGCGCGCCCGGCTGGCCGCCAGCTGGCTCGATTTGCAGATCGAAGACGACGGCGTGGGTGGCGCGGTCGAGCGGGAGGATCTCGGGCTCCAGGGTCTGCGCGATCGCGTCGAAAGCACCGGCGGCAGCCTCGAGGTGGAGAGTCGCCCGGGCAGCGGCACTCGCATCTCGGCCCGGATTCCGGTCACGAGCAGCGGACCCGGGCTGTCCCTCAAGCCGGCGGCTGACGATCGCCAGTGGCGAGGAACAGAAGCGCGGCTTTCACCCGCCGGCTTACATCCTCGGGGTTCCCAAGCTCCAGCTTCATGAAAATCGAGTTGATGTGCTTCTCGACCGCGCGCTTGGTCAGCACCAGCGACTCGGCGATCGCGGCGTTGCTCTTGCCCTGCGCCAACTCCGCCAGGACCTCCCGCTCGCGCGATGTCAGCTCTGACAGCGGCGAGCGCTTGCTCATCGCGCGGGCCTGTACCAGCACTTCGACGACCTTGGGATCGACCACCGAGCCGCCCGCGACCACGGCTTGGATGGCAGCAGCCAGGTCAGCCGGGTGGTTGACTCGCTCCTTGAGCAGGTAGGCCCTCCGCTCCGAGCCCGATTCGAGCAGCGATAGCACGTAGCTGGCGTCGGCGAACTGGCTCAGCACCACCACGCCGATGTCAGGATGCGCCTGTCGCAGCACCCGCGCCACCTGGATGCCCTCGTCCGTCCCCGTCGGAGGCATGCGGATGTCGGTGAGCACTGCATCCGGTCGTTCTTCGTCGATTGCCGCCACCAGCGAATCACGATCGCCACAGCTGCCGACCACGTCGATGCCCTCGATCCGGGAGAGAATCTGCTCCAGGGCCTCACGCACGAGGTACGTGTCGTCGGCAATCACGACCCGAATCCGACTCGCGGCGGGTCCGTCTCCCTGATGCTGAACACCCGCTGCGGCCATGCAGATCATTGCGCTCCTCCGGGGAACGGTAGCGCAGGGTGTAATCCGGTTTACGCGGTGGCGTCCACCCGGTGGTGCAGACACCTGCCTGGGGGCGGGCGCTGCCACCTCTCCAGGCCGGTAGCTGCGGGCTTGTCAGCCACCTGCGCGCATCATTGACCCGCAAATCCCGGGCTCGGATACTCGTTCTCATGTACGGACCCAGCCTCCGGCGAGCTGGGGCGAGAAGCGTTACAAGGGTGTCGCGGGCGCGGATCTCGGTCCCGCGGCCTGCGGGTCCCACGGTTGTGCGTCGTCGCCTGTTCGAGCTGCTCGAAGCCGGCGTACGTGATCGGCTCACGGTGGTCACCGGGCCGCCGGGTGCGGGCAAGACGCTGCTGGTATCGACCTGGCTGCGGTGCGAGGAGCGGTGCCACGGAGTTGCCTGGCTATCGGTACACCGCAGCGACACGACGCCGACGCAGTTCTGGAGCGCGGTGACCGAGGCGGTGCTGGCGTCGGGGCTACCGGGGCTGGAGTCGCTCGGCGGGGCCCCGATGACCGATCCCGACGAACTGCTGTCGGCGCTGGTCGACGTCCTGGGCACGCTGCCCGCGCCGCTGCTGCTGGTACTCGACGACTTCCACGAACTGCGCGCGCCCGCGGTGTGCGAGCAGCTCGATGGGCTGTTGCGCAACCCGCCGCAGCCGCTTCGGCTGGTGCTCCTGAGCCGCGCCGACCCGCGGCTGTCATTGCACCGACTCGCCGTCGAGGGTCATCTGACCGAGCTGCGGACCGCCGACCTCGCCTTCACGGTCGAGGAAGCCGCGGAGCTGTTCGCGCTGGCTGACCTGAGCTTGACCGAGCCGCAGCTGTCCGCGCTTCACTCCAGGACCGAGGGCTGGGCGGCCGGCCTCCGGTTGGCGGCGCTGTCGTTGAAGGACGAGGACGACGTCGACGCGACCGTGAGCACATTTGCCGGGGACGAGCGCTCGGTGGCCGATTATCTGGTCGAAGAGGTGCTCCGGCACCAGCCCGAGCCGATCCGGCAATACCTGTTGCGCACCAGTGTCGTCGACGAGCTCGGGCCTCACCTCGCCAACGCCTTGAGCGGACGCTCCGACGGCGTCCGGATTCTCGAGACGCTCGAGCATGCGGGCGCATTCGTGTCGGGGGTCGGGGACCGTCGCGACGCCTACCGGTACCACACCATGTTCCGCGAGCTGCTGCGCAGCCAGCTGCGCCACCAGATGCCGGATCTGTTCTCGCTCCAGCACCGCCGCGCGGCATGCTGGTACGCCCAGCACGGACGTGGGGTCGAGGCGACCCAGCACGCGCTCGATGCGGGCGACCACGAGCTGGCGGCGAACCTGCTGGCGACCGGTTGGCTCGGTCTGCTGGTCCGCGGCCAGGCCGGGGTCGCCGCCGAGCTGGTTCGTGGCCTACCGCGTCAGGTGCTGGCTCGGCAGCCCGAGGTGGCGATCGCCGCCGGCGGGGCTCTGATCGAGTCTGGTGATCTGGAGCCAGGGCGGGAGTACCTGCGGTGGGCGGACGACAACGCCTCGGCGGTGAAACCGGGCCGCCGCAGTGAGTTCCTGTTGGCCCGCACCATCGCCCGCCTGCCAGAGGCGCGGGCGGTGGGCGATTTTTCCGAGCTGCTCATCGACGCCCGCAAGCTGCTGGCGGGCTATGGGGCCAACGCGCTGGCGCTCGATGGTCGTGAGCGCCGGTCCGTGGCGCTGCTGCACGTCGGCATCGGCGAACTCTGGACCGGAGGTCTGCGCCGTGCCCGCTCGGCGCTCGAGGACGCGATCGGACTGGCGCAACACGGGGATCGCGCCTACCTCGTGTGCTGCGGGCTTGGCTCACTGAGCCTGGTGGAGGCGATGGCAGGCCGCCTGCAGCGGTCCGACGACCTGGCCCACGAGGCGGTCGGACTGGCCGATCAGCACGGCTGGAACACGATGCCGATGGCTGCGGCTGCGCACTCCGCCCAGGCGATGTGCGCGTACCACCGAAACTTGATCCCGGAAGCCAGCCGCCAACTGGCTCAAGCGCACGCCTGTGCTCGAGCGCTGCCCGAGCGCCCGCTAATGACACTGGTCGAGTTGCTGCGGGCGCTGATCGCGCTGCGCGTTGGGGATCATGAGGGCGCGTGTCTGGCGGCGCGCATGGCGCGCGAGGAAGCAGGTGACTGGCAGATGCCCGCGCGGCTCACGGTTGCCCTGGCCTGCATTGAGGCCGAGGCTTTGATGACCGCCGCCCGTGTGGTGGATGCACTGGAGCTGATCGGAAGGCTCGATTCGCTCGGCCAGTGGGGAGAGCTGGAGCTGGTCAGGGCGCAGCTGGCGCTCGCAGAGGGAGACCCTGTGAGCTGCGCCGAGCGGATCTCTGGCGCGCTCGAGGCCAGGGCCAAGTTCGCGCATCCGGTGACCGCGATCGCGCTGCACGCGCTGGCTGCCGTGGCTCGGCATCAGCGCGGTGAGGACCAGGCCGCGCTGGCGTCGGTCGAGCACGCGCTGGCGTTGGCGGAGCCGGAGGGGTATCTGAGCCCGTTCGTGGCCATCGGTTACCCGCTGCGCGAGCTGATCGTCCGCCGCATCCGGGCGGGCACCTCGCACCGGGCGCTGGCCGGAGATCTCGCCGAAGCGCTCGAACTGCGCGCCACGACACCGGTGGAGCAGCGCGGCGCGCTGGTGCTGGAGCCGCTGAGCGAGCGCGAAACCGCGGTTTTGCGATTTCTCCCCACCGGCTTGTCGAAGGCCGAGATCGCGTCAGAGATGTTCGTGTCGGTCAACACCGTCAAGACGCATATGAAGAACATCTACCGAAAGCTCGACGTCACCGATCGCGGCCAAGCGGTGCGCCGCGCCCGCATGCTCCACCTGGTCTCCTCGAGCGGCGTGCCTGCGCGGCGGGACTGAGCCGCTGGTAGGCGCACGGCCGGCGGCAGCGTGTTCGGTACCACCGGCCGCAAGCTTGATTGGGAGGGATCGCTGCCCGGCTACGGCGCTCCGGCGGTGCGTCGCGGCGAAGTCTCGCCGTACACCACCAGTCCGTGGATGATCCACAGGCTCAGCGCGAATATGGCGATCGACCAGAGCGGATATGCCGGGATATCGAGCAGCGCGCCGATCGCCGCCAACGTCGCGGCCACGATGCCGAAGAACACACCGAACGCACCGCCGCCGAACAGCGACAGCGCGGCCAGGATCTCGATGATCCCAATGATCAGCGTGATCCACCCCCAACCCTTGAGACTCGCGAAAACGTAATGCGTGGTCGTGGTGTGCATGAAGAAGCTCGAGTTGCCGATCGCGGCGATCCCCCAGATGATGTTGAGCACGCCGCCAATCAGCAGGAAAACTCCTGCAAATAGCGCACGTCCCAGTCCTCTGACTTGATCCACGTCCTCTCCTTTCAGCCGATTTGTGGCAGAGCGTCGGGGACACGCGGGTGATTGCTCATCACCCGCCGGGGGTGGTTGTGGCCAACGATCACCCAGCCCGGGTGAGGCGGCCTCACCCGGACGGGCGCGAGGCTGCCTGCATGGTCGTCGTGACCGCGCTGACGGTCCACCTCGTCGCGACCGCGCTGACGGTCTACCGGGGATCTGCCCCTCAGGGCGACGCTGTCGCCGGGTTGCCCGGTGGGGATGCCCCGCCCGCAGTGGCTGCGTGACGCGGAGCGCATCGACCGAGCCGTCTACGGCGCGGTCGCGGCGACCGACACTCCCGCGCTGGACCGGGTCCTGACCCGGCTCTCGCAGGCGGCCGACTACTCGCGGCTGTCGCTCGGGCGCTGCGGCGCTCCTGACTCTCACGCGCGGCGACCGCGGGCGCCGCGCCGCCGGCTTGGGATTGGCGTCGCTCGCGGTCACGGCCGCGGTTGTCAACCTGGCGATCAAACCGCTGAGCCGGCGCCGCCGACCCGACCCTGCCGGGGAGCGGGTGCCGGCTCTGCGCCAGGTGCGGCTGCCGCGCTCGGCGTCGTTCCCGTCCGGGCACTCGGCGGCCGCGTTCGCGTTTGCCACCGGCGTGGGTCGGGTGCTCCCGGCCGACGCCGTGGCGTTGAGCGGCCTGGCCGCGCTGGTGGCCTACTCGCGCGTGCACACCGGTGTCCACTATCCGGGCGACGTCCTCGCCGGGTCGTTGCTGGGCGCTGCCCTGGCGCAGCTGACGACGCACGCGCTCGAACCACGGGCTCAGGAGACGACGTCCGCGGGACCGCCGCGCTGATCCCGCCGACGGCGACGGACCTTACGGAGCATCACGAACATCGCCGCCAGTACCGCGACCCCGATCGCGAGCGGCAGGATGATGCGCAGTGAGGAGTGGCCCTCGATCGCCGAAGCCACGCCGTAGGCCGCGAGCGCGGCGCCGATGTTCCAGAGCGTCGCCGCCAATAGATTCCATCGGGCGAACTGGCCGAGGCGCATCCCGAGCGCGCCTGACACCCACGACGGCACGAAGAACACGATCAGGCGCCCCCATCTGTCGGCCACCTTCTCGCTGGCCGCGAGTGTCTTGAGCCGGCGCTCGGAGGCGTGGCCCTCGCCGTCGAGCCCGGCCCGGGCTCCCCGATTGCCCAACCACCAGCCGACCAAGCTGCCCACCTCCGCACCGATCGTACCGACCACGATCACGGCCCACAGGTGCACGGTCCCCTGGCTCGCGAGCGCGCCGGCCGCGCCCGTCGCGGCTGTGCCCAGCGCCGGCACCCCAGCCCAGGAGAGCAGCTGAGCGACGAACAGGAACAGGAACGTGATGGCCTTATTGGCCGTGGCGGTGGCAAGTACAGGGATGAACGCGATCATCGGCGCACGATCATGGGCGGGTTTCGGGTCAGGCTCTTCGTCCCCGGGTCGGGGCTCACCCCCTCGTCTCTGAGCATCCGCACGTGAGCACCGCGCGCGCCGAGGCTGGCCTCAGACTGACGCCGCCGCCCGTCCCTTGCGGTACTGCTCCCTCCGCCAGGTCCCGATCAGGACGGCGATCGCCACAAGCATCGACACGAAGAGCCACGCCAGTCCGAATGTCAGAATCGCCAGCGCAACGTCAGCAGCCTGGCGATCGGCTTCAGGATCGTGTTGAGGATGCCGAATATCGCGTCATGGTGCCCACCAGTCTCTCATCCGGGTGGGACGGCATCACCTCTGGCGGGTGATTGCCTCCCGCGTCAAGTGGCGTGCGAGCCGGCGTCTCACCTGCCCGACTGCGGGGACCCCGTCAGCGCGATCCGGACCAGTGCGGCCAGGCCGGCCCAAGCGGTGTCGGGCACGGCCGCCGACGGCGACTGTCCGGGATGGCCGGTGGAGATCCGGACGCGCAGCGCCGCCGGCCGGCTGGTGAATCGCAGTGGCAGCTCCAGCATCACTGCTTCGCCGTCGATCCCGGCCGCCACCGCGGCACCGGCGGCTCCTTCGACCTCGACTCCGCTCAGCGTCCAGTTTTGCAGCGGCCCGCGCCCAGGCCCGCCGGCGGGGTCGAGCACGGCGACTCCGAGCTCGGCCGTGTCGAGTCGCGGCCGCGTCCCGGAGCCGATGGCATGCCCCAGCCGGTAGGGATTGTTCGACACCAGCAACGCCAGGCCTCCCTCGTGTGAGACCCCGTCGGGATCACGCCAGCGCAGCGCCGGCGTCTGGGCATCCGCGCCGGCGACGTCGGGAATCGTGTCCAGCAGCGTTTTCAGCTTGGCGTCGCGGTAGCCGGCGTGCTGCACGGCGTCGGCGTACAGGCCCAGCGATACGTTGTTGACGAACACGCGATCGTTGACCGCCGCCAGATCGACCCGCCGCTCGGCCCCGCGCACGAAGGCGTCCAGCGCGCCGACGACGTCGTCGCGGTCGACGCCGAGATCCAGCGCGAAGTGGTTGCGGGTCCCGGCTGGGATGCACGCGTACGGGATGCCCGCGCGGGCCGCGGCGGCGGCGACAATCGCCTGGGATCCGTCCCCGCCGGCCATCGCGATACCGTCCGCACCCCGCGTGATCGCGTCGTCCACGAGTTGCGCCAGATCCGTGCCCGGCGAGAGCTCGACCGCCGTGATCCCCCGGCTCCGAGCTTCTTTCGCCAGCTCGAACCGGGCCGCCTTCCCGCCTCCCGACCGCGGGTTGAAGATCAGCACCGGCGATTTTGGCGGTGCCACCGGGACCAGGTGGGCAGGGATCGCGAACGCTGTGCGGGCACAGGCGAGCGCGCCCAGCGCGCAGCCTACAGCGAGGATGGTGTCCAGCAGATCCCGGCCCAGCAGCAGTGTCAGGGCAGCCACCAGCGCGGCCGCCGCGATCGCGAGCCCAAGGATCCGCCTGGCACCCCGGCGTAGCACTCCGTGCCAGGCGGCCACCAGCGCCACCAGCACCAGTGCCAGGACGACCAGTCCGCGCGGGAAATGCGTCACCGCGCTCACCGCACCGGCTGCGACGCTCGCCAGCGCCAGTACCAGTGCGCCGATGGCTGTCAGGCGCCGAACTGCCATCCTCCCAGTCTCCACCGACCCTGGGTTAGTGCGCTTCACCCCAACGGGGTGATTCAGACCTGCTGCCTCCCGGGCGAGCCTTGGCTACTCACGCGTGCTGACCGGCTTCGGCATCTCGGTTGTCCCACAGCGCCTGCATCTCGCCGAACGTCAGCTTCCGCCACACCTCACGCTCCGGGTTCCACACGTAGATGGTCACGTCGACGATGCTCCGCACTGTCTCGAGGGCCTCGACCGCCGCGCCCGCGTCCGCGCCCTCGGCGAGCGCTAGACGGGTCATCACGTCGACGATCTTGAACCGGAGCGGCTGCCTGGGCTCGGTTGCGGCCGGGGCGGGCGCTCGGGGCGTTCGGAAGCCAAAACTCGGCACCGCTCCGGACGTGCGCTTTTCCAGCACTCGTTCCAGCGGCATCATCTGCGCTCCGGTGCCCTTCGTTTCGGTGTCGAGCACCCAGACCTTGCCCAAGAAGCTCCTTCGTTCAGTCGCCGGTGTCTACCTCGATGGTAGCGGCGGTAGGCGCGCCCACGGACCGCGCCACCCCCGCCCGCGACGCCCGGTTAGCCTCCGAGCGAGGGGGTCGGCTGATCCTGGATCGGCTGGCCCCGGCTCGCGCTCTCGGACCTGATCGTGCTGGCGTCGCTGTTGGCTGACTGGATCGCCGCTGAATCCGCGTTGCCATGCCGCAGGCTGGCGCCCAGCCCGCTCAGCTTGGTCTGGAGCGCCAGCAGGGGGGCCAGCAATGTGGACAGGATGCGGCTCGAGCGAGCGTCGTTGAGGGCCAGCTTGATCTCGTGATAGGCGAACGTCGCCGCCAGCGCGGCTTTCAACGTGAGCAGCTTGTGGTGGAGCAGGCCACCGGAGAACTTGCCCTCCTTGTAGGGCTTGTAGATGTACCGGTGGAAGGCGCCGAACGCCAGGCCGGCGTGCAGGACGAACTTCGTCTTCGCCAAATGGGTCGTCGGCTGCGTCGAGGTCGTTCCTGAGGCGGTCCCTGAGGCGGTCGACGAGCTGCTGCTCGAGCCGCACCCGGCGCCCAGCGCCACGCACAGCGACAGCAACATGACCAGCGCGAGCTTGTGCATGGGAGGGAGTCTCTCACGCCGGCGGCTTTCGTGCAGGCCGGCTAGATTGATTGACATGAGCGAGCGAGCCGCGATCGAGGTCGAGAACGGCTGGTCCGCGAGTTCCGCAAGGGGCCCCGGGCGGTCGACGGCATCGACCTGGCGGTGTCGCCCGGGGGAGATCTACGGCTTTCTCGGCCCCAACGGCGCCGGCAAGTCGACCACCGTTCTGATGCTGACCACGCTGCTGCCTCCGACCAGCGGCTGCGCCCGGGTGGGCGGCTACGACGTCGTCGCGCAGGGGGCGCAGGTGCGGGCGACGATCGGGGCCGCGCTTCAGGAGGCGGCGCTCGACGCGATCCTCACCGGCCGGGAGCATCTGCTCCTCCAGGCGCACGCTCCAGGGCCTGTCCGGCGACGTTCGCCGGCGACGCGCCCAGGAGCTGCTCGAGCGGGTCGGGCTGACCGAGGCGGCCGATCGCCGGGTCGGCGGCTACTCCGGTGGGATGAAGCGCCGCCTGGATCTCGCGCTGGCCCTGGTCCATTCGCCTCGGATCCTGTTTCTCGACGAGCCGACGACGGGCCTCGACCCGCAGAGCCGGGCGGCGCTCTGGGAGGAGGTGGCCCGGCTGGCCCAGGACGAGGGCATGACCGTGTTCCTCACCACCCAGTACCTGGAGGAGGCGGACGCCCTGGCCGACCGGATTGGGATCATCGACCACGGGCCGGATCGTCGCCGAGGGGACCCCGGCGCAGCTCAAGGCCGAGATCGGCAGCCCGACCGTCGAGGTGACGCCTGCCGACCCCGAGGCCGGGCGATCGGCTGGCCGAGCTGCTGTCCGGCTTCGGCGAGATGCGGCGCAACGGCCGGGGCAGCGTGACCGTGCAGTTGCCTGGCGGCGAGGCCCAGCTGGCCGACATCGTTCGCATCCTGGATCAGGCGAGCTGAAGGTGGAGGCGCTGCAGCTGCACCAGCCCTCGCTGGACGACGTGTTCCTGGCCAAGACCGGTCGCAAGCTCGAGGGCTCGGCGACGACGCAGTGGCGCAGCCGAGCCGCCGGACGGCGGCCGCAGGCGGAGACGGCGTGGCCGTTGAGGCGGCTCGGCCGGCGCCGGCGTCGCGGCGCTCCCGCACGCAGCCGGTCTCGTGGAGCAGACGCTGGCTGTGGCGCGGCGAGCGGTGGTCCGAACCGCTGCGTCAGCGGGCGCTGCTGATCTTCCCGATGGTCTTCCCGCTGATCCTGTTCGCGATCAACGGCTCGGCGCTCAGTCCGGCCACCCGGATCCCGCATTTCCCCACCCACAACTACCGGGACTTCCTGATCGCTATGACGTTCGTCCAGGGCGCGATGTTCGTGTCGATCACCGCAGGCGTCGACCTCGCCCGCGACATCGAGAGCGGGTTCCTGAACCGGCTGGCGCTCACGCCACTGCGCGGCGAGGCGCTGCTGGTCGGGCCAGCTCGGCGGCGCGCTCGTGCTCGGCGTCGTGCAGGCGGTTGCGTACCTGCTGGTCGGACTGGCCACCGGGGTGACGCTGGTCAGCGGCGTCGGCGGCGCGTTCGTGCTGCTCGCGCCTCTCGATCCTGATCGCGTTCGCGTTCGCCAGCCTCGGCGGGTCTGCTCGCACTGCGGTTCGGGACCGGGGAGGCGGTCCAGGGGATCTTCCCGCTGCTGTTCGTGACCCTGTTCCTGAGCTCCTCGAGCCTGCCCCGCAACCTGATCAAGGCGACGTGGTTTCGGGACGTCGCGACCTACAACCCGGTGTCCTACCTGATCGAGGGGCTGCGTAGCCTGGTCATCACGGGCTGGGACGCCCAGGCACTGGCGCTCGGCTTCGGCTTCTCGTTCGCCTTGCTGGTGATCACGCTCGGCCTGTCCGAGGCGGCGATGAGGACGAGGCTGGCGCGCCGATGAGGCGCTTCTTCAACGTGGCCCAGGGCGTCGCCTGGCGCTCGATCCACAACACGCTCGTCAATCCGGCGATCCTCGTGCCCTCGATCATCTTCCCGCTGTTCTTCCTGATCGCCTTCGCCGGGTGGCCTGTCGCGGATCAGCGACATCCCGAACTTCCACTACCGCCCCGGCTACACGGCCTTTCAGTTCGTGTTCGTGTTCCTGCAGTCGGCCGCTTTCGGCGGGGTGTTCACCGGCTTCGCCATCGCTCGCGACTTCGACTCGGGCTTCGCCCGGCGGCTGCTGCTGAGCGCGCCGCGCCGCAGCGGGATCATCGCCGGCTACGCCGTTGGCGCGCTGCTGCGCTGGGCGCTCACCGGCACCGTGGTCACTGTGGCCGCGCTGATCGCGGGCATGAACGTCGATGGCAACGGCATCGACCTGTTCGGACTGGTCGGCCTGGGCGTGATCGTGAACCTTGTCTCGGCGCTGTGGGCCTGCGGGGTGGCGATGTTCCTGCGCACCGAGCAGGCGGGAGCGCTGATCCAGATGCCCGTGTTCGTGCTCCTGTTCCTCGCCCCGGTTTACGTGCCGCTGCCGCTGCTGACCGGCTGGATCCACGCCGTCGCCAACGTCAATCCCGTCACCGCGGTCCTCGAGGCCGGTCGCGGACTGCTGGCCGGCTCGCCGGTCAAGGTCGGGCTCGGCTTTCCTGGGACTCGCCGGTGCGGCGTTTGTCCTCGCCGCGTTCGCGCGGCGCGGCCTGGCCTCGGCCGAGCGCGCCGGCTGAGGCGGTCACCCCAGGTGGGTGAGGCGTGATCACCCCGAGCGAACCTAGAGTCGAAAGACGTCGACCGAGCACAGAGGAGCGTGACACGTGAGGGATCTCCCGCGCGACAGCCTCCCGATTCCACGGAGGGCACGGTGAACGATAGGAGGCAGAAGCGCCTGGCGGATTTCATTGCCCCGTTCCGGGTCAAGCCGGGCGCAAAAGTAAGCCTTGCCAAGAACTTCGATCCGCGTTTCAAGGCCGGCATCAAGAAGAAGAAGGAGGGCGTCCGCCTGCTCGAGGAGGGCGTGCGCCTGATGTCTGAATACCAGGCACGCTTGGCCGGCCAGGACACCTGGGGCGTCTTGGTCGTGCTCCAGGCGCTCGATGCCGCCGGCAAGGACGGGACGATCCGCCACGTGATGAGCGGCGTCAATCCACAGGGCGTCAGGGTGCACAGCTTCAAGGTTCCCTCAGCCGAGGAGATCGACCACGACTACCTCTGGCGGTACGCGCGCCGCCTGCCCGCGCGCGGCGAAATCGGCATCTTCAACCGGTCTCACTACGAGGAGGTGGCAGTCGTCCGGGTCCATCCCGAGAACCTCGATCGCCAGAAGCTCCCGCCGCGCGCCAAGAAGCATGATGTCTGGACGCGGCGATATCGCGAGATCAATGACTGGGAGCGCTACCTGACCGACAATGGATTCCGGATCGTGAAGCTGTTCCTAAACCTCTCGAAGGAGGAACAGCGAACTCGTTTCCTGAGGCGGATCGACTTGCCGGATCACAACTGGAAGTTCTCGGCCGCGGATCTGAGGAGCGCGCGTACTGGGACGACTACCAGAAGACATTCTCCGCGGTGCTCTCGAACACGAGCACGGAATGGGCACCGTGGTACGTGATCCCGGCCGATCGAAAATGGTTCGCTCGGATCGGGGCCGCGGCGGTACTCGTTAGCCGCTCTGATGGAGATCGATCCCCGGTATCCGCGCGTCACCAAGCTACAACGCGATGCGCTGCTCGAGGTCAAGCAGGCCTTGGAGGCGCAGGCGCCTGAGGGCGCTGCGCCGGACCCGTTCGAGCACGAGCAGGAGCAGCGAGACGAGGAAGCCGGCGCGGAGCCGGGGCCACCGGGAAGGGACGATGGCGACGGCTAGCGGATCCGACGTCGTGAAGGCCGCCGGTGACCGGTGGTACAGCGGTGCGTCCGAGGACGTCGCTTCGAGGCTGGGGGTGGACCCCGCGTCTGGGCTATCAGGCGAGCGGGCCACCAAGCGGCTCGCACAGCACGGTCCGAATGCGCTGCCGGCCGAAGCGCAGGTACCAGGCTGGCGACGCTTCATCGACCAGTACCGGATCGGCGCGATCGGTGTCGTCGGCCGCGTCGCCCCCGAGCACAAGGTCCTGCTCGTCGACACGCTCAAGAAGAATGGTGAGCTTGGGGCGATGACCGGCGATGGCGTCAACGACGCACCGTCGATCAAGGCCGCCAACATCGGGATCGCGATGGGCAGTGGCACGGAGGTCGCCAAGAACGCCGGGCGCATGATCCTGACCGACGACAACTTCGCGACGATCGTGGTCGCGGTCGAGCAGGGCCGGAAGCTCTACGACAACCTCACCAAGTACGTCCGCTTCGGTCTCGTCTCGCTGGTCGCGTTCGCGCTCACTTTTCTCGGCGCGACGCTCCTCAACATCGCCTCTGGGCAGCCGTTCACGCCGCCGCAGGTGCTGTGGATCCACTTCTTCATCAGCGCTCCGTTCGGAGTCGCGCTCGGCCTGGATCAGGCGACTCCGGGTCTGATGCGGCTGCGCCCGCGGCCGAGCACCGAATCGATCATGACCACCGGTGTGAAGGTGACCTCCGGTCTGGTCGGCCTGTACATAGCGATCGTCCTCGACCTGCTGATCTACTTCGGCAAACAACATTACGGGAGCACCGTGATCGGATCCTCGATCGGGTTGACCGCCTTCGGTCTGATGCTGGTCGTGGCAGCGTACGAGAGCCGCAGCGTCTCCCTCACCACGCTCGCCACGAGTGCGTTCGACAACGTACGGATGAACTGGATTGCGCTGGCAGAACTCGCCTTGGCGGTGATGGTCACGCAGATGGATCTTTTCAACCGCCTGCTCGACACCACGCCGCTCAAGGTCGGGCAGTTCGGATTGGCGCTCGCCGCCGCGGTCCTGTTGCTGGTCCTGTGGGAGACCGGCAAGCTGATCGCGCGGCGACGAGAAGCGGCCGTGTCGTAAGCCGGGCTCGGGGGTGAGATGAACTCGCCGTCGCTTCCCGGCCTGAGAACGGTCGCGAGCTACCGCATCGAGTGGCTGCGCCGTGATGTGGTCGCCGGGCTCGTGCTGACCACGCTGCTGGTGCCACAGGGGATGGCGTACGCCGAGCTTGCCGGGCTGCCGGCGATCACCGGCCTATACACCACGATCCTGTGCCTGATCGGCTACGCCGTGTTCGGACCCTCGCGGATCCTGGTGCTCGGCCCGGACTCGTCGCTGGGCCCGATGATCGCCGCGACGCTGCTGCCGATCCTCGGCTCCAACGGGAGTCCGGAGCGCGCGATCGCGCTCGCGTCGATGCTCGCGCTGATCGTCGGCGCGCTCATGATCGCGGCGGGGATCGCGAAACTCGGATTCGTCGCCGACCTGCTGTCAAAGCCAACTCAGATCGGCTATATGAACGGCCTCGCGCTGACGATCCTGATCGGACAGCTGCCGAAGCTGTTCGGATTCTCCACCGACGCGAACGGACTGATCCACGAGGCCCACGCGTTCGTGCACGGGCTCGCTTCCGGCGAGGCTGTCGCCGCCGCCGTCGCGGTCGGGGTGCTCAGCCTGGCGTTGATCCTGGTGCTCGCGCGCTGGCTGCCGCGCGTTCCCGGGGTGCTGGTGGCGGTCGTGGTGGCGATTGCGGTGTCGGCGGCGCTCGATCTGGGATCACGTGACGTTTCGCTCGTCGGAACCCTGCCAAAGGGATTTCCGCCGCTGACGGTGCCGAGTCCGATATCCGACCTGCCGCTGCTTATTGCCGGCGCCCTCGGGATCGTGCTCGTCGCGCTCACCGACACGATCTCGACGGCATCTGCGTTCGCCGCCCGCACGGGCCAGGAGGTCAACGGAAACGGCGAGATGATCGGGATCGGCGCGGCCAACGTCGCCGCCGGGTTCTTCCAGGGGTTCCCGGTGAGCACGAGCGGATCCCGCACCGCCGTGGCCGAGCAGGCGGGAGCCAAGACGCAGGTGACCGGCCTGGTCGGCGCCGGCGCTGATCGTGCTGATGCTGGTGCTCGTGCCCGGGCTGCTGAAGAATCTCCCCAACCCGACACTGGCCGCGGTCGTAATCGCCGCTTCGCTGTCGCTCGCGGACATTCCGGGAACCGTGCGCCTATGGCATCAGCGGCGTGTCGAGTTCGTGCTCTCGCTCACGGCGTTCGCAGGGGTCGCCCTGCTCGGCGTGCTCGAGGGCATCGCGGTCGCGGTCGGCGCTCTCGATCCTCAACGTGTTCAGGCGGGCATGGTGGCCGTACCAGACGACGCTCGGGCGCGTCCCCGGGCTGCCCGGCCAGCACGACGTCCGGCAGTACCCCGAGGCCGAGCAGCTGCCTGGGCTGGTGATCTTCCGGTTCGACGCGACCGCTGTTCTTTGCCAACGCGCGGACGTTCCGCGACCAGATCCGCCGGCTCGCGGCTGCCCAGCCGCGGCCGCAGTGGATCCTGATCGCAGCCGAGCCGATCACCGACGTCGACACGACCGCCGCCGACATGCTGGCCGACCTCGACGAGGAGCTGAACGCCGACGGCACCTCGATCGTGTTCGCCGAGCTCAAGGATCCCGTGCGACGAAAGCTCGAGCGCTACAGCTGATCGGCCCGCTGGAGCCCGCCACTTCTTCCCGACGCTCGACGCCGCGATCGATGCGTTCCGCGAGCAGACGGGCGCCGAATGGGAGACGATGTCTGGGACGTAGTCAGAGCCCCGTTTGCGCGGTGATCCTGCCCGATTTGACCGCCTCGGCGAGTTGCTGATAGTCGCGTTCGTTCTGGTCGGCGTAGGCCTCGGAGAATTCGAGTATCGCGCGGTCGAACGTGCGTCCGTTGCCCAGATAGGCGGCGATCGCGATTCGGTCGCCGCTGCGGGCATGTGCGCGCGCGAGCGTCCATCCACACAGCCTGCCGTAGATGGCCATCCCGTCGGGGCGCATCTGGTCGATCTCCGCCGAGCCCTTCCAATCTTTGAGCTGACGCCCGTAGAAGTCGCGGCTTTCGCCGTCAAGTGGGGATTCGACGTGCACCCAGCCGAGGAAGATGTCGCTCGACGCCTGCATCAGCCGCTGCCCGACCACCACCCGCTGCCCATGATTGGAGAAACCGCTCGGACCAAGCTGCTTTTCGAGCACCGACGCCTCGGCCTCCTTCATCTGCAAGAACAGCACGTCCGCGTCGTTGTGACCGAGCAGTAATCCAATCCAAGCGCGTGTCCCGACGCTACCCACGCCGACCACCTTGCGCGCGAAGTCGTTCAGGTTGAACTGCTCGAGCAGCACGCGCCGGTCGAACTCGAGCGACTCGCGGAACTTGCGCAGCAGGACCCGGAGGCCGTCCATCACCTCATCCCGCTTTCCGGGCGGCGCGATTTGCGCAACCGGCACGATCAGTGGCGACTGATCGACGATCCGCGCCTCCCCGTCGACCTGCTCGGTCAGCTTCGAGAATGCGGACATACTGTCGCGCGTGCGCGCCTTCGCCAGGGTCTTCTCGGCCCGCTTGACCTGCATGGGCTTCAGTTCCGCGGCCCGCTCGGCGATCAACGACTCGATCTCGAGATGCGCGTACCACACGGCGAGGTTGTCCATCGCGGCGAACTCGCGCATCGCGGTGCGGTACTGACCCACCGTCTCGAGCACGATTTGCTGCTGGTGCTTGGCGCGATACCCGTTATCGCGCGCGGCGATCAGCATGCTCGCCGCGAGGCGCTTGACGTCCCACTCCGGCGGCCCGGGAAGCGTCTCGTCGAAATCGTTGATGTCGAACACGAGCCGACGCTCTGGCGATGCGAACACGCCGAAGTTCGACAGGTGGGCATCGCCGCAGCACTGGACCTGCAAGCCGGCGCGCGGCGTCGCCGCGAGGTCCTGCGCCATGATCATCGCCGCCCCGCGGTAAAACGTGAACGGCGACACCAGCATCCTCCCGTAGCGGATCGGGACGAGTTCGGGCACACGCGTCTGCGCTTGGGTCTCGAGCAGCTCGACCGGATCAGCTCGATCTGCCGCGGGCTCGAACTCGGCATGACGGGAGCGGGGCACCTCCGCCCGCGCTGCCTTGCCGCGTGCGACCCTCTCGGCCGCCGACAGGTGCGGCACCACCGCGGCCTTCGCCGGCCGCCGTGTCCTAGACGTGCTCCGTGTCCTAGACCTGCTCCTTGTCATGAACCCTCCTAGAAACCAATGCCTCGAGTTTGCTCGTTCCCGTCAGACCCGAGCGCGGCACCGCCGCGCTCCGCGAGCGGTCGGGTGTAATCCGCGGGCAGCCTGAGCGGTCACGGCCACTCCAAGTTAGCGAGAAGCACGTAGCGCGCGTCCCACGAAACGCGTGATCTTTGCCGAGCTGGTGCCGTGTGAGCTGCCAGGCTCCAGCTTGAACGGCGCGAATCATCACCCCGATCGGCGGGTGACCCTACGGTGTCGTGCTGGTCGTCTTCCCGGGGGCGGAGGTGGTTGTCGTCACCGTCTGGGCCGTGGTGACGGTGGTCGTCCGCGGCGGCGAGATGACCGCGGTGCTGGTCGTGGTCGTTCTGGTCGGCTGCACGATGGTCGTGCTCTTGTCGACGTTCACGGATTTCGTCGTCGGCGTCGACGAACTCTTCGACGAGCCGCTATTGGCCAGCAGCACGACGACCACCACGACGGCGGCGACGGCCAGTGCGATCCCGCCGGCGATCGCCCAGCCGCGCCCCCCACCTCCGCGCTTCGGCCCGGATGGACCGGTTCCTGGTTGTCCGGCCGGCGGAACGGGGCCCTCCCCGGGCGCAACCGGGCGGTGGCCAGGGGGAGGATCGAAGCTCTCAGACACTCCGGCAACGCTATTCCGCCTCGGGAGAGATGCATCATCCCGAACGGATGATGACGCCGTCCGGGGCGCGTTATACACCCGTCATCGGTAGCCATGGCGACCGGGGATCGGAAGCACGGCAGGCTCGCCCATTACGTGCCGGCGGTGGGTTGGCTGCCTCGGTACGAGCGGCGGTGGCTCCGCGGTGATCTGACGGCGGGCGTCGCCGTCACCGCACTGGTCGTGCCGAAGAACCTCGGATACGCGGGCATCGCCGGCGTGCCGCTCCAGAACGGTCTCTACGCCGCCGCGGCGGGGGCCCTCATCTACGCCCTCTTCTGCACGTCACGGCAGATCTCGACCGGCCCGAGCTCCTCGCTTGCCGCGGTAGCCGGTGGCGCGGTCCTCGCGACCGGGCTCGGCGGGCAGCAGGCCGCGCAGCTGGTTGCGGCCATCACGCTGGCCACCGGGCTCCTGTTCCTCCTGCTGGCCGTGGCCCGCCTGGGGTGGATCGCGCAGTTCCTCTCGAAAGCGGTGGTCACGGGCTTTCTGGCCGGCGCCGCGGTGGACGTGGTCATCGGGGAGCTGCCGAAGCTCACCGGCACGTCCTCGAAGGGTGACAGCGCCTGGCGCGAGCTGGCGACATGGATCGGCTCGCTCGGCGACATCCATGGGACGACGCTGCTCGTCGGGGTGCTCTCGCTCGGGCTCATCCTCGCGCTCCGGTTCCTGGCCCCCGCCATCCCCGGCGCGCTGGTGCTCGTCGCCGCGGGGCTGCTCGCATCGGCCGTGTTCGACCTCGGCGCCCACGGGGTGGCGCTTGTCGGGCACGTGCCGCGCGGGCTGCCCGCCCCCTTGCTGCCCGATTTCACGATCGTCAGGCAGCACTACGCGAGCATCGGCATCGCGGCGGTCGCATTGCTGCTGATCGGGTTCTCGCAGACCGCCGGAGACGCTAGAGCATTCGCCGCCCGGCACCGGTACCGGATCGACCTGAACCAGGAGTCCGTGGCCCAGGGGATGGCGAATGTTGGGGCCGGCGTGTTCCAGGGGATGCCCGTGTCGACGAGCCTCTCGGCCAGCTCCCTGAACGAGTCCGCGGGGGCGGCCACCCCGGTCGCCTCGCTTGCGACCGGGACGCTCGTGATCGCAACGCTGGTCGTGCTCGCACCGGTGTTCTCGCATCTCCCGAAGGCGGTCCTCGGAGCCGTGATCATCGATGCGGTCGTCTTTGGGATGATCGACATCGCCGAGCTGCGCCGCCTTCACCGGGTCGCGCGGTTCGACTTCTGGGTCGCGGTGACGGCGGTCCTCGGCGTTCTCTCCGCCGGAGTGCTCGCCGGCGTGGTCATCGGCGTCGTCCTCTCGCTGGGCTGGCTCGTCTATGTCGCCACCAGGCCCCCGATGCCGCTGCTGGGCCGTGAGGCCGGAACCCAGGTGTTCCGCGACGTCGACGAGAACCCCGGCGATGAGACGTTCCCCGGGATCGCGGTCGTGCGTCTCGACGGCGGACTGTTCTTCGCTACTGCGGAAGCGCTGGAGGATCGCGTCCGAGAGCTGACCGAGGACGGCCCCCGAGCTCGCGCTCTGGTGCTCGATCTCGAGGGCGTCGATTTCGTCGACTCGCAGGGCGTCGCGAAGCTGAGTGAGATCCACCGGCTCACCCAAGCCGACGGCGTCACCCTTCGCCTGGCTCGGCTGAAGCCACGCGTTCTCAAGGCGCTCCGGGCCGACGGGATCCTGGAGCTGATCGGCTCAGACCACATTCATGGCAATGTCAACCGCGCGGTCGAGGCGCAACTCGCCGACGGTGAGACCAGCTAGCTCGCCAAGCCGCTAATGTCGCGCGCGATGGACGAAGGCAGCCCGATCGCGTATCAGGTCCTCCACGAGGGCGTGCCGGTCTACTCGTCTGACCGCGAGCAGGTGGGAACCGTGGAGCATGTCATCGCAGCGCTGGCGCAGGACATCTTCCACGGGGTCGTAATCGCCACCGATTCCGGGCCGCGATTCATCGCGGCCGACGATGTAGCCGCCATACACGAGCGGGGCGTTGATCTGCGAATCACGGCCGCGGAGGCTCACACGCTTCCCGAGCCCGGTGGCGCCGCGCCTGCTTGGCGCGTTCGTGAGCCAGGGGTCAGGCCCGGGCGCTGGAGGCACCTTCTCGACGAGTTGGAAGGCGTGGCCCCGACGCGCCGGGACTGGACCAGCGAAGAGTGACCGCCGGCCGTGCTCGCGCAGCGCGGCCGGTCAAATCACAGCGGGCTACGCGAGCGCCTTTGCCTTGATGGCGTCGAACTCAGCCTGGCTGATCGTGCCGCTGTCGAGAAGCTGCTTGGCCTTGTCGATCTCGTTCGCAGCGCCGCCGGTGCCCGCGGTCTTGCGCACGTAGTCGTCGAGCTGCGCCTGGGACGCCTGGGCTTCCTTCATCCGTCGCTCGGCCATGCCCTGGTGATTGGCGATCAGGTAGACCAGTACGCCGATCCACGGAAGGATCACCACGAACACGACCCACACGGCCTTCCCCCACCCCGAGATGTCGTGACGGCGAAAGACGTCGATCAGAACCGTGATCGCGATCCAGATGAAGATCACCCATGCGAAGAAGATGAGTGTCGTCCAGAGAATGCCCAGAAACGGGTACGACGTGGCGGTGGTGATCACTGTTTATCCGTCTCCGATCCGGTTCGTTTGTTCCAACTTCTTCGTCGTTGGCGGTCCGAGTCCTGCCTTAGCCGGCCGTACACGCGGCGATGCCGGGCGTTCGCCCGCCGCGCAATCAGCTCTCACCGGCTTTCGCGAGCCGGGTTAGCTCATCCGCGCTGAGCTTGACCTCGGCGGCCGCCACGTTCTCCTCAAGGTGCTCGATCGAGCCGGTGCCAGGGATCGGCAGCATCACTGGGCTGCGGGCGAGCAGCCAGGCAAGCGCCACTTGCCCCGGTGTGGCGCCGTGAGCCGCCGCGATCTCTGCGACGGGGCCGCCGGGCTCGGCGAGCTTGCCGGCGGCCAGGGGGAACCACGGAATGAAGCCGATGCTGCGCTGCTCGCAATAGGCCAGGACATCCTCGGACTGCCTGTTCGTGAGGTTGTAGCGGTTCTGCACCGTCGCCACGTCGAAGACCTCCCGGGCCGCCTTGATCTCCTCCACCGAGACCTCGGAGAGGCCGAGATGACGGACCTTCCCCTCATCCTGAAGTTCCTTCATGACCCCGAACTGCTCCTCACGGGGCACCCTTGGGTCGATGCGGTGCAGCTGCCACAGGTCGATGGTGTCGACGCCCAGCCGGCGCATGCTCAGCAGACAGCACTGGCGTAGGTACTCGGGGCGCCCGACCGGCGCCCACATGTACGGGCCCTGGCGTGTGAAGCCGCCCTTCGTCGCGATGTGGATGCCGTGAAATGGATGCAGGGCCTCGTGGATGAGGTTCTCTGAATCCTCCGGTCCGTACGAATCGGCGGTGTCGACGAAATTGACACCGACCCGGGACAGCCGCTTGAGCACTCCGATCGCGGCATCGTGGTGTCTCGGCGGCCCCCATACGCCCTCACCCGTGATTCGCATGGCTCCGAACCCCAGCCGAGCGACTTCTAGCTGACCGCCGATCGCGAACCTGCCGGCCGAAGCTGCCGACGCGCTCATCGTGAGTTTGCCTCCGGCGACAGCGCTCGCAGGACATCCTCCAGGTCGTCGAAGGACTCGTACCGGATTGCGCACTCATCCAGGTAACGTGCGAGGCCGCCGGTCGCGAACACACGTGCAGCAGCCAAGGCCGCGCAGCGGTCGGAATAGCCATCGCCGACGTAGGTGACCTCGCCGCCGGGCAGCTCCGCCCGCTTACAGCTCTCGCCACAGGATCTGCAGCGCGGTCTCTGGCGGAAGACGATTTGCCAGCCGTCGGATCTGGCATCGACGCGATTCGCGACTAATTCCACTTCGACCCGCTCGCGCTCTAGGATTGGCGCGATCAGCTCACGCAAGCCGCTCGAAACCACGAGGGGTCGATAACGCTCGGCGAGCTCGTGGAATCCGGGACGTACCCGAACCGTGCTGGCAATCCAGCTGACCACCTCCTCGAGCGGCGCGTGGACGGTCGCCAAACTCAACGCGAGTGCCTCATCGTGGCTGAGATGCCGTCCCATCAGTGTTCCTGTCCGCCGGTAAGTGGCGATGTCGCCGAAGCGCGCGATTACGAGCTCCAAGGTGTCGTGCTCGGTGACAGTGCCATCCCAGTCGAGCACCAGCCTCACGCCACCAGCCTCCGGACCGGCGTGCGGCGGCTGGCATGGTCAGGTAAGCTCGGGGTGACCGTGCCACCGGCGCGGTCGGGGGACGATTGCAGTTGAGCGACGTTAACGCACATCGCGCACGCTCGGGAAGCGTAATACGGCCCGCGTCGGAGGTCACGCGCGAAGTGGCGCGCATACCGTTTCCCACACCCGAAGGCGAATTCGACCTCCGCGCGTTCGCCTCACCGGTTGGCGCTGTTCACGTGGCCCTCATCAGAGGGGACCTCGACGACGGCCGCCGCGTTCTGACCCGCGTGCATTCCCAGTGCATGACCGGCGACGCACTGGGATCCCTGCGCTGCGACTGTGGCGTCCAGTTGCGCACGGCGCTGCGCGTCATCGCCGCTGAGGGACGCGGAGCGCTGATCTACGCCACCGGCCACGAGGGGCGCGGTATCGGATTGGTCAACAAGCTGCGCGCCTACGTTCTGCAGGACGACGGCCTGGACACAATGGAGGCCAATTCGCACCTTGGCCTCCCCTCGGACGCGCGGGAGTACGACGAGGTGGCCGCGTGTCTGGCGGCCCTGGGCATCCGCACGATCCGACTCCTCACGAACAATCCGCACAAGGAGACAAGCCTGCGGCTCACCGGCGTCGAGATCGACGAGGTCATCGCTTTGCCGACTTCCCCGCATGCTCGCAACCTGCACTACCTTCGCACCAAAGAGCGACGTATGGGCCATTTGCACCCGACCGGCGAGAGGCTCCAACAAGAGACGCCGCGGGCCCTCGATGTAACGGCGCTCCTTGGGGCGGTCACCGCTCGTAATGATCGGCCATACGTGGTCCTGAAGTACGCCCAGACGCTTGACGGGCGGATCGCGACGCACACCGGGGATTCCAAGTGGATAAGCGGAGAACCTGAGCGCCGCGCATCCCACGCCCTTCGCGCGGCGTGCGACGGCGTGCTCGTCGGCATCGGCACGGTGTTGGCGGACGACCCCCAGCTCACAGTCCGGCTCGTGCCCGGGGCCTCGCCACTCCGCGTCGTGCTGGACACGACCCTCCGCGTCCCGGCCAGCGCCGGAATCCTCGCTGACGCGGCGCCGACGCTCGTCATCACCAGCCGGCTTTCGCCTCCGCAGGGCCGAGACGAATTGCGCGAACGCGGCATCGCTGTGAAGGTTGTCGACCCGCAACCTCCCTGGGGCGTCGACCTTGCCGCCGCACTTGCGGTGCTGCGGGAACAGGGCGTCGGTTCCGTGCTGGTCGAAGGTGGCGCGGCAGTCATCACGTCATTTCTCCGCCAGCGCCTAGTCGACCGCGTCGTCGCCGGCATCGCTCCGACCATCCTGGGAGCCGGCAAGGAGGCAGTTGGTGACCTGAGCGTGTCGCGGATGTCCGACAGCCTGCGCCTGACCGGCAGCACGGTCCACGTGCTTGGCGACGACGTCGTGCTGGCCGGCGACGTCGACTGACGCGCCCGCTGGGGCGGCCCGGTTCAGCGCCGGGCGTTGCGCGTCGCCCGGAGCGCGGCGATGAATCCACGTGGCGCGCGCGCGGCGCGAATGAAGGGGCGGATGGCATACGCGATCAGCAGCCCGATCCGGCCGCGCTCGGCCAGCCTCGGGCTCGCCAAGCGCATGAACTCAACCGAAGGAACTATCTCCCGGGCCAGCAGCCGCAACTTCGCCCGTACCCCGCGAGCCTGGAACGCTCGTAGGAACCATTCCGCGGTTGGAGGCGGTACGCCGGAAAGCAGGATCATCGCGCGGGCACTGTTGGGCAACCGCAGGCTGGCGGCGACGACCTCGCCCTGCGGAAGCGAGCGCAGCCCCACCGCAAAGGCATCAACCAGTCCGAGCCGACCAGCGAGCTCGGCGGCGGCACGCCATTCGTCCGGTGAGCACCGCTCCAGGGCCCGGGTAAGGTCCTCCGCGCTCTTCGCATGAGCCACCGGCTGCGAGGGGAGCGGTGCCGAGCCGCGTGTACGGCGACCAGCATCGCGCGCGTGCGCGGCCCGGCGCTCGGCACCTCAGCGCCACCAACTCTCAGCTCCTGCGCGTCGGCTTGCAGCTCGTGCCACACGGTCGCGGGGGCCGCTTCAGCTGCCCACAGCGTCCAATGCAGGTCAACCTCCACGGCTCCGCGCTCCCATCCAATCGCATGCGGGACGGCTTCCCAATCTCGCCGGCTGATCGGGGCAAGCCTGAAGCCAAGCTCGCGGAGCCGCTGCTCTGCGAGCCGACGACGGTCCTCCTGCACCAGCAGGTCTATGTCGTTGTATGCGCGCGGTACGCCGTCGTCGTACAGCCAGCGGCTGAACACCGGCCCTTTGAGCAGTAACGACGGTACTCCGTGCGATACGAGGGCGTCGACCAGCTCCGCCGTCGCGCGCTCGAGGATGTCGGTGTTCGTGGTGGTCATTCCGCCGGCGACGCAGCGCCGATCGCGGGCGATCAAATTGACGCCAGCGGACGCGAATGGTAGATCAGCACCATGGCCTGGTCATTGATCGAGGAGATCGGGCTCGAGTACGCGCCCACGAACGGGATATCGCCGAGGAGAGAGCTTCGGTTGCCTGTGAGCGCGACACGAGCGCTCGACGGCAGCACGCTCATCGTCGACGAGCGTTCCCCCGATAAGTGCGTGCCCGTCCGGACGGAGTTCCGCACCCTGCGCGTCAACCCGGCTGGTCACGTCGTAAGCGACACAGCCGCAATGGGCATCGACGACGCGTACGGGTGCGCGCTCCCGGATGGGCGCAGCGCCTGGCTCCGAGTCACGCAGTGGGAGCTGTGGATCTTGAACGCCAGCGATCACTGCGAGCGCGTTCTCGATCTGGCCCGACTGTCCAAGCACATGCCCGCGTGTATCGCCGGCACGCCACGCGGAACGTTTCTCATCGCGTTTGTGGACCGCGTGTTCGAGGTCGATATCGTCGAAATCGACGCGCACGGGAGCCTGCTGTGGTACCTGGCCGCCGGCCAGCACGGAATCGGCTGCCCCTCCAGTCTCCAGCTGCTGCCCAGCGACCGCATATTGCTGGCGGACGAGTTCTGTCACGTGGCAGTTGAAATCACCCGAGCGGGCGAGGTCGTATGGCGATACGGGGCCTCGCGCGATCCGGGTAGCCAGCCCGGCCGGCTGTCCAGCCCGCGGGCGGTTCGTGAGGCGCCCGACGGTCGACGTCTTATCGCCGATACCCGGAACCACCGCGTCCTCGCTGTCGAGGAGTCAGGCAGCGTCGGGATCGTCCCGATCGCCGATGGCGCCTGCTCGCCGACATTCGCGGATCGGCTCGCGAACGGGCATGTGCTCGTCTGCGACTCAGCCAGCGGGCGGGTAATCGAATGCGATGACACGAGCAGGATCGTGTGGCACTTCGGCGAGCCTGTGGTTCGCCGGCGGGCCCTATCCTTTCCCCGCTCGGTCGAGCCGAACGGACAGGGCGGCCTACTGGTGTGCGATACGGCCAACGATCGCGTGGTGGAGCTGCACGATGGGAGGATCCGCACGCTCCCGTTCAACGACCAGACCCCGCTGCGCTGGCCGCGCTGCGCACGCCGCGCCGCCGGGGACCGCGTGGTGGTGGCCGACGGTCTGAACTCCCGCATCGTCGAGGTGGCCGCCGACGGTCAAGTGACTCGTATGCTCACCGCACTCGGGGGGTCACGCGAGATTCCGCTAGGGGATCCGCACGACGTGCAGGCGCTCGACGGTGAGCGGCTACTGATCACCGATCCGAAGCAGAACCTGGTTGGGGAGGCAGACTGGCAGGGCCGCATTCACCGCCTGGTTGGCGGGCACGCGGCGTCAGGTGACGTCGAGCTGGCTGATCCCCACAATGCTCAGCTCCTTCCGGACGGGATTCTGCTCATCTGCGATACAGGCCATCACCGGCTGATCTGGATAGCACCCGATGGGCGCGTCGTGAATGAGCTCGAGAGCGTGCAGGCCGGCCGACAGACCTGGCGGCTCAACCGCCCGCGCTACGCGTGCGTGAGTCCGGACGGGCAACTCGTGATCGTTGACACCGGCAACAATCGTGTGCTGGGGGCAGATCCGGACAGACAACTCATCTGGGAGCTGAGCCGCATCGTCGGCTCCCCATTCGAGCACCTGGATCAGCCGCGCTGGGCACTGATGGTTGGCCGAGAATTATTGGTATCGGACAACTACCAGCACCGCGTCGTACGGCTGCGCCACGACGTCGGGGAATCACCCGTGCAATGAGCGCCTGTGTGATGCGCCGAGCGCACTGAGCAGAAGTGCCGCTTCGCGCCGTGAGCGCAGTATCACCAATTCAGCGTCTTCGGCGTATGCCGGCAGGCACCGCATGACCGTTGGCCTGGTGTCACTTTGGTAGCGCCACACGTAGCGCAGAAACGAGCGGTCGAGCCGCTGCCCGCGTGGGGCGTCCCGTCGCGCACCACCCCGCAGCCGAATCCGCCGCACAAACACTCCCCATAGGGATGCCCAGCGGGAGCGCTCGAACACGATAACTGCCCCGGCTGCCGGAAGCCGGAGGTCAAGGCTGTCCTCGTAGGTCCCGTCCATGATCCACCGGTGTCTGCTCGCGAGCTCAGCGACCAGCGCTCGCCATTGCGCGCGCGGCATTGGACGCCACCCGGGCTGCCAGAAGTGCGCGTCCAGGTGAATCACGGGCAGTCCTAGCACCTCGGCGAGGCGGACCGACAATTCGGTCTTCCCGACGCCGCTGGGGCCGAGCACGAGAATTCGATCTGCTCGACGGAGTGCGGCAGCGTCCTCCTCAGCCGGCCCACGTGGCCGCCGGGAGACCGCCGTAGCTAAGGCGGCGCCGGTCACACCAACACGAGCCGGGGGAGATCGAACACGAACGACGAGCCCAGTGTGCTGTTGTAGGCACCGACCGCGTAAAACACCACAAGATCTCCGACAGAAGCCGAGGGCAACGGTCCGGACAGCAGCAGATCATCCTCCCGCGGGGTGGCTCCCCAGACGCGAGTCGGCAGCTCGGGGCCGGCCCGGAGCTCCAGAGACGGAGTGAACACCCGCACCACATGTGGAGCATGGTGAGTGAGCGGGAGCATCGCGATGCTCGCGTCGGTGTGCAGGTCCTGATCGTCACCGGAGGCCTGCACTCGCCGCACGGTGGTCATGAGCACGATCGCGTCGCCGACCAGGTAACGCCCCGGTTCGAGGATCAGCCGGGGACGTGGTGACCCATCAAATACTCCGCCGAGCGTGCTTGTGATTGATTCGACATATTCGGAGATCGGCCTTGGGTCCCAGCTTTGCCTGCTGCGCGGGCCCGGTCCCCGATGGGGATAGCCCCCTCCGACGTCGACGTGCTCGACCTTGTGGCGGGCTGAGACCTGCTCGACCACGAACCGGCCCAGCGCTTCACAAGCGCGCGCAAACACCCGCGGGTCGTCCGTGTAGTGCCCCAGATGCATGTGCAGGCCTGAGAGGCGCAGCCCGCCGCGCTCCAGGCGGCGGATGGCGCTCGCGGCTTCCCCGCGCTCGATCGAGAAACCGAAGCGGCTCTCGGGTACCTCGCCAGCGGCGGTGGTAAGCCGCAAGCCGATGTTCGCGGTGCCATTGCCCCTTGAACCCACGGCTATAACTCGCTCGAGTTCGTCAAGGTGGTTGACATGGACGATCGCGCCCTCCTCGACCGCGCGCGCGAGGTCGGCGGACGTCTTGGCAACGCCGTTGAACACGATCTCTGACCCAGGATGGCCGACGCGCCGGGCGAGTTGGTACTCGCGGGCAGAGGCGACTTCCGCCCAAGCGCCCCGTTCCCGCAGGATGCCTGACTCAGCCACGCCGTAGTTGGTCTTGAACGAGAACGCGATGGCGGCCGGTCCCCATGCATGGTCCACCGCACGCGCGAGAGCCTCGTACCGATCGACCAGAATGGTTTGCGAGCCTACGAACACCGGCGTGGGATGCTGTTGCAGCACGGTCGCGATTGGGTGCCTCAGGCGCTCCACATCCGGAAACGGGTCCAGTGACAGCTCGCTCGGCCCGGAGCCGCCGGCGCGCGCGACGGGACCGGTCATCGTGTATGACTCCAGTCGCGAACGGCAGCCGCAATTCGCCCCAGTTCGCTCTGGTCCAGGTCCTGGTGCACGGGCAGCGCCACCACTCCCCGTCGAAGCTCCTCGGCCTCGCCAGGCTCGGGTCCATTCCCGCCGGCGCTGACATGGGGCCAAAGCACATCGACAAGGATGCGGCTCCGGGCCAGATGGGCGCGCAGCCCGACCGGGTTGTCCGTGACTACGGGCAGACAGAATGGGCACGCCCCCGCCGTCAGCTCCGGGCGGATCAGGCTTAGACCGGGGACGGCGCCGAGCTGTTCCAGCAGAATCTGGTAGTTGGCTCGTCGCCGGGTGCGGATCAGCTCGTGCGGAGTTCGGCGCAGGATCGCGCGTGTGACCGGTGACGGCCCCCAAGCGGTGGTGCGTGGGTCAAACGGCAACGGGAGATTCTCATTTGTCTCGGTGGCGACATCTCCGGGGACGCCTGGCCGTGGGCCCGCTCGGATCGCGGCCCGTGCTAGCGGGGCGAGCACGAAGCGTGAGGCAGCCCGGACCGGTCGAGCCCGGTGCAAACCGGCCCGAGCAGTTAATGAAATCAGCAGCTCGTCCGCCCAGCGGCTGACCGGCGGGCGCTTTGGCGGGCATGGGAGACTGAAGCCTCCGTTGGCCGCCAGGATCGCTCCGCCGTCAGGGACGGGCAGGATCTTGGGCAGCGAAAAGATGGCCACGTCTCCGAACGTGCCCAGCGGCCTTCCGGCGTGGGTCGAGTACAGGGCATGCGCACAGTCCTCTATCAAGACCGCCCCGCGCGCGTGACAAAGCTCCGTGATCGCTTCGAGCCCGGGCTGGGCAAACCCGAAGTAGTGCGTGAGGTAGACCGCCGCACATCGCTCGTCGAGGGCGGCCGCCACGTCATCGACGTCCACGTGTGCGGACCCATCGACCCGGTAGAAGATCGGTGTCGCGCCGGCGGCTCGAAGTGCCTCGATCTCCGAGCCGCAGTTGTAGCTGGGTACCAGAATGCCGGGGCCTCCGGAGCGCTTCAGACTGCGAGCCGCGTGCCACACGCCAACGCGCCCCTTGTGATAGAAGGCGACCTGATCGCGATCCAGCGGGGGCGGCAAGTCCGTCGCTGCGGGGCGGGTCAGCAGCAGCGAAGGCGGCAGCGAAGCGCGGGTGCGGATCAGCACCGGCAGCCTATCCGCCCCCCCGAATGTCGTACAGGCCGTCGGCCTCCAGTTCTCGGATGCGCTGAAGGTCGAGTTCGATCACCTCCGCGTCTTCGTGCACCAGTGTCACGGCACCGACGACGCGCGGCACCGGGCGCCCGACGCGTGCGCCGACACTCAGTCGGTGGAACGAGCGCAAGGCTCGAATTTCGTCGAGCCGACGGACGCCGTGCAATCTGCCCTGCTGACGTGGAATGAGAAAACGGTTCGTCGCGTGCCGTGAGAGTCGATAGCCGTCTTCGACCTCGCGCAGGAACCGCTCCGGCGCGATTTCCGCGCGCACGGTCAGCTCGAGAGCGCTGGCGCGCGCGCCGCACACTTTCGCCAGGACCGCGTTGTTTCCGGCGTTCATCCGCGGGCTCACTTCCACCAGAACCGGTCCTCGGCCATCAACCCAAATCATCTCGGCATGCGCAGCTCCGTGGCGGATGTCCAGTGCATCGAGGACGCCCCGGGTGTAAGCGAACAGCTTGTCGGCGCGAGCGTTGTCGCCGGGCAGAAGCTCCATTGCGTCGTAGCACACGAACGGCTCGCCCGCCCCGTGTGCGGGGCGGCGATAGCGCCAAAGCCCTGCCAGCCGGTGGCGGCCGTCGTGGCTGACGGTGTCGACGGCGTACTCGATCCCGGGCAGAAACTCCTGTACGAGCATCTGCGGCTCCGTGAGCCCGAGGACGTTCGTCTGTGTGATAAGCGCGCGATGGCTCCTCGCCAGTGCATCCGGTGAGTCGCACAGCAGCACCCCGTCGGACGCCGTCCCTCGCACCGGCTTGAGGATTACCGGCCAACGGTCGCGAGCAGTCGCCCAGGCGAGGGACTCGTTGGGCGACGACGCACGGCACTGTGCTGGGGCATCCAACCCGCGGGCGCGCACGGTCTCGGTCATGACGTATTTGTCGCGCCGAGCGCGTGCCAGCCGCGTGCCGTTGAGGTTCACGCCGAGACGTTCGCCGAGCAGGTCGGCTACCTCGAGGCCGAGATCGCAGCCGGGCAGCAGATGCTCAACGTTTAGGCGCCGTAGGCGGTCGGCGGTCTCCTCGGGGTCGCCCTTCCAATGCACGACGCGAATGAAGTCACGTCGGCGATACGACGAGCGAAACAGTTCGGGCGCCCGGCGGGTGCTCAGCACAGCCACCGACTCGAGCCCGAAACGCGCAAACTCGCCGGCCAACCGCGCCCCCGAAGAGTACGGGTCGACAATGGCGGCGCGAGCGCGAGCTGAATGCTGCCTCATCGTCGCTCCGCGAGCGCCTCGAGATGGCGCTCGATCACCGTGGAGCTCGCGCCGGCGGCGAACCTCGTCGCGGAGCGGTGGGCGGCTGCCGAACGCTGCTCGTAGTGCTCGCGCTGTTCGCGCAGTCGGGACACCTCTCGGATCCACGGTTCCACATCCTGCTTGCGTCGCCTGTAGCCGCCGTTCATCCGGACCAGCGGCGCGACGTTCAACACGGTGGCGGCGCCGAGCCCGGCCTCTGGCAGCCCACCCACGTTGCTGACCACGGCGGGCAATCCACGCAACATCGCCTCGGGAACGACGTAGCCGAAAGTTTCAGGCCACAGCGATGGTGCGATGAGGATGTTCGCGCGGCGCATGATCTCCCCGATGTCTTCGGCTGGGGTCACGAGCTCGATGTTCGATGCACCCGCGAGCAGTTTGAGCACATGCTCGTCCGCCCCCCACGTCGGCACCGCCGCGAACGGGACTCCAGGGAGCGCGCGAGCGAGCGCCAGGAAGATATCGAGGCCCTTCTCGGTGCACGGGTTCACCAGCAGCACGAACCCAGACCCGAAGCGCGCCGTGACCGGAAACGGCCCCGCCCCATACACCGGCAGCCGCACGAGCGTCGAGTCTAGGCCGGCATGGTCAGCGGCATAGCCCTTAAGGAAGCGACTGATCACCAAAATGCCACGTGCCGCGCGCATTCGCTCCGTCTGCGCGGGATCAGGCCGGGCCGCGAACGGCCCGAAGGGCAAATTGGCCACGGTCTGAAGCACCACGAGCACGCGTCCGGGCGCGGCCGCGAGGGCGGGGGCGAGACCAGTGCGACGCTTGTCGTCGTCGACGAGCACCCAGTCCGGCTGCGTCTCCTCGATCCGGCGATGGATGTAATTGCGCGTTTCCTTCGCAGTGGGAAAGTCGGTGGCGTCTACCAGCACGTCTCGAAACCGGTAGCGGTACACGTGCCTGCCGGGGTATTCGAGCCGCACGCCGCGGGATCCCCGATCCGCGGCAAACTGCTCGCGCGTTTCAGGCCCCGCCTTCGTCGTCAAAGCGGGGGTGACCATGTGACATCGGTGTCCGCGCGCCGCCAGCGACTCCAGCATCAAGCGGTTGGCCTTGATCGCACCCCCCAGCCCTGGGAGATGCACGTGATCCTGTACAAACAGGATTTTCATTCTGTCTCAGGGTTGCGCTTGAGGATCGCCGTGCCATAGCGGATCGGAAAGTTCATGACGGAATAGCGCCCTTCGTGACGAATCTCGTCGAGCAGCTGCGGCACTCCGCATGGAGGCCGGTGGTTTTCGGTGTCGTGCACGGTGATCACGCCGCCGTCGGCCACCAGCGGGTGGTAAAGGTCCCAGTCGCGCCGGGCGCCCTCGTAGTTGTGGTCGGCGTCGATGTGCAGATAGTCGATCGTCACCTCAGCAGCCGCGAAGTGCTCGTTGTAGGCCGTCTCGGTCAGCGCGACGATGATCTCCACGTCGGGATAGTGCTGCCGAAACCGGGAGTGCTCCGGCTGCCACATCGGCGATCCCCAGATCCGGCTCACATCGTGCGGAACATGATCGCCGCCGTCGATCAAGATCGTCCGGGCTCCGATCAGGTCCAGGTCTCGCTGTGCCTGGCGCATCAGTCTGGGCACGAAGCCGCCGCCAGACCCGAGACACACGCACACGGTCGCACGGAGCGCGTACGCCAGCGAGTAGTAGAGAATCCCGGCGCCGAGCTCACTAGCTTCGGGCTCAGCCCCGTGTGTGACGGTCCACGGGTCGTCGCCCATGATCTCGTCTCGTATGAACCGAGGGTCAAGGAGCATCGGCATACCCGCTTCCGTTCTCGACCGGCCCGGCCCAGTGAGCCGGGTCGAGGTCGGTCGCCAGCTCGGTTCCTTCGAGCGCCCGCGACAGTGCCGGCAGGTTCGCCACCACTTCACGTGGCTCGTCCGGCAGCCGCCGAAGGCTGGGAGTGCTGAGCCTGCGAGCCGCCTGCCGCCCGCCTCGCAAATCGAGGAACTCCAGCGCGCGGGCGCGCTCCTCGACCTCGAACAGCCGCTCGTATGTCACGCGCAGACAGGACTGCTGGGTGCTGTGCAGTTCGGCTTCGAGCTCGGCGTAAAACGCATCATCCTCTTCGGTCATCGCGCGCAGCTCGTCGGGGTCCACGGTGACCGCGGGAGGGGGCTGGACCGGGTTGCCGTCATACAGCTCCCAGACACCGGTGCGCTCTGCAATCAGTCGCGAGACGTAGGTGCGAACCCGATTGCGCCGCCGTAGCACGATCTTGCGCACCCCACGATCCTCCATCGCTGCTCCCAGCCCTCCGGGATGCTGCCGACCAGTCATCTTGAACCCGACGCACTTATGGCCGCCGTGGGCATTCCACACGCTACTCAGAAACGCGCGCGGGTCGCGGTCACGAAGCTCGCGCCGGGCACTTGACGAGGAACCGTTCTCACGCGCCTCGAGCGCCCAGAAAACGCCAGCCGGGTTGAACAGCTCGTGATGGCACAGGATGTCGGGATGCGAATCCAACAGCGTGCACAGCAAGTTACTGCCAGTCCGTGGCGCGGCCAGGATGACGAACCGCACGGGCCGCTCGCTCACCACACACCCGCCTGCTGCTCTCCCACCCGCTGCGTCATCGCGCGCAGTTCACGGACCACGTGCAGGTCTTCGTGGCGGACGAGATAGGCGCCACCGTCGTACGACGTGACCACCAGGTGATCGCCGCTGCGAGCGGCCGCACTGATCCCGTTACCGGCGATCCAGCGGCGCGTGATGTCCTCACTCGGCATCTCGACACGGATCAGCTCGCCCCAGTAGTTGGTGACGACGACGGCATCGGGCGTGACGAAGCACACCGCCTTGGGCGAGCGGCGGCCGAGCGGAACCGCGTGACATAGCCGGCCGTCCGCGAGATCGTAGACGTGCAGAAGAAAATCCCGTCCCACAGTCGCCAGCCACCGGCCGGAGGGATCGATGTCAACATCGTCGATGATCGCGGTGTGACCCGGAAACCGCGTGATCAGGTTCCCGTCGAAGTCCCAGGAGACCAGGATTCCGTCAGCGCTGCAGCTCACCCCGAGAGTTCGGTCCGGATGAAGGCGAAGGGCCTTGACGGCGTTCTCATGCAGCCGGAACCGTTGCTCGACACCACCATTCGCGCTGACCCGCACGATTGCGCCGCTGTAACAGCCGACAAAAGCGACGCCGTCCCAGCCCTCATGGTCCGACACCCTGATGCTGTTGATCGGACCCTCGTTCAGCATCTCCTCGCCGAGCTCTGCGAGCTCACCGTCCGCCGCCAAGTGCAAGAAGTGCAGACGGTGGTCGTGCGCGCCACACAGAACTCGCTCGCCGCGGGAATCGACGGCCACGGCGTTCATCAGCACCCGGCCTGACGCGGGCACGCAGAGCCCGAGCCAGGATGCCTCGTCCTCCGTCAAACGCGCGGTGCGGACCCGACCATCATCACTCACCAGCACGATTCGACCGTCACCGGTGGCGGCCACCTCGTTGAGGCAGGCGTTGCCGGGCTCAGCCTCGCGGTTGCCGACCTCAGCCAGCTGTCGGCCGCTCTCGGCATCCCACACGACCACCGTGCCGTCGAATGTCCCTGCCAGCACCCGTTGGCCGTCCATGGTCCAGTTGAACGAACGTTCCCACAGGGCTGGATGTCCCTCTAGCGATGTCCGTTCCTGGAAGTCCTGCCAGTTCCAGATGCGCACCCGTTGGTCGTACGCTGCCGACAGGATATCCCCGTTGACAGGGGACACAGCGACCTTCTTGACACCCGAGGAGTGGGCAGGAATCTCGACCAGAGCATCGCCGCTCGCAATGTCGAAGACACGGACGACGCCATCGTCGCAGCCCAGGACCGCGCGACCGTGCCGGCCGTCGATCGCACACGTGTCGGTCTCCGACGCGAACGGACCCCAAACGCGCTCGAGCTTCCCGTCCGCTAGGCGCCACTGGCGCAGCGTCATGTCATCCCCGGACGTGAACAGGCTTCCGGCGCTATGAGTAACCGACAGGGCATCCTTCTCGTGGCCCTCCAGCACGCGCGTGATCCGGCCCGTGTGAATGTCCCAGATGAAGCCCCGCCAGTCGCGTGAGACCGATGCACCGACGCTGTCGTCGACGAACACGAAGTCCTCGACATCGTCGGCATGGCCAAACAGGATTTGCGCCGGTGCCAGCTTGGACAGGTCCCAGATTACGATTGTGTAATCCGAGGATGCGGTCGCAGCCAAGGTGCCGCTGCTGTTGACGGTCACACGGTTGACCAGGTGGCGGTGATAGCCCAGCAGCCGCACTTCCCCGGTGGACAAATCAAACATGCCGACGGCCGCGTCGTACCCCGAGGTGACCACACGATTCGTCCCGGGAATCTCGGCAACGCAGGTGACCGGGCCGCGATGCCGGACGAACTCATCTGCCGTGTCGGCCGCGCTTCGCCCACTGGCGGGACTGACGGTCAGGTCCGTATCTCGCATAACTCCTCCGATCCGGCGTCCGCTGAGGTCGCCAGCAACCGCTGATAGGTTTCAGTTTGGATGTGATTCACGCTGCGGTTGAGGTGATCGCTCCCATAGATCCACAGCTGGGGTGCGCTCGCGGTCAACCCATCGATCCACCGCTCGTAGCGGCGCCGTCGCTCGGCTTCGGAGTGGATCCAGTTCCCGTAGACGGTGAAGAACGCGTTGCTCCACCAGATCGCCCCCGGCTCCACATCTGAGCGGACGCGCCGGAGCAGGGGACGCGGGTCGCTCAGCACATCGCACACTGTGTACTCGTGGTCAAGTCTTTGGTAGCGCTGCCAGCACTCCTGGAACTCGGCCTCGCCACCCCATTGCTCCAGCTCCGACTCCCACCGCGCGTCGATGTCGTGCCAGTCGATGTTCTCAGCGCTGGAGTCGGTCCACAGCTGATAGTGCGTACTCGGGTGCGGGTGCAATCGGAATAGGGTGCGCATGAACGCCGGCAGATCCTTGCCGTTCCACCGGGAGCGGAGGGTCTCGCGGACCGCAAGCGCATTCGGGCTGTAATCGAAGAACACGACCCGCGTGGCGTCGTCGAACTGGAGGCGGCGCAGGATGGCGTTCGGCTTGAATCCGGCGGCGACCGTGTACAGCGCGCGGAGCGGCCCGCAGAACCCCGGCGGCAGCCTGTTCAAGTCATCCGTACTCTCGATGTTGAACAGGAAAACGCCGCGGCGGGCGTTGTTCATCTGGGTCGCCACCTCGTCAAAGAAGCGGCGCTGAGGCGCGCCAAGCACCTCGTCCGCGGGGCGCGGGAACCCGCGGATTCCGGTTCGTAGATTACGGCGCAGGCAGTTCGCTTCTGCCTCCGTACGCGGCCACACATCGACTGTCTGGTCCGCGATCTGCGAGGGCGTCTCATACACGGGCAATCCGGCTCGAAGGCTGGAGTCGATGAGCTCCCAGCCAGGCGCCAGCGGGTGCGGCGCCCGTGGCGGGCCTCCGCTCGCGGTCAGGCAGCGCGAGCCATCCGGGAGCGAGGTCTCGACGCACGCCGCCTGCGGTCGCGACGGTCGCTCGCCGGCGACGGTTCCATATCTGGGCTGGCCCAGCTCCACCCATCGGTGCACGTCGACGAGCAGGAAGCGATCAGCCAGACCGAAGCTGCCGCCGGTCGTGCCGACGATGTCGCCCATGACGAGGAACTCGTGCCCTTCGATCCACTTCGCCAGCTCGCGGTCCACGGTGCCGCCGCGCGACCGCGGGCCCGGTAGTCGCTCGGCAAGAACGTGGCCATAGCGTTGCAGCAGGCACCAACGCGCGCCACCCAGCACTGCACGCTCCAAGGCATCGTCGACGCCGCCGGCATTGACGATCTCCCCTCGGTAGCCGTAGCGCGACCAGTCTTCAGTCATCGCCCGCAACGCCTGACGGAGATCGTGCTGGCCCAGCCCGCGCGGAGGATCGATCACTGCGAACACCAATCCCGGTGGGTAATTCGGGCTCACAGCAGGGCGCTCGGCCGGTCGATCAAGTGCCTCGTCGAACCGTTCGAACATCTGCATTCGTCGCCGAGCGCGGTGCTGACCATGGGGCGCGGGTGGCCCAACGTCACCGGCCACCAAGCTAACTTCTCACACATGCCGGTGGTCCGTCAAGCTAGGTGATGGTCCTAAATGAGCCTTGAGACACCAGCCTCGGTGTTCGCGCAGGGCGCGGGCGTGCGATTCGCGTTCGATCGGCATCGTCGGCCGGTGACGCCGGTCGTCGCTGCGGTGCGACGATCGGTTCGCGCACAATGGGGCTTGCACGACGTCAATCTCGCGCTTGGCCCCGGGGACTCGGTTGCGCTGATCGGAGCCACCGGAGCGGGCAAGACCACCCTGCTGCGGCTGCTTGCCGGGGTCCTGAAACCGGACGCCGGTCAGCTCCAGGTGCAGGGACGAATTGCGTCTCTGCTCTCCGTCGACGCGGGGCTGCTCACACGGCTGACCGGCCGAGAAAACGCCCTACTGCTCGGAGTGCTGATGGGCCGCCGACGCCGCGCGTCACTGGCGCAGCTGGACGTAGTAAAGGAGCACAGCGGACTCGGCGCGCGGTTCGATCTGCCTGTGTCCACCTACTCGCAGGGCATGCGGGCGCGACTTGGCTTCGCCGTGGCAGAATGTTCCGAGCCATCTGTGCTGCTGCTCGACGAGGTGCACGAGGCGCTGGACCAGGAATTTCGCGCTCGGCTGGCGAAACGCGCGCTGGAAATTGCTGCTCGCGGCGGGGTCGTGGTCGCTGCCGGGCACGACCATCCTGTGCTCGAACGCTTCTGTCACCGGGCGATCTGGCTGAGGGATGGGACGATCCACAGTGACGCCGGATACGATCAGGTCGTGGCCGACTACTTGCAGGCTGTCGAACGCGCCACTAGTTGACCACGTAGACCGTGGCGCACCCGAACCGATGGACCGAGCTGATGATCGGGGCGAGCTCCGTCTGCAGGTCCGGGCGCGATCGGCAGTCGGCGAGCAGAAAGCGGGCGCCGCTGGTGCGAGCGAAGCTGCGCGCATCCGAGGGCGCAAGCTTTCCTCGGAAAAGCGCATCGGTGAGCTGCTCGCGCCTCGAGCAGTCGGGGAGCGACCACTGACAGTTGCCCACGTACGTGCGCCGGCCGGTATCGGCGGGGACGACGGCACCCAAATAGAGACGAGTAATGACGCCGCCAGGCCGGGGATCGGTTGCCAGATAGTGCAGCGCCGTCCGCTCGTCAGCGGCGATGAAGTTCGCCACTCCGGACCGTGGAGCCGCGAGTCGCCGCGCGGTACGGAGCTCATTAACGGTCGCCGGAATGGTCACCGCGGCGATGGCGAGCGTCGCGAACACCACCCGGCGTGCGGACGAGGTTTCCCACCGAATTGTTCGTATTCCCTCGACCGCCAGCACGGCCAGGGGGATCGTTACACCGAGAAACGCATGCAGCGGAGTAGTGCCAAGCGGCGTCCGGCACAGCAGGAAGATGCCGAACGCCGCAATCGGCCAGACCCGCGTCGCCGCTGCAATGAAGGTTTGGGCTCGCACGCGGTAGGCCAGCGCGGCGGGCAGGGCCAGCGGCGCGATCGACAACGCCAGGATCCCCAGCGTGAACATGGAGCCGCGACCGGTGTGTGCCGACAGCCTCCAGGACCGGTCGGTGGCGGCGAGCATTCCGTAATAGACCAGCGGTATGGCTGTCGCGCCAATCGTGATCAGCAACAGACGCGTGGAAGGACGCTCCCCATGGCGCCACCTGAGTACCTCTATACCGAGCAGGGTGGCGATCAGCGTCTCGCCCTGCCAGGGATGCAGCCAGCACGCCAACGCTCCCAGGACCGGGGGCAACCAGCCGAGCCGCTGCGCCGCGCGGTCGCGTTCATATGCGAGCAGTGCGACCACAAGCAGGGTGAGCGCAAGCAACCCAAATGGATATCCCCACAACCAGGAGAGCAGACCAAGCCAGAGATCGTGCGTTCCGCCACCCAGCCACGGAGCAGGCGCACTGGTGATCGAGACCCAGCCAAAGAACAATGCCACGACGAGCGCGGCGCGTCGCCCTGCGCGATCCTGGAGGCAGTGATGGATGTACGCTCGGGTGGCGAAAAACAGGCCGCCTACTGCCACAGGCTTCCACAGCAAGAGCGCCAGCCACGGGGCGGCTCCCAGCGCCGTGATTCCCCCGGAGAGGGCTACGGCGGGCTGGAGATAGTCCGCTGGGGTGTGCCGCAGCACGAACAGGTTCGAGGCCAGGCCGCCACTCGAGGCACCGCGAATCCAGCCGAGATACTCCATCTGGTCGTATACGAACACCCCGTCGGTGCCGGTCCAAACTCGGTGGTGCACGGCGACCTGCCACAGGTCGAGCCCCAGGACCCACACCGAGAGGCCGGCGAACCCCACCAGCACGGCCAGCTCAAACCCATCGATCCCACGGCCGCGCCAGACACCCGTGGCCCGTTTGAGCTGCACGGTGGCGCCTGGAGCCGCGACCGTCATCGGCCCACGCTAACACCGTCCAGGCGAACTTGTCGTTCGGTCCTCCCGCCTACTGATGTCGGGCGACCGGTGCGCCGAGCGTCACTCCAGGACCTTCGGAAAATGACGCTGTTCCCGGAGGTAGACGGGCAGGATCACAGCCAGCATCAGTATCGCCGCCGCAATTGGCTCAAGCACCTGCCAGGCCGCCGGAGACCGACCGAACATGATCACGCTGCGGTACGCCTCGAACAGCCCCGTCAACGGGTTGAGCTCGATGAAGATGCGTAGGCGCCCATGGATCTGGCTGAGCGGGATCAGGCCTGGAGCGAGGAAGAACAGTGCACGTGAAAGGGCCTGCAGAAAGCTGGTCATTTCCGGCTCCCAAATCCCGACGAGCGATCCCAAGTAGGCGACAGCCACGGCGAGCGCGAAATTCGCGGCGATTACCACCGGCAGCCACAGCAGGGCGAGCGTCGGGTCAACTCCGTAGACGGCCATCAGCAGGACGAACAGCGTGAGGCTGGACGCGAACGCCATCGACTCCGTGACGGTGGACACCAGCGGGACGAGCGAGATCGGGAAGGCCATGTTGGCGATCATCGCCCGGCGGGCCTGCACGGCCCAGACAGAAAGCGCGAGCGCAGCCGTGATGAGCTGGAACGAGACCACCGCGCATGCCAGGCTCAGCCCCGGAGTCCGACCGGGACGGTGCAGCACCAGCGTCACGAGCACCAGGTACACGCCCACAGCAAAAAAAGGGTCCAGCAGCCACTTCACGATCCGCAGGCGACCGCGTCCGTAGCGCAGGCGAAGGTCGGATAACGCCAGGGTGAGGATCAGCTCGCCCAGCCATAGGCGCGGCTTGGCTGTGGCAGCTTTGGTGAGAGCGGGCGGCGGCGAGTCCGCATCGTGCAGCCAGCCCGTGCCTGAGGCAGCCTTCACTGCGCCGCGAGTCTAGCTTGATGCTCCACTTCCACGTGTGACATTGCCAAGGCTGGCGACGGGGTTCGCGCACGGCGTTCCAGTGGTTACCTCCCGCCTCGGCGCGATTCCTGACTACGTCGAGGAGGGTCGCAGCGGATATCTGGTCGAGCCCGGGGACGTGGACGGGTTGGCTACCCGATCGATCGACCTCGTCGGCGACCCTGAGCGTTGCCGCGGCTTCGGCAAGCATGGCCGCCGCATGCACCTCGCGGAAACCGTCCGCGGCGTTGGAGGGGCCGCCCGCGCCGCGTCGGGCGGTCCCTCCGGTTGCCTCAGCTCACCGCCGAGCGCGTGAACACGCGGACCGAGAGCGCAGTGAGCGCGGCGGCGAATGCAGCGATGACCGCGAGGCTCAGCCACGCCTCGACGGTTGGGTTGCTCATGCCCCAGATGTCGTGCAGCCCGCGCCCGGTTGGGTCGACGAACGCGTAGCGCAGTAGCGCGAGCACGTGCGTGAGCGGCAGGAACTTGGCGATCGTGGCCAGAAAGCCGGGCATCGCGCCGATCGGGAACAGCGCGCCGGCGAGGAAAAACGGCAGAATCGCGACCACCGGGGTGGCGCCGATGTACTCCTCTTGCTTGCCGATGCGGCTGGCGAGCGTCTCGGCCACGCCGTACATGAACACCGTGAACAGCAGCGCTCCGCCGGCAAACCAGGCGACGCCGCTGGCGGTGATGTGAAACGACGCGCCGCGCGCCGCCGCCAGGCCAATCAGCACCACGACCTGGAGCACCGAGAGCGCCAGCGCGACGAGGAGGTTTGCGATCACCAGATATGCGCGAGGCACTGGTGCGGCCAGTAGCTCCCGCTGGGCCCCGCTGTGACGATCGACGATCACGCTCAGGCCGGCGAAGATGCAGCTGAGCGGGACGACCAGCCCGACGGTGCCCACGCCGACAAATGCCTGGTAGTCGATGTGCGAGCGCAGGCCGCCGGTGGCGACCTTGAGCGCGGGTGCTACGACCATCGCCAGGATCGCCGGCCCCAGGAGGGGCACTAGGATCTGCCTGGGGTTGCTGGCGGTGAGCGCAGCTCGGCGTCTGGCCAGCGTGAGGAGCGCGCTCGCTCGGCGGCCCGGGCGCGCACGGGGGATGGGGACTGAGATGGATTTGGCTATCGCCGACATGGTCGACTCCTTCTGGGTTTGCGATCGGGGGCTAGGCGGCTTCGGCCAGCGAGCCGGTGGCGGTCTCGCTGACCGAGCCGGTGAACTTCAGGTAGACGTCATCGAGGTTGGGCGCGCGTGTGGCGATCTCCGACGCGGGCAGGCGCTCTGAGGCGATCGCCGACAGCGCCTCGGTGGCGCTGACCTCGTGCAGCGGCACGGTGATGCTGGAGCCGATTGCGAACGCGTCGTTGCCCGCCACGCGGCGCTCCCGCAGCGCACTCAGCGCCTGCTGCGGATCGCCGTCGATGCGGAGCTCGAGGATCTCTCGGCCGAGTCCGTCGAGTAGCGCCTGGGGGCTGTCGAGCGCCACCAGCAACCCCTGGTGGATGATCGCGACACGGTCGCACAGGCGGCTGGCCTCGTCCAGGTAATGGGTGGTGAGGAGGATCGTCAGCTCCTCGCGGTTGCGCAGCCCTGCGATCACATCGAGCAGCTCGTGCCGGATGCGGGGGTCTAGCCCAACCGTCGGCTCGTCTAGGAACAGCGCCCGGGGACGGGAGGTGAGCGCGCGGGCGATCTCTAGCCGGCGCCGCTGGCCACCGCTGTAGCTGGCGACGGTGCGGTCTAAAAGCTCGGAGAGTCCGAGCGTCTCGGCCAGTTCCCCGGCGCGTCGCCGGGCCTGGTCCTTCGGCACGCCCCACAGCTGTGTGTGCAGTTCCAGGTTGGCCCGCCCGGTCAGGACACGGTCGACGACCGCGTCCTGGAAGACGACGCTGGAGACGCTGCGCGCCAGCAACGGGTGACGCACCACATCGTGGCCGCCGACCCGCGCGGTACCCGAGGTGGGGAGGACCGTCGTGGTGAGCATTCCGACGGTCGTGGACTTGCCGGCGCCGTTGGGGCCGAGTAGCCCGAACACCTCGCCCTCGCCGACATCGAAGTCGATGCCTCTCACGGCCTCGACGCCGTCAGGATAAACCTTGCGCAAGCCTTCAACTTCGATCAGATGCATTTCGTCCGCTCCTGTCGTTTATCTCGGCGCCCGGCCTGTCACGCCGGCGCGCTGCATTTCGTCACCCCTATGACGGACCCCGACGAGAGGATGTGACCGAATGACTCAGGAGCAGTGGCAGAGCGAGGAGTTCGAGTGCAACCGGGCTCACCTGTTGGAGGTGGCACGGCGGATGCTCGGATCGGCCGTCGAGGCCGAGGACGCCGTACAGGAGGCATGGCTGCGGCTGAGCCGCGCGGATACCGATGAGGTGGGCAACATGCGCGGCTGGCTGACCACCGTGGTCAGCCGCATCTGCCTGGACATGCTGCGCGCGCGACAGGCCCGACGCGAGCAGCTGGTCGACGGCTGGCTGCCCGAGCCGGTCTTCTCAGTGGAGCTGAGTACCGACCCCGAGCAGGAGGCGCTGGTGGCCGATTCGGTCGGCCTGGCTCTGCTGGTGGTACTCGAGACGCTCTCGCCCGCCGAACGCTTGGCGTTCGTGCTGCACGACATGTTCGCGGTGCCGTTTGAGGAGGTCGCGCAGATCGTCGAGCGCAGCGTTCCCGCCACGCGCCAGCTCGCCAGCCGCGCCCGGCGTCGGGTGCGCGGCGCCAGCGATCCCCAGCCGGAGGATCTCGCCCAGCAACGACGGGTGGTCGAGGCGTTTTTGGCGGCATCCCGGAACGGCGACTTCGAGGCGCTTCTCAGGGTGCTCGATCCCGAGGTCGTGTTCCGTGCCGACGCCGGCTCGACTGGACAGCCGGTCCCCGCCGAGCTCCGGGGCGCCGATCAGGTGGCCAGGCTGGTTCTGGCGCGCGGTACGCCGATGGCTCCGTTCGGTCGGCCCGCGATCGTCAACGGCAGGCCAGGCGCGGTCGTGGTACTCCCGGACCGGATCGCCTCGGTCGTCGCGTTCACGATCGAGGGAGACCGCGTCGTTGAGATGGATCTGCTGGTCGATCCCCTCAAGCTGCGCAACGTACGCGTCTGATCGAACCGAAGCTCAAGCTGGCTCTCGCGGGGGCCACGACCAGGCTGCCGCATGCCCCGGGTCCACGGAAGCACAATCAATGACTTCAAACTCCCCCCAAACACATTCGAAAGCCCGGATACCAGGCTTTCCTGGATGGGCGCGGCTGGGCTTCGAACCAGGGACGTCTCGCGTGTGAAGCGCGCATGACGGCTACGCGGCTCAGCCGCCGAGATCCTGGCGGATCGCGTAATAGGCCGGCTTTGCGTTGAAGCTGTCATCGAGCATAGTGGCGGCGCCGTAGCCGGGCAAGAAACCTGGTATCCACGAATACTTGTCGGTGAAGCCCCACATGACGAATGTCCCGCAGTTCGCCGCGGTCAGACAGTCGCGCAACATCGACTGGTAAACGGAGGCCTGCGACGCCAGCTCGCTGTTCGTCGCTGGTAACGGCAGCCGAACGTCCATTTCGGTAATGGCTGTTTGAAGCCCGAGCGCGTTGAGGCGGGACATATTGCTCGCCACGTCGGCTGGGGACGGCGAGCCCGAGGCATCGATGTGCATCTGCAAACCGACACCGTCGATCGGCACGCCCCTCTGCTTTAGCCCGGCCACCAGATTGTAGATCGCGTCTGACTTCGTGCCCAGCCCCTCCCCACCGTAGTCGTTGTAGAAGAGCTTCGCATTCGGATCGGCTTCGTGGGCGAACTCGAAGGCCATATCGATGTAGTCCGGTCCGATTGCTTGCAACCAGACGTCGTTTCGTAGGGTGCCGTCGTCCGCGACGGCTTCGTTGACGACATCCCATTGCGCGACCTTCCCCTTGTAATGGCCCACAACGGTGGTGATGTAAGTCTGCAGGATCGCAATCAGTTGATCGCGAGTGAACGTTCCATTCGTCAGCCAAGCCGGATTCTGAGAATCCCACACGAGGGGGGTTCCCTTCACTGCGATCCCGTTCGCAGCGGCAAAGTTCACGATCGCGTCACCCTGGGAAAAATCGAAGGTTCCCTGCTGTGGCTCGAGCGCGTCCCATTTGAGCTCGTTCTCGGGGACAACCAGGTTGAACTGAGAGGCGACGGTGGAGCTGTAGGGCGAGTCAGTGCTCAGTGCCGATTCCCGTACCGCGGTGCCAAATGCCAGACCCTTGCGGTTGGCCAGGTCCCGCAGAGACGGCGTTGGCAGGCAACCGCTCAGTGCCACGGCCAACGACGCCAGCACCGGGACCGTGATCGAAGCGCGCAACGCTGAGCGAGCCCGAGTCAGAGCGCACTCTCACGGACCCGCGGATCGCGGGAGACGATTGTCGGCGGCGGGCTCGTGCGAGGCATCCACCCGCGGCAAGCCTACCTGGCTGCTCCCCGGCGCGGCAGCGGGGACTGCGGTCGCGACGCAAAGAACCGACCGGAGCGGATAGCTCCACAGATCAGAAAACCCCATCTGCGAGTGCTGAGCCCGAAATCCGTCCCCGTGTGGAGGATGAGCCCGGGAAATCGCGACTGGGCGGCTTGGCATTCGCGGCGCTTACAACGTTTCGAACCCAAACGGGCCCCCGTTGACCAGGTGGAAAGCCCTCCGAACGATGAGGGTTCTGGGCAATGGGCTCAGTTGGGCAAGGTTCGAAACAGCATCTTGCCTTCAGAATGGCCGAAATCAGGCCCCACGTTGACAGCCTGGGCCCTGAGCGGGACGTCTCGGCGACGACAGAAGGCCGAGACGGTTGCGTCGACCATGGCGGGAGATAACGAAGGCGGTCGCGGCCGTGCTGGCGAGCGCGGGCGAGCTTCGGGTGCTCGACATCCATGCCGCCGTCGAAGCTGAGCTCTGCGAAGCCGTAAGTGCCTCCTCGATCAAGAACTGCCTTGCGACGAACTCGACCGCGGCGGACGCCCCGTTTGAGCGCGTGAGTCGCGGCCGTTACAGACTGCGCTCCTAGCTCGGGCGTCTGGAGAAGGCGGGACGAACGTCCGAACCCTCCAGCCGCCTTGAGGCTCTGTTTCAGGATCTCATGGATCCGGCAAGGCGACAAGCTCGGCGTAGGCGCGCCTTGAGAGATGGCATTCCAACCCCGTCGGACTACGGCGTTTCGGGAGGCTTGTCCAGAGCCACTCTCAGTATCAACTTCCATTCGAGCCCGGTCGAGATCCAGGCCGCCAGGCCAGGCAAAAGCGCAGTTGGCGACGAATCTCGGAAGCCATTGGAGCGGTTTCTCGCTTCAGCTGGTGAGGTTCAAGCCATGGAGGTTCATGCCGCTGTCGAGGTCATGTTGGGTGAGCGCATCTCACGGTCCACGTGAAGAACTGCCTCTCCAACAACGGTAGAGGCGAGAACCGCAGCTGTTGGCTCCGGTCCCGGGCGCGGTGGATCGTGAGGTCTCGGGCGGGTTGGTCAGCGTTTCCTTGGTGACGCTTGACGTGGCTTTTTGGGGCGTTGTTCCGCTCGGAGGGCGCCGCTCGCGGGCGTGTAGATGCTCTCGTGGCCGTCGTCCCAGCGAATCCGATAGCGCGGCGAGGGATCGCCCCGCAGCACCTCTTCGATCACGCCGCCCCGGGATCGGCGATCGGTTGACTCCGGCTGGGTCACGACACGCTTGCCGACTTTGAAGGCCATGTCCATTCCTCGCTTATTCTGCGAGTTGAGGATAGAGCCCTCAGTCAGTCTCTCCAACGGCCCGTGCTCGATCTACCAAGCGGCGTGCACCGGCCGGCGCTTCGCCGAGCTTGGTGCCGCCGGTCGATACGTCCTGTGGCTCGCGGCAGGCGACTCGATAACCGCGCGATCCAGCCGTCCACCAGCTCGACGACGATCCGGTGCGCGGCGCGCGCTGTGATCCCGCCGTGCCGCCGATCTCGCGCAGGCGGATGCCGGCGCCATGGGCGATGCAGGACAGCACGCGGGCGTGGTTGGTGAGAAACGACCAGGCGGGAGGGCCGTCGCACGGCGTGTCTCTCCACCTTAGACGACTATTTCTAGATTTTAATTTCATGTATACTACTAAGACCATCCCGAGACGAAGGCGGTATCGATGCCCCATTACAAAAGCGTAGCTTGCAAGACCCGCCTGTACAGCGAGGGAAACCCCGTCGACCTTGTTGGCGATCTGTGCCCCGAGTGCGGGGCGCTGCTCGAGCCGGTCGGCGAGGTCGCCGAGGTCCTCGGCTTCCGATCGATCAGGTCGCGCGGTCGCGTGGAGCGCCGGAACCCGCGGGGATCGCACGAGCGGAACGCCGATCGGATCGGAGATTTCCTGACCCGGAGAGAGGCGATTCTCGCGCAAGCGCGGCATGATGCCGAGCAATGGCTCGATGATGGCGGCAGCTTCAGCTCCGACACGGTTGCGCTGGCCCTCCCAGAGACGAACTCATGAACACCACCGCCCCACCTCAGGCGCCGCGGCGCCGCTGCGGCTGTCGGCCGAGCTCGGTCGCAGCGCTCGAAGGCGTGACCCGTGATGGCTGCTTCACCGCGCATCGAAGACGTGCGGGCTGAGGCTCGTTACCACCGCGCGCGACATGAGCTGTACCGAGCGAAGATGTACGGTCAGCGTCCCACCACGATGGGTCGGCTCAGGGAGCTCGAGCGGGCCCATCAAGGTGCCGAGGCCCGCCTGCGTCGAGCCGAGCAAGAGCTCGCGTCGCGCCCGCGCGACTGATCGCCGACGCGCGTCGAGCCGCGACCGTCGCATCGCGTCGTGACACAGGGGTAACGGAACGCCGAGCTGTCTACGCGCTCTCGCGGAGCGCCCAGGGCCACGGCCTCGGCGGCCGTGCGCACATCGAGCTTGGCCTCCAAGCCGCCACAAGCGGCTCTCGGACTGCGTGTGGGCTGAGGCACAGCTCCCACGCGATGTCCGCCTCCTCCTCGATGACGTTAGCGGCGCAGAGGATCTGCGGCCTCCCGCGGGGTCAGGCCGAGGCGGTTGATTGCTTTGGGTCGGAAGCTTCGCGACCCCCTCCTCGTGCAGCAGTGCGCGGGGCTCGCCGGGCAGCAGGTGGATCGTCGAGCCGCAGGCCGTCGCGGACGCTGAGGAGCAGTGGGCGCGGCGGCAGCGCGAGCCACTCGGCGACGGTCTCGGCCAGCCAGCCGGCGGCTCGGCCGCTGCCAGAGTGCTCGGCGAGCCAGCGCTCGCCATCGATGGTCGAGTGCTCAATCTCGGCGTGGGTAGCGGTCGAGCAGCGTGACGGCCGTGCCCCGCGACGATCATCTCGCGACGCTCGGTGCGGGCAGCGATCGCGATGCTGTACTCGACGCTAGGCGGGTGGAGCAGATCGCCACATGCTCGGGATGGGTGAGCGCCTCGGGGCTGCGACGGCATCGGGCAGCCGCAGCTGCCGCACGCCGTTGGATCGTGTGCGCGGACAGGAGCGGATGACCCGCGGCGTCGCGTACGACTGCCGCGAACGCACCCGGCGGCTCGGCCTCGGCGGGGACCGTCTCGTGTCGCACGGCGCCGGTGTCGAGCTCGACGCGATCCCAGGTGAGGACGTCCGCTGGCACGAGCTCGGCGAGGCCCGGCAGCACCCGGCGCGGCAGCTCGTTCACCGTACGGGCTTCCACGAGCGCTCGGGCGAACCCGGGCGCCGCGCCCCAGGCCGGTGTCCGCGAGCCAGGGCGTGCACCACCGTCACGATGCACCGCACGAGCCCCCACCTGTTTGGCTGTGCTGCCCCGGGGCTGCGAACCGCGCCATGGAGCGCCACCGGCGGCTCCTGCTACTCGCCGAGCTTGAACGCCGCTTGCTCGCGCGCTAGCGAGACTGTGTTCGCGTCGCGTCAGCTGCTCCGCCAGTGTTCTCTTGCCTGCGCTTCGAGGCTGTCGAGCCGGGCGTCGTCGTGAAAAGGGGTCGTGGTGAAATAGCGCGACCTGTTCGGCGCTATTTCGGCCCGCCGCGCGAGCGCAAGCGCGTCGGACAGTCCGGAGTGGCCCCAGCCCACGTGCGCGTGGTATTCATCGTCACTGTACTGGCAGTCGTGGATCAGCAGCGAGGCGTCCTCAGCGAGGCCGAGACCGGAGATCCATTCGGCTCTGTCGGCGTCGATGTTGCCGCCAAGCGCGGGTTCGTGGTCGGGTATGTAGCTGAGGACCGCGTTCCCTTCGGTGATGCGGTAGCCCAGCGTGACGCCGCGATGGTGGATGGTCGCGGCCCGGATCCGCGCCGGTCCGAGCTGCCATTCCTGGTGGGGGCACGCGCGGAACGACACGGTGGCCGGCAGCTCGCGTATCTCGACGGGTGAGATCGGTTCAGAGAGGTAGCGCGCGAGTCGCACCTCGAGGTCGTGACCCACCGCGCGCGGCCCATAGATCTCGACCCGACTCTGGGGGTCGAACAGCGGGGCGAAGAACAAGAGCCCCTGGATGTGGTCGAGGTGGAGGTGGGTCAGCAGGATCTGTGCCGATCTGAGCTCGCCGGACCGGGCTTCGCTGAGGCCCCGGATGCCGGTCCCCGCATCGAGGATGATCTCGGTGCCGTCCGTGAGCGTTACCTCGACGCAGGAGGTGTTTCCGCCGAAGCGCATCATGCGCCCGTCGGCGACTGGGACCGACCCTCGGACGCCCCAGAACTTGACCCGCATCGCCTAGCCGGTCGCTTCGATCGAGGCGGGATCTGGCCAGAGCACGACGACCGCGCCTTCGAAGCGGTCCGGCTCGATCAGCGGCAGCGCGGTCGCTTCGACGTCGATAATCCGTTGGTCGTGCGCGCGGAGTCGAACGCGTCCCTGAGTCGGGCGTCCCTCGCGCATCGCGACCGCAAGGGGCAGCGCGTCGGCGGCGACTGGTTTGCCTTCCTGGTGGAATGGTCCGAAGCGTGCTAGCCAATCGTCTCGCCGTAGGCGTCCGACCTCTTCGAAGCTCTGCCCGAGGATCAAGGCGGCGGCCTCGTTGAAGAAGATCAGGCGCTCGTCGGCATCGGTCAAGAGCGCCGGCAAAGCGAGATTTGTGACGAGGTTCCGCGCCAGGATCAACAGCAGCGGCTGATGCCCATCAGCCGCCATGCGGAGCGAACCCCCGGCGACCAAGGCGGCCCATCACAGATGCCCATTGAATCAGGCTCGATGCGCAGCTGGGCATGGCGCGGCGCCATGACCGTCCTAAATTCATTGGCCCACCTCCGTTGATCCTATGCCCGCCTCGCGATAAGGCCGATGAATTCTTCGGGAAGGGAGTAGAGTGGTTCTGTACAGGCCATTTCACCGCTCCTGCGAAGCGATTTCGCGCAGAGCACCGCCGGCCACACGCCGAACGGCGACCCTCACGGACAGTTTCGTCCCAGCGACGGAAGCGCCGTCCCGCTATAGAGCGCTCGAACGCCACAGTTGGCGCTCGGCGCTCGGGAAGGTCACCGACATGAAAACCACCTTCGCGATCGAGTCCCATGACTCGCCAGCTCCCGGGATCATCCCGGAGCCCGCGCGTGTCCACGAGCAACCCGCGGCTCCGGCGGGCCGCGCCGCCCGGCGAGCGGCCGGCCGTGCGAACAAACCCGCGCCGCGCAAACCAAGCCCGCTGAGCATCCTGCTCGCCAGGGTGCTAAGCGTGATCCACGGCGACAAGTACATGGTCGGCGCCTATCCGCCGGAGTGGGACGAGAACGCGGCCGCTCGCAACGGCGGCACCGTGCTTCGCTCGAACCACCGCCGTGTGCACCCGCGGGCGCCGGGCTCGCGAACCCGGAGCCCGGTGAGGCCGAGCCCGCAGCGCCTGCACGAGTCACTAACAATCGAGCGCTGAGTCATGCGCGATCGACATTTCCCTCGCTTGTGTCGTACCTGTGAGGCACCGATGGCCCGCCAGGAAGACACGTGCTGGCGCTGCGGCGCCACCTGGGTCTCCAGCGACGAGACGCGCAGCCGGCTGCGGGTGATCCCCGGAGGCGCGGCCACAGAGCATGAGCCGATCACCTTGTCCCCGATCGAGGAGCTGAAACGACGGAGGCTGTGATCGAGCGACGATCAGGTCGACGCGAACGACAACTCGACCTGATCGCTGCGGTTCGGTTTGAGCATGAACAGCTCGATCTCGACGTCGGGGCCGACGTGGTGGTTGGAGATGAACGCGAGCACGTCGCGACCGGATAGGCGTTCGACGGCCGCGATGAACTTGTGTTGCATGGCGGCCTGGAAGGCGCTGCGGGTCTCCTGGACGATCGTCTGCGCGTTGCAGCTCGATCATCGTCTTCTCGACGTCGGTGTAGACGCCTCCGAGCACGCACGCGAGCAGGTCGCCGCCGAGCATCAGCGTCTTGGCGGTCACCGGGGCGCGGTGGTGGTAGCGCTCGTGCAGCGCGACCATCGCATCGGTCACGGCCACGAGCAGCGGATCGCCGGTCAGCGGAGCGTTGGGGGCCGGCATGGTGGCCTTCTCTCTCGTCCTCCGGTGGGGTTCGCGCGCGAGGCGAAGGGCGAGGACCCAACGTGCGATGCTACCTCTCACCCTAGCGCTACGATCGCGTGGTGTTCCGATCGCGAGCCAACCGGCTCCCGTTGTGAGCCCACCGGACGTCAAGAGCGCACGCCAGCAGCACGGCGACGTGCTGACGGCGATCTCCGACGGGATGGTCGCGCTGCTGAAGGAGTTCTACGGCCGCGGGCCGACGCGGACGAAGTCCTACTACGAGGACGATCTGGTGGTGTGCGTGCTGCGCGGCGGCTTCTCGCGCGTCGAGCAGACGCTGCTCGAAGGCGGCCGCGCCGCGGCGGTGATTCAGCAGCGCATCGAGTTCCAGGAGCTGATGCGCGAGCGCTTCGAGGCGGTGATCGAGCGTGCGACCGGCCGGCGGGTGATCGGGTTCATGAGCGGCAACCAGCAGCACCCGGACATGATGTGCGAAGTGTTCATCCTCGCCCCGACCGATCTCGTCGACGGCGAAGAGATCCCGGCCGCCGAGCCGCCCTCGTCCGCGAGCTGACGCAACCGGCTGGAGCGCGCCAGCGACTGCGTTTGGAGCGCTGACCGGAGCTGAGCTCGCCGGCTTGACGTGCGGAGTAGTCTCGATGTTGGAGGGCATCCATCGTGATGTCGGCCCGGAGTGAGCGGGCGGGCAGCATGACCTGACTTCCGAGGATCGCTAATCCCGGAGGTCGAAATGCCCAACGCGCTGGTTCTCGCCGATTCGCGCGCCGAGCGCGCGGACGGCTTACCGCCTGCCCCGGCCTGCTCCTGGACGAACGGCAGCCGATCGCTCGAAGGAGGCCGCAGATGACCACCGCAGCCCCGCTCAGACCGGCGTCGAAACGCTGGCCGAACGCCCGCGAGCCAGCGGCTCTCCAGGTCACAGCTCAAACCCGACCCTCGCAGCATGCGCCCACCGGCGCGCCGACACCTAAACGGCGCGGAGGAACGACCGTATTTCAGGTCCCATTCGCGAGCGCGATGAGCGATGGCGACGTCGCCCTGCTCGCCCGAGCACTGGATCTCACCACGCACATGCACCCCAAGCTGCGCCAGAGTCCGACCAGCCCCGGCCTGGTCCGCCTCGACCACCACTCGGGCCTGTTCTTGGAACGCGGAGCGGCCGAGGGCGATTGGGTGCTCGAAGCCCGGACGTGGGGTGTGCCGCCACCCCTGAGCATCCACGAGTGGCACGTGCTCGCCGCCGGCGCCGCGCGCCTGCTCGACCCCAGCGTCGGCTTCCCGGAGCGGCTGGCGACCGTCTCGCCCGAGTATCCGATGCGTCCGCTGGGACGGGCCGCGAACAAGCGCTCCGCCCGGATCGGCCGCCGCATCCTCGGGCTGTGATCGCCGCGCCCGCTTAGGCCCGGATCGTGCTCCTCGGACTTGCCCTTGCCCTGGCCTCAGCGTTGGCGACGAGCGCCGCTTTCCTGTTCAAGCAGCGCGGTGCGGTCGCGGCTCCCGCCGTCGATGGCCGTCACCTCCTACGGAGCGCCGCCGACCTGTTCCGCTCGAGATGGTGGACGATCGGCTGGCTGGTCGCGTTGGGCGCCTGGCTGTTGCACGTCAGCGCCCTGTCGCTCGCGCCGCTGTCGATCGTCCAGGCTGTCCTGTCTGGCGGGCTGGTGTTCCTGGCGGTTCTTGCCGAGCGCTTCTTCGGCGTCCACCTCGGCCGTCGACAGCTCATGACTGTATGTTCAGGCCCATGCCGTCCGTGATCACCGACACCGGGTAGTTCGCCACCAGCGGCGCGCCGGCGCAGTACAGCGTCACGGGCGGGCCGGGGACGTTGGAAATCACGAGATTCCAAGTCGGGCGCCCGGGCCTACTCGTCGCCAAGCGGAAGGTCAGTCTCGCCGCGCGCGAGAACACGGCCGGCGGGACGATTGTTGGCGTCATGGAGCAAGTTCGCCGGCACCGCGCGGTGGCGTTCCTTCATGCCATCCAACGCCTCGTGCGTCCGCCTCAGTCGCTTGACTGGATCTGCTTCGTCGGTGAACGGCGGTGCACTCATCAGGATGATCCGGTTCCCGTAAGTGTCGGCCTGCTCATCGGTGCGCACTGAGACCGGGATCTGCGCGACTAGCGACTCCTCAGGCAGCTCGTCGTGCTCGACCAGCGAGCGGCGGACCGCGCCCGGCGCAGATCGACACCACCACGTCGTTGACCGTGCAGCCGTGCGTGTTCTTGACCGCCTTGACCTCGTCGAGTCCCAAGTGGCCAAACACAAAGCGCCGATGGGCGGAGACACGCGCGTTGAAGCTGGTCTTCGGCGCGACCTCGGCTCGCAAGCGTGGACGGGGCCGTCCACACCAGTGATTGTGCGCTGCACCCGCTTGGCGATCATGCCCAGTGCACCCGCTCGCGGAAGCGCGCTGAACTGCGTCTCCTGCAGATTCGGGACCGCGGCCGGCAGCGATCGCACCGCACGGACTGGGTAGCGCGGGACCCCCCGCCACGCGCGGGCGAGCATCCCGAGCTGCCCTGGGGTCGACTCGTCGTCCGATCTCTACTGGTTCAGCGCCGCAGCGGCCTGGACCGCAACAATCACAAACACCAAGGTCACGTAAGAGAGGACGGCCGCGAGCACTAGCGCCCCCAGCACGATTGCCAACCTCTCGAGACCCCAGCCGATGGCGTGTAGTCCGGTTTGCATGATGACCTCCTATCGGGCGTCAGCGCCCGGGACACAACGGTCCGGTGGGCGGTGACGCCCTCTCGAAGCGGACCTAAACTCGGCTTCGGAAGCCGAGAACCGCTCAGGCGGAGGCCAAATGTCGGCTGGTCAACTAGCGAGAAGTCGGCTAGTTGGCGACCGTCCGCCAACCACACTACGCCGATTCTCGGCGAATTGGAGATTCTTTTGCGATCTGCGGTTCGTGCTCGGCGTGGCTCGCGCGCGCTCTTGCTTGGGCAAACCGAGGAGGCGGCTCTGCGGCCGGGTGGGGCTAGCCTTGAGTTGCCCGGACTGAGCCATGGTCGTGGAGCTGGCACGGTGCGAGACTGTTGACGCCGGCGGAGTCATCGACCGTTCGGTTGAGGACATCGGTGGTCAGCGTCGGTTCGTTCGCCCCGCGACGAGGAGACTCGATGTCCGCCGATACGTTCGAAGCCGAGGCCGCGCTCACCGTCGGCGAGCGCTCCTATGAGATCTTGCGGCTGGACGCGCTGCAGGCCATGGCGAACATCAAGCCGTGGCGATTAATCACCGCGTCAAAGCTCGCATACCCAAAGCCGATCGCGCCCTGGTCGAACACCGCGGCTCACCAGAGCATCCGCACGCGCGCGCCTGGCCGCGACCGCGGCCATCTCGCCGGCAACGTCAGACAGGACGACGCTGCCGCTCGACCCGACCCGCTGCGCGGCGGGAGACCTGCGCCCCGGGCCCGGCGGCCAAATCCAGAACCGCAGCACCCTCCCCGGTTCCCGCCGCTTCGAGCGGCGTGTCCGTCGCCGGTGGGAGCTGCTCCTCGACGAACCCGGGCATTTGCTTCCCAGCCGAGGGCGACGCTGTCCCACATCTCCGACATCACCACGCATCCCCCAGCCCCGCAACCGCGCGCAGAGCCAGCAGCCCTGACGCGGAGCTTCGACCTGGTGCTCGTCAGACCTCCGTGGCTCGGGCACCCTCGGTGCCGCAGGCGGCCTCCACCGAGGCGTTGCGTGCCTAACACAACCAGCCCGCGCCGCCGACGACGAAAGCCGGGTCCGACCTCGAGCCAGCGCTTGGCGTGGACGGCACGTCACGAGCGGGCCGGCGGTCACGTGGCTGTTCGCGAGCGACCGACCCAGCGCTTGGCCCCGGGCGGGCCGGTGAGGATCGCGAGCAGCTCGCCGACGTTCAGCTCGCGCGCGATCGGGTCAGGGAGTGGGAAGTGAGCGTTGATCGTGTAGTGGTTGCGACGCCCGTTTCGCTCGCGCGTGATGTAGCCGGCGGCGGCGAGCTCGGCGACGATCCGATGGGCGGCGCGCTCGGTGATCCCGACCCGCTCGCCGATGTCGCGCAAGCGAACGCCGGGATCGTGAGCGATGCACACCAGCACCTGAGCGTGATTGGTCAAAAACGTCCAGCTGGGTGCGCGTGTTCTCAGCTATCGCATTTTTAGACTAGCATTTCTAGACTCATATTTCATGCTATAGTTATCAAGTGATCCTGAGAGAGGACCTTGAGAGAGTCCCCTCGCCCCACCTGAGGAGATCCTCGACAATGCTTTTCAAGACCCGCGGCATGCCGGTCGACTCGCCCGCACCAGGATTGATCCCCGGCAGGATCGCAGGCCCTGTCGGCAACGGATCGGACGACCGTGACTGACCCCGACCTCACCACGGCGGGGGCTTTCGCTGAGTTGGCGAGCGACAGGGAGACGCGGCGCGATCGATCCCGCCGCAGAGCGCACCGGTCGCGACTGCATGGCTACGGGATCGTGGCGGTTGCCCTGGTCGCGTTCCTGATCGCGCTCGCGGCCTCGAACACCGCCCACGTCAAGGTCAACTGGGTGTTCGGCAGCTCGCATGTCTCGGTCGTATGGCTTGTGCTGTTCGCAGCGATCCTCGGCTGGCTGCTCGGCCTCGTCGCGACCGCAGCATTCCACTGGCGCACCCGCACCCCACGAAGCCAATGAGCGGGGCGGTCATGACGCGCTCCCAGGAGGTCACTCAGGCCGTCAGCGCGATGAGGAAGGCTCGGGCGGCGCCAAGCGTGCTGTCCGGGCCGGCGACGATCCGGTTCCTCGTCTTCGAGGACAACGGCGGCGGCTATCACTGGACGACTCGACGCCGACAGCGGCGAGAACCTCGTGCAGTCTGCGAGCTTCGCGTCCTACGAGGAAGCAAGACACGCCGCGCGGATCGTGCGCGACGGCGCCCCAGCAGCACCGTCCGAAGAGCACCCCGGCGACACTCCGCCGGTCGATCTCACAGCTCGCCGCGACGCGGGGGCGGCTCGAGATGACGGCGACGCAGCGCGCTGGCTGGATGAAGGCGGCAGCGTCAGCGGCGACGCGGCGACACGATGACCAGCGGAACGCTGATCGCACCCCCGGCGCGCGCGCCGGACCCCGAGCCGCCGCATCCACCGTCGCTGTGATCATGCGCCGCGCGGCCCCACCCATCCTCGCGATATTCGCCATTGAACGCCGATAAGTCGATCTGCTCGACCGCGTCGAGCACGCACCACACCAGATGGCCACCGGCCAGCCAATCCCGCAAGCTCTGCGGCAACAACAGCTCCGCTCACGTTCAGACGACAAGAAGTTCTGAGCCACCCGATCACCTTCATCGACGACGCGTCGACAGACACGGTCATAACCAGACCGGACAGCCCAAACCGCGCTGCACCGGGGTTTGCGCGACGAGCTCCTAAGCGGGGCTTTCCTGCGATGGGCCTGATTGGGCACGGTTCGAACCACGTTCTGGCGTTGAAGCTCGCGGGGATCGCCTACAGGGGCGCTTTAGAGGCCTGGACGGGTTCCGCGTAGAGGCCTGGACGGGTTCCGCGTAGAGGCCTGGACGGGTTCCGCGTAGAGGCCTGGACGGGTTCCGCGGACCGGCCTCAGGCTCGCTTGAGGCGCCCGTGGGGCGAAACGCAGCGTGCGATCGAAGCTGTATTGGCGAACCTTGGTGAGGTGAGGGCCAGGGATATCCACGGGCTGTAGCAATGCTCGGCCAGAGGTCAACGCCGCGTCCGTCAAGAACCGACTGGTACGACTCTACGCGCCGCGAGCCTTCGTTCGTCCGGATCGGCCTCGGCCGGACAAGCTCGTTTGACCCAGCCGGCTTCTGCTTCCACGAGAGCGCGATCGTGTGGGTCAGAGCTCGGGGCGATCCCGGTCGTGATGCTGCACTCGTGCCCGCCCACACCTGGTGCAGTCGCCAGCGATCGCGCGACCGCAGGAGCGGGACAGTGAAAGCCGTCGTCGGAGCGCCGCCATAGGGCCGTGATGGGCTCGTCTTTCGTCGAGCCCAGGTATGGCGCGTATCAGTCGACTGGCATGACAGTCGCTATTGCCAACCGCTGGGCTCCAGCAATCTCGACATCCTCGCGTGAATCGAAATACGCGGCGCGCGCCTCTTGTGCTCCGAAGTGCTCAATGTCGCCGAAGCATTGAGCTTGCAGCAGCTCGTCGATCTCGTCTGAGACGAACAGACTCACGAACGGCTCGCCCATTTCCGCGGCGATTGCGGAGAACACGCTCGTGACTTGCAACGCAAAGTCATCGAGCGCATCGCGCGGCTGGTTGTAGGTGAGCACGACCTGGGTGCCCGGCACACATTGCGCGATCGTCGCCAACGTTGCGCTGATGGCATCGAGAGTCAGGTACATCGTGACCCCGATCCACGAAAACACCGCGAGCCTCCCGAACTCGAAACCGGCGCCCTCCAAGCCCTCTCGCAAGGTCTGATGCTCGAAATCCACCGGCGCAAAGACGACGTTGCCCGGGATCGTCACACCGAGCTCGTCGAGCCGGTACCGCTTCCACGACTGCGATGCAGGATGATCAACCTCAAATACCCGTACGCGTTTCAGTAGGTCGAGACGCCGGTAGGCAAACGAGTCCAAACCCGCGCCCAGAATCACATACTGATCGACGCCCTTAGCGACGGCTTGGTCCACCAGGTCCTCGGTGAAACGAGACCGGATGCACACCCATCGACAGAATGCGAGGACGTGCGGCCGGGGAAGCTCGGTTCGAAGTCGCTCGCCTACTGCAGGGCCATCTTCACCGGCCAGCGCTGCGGCGAACGCATCATTGAAGATGACCGGCCGCCCTTCCTGGCGGTAGAGCGCTCGTGCTACTGCCGTCAGAACAGCAGTCCGGCTAGGGCTCCGAGGCGACTGGGCCACCGCGGGGACGATAGCCACCGAGTCCCCACCCGCCCCGCACCCCTGGCTGATCTCCACGCCGGGCCTCGTCGTCAACTGCTTGGCCGCCATCGAGCACCGAGCGGCCGCGCTCGCCGGTGTAGCCTCCCGCTGCCACGGTCAGCGCGACCGCTTAACCCCACCGCCACGCGGCGTCGCGCTATCGCGCTCGGCGACAACGGAATCGCGCCGGACGTGCTCCGGGTCGGGTGTCGAGCTTCTTGAACATCCGTGTGGCCGACATCGAAGCGATCTACGCCGACTGGAGCTCGAAGGGGCCGCTTCCTGACGCTGCCCCAGCAGCGCGCCACCGAGATTCGCTGTTATGTTGGCGATCCTGACGGACACCTGATCGAGGTCGGCCAATCCACCCGGGCTGAGGAGCGAGCGATGACAGGCAAGAGCGATTTCACCGAACAGGAGTGGGACAGCGTTTTGCAGGGACCACCGGCCGCGGGCACGATTGTCGCCACCGCGTCGAGGGGCGGCACGTTCCGCGAGAGCTTCGCGATCGCGAAGTCCTACACCGAGGCGCGCCAGGAGCACGGCGCGAGCGAGCTCCTCGACGCGATCGTTTCCGCCAAGCCCGAGGTCGACCGTCATATGGGTCATTCACCCGAGGAGGTCAAGTCGCACGGTCTCCAACACGTTCGCGATGCGGTCCAAGTGCTTGAGAGCAAGGCGACGCCCGACGAGGTCAACGACTACCGGCGGTTCGTGCTCACGCTCGCCGACAAGGTGGCCAACGCCCACAAGGAGGACGGGACGGTGGTCAGCGGGCCCGAGCACGCGGTGATTGCGGACATCACCGAAGCGCTCGGAGGCTCCGGTACCTAGAGCGCCTGAGTACCGACCGTCGGGGCGCCCGCTGCTCGCCGGCGCCAGGCGCAGGCGCTCCGGCAGCCACGCCCAGCGCCATGTTGGGATGGGCACGGCTGGGCTCGAACCAGCGACCTCTCGCGTGTGAAGCGAGCGCTCTCCCACTGAGCTACGCGCCCTGATGAGCTGATTCTACGTCCTGCTCGGAGAAGGCTTAGCATCACGTGGATCGACAGATTGGTTGCTAAATCTGGACTCGGGGGTGAACCGCCGCCGGTTCGTGCTCGGCCCGGCCGCGATCTGGCTGCTTGATGCTGCCTCCGAGTCCGCAACCAGGCTGCCGGGCATCGGCACGGCGTGGCTGGCGATGGCGGTGGGCCGGGGTGCTGGTCGCTGTGCTTGGCGCGCTGTGGGTCACGGGCACGGTGGCACCGTCAGATGCGGCTCGTCGGGTCTCATCCAGGTCCGGTCCGGCAGGTCTCGGCGCGACCCACGCCTGCCTGTGGCCGGTCTGCGGCCACGCTTCTGTGTGCCGCCCGGCGGGCGGGCGTCCTGATTGGTGTCGGGCGCGACGCCGGCAATCCAGCTGACGATCGCCTGGCGGCGCGGCAGTTTGACGCGATGACGACCGAGGGCGCGCTGCTCTGGAGCTACGTGCAGCCCGGGCCCCATCGCTGGAACTGGGGTCACGCCGATCGCGACGTGGCGTTCGCCCGCCGACATCACCTGTTTCTCACCGCCACACACTTCGTGTGGGACCAGATCGTCTATGCCACCAACCCGCCGTGGCTGGAAAAGATCACCCAGCCCGCCCAGCTGAAGGCGGTGATGTACCAGCATCTGCACACGATCACGGAGCGCTACGGGCGCGCGATCAACCGCTGGATCGTGGTCAATGAGCCGCTGAACTATGTGGGTGACACGGGTCTCTTGCACCCGAACTTCTTCAGTCGCGTGCTTGGGCCGGATTGGATCGCGGACTCGTTTCGAATCGCGCAGCGGGCCGCGCCACACGCGCAGCTCTGGATGAACGAGATCTTCACCGAGACAGACCCGGTCAAGGCCGCGGCGCTGGTAACGCTGGCGCGCTCCCTGGTGCGCGCCCACGTACCCATCTACGGCGTGTCTCTCCAGGGTCACCTGTTCTCGCCCATCCCCTTCCCGCTGCACCCAGTCTCCCCCAATCGGGCACTCGTGCTCCGCACCCTGCGTGCGCTCGCCGCATCGGGACTGCGGGTCTCGCTTACCGAGGTCGACGCACCCACGCTGCCCGGCACACCCGGCCGCTTTGCCCAGCAGAGCGCTCGCATCACGTCGCTGGTGACAGCGTGTCTGGCGGTGCGCCGGTGCACCAGCATCACCTTCTGGGACCTGCGGGATTCGGAGTCCTGGCTGGCCAGCCCCCAGCTGACCGCATTGTTCGGCCAGCGCGATCTGGCGCCCACGCTGTTCTACGGCTCCGGGAAGCCACACCCCGCGTTCGACGCCGTCCGCCGCGCGCTGCTGTCAGCCCCTGCCCGTGGCTGACCGCCGCAAACAGCTGGCACTGGTGGCGGCGATCATGGGGTCGTTTGTCGCGGGCCTGGATGCGACCGCGGTCAACGTCGCGCTGCCCTCGATCCGCGCCGATCTGGGCGGCGGGCTCGCGGGCCAGCAGTGGGTGTCCAACGCCTACCTCTTGGCGCTGGGCTCCCTGATCCTGGTGGGCGGGTCCCTGGGCGACGTGTTCGGGGAGCGACGCGTGTTCTCGATCGGTGTCGCTGGCTTCGGGGTGGTCTCGCTGCTGTGCGCGCTCGCCCCGAGCATCGAGGTGCTGATCGCCTGCCGCGCGCTGCAGGGCGCGTTCGGGGCGCTGCTGACGCCGAGCGCGCTGGCCGTGATCGTCGCGGCATTCCCGGCGTCCGAGCGCAGCGCGGCGATCGGTTCCTGGACGGCCTGGGCGGGGATTGCGACCGTGGTCGGACCGCTCGCCGGAGGCTTCCTGGTGGACGCGGTCTCGTGGCGCCTGATCTTCGCCGTGAACATCCCGTTCGTGGTGATCACGCTGCTACTTGTGTTCCGAGCCGTGCCCGCGCGCGAGCCTGGAGCCGCGCGTGCGCCGGTCGACTGGCTGGGCGCAGCGCTGACGTTCTTCGGCCTCGCCGGGCCGGTCCTGGCCCTGATCCGTCAGCCCGACGTCGGTTGGAGCAGCCCCGAGGTGTGGGGCCCGGGCATCGGGGGCCCGTTGCTGCTGGCGGTGTTCCTCTGGCACGAGCGGCACACGCCGGCGCCGATGCTGCCGTTGGGACTGTTCCGGCGGCGCAACTTCGCGATCGGCAACGTGGAGACGTTCGCCATGTACGGCGGGCTCGGTGTGACCTTCTTCCTGCTGGGTCTGTTCCTCCAGGAGGTCGCCGGCTACCGGGCGCTCCAGGCGGGCCTCGCACTGATGCCCTCCACGATCGTGATGTTCCTGCTCTCCAAGCGCATGGGCCGGCTGGCGGATCGGTTTGGCCCGCAGCTGTTCATGGGCCTGGGACCGCTGATCGCGGCGGTCGGTCTGGCGCTGATGCTGCGTGTCGGCGCCGACGTGAACTATTTCACCGAGCTGCTCCCCGCGTTGCTGGTCTTCTCGCTCGGCCTCTCCTGCACGGTGGCGCCGCTGACGGCGGCGGTCCTGTCGGATGCCGATGAGTCGAACGCTGGAATCGCGTCAGGCGTCAACAACGCCATCGCGCGGATCGCTGGGCTGCTGGCGATCGCGGCCGTGGGCGCAGTCATCTCCTCATCGTTCAACTCCGCCCTGGACCACCACCTGGTCAACGTCCGCCTCACCCCGGCGGCCCGCACGGCGGTGGCCAAGGCGCGGCGGCAGACGCTTGCTCGGGTGCAGTCCGGCCAGGCCGGACCACAGGTCGTCGGGGCCGTCCAGTCGGCCTCGGTCTACGCCTTCCATGTCGGACTGGGCATCTCCGCGGTCCTGGTGGCGTTAGGCGGGGTGCTCGGCCTGGCCGGGATCCGCAATCCACGGCGGGTGGTGCGCTGCGAGGACTGCGCCGGCGGCCAGATCGCCGGCCAGCCGGTCGAGGCGGGCAACCAACCGAGGCTGCCGGTGGTGCACCTGCCGCCCCGGCCGGGGCCGAAGACTGCGGTGGGATGAGCGCGCGTCTCTGGCGTGGGTGAGTGACCGTGCACCCTCCGTCGAGATCGGTTCCCGGGTCGCGTCTCCCGTGTGCGGCTCCGGCGCGGTGCTCCCACAACGCCTGGAGGTGACCGCTTAAGGCTGCTTCCTTCCGGACCTGACCTGGTTCACGGGTCTCCACCGCCGCGGGACCGAGCCATCAGCACCACAAGCGGGGCGCTGACCCGGGGCCTGCACCCCTCGGGAGGGAATTCGGCCCCGCTAAAGCGGATTGCGGGTACAGGGTGCCGCTACATCCCCGCTTAGCACGGTCGCCGGTGATCCTAGCGCGAGGGGGATGTGGGAGGGGGCGAATGGTGGGGTGGGAGGGTGCGATGGGTGGGGTGGGAGGAAGGAACGGGCGAGCTGCGGAAACGTGAAATTCGCTCGGTCTCTCCAGCCCAGCGTCACATTTCCGGCGGTGAGGGCCGGAAACGTGCACATCGACCCGTCCGCGACCTCGAGTTGCCCGTTAACGCGCGCCGCCCGACGGTGGAGCCCCGCATCCGACCCCGACCAGCCCCACCACTAGACTCGAAACTCGTGTCCACCGGACCCTCCCTTTACCGCCGCCATCGCCCGCGCACGTTCGCCGACGTGGTGGGTCAGGAGCCGGTCGTGCGCACGCTGTTCAACGCCGTGCAGCGGGGCCAGGTCCACCATGCCTACCTGTTCGTCGGCTCGCGGGGGACGGGCAAGACGAGCATGGCCAAGATCCTGGCCGCGTGTCTGAACTGCGTAAACGGCCCCACCACCGAGCCGTGCGGGGAGTGTGAGTCGTGCGTTTCGATCGCCAACGCGAGCTCGCTCGACGTGATCGAGATGGACGCCGCCTCGAACAACTCGGTCGACGACATCCGCGACCTGCGGGAGAAGGTCGCCTACGCGCCCGTGTCCGGACGCCACAAGGTCTACATCCTCGACGAGGCACACATGCTCTCGCCCCAGGCCTGGAACGCATTCCTGAAGACGCTCGAGGAGCCGCCGCCTCGGACGATCTTCGTGCTGGCGACGACCGAGGCGCAGAAGGTCCTGCCGACGGTGGTCGATCGCTGCCACCGGTTCGACTTCGGGCGGCCGTCGGTCGATCAGGTGGCGACTGTCCTGCGCCGCGTCGCGGGCGAGGAGCAGATCGACATCGAGGACGGTGCCATCGCGTTGATCGCGCGCCACGCGACCGGCAGCTTTCGGGACGCGCTCGGCACACTCGAGCAGCTGCTCACCTACGCCGGTGACAGGCGCATCCAGCCGGACGACGTGCTCGCGGTGCTGGGCGTAGCGGACGCCGAGCAGCTCTTCGGAGCCGTCGACGCGATCGTCGCGCGCGATCCGGCCCAGGCGCTGCGCGCGGCGGCGAAACTGTCAGAGTCGGGCCGGGACGCCGGGCAGGTCCTGCGCGACCTCGAGGTCCATGGCCGCGAGCTGCTCACGGCGCAGTTGCTGGGCGAAGTTCCGCCCGAGCTGAGCGTGACTCCGGAGCGCGACCGCCGGCTCGAGCTGCAGGCCCATGCGCTCTCGCAGACCGACGCGGTCCGGTTGCTGGACCTGGTCGCCTCCGCGCTGGACGCGACCGCCAACGGGGCGCAGGCCCGCATTCAGTTGGAGCTCGTGCTGATCAAGGCCTCCGCGCCGGAGATGGACCCCTCGGCCGAGGCGCTCCTGACCCGGATCGAGCGGCTGGAGGCCGGATTGGGAGCCGGTGTCGCGCCGCCGGCGTCCCAAACCGCCCCCGAGCTCGTCACGCGAGCCGACTCCAAGACCTCCACCCGAACCGCCCCGCATACCAGCCAAGCCGCCCCGCCAACCACCACACAAGCCCCTCAGCCCGCGCCCCAACCACACGCCGTCCCCGCCCACACCGCGCCCGCGGCTCAGGCCGCCGTCGCGCCTCAGCCGATGCCAGCCGAGGACGCGGACGCCCACGCGGATCCCGATCCGCTCACGCTCGACCTCGACACGGCGGTGGCATCGTGGCCGGCGGTGGTGGACATGGTTCGCGGTCGCAACGTGATGCTGGCCGCGCTGCTGGCCGACGCGCGGCCGGTGGCGGTGGGGACGCGCGATCTGACGCTGGCGTTCCCCACGGGGGCCGCGTTCCTCAAGCGGAAGGCCGAGCAGGACGACTATCGCCGCGCCACCGCCGAGGCGCTGCGGACGGTCACGGGCTGTGCGCTGGCGCTCCGGTACGAGCTTCGCGAGGAGCTGCCGGACGGCGGCGGGCCGGGCGGCGCCCCGGCGGTGCTGTCCGGGGAGGAGCTCGTCAGGCGGTTCCTGGAGGAGTTCGACGCCGAGGAGCTGCTGGAAGAGGATCCTTTAAGCGACGAACCTCCCGCAGACGATCACCCAGAAGCCAACAGACAAGAGGCGACCTGATGCCCCAACCCAACATGCAACAGCTGCTCAAGCAGGCCCAGAAGATGCAGCAGGACATGCTCGCCGCGCAGGAGTCACTCAAGGACGAGGTCGTCGAGGCCTCGGCCGGTGGCGGCATGGTGACCGTCAAGGTGAGCGGCGATCTGGTGATCAAGTCGATCACGATCGACCCCCAAGCCGTCGACCCCGACGACGTGGAGCTGCTTCAAGACATGGTCCTGGCGGCGGTGAACGAGGCGATGCGCTCGGCGCAGGAGCTGGCGTCAGCCAAGCTCGGCGGTATCGCGGGCGGCCTCGGCGGGCTCGGCCTCCCCGGGCTCTAGTGTCCCTTGTACGCGCCTCCCGTTCAGCGGCTGATCACCGAGCTGTCGAAGCTCCCCGGCGTCGGTGGGCGCACCGCGCAGCGGCTGGCGTTTCACATCCTGCGGGTCAGTGACGAGGACGCAATCGGGCTGGCGGACGCGATCCGCGAGGTTAAGCAGCGGATCGGTCTGTGCGAGGTGTGCTTCAACCTGGCCGACGGGCCGCGCTGCCGGATCTGCTCCGACGAGCGGCGCGATCCGGAGCTGATCTGCGTCGTCGAGGAGCCCTCCGATGTCATCTCGATCGAGCGTACCCACGAGTTCGCCGGCCGCTACCACGTGCTGGGCGGCGCGCTGTCGCCGATCGACGGGATCGATCCCGAGGATCTCAAGATCGACGAGCTGTACGAACGGGTGCGCGGCGGCGCCGTGCGCGAGGTCGTGATCGCCACCAACCCGACCACCACCGGCGAGGCCACGGCGCTGCACATCGCCGAGGGCCTGCGCGGCGTCGCGCCCGACGTGACCGTGACCCGGCTGGCCAGCGGACTGCCCGTCGGTGCCGACCTGGAGTACGCGGACGAGCTGACGCTGGGCCGGGCGCTCGCGGGCCGCCGCGCGGTGTAGGCCAGAAGCCCACCCCGTAACCTCCTTCCCCGTGAACACGGTCGTGATGAAGTTCGGCGGTACCTCGGTGGCCGACGCTGATCGGATCAAGCGCGCCGCGCGGAGGATCGTGGCCCAGCGCGAGGCCGGCCGGCGCGTGGTCGCCGTGCTCTCGGCGCGGGGCCAGACCACCGACGATCTGATCGCCATGGCCGAGGAGGTGTCTCCGGCTCCCGACCCGCGCGAGATGGACATGCTGCTGTCCACCGGCGAGCGCATCTCCTGCGCGCTGTGCGCCATGGCGATCAACGACCTCGGTCATCGGGCGATCTCGCTGACTGGATCGCAGGCCGGCATCGTCACCGACACCTCGCACACCAAGGCCAGAATCATCGACGTGCGGGCCGAGCGCATCCGCGAGGCGCTGGACGAGGACCGGATCGTGCTGGTGGCGGGCTTTCAGGGGGTCTCGACCAGCCGCGACGTGACCACGCTCGGGCGCGGCGGGTCGGATACCACGGCGGTGGCGCTGGCGGCGGCGATCGAGGCCGAGGTATGCGAGATCTACACCGACGTCGCCGGCGTGTTCACCGCGGATCCGCGGATCGTGCCCGACGCCCGCAAGCTGCCTTTCCTCAGCTTCGAGGAGATGCTGGAGATGGCGGCGTCAGGGCGCCAAGGTGCTGCAGCTGCGCGCGGTCGAGTACGCGCGCACCCACCGCGTGCGGCTGCACTGCCGTTCCAGCTTTGACGACAGTCCCGGTACCGTTGTGATCGGAGAGGACGAGACGATGGAGCATCCACTCATCACCGCAGTCACCCACTCCACCGAAGAGGCGCGCATCACGCTGCTCGGCGTGCCCGACCGTCCTGGCGCCGCGGCCGCGATCTTCCGTGCGCTGGCAGCCGCGAACTGCAACATCGACACGATCATCCAGAACGAGCCCCTGGGCGAGGGCCGCGACGCCGAGGTGTCGTTCACGATCTCCTCCGAGGACCTCCGCGCCGCCGAGCAGGCGCTCGAGCCCGTGGTCCGCGAGCTGGGGGTCGCGCCGCGTCGACACCGATCCGGAGATCGGGAAGGTGTCGATCGTGGGCGCCGGTATGCGCTCGCATCCCGGGGTGGCGGCTCAGGTGTTCGAGACGCTCGCCGATGAGGACATCAACATCGAGATGATCTCCACCTCCCCGATCAAGATCTCCTGCGTGATCCGCTCCGACGACGTTCCCCAGGCGGTCCGGGCGCTGCATTCGGTGTTCGAGCTGAGCGCCGCCGAGGTGCAGCGCGAGCGGCCAATCGGACAGGAGGCGCGATGAGAGTCGCAGTCGTCGGAGCGACCGGGGTGGTGGGCTCGACCATGCTGCAGCTGCTCCGCGAACGCGAGTTCCCCGCGGATGAGATCGTTCCGTTCGCCACCGAGCGCTCGGCCGGCCGCGAACTCGACGGAGGCCTCGTCGTCCGCCGCCTCACCCCGGACGCCGACCTCGACGGCTTCGACATCGCGCTGTTCTCGGCCGGTGGCGGGACCTCGTGCGAGTGGTCGCCCCGGTTCGTCGAGCACGGCGCCACGGTGATTGACAACTCCTCTGCGTTTCGGCGCGATCCGGCCGTGCCGCTGGTCGTCACCGAGGTCAATCCCCAGGCGCTCGCGAACCACCGTGGGTTGATCGCCAACCCGAACTGTTCGACCATGCAGCTGGTGGTCGCGCTGGCGCCGATCCATCGCGCCGCCGGGATCGAGCGGCTGGTGGTGGCCACCTACCAGTCGGTTTCCGGGACCGGCAAGCAGGCCATCGACGAGCTCGAGACGCAGGCCCATACGTCCCTGCACGGCATGGAGATGCCGGCGCCGGAGGTATATCCGGAGCCGATCGCGTTCAACGTGATCGGTGCCGCGGGATCGTTCGCGGAGGGCGACGACCACACCGACGAAGAACGCAAGATGATGTTCGAGACCCGCAAGATTCTCGACGATCAGTCGATCGGGGTCGCGGTCACGTGCGTGCGGGTGCCGGTGGCCGTCGGTCATTCGCTGGCCGTCAACCTCCAGACCCGCGAGCCGCTGGGCCCGAGCGAAGCCCGCGAGCTGCTCTCCAGCGCGCCAGGCATCAGCCTGGAGAGCGAGGTGCCGACGCCGCTGCATGCCGCCGGCCGCGACGAGGTGTTCGTCGGCCGGGTGCGCCGCGACGACTCCCATCCACGCGCCCTCAGCATGTGGGTCGTGAGCGACAACCTGCGCAAGGGAGCGGCGACCAACGCGATTCAGATCGCCGAGCTGCTCACAAAGGCCGGGCTGGCGGCGAACGGTGGCGGCGGGACGGCTGTGGCGCCGCCGCTCTCTCCCCTTGCCCCGCCCAGACTGCCCGGCGAGTTGTGATCAGCGGTGCTCGAATTTGCCGCGCTCTACCAGGTGATGCGCTGCACTCCCTCGACGCGGCGCTTCACCGACGAGCCGGTGGACGGCGCCGTGCTCGGGCGGGTGTTGGACAACGCCCGGTTCGCGCCCAGCGGCGGCAACCGTCAGGGCTGGCGCGTGATCGTGGTGACCGACCCGGAAAAGCGGCAGCGGCTGCGCGAGCTCTACGAGCCTGCCTGGAACGCGTACACGGAGCGGATGGGGACACGCCAACTGCTCGACGCTCCCGACACCGGCGCCGGCGTCCCACCCGGGCGGCTGCGGATGCTGAGGGGCGCTGACGAGTACGCGCACACCTTCGAACGAGCCCCGGTCCACCTGCTGATCTGCGTGCAGCTCGATGCGCTGGCGATCGTCGACCGGACGCTGGACCGGCCGAGCATCGTGGGCGGCGCCTCGATCTACCCGTTCGTGCAGAACATCCTGCTGGGCCTGCGCGCCGAGGAGCTGGGCGCGGCGTTCACCACGCTGCTGGCGCCGGCGGAGGCCGAGGTCAAGTCGCTGCTCTCGATCCCGGACGGGATCGCGCTCGCCGGCCACATCTCGGTGGGCCACCGCGCCGATCCCTGGCCCAAGCAGCTCACACGCAACCCAGTGGGCGAGTTCACGTTCGCGGAGCGCTGGGGCGAGAGCTGGTGACGCCGCGCCCAGAGGCGGCGCCGCGCCGGCGATCTACGCCCGCGCGCGTAGCTCGCGCCGCGTCCTGACGCCCAGCTTGCGATAGATCCGCCGTGCGTGCGTGCGGACGGTCTCGATCCCGACATGCAGGTGCTGGGCAATCTCGGCGTTGGAGCGACCGCTCTGCAGCAGCTCGAGCACCTCCCCCTCGCGCGGCGTGAGCAGCTCCGGTCCCGCCGCCTCCCGTGGGTCGAGCACCGCCGGGGGGAGCACGTGAAGCCCCCGCGAGGCGAGGTGGATCGCGTGCAGCACGTCACGCGCCTGGGTGCTCTTGGCCAGGCAGGCGGTCGCCCCGAAGGCCAGCATCTGGCGACACTCGGCTGTGGTGGGCCGATTGGCCAGGACCAGCAGCCGCGTTCCCGGGTACGCCCGATGCAGATCGCGCAGCTCCGATGCGCTCAGCAGCGAGCCGAAGTTCAGGATCGCCACATCAGGGCGGTACGCGGCCAAGCAATCGTCCAGCTCGTCGTGCGGCACGCTCGAGGCGACCAGCTCCAGGTTGTCGTCTTCGTCGATCAGCGCCTGGAGCCCGCGCGAGACGATGTCCTCGAAGCGCGCGATGGCTACTGACACGGGGGCTCTGGTGATCATGATGGGGACCGACGGCCCGCGTACTGCGGCCGCCTGATCCCTGTATCGGCAGGAGAGCCCAAGAGGGTTACACCTGCATCACCCCTTCGGTCCCCCGTTTTCACCCGAAGATCCCCCGGCACAGGGGACGAAATTCCGGTGCAATTGCGCCACGATGTGCCTACCGTTTGGCTGGGGAGCCGAGACAGCCCGAGCAGACTTCCAACGGGCGGGAAAACAGGGGTACAAGGAAGGCGGGGCCGCGGGGGCCCCGCTTTTCGTTGTGGGACAGGTCGCTCCGCCCGGACCCCCGAGATCTGAGACCTGAATAACGTGCCGCGTAATCTCTGGCCGTGGGGCGAGTGGCACGTTGGTCATGCACCACATGGTTAACGTGCCGCGTCACGCTGAGAGTGAGTGGGATGGCACATTGTCCAGGCGGCCCAGCGACCGCCCGGGAACGCCGCCGCCCCCAGCGCCTCCGGCCCTCACTCCTCCCGCGGCGGGATCGTCTGCTTCAGCCGCCGGCGCGCGCCGTCCAGCCGGCGTGCCACATCGGTCCCCGCAGCAGCCGGCTCGCCGGCCACACGACCCTCGACCGCTCCCGACTCCCGCGACCCAAACTCCGACCCCCGCGACCCAAACTCCGACCCCCGCGACCCAAACGCCGACCCGGGCCCCGGCCCCCGCGACGACGAAGCACCAGACACCAACGCGCGCAGCCGGCCGATCACGCCGGGCTGCCGGCCACCACTGAGGTCGACCAATCGATCACCGAGGTCGGGCGGACGATGTGCTTGTTCATCCCCAGCTCCTTGGGCGACAGCCCGAGCGCGAGCCCGACGAGCTGGGGCAGGTGCAGGACCGGGAGCCCGAGCTCGCGGCCGACGACCTTGCCCGCCACCGGCTGCTGGAGATCCAGGTTCAGATGGCACAGCGGGCATGGCACCACCAGGCAGTCGGCGTCGGCGTCGATGGCATCGCCCACGTGACGCCCGGCCTGGGCGAGCGACGCCCGCTTGTTCATCGTGATGATGGGAAAGCCGCAGCACTTGTAGACCCCGGCGTAGTCGATCACGGTGCCGCCCAGCGCCTCGATCACCATGTGCAGGTAGCGGTCGCGCTGATGCTCCTCGTCGATGCCGAGCCGGTTGACCGGCCGCACGATGTAACAGCCGTAGAACGGGCCCACCTTGAGGTCAGTGAGCGGGCGCTTGACCCGGCCTCGCAGCGCGTCGAGTCCGATGTCCTCCACCAGCAGCCACAGGAAGTTCTTGTTAGTCAGGCCCTTCTGGTAGCGCAGGCCCTCCTCGGCCAGGTTGCCGTTGACCTGCTCGCGGTACTCCGAGTTGGCGTCGAGCCGCTCTTGGCACTCGGACTGGGCCCCCTGGCAGGTCGAGCAGATGTTCATCATCAGCTCACCGTCGGTCTTCTGCGCCAGCGCAAACGTGCGGGCATTGAGCGTGTCGGCCAGCTCCTGGTTGTGCTCCGCGATCACGCCCGCACCGCAGCACGCGGCGCGGTCAAGCTCGATCAGCTCGATGTCCAGCAGCGGCGCGACCTTGGCCATCGACCCATGCAACTCCGGCGTGAACCCGCGGCTCACGCACCCCGGCCAGTAGGCGACCTTCATGCGGTCTCGCCTTCGTTGGTGGACGTCTCCGGCGCCGACGGCTCGGGCGGTGTCTCGCGTGCCGCCGCGCCTTCGCTCTCTGGCTGGCCCTGCTCCTTCTCACCGGCCGAGGCGGTCTCGTGCCCGCCCTCCTCCGGCTCATCCTCGTACCCCGTCACGTATAGGTTCAGCTCCACGCGCTGCTCGCGCCCATCGATCTCGTCGAACAGCCGCTTGACCTCCTTGGGCGCTTTGTGCGGGTGCAGCAGCGCGGTCTTCGGCGACATCTTGCCTCGCGCCAGGCCGGTGGCGGCGGTCGGCAGCGAGCTGATCAGCTCCGGCACCGCCCGCGGGTGGAACTTCCCGCCGTATGAGTCCGGCAACAGGTCGGCTTCGTGCAGCAGGCCGTTCTTGCGGATGTTCTTGACGAACGCGTGCTCGTGGCGGTAGCCGTTGTTGCGGTCCTTGATGTCGTAGTCGGCGCTGGCCCGCCGGCGCAGACGCATGATCTGGCTCATCGGATCGACACCCTTGGGGCAGGCGTCGATGCAGTTGAAGCAGTGCGTGCAGTCGTAGATGCCGTGCTCGTCCTCGGCCAGGTCCTTGAGCCGCTCATACGGCTCGGCGTCGCGCGGATCGCCGACGAACCGGTACGCCTTGGCCAGCGCCGCGGGCCCGACGAACAGCGGGTCCACCTCCATCGCCAGGCAGTCGGACACGCAGGCGCCGCACTGGATGCAGGCCATCGTCTGCGTGACGTCGACCATGTTGTCGTGCGGGACGATGTACTCGCGCTCGGGCACCGGCTCCTTGTTGATCAGCCACGGCGTGACCCGCTGGATCTTCTTCCAGTGCACCGCGTCCATGTCGACGATCAGGTCCCGGATCACGGGCATGTTGCCCATCGGCTCGACCTCGATCACCGTGCGCTGGTCCGCGGTGGCATCCGGGGCGCCCTCCGTCACCACCTCCTCGGGCGGGTTCCACCCGACGCCGTGACCTCGCTGTGCCGCCTCGCCCAAATGGGTGTTGCAGGCCAGCCCAGGTTTGCCGTTCATGCGCACGCCGCACGACCCGCAGATGGCCTGCTGGCAGGAGCAGCGGATCCCGATCGAGCCGTCCTTGTCGTCACGGACCTTGAGGATCGCGTCCAGCACCGACTGCGTCTCGGGCATGTCGACGGTGTGCTCGTCCCAGCGCGCCGCCTGTCCCGACTGCGGGTCGAAGCGGCGGATCCTCAACGTAAATTCGGGCATCAGTGGTCCTCCTCGCGAGCACGCTCGCATTCGAGGCGCCCCCGGCGGCGCCAGGCTTCGTCCTCGGGCGCTCGCGTACCTTCCAGGTACGCATCGATCCCTGCGTCCTTGCCAGGCATCCGCCTGTGACGCCTCTCGGTGCGTAGCGAGCTCACGACGAGAACCACGGGCTAATACGTCCTTTCCTGGGGCTGCCAGTGCGTAATCGTGACCTCCGAATAACTGACCGTGGGCGCCTCCGCGCCGTTGACCGAGATGTCGATGTGCTTGAGCCAGTCACCGTCGTTGCGATCCGGGAAGTCGGTCCGGAATTGGGCTCCGCGTGACTCCTTGCGCTCCTGGGCGGCGACCACGATCGCCTCGGCACAGTCGAGCATGTACCCGAGCTCGATCGCGCCGATCACGTCCTGGTTGAACACCGAGCCGCGGTCATCGATCGCCGCCTTGGGTGCCTCCTCCTTGAGCCGCCGGATCGCCTCGTGCGCCTTCGCCAGTCCGTCGGCGTCACGGAACACGGCCACGTACTGGTTCATCATCTCGCCCAGCTCGTTCTTGATCGCCGACACGCGGCGGCCGCCCGGCTCGCGATTGATGATCGCGGCGATGTTTTTCGCGGTGTCGTCGACGCGGGCCGCCGGCGTCTGCGGCATCGACATGTGGATGGCGCGATTGGCGGCGTGCTCACCGGAGCGGCGGCCGAAGATCAGCGTGTCGAGCAGCGAGTTGGCGCCCAGCCGGTTACCGCCGTGGACCGACACGCACGCCACCTCGCCCGCGGCATACAGCCCGATGATCGTGGTCTGCCCGTCGACGTCGGTCTTGACCCCGCCCATCACGTAGTGCTGCCCCGGCTTGATGTGAATCGGCTCGCGAGTGATGTCGGTGCCGGCGAAGTCGCGGCCGATGTTGACGATCTCCCGCAGCGCCTCGAGCGTGCGCCGCCGCGGCACCTTGGTCACGTCGAGCGCGACGGTGCCGTCGGGAAACCCCCGGCCTTCGTTGATCTCGGTCTGCTCGGCCCGGGAGACGACGTCCCGGGAGGCCAGCTCGAGTTTGTTGGGCGCGTAGCGCTCCATGAACCGGTCGCCCTCGGCATTCAGCAGCCAGGCGCCTTCGCCACGCGCCCCCTCGGTGATCAGCAGGCCGTTGCCCGCCAGGGTAGTGGGGTGGTACTGGACCATCTCCATGTCCATCAGCTTGGCGCCGATCCGGTAGGCCTGCGCGATCCCGTCACCGGTCACGATCAGGCCGTTGGTGGTCGGCTTGTACGCCTGTCCGCAGCCGCCGGTCGCGAGGATCACGGCCTTGGCGTTGAACACCTCCAGGTGGCCGTCGCGGAGGTTGCGGCACACCGCCCCCACGCACCGCTCCTCCTCGTCTTGCAGCAGGTCGGTGGTGAACCACTCCTCGAAGCGATCGACCGTCTCGTTGTGCTTCATCAGCTGCTCGTACAGCACGTGCAGGATCGCGTGGCCGGTGATATCGGCCACGTAGTAGGTGCGCGCGGCCGAGGCGCCGCCGAACGCGCGCGTGCCGAGATTCCCGGTGTCGCTGCGGTGAAAGGTCACCCCGGCGTGCTCCAGCCACAGGATCTCGTCGGGCGCCTCCCGGCACATGATCTCGATTGCGTCCTGGTCGCCGAGATAGTCGGAGCCCTTGACGGTGTCGAACGCGTGCGACTCCCAGCTGTCCTCAGGATTCAGCGCGGCGTTGATCCCGCCCGCCGCCGCCACCGAGTGCGACCGTACTGGGTGAACCTTCGAGACGATCCCCACCGAGGCACCGGCCTGAGCCGCCGCAAGCGCCGCCCGCTGACCTGCCAGCCCGGCGCCGATGATCAGGACGTCATGAGAGGGCACACGGCCGATTCTATGTAAGGCGGCCTGACGGCCGCTTTGTGGGGGCTGGCCTCTCGGCAGGCCGGCTCAGCCCGCCGGCGATCCGAGCGCCGACTGCAGCGCCCGCCGGACCTGCTCGACCGTCACCACGCCACGCAGCACGCCCTCGCGATCGACCGCCATCAGCGCCCCCAGGCGGCCCAGCGACTCGGATCCGAGCAGCTCGGTGAGTGGCCGGTCCTCGTCCACCCGCCAGCTGCCAGCTTCCTCGGACTCCACCACCGCGCCCACCGTGAGCCATCCCTCGCCGGCGTCGTGAGCCGTTTGCAGCCGCTCCTGGCGGGCGATCCCCAGGAACCTGCCGTCGGCGTCGATGACCGGGAACCAGGACCATCCATAGCGCAGGAAGTACTCGTCGAGCGCTTGGCTGACGGCCGTGCCGGCGCCGATCGCCACCGGCTGGCGATCCATGATGTCGGCCACGCGGACGCCCTCGATCCGCTCGCGTCAGCGCGCTCTGGACCAGCGCCCCGCGGGCCGATTGGCCGAGCAGGAACGCCAACGCCACCAGCCACAGGCCGCCGAGCGAGCCGGTCGCAAACATCCAGGCGATTCCCACCCCGGCCAGCAATACGGCAAACCATTGGCCCAGTTTGGCGGCGGTCCGGGTGCCTCGCTGCTTGTCCTGGGTGATGTGCCAAACGACCGCCCGGGCGATCCGTCCGCCGTCCAGCGGGAACGCCGGCACCAGGTTGAAGAACAGGATCAGGATGTTCATCAGCAGCAGCCAGCTGAGCCCGAGCAGCACCGGCGTGACCCGCACGGTGCCGTCGAGCTCGGCCGCGTGCACCAGGCGGTGGGGCCCGACGATCGCTAGGTCGACGGCTAGGCACAGCAGCACGAACACGAACGTGGCCAGCGGCCCCGCGCCGGAGATCTTCAGCTCCTCCGCGGGCGTGGCTGCATCGCGGCTCATCTGGGTGATCCCGCCGAACAGGAACAGCTCGATGCGTTTTACCTCGATCCCCTGCCGGCGTGCCACCAGCGCATGTCCCAGTTCGTGGAAGATCAGCGATGCGAAGAACATCAGCGCCGTGACCACCGTGGTGGCGTACACGACCGTGTCGGAGGTGTGGACCGGCAGCGCGTCCCGGAACGCCCCCGAGATCCACACGATCATCAGGAACAGAATCAGGAACCAGGTCCCGTCCACCCCGATGCGGATCCCAAACACGTCGAGCAACTTGATCGAGCCCGGGCGGCGCAACATGCTGCAATGGTGTCACAGGATCTGACACGTGCCAGCAGGAGGACGGATTCACATGACCGAACACATAGCCGAACTTCGACAGCATCTTGGGGAGCTGGAAGATCTGCGCAACGCCTCCGGCGTCCTGTCGTGGGACCAGCTGACGATGATGCCGTCCCGGGGTGGCCCGAGCCGAGCCGAAGCGCTGGCCACGCTCGAGCGCGTCAGCCACGAGAAATTCATCTCCGCCTACACCGGCCGGCTACTGGAAGCCGCCGCGGCCGACGCGCTCGACGGCGGCGCGCGTCCGACTCCGACGACGCGCGACTGGTGTCGGTCACCCAGCGGCGCTGGGACAAAGCAGCGACGCGTGCCGACCGAGCTCGCGGCGGACCTCGCGCGCGCAGGATCGATCGGGCAGGAGGCCTGGGTGCAGGCCCGCCAGCGACTCTGACTTCCGGCGTTCGCGCCGTACCTGACGCGTAACCTGGAGCTGGCCCGACGCTACGTCGACTGCTTTGACCAGTTCGACTGCGCCTACGACGCGCTGCTCGACGATTACGACCCGGGCACCCGCACGCGAGAGGTCGCGGAGCTGTTCGACGAGCTCAAGGCCGAGTCGATCCCGCTCGTCGCCAGGCTGTCGGCGCACGAGATCGACGACGGTCCGATCCACGCGGCAGTTCCCCATCGCTCGCCAGCGAGAGCTCGTGCACGCCGTGGTCCAGCGAATGGGCTTCGACCCACGTAGCTGGCGGATCGACGACGCCGTGCATCCGTTCGCCACCTCATTTGGCTCGAACGACGTCCGCATCACCACGCGCTGGGACGAGACAGTTCTTTCCCGCGGCTCTGTACAGCGCCATGCACGAATGCGGCCACGGCCTATACGAGGCGGGCATCGCCGAGGCTCTGCAGCGCACGCCGCTGGCCAACACCGAGTCACTCAGCCTGCACGAGTCCCAGAGCCGGTTGTGGGAGAACATGGTTGGCCGTGGTCGTCCGTTCTCGAGGGTGCTGGCGTCGAAATTGGCCGAGCATTTGGACACGCGAGTCGACCCCGACCGCCTCTACCGTGCCGTCAACCGCGTACAGCGCTCATACATTCGGGTGGAGGCCGATGAGGCGACCTATGGCCTGCACATCGTGGTGCGGTTCGAGCTCGAGCAGGAGCTGATCGAGGGCCGTCTGGGGGTCGCCGAGCTGCCGGAGGCCTGGAACGCCCGCTACAAGGAGTACTTCGGTCTGGATGTGCCAGACGATGCGGTCGGCGTGCTCCAGGATGTGCACTGGTCGGCGGGCCTGATCGGCTATTTCCCCACCTATGCGCTGGGCAACCTGATCGCCGGTCAGCTGTGGGAGCGCGTGTCCGTCGACATCCCCGACTTGGACGAGCGCATCGCCACCGGCGAGCTCGCCCCTCTGCGCGAATGGCTGCGCGAGAACGTCCACCGGCACGGCTCCAAGTTCACCAGCGCCGAGCTGCTGCAGCGCGCTGTCGGTGCTCCGCTCAGCGTCACGCCGTTCATCAGTTACCTGAAGCGCAAGCTGAGCGACGTCTACGCCCTCGAGCTGTAGGAGACCTCCAGCGCCGACAGCGCGTCGTTGAACGTGGGGCTGGGGCGCATCGCCGCGGCCATGCGCTCGGGATCGGGGCGGTAGTAGCCGCCGATGTCGACCGGCGAGCCCTGAACCTCGGCCAGCTCCTGCACGATGTTGTGCTCCTCGGCGGCCAGGCGCTCGGCCAGCGGGGCGAAGCGCGCGGCCAGCTCGGCATCGTCGCTCTGGCCGGCCAGCTCCTGGGCCCAGTACAGCGCCAGGTAGAAGTGGCTGCCGCGGTTGTCGAGCTCGCCGGTCTTCCGCGACGGAGAGCGGTTCTCCTCCAGGACGCGGCCGGTGGCGCGGTCAAGCGTGTCGCGCGAGCACCCGCGCGCGAGGATTCTCAGCTTTGTCGGCCAGCAGCTCCAGCGACGGCGCCAGCGCCAGGAACTCGCCCAGCGAGTCCCAGCGCAGGTGGTTCTCGCTCAGGAACTGCTGCACGTGCTTGGGCGCCGAGCCGCCCGCCCCGGTCTCGAACAGCCCGCCGCCGTCCATCAGCGGCACGATCGACTGCATCTTGGCGCTGGTGCCCAGCTCGAGGATCGGGAACAGGTCGGTCAGGTAGTCACGCAGCACGTTGCCGGTCACCGAGATCGTGTCCTCGCCCGCGCGTGCACGCTCGAGCGTGAAGCGCGCCGCCTCGGCCACGTCCAGGATCTCGATCGTCACGCCATCGGTGTCGAGCTCCTCCAGCGCGGGCCGGACCTTGTGCAGCAGCTCGCGCGTCGTGGGCCCGGGTCTCGTCCAGCCAGAACACGGCCGGCGCTCCCGTCTCCCGCGCGCGATCCACCGCCAGGCGAACCCAGTCGCGGATCGGCGCGTCCTTGGTCTGGCACATCCGCCAGATGTCGCCGGCGCCCACCTCGTGCTCCATCAGCGTCGTCCCCCGAGCCGTCGACCACGCGGACCCGGCCCGGCTCGGCGATCTCGAACGTCTTGTCGTGCGAGCCGTACTCCTCGGCCGACTGCGCCATCAGCCCCACGTTGGGCGTGGTGCCCATCGTCGCCGGATCGAACGCTCCGTGCTGGCGGCAGTGCTCGACCGTCTCGGCGTACAGCGCCGCGTAGGAGTGATCGGGGATCACGAACTTGGTGTCCTGCAGCTCTCCTTCGGCGTTCCACATCTGGCCCGAGGAGCGGATCGCGGCCGGCATCGACGCGTCGATGATCACGTCGCTGGGCACGTGCAGGTTGGTGATGCCCGCGGTCGGAGTCGACCATCGCCAGCGCCGGGCCCTGGGCATAGGCGGCGTCGATCGCCCGGCCGATGCCGGCGCGCTCGTCCTCGTCGAGCGCTCTGGCTGGCCTTCAGCAGCGCCGCCAGCCCGTCATTGGGGTTGACCCCGACCGCGTCGCAGAGCTGTCGCTCGTGCTCCGCGAACAGATCCGCGAAGTAGGCGCGCACCGCGTGGCCGAAGATGATCGGGTCGGACACCTTCATCATCGTCGCCTTCAGGTGCACCGAGAACAGCACGCCCTGCTCCCTGGCGTCGGCGATCTGCTCGCGCCAGGAACGCGTCCAGCGCCTCGCGGCGCATGACCGCCGCGTCGAGCACCTCGCCGGCCAGCACCGGAACGCTCCTTGAGCATCGGTCGCCGAGCCGTCTGGCGCCAGCAGCTCGATCCGCACCGTGCCCTCCCGCTCGGCCGTCACCGACTGCTCGGTGGAGCGGAAATCGCCCTCGCTCATGCGTCGACACGTGCGAGCGTGAGTCGCGACGACCACGCGCCCATCGAGTGCGGGTGCCGGCGGGCGTACTCCTTGACCGACGCCGGCGCGCGGCGATCGGAGTTGCCCTGGCGCAGCACCGGGTTGACGGCGCTGCCCTTGACCCGGTCATAGCGCGCGCGCACCTCGCGCTGCTCGTCGCCGGCGGGCTCCTCGGGGTAGTCGGGGATCGGATAGCCCTGCTCCTGCAGCTCGGCGATCGCCGCCTTCAGCTGCGGCACCGAGGCGCTGATGTTGGGCAGCTTGATGATGTTGGCCTCGGGCGTCTTGGCCAGCTCGCCGAGCTCGGCCAAGCGCGTCCGCCACCCGCTGCTCCTCGGACAGCCGATCGGGGAACTGGGCCAGGATCCGCCCCGCCAGCGAGATGTCGCGCAGCTCGATCTCGATCCCGGCGGCCGCCGCGTAGGCCCGCAGGATCGGCAGCAGCGACTGGGTGGCCAGCGCCGGCGCCTCGTCGGTGTGCGTGTAGACGATCTTCATCGGCGCGACCCTGACCCTACGCCTGGCGAGCGGCCTCGCCTGCGGGTATACATTCGGCGTCACACACGAACTAGGAGATGAATGACAAGTGAGTGATACCCCCGTACGCGTGGCGGTCACCGGGGCCGCCGGGCAGATCGGCTACGCCATCCTGTTCCGGATCGCCAGCGGCCAGCTGCTCGGCCCGGACACGCCCGTCCATCTCTCGCTGCTCGAGATCCCCGACGCGGTCAAGGCCGCCGAGGGCACCGCGATGGAGCTCGACGACTGCGCCTTCCCGCTGCTGGCCGGGATCGACATCCACGACGATCCGAACCAGGCATTCGACGGCGTCAACTGGCCCTGCTGGTCGGGGCGCGCCCGCGCCAGAAGGGCATGGAGCGCAGCGATCTGCTGGAGGCCAACGGCGGCATCTTCAAGCCGCAGGGCCAGGCGCTGGGCGACCACGCCGCCTCCGACGTCAAGGTCCTGGTCGTCGGCAACCCGGCCAACACCAACTGCCTGATCGCCAAGAGCCACGCTCCCGACATCCCGGCGAGCGGTTCACCGCCATGACCCGCCTGGACCACAACCGCGCCATGGCGCAGCTGGCGCGCAAGGCGGGCGCGACCGTCAGGGACATCACCAACCTGACGATCTGGGGAAACCATTCCGCCACCCAGTACCCCGACATCTTCCACGCCAAGGTGAAGGGCCAGAACGCCGCCGAGGCGGTGAACGATCAGGAGTGGCTGGAGAACGACTTCATCCCCACCGTGCAGAAGCGCGGCGCGGCGATCATCGAGGCGCGGGGCGCCTCCAGCGCCGCCTCGGCGGCAAATGCCGCCATCGATCACGTGCACGACTGGGTGCTGGGCACGCCGGCGGGTGACTGGGTGTCGATGGCGATTCCATCCGATGGGTCCTACGGCGTCGCCGAGGGCCTGATTTCAAGCTTTCCGGTGACCTGCTCGGGCGGTGCCTACGAGGTCGTGCAGGGATCTGGAAGTCAATGACTTCTCGCGGTCACGAATTGACGCCACCGTCAAGGAGCTCGAGGAGGAGCGCGACGCGGTGAAGCAGCTGGAGCTCGTGTAACACGAGGCGCAGGGCAAACAGGGCCGCGCCCCGCAGGCGCGGCCCCCGTTAACTGACGTCGCTACGAGGCCGGGTGCCAGCCCTGCCCGTTGCGCTTGACCTGCCCGTCGGAGACCAGTCGCGGCATCACCCGGTACAGGTAGTTGGGCTCGATCTTCAGTGCCTCGGCGATCTGTGGGATGGTGATTCCCGGCCGCTGGCGGACCAGGTCGAGCGCTTGATTCGCGCGAGTGGCGCCACCGCGGCGTCCCCGAGGACGACCGGGCCGGCGGCCCGACCGGCGCCGCGCCCCGCTGGTCGACCCTCGCGGCCGACCCGGTCCGCGCCTGACCGCGCCACCAACCAGCGCCGTGCGCGCCGCTTCTAGCCGCGATACTTCCTCTTTGAACTCGCGCAGTCGGCTGTCGATGTCCTTCACTGTGCTGTCAACGAACTCTGCCACTGACGTCTCCTTGTGTTAGCCCCCGGCGTTTGTCACTGCACGACACTGTACACATAGTCAGTGACTTGGTGTCAGCTGCGTTCGAGAAGCGACTTCAATCGATGCAGTGAACTGTTCGCCTCGCGCTCGGATGCCGCCCCGACGATCACGCGGCTGGCCATCCTTCCGAGTGTCCCCCGGGGGCACTGAATTCGTTCGTGTAGTCGAATGTGGTGGGGCCGTCTCCGTTCTGCGACAGCTCATAGCGGATCTGCGCCTTGGAATGCGCCGGCCCTCGGCCCTCCCACACCGCCAGGTTCGGAGGCGCTCACCTCCACCAGCTTCCAGTGCACGTTGAATGAAACCCCGCGCATGTGCAGCACCTGCTCCATCGTGGAACCCTGTTTCTGAGGATCACTGGACGCTTCCTTGATGCGTCGGTGGATGGTGACCCACTCACCGAGCCGGTGGGGGTCCATGATCGTCTCCCAGACCCGCTGCACCGGAGCGTCGATCTTGGTGGTGACGTGGACGGTGCTCATGGCCGGTCGGCGGGAGCCTAACCCACGGCCCTAGCAATCAGCTAGCGAGCCGCCAGTGGTTCGATCGCCTCCCACTCGCGCAGCGCGTGCTCGATCGCGGCGTCCAGCGAGTGGGGGCGGACGCCCAGCAGCTCGACTGCGCGGCTGTCCCGGGGCAGCAGGTCCTCGCTCAGGCTTTCCATCAGCGGTCCGATCAGAGCATGCTCCTCGCCGGCAATGGTCGACGCGATCCGGCTCGCGATCGGGGTGAGCTGAGACGCGGGAGAACCGGAGCGTCGGGCCGGGCGACCAGCATGTGGTGGCGGATCCGGTCGATCAGCTCCCCGTAGGCGACGACGTCGGGACCCGCGATGTCGAGCGACTGGCCGCACACCTCCTGGCTGGTGGCGGCGCGCGCCAGCAGCTCGACCATGTCGCGCTCGTCGATCGGTGCGGTGCGGTGGGTGCGCCAGGCCGGCACCGTCAGCACCGGCAAGCGCTCCACCAGGCGCACCAGGAACCGGAATGCCCGTGACTGGGCGCCGATCGCGATCGAGGCCCGGAACGCGACCGAGCACGGCGCCGCCCCGAGCAGGACGTTCTCCACCGCCAGGCGGCTGCGCAGGTGAGTCGAGGCGGGACCGCCCGCGGGCATCAGGCCGCCGAGATAGATGATCCGATCCACGCCCGCCGCGCGGCGGCCGCCGCGAAGTTCTCGGCGGCGGTCCGCTCGCGGGCGTCGAACGGGCCATCGCTCGAAGGCTCCATGCCGTGGATCAGGAAGTAGGCCACGTCGATCCCATCGAGCGCCTCCTCCAGCCCCTGGCCGCTAACCGCGTCGCCGGTCACCACCGACAGCCCGAGCTCTCCCGGATGGCGGGAGAACCCTCTTAGCTCGTGGCCGTCGCGGCGCAGCCGCGGGAGCAGCCGGGAGCCGACATAGCCGGTGACGCCGGTGATCAGGACGTGCATGGATATGGTGCTACCACGGCGCCGGGGTGACGAAGCTGCGATCGAGCTCGGATGCTCGTGGCGCTCCGGCGAGCGCCAGCGCTGTGTCGAGCTCGGCCAGCAGGATCTGAAGCACGCGGCCGGCGCCGTCGGCGCCGCCCACCGCCAGCCCCCACAGCACCGGCCGCCCGACCATCACCGCCCGGGCCCCGAGCGCGAGGGCCTTGAGCACGTCGGTCCCTCGGCGGATCCCGCCATCGACGATCACCTCGACGCCATCGCCGACGGCGTCCACGACCGCGGGCAGCGCGTCGGCGCTGGCGAGCACGCTGTCCAGCTGCCGGCCACCGTGATTGGACACCACCACCCCGCGAGCCCCGTGGGCGGCCGCGCGCCGGGCGTCCTCCGGGGTGAGGATGCCCTTGACGATCACCGGCAGCGGACTCGCCGCGGCGAACGCCTCAATGTCGCCCCAGCGCAGCTCGGGGTCGACCAGCGCGGTGAACTCGGCCGGCGTCATCGCGCCGCGGGCCCCGGCGGCACGGGCGCTGGCGACCAGGTCGGCGCTGGCGGAATGGCCTCCGGCGCGGAGCTCGCGCTCGCGCACGCCGAGGACCGGCAGGTCGACCGTCACCACCAGCGCCTCGTAGCCGTGGTCGACGGCCTGGGCCACCAGCTCGCGGCTGACCCCGCGGTCGGCGAACACGTACAGCTGAAACCAGCGAGGGGCGTCGGGAACCTGCTCGGCGAGCTCCGGGACAGCGGTGGTTCCCAGCGTCGACAGGCACATGATCGTGTCCGTGGCGGCCGCGGCGCGGGCGGTGCCGATCTCGCCGTGTTCGTGAGCCAGACGCTGGAACGCCATCGGGGCGATGATCAGCGGATGCGGTCGTCGCCTGGACAGCAGCGTCACGCTCGGATCGCGGTCACCGACGCCGACCAGCACCCGGGGCCGGATCGCCAGCCGGCGCCAGGCGGCGAGGTTGTCGCGCAGGGTGATCTCGTCGCCGGCGCCGCCCACGAAGTAGGTGTACGCGCTCGGGTCGATCACCGCCTCGGCGGCGCGCTCAAAGTCGGCGGCAGAGATCAGTGGAACATCATCCGACATCGCAGATAAAGCTACGGAAAATGCAGGGCGTTCCCGTCCGGCACTGCAAAAGTAGCCGTGTTTGCAGGGGAATCCCGGTTTCCGCAAAGTTCGTGCGTTTTCCGAGAATCGAGGTTGCGCGAGCGGGGCGGAGTCCGCTTTGATGCCTGGGAGTCGGAGACAGCTTCTAGGTCGGAAGGTGACCGCATGAGGGCGAACGGGCGCACAGCGACAGCTAAGCCAAGCTGCCAGGACTGCTTCTTTCATCAGAACCGGCTGTGCGCGATCACGGACGCCGGACCGTGCTCGACCTACCGCCCCAACCACCCGGACGGCCTCCGCCCACCCAGGCAGATGCAGTTCGTGTTCCGCCAGGAGCGGCGGATGCAGGTCGCGTGGGCATTCCCATCGGCCAGCGAGCAGGTGGTGCTGCACGCGTAGGGAGGCTGGGCGCGGCCGAGCCTGTGCCGAGGCTGCGGCGCTGCGGAACGGCAGCTGGGGAGGGTACTCAGGGTGACCCCGACATGGTCGAACTCCGAGACCCGCCCGTCCGACTTATGAGATGGAGTTCGACCATCACATAAGTGGTCCAACTCCGACGCCCGCGCGTGAGAGGCGGATTTCGGGGCGCGAACGGGTCCGAACCGGTGAGGTGCCCGCGCTGGCCCGCGTGCCCCGCGCGGACCGGCTCGATGTACCAGCGTCGCGTGGGCGTGGCGAACCGATCGACATTGAGCACGGTGTTCATGCTCGATGTCGACGATCCCCGCCCACCAGACCGGCATATCGACACTGAGCAATGTTCTGCCACCCGCCTTCCAGACCACCCCGACCCACGACCGCCCCTGCCCCTCCTGCCGGTCCTATATCGTCCGCCTCATGTTCTGGCCGTTGATCGGTGGATTCATCGCGTTCGTGCTCATCGCCGTGCTGCTGGGATGGATCCTGGATCCTGATCGGCGCAGCGACGAGCACTAGATCCAGGTCGCGCCGCCCGCTCGGAGCCCGGAACTCGCCCAACCACAGCCGCCGCCCGGCACCCCCGTCACCCGTTTTTGCAGGCACAACGGCGCCGCGCGGGTAGAGTGTCGCGGTGACGAGAGAGGAGCGGTGGTGAGGCTCACCGTGCTTGGAAAGTCGCCGTCCTGGCAGGACGTCGGCGGGGCGTGCAGCGGCTACCTGATCCAGAACGACGGGTTCGTGCTGCTGCTGGACTGCGGAAACGGAGTGTTCTCCAAGCTGCGGCGCTTCAGCGACTACGTCGATGTCGGCGCGGTGCTGATCAGCCATCTGCATGCCGATCACTTCCTCGATCTGGTCCCGTTCGCCTACGCGCTCACATACGCCCCCCGCCAGCAGCCGGTGCCGGTGGCCGGCTGGCCGGGAACCGATCGGCCCGCGCGGCCGCAGCTATATGCCCCGGTCGGCGCGGCGGAGATGTTCCGGCAGATCGTGGGCTGCTGGGGTGACGAGGGACTGATTGAGCACGCGTTCGAGCTGCACGAGTACGACGTGCTGGACGAGCCCGCCGTGGGCCCGTTCTCGGTGCGCTTTTGCGAGGTGCCGCACTACACCCTCACCTATGCAGTCGAGCTGGTGGCGGAGGGCCGGCGGCTGACCTACAGCGCCGACTGCAGCCCCAACGGGGACCTGGTGCAGTTCGCCCAGGACACCGACATGCTGTTGATCGAGGCGACGCTGCCACGTCCGGAGCGGACGGGAATCCGCGGGCATCTGACGCCTGGGGAGGCAGGCGAGCACGGACGGCTGGCGCACGCCCACCGGGTGGTGATAACGCACTTCTCCGACGAGCTCGATTCCGACTGGGCTCGGGCCGAGGCCAGCAAGTCGTTCGGCGCCGATGTGGAGCTGGCCCAGGAGGGGGCCGTCTACACCGTCTGAGCAGCGGTCGAGCGCGGACCTACGCCGAGGCCCACTAACCTCCCCGACGATGCCCGAGCGAGACCTGTTCGCCAACTTCGACCGGATGCGTCGCGAGATGGACGAGCTGTTTGGGGACGTGCTCGAGCGCACCGGCCTGACGCGGCGGCGCGCCGGGTTCTCGCCGGCCGTCGACGTGGCCTACACGGCCGACCCGCCGCGGGCGGTGGTGACCGCCGAGCTGGCGGGCGTCGACCCCGATCAGCTTGAGCTCGAGATCCAGGGCCGCAACCTGATCCTGTCCGGACGGCGCGGGCCGGCCGCGGTCGAGGGCGACGTGTACCAGCAGATCGAGATCGAGCGCGGTTACTTCCGGCGGGTGGTCGAGCTCGGTGCTGAGGTCCGGGCGGACGAGGCCAAGGCCAGCTACGAGGACGGCATGCTGCGGATCGAGTTGCCGCTGGCGCAGGGCGTGATGCAGGCGCGCCCGGTGCCGATCGACAGCGCGGAGCGCAAGACGTGACCGGGCCAGGCAGCGAGACCGCGGCGTGATCGACATCGGTGTCCCCGACAGCCGCCCGCGGGACGTCGCCGTCGCGGGCCCGCGGGCCCTGCCGCAGCGGGTCGGGGTGCTGCCACTGCGTGACACGGTCACGTTCCCGGAGATGCTGATCCCGCTCAATGTGGGCCAGGAGCGCAGCATCGAGCTGATCAACGACGTCCTGCGCGGCGACCGCTCAGTCGTGATGGTCGCCAGCCGCAAGCCGGAGGTTGAGATGCCGACGCCGGAGGACCTGTACACGGTCGGGGTGCTCGGCGTGATCGCGCGGATGATCCGCGTGCCGGACGGCACGCTGCGGGTGCTGATCCAGGGCGGCCAGCGGGTCCGCATCGAGAGCTGGCTGGCCACCGAGCCCTACCTGGTGGCGGAGATCGCCGAGGCGCCCGACGTGGTTCACCAGTCGAATGAGCTGGTGGCGCTGATGCGCAACGTGCAGCAGACCTTCTCCAACATCGTCGAGGAGGTTCCCTACCTCCCCGAGGAGCTTCAGATCATGGTCGCCAACGTGGAGGACCCGAGCACGCTGACGAGCCTGATCGGCGGAGCGCTCCGGCTCAAGACCGAGGAGAAGCAGCAGCTGCTCGAGGAGCTCGACGTCAGCCGCCGACTCCGGCGCCTGTCGGAGATCCTGGCCCGCGAGCTCGAGGTGGTGGCGATCGGTTCCAAGATCCAGTCGCAGGTTCAGTCCGAGCTCGACCGGGGCCAGCGCGAATACTTCCTGCGCCAGCAGATGAAGGCGATCCAAGAGGAGCTGGGCGAGGCCGACGAGATCCAGGCCGAGGTCAGCGAGCTGCGCGAGCAGTTGGCCGCGATCGAGCTACCGGAGGAGGTGCGCAAGCAGGCCGATCGGGAGCTGGCCAGGCTCGGGCGGCTTCAGCCGGCGATGGCCGAGCACGGCGTGGTGCGCAGCTATCTCGAGTGGATTGCCTCGCTGCCGTGGGACAAGTCGACCGAGGACAACCTCGACCTGAGGCACGCCGCCAAAGTGCTGGATGAGGATCACTACGACATCGAGCAGGTCAAGGAGCGGATCCTGGAATTCCTCGCCGTTCGCCGGCTCAAGCCGGACGCTCGCGCGTCGATCCTGTGCTTCGTGGGACCGCCCGGCGTGGGCAAGACGTCGCTGGGGCGCTCGATCGCGCGCGCGCTCGGCCGCGCGTTTGAGCGGATCAGTGTCGGCGGGGTGCGCGACGAGGCCGAGATCCGCGGCCACCGGCGCACCTACATCGGCGCCATGCCCGGCACCATCATCCGCGCCCTGCGCGACGCCGGCGCCAACAACCCGCTGTTCATGATCGACGAGATCGACAAGATGGGCGCCGACTTCCGCGGCGATCCGTCCAGCGCAATGCTCGAGGTGCTCGACCCCGAGCAGAACCAGACGTTTCGCGATCACTATCTGGACCTGCCGTTCGATCTGTCAAGCGTCATGTTCGTCACCACCGCGAACACGCTTGACATGGTTCCCGGACCGCTCCGGGACCGGATGGAGGTGATCCAGCTGGCCGGGTATACCGAGGCCGAGAAGCTGGAGATCGCCAAGCGCTACCTGGTGCCCCGCCAGATCGAACGCAACGGGCTGACCCGGTCACGAATTGCGTTCACCGACGCCGGGCTGCGCACGATCGTCACCGATTACACGCGCGAGGCCGGCGTGCGCCAACTCGAGCGGGAGATCGGCAGCGTGTGCCGCAAGGTGGCCCGGCAAGTGGCGGAGGGCAAGGTCAAACGTAAGGCCACCATCTCCGAGCCACGGGTGCGAGCGCTACTGGGCAAGCGACGCTTCTTCGCCGAGACACGGCGGCGCACCGCCCGCCCGGGGGTGGCCACCGGTCTGGCCTGGACACCGGTGGGGGGCGAGGTGCTGTTCGTGGAGGCGACGGCGATGCCGGGCAAGCCCCGCTTGACCGTCACCGGCCAGATCGGCGACGTGATGCGCGAGTCGGCGCAGGCCGCGCTGTCGTACGTGCGCAGCAACGCGTCCGAGCTGGCGCCCGAGGTGGGGGAGGAGTGGTTCGCCGAGCACGAGATCCACATCCACGTGCCCGCCGGAGCCACCCCCAAGGACGGGCCCAGCGCAGGGATTGCGATGGCCACCGCGCTGGCGTCACTGCTGTCCGGGCGCCCGGTGCGCAGCGACGTGGCCGTGACCGGCGAGATCACCTTGACCGGCCAGGTGCTGCCGATCGGGGGGTTGAAGGAGAAGGCACTGGCCGCGCAGCGCTATGGCATCCGGACGGTGATCGCGCCGGCTCTCAACGAGCAGGACGTCGACGAGATCCCCGAGCATCTGCGCAAAGACCTCGAGTTCGTGTTCGTGTCGGACGTCGGCCAGGTGCTGGAGATCGCCCTCCAGCGACGGGCGGCTCCGAAGCGCGTGAGGGCCATCGCTTGAAATAAACAGAGAATCAACCGCCCACATCTCGTATCCTGGTCAACCACGCCCACGCACCGAGGGAGACTTATGGCAAGAAGTAAGAAGAAGGCGGTCACGTTGAATCCCACCGAGGTGGCGAACATGGCCCGGGCCAACCCCTACATCCAGAGGCTGATCGACGACGCCAAGCTGCGCGCAAACGTGCAGAAGGCGCTCGAGTCGACCAAGCGCGCCTACGCGCGCGTGTCCAACGGGAAGGCACCGGCCAGGGCCCTGCTGGAGGACAAGAAGCTCCATTCGGATCTCAAGGATGCATTGGAGGCCGTCCGCGACGCTTCGATCGCGCTCAGCGAGGCTCCCAAGGCGCGGGCCAAGAAGGCGCGTCGCTTTGGCCGCAGGATCGTGATCGTGAGTCTCGGCGGCGGGCTGGCGCTGATCGGCAGCGAGAAGCTCCGCTCCAAGGTGCTCGACACGCTGTTCGGCAAGGAGGAGGAGTTCCAGTACACGCCTCCGGCCAGTCCGACGCCGCCGCAGCCGGCGACGCCGGTCAGCGCGGCCTAGCGCCGTCTCCAACAGGTGGCTTCGGAGGCGCCCTGAGGGCGCCTCCGGCTTTTTGGGGACGCGTTCGGAATTCAGTTGCGTGCCGGCATTAGAATCCCCGCCGTGGAGGCAGTGCCTGCCACCGAGTTGGCGTCGTCACGCGGACTGCCGCGGGACAAGGCCACGCGCATCGTGGATGCGATGCGGGTCAGCGTCGCCGCCCGGGGGATCGCCGGCTCGACATTCGATCACGTGGCCCGCGAGGCCGGGGTCTCGCGGGGTTTGCTCCACTATTACTTCGGCACCAAGGAGCGACTCCTAGTCGAGGTCGTACGCCGCGAGGCCGACCTGCGCCTCGAGCAGCTCGAGAGCTCGATTGCCGGCGCCCGCACCGCCGACGACGTGCTCGCCGCGCTGGTGCAGGGGTTCGAGGACTTCCTCGGCCAGGGTCCCACGCCAGCGGTGATGTTCTTCGAGATGATGACGCTGGGCCAGCGCAACGACGAGCTGGCCGCCGAGTTGATCGAGCTCTGTCGCCGCACCCGCTTCCATGTCGCCGACGCGCTGCGGGCGAAGAGCGAGGCCGGCGTCGTCGAGCTCGGCGCGGACCCGGACACGGTGGCCACGTTCCTGTTCGCGCTGGCCGACGGCATCACGGTGCGCCGTCTCAGCGAGCCGAACTTCGACATCGCTCCGCTGATGGAGCAGGCGATCGGCGCCACCAGGGGCCTGCTCGGCTGGGCCGGGCGTCCATCCGGTGGCAATCTGGGCTCCGCGTAGCGGCGGTCGAAACGTTGTCCGGCGATGCGCCGGATAGCAGCGCTGGGGATCGTCGGCCTGGTGATCGTGCTGCTGGTGGTGGCACAACTGGTGCTGCCCGGCATCGCCGAGCAGCGGCTGCGCGACCGCCTGGCGCGATCGGGGCAGGTGGTGCAGGTAGAAGTGGACGCGTTTCCGGCGATCGAGCTGCTGTGGCACCAAGCGGACAAGGTGGTCGTTCGCCTGGCGCGCTATCGGTCCACGCCCGGGCATCTCGGAAGCCTGCTGAGCGATGCGGGCGATGTCGGCACGCTGGACGCATCCGTCGGCGAACTGGACACGGGACTGTTGACCCTGCGTGACGCCACCCTGCGAAAACGCGGCGATCAGCTCACGGGCACCGCGACGGTAACTGAGGGCTCTCTGCGCGCGGCGGTCCCGTTTCTGGACTCGGTGCGGCCGGTGGCTTCGGGCAACGGTCAGCTCACGCTTCGAGGCACCGCCACGGTGCTCGGCGTGACCGCCGCGGTCGACGCCACTGCCGCGGCGCAGAACGGCCGGCTGGTGGTGGCGCCGGATGTGCCGTTCGGGCGACTGGCCACCGTCACGGTCTTCAGCGATCCACACGTCGAGGTCCAAGGCGTGAGTGCCGCCACCAACGCCGACGGGTTCACCGTGAGCGCCCACGGACGCCTGCGATAGGCGCTGTGACCTGAGTCACAACGTCTTCGCCGCGGCGGCGGCTAGGCTAGGACGGACCCGGGATCGAGGAGGAACGCATGAGTTTGCAGGGGAAACGGAGGCTCGCAGTGAGCCTTGTGGCGGTGGCCGTGCTGGCCAGCCTGGCGGTCGCCGGCACGAGCGCACTGGCGGGACCCGTCCACTGTGCCGCCACCGGTTCGAGCACGGTCCTGGCCTCCTCACGCGTGCGCGTGTACCGGCTGCACGGCTCCTACTACGGCTGCCTGACCCGCACGGGCCATACCCGCTTCCTGGCCGCCCGCCACACGCTCACGTTGCCCGAGCCGCGCATCTCCTACGACACCACCACGTTTCAGCAGAGCGCGACCGGCGGCGACTGGGTGGCGTACACCAAACTGACCCACGGCTCGGTGGGGGACACGTCGACGATCGTCAGCGTCGAGCTGAGCTCGGGCTCCACGCGCCGTTTGAAGATCAGCGACGACCTGACGGCGCCGGAGGGTCTGGCGATCAGTCGCAGTGGCTGGCTGGCCTGGCTGATGCCGTACATCGGCGGCAACTTGCCCGTCACCACCGGGGGCGTGGACCAGCTGGCGATCAGCCGGCTCGGCGGCGATCACCACCCCGATCTGGTGCTGCTTGCCGGCGACTCCGCCACGGTGCTGCGCGGCCTCGGAGCGGGCAAGTTCGGGCCCTCGCAGCCGCTGGTCAGCACGAAGAACCCGTTGTGCATGTCGGTTGCGGATGTGAACGGCGACGGGATTCCGGACCTCGTGATCGGGGAAGGGCTCGGGGATTCGGGAGTCCTCGTGTTTCTGGGGCACGCCAACGGCACATTCGGACCGGCGCTGAGAACGCACGTGCCGCTGGCCTCGGTCGACGTGCTCAGCACCGGCGATCTGAACCACGACGGCCACCGCGACGTCGTGGTTGCGTCCCAGGATCCCGGCTCGCTCGGCAAGGTCGTGGTGCTGCTGGGCAAGGGGAACGGGCGGTTCCGGGCGCCCGTCACGTACCGGACCGGCAGCCACGACGACCTGATCGACGCGCTCGCGGTGGGCGACGCCACCGGTGACCATCGCCTCGACGTCGTGGCCGGCATCGCGGGCAAGGTGTGGATCCTGCCGGGCAGAGGCGACGGGAGCTTTGCCTCGCCGCTGACGTTGCCGTGGCACGAGCGGCCGGGGCCGGGCATCGGCGCGATCGCCGTCGGCAAGCTCGGCCGCGACCGCGACCCGGACATCGTGCTGGCAGCCGGATACGTGGAGGTGTTCCGCGGCCGGGGTCACGGGAGCTTTGCTCCGATCAAGCGGTACCGAGTCGACAGCCCGCGCGACGGTCTCAGCTCGGTGTCGCTCGCCGACGTCAACGGCGACGGGCTGCCGGACGTGGTGGCGGGAGAGTTCGGCGGTCTGGGGGCCGCAGTACTCGAGGGCACGCGCGGCGGTGGCCTGGGCGCAGCCGTGATTCTCCGCGCCCACGCCGGGGCACACGACGCCGTCGTCGGCGACCTGCGGGGGAACGGACACCTGGATATCGCGGTATCGAATTTCGACTCGGGCGATATCTCGGTGCTGTTCAACCGCGGTGGCGGCAGGTTCTTCGGCCCATCGCTGAACCAGAACCTGTTCGTGTTCGACTCCTCTGGCCAGCGGCCGGTGTCCAGCGACCAGACGATCCCGAGCGCGTCGTTGCGGTTCCGGGGCGGCACGCTGCACTGGCGAGCCGACGGCCACGCCGAGCAGGTGGCGTTGCACTGAGGGCGCTCAGGCGAACAGCTTGGGGGCGCGGGCCAGCATCCGCAGCTTGCCGCTGGGACGGATCTTGCCGGTCAGCAGCGAGCGCCACGGCTCGGTGCGGCCGGCGGCCACGTCGATCCAGTCGCCGAACTTGCACCGCAGCGTCAGGTCGGGATGCGGCGCCCGGCCCTGGATCACGGTCGTGGCCCCGTTGTCGATCTGCAGGTGCCAGGGATCGGCATCGGAGAACTCCCACTGGATCGTGGCGCCCGGCGCCACCGAGGTGTCGATCTGCCGCGCCAGACCGTCAAACAGCAGCGCGGTCGTGTCGGGATCCGGCGTAACCGGGCCGTTGGGAGCGCCCAGGTATCCGGCCCGCAGCAGCACCAGACCCCGGCGGGCGCGCTCCTCCGGCGGGAGGTCGAACGGCAGCCCCACGCGCAGCGTCTCGGGCTGTAGCCCGGCGGCCCTCAGGCGGCCTTCCATGGCCTCGGCACCGTGGGTGAAGATGTCCATCAGCGTGAAGCCGAACACGGTGACGTAGCGCTCGTCCCAGTCCGGCGGCACCAGCACGGCGGCGGTGTAGCCGACCACCTCGCGCAGCAGCTCCTCGATCGCCGGCACACAGTCGGGGTCCTCTCGCACCAGGTCGGCGACCATCTTCACGCCGAAGGCGATGTGGCGCTGCTCGTCGCGAGCGACGTTGCGAACGCCCTCGCGGAAGCCGGGCAGCAGCTCGCGCCGGGTCAGCGACTCGTCGATGAAGTGCTGCCCGGGCTGCGCCAGCGAGGCCTCGATCACCAGGTGATAGAGGGTGATGGCCTGCGCCAGCTTGGGGCGGGAGCGGTCCTTGCGCAGCTCGTCCGCCATCCGGTCAAGCCGCTCGAATACCTTGCGAAATCCCCAGGAGAGCTGCGGCACTGTCGCCGCCAGCGCGGCGCCGGTGTCCTGGCCGTAGCCCGCGACCTCCCGCATGAACCGCGCGAACAGGAACGCGTGCCGAGCCTCGTCGACCTGCTGGGTGGCCAGGAAGTACTTCTGCGCCTCGAGCGGGGCGGCATCAATGTAGGGCGACAGATTGTCGGTCACCGAGTCCTCGCCGTGAAAGAACATGGAGTACAGCCACAGCGCTGCCTGGCGCTCGAACTCGGTGAACGAGCTGCGCCACTGCTCCCGATCGGTGCTGAGGGAGATCTCGCTGGCGCGCCAGTTGCCCTGCTCCCAGCGGGCATACAGATCCTCGTAGGTGACCTGGTCGGCAGCGATCGCGCTCATGGTTCGACGCCCGGGAGGTTACTCGCCCAGTTTCGGCGACTGCCACCGCTGCCGCAGCCGCCGCTCCACCTCGTCGCCCAGCGAGTCGATCGCGATCCGCTCCTGCGCCAGCGTGTCGCGATCGCGCAGGGTCACGGTGCGGTCCTCGAGCGACTGGTGGTCGACGGTGATGGCCCAAGGCGTGCCGATCTCGTCCTGGCGCCGGTAGCGGCGGCCGATCGCGCCGCCCTCGTCGTACTCCGCCTGGACGCGGTCGCGCAGGTCGCGGTAGATGTCGCTCGCGAGCTCGGGCTGGCCATCCTTCTTGACCAGCGGCAGGACCGCGACCTTGACCGGCGCGAGCTGCGGGTGCAGCCGCAGCACGGTGCGGGGCTCGCCCTCGATCTCGTCCTCGTCGTACGCGTCGACCAGGAATGCCAACATCGTCCGGTCCGCGCCGGCGGCCGGCTCGATCACGTGCGGGACGTAGCGCTCGCCGGTGGCCGTGTCTACGTAGTCGAGCTTCTGCCCGGAGTGCTCGGCGTGCTGGGTCAGGTCGAAGTCGCCGCGGTTGGCGATCCCCTCGAGCTCGGACCAGCCGATCGGGAACAGGTACTCGATGTCGCTGGTGGCGGTCGAGTAGTGGCTGAGCTCGTCGCTGTCGTGGGCGCGAAGTCTGAGGTGATCCGGGCGGATGCCCAGGTGCGTGTACCAGCCCATCCGCTGCTCCAGCCAGTGCTCAAACCAACGGCTCGCCTCGGACGGTGGCACGAAGTACTCCATCTCCATCTGCTCGAACTCGCGGGTGCGGAAGATGAAGTTGCCCGGGGTGATCTCGTTGCGGAAGCTCTTGCCGATCTGCCCGATCCCGAACGGCGGCTTCTTGCGGGAGAACTGCAGGTAGTTCTTGAAGTTGAGGAAGATGCCCTGCGCGGTCTCGGGTCGCAGGTAGACGGTCGAGCCGGCCTCCTTCACCGGACCGACGGTGGTCTCGAACATCAGGTTGAACTCTCGCGCCTCGGTCAGATCGCAGTCCGGCGTCTCGCCGGGTCGCTTCGACGGTTTCTGGCCGCAATGCGACTGGTCCAGATGGTCGGCGCGGAAGCGCAGCTTGCAGGCCCGGCAATCGACCAGCGGATCGGTGAACCCGGCCAGGTGGCCGCTCGCCTCCCAGGTCCGGGGGTGCTGGATGATGGCCGAATCCAGCGCCACGATGTCGTCGCGCTCCTGGAGCATCGCGCGCCACCACTGCGCCTTGACGTTGTTCTTGAACAGCACGCCGTAGTGGCCGTAGTCATAGCTGGACCCCAGCCCGCCGTAGATCTCGCTGCTGGGGAACACGAACCCGCGCCGCTTGCACAGCGAGACGATCTTGTCCATCGTGACGACATCGGTGCCCGGCATCCAGCGCGGCATGCTAGATGGTTGATTTCGCGGCCGCGCGGGGGCCGGGGGATTCGGGGTGGGGGCCGGTCAAGGACGCAGGACGAAGCCAATACCTTGAGGTATTGGCGAGTCCGAGGACGCAGATCCGGCGTCGGGCTTGATGGGGATTTGTGTTCACCATGAACCAAAATCTCCATCACGGCGGCCGGGGCGCCGATGATCAGCGAGGCTGGATGCCGAGCGCGCCGCCGCCAGGGGCCGCTCGACTGGCATCCAATTTATGACTCGGGACACTAGCCACAGTTCGTCGCCGGGCTGCAAGGCCGGCCCCCTGGCACGCGACCTCAGCCGCTTGGCACTCTTGCTGTCGGAGTGCCAACATCCCGAGGCTATACTTGATGAAGCGATGCCGATCTACGAGTACCGCTGCGAGCAGGGTCACATGTTCGAGGTCATGCAGCGCATGAGCGACGCCCCGGTGTCGAGTTGCGAGACCTGTTCGGCGCCGGTCGAGCGCGTGTTCCGCCCGGTGGCGGTGCACTTCAAGGGCTCGGGCTTCTACAACACCGACTACGGCACCCGCAAGCGCTCGCGCGAGCTGAAGGAGTCGGCCGAGGGCGGCAGCAAGAAGTCCACCTCGGAGGACGGCGGCTCCGCCAAGACGGACTCGGGGTCGGACAAGGGTGCGAAGGCCGAAACGGCCGCGTCGTCGAAGTCGTCGAAGTCGTCGACCTCGGACTGAGAAGGCGGTCCCGAGGCAGTCCTGAGGCGGTAGCCGGTGGTCCGGGGCGGTCGCCGGGGGTCCCGGGGGCGGCCGCCGGGGGTCCCGAGGCTGCCATCCGGCGAGACAGGCTCACGGGGCACACAGCTGTGGCGGCCACAGATCCACTGCCTCGAGCGACCGGTAGCCCGTTACGACACGGAAGCGCCCACCTGCGCGTGGGCCTCGGTCCAGTCGACGGTCAGCACGTTCGGCTCGGCCAGCACCCGCTTGCCGGGCAGCTCCGCGCCATCGGCGAACAGCGTCCCCGCGTTGGCCGGGACGGGCAGGAACACCTGCACCTCGGAGCCGTCGTCCAGCACGCGCACCTTGGTGGCATACAGGTCCTCGCCGGTGGGCAGCCGTAGGAACTGCTCGGCGTGGGCGATGATCTGGACGCGGCACGGCACGCCCTCGCGCAGGGCCCGGGCCGGCGGATCGACGACCGACGGGTCGGTGATCGTCACGGCTGGGGTCGGCTCGGTGAGCGAGATCGCGATCCGGGAGTGGTTCTGCGGATCGGCCCGGACCGTGAACAGCGTCTGCCGCGGCACCAACTGCTGGGCGGTGTCGGGGGTCAGCGAGATCTGGCAGGTGGTCTGATACGGCGGCGTGCCGTCGGCCAGGCGCACACCCACGGTCACCGCACAGCTGACCAGCTGCCCGGTTGGAGTCTGCTGCACGTCGACGCAGGCCCCGCGGCCCAGGATCCCGTTGGCAACCAGATCGGCCGGCACCTGCGCGGCGGCCGCTTGTGCCAGCTGCGCCTCCGCCGCCTGATTCGCCTGCTTGGCCGCGGTGGTGTCGAACTCGACCGTGCTGGTGTCCGCCGGGTCGTACCGGACCACGAACTCGTCCCCGGCGCGAGGAATCGCGACGCGGGAGACGGTCACCTTCTTGGTCACTTCGAACGGCACCTCGCCCTCGGGCTGGACCTGCAGCGTGAGCTTGACCCTGGGGTTGTCGTTGATCGTCATTCCGGTGTCTTGTACACCCAAGACGACCGCGCGCGCCTGGATGCCCTCGGCCAGGATCTTCTTCTTGTTGCCGAACATACGCCCCTCCGTTGGAAATTTGCCGCGGGCGACGATAAACGCGGTCCGCTGCCCCGTCAGTACCGCGGAGGTCTCGACACCGTCTCGAATTTGTCTGAGCCGGCCCTCTACCCGTGCATCAGGCGGTCCACGTCCCGCCGGACGATCGCCTGACCCGCCGGGGAGGTCGCGTCCTGTAGCGGCAGGTTGTTCACGCCCAGGATCTGCGTGGGCGCCGAGCCACCCAGCTCGGCGGCGGCGAACAGGGTCAGCAGCGTGAAGCCGCCCATGTCGCTGCGGATCGCCTGCGGCGCGTACCAGGACGCCCAGGGCAGATGGAAAAACGCGTACGGCGTCAGCAGGCTGGACTTGATCCCATTGAGGATCTGCTGCTGATAACCCTCGCGCGTGAGGTCATTGCTGGCCGGGTTGCAGGCGTTCTCACGCGTGCGCGCCAGCGTCAGGGCGTCGCGCCCGTCGAGGTGATGAGTGCCGGGCTGGAGGTTCAGCGAGAAGCCACCGTTCTTGACGCCGCCGCTGATCGTCGAGCAGATCCGGCCGGTGGTCACATCAACACCGCCGATGGCGTTGATGAACTTGGGGAAGTTGGCCAGGTTGACGATGATCACGTGGTTGATCTTCACCCCGGTGAAGTTCTCTACCGTCTTGATCGTCAGGGCCGGGCCGCCGTAGGCGTAGGCAGCATTGATCTTGGTCACGCCGTATCCGGGGATGGGGACCAGCGTGTCCCGCGGGATCGACAACCGCCGGGAGGTCCCGCCCCCGATCCGCCACAGCATCAGCGTGTCCGAGCGGCTGCCGGCGTCGTTGGTGTTGGCGCCGGGCTCCTTGGATCCCTTGGGCCGCTGATCGGTGCCGATCACCAGCACCGTGTCGGTCCCGGTCAGCATGTTCGAGCCTGAGGTCAGGGCGTCCGAGGCGGAGCTGGGCAGATTCCCCGACTCCACCTGGGCGCTGATGATGAACAGCACCAGCGACAGCAGCAGCCAGGCCACGACCGCAATCGCGACGTACTTGAGCACGCGCCGCGCGATCGCCCAGCCCCGGGGTCGCTCGGGACGGGGCCCCCGCGGCTCCTTGTCGCCGCCGTCGCGACCGGGCAGCACCGACTCCTCACCGCGGAGTCGGGCCAGCAGCCCGCGGGGCGCCGCGCGGTAGAGCTTGTATGGACGGTCTTCGAGATCGCTCGGCATTCGGGAGTCCATATAGTGACGACATGCCGGCCCCGCGCACCATCGGCGTCGACATGGGCGGGACCAAGCTGCTGGCCGGGGTGGTGGACCAGAGGCTCGGGGTACTTCACCGCGCCCAGCGGACGGTGTCGGGTCTCGACCAGTCGGCCCTGCTCGATACCGCCGTGGACGCGGTCCAAGAGGCACGCGAGGCGGCCGGTGGCGAGGTGGCTGCCGTCGGGTTTGGGATTCCGTGTCTGATGGACCAGCGTAGCGGGACCGGCGTGATCGCGGTCAACCTGCCGCTGGCGAACATCGCGTTTGCCGACGTGATGGCCGAGCGACTGGGTACGCCGGTGTTCGTGGACAATGACGGCAACCTGGCCGCACTGGCTGAGCACCGGGCCGGGGCCGCCCGCGGCTGCACCGAGGCCGTGGTGCTGACGATCGGCACCGGGATCGGGGGCGGCCTGATCCTACGCGACGAGCTGTACCGCGGCGCCGTGGGCGCGGCCGCCGAGCTGGGCCACGCCGTGATCGATATGAACGGCCCGCCGTGCCAGGGCAACTGTCCCAACCACGGCTGCGTCGAGGCGCTCGCATCCGGCACGGCGCTCGCGCGCGAGGCCGTGCGGGTCGCCGGTGAGCAGCCGGACTCCGGGCTGGGCCGGGCGCTGAACGATGGGCGTGAGGTCGTCGGGCCGCTGGTCACCGAGCTGGCGCACGATGGCGATCCGGCCGCCACCGAGGTCATTGAGCTGATCGGCAGCCGTCTCGGCGTGGCGCTGGCGACGTTCGTCAACATCTTCAACCCGCAGGTGGTTGTGATCGGCGGCGGCGTGATCGCTGCCGGGGAGCTCCTCCTGGCCCCGGCCCGCGCCGTGGTCGCGGAGCGGGCGCTGCCCCCGTCGCGAGACGAGGTCCGGATCGTCGCCGCCCACTTCGGCGTCGAAGCCGGCATGATCGGCGCCGCTGCGCTGGCGTTCGACGGCCTGGGGCCCCAATGAGCGGGCGCCTGATCGTCTGCCCGACCCCGATCGGGAACCTCGAGGACGTGACCCTTCGCGTGCTGGCCGCCCTGCGGGATGCGGACGTGGTGGCATGCGAGGACACTCGCCGCACCCGGGTGCTGCTCGATCGCTACGGCGTGGCCGCGAAGCTGGTCAGCTACCACGAGCACAACGAGCGCGCTCGGGCGGCCGAGCTGGTGAAGCGGATGCGCGCAGGTGCGGTGGTCGCGCTGGTGTCGGATGCGGGCATGCCGCTGGTCTCCGACCCGGGCTTCGTGCTGGTGCAGGGCTGCGTCGCGGCGGGGCTCGCGGTGGAGGTGCTGCCCGGTCCGTCCGCGGCCATCTCGGCGCTGGTGGCCTCGGCCCTGCCGGCCGACCGCTGGCGCTTTGCCGGATTTCTGCCCCGGAAGCGCTCCGAGCTGCTCGAGGTTCTCGCTTCGCCGGAGACCGTGGTGGCGTTCGAATCGCCGCGGCGAGTGGCGAGCTCGCTCGCGTCGCTCGCGTCGGTCGACCCGGAACGGCCGGTCGCGGTCTGCCGCGAGCTGACCAAGGTGCACGAGGAGGTCGTGCGCGGGACCGCCGCGGAGCTCGCCGCCCGCTATGCCGATGTGCCGCCACAGGGGGAGGTGGTGCTGGTCGTCGGGCCCGCTCCGAACGCGGCCGCGGGGGATCTGGGGCCGGCCCGCGACGCGCTGCGGCGGCTGGTGGATGCCGGTGCCAAGCCGCGGGCGGCGGCGTCGGTGGTGGCCGAGCTGACCGGCCGGCGCGCCAACGAGCTCTACCGGGAGCTGACGGCCGAACACCCCTGACCCCACCATCCCAACGCCCACGACGCCGACGGCTAGCCTTGCCATCCAGAGCATGTCGTTCTACGTCACGACCCCGATCTACTACGTCAACGCTCAGCCGCACCTGGGCCATGCCTATACCACCATCGCCGCCGACGTGCTCGCCCGGCACATGCGCCAGCGGGGGGAAGACGTGTTTTTTCTGACCGGCACCGACGAGCACGGTGAACCGGTGGCGGACGCGGCCCGGGCCCAGGGGCTGGAGCCCAAGGAACTGGCCGACCGCAACGCGGAGCGGTTCAAGGCACTAGCGCCGCAGCTGGAGGCCTCCAACGACTTCTTCATTCGTACCTCCGACCCGGAGCACATGGCGAAGGTCCAGGAAGTCCTCCAGCGGGTGCACGACAACGGTCACACATACAAGGGGCTGTACGAGGGCTGGTACTGCCCGCGGTGCGCGGACTTCAAGGTCGAGAACGAGATCCTCGAGGGCAATCTGTGTCCGATCCACGAGATCCCGCTGACCCGCGAGCAGGAGGAGAACTGGTTCTTCCGCCTGTCGACCTTCCAACAGCCGCTGGAGCAGTTGTACACCGAGCACCCGGACTTCGTGATGCCCACCCATCACTACAACGAGGCCCGCGCCTTCATCGCCCAGGGCCTCCAGGATGTGTCGCTGAGCCGTGCGCGTATGCACTGGGGGGTCGAGGTCCCCTGGGACCGACAGCACGTTTTCTACGTCTGGTTCGACGCGCTCTTGAACTACTACACGGCTTTGTCGTACGCGCGGCCGGGCGCAGACTTGACCGACCGCTTCTGGCCCGCGACCTACCACATCATCGGCAAGGACATCCTCAAGTTCCACACCGTGTTCTGGCCCGCGATGCTGATCGCAGCCGACCTGGCGGTGCCCCACCATGTGTTCGTACACGGCTTCCTGCTCGGGGCCGACGGGCGCAAGATGAGCAAGTCGCTGGGCAACGTGCTCGACCCGTTCGAGGTGATGGAGCAGTACGGCACCGACGCGCTGCGCTTCTACCTGATGCGCGATGTCGCATTCGGCGGCGACGGCGCGGTGGGCATGGACGCGGTGAGGACCCGTTACGACGCCGAGCTCGCCAACGAGTACGGGAACCTGGCCAGCCGCACGATCGCGATGATCGTCCGGTATCGCGACGGCGTGATCCCCACGGCCCCGACCGACGCCGGCCTGAGGGAGGACTTCGCCCAGCTGTCGGACGGAGTGGCCTCGGTACTCGACCGGGCCGAGGCGACGCAGGCGCTGGAGCTGATCTGGCGGCGCGTGCGGCGGCTGAACCGCTACGTCGAGGAGCAGGCGCCGTGGCAGCTGGCCAAGCAGCCCGACGCAGCCGATCAGCTCGATCAGACGCTGGTCTCGCTGGCCGAGGGGGTGCGGGTGGTGAGCGTGCTGCTGCATCCCGTACATGCCGGCCACCACCGTCCGCCTGCTGGACGCGCTCGGCGACGCGGCCACCGACTACGGCGCCGCCGCGTTCGCGGAGCGTGGCAGCGGTGCAGCGGTGCGCTCGCTGGAGCCGCTGTTCCCGAAACAGACGTGATCGACAGTCACACCCACCTGGGGTTCTGCGAGCCGCCGGCCGCCGAGTTGGTCGCCGCCGCGGCCCAAGCGGGCGTGACCCGGATTGTCACGGTCGGCACCGACGGGGCCTCGTGCCGCGCCGCACTGGCGGCCGCGGAGGACTTCCCGCAGGTGTACGCCGCGATCGGACGCCACCCAAACTCGGCCACCGGCTTCGATGCTGCCGACCTCGCCGAGCTTCAGGCCCTGGCCGCCCACGAGAAGTGCGTGGCGATCGGCGAGACCGGGTTTGACTTCTACCGCGACCACGCCACCCGGGAGGATCAGGAACGGGCGTTTCACGGGCAGATCGACCTGGCCCGCCAGACCGGGAAACCACTCGTGATTCACACCCGGGATGCGGACGACGCCACGCTTGCCACGCTCACCGAGCATGCCGGCGGCGTGCGTGTGATCCTGCACTGCTTCTCGATGGCGGATCGAATCGAGGAGTGCGTGGCTCAGGAGGACTGGTGGATCTCGTTCGCCGGCAACCTGACCTACCCCAAGGCCCAGGCTCTGCGCGAGGCGGCGCTGCGGGTTCCGCTGGAGCGACTGCTGGTTGAGACTGACGCGCCCTTTCTGGCGCCGCAACCCGTGCGCGGCAAGCCGAACCAGCCCGCGAACGTGATCCTGACTGCCCAGGCGCTGGCGGTGGAGCGGCGAATCTCCTACGAGGCGCTCGACGCGGCGGTACAGCGCAGCGCGACGGCGGTGTTCGGATGGTGAGCACCAGGCGCAGCCGCGCGCGTTCGCTGGGGCAGAACTTCCTCATCGATCGCAACATCCTTCAGGTGATCACCCGTCTGGCCGAGCTCGATCCCTCCGACGTGGTGCTGGAGATCGGGGGCGGCCTGGGCGTGTTGTCCGTGCGGCTGGCCGCAGGGGCGGCGCATGTGCACGTGGTGGAGCTCGACCGTCAGCTCGAGCCGGACCTGCGCGCGACGCTGGCGCCGCTGGCCAATGTCTCGCTGCACATCGCGGACGCGCTTGAGCTCGACCTCGCAGCGCTGCGCCCAGCGCCGACCAAGGTGATCGCCAACCTGCCCTACGGCGTGGCCACGACCCTGATCCTGCGCACGATCGACGAGCTGCCGAGTGTGCAGAGCTGGGTGGTGATGGTGCAGCGCGAGGTCGGAGAGCGGCTGGCGGCCGCGCCCGGCACCGGCGCCTACGGGGCGCCGTCGGTGCTGGCCCAGCTGGCCTGTGACGTGCGTGTGCTCAGACCCGTAGCGCGCACCGTGTTCCGTCCCGTTCCCAACGTGGATTCAGTGCTGGTCGGCTTGTGGCGCCGGCGGCCGCCGGCAGAGCCGCCGTTGCGCGCGCTGGTGCACGCCGCCTTCGCCCACCGGCGCAAGGCATTGGCGGGATCGCTGGCCTTGGCCACGCGCGGCGACGGGGCCCCCGGGGAGTTGCGGGAGCAGGCCCGGAGCGCGCTGGTGGCCCTGGGTCATCCACCGGACGAGCGCGCCGAACGACTGTCTCCCGAGGAGTTCCGCGAGCTCGCGACGAGGCTGAGCGCTTGACCGCGCTGCTTGCGTCGGCACCGGGCAAGGTCAACCTGTGCCTGTTCCTGGGCCGCCCCCGGGAGGACGGACGGCACGAGTTGGTGACGCTGTACGAGTCCGTCTCGCTGGCCGACGAGCTGCGGCTGTCGACCGCGGAGGCCGATCAGGTTCTGTGCCCCGGAGTCGATGGCCCGAACCTGGTGACCGGCGCGCTGGCGCGGCTCCGGGAGCTGGGGTGGAACGGGCCGCCGGTCCGGATCGAGATCGCCAAGCGGATCCCGGTCGCGGCGGGGATGGGCGGCGGCTCCGCCGATGCGGCGGCGTCACTGCGGCTGGCGCAGGCGCTCGACCCGGTGGAGCCCCAACTGCTGACGGCGCTGGCCGCGGAGCTCGGCGCCGACGTGCCCAGCCAGCTCGAGCCGGGGTTGGCCTTGGGCACCGGTGCCGGCGAGCTCGTTCGGAGGCTGCCGCCGATGGTCCCGCACGCCTGGCTGATTCTGCCCTCGCGGTTCTCGCTCTCCACCGCGGAGGTCTACCGCGAAGCGGACCGGCTCGGACTCGGCCGCTCCGCCGAGGAGCTCGTCCTCCGGCAGGACCAGCTGCAGGGAGCGCTGTCCGGTAGTGGCCGGCTGCCGGACGAGCTGATCGTGAACGATCTCCAGCCGGCCGCGATGTCGCTGTGTCCGTCGATCACGGACGGGCTGCGGGATGCCCGCTCAGCCGGTGCCGAGCACGCGCTGGTGTGCGGCTCGGGACCGACGATTGCGGGTGTGTTCTGGGGCCGGGCTGCAGCCCGGCGCGCCACCGGCGCCGCCGCCGCCCTGGGCTCCCGGTATCCGGGCGCGACCTCGGCTGTACCCGTCCCAGCGGAGTTCGGAATGCCGCGAATTGCGTGATCGGGCACCCCGACCGGACCGCGTCATCTCCGACGTGGGGCACAATTGACCTTGAAACCAGTGTCCCCACAGCGACGATGAGCAATCAGGCGATCACCTATCTGGTCGGCACGTCCCTGGGCGTCTTCGGGCTGGCCGCCTTCTGCGCGCTGGTAGTCGTGCCGGCGATCACCGCGTACCGCCGCCCGCTTGAGCGCGTGGCGGTCGTGATCCTGTCGCTGTACGTGCTCGCGGCACTGATCGGTCTGGGCGTCCTCGCCGGGGCTCTGATCGTGTTCGAGTGGCCGCGTGTCTTCTGAGGTGACCGAGAGCGGCCCTCGTCGTGACGCGGCATCCGGCGCTGCCCCGGATCTGACCGCCCTGGCGGCGATCACCGATGCGGTCGAGGCGGGTGCGGGCCTGCCGGAGATTCTCCGCGCGGCCGCGCGAGCGCTTGACGCCAGCCTGATCCTGATCGACCGCTCCGCCACGGTGCTGGCGGTGGCTGCCCGCTCGCCGGCCGACGAGCGCTCGCTGATGCGGGACTCCGCCGACGTCAGCTCGATCGAGCTGAAGGTGGCCGAGGCATCCGTGGGGCAACTGCGCATGCGCAGCCGGGATCACGAGCCGGACGCATCGCTGCTGCGCCTGGTGACGACGCTGATCGCGTCCGAGGTCGAGCGCGTCCGGGCGCCCGCGCGCGCCTCTGAGGAGGCGGCCGTCGGCTTTCAGCGCGCGGTGCTCGAGCACCGCATCCGCGATCGTGACGATCTCGTCGCGCGCGGGAAGGAGCTGGGCACCGAGCTCGGGTCCGGTGGCACGGTGATCGTGGTCCGCGCCCACCCCCGCAAGGCGACCGAGGACGACTGGCGACGCCGGCTGCTCGCCGTCGCATCCCGGGGGGCCCGGTCGATCGCGCCCGGCTCGATCTCCTCGCCCGACGAGCAGGATGCCGGCGAGATCGTCGTCCTGGTCCCCGACCCCGACGGTGACACCGGCCGGCGCGTCACGGCCGCGATCATGCGCGAGCTGGAGTCCGGCCTGTCCGGTTTTGCCTTCGCCATCGGCCGCAGCCGCCACGCCGACGATCCCCTGTGGCTGCACCGGGCCGCCGATGAGGCGCTGTTGGCCGCCAACGTCGTCGAGGGCGACCCGGAGCGCTCGGTGCTGGCGTTCGAGGAGACCGGCACCTACCAGCTGCTCCTGCCTCACATGAACGACCCGGTGGAGCTCAAGCGCTTCTACGACGACACCGTGCTGCCGCTGGTCTCTTACGACGAGCAGTACGAGACCGATTTGTTGGGGACGCTGTCCACGTTTCTCGAGTGCGACGCCAACGTCAACGCCACCGCCGCTCGGCTGATCACCCACCGGCACACGATCCGCTACCGCTTCGAGCGCGTGCGTGAGCTCACCGGCCTCGACGTGTCCTCCACCGACGGGCGCGAGAAGCTGTCGCTGGGGCTCAAGGCGATGCGGGTGCTCGGGATCGCCGCGCCGCGCGGGCCGGCCACCGAGCCCGGCGCCGAGGGCGGCCGGGTGCCCCGCTGACGGCCTGTGATGCTTTAGGCGGAGCCGATGCTTTAGGCGGAGCCGAGCGCATCCTGGACTGCCTGCGCCACCAGTTCGCCGGCGATCTGGAGCGGTGAGGTGTCCCGCAGCGCCCGGGCGAGGACGAATGCGCCCTCGAGCGCGCAGATCATCGCGATCGTCAGCTCACGGGCCTGAGCCTCGCTCAGGCCGGCACCCTCGTGACGAGCCGACCCGGCCGTGATCCAGCTTTCGAATACGTCCGCACACGCCTGCCGCATGGTCTCGCTGGTGCTCGACACCTCCAGCGCGACGGTCGCGATCGGACAGGCGTCCTCGTAATCGGTCTCCTCCAGGTGTGCTGCGGCGCCGGCGAAGAACCACCGCACCGCGGTCACGAGATCGGGCGCGGGATCGAACACCGCCGGAATCAGCTGCTCGTAGGTCTTGCCGGACACGCGAATCGCCTCCGCGCCGAGCTGCTCCTTGCCGTCGGGGAAGAAGTGGTACAGCGAGCCGAACGGCGCCTTCGCCGCGGTGGTGATCTGCTTGATGCCGGTGGCGCTGTAGCCCTGGTGGCGAAACAGCTCCGCGCTGGCGTCGACGATCCGGTCTCGTGTGGTGGGCATAGAATCACTATACTCGCTAGAACGATCAATCTAGGGGACGCCCACTCCGGCACCGGCCGGAACGGGCTCGTCCTTCCCCCCGTGAGGTAAGGAGGCGACGGATGGTTTCGTGGCTGGGTAAGCAGCTCGTGTCGTACAACATGAAGCGCCTCAACCAGGGGGATCCGGGGCCGACGCTTCGCCTGGAAGCCGAGGACGTCCAGCTGCGCTTCCCCGGCGACAACTCGTGGTCCGGCGAGTTCCATGGCAAGCGCGAGGTGCGCCCCTGGCTCGAGCGCTTCGCCCGCGTCGGAGTCCAAATCTTCGCCGACGAGGTCGTCGTCAAAGGCTTTCCCTGGCATCAGACGGTGTGCGTCCGGGGCCATGACTACCTCGACGCTCCCAGCGGCGAGCGGGTGTACGAGAACCGCTATGTGATCTGGGGCCGGATGGCTTGGGCAAGCTGCGCGAGTACGAGGTCTATGAGGACACGCAGCGACCCAAACAGCTCGACGCCTGGCTGGCGGCCCACGAACCGGCGCTGGCGTCCTGATGGCGGTCGTCGAGCTCACGGCCGGCCCGGTCGAGTACGAGGACACGGGCGGGGGCCGGGAGACGATCGTGCTGCTGCACGGGCTCGTGATGGACGGCTCGGTGTGGCGTGATGTGGTCGCCGAGCTGGACGGCGACTTCCGCTGCGTCCTGCCGGTGCTGCCCTTCGGGGCGCACCGCCGTCCGATGCGGGCTGACGCCGACCTGTCGCTGCGGGGCTTGGGCCGGATCGTCTCGGAGCTGCTCGAGCGGCTGGAGCTGACCGACGTGACGCTGTGCTTCAACGACTGGGGTGGGGCGCAGGTGATGATCGCGGACGGGCTGATGACCCGGGTCGGCCGTCTGGTGCTGACGCCGTGCGAGGCGTTCGAGAACTACCCACCCGGGGTCCCGGGGTGGCTGGCGTCGCTGTCGGCCAAGCTGCCGGGCGGGTTGGTGATGATGCGCGAGACGCTGTCGCGGCCAGCGTTGCGCCGGCTGCCGTTCACGTTCGGGAACATGTCCAAACGCGATGTGCCGGACGAGCTGATGCGCACCTGGCTCCGGCCCCTGAAGCGGCGCGAGATTCGCCGTGACCTGGCCAAGTACGCCGGCGACGCTCGGCGGGGGCGGCGCGACATGCTGGCCGCCACGCCGGCCCTGTCGTCGTTCACCCGCCCCGTGCTGATCGCGTGGGCGCCCGAGTGCCGGATGATGCCGCCCGAGCACGGCCGCCGGCTCGCGGACGCGTTCCCGGACAGCACCCTGGTCGAGATCCCCGGCAGCTATACGCTGATGCCGATCGACCAACCCAAGGCGCTGGCTTCACAGCTGCGCCAGTTCATCGGGGCGGCCGCGCCCGGCTCGCGATCCGCACGTCCGCGCGCCGCTTCGCCCGATCCGGGATGAGCCGGCCTAACCAACTCCGGTGGTCGGCGACGAATCGATAGCTCCGCTCGGTGATGCGCGGCGTGGCGGCCAGGGCCTGGGCCGGGATCCTGCCTCGCGGCAGCAGACGCAGCGCCACTGGGGCCGCGGCGCCCGCTGACCAGCGCCGCCCGTCTGGCGCCACCAGGTGCCAGGACGCTGCCCGTTGCTCCGGGGTGAGGTCGGCCAACAGCCGGTCGGCATCCGGCGTGCCCAGCGCCAACGGCGCCAGTCGGCGCCGGTGGTCGCGCGCCAGCAGCCGTGCCAGCGACCAGCGGCAGAACCCGCAATCGGCGTCGTAGACCACGGTCCAAGGCTCGGCGTCCGCGCCCGAGCGGCTGGGCGACGAGGCAGTAGGATCGCGCTCGATGTCGGTTGGGATCATCACCGGGACAGGCACGTATGCGCTTCCCGGATTCGAGGACGACGCAACCCACGTCGACCGACACGCCGTTCGGCCCGACCGATGTGACCCGGGGCGTGCTCGCAGGGGTCGACGTGCTCCACGTCTCCCGTCACGGTGCGGGTCACGTCCGGCTCTCGAACCAGGTTACGCATCGCGCCAACATCTGGGCGCTGAAGCAGCTGGGCGCGACATGCGTGATCGGCTGCACCGCCTGCGGCGCCGTCGATCCGGCGCTCGAGCTCGGATCGCTGGTGGTGTTCGACGATCTGCATTTCATCTCCAACCGGCTCCCCGGCGGCGAGCTGTGCACGTTCTTCAGCGAGCCCGGGGACCGGGATCGAGGTCACTGGATTCTCCATGGCGGTCCGTTCTCCGCCGACCTGCGGCGAGGGCTCCTGGAGGCGGCGTCCGACGCCGGCCATCCGGCGCGCGACGGCGGCGTGTACGGGCATGTCGACGGTCCCCGGTTCAATACCCCGACCGAGATCGCCCAGCTGGCCGCGGCCGGCGTCAGCGCGGTCAGTCAGACGGCGGGGCCCGAGACGGTCCTGTGCGGTGAGCTAGAGCTCCCGTTCGCGCTGATCGGATTCGTCACCGACTACGCCAACGAGGTCAAGCCCGGCGAAGCCACGCCGACGGAGAAGATGATCGAGCTGATGGGCTCGAGCACCGCCATCTTCGCCGACGTCCTCCGGGGCGCGGTCGTGCAGATCACTTCGAGTCGCCCGCGGGCGGTGGGCATGGTCTATCGCTTCGAGCAGGGATGAGCACACAGGAGACGGGGGTGCTGATCATGGCACGGGCGCCGCGCCGCGGCGAGGTGCGCCGAGCGCTCGAGCCGCTGCTCGGGGCCGAGCGCTGCGTCGAGCTGCAATCGCTGCTGATCACGCAGGCCGTCGGCTGGGCCGGCGAGATCGGCGTCGACCGTGTCCACATCGCCCACGATCCCCCGGACGCGGGTCCGGAGATCCGCGCCCTGAGCTCCAGCGAGGTGCTCGTCTTTCCCCAGAACGGGGACGGGATCGCCGGACGCCTCGCTGACGCGATCGGGCGCGTGTTCGCGCGCGGTGACGGGCCGCTGCTAATCGTCTGGCCCGACCTCCCGCAGCTCCGCCCTCAACACGCCCAGGCAGCACTCGACGACCTCCACAACGGGTGTGATCTGGTCCTCGGGCCCGCCATCGACGGCGGCTTCTACCTGATCGGGATCTCCCGCCCGCAGCCCAAGCTGTTCGCGCTCGGCGAGCAGGCGTGGCGCAGCGCCGACGCGATCGCGATTGCAATCGCCGCCGCCCACGAGGCGGGCTTGGAGGTCGGCATTCTGCGCGCCGAACGGTCGCTTCATCGGCCGGCCGACGCCCGGGCCGCGCTGGCCGATCCGCTGCTGCCGGAGCCGATCCGGCGGATCCTCGAGCCGCGGGCCTGAGCTGGCTCAGCCGCAGCCGGCGCCCGGGTTTGTGCCGGATGGTGACGTGGGCGTGCACTGTGCCCACGCCGTCCGGTAATACAGCCCCGTGCTGCGCGCTTGGATCGTTCCCGCGGTGGCGCCGTAGGTGAAGTTGAAGTTGTTGGGGGCGTTCACAGTGAGGCCGGCAACGGCGCCCGTTAGATCTGAATTGTTGGAGTTATGGCTCAAGTTGACGGTTGACTGCGGCGCGTACAGGATGCAGGTGCAGCTGCCGTTGTTCTTGAAGTTCACGACATTGCTGCCGTTGTTGTAGCCGTAGACATAGAACTGAAGAGCCGTCGGATCGTTAAGTGGATTGGACCAGGTGACGTTGTTCTTGAAGTTGAAGCTCCCACTTCCGGCCGGGCATCCCGAATTTGGGTCGTCGGGCGAGTCGATGAAGATCTCCGTTCTGACGCCGGTGGCCAACGAGATCGAGGCGTTGTTCTTGATGTCGAGCTCGCAGAAGTTGTAAAGGCCACCACCCAGCGTCAGGCTGGCGCCGTTGTTCAACGTCAGCGTGCGCGTGCTCGCGGTGAATGTGAGGCTGGTGGCAGGGTCGTACGGGCTGGTGGGGTGCGCGGGGTTGTTGAGGTAGTTCGTGATCCGGTAGTCGTCGTTGCACGCCGGGTAGCCGGCGGTCTGACGAGCCGGGCAGTTGGCCAGCGACGACTGGTTCGACGTGCCCGGATCGACTGGACCGAGCGTGATCGGATTGGCGAGGTGGGTGATCGTGGGAGAGCCGGCTCCGGTGTAGCTGCCCCCCGGCCCGAGCGAGACACCTCCGGAGATCGTGGTGTTGTTGTTGCCGCCGCTGATCACCTTGTTGCTCGCCTCCCCACCGCTGATCACCGCGTTGTTGCCGTTCGTGATCCCGTTGACCCCGATGATCCCTCCATACGGGAACAGCGGCTCGGCGCTGAATGCGGCGGCACGGATCTGCGAGCGCGCACTCACCCCGTTCGACGTCCCGACGGCGGTGACGCAGCGCTGGGAGATGCTCAGGCTATTCACCACCGTCAGCCCCACGCACGAGCTCGTCGAGATCACCGGGGTCGTCCAGTATTGGTAGGTGGAGCCGTTGCCGAGGCTATAGGTCGCGCTCTTGCACCATCCGGTGCTGTCCGGTAGGCCCGCCAGGTCGCCCACGCAGAACGTGTCCTGCGGTCGAAGCATGTTCAGGCGATATAGCGCCACCTGAAGCCCCGCCTCAGCGGCCTCCAAGGCGTTCTTCTTGTTCGCGTCGCGCCGAGTCGAGCCGTTGGTCTGCACCGCCAGTGAGATGCTGACCGCCACGAGCGTCGTCACGATGAACACCGCAATAATGGCGATGATCATCGCGACGCCCTCCTGATCTGAGAGCCGGGCGGGTACGCTGCCGGGGCGCAATCGTGTCATTGCGTGTTCAGCTGCACCTGGGCCGGGTACAGCGGGTTGTCGTACAGCAGGTCGATGGGAACGTTGGCGTTGGCCTTGACCCAGATCCGGACGCCGAGGCGGTGGCCGGCCGCGATGCTCACGGCTCCCTGCGAGCCGCGGAAGTTGAAGATGTAGGAGATCTGGGTGGGCGAGGTGGGCCAGTTACCGCCGCCGGAGCCGGTTTCGGCGACGTAACCGGCACCGCCGAGATCGACCGGCGGCCACGCCAGGAGGTCGATCAGGGAGCCCGACGAGCCGGAGGGCGGGACGTCGTACACCTCGATGCAGAAGCTCACGATCGCCTGCACGCTGTTGAGCGTCTGCGTGAACATGCTGAGACCGCCCTCTCCGGTCAAGGTTGTCGTCGCGGTGACCGGGGAGCTGACCCACATCTCACTCTGGGCATTGACGAGGCTGTTCGTCCAACCACCGTTGTTGCAATCGCTCGTCGAGCCGGTCCCGCATCCGGTGTTGTTGGAGCAGGTTGGCTGAATCAAACGGCCGCCGGGGAAGCCACTGGTGGCGAGGTCGGTTGAGTAGTTGTAGAGAGGCGGGGTGGATCCGTCACTCAGGTTCGCCGGAGGATTCGTGTCCATGAGGTCCGGCGTCGGGCACCCGGCGATGTTGTTGCCGAGCAACTGCGCCAGCACCTGCGACGTGGTGCACAGCAGGCCGCTTACCACGCCGACGGTGTCGTGCACGATGTGGTTGCCCGACGGCGGTTGTACTCCGCCGGTGCTGGTGGCAGGCCAGTCGTGCAAATAGAACGTATTCGGGTTGCCGGCGTCAATTGGGGAACTGCACGTGACAGTGTTTCCTGAGCTGTCTTTGCACGTGGTGGTCGGATTGGTCAACGGGTTGCCGCTCAGACCGTTGCTGATGCCGCCGGTCGGCATCGCCTGCGGATCGGACATCACGCTGGAGACATAGACCGGGTTTGGTTGCAGATTCCCATTCATCGTCACCGCGACCGTGACGCGCTTGTAGTCATTGCTCGAGGGACACCCAGGTGAGCACTTGGGGTCGGTCGCCCACGTCACGAAGTCGTAGATCTGGCCGCTCAGCTGCCCTTCTGACCAGCTCTGAACCGGAGTGATGGTGCCGTTTGTCGAGTCCACGTCGAGCGGTTCGGTTACGTCACCGACGCGGTCCCATTCGAAAGTGGGGGGCGGCCCTGTGGCTACGTAGTAATCCGGGTTCGTGTTGTCGGTTGACCGCGACGGGGTGCTGGTGAGCCCAACCTGGCTGTACGCGATCCCCTCCACGCGCTCGATCTCGCGCTGAGCGACGTGGGCCATGGCGGCGTGACGCTCGCTTACGAGGGACAGACGCTGCGAGGACTCGAATCCGACGAAAGTGCCGACGATCCCGACGATCAAGATCGAGATCGCGACCATCAGTTCGACCATCGTGAAGCCGTCCTGTGACTCGAGACGGGAGCGTAGACGCGAGATCGGGGCGGCACGCACAGCCATCAGTTCCCCACGTTCTCGTTCCGCATCAAAGCCCCGTCACTGAGGACAATCGCATGCGTCAGACCGCCGTTGGCTCCGTCCGAGGTGGGGACCTTGATGGTCGCCGTCATGTAATACGGAGCGACGGGGTCTGGCCCGAAGCTGAAGACCGGATCGGTGGAGGTGCCGTTCTCCAGGTTCGTGATCGCGATCGTGCCGCTGGTCAGTGGCGGCAGTGCCGAACCGGCAGCCGCCTGCACCCGCACGCACTCGTGGTACTGAGGAGCGCCGGGCTGCTGGACATCGCATTCGTAGAGAACGTGCTCAGCGACTCCGTTCAGGTTGACGTTCATCTCCACCGAATTGGCGCTCGTGCTGATGATCTCCCACGCCTGTCTCACCTGGCTAACCATCGCGTCAAGTCCCGTCCGGGCCTCCTGTTGGCTATAGGCATAGTTCGCGTCCCGGTTCTCGATTCGCTGTGAGAGAACGATGGGAGCCATCAGCGCGCCGACCACGAGTGACAGCAGCGCCGCCACCATGAGCACCTCGATCAGCGTGAAACCGGATTCGGCGGGCGCCAAGGATCGGCGACGCTCGAATCGTCGGATGGTCGGGTTGCGGTCTGGGGCGGCAGTGAGGTCCGCCTGCGCCTTGGACGAACCTAACAGGGTGCCGGGCATGTGCCTCTCGTTTGGATGGATCCGCGCCGGTCGAGGTGGCGACTGTCACTTCTCGTGTCGGACGCTAGGGTCGGTCTGCTTCCCTGAATCGGCCGGTGGTGGACGATCCGTCGATGCCCGGAGGGTGGAAGCACGGCTCTGTACCGAGTCGTGCCGCAAACCTCCACAGAAGCGTCACGCTGACGGTAGTGCGAAGCTCTCCGTGGCCTGTGAGACGGGTCCCCAGCCCACAACGGGGGCCCACGGATCCGTTAAACGTGGCGCGGACTCCATCCAGCACGGTGGGGAGTGGTGTAACGGCCGCACGCGACGCTTTGGACGTCGAAGCCCAGGTTCGATTCCTGGCTCCCCAGCTCGCCAGAAGAGGCTGCATTCGGGACGTTTTCCGTCCGTCACCCGAACTAATGTTCGGGTATGCTATGGAGTCTCCACGGATCACTTCGAACCCGTTTGGGTGCGACGCGCCCAGCGTCGGCCGACCGCCACGCCCTTGAACGAGGTGCTGGTTGCAGACTCGACGTACTCGCGGGGCGCGCTCAAGCGTCAGTTGTATGCCGCCGGCTTGAAGCAGCGTCAATGTGAACTGTGCGGCCAAGACGAGAGCTGGCGCGGGCGCAAGATGGCGCTGATCCTCGACCACATCAACGGAGTCGCGACGGATAACCGCATCGAGAACCTGCGGATTGTGTGCCCTAACTGTGCGGCGACGCTCGATACGCACTGCGGGCGCAAGAATCGGATCGACCCTGATCCGCTCGGCTGCTTGCATCGCGGCAAGGAGTTCGTTCCCCGGCCCTCGCCGGCGGGCGGGCCCGACACTCGACGTGGCGGTAATCAGACCCCACCACTTGGCGATGTCCGATTCCCGCCAGACATGGCGCCAAAGCTGTGTCATCGTGACCGTGTGCTGATCGATTCCGAACCCGTCTGGCGGGCGGTCGAAGCGCGGGACTCTCGCTTCGATGGCTGGTTCTTCTGCGGCGTGAGAACCACCGGGATCTACTGCCGGCCGAGCTGTCCCGCCCGGACCCCGAAACGGGAGAACGTGCGCTTCTTTCCCACCGCGGCGGCCGCTCAGGCGGCGGGCTTCCGCGCCTGCAAGCGGTGCCGGCCGGATGCGTCGCCCGGCTCGCCCGAGTGGGACCGCAGATCCGATCTGATCGGCCGCGCCATGCGCCTGATCGCGGACGGGGTCATCGATCGCGAGGGCGTGAGCGGGCTCGCGCGGCGCCTCGGTTACACCGAGCGCCATGTCCACCGCGAGCTTGTCGCCGTGGTCGGCGCCGGGCCGTTGGCGCTGGCACGGGCCCAGCGCGCGCAGACCGCGCGCATCCTGCTGGAGACGACCGATCTCCCGATCGCGACCGTGGCGTTCGCGGCCGGCTTCGGCTCGGTGCGCCAGTTCAACCACACCATGCGCGAGGTGTTCGCGCTCGCACCGCGGGCCTTGCGGACTCGGGCCTACGCAGGCGATCGCGACTCGGCAGGCGGAGCCATCGTGCTGCGGCTGCCCTACCGCGCTCCACTCGACGCCGACGGCTTGCTCGCTTTCTTCGCTCGCCGAGCGATTCCTGGGATCGAGGAGGTCACCGCAAGTGTCTATCGGCGGAGCCTGAACCTCCCTCACGGGGCCGGCGTGGTCGACGTCCAGCCCGGCGACGAACGCATGCACGTGCGATACGTGCTCGACGACATCCGCGACCTGGCCACCGCCGTCCAGCGCTCGCGCGCGCTGCTCGACCTCGACTCCGACCCGGTCGCCGTGCTCGACGCGCTCGGCGAAGACGCGCTTATCGGCCGCCTGGTCCATGCGGTACCGGGCCGTCGCGTTCCCGGGCATGTCGATCCGCACGAGCTCGCGGTCAGGGCGGTGCTCGGCCAGCAGGTGTCTCTGCGCGGCGCTGCGACCCTGGCCGGCCGGCTCGTGCCGCAGCACGGCCGCCGGCTGGCAAACCCGTTGGGCACGGTCACGCACGCGTTCCCGTCACCGGAGGCACTCGCCGAGATCGACCCGGACACGCTGCCGATGCCGGACTCACGCAAGCAGGCGCTTCTCAATCTGTCGCGGGCGGTTGCCAGTGGCGATCTCGTCCTCGACCCCGGTGCGGACCGCGCCGCCGCACGCGCCGCGATGACAAAGCTGCCCGGGATCGGATCATGGACGGCCGAGTACGTGGCCATGCGGGCGCTCCGGGATCCGGATGCGTTCCTGGCCTCCGACCTGGGTACGCGGCGGGCGCTCGAGCGGCTAGGACAGGACGGCCGGCCCCCAGCCGCCGCGGCGCTGGCCGAGCGCTGGCGCCCCTACCGTGCCTACGCTCAGCAGCACCTGTGGGGAAGCCTCGCGTACGCGCCTCCCGCGGAGGCGCTCAAGCGCCGGCGACTCGCGGCATAGGCTGCTGGAGGCGGTCCGGGGCGGGCGGTCGGCGAACCGGGCGGAGAGCGCGCGCGGGGAACTTGGGGCGCGAGCGCTCCTGAACCGCCGACGCGGGGCCGGGTCGGCGCGAGCACGCCTGAACAACGTGACACGCGACGGCCCGAGAACCTCCGCTGTCACCTTAGCCATGTGGGGCATGGTTAAGGTGCCAGCCGCACCTCCGGCCCTATTGCGCGGCGCGTTGTTCAGGTAGCCGCTCCGGATTCGCACCGCCGCGGGCCCGAGGGTGACGACCGCCGCCACCGCGGGCCCGAGGGTACGACCGCCGCCACCGCGGCCCCGAGGGTACGACCGCCCCGCGCCGCCGCCCCTCACCTCCGTACTTTCCCGCGTCGGGTCTGCGTGGATCTACGGTTGGAGCATCGCGCCGCGCCCACGACCATCCAACGCACTGGATTACGTGGTTTTGGGGCGGCGCGTAATCCTTCGATCGACGCACAACCGGAGCTGGCGATCGCCGTTCAACGGCGATCGCTGGCTTCGGAGTGTGTCCTTCCTGGGGGTAGAGTCGCAGGCGGTGTCGCTTCTGGAGCGATTACGGCTCGACCATCCAGTCGTGCAGGCGGGCATGGGCGGCGGTGTGGCGAACGCGGAGCTCGCCGGAGCGGTGTCCGCCTCGGGCGCGCTGGGCACGGTCGGGATTCTTCCCCCGGCCGCGCTGAAGAGCGCTCTGGAACGGGCCCGGGAGCGAGCCGGCGGCGCGCCGGTGGCCGCGAATCTCCTGGTTCCGTTCGCGACGCGGGCGCACGTCGACGCCTGCCTCGAGGCGCGAGCCGCGGCGGTGGCGCTGCACGCCGGCTTCAGCCGCCCGCTCACCGAAGCGTTGGCGGCCGGAACGCTGGTGCTCCACACGGTCGGAACTCCCGAGGAGGCGCACCGCGCCCTCGCCGACGGGGCGCACGGGCTGGTCGTGCAGGGGATCGAGGCCGGTGGTCATCTGGTGGGTGTCGAGCCGGCGCTGCAAGTGCTGGGGCGCGTGCTCGCCGTTGCCGGTGCCCGCCCCGTGCTGCTGGCCGGCGGGATCGCGGATGCCGCCGACGTGCGACGCGCGCTGGACGCCGGAGCAGCGGCCGCGGTGGCTGGAACCCGGTTCCTCCTGACCGAGGAGTCGGGAGCCCATGAGCAATACAAGCGGAGGGTGCTGGACGCAACGCACACGCTCGAGACGCAGTTGTTCGGCCTCGGTTGGCCGATGCGCCATCGGGTGGTGCCGAACGCCGCCACCGAGCGGTGGTGCCGACGCGATCCGCTCGGCCCGCGAGCCGTGCGGCGCCTGCAGCGGCTGAGCACCCCGCTGGCCCGGCTGCCGCTGCCGCTGGTCACCGCCATGATCTCCACCCAGCACCCCCGTTTGCCGCTGTTCGGCCCGACACCGCCGCTCGTTGGGATGCCGGAGCGGCTGGCGGACGCTGCGCCGTTGTACGCGGGCGAAACCGCGTTGCGAATCGAATCCGTGGTCCCGGCCGCGGAGGCCGTCCGACTACTCACCGAATCCCCTACGATGCGTTCGTCGTGAGCGCGCCGGTCGTCGTCATTCTCGCTGCGGGGCAAGGCACGCGGATGCGCTCGGCTACGCCCAAGCTGCTTCATCCGCTGTGCGGCCGGCCGATGCTGGCCTGGCCGGTGGCGGCGGCGCGAGAGGCCGGCGCCGGCAAGGTCGTCGTGGTCGACAATCCCGACCGCCTGCTCGAGCCGTCACTTGACGGGACGGCCGAGCTCGCGATCCAGCAGCACCCGAATGGAACCGCGGACGCGGTCAGGGCGGCGGCGGCGCACATCGATCCCAGCAGCACCGTGATCGTGATCAACGGCGACGTGCCGCTGATCAGCGCCGGGACCATCCGTGACCTGGCGCGGGCGCACGAGGAGTCCGGGGCCGCCGCCACGATGGCCACGGCCGTGCTCGAGGATCCTCGGGGCTATGGCCGGGTGGTGCGGGCGCCCGACGGGACGGTGGAGCGAGTCGTGGAGACGAAGGCCCCGGGCGATGCCAGCGAGCTCGAGCTCCGCATCCGCGAGGTCAACACCGGCATCTTCGCGTTCCAGGGCGGACCGCTGCTGGACGCGCTCGAGCAGGTCGGGACCGACAATGCCCAGGGCGAGCTGTACCTGCCGGATGTCCTGCCGATCCTTCGCGAGCACGAGCGCACCGTCGTGGCTCACGAGCTCGACGACCCCAGCCAGACGATCGGGATCAACGACCGGGTTGCGCTGGCCGAGGTTGCCGCCCTGGCCCGGCGGCGGATCAACGAGCGGCACATGGTCGCCGGGGTCACACTGATCGACCCGCTTGCGAGCGTGATCGACGTCGACGTCTCGATCGGGCAGGACACGGTGATTGCGCCGTTCACGAGCCTGCTCGGCACCACGCGAGTGGGAGAGCGCAGCACCGTCGGACCACACTCGACGGTGATCGACACCCGGATCGGCGACGAGGCCACGGTGCTGCACTCCTACACCAAGGAGGCGGATGTCGGCGACCGCGTCAGCGTGGGTCCGTTCGCCTACCTGCGTCCCGGAGCGGTGCTGCGCGCGGGCGCCAAGGCGGGCACGTTCGTCGAGATCAAGAACTCGGACATCGGACCCGGCTCCAAGGTGCCCCACCTCTCCTACATCGGAGATGCCGATATCGGGGAGCAGACCAACCTCGGGGCGAGCACGATCACCGCCAACTACGACGGATCCCGCAAGCACCGGACGACGATCGGGTCGCGGGTCAAGACCAGCGTCGACACCACGCTGGTAGCGCCGGTGACCCTCGGCGACGACGCCTACACGGCCGCCGGATCGGTGATCACCGAAGACGTTCCGCCTGGCGCGCTGGGCGTCGCGCGGGCCCGACAGAGCAACGTGGAGGGGTATACGGAGCGCCGGAAACAGCGTGAAGGGACGCCTCCAAGCCAGGGCCCGCAGGAGTAACCACCCGACCGCATCCCGTCACCATCCGGGCGTACACTCGCACCCGAACCATGAGCGTGTTGCAGACGAGCCCAGCGACCTCCGAGATGCGTCTCGGCTACGACAAGCGGCTGATGCTTGTCTCGGGCCGGGCCAACCGGGAGCTGGCCGCCAGAATCGCCTCGAAGCTCGGGGTTGAGCTGGGTAGCGTGACGCTGAAGACGTTCGCCAACGGTGAGGTCTACTGTCGCTACGAGGAGTCGGTGCGCGGCGCCGACGTGTTCATCGTTCAGCCGACCTGCGCCAACCCGGCAGAGGAGCTGGGTGCCAACGACGCGCTGATGGAGCTGATGGCGATGATCGACGCCGCGGTCGGCGGTTCGGCACACCGAGTGATCGCCGTGACGCCGTGGTACGGGTACTCGCGCCAGGACAAGAAGTCCGCGCCGCGCGAGCCGATCAGCGCGCGAATGGTGGCCCGGATGCTCGAGGCGGTCGGGATCGACCGGATTCTGATCATGGATCTGCACTCCGGCCAGATCCAGGGCTTCTTCCAGAAGCCGTGCGACCACATGACGGCGCTGTTCATGCTCACCCAGTACTTCGCGGATCTGGGGCTGGAGGATCTCGTGGTGGTCGCCCCGGACGCCGGCCGCGTGAAGCTCAATCAGAAGTTCGCCTCCAAGATCGGTGCCGACCTGGCGATCCTCAACAAGGAGCGCCCCGCCCAGCAGGTGGCGGAGATCAACTACGTGATCGGCGACGTCGCCGGCAAGACGGCGGTCCTGGTCGACGACATCATCGACACCGCGGGCACGCTCAAGGCCGCGGCCGAGGCCGTTTACGATGCCGGCGCCCGACGGGTGTACGCCGCCGCCACCCACGGCGTGTTCTCCGGTAACGCCTGGGAGAACCTGGCGGCGGCCGGCTTCGAGCAGGTGGTGGTCACCGACACGCTCCCCCTCCCTCCCGGCGCGCCCGACAACGTCCGCGTCCTCTCCTGCGCCGATCTGCTGACCACCTCGATCCGCCAGATCTTCACCGACGGCTCGGTCAGCGACGTGTTCGGCGGCGAGAACCAGCTGTTCTGAGCGCTCAAGCCGAAAAGCCTGTCAGACAGACCGAGCTCGAGCAGTAAGCCTCTCGATCCAAGCGACACCCCGTTCGCGGATAGGATCGCTTTATGGGACGGCGTTGTCGACCCTCGGGGATCGTCATCGGAGTCTTAGCGATCGTTTTTTGTCTCGGCGGGTGCGGGCGATCGCACTCGGGCGCGACCAGCGGTGGGGTTGACGTGCTCGGTTGTCACCAGTAGTGCGAACTCGCTGGAGGCTCAAGCGGCGGCGGTGAGGGACACGCTGGAGTGCGGATCCTCACGACAGGCACCGTTGTCGCAAGCTCGGACGGTGTAGTCCCAATTGTCGCCTCGTGCGTCGTTGCGATCGGGTGCAACGGAGGAATCGTCCTCTACTTTCCGAATAGCGGGATCGAGACGCGAAGGCGCCGTGGCAGGACGGTCCGATCTCGTGGTACGGGCCCACAGCACTCGGACACTAGGGGTCCAACTCTCGCCCCAGGGCCGACAGTTCCTACGATCGCGCGGACGAGGTCGAATGGGTATCTAGGCGGAGACGAGAACTCCCGACTGGCGTACATCGAACGCACCGAACGCCATTGGCTGGACCGAAGTTGCCGCGACAGTGATCCAGCCCCGATAGCGAGCCCCGCTGCGGTTCTGCTCAGCAGCGCCTCAACAGCCCTCTCCGTCGCCGTACGCACAGGGACCGGATCCGCTGCTCGAACGCCGACGCGATCGCGACTGCGCCCGCGTTGTTCGGGTCGTCACCAAATCCCTCCGGAGCTCCTGGCTGACAGAAGATGTCGAGCCAGGCGCACGCTCTGGCTACCGCAAGCGGAACGGTTCCCCACGGCGACGGGACCATCATCCCCAGGGCCAGGGACCTGAACCTGTGCTGGACGTTTGCGGTGTTCCTCGGACCGCCGTACAAGGACGTGAGCTCGCGGTTGAGGACGACGAGGCCGGCCAACGTCGTGAGTGCCAGCGTCCGGTAGGTGCCACCGGCCAGCCAGTCCCCTAGCAGCGGGTCGTAATAGCTCATCCCGATCACCGGTACGCCCGGCGCGGCGCCGTGCAGGCCGGCGAGAATTTCATCCAGGTTCTGTCTAATCGTCGCGCGAGCCTCCACCGAGCACGGGCTGGACGGCGCTGCGTCCTGGAGCGAGAGGGCGCACCCCACGATGTCGTTGCCTCCAATGTCGATCGTGATCAGGGCGACATGGCCCCGGTGGGCCTGCAGGAAGCTGAGCGCATTCTGGTACTGCCCCCCGCTCAGCATCGAGCCTGTCGTCTCACCCGATATCGCGAGGTCACTCACCTCCAGCCCAGGCAGCCTCTGCTGTTCGTGACGCAGAACCAGGTACGGATACGAGTCGAGGCCGTTCCAAACGGGCACCGAGTCGCCGAGCGCGAGGTAATACGATGGAGCCGCTCGGGAGCGGGTACTGCGCGCGTAAGCCGGTGACTGCGCAGCCCCGAAACAGAGCGCAAGCACTAGAACAATCAGACGGCGGAGCATGGCCAGCACTGCGATCCTCCCCGATGAGGCTGTGCGGCCGAGCCTAGCCCTCGTGCCTAACTACCGTCAACCCTGCGCTCAGGCGGCGGGACCGCGCGGCAACGACCAGCCGTTCTGAGCCGGATAGGCTCAAGCGCTCGTGAGCTCCAGCCACCGCGCCGCCCGCCTCATGGATCTGCTCGGACTGACCGAGACCGAGCTGTGCCGCGTGCTGGACGCCGATCCGCTGACGGTCCTCTCGGGTCAGCTCGAGCATCGGCCCGAGCTCCAGATCCTGGGCGAGCTGCTCGATGAGGCGGCCGAGCAGGCCGGCCCGGCGGTGCTCCGGCGCTGGGTGCGGGCGAACGGTCGGCACGGCAAGCCGATCGACGCCCTCCTAAGCCGAGACTTCAGAACGTTCGAGACCGCGCTCGCGGAGCTGGCGGAGCGAGGTTTCGTGCTCAGGGGCGGCCGGTGAGCGCGCCGTTCATCCATACGCTCCGGGTCCGCTACGCCGAATGCGACGCCCAGGGGGTGGTGTTCAACGCCCACTACCTGGCCTACGTCGACGTCGGCATCACCGAGCTGTGGCGGGCGGCGTTCGGCAGCTACCAGGCGATGATCGAGCGGGGTGTGGACGTCGTGGTGGCCGAGGCCCAGGTTCGCTTTCTCAGCCCGGCCCGATTCGACGACGACCTTCGGTGCGAGGTCACGGTCTCCCATTTGGGTACCACCAGCATCGTCACCCGGCACGCGTTCAAGCGCAGCGACGAGCTGCTGGTGGAGGTCGAGATCCGGCACGTGATGGTCGCCACCGAGACGCTGGCGAAGACCCCGATCCCGGACTGGGTACGCGAGGGTCTGGCGCCGTGGGGGCTCGCGGCGAGCGCGCCGGCCGGATAGGGGCGGCTCAGTCTTCGTCCCGGCTTTTGTCTTCGTCCTCGTCCGGCTCAGGATGCTTCTCGCCGGGCCAGATCCCGGTCAGATAGTGAAACGACCGCATGCTCGCGCGGTCGACGGCGGCCCCGACCCCTGCCAGCGTGGCGGCCTCGAGCGCCTTGGCACCGACGACCTTCTGCAGGCTGGCCTCCTCCGTCTTCGGTCCCGGCGGCGCGGTGTTGTCGATCCGCGCCCACATGCGCTTGAACATCTGTTGCCCAAGCTTGGCGCCGATCAGACTGGCGATGATCCCGAACGGTTTGTAGAGCAGCTTCATCTCGCTCGCAGCCTACCCGGTTAGCCCGATTCGCCATCTGGACGGCCATCGCGACAGCGGTTGCTCCAACCGGCACTGGTCGGCGACCGCCGGATTTGGGTAAATAAGCACAGCAAGGGCACGATTCTGAAGGAGCAGAATGCTCGAAGAGGGTCAGAACCAAGAACAGGGCGAGGAGCTTCTACGCAGGGCATTGCTGGATGACGCCTCCTCGGTGGCCGTGTCCCTGCGGGTGGACGGCCTGCCGCTGAGCGACGCCATGACCGTGATCTTCCACGCGCGCCGTGATCTGGGGACGCTGCAGACCTACGTGACCCGCGGCAGCCGCGCGGCCGGCGCCACCGTGTCGGCCAGCGAGCTCCTGCGGGTTCCCTGCGATCTCGATCTTGGCGACGCCGAGGACCGCGCCGAGGCCGAGCGTCTGTACGTGGAGCAGGTCACGGCCCTGCGCGACGCGCTGGTGGGCGCCGACATCGTGCTCGACGTCTGGCGCGAGCCACTCGCCGACCTGGTCGGCACCGGGGTGGCGGTGGATCACTCGCTCGAGCTAGCGGTCCGGCTGCCCGCGCCGCGGCTGCTGCCCACGGCGCTGATCGCGCGGGACGCACAGCTGATCGTCACGCCCGTGTGCGGCGCCCGGACGCTGGCGGAAGGTCGCCCCCCGCTTGGGATCGCGTGCGCGCAGCAGGACTTCAGTCGGGTATATCCGCTAGCCGACGATCCGGCCCGGTGCGTCGAAGAGTTCCTGTCGTTGGCCGCCGACCACGCGCGGTCGATGGCGATCCGCCTCGACCATCAGGAGGCCTCGGTGGAGCGCTTCCTCGAGCTCAGCGGCGAGGATTTCGCCGAGGCCGGCTGAGCGGACCGGCGCTAGCGTGATGCGGCGATGCGCCGCACACACATCGCCCTGATCGCGCTTGCGCTGGTGGTCTTCCTGGCCATCAGCGCGGTGCTGGCGCGGGTCTTCAGCGCCGACGGGGCCGAACGGACGGCGATCACGGGCCTGATCGAGGCGGAAGCGCGCGGCGATCAGCCGGGGATGCTCGATCGCATGACCGGATGCCGTCAGTCCGCTACTTGTCGGGCCATAGTCGCCCACAACGCGGCAGCCCTCGTGCACCCGGGCTCGGTCTCGATCCTGCAGCTGACGGCGTCGACCGGGTTCTCATTGACGTCCACGGTCGGGTACGCGCGCGTGGCGTGGAACGTGGGCGGCTCGCTGCCCAGGGTCCAGTGCGTTCGCGTCCGGCGAGCCGGCAACGCCGTCAGCGGAATCCGCATACAGCTGCTGTCGATCACCAAGCGTCTGGCCGGCGCCGCCACGTGCCCTTAGCGACCCAGCCCCGCACTGGCACGCGCTCAGGTTCGCGAGCCGGGCGGCGCTCGGGCCGCGGGCGATGATCCGCCAGCCGCGTGTGGTCGCGCAGCCGCACGCGCGCCCCCACCGCGTCGGGCAGCGGGATACCGCCGCCCGGTGGCGATGGCGCCTTTGGCGGCCGCCTGAGGCCACGCCCCCCACCGTCATCCGATCCCGAGTCCGAGGGCGGGGGTGTGCCCGGGCTGTCACGCAGCGCCGGCAGCAGCAGTATCGCTACGCACGCCAGACCCAGTAGGTGTACGCCGGCGACCATCAGCAACAGCTGCGCCTCGCCCGACATACATAAAGCCTAGCGCGACCACGTGGCCAGGCAAAGCCGCCGCCGCTACCATCGACTGCCGCCCATGGCCACGTCAGCCACAACCTCTCTCTCCGTCGCACGGCGCGAGCCGGCGGGCTCGCGTGGTGCTCGGCGCCTGCGCCGCGAGGGCAACGTCCCCGGCGTGGTGTACGGCGGCAGCGACGACCCGATCTCGTTTCAGGTCAACGCGCGAGAGCTGCGGCATGTGCTGGCTCATGCCGGCGCCGTGCTGGACCTGAGCGTGGACGGCGCCGATTCCACGCCGGTGGTGGTCAAGGAGCTGGCCCGCCACCCCGTCAGCGGCGCGACGATCCACATCGACTTCCTGCGTGTGCGGCTCGACCAGACGATCCAGGCCACGGTCGTGCTCGAGCTGGTCGGCTCCGAGGACGCCCCCGGGGTCAAGGAGGGCGGAGTGCTGGAGCACGTCACCCGTGAGCTCACGATCGAGGCACTACCGACCGACATCCCTGATTCTCTGCACTACGACGTGTCGGGGATGGACATCGGCGACACGGTCAACCTGGCCGCCATCAGCGCGCCGTCCGGCGTGACGCTGCTCGACGATCCGGAGATGGTCGTCGCCACTCTCACCCCGCCGCGACTGCAGATCGAGGAAGAGGCGGAGATCGAGGAGGAGACCGAGCTGGTGGCCGAGGGGGCCGCGGCCGAGGAGGGCGAGGAGGCCGCCGAGGCGCCTAGCGAGGGCGGCGGCGACGACGAGTCCGGCGGCGAGTAGATACCGCCATGCCATTCCTGGGTCGCCGCGGCGCCCCTGTCGACTGGCTGATCGTGGGGCTGGGCAACCCGGGCGCCGAGTACGCCGGCACGCGCCACAACATCGGCTTCGAGATCGCCAACCTGCTGGCGGCGCGCTGGGAGCTGCCCAAGCCGAAGACGAAATACCGGGGACTGCTGAGCGAGGGGCGGACCTCCCCGGGCGGACCTCGGGTAGCGATCCTCCAGCCGCAGACGTACATGAACGAGGCCGGCAGCTCGGTCGGGCCCGCGCGCGGGGCGTTCAAGCTGCCGTTGGATCGCGTGCTCGTCCTGCACGACGAGATCGACCTGCCTTTCGGCGAGATCCGTCCCCGGGTCGGCGGCGGGCTGGCGGGTCACAACGGGTTGAAGTCGCTCAAGCGGGGGCTCGGCAGCGGCGACTTCGGTCGCGTCCGGGTGGGAGTGGGTAGGCCGCCGACCACCGATCCGGATCGGGTCGCCGCCTACGTCCTGGGACGGTTCAAGGAACCGCGGGAGGAGGTCGAGCAGCTGATCGAACGCGCCGCCGACACCGCCGAGCAGCTGGTGCTGGAACAGGGGTCGGCTTCCTAGACTCAGAGTGGATGCTCCGCTCGCTCCTGACCCACGCCGAGGATGACCCGCAGACCGCGGCGCTGGCGCGGGAGGGAGGTCGGGCATTCGTCTCCCAGTCGCTGCGCCCGTATCTGGTGGCGGCGCTGCTCGACCGGGAGCCGGACCGTCCGGCAATCGTCGTCGCGGGCGACGACCGCGCCGCGCGCGACCTGGCCGCGGGGCTGCGCAGTTGGCTCGAGCCCCGGACTGTGCGGTACTACCCCAGCCGCGGGGTCACGTATGAATCGCACCTGGCACCCCCGCCGCACCTCGTCGGCCTGCGCATCGCGGCCCTCGACGCGCTGTTAGACCGCGCCGATCCGGTCGGCGCGGCGCCCGTGGTCGTGGTCAGCGCCGTGGCGCTGTCGGAGAAGGTGCCCGACCCGGCGCTGCGCCCCCACGGCTTCACGCTCAAGACGGGCGAGCTGCTCGACCTGGACGAGACGGCCATGGAGCTGGTCGCCGCCGGCTATGACCGGGTCGATCAGGTGGAGGACCGGGGTCAGTTTGCGGTCCGCGGCGGGTTGCTGGACCTGTTCCCGGCCACCGAGGACCGGGCCGTGCGGGTCGATCTGTTCGGAGACGAGATCGAATCGCTGCGCTGGTTCTCCACCTTCACGCAGCGCTCGCTGGGCGATGCCGAGCTGGTGGAGGTCGCGCCCGCCGCCGAGCTCGCCGAGGAGCACCGCGAGCTGGCGGAGATCGCCGCGCTGGAGGACGCGGCCGAGCGCCCGGACATCGCCGAGCTGCTGCCGGTGGAGAATTTCCATTCGTTCCTGGACCTGGCGCCGCGCGACGCCGCGATGCTGATCGCCGGGGAGGAAGACGTGGCTCCCGCGCTCAGCGACCACTGGCAGGACGTGACTGCCGCGTTCCACGACGAGGACGCTCACCATCTGTACGTCGGTCCTGACGCTATCGGCGAGGCGCTGGGGGAGCGGGCACGGATCCGGCTGTCGAGCATCGACCAGGATCAGCCGTTCTCATTCCGGGCCCAGAGCGCGGAGATCGCGGCCCGGGGAGTGAAGGAGGCTGAGCCCGAGCTGGAGAAGTTGGCCCGCTCCGGCTACCGCACGGTGGTGGCGTTCGCCAGGCGAGGCGAGGGCGAGCGCGCGGCCTACAACCTCGGGCGGCTGAAGGTCAGCTGGCTGGACTCGGAGGACAACGGGGCTGGCGCAATCACGTTCGCGCAGTCCCGGCTGGCGGTGGGGTTCATCGCCCCGCAGTTCCACCTGGCCGTGATCCCCGAGCACCGGCTGTTCCGGCGACGCCGCGCCGTGTCCGAGCGTCCCCAGCGCCGGCGTGGAGTGCTGCGCAGCTTCGCCGACCTCCGCACCGGCGACATCGTCGTGCACGAGGACCACGGGATAGCCCGGTTTGCCGGGTTCGACACCAAGACCGTCGCGAACGTCACGCGTGACTACCTGTACCTGGAGTACGCCGGCTCAGACCGCGTGTTCGTCCCCGTCGATCAGCTGGCCAAAATCAGCCGCTACGTCGGCGCCGGGGGTGCCCATCCGCCGCTCTCCAAGCTCGGCGGCACCCGTTGGGAGACGATCAAAACCCGCGCCCGCCGAGCGGCTCAGGAGCTCGCGGGCGAGCTGCTCAACCTGTACGCCGAGCGCAAGCGTCGCGAGGGTCACTCGTTCGGCGTCGACAGCGACTGGCAGCGCGAGTTCGAGGACGCGTTCCCGTACGTCGAGACGCCCGATCAGCGCGACGCGATCGAGTTCGTCAAGGCTGACATGGAGGCCCCTCGGCCGATGGACCGGCTGATCTGCGGCGATGTCGGCTACGGCAAGACCGAGGTCGCGCTGCGGGCGGCGTTCAAGTCGGTGCAGGACGGAAAGCAGGTGATGCTGCTGGTGCCGACGACGATCCTGGCTCAGCAGCACTTCGGCACGTTCACCGAGCGGCTCAAGGACTACCCGGTGACGATCGAGCACGTGTCGCGGTTCCGGCCCGCAGCCGAGCAGCGCGATGCGGTGGCGCGGTTCTCCCGCGGCCAGATCGACATCCTGATCGGGACCCACCGCCTGCTGTCCCGCGACGTTCGCGCCAAGGAGCTGGGTCTCCTGATCGTGGACGAGGAGCAACGTTTCGGCGTCAAGCAGAAGGAGCTGCTGCGCCAGCTCAAGCTGCGGGTGGACGTGATCTCAATGAGCGCCACGCCGATCCCCCGGACGTTGCAGATGTCACTGGCCGGAGTCCGCGACATCAGCGTGATCGAGACCCCGCCCGAGGGCCGCCGTCCGGTCAAGACCTACGTCGGCGAGTACGACGAGGAACTCGTGCGCCGGGCGCTGATCCGCGAGCATGAGCGCGACGGCCAGGCGTTCTTCCTGCACAATCGGGTGGAGACGATCGATGAGACGGCCGAGCGGCTGCGCGGCCTGTGTCCGGGGATGCGCTTCGAGGTCGCGCACGGTCAGATGGACGAGAAGGAGTTGGAGACGCGCATGCTGGCGTTTCTGCGCGGCGACGCCGACGTGCTCGTGTGCACCAGCATCATCGAGTCCGGCATCGACATCCCCCAGGCGAACACGCTGATCGTCGAGCGGGCCGACACGTTCGGGCTAGCGCAGCTCTACCAGATCCGCGGCCGGGTGGGGCGCAGCCGCGAGCGCGCCTTCGCCTACCTGCTGTACCCCAGCGCGGCCGCGCTGACGCCCGACGCGGCGCAGCGGCTGTCGGCGCTGTCGGACTACACAGAGCTCGGCGCGGGGTTCAAGATCGCGATGCGCGATCTGGAGATTCGCGGCGCTGGGAACCTGCTCGGCGACGAGCAGTCCGGTCACGTGGCGGCGCTCGGCTTCGAGCTGTACATGCAGATGCTTGACGAGGCCGTCGCCGCGGCCTCCGACGGCGCCGGGCCGGACGAGGATTGGGAGCCGGTACGCCTGGATGTCAACGTCGACGCCTACGTGCCGGCTGACTACGTCCCCTACGAGCACGCCAAGGTCGACGTGCACCGGCGGATCGCGGCCGCGCGGGAGGTCGCCGACCTGATGGAGCTGCGGGCCGAGCTCGAGGACCGGTTCGGCGAGCTACCCGAGCCGCTGCGCAACCTGATCGCGCTCCAGCAGGCGCGGATCAAACTGGGTCAGGCCGGAGCCCGGGCGGTCACCCTCCGCGGCGGACGGTTGGCGGTGACGCCAATCGAGCTCGACTCGGCCCGGGCCAAACAAGTCCGAGCCGAGATTCCCGAGGCCCTGTACGAGTCCGGCAAGTCGCAACTCTCGATGCGCGTTCCCGACGATCCGGGCCAACAATTCCCGGCCGTGGTCCGGGCCGCGGACGTGCTGCTGGCGGTCACGCGTGAGGCCGCGTAAGAGTCTCTGAAGTCGCGGCTCGCATCGAGGCGCTGGTCGCTACCATCCGGCGAGATCGATGAAGGTGTGGAAGTACATCCTGGCGCTCGGCGCCTTTTTTGTGGTCGCGGCTGGACTGTCCGCCTGCGGCAGCGGTGTCCCCGGGGACAGCGTGGCCGACATGGCCGGGAATCCCATCTCGACCCAGGCGTTCAAGCACTGGATGTTCGTCGCCGCCAAGGGAAGCTCGGCCCAGACGCCGGGAGCGCCGATCATCGTTCCCAGCGATCCGCCTGACTTCAAGGGCTGCATCGCCCAGGTGCGGGCGCAGATCCCGTCGCTGGCCAAGAGCAGCGACAAGACTCTGCAGTCGGACTGCAAGCAGCTGTTCACCTCGTTGTCAGGCCAGGTACTCGACTTCCTGATCCGGGCCTACTGGTACCAGGCCGACGCCGCCAAGCTGCACATCAAGGTCAGTGACGCACAGGTGCAGAAGGCCTTCCAGGCCGCCAAGGCGCAGCAGTTCCCAACCTCGGCGGCGTTCCAGACCTTCCTGGCGCAGTCCGGTCAGACGCTGCAGGACATCATCTTCCGAGTGCGTGTCAATCAGATCTACCAGAAGCTGCTCGCGCGCCACGCAGCCAGTGTCACTCCGGCTCAGATTCAGGCTTACTACGCCAGTCACGCATCGCAATTCGGAACACCCGAATCGCGCAACATCCGGATCATCCGCACCAACACGCTGAGTCAGGCTCAGGCCGCCAAGTCGGCACTCCAGAAGGGTCAGAGTTGGACGGTGGTGGCCAAGAAGTACTCGATTGACACAGCCACAAAGTCCAAAGGCGGACTGATCACCGGTGTCACCAAGGGTCAGCAGGAGCAGGCGCTCGACAACACCGCCTTCACGGCCTCGCTGAACAAGATCGTCGGCCCGATTCACGGGCAGTTCGGTTACTACGTGGTTCAGGTCATCAAGATCAAGAAGTCGACCCAGCAATCCTTGGCCAAGGCCACGCCTCTGATCAAGCAGATCCTCACCGGACAGCGACAGTCGAGCAGCCAGACGGCGGTCGATGCCCAGGCCAAGAAGGATTGGCTGCCGAAGACCAAGTGCCGGTCGGATTACTCGATGGCCGACTGCGCGGGCTATAAGGCGCCCAAGACGGCGACGAACCTGACCCCGCCGGCCGGCCAGTCCTCCACCACCCCGTAGCGGAGTTGAGCTCCGGAGCACCGGAGATCCAACAGGCGCTGGAGCGTCTCGACGCGATCACGCGGCGGCTCCGACGCGAATGTCCGTGGGACCGCGAGCAGGACGAGCGGACGATCGTGCCGCACACGGTCGAGGAGGCCTACGAGCTGGCGGACGCGGCGCAGCGGCGAGACGACGCCAAGCTGCTCGACGAGCTGGGCGACGTGCTGTTCCAGGTCCATTTCCTGGCGTTGCTGCTGGAGGAGCGCGGCGCTGGCGACCTGGCACAGGTGGCCGAGCACTGTGCTGAGAAGCTGATCCGCCGCCACCCGCACGTGTTCGGCGAGACGGAGGCGGCCACGGCCGGCGAGGTGCTGCGCAATTGGGACAGGATCAAGCAGGCCGAGCCGGGACGCGAGCGGGGCGTGTTCGCCGAGGTTCCGGAGAACCTGCCGGGGCCGCTGTATGCGCGCAAGGTGCAGCGGCGCGCCGCCTCCAGTGGGTTCGACTTTCCGGACGTGACGGCGCCGATTCAGGCGCTGCGTGACGAGTTGGAGGAGCTCGAGCGGGCCGCCAGCGCCGACGAGCGCTTCCACGAGCTGGGGGATGTGCTGTTCGCGGCGGTGAACGTGGCCCGCAAGCTCCGGGTCGATCCCGAGCTGGCCCTGCGAGCCGCGTCGGACCGTTTCCGGGCGCGGGTTCTGGCCGGGGCCGAGCTGGCCGCATCCGAAGGCAGGAACTGGAACGATCTCGACCCGGACGAGCAACTGACCTACTACGCCCGCGCTCGCCTGACCGAAAGAGGAGTCGAACCGAGATGAGCCAGATCGAGCACGTGCATGCACGCCAGATCCTCGACAGTCGCGGGAACCCGACGATCGAGGTCGAGCTCAGCGTGCGCTCCGGGGCGTGGGGCCGGGCGGCAGTCCCCTCGGGTGCCTCGACGGGCGAGTTCGAGGCCACCGAGCTGCGCGACGGCGGCTCGGACTGGGCGGGCAAGGGTGTGTCCAAGGCCGTCGAGAACGTCAACGGCGAGATCGCCACCACCCTCCGGGGCCAGGACGCCTCCAGCCAGGCGGCGCTCGATCGGATGCTGATCGAGCTCGACGGCACCCCCAACAAGTCTCGCCTGGGTGCCAACGCGATCCTGGCGGTGTCGCTGGCCGCCGCCCACGCCTCGGCCGCCGAACAACGGCTGCCGCTATGGCGGTACCTGGGCGGGGAGACCGCGCACATCCTCCCGGTGCCGATGATGAACGTGCTCAACGGCGGCGCGCATGCCGACAATGCCGTCGACTTCCAGGAGTTCATGATCGTGCCGGTTGGCGGGCGAACGTTCGCTGAGGCGCTGCGCATGGGCGCCGAGGTGTTCCACAGCCTCAAGCGCACGCTGCACGACAAGCGGCTGGGCACCGCCGTCGGCGACGAGGGCGGGTTCGCTCCGGACTTCGGGTCCAACGAGGAAGCGCTCGAGGCGCTGATGGCCGGGATCCGCGGCGCTGGCTACGTGCCCGGCGACCAGGTGGCGATCGCGCTCGATCCGGCCGTGTCCGAGCTGTACCGGGACGGCGACTACGTGCTCGAGCACGAGGGACGGACGCTGAGCGCCGATGAGCTGGTCACCTACTGGACCGAGCTCGTCGGCCGCTACCCGATCGTCTCGCTCGAGGATGGGATGGCGGAAGAGGACTGGGCCGGGTGGACGACGCTTACCGACCGGCTCGGCAATCGGGTACAGCTCGTCGGCGACGACCTGTTCGTGACCAACACCGAGCGTTTGCGGCGGGGCATCGATACCGGCGTTGCCAACTCGATTCTGATCAAGGTCAACCAGATCGGCACGCTCACTGAGACCCTGGCCGCAGTCCGGATGGCGCGAGAAAGCGGCTACACCGCGGTGATGTCCCACCGCTCGGGCGAGACCGAGGATGTGACGATCGCCGATCTGGCGGTCGCCACCGGATGCGGTCAGATCAAGACCGGAGCTCCCTCGCGCACGGACCGGGTGGCCAAGTACAACCAGCTCCTACGCATCGAGGAGGCCCTCGGCGCCGACGCGGAATATCCCGGCCGGCGCGCGTTCCGGGCGTACGGGACCCAATGACGAAACCCGGACGGCTAGCGCGCCGATCTTACGCGGCGACGCAGCGCGCGTTGCAGCAGGAAGGATCCGGCCGATGTCGAACGAAGCGGTTACGGGATGCCGTCAGCCCGTTCCGCATCCGCAGCCAGGCCTCGCCCGGCACGTGCTCCCTCACGTCGGCCGCGACTGGCCGCGGGCAGGCCGCTGGTGCGCTTGCGCTGGGACCGCGTCGGTCGGGTCGGGCTGCTGGTGGTGCTCACGGTGGTCGCCGGCCTGTATGTCCAGCACGCGCTGGCTTATCTCTCGACGCGCTCGCAGGCCGACGCTCAGCTCGCCATCGTCCACCGTCTCACGCGAGAGAACGCGGGTCTGGTCCGGCAGCAGAAGGCACTCAACGACCCCAACATGATCGAGCAGGACGCGCGCTCGCTGGGCATGGTCCGCCCGGGAGAGCGCCCCTACGTGATCACGAATCTGCCCAGCCGCTGACCGCCCGCGGCCGCTGATGGCGGCCCGGGCCGACGAGGTCATCCCGTTGTGGCGTGAGGGTGAGCGGCGTCTGGCCGCCGCCGATCCCGACGACGCTCCAGCGCTCGAGCGCGTTCGAGACGAGATCGTGGTCGAGCTCCGCCGCCGGCTGGGCGGACCGTTCACCGCCCAGGAGCTGGCCGCCCTGTACCTGGACCAGGGCACCGACTGGTGCTTCGAGATCGCCACCCGGGTGGCCCCCAGCAACCCCTCCGCCTGGGATCTGAGCACCGTCGCGGGGGCGGCGTTCGCGCGGTACCTGCGTGAGGCGACGGATTTCGCCGGCGGACGGCGGATCGAGCTCGAGGTCGCGGACGAGGCCGGCCCCGAAACCGCCTAGTCCTCCTCGTCGGAATCGTCGTTGCCCACGCGCCGGATGATGATCTGGTCCTCCTCGATCGCCACCTCGACCGGCCGGTGCCCGGCCCAGTACTCGGCGTAGATCGGGTCATCCTGGACGGCGGGATCCAGCCACAGCCCGTAACCCTCCTCGCCGTGGTCGAACGTCGCCTCCAGTGGACCGGACGCCTTGCGTCGGGTCCGGCCGGCGCGGCCGCCGCGCCGGCCCCGCCGGCGGCGAGCGGGCCGATCGTCCTCGTCTGCGTCCTGGTCGTCCTCTGAGCGCTCCGCCTCGGCTGCGTCGAGCTCAGCCGCGATCAGCGCATCATCCTCCGCGCGGAGATCGATCTCATCGTCGAAGTCGACCGCCGCGGCGTCGGAATCGTCGCCCGGCTCGAGTCCCTGCTCCCGTTTGAACGCCTGGATCTGCTGCACCGTTACCTCGAGCTGATGGGCGATCCAGGCGTCGGTTCTGCCCTGGCGCACCCAGCCGCGAATTCGGTTCAACTCTGGTCTCAGCGAGCGTCGTGGCATGAGTCGCGCAGACTATTACAGGCCGCGGTGGACGCGTATTTGGGGCAATCCGCGGCCGCCGCGCCCCCATCGGCGCCTCGATCTTGCACGTCCGCTTGCAGCGTGACGGCAGTCAGGCATGGGAACACTCCCGATGCTTGTGCTGGGCTGATACTTGTCGCTATGCTCAGGACCAGGGCACCCCGGTATCTCATCGAGAGGCCGAAGAAATGTCTTTGACCATTAGACGAGCAGGGAGGCACTTCCCATGTTGGTACTGACCCGCAAGTCAAACCAGAGCATCATGATCGGCGATGACATCGAGGTGTCCGTGCTCGCGATCATCGGTGAGAAGGTGCGGATCGGCATCCAGGCTCCGCGAGACATTCCAGTGTTCCGCAAGGAGGTCTACCTGGAGATCCAGCAGGAGCGCCTCGGAACCGGCAAGGGCGCCCGGGAAGAGGTCGACGCGGCTCTGCGAGGGTTGGGCGGCACCGAGTCGGAGTAGCGCCTCCCCAGCCGGGCACTTACCCCAACAGGTAATACAGCGTCTCGAACATTGCCACGGTGACGATCACCGCCGTGGCGGCGAGTGACAGCACCAACAGCCAGAAGCGCATCGAGCTGCGCTGCTTCTCCCGCTCGCGCCAGCGCGTTCGCGAGCGCGTGACGGCGTGGCGCCGCAGGCTCTCCCGGCGACTCCGGTCGAGTTGCGTCTCGTGCCGAAACTCCTGCTCGAGCTGCGCGAGGCTCTGGCGCATCTTCATCGCCATCGCCGGCGAGCCTACCAGTTGCAAGACAGGGCATGGATGTTGCCGGCTTGCCCGTCCGCCGAGGATGGGGCAACCGCGACTGCGGCGGCGGCATGACCTCGGCCTAGTGCCCCGGCGTAGTCGAAGTCGTGCTGGTCCGCTGGGACGGGGCTCCTGTCGAGGATTTGCGGCCGGAGGAGCTCGTCCCGCTCAGCGGATCGACGTACTGCTGGTCACCCGCGGATGCGGACCCAGACGTCGACGAACTGGACGACGAGTGTTTCGCCGGACTTCCGCCGCAGGCGCCCAAGGCTACGACAGCGCCTAGCGACGCTAGGCATGTAGCGATTTGCCTAGAGAGCAAGCAGCGAGTATCGCAAATACTCGACGTGCTCGTCCCACCTGCGGTTAATGCACTTCCTGGCGCTCGTAGACGTGCACGAAACGCAGGTAGTTCTCGGCGATCTGGGCCGCCGCCGCATCTCTCTCCAGCTCCTTGGCGAGGAACCCCTTGAGCGCATCCCACCAGATCGAACGGCCGATCGCGAAGCCGATGAACCCGTCCACCGGGGACGCCTCCTGGAGCCATTGGTCGACCTTCTCGGTGGAGGCACCGCGCCCAAGCAGCACGCACACGACGTTCTCGCGGCCCGCGCCCGAGCGGGTCTGCTCGGCGAGCATGGCCGCGTCTGACTGCTGGTCGACGCCCTCGATCTTCCACACGTCGACCTCGATCGCGGCGTTCTGGATCGCTTCGATCGCCCGCCGCATCAGCTCCGGGCGCAGCTCTGCGTCGTAGCGGTCGGTGTCGCCGCCCACGCCCGAGAGCTGCGCATCGGTGGCCGGCACCAGCAACTCGAACAGGAACTTGCGCTCGTGTGCGTGCAGCCAGTCGGACAGCCGCTTGAGCCGGCCCAGCTGGCGCCGGTTCATCTCGGCATCGTCGTCGGGGTTGTAGCGGACCAGCACCTTGGAAAAGTCGGGATCGAACCGCTCGATGTGCGCACCGAAATCCTCGCCGTACTGGAAGTCGAACTCGTTCTGCCCGGATTTCTCCACCGGCATCGCCAGCTTCAGGCCCTGCTCGCGCGCGCGCTCGGGGACGTCGGACCCGAACTGCTCGTCCACCAGCACACCGGTCGCCTCCGCCTCGGCCCCGCGCCGGACCGCCTCCAACATGCCCTCGAAGATCAGCCGCTTGGCGTCGGCGATCGTCTGGGTCTCCTCCGGCGTCGGGTCGCCCTCGATGCCGAACATCTTCTTCTGGAACGAGCCGCGGTGGTCAAACGCCAGGACGTACAGCTTTCCGTCGTATCCCAGGGCCATCTTCTCCGTCCTTTACGTGATGATCGTCTACGGGAGTCTAAGGGTGGGCGCCGCACCGCGACACTCCGTGGGGCCGGGCTATCCGGGCCGTCTCACGTTTCTTGGGCCGAGGGGCTCGTTAGGCTCCGCCGGGTGAAGCACGCGTTCACGGGGCCGGCGTACACGATCGGGGTCGAGGAGGAGCTGATGATCCTCGACGCCGACACGCTCGAGCTCGTGAACGCGATCGAGACGTTGCTGGAATCCGCCCCGTCGGGCGAGATCAAACCCGAGCTGATGGAGTCCGTGCTCGAGGTCTCGACCGACCCGTGCGCCAACACGTCCGAGGCGGGGGAGCAGCTGCGGGCCCTGCGCCGTCAGGTGGGTCAGACGGCGGCGACCCGGAATCTGGTGATCGGCTCGGCCGGGACGCATCCGTTCGCCATGTGGGAGGACCAGCGGATCGTCGCCCGGCCACGCTACCGGGACCTGATCTCAGCGCTGCGGTTCGTCGCCCGCCAGGAGCTGATCTTCGGCATGCACGTGCACGTGGGCATCGACGATCCGGACAAGGCGATCCATGTGGCCAACGGGATGCGCGTGCATGTGCCTGTGCTGCTCGGGCTATCGGCCAACTCGCCGTTCTGGCGGGCCGATTCCACCGGCCTGGCATCGACCCGGACGCCCATTTTCCGTGCCTTTCCCCGGGTCGGCATCCCGCCCACCTACAAGGACTGGGAGGACTACGAGCGGCGGATCGAGTTCATGATCGAGGCCAAGGTGATCGAGGACTACACCTATCTGTGGCACGACGTACGGCCGCATCCCAATTTCGGCACGGTCGAGATCCGGGTGATGGACTCGCAGACCCATATCGAGCACACGCTGGGGATGGCGGCACTGGTCCAGGGGCTGGTCAAGGAGCTGTGCGAGCACTTCGAGGCCGGCAAGCGTCTGTCGCGCTATCCGTTCGAGATGCTGGACGAGAACAAGTGGCTGGCCGCGCGGCACGGCCTCGACGGCGAGCTGGTCGACCTGCCGCACTCCACCCGGGTCCCGACCCGGGCGCTGGCCAGGCGGTTGTTCGACCGGATGCGCGAGCACTGCCAGGACCTCGGCTCCGTGGGCGAGCTGGAGGCCGTGGAGGATCTGCTCGAGCGCGGCAACGGCGCGGCCCGGCAGGTGGTGGTGTACGAGGCCAACCATGATCTGCACGAAGTGATGCGCGAGGTCGTGGCTGCCACGGGCGTGTGAACAGGCTCCAACGCCCCAGCACGCGATTGGAACCTGAAACGGCGCTCCGACCCGCTTACAATCGGTTCGTGAGCACCGGCGGTCCGGATCTGTTCGTGATCTGCAAGAGCTGCGGGTCCGAAGTCAGCCCGTACATCACCGAATGCCCCTACTGCGGCAACCGGCTGCGCAAGCGGGCTCCGAAGATCGACCGGGAAGGCCGCGTCGCCGAGAAGCGCCGCCGTCGCCTGCCGCCCGCGCCGTCGCTGCCTCGGCTGCGCAGTGGGGAAATCCCCGGAATCAGGGCCGAATCGCGGCCGTACGCCACGATCGGGCTGCTTCTGCTCGGCCTGGCCGGCTGCCTCGTATGGCGCACGTCGCAGGTCAACCTGGTCGACGTGGCCGTGATCGGCAAGCCCGGCTCGCACTGGTGGCGGCTCCTCACCGCACCGTTCGTCTACGACAACACCGGTTACGCGTTCATCACGCTGGGCGCGATCGCGCTGTACGGCTGGCTGCTCGAGCGCCGCCACGGCCCGATCCCGGTGCTGGCGCTGTTCGCGATCGGCGGGGTCGGCGGCATCGCGGCCACCGCCGCCACCCAGGCGTACCCGGTCGTGCTCGGCGGCAACGGCGCAGCGCTGGCGATGATCGTCGCTTGGGCCGTGCCGGACCTGCTCGCACTGCGGGCCGGCGAGGACTACGACGGCGACCTGCTGGGAACGGCCGTGATCGCGGCCGCCGTGGCCCTGATGCCGCTGGCGGTCACCGAGGCGAGCTGGCTGGCCGACGCGGTGGGCGTCGCCGCCGGCCTGGCGATCGGCCTGCCGCTGGCCCGGCTCGACGGGAACTAGGCCCGGTCCGCGCCGGCGACGCGCCCCGCCCCCGGGCCGTCCGCGCCGGCACTCCGCGGCCGGGGCGTGCAAAACCCGCCCCGCGCCCCGTCGTGCCCGGGCGAGATAAGCACGGCTGGGCGACATGATAACCCGCCCCGGATCGCGCCTGCGACGGGGTCCGGGGCGGGTTTCACGCCCCGCGGCCCGCGGACGCCCGCACACGCCGCTCCGCCCGCCGCCGACCGGACAAACCCTCACCGCACCAAGATCCCGCCGGCCGGGCCCTCGACCAGCCGCCCGATCACCCATCCCGGCATCTCCTCCCCAGACGGTACGGCCGCGAGTAGGCCGCCTGACGTCATCGCATCGCACACCAACCATCGGCGCTCATCGGAAACCGACCCCGCGAAGCTGGCGAACTCATCCGCGTGCTCCCGGTTGCGCCGCGTCCCCCCGGCGATCGCCTGACCATCCGGATCTGAGAGCAGCTCGATCACCCCGTCGATCGCCGGCACCAGATCCGCGTCGATCTCAGCACAAACCCCGCTGGCCAACGCCAGCTCGTGGACATGCCCGAGCAGCCCGAACCCGGTCACGTCGGTGAGGGCGTGCGCGCCGGCGGCCCGCGCGGCGACGCCGGCATCGCGATTGAGCGTCGTCATCACCTCGACGGCCTGCGCCAGCGGCGCGCCGGGCAGCCCGCGCTTGACCGCCGTGGACACGGCACCGGCCCCCAGCGGCTTGGTCAGCACGAGCTGATCGCCGGGCCGTCCCCCGGAGTTGGTCAGCACCTGGTCGGGATGGACGGTCCCGGTCACGGCCATGCCGAACTTGGGCTCTGAGTCCTCGATCGAGTGGCCGCCCACGATCGCCACCTCTGCCACGGCGGCCACGGCCGCGGCGCCGCGGAGGATGTCCCGCAGCGGTTCGGTCCCCAGCTCGGCGATCGAGAACGCGACCAGGTTCAGCGCGCTCACCGGCGTCCCGCCCATGGCGTACACGTCGGACAGCGCGTTGGTCGCCGCGATCCGCCCGAAGTCGAACGGGTCGTCGACGATCGGCGTGAAGAAGTCGACGGTCTGGACCAGCGCCAGGTCGTCGCGGATTCGGTAGACGCCCGCATCGTCGGCGGTCTCGAACCCCACCAGCACGTTCGGATCCGTCACCGCCGGGACCGCCGCCAGCAGCGGACCGATCGCAGCCGCGGGCAGCTTGCAGCCGCAGCCGGCTCCGTGGGACAGCGATGTCAGCGGCACGACCACGCCCGTATGATCCCCGAACTGGTGGACCGCGCCTACACCGACGCCGATCTCGAAGCCGCGATTGCCGCTGTCAGCCACCCCCACCGCCTCCGGGAGGCTCAGGACCTGGTGATGCGCAGCGCGCCGTCGCTGCAGCGCGTGCTCGCGACGGCGATGGCCGAGGGCGGCTGGTTCGATCCCGCCCAGGACCAGGCGGTACGCGAGGCCGCCGGCGGAGAAGATCCGCACGAGCGGATGAGAGCTGTGCGCACGTTGCTCGCGGAGGAGACCCGGCTGGGGATGCTCGTGGGGGTCGCCGTCGGGTTCGAGCTCGCGCGTGAGCTGGATCAGAAACCCAAACAGGAGGAGTGATCGACGATGGATACGCGCTTTCTCGGGCACGCGTGCTTCACGCTGTCCGACGGCGACACGACGGTGCTGATCGACCCGTTCCTGACCGGCAATCCCAAGGCCGCGATCTCGGCCGACGACGTGCAGGCGACCACGATCCTGCTCACCCACGGTCACGCCGATCACATCGGCGACACCGTGGCGGTCGCCAAGCGGACCGGCGCGCCGGTGGTGGCGATCGTCGAGCTCGCCGGCGAAATCGGCGAGGAGGGGGTCGACGTGTTTGATCCCAACATGGGTGGGACGGTCAAGTTCGACTGGGGCTGGGTCAAGCTCGTCCCGGCCTGGCACACCTCCACCACTCCCAAGGGGACGGTCAACACGCCGGCCGGGCTGCTGATCAACTTCCAGGGCACGATCGTCTACCACCTGGGTGACACGTGCGTGTTCTCCGATATGGCGCTGGTGGGCAAGCGGGCGCCGATCGATCTGGCGCTGATGTGCATCGGCGGCCACTACACGATGGACAGCACCGACGGCGTCGACGCGGCTGAGCTGATCGGCGCCAAGACGGTCATCCCGTGCCACTACAACACGTTCCCGCTGATCGAGACCGACGCCGCAGCGTTCAAGTCCGACGTGGAGTCGGCCACCAAGTCGGGCGTCGTCGTGCTCGAGCCCGGCGGCACGCATTCGACGTGACCCACGCGATCGTCCTGATCCAGGCAGAGCGATCCGCGCTGGCCACGCTCGGCGGCGAGCTCGCCGATATCGAGGGCGTCGCCGAGGCGTACTCCGTCACCGGCGAGTGGGACTTCGTCGCGATCCTCCGCCTGCGCGAGCAGGAGCAGCTCGCGCAGGTGGTGACCGGCGCGATCTCCCAGCTGGCCGGCGTGAGCCGGACCCAGACGATGGTCGCGTTCGAGGTCTATTCCAGGCACGACCTCGAGGCCCTGTTCTCGGTGGGGCAGTGAGGGGACCTCGAGGCCCGGTCACAGTTGGTCAGTGAAGGAAGCTCACTGAGCGGCCGGCCCGCCGCGCTCAGCGCTCGGCTGCACGACACCCTGCGGCGACCCGCCGGCTGGCGCGCGGCCGTGTTCGCGCTGGCCGCACTCGCGCTGCTGGTGCGCCTGGCGATCATCGCCCACAGCCACGGCGGGCACGACCTCCGCATCTACGTGTACTACAGCCGGCTGCCGCTACACGGGATCAACCCGTTCATCAACTACCGAGGCGGCCCGCTGCCGTCGATCGATGGCGATGATCCGCCGGTCGAGGTGGCGGTGTTCACCGGTCTGCTCGCGATCCACGACTCGCCGACGATGCTGCGGCTGCTGTTCGCCGCGTCAGACGCGGTGCTGCTGATCCTGGTCGGTCTGTGGTCGCCTCGGCCGCGACGCTGGCGCGGCGCGTTCATGCTGTTCTACGCGTTCAACCCGTTCGTGCTGTTCGCCTGGACGGCGTTTGCCGAGGACAAGACGCTGCTGATGCTGAGCATCGCGGTGCTGGTGCTGGCCCTGGAACGCGGCCGCCAGTGGCTGGCTTGGATGGCGGCGGCCGCGCTGGCCGTGTTCAAGTTCATCGGCGTGCTCGTGGCGCCGGTGCTGGCGCTGCACGCGATTCGCACTCGGGGGGGCCGGTGGGCGCTGTTCCCGATCGCCACGTTTGCGCTGCTGTTCGCGCTCAGCAACCTGCCGTGGTTTCCCCGCAGCCTGGATGCGTTCTCGCGGCGCAACGCGCGCCTGGACGTCAACCCGCCGATCCACGCCAGCCCGACCCTGCTGCTCTCGCGGCTGGGGTTGTACGTCGCCCGCGGAGGCCACGGCGCTGACGCTGATCGGCCTGGTGGTGGTGGTCGCGCTGTTCGCCGCCCGCCGGCTCGAGATCACCGACGCGGTGGTGTGGTCGCTGTTCGTCGGCAGCGTGTTTCTCCCCGATGAGGCGTTCAATCGTCTGCTGGTGATCGCGCTCCCGTTCCTGCTCTTGTTCCAGCCATCGCTGCGCCAGTGGGTCGCGATGTGGGTGGTGTCCTCGGTGGCGGCCCTGGCGGCGGTGGTCGCGACCCGCGGCGTGCCACACGCGCTGCACCCGATCGCCGGCGTGCTGCGCTCGGTGTTCTCCCACGAGGCCACCGTGCCGCACGTGCTGTGGATGAACCTGTTGCCGGCGCTGATACTGGCGTTCTACTTCATCGATCGCCGGGCTCGCTCCCGCGCGGCGTCCAGCGCCCGGTCGAACGCGCTGGCCATCGCGTCGTAGTTGTACCCACCCACCGCCGCGCGCCCGGCGGTCCCGAGCCGGCGGCGCAGTGCGCCATCGTCCGAGTAGCCGCTCGAGCGCCGCCCGCAGCGCGGCCGGGTCGCCGGCGGGGACCACCAGCCCGGTGTCGCCGTCGCGCACCAGGCCACCGGCCACCGCGCCGACCGCGTCGCTGGCGATGACCGGCCGGCCCTGGTGCATCGCCTCGTTGCACACCAGCCCCCACGGCTCGCGGAAGCGCGGGGTGGGGACCGAGGGCAGCACGGTGAACTCGGACGCTGCGTAGGCCACCGGCAGCTCCGCGCGCGGCAGCGGTCCCAGCAGCCGCACACGACTCCGCACCCGCAGCCGCCGCCGCCAGCGGCCCGTCCCCGATCAGCACCAGCGTGGCCTCGATCCCGCGGCCACGCCCGCAGCAGCACCTCGACGCCCTTCTCCGGCACCAGCCGTCCGACGTACAGCACCAGCGGGCCATCGGGCAGGCTCGTGGTGGCGCGCGAAAGCTGCACGACTCGCCCGCCTCCACCTCGCGGGCGAACAGCTCCGGCTCGACCGACTGCGGCGCCACGAACACGTCGTCATCGCGCCCCCGAATCGCGGCCACGAACCGGCGCACGTGCTCGCCGTAGGCGACGACCGCGTCGGCGTGGCGGTAGATGTGGCGCGACAGCGGCCGCGATAGCAGGTGCGAGGGCGAGCGCGGCTCGGCCCACACCGAGGCCCACAGCACGAACGCCGCCGGTGCGGCGCCGGGCGCCGAGGTAGGCGGCGGGCAGGACCGCCCCGCCTGCGAACGGCGCGATCACCGCCTCGTAGTCGCCGTCCCACGCCGAGCGCCTCGCGGGCGCCGCGCAGGCGGCGGGCCGGAAACGGCGCGGCCGCCAGCTGGGCATCGAGGTCCGCGAACCACGCCGGCACATAGCGCTCGCCGCCGCCGAAGCACAGCACCTCTACGCCGTGACGCTCGGCGAGCCGCTGGTACAGCGGCACCCGGTAGGGGGCGAGGTAGTTGGTGAGGAGCGCGATCGCCATCGGTGCCAGCTGGGCACGTTGGCAGAATCGCCGGTCGCTGCATGCGCGTGCTGCTGCTCCACAACCGATATCGCCTCCAGGGGGGCGAGGAGCGTGCGGTCGCGGAGCTCGGCCGCAGCTGCTCACCGCGCGCGGGCACGTGGTCGCGACGCTCGAGCGCTCCAGCGGCGAGGTCAGCCGCAGGGACGCGGCCCGGGGACTGCTCGCGCGGCGGCCTGGACCCGGACGAGGTCGCCGCCGCGGTGCGGCGCGATCGGCGCCGACGTCGTGCACGCCCACAACCTGCACCCGCTGTTCGGCTGGCGGGCGCTGGCGGCGGCGCCGGCGGCGGGCGCCCGCACCGTGCTTCACCTCCACAACTTCCGGCTGTTCTGCGCGATCGCGGTCGCCTATCGCGACGGCGGCGTGTGCTTTCGCTGCCGCGGCCGCGAACACGTTGCCCGGGCCTGCGCCTGCGCTGCCGCGGCTCGGCTGCCGAGGCCGCCGTCTACGCCGCCGGCCTGCATCGCCAGCAGCCGCGGCTGTTCGAGCACGCCGATCGGCTGGTCGCGGTCAGTCGAGGCCACCGGCGAGCGCCTGCGCCGAGCTGGGCGTGCCGGGCGAGCGCCTGTCGTGCTGCCGAACTTCGTCCCGGCGCACCAGTTCGCCCGCCGAGACCCGAGCGCAGCAGGGCAGCTACGCGCTCGTCGCCGGCCGGCTGGTGGAGGAGAAGGGCTTCGACACCGCGATCGCGGCCTGCGACGCGGCCGGCGTGCCGCTGGTGGTCGCCGGCGACGGGCCCGGACGGGCAGCGGCTGCGCGGCTGGCCGAGGGCGGCCGAGGTGCGCTTCACCGGACGGCTCGCCCGAGCCGGCGCTGGCGCGACCTGCGCGCGCGGCGCTGCGGTGGTGCTGGTGCCCTCGCGCTGGGAGGAGCCGTGCCCGTACGCGGTGCTCGACGCGCTGGCCGCCGGCGTGCCGGTGCTCGGCAGCGACCTCGGCGGGCTGCCGGAGCTGGTCGGCGCCCGACGCGCGTGCTGCCCGCCGACGACGTCGAGCGGCTGGGCAGAGCGCGGTGCGCGACGCTGTGGCGCTGACCCGAGCTGCGCGCCCGGCACGGACAGCGGCGCGCTGCGCGTCGCCCGCGAGCAGCTTCGGCGAGGACCGCTACTACGGCGCCTGATCGAGCTGTACGCCGGATGACTGGGTGGCGCTGCGCCGACCTGGCGGTGCATGCACCGCCGGTTGGGCCGCATGCGGCCCAACTCCAGACTCAGGGCTGGGTGCCGCGTCCCCGCTCGAACCAGATCGAGCGGTCCTTCCAGTCGTGCGCCATCAGCGCACCGCCGGTGGCCGCCAGCGCCAGCAGGGCGGCCGCCGGGCCCGCTCGAGCGGCCAGGCCCAGGCAGGCGACGGCGGCGACGACGCTACCGGTGGCCCCGTGGTGACAGCGCTGGCCGAGGATCCACAGGCGGTGGCGGAGCGCGTCGTACTCGACGAGCTTCCTCGCGGAACTGGAATATTCGACCAATGAATGCACGTGACTCGGCCTCTATTCTGAAAACGTGAACCGACGATTTCTCCTTTTGCTGTGTATCCCCTTTTTTCTGATCATCTCGGGGATGCGGGAGCTCGACGTAAACCGAGCTCCAGCACGTCGCCCACCAGCGCCGGCGGCGGCGCGAGCCCGTCGAGCCCGACCTCGCCGACCACCACCAGCCCCAGCGCCGACCTCGACCCTGGCCACCAGCACCACTCCCGCCCGGCATACGCAGCCGGCCTCCGGCTCGAGCGACGTGCGAGTGCCGGCCACGTACGTGATCCGGCCCGACGGCCGGCTCGATCCTCAGCAGATCTCGGTGCCGGCGCTGCTGGCGGTCCAGGTGACGCTGATTTCCAGGGACGGCCATAGCCACAGCGCGATGGTGCAGACCCCGACCCCGCACCGCCTCTCGGTGCCGGCCGGCGGCCGGGCCTCGGTGCTGATCGGCGGTTTGCGCGCCGGGCGCTACCGGGTGCAGCTCGACGGCGCCAACCGCGGGGCTGCTGCGGATCGGCGGCGAGCCCGGGCCGTAGGCCGCGGCTCTCAGCCGATCCGCGACCCGGGCGCGGCGTCGCGGTCGGGCCGAGCAGGACCACGCCCTCGTCGGCGTCGAGCGCCCCCAGCACCAGCACCTCGGAGAGGAACGGGCCGATCTGGCGCGGCGGGAAGTTGACCACCGCCACCACCAGCGTGCCCTCGAGCTCGCTCGCGCGAGTAGTGCGTGATCTGGGCCGATGAGCGCTTGGTGCCGAGCTCGGGCCCGAAGTCGATCGTCAGCTTCCAGGCCGGACTGCGGGCCTCGGGGAAGTCCTCCACGGCGAGCACCCGGCCGACGCGCATGTCGACCGCCTGGAACTGGCCGAACTCGATCACGCGCTCAACACGCGGCGCGTCACTTCGAACCGTCTAGGGCGTGGACGGATCCGCCGCCGGCCCGGGTGGCGGGGTGGGGCGCGCGGCGGCGAGGGCGTGGTGGTGGTCGACGGCGGAGGCGACCCCGGGGTGGTCATGGTCGGCGTCGTGGTGGTGCTCGGGCGCCGGTCGGTCGACGTGGACGCGGGGGTCGTGGTCGTCGACCGGCAGCGTCGTGGTGGTGGTAACGGCCGGCGCAGGCAGGACCGTGGAGTCGGTCTGGGTCTGGGTGCGGCCCGGAGCCGGCGGCGGAGGCGCCGGCGTCGACTTGGTGGTGGTGCTGGTGGTGGTCACGGCCGGCTTCGGCTTGGGCGGCACCGCCGCCACCAGCGTGGTGGTCTTGGCGGGCGGCGGCTTCTTGAGCTTCTTGTCCGCCTTGGCCGGCTTGGACACCAGGTGGCGGGTGTGATCGGGCCACCGTGGTGCCGGCGATGACGTGAGCCGAGCTGACGGCCGGATGCAGCGCCAGCAGGCTCGGAGGCGTGGGCATGATGATGGGAGCTGCTCGAGGCGCTGCGATCAACCTCGACCGCGCCGGCGGTGACGAGCGCGGCGGCGGCCAGGCCGGCCGCGGCCTTGGTGGCGATCGCGCCGATCCCGGCGGACACGAATCCGGTCGCGCTCGAGCCGGCCAGCGCTCCGCTGCCGGCCGCTGCCCCGGCGGCGGTCGACCCGGCGGCGCCCGGAGGCCGTGGCACCCGAGCCGGCCGAGTGCCCGAGGTGCGTGAGCGCGAGCTTCTTGAGGATGACGAACGGGCCGATCGGCATCAGCGCCGCCAGCGCCTTGTTGGTGTCCTTCAGCTGCACGCGGAACGAGTCGGCAACGCTTGCAGGCCCGCAGGTGACGGCGGACCAGCGGGCTCGGCCGCCGGCGCAGCCCCTCGGCCACCTCACCCAGCTCGATCCGCACCTCGTCGCAGGACAGCAGGCGCGCCTCGGCGGCCTCGGCCAGTGACACGCGCGCGCGTACCAGCAGCGACTTGATGCTCGGTACGGTGGTCTCCATCGCCTCGGCGATCTGGTCGTAGGACAGCGCGTCCATCTCGCGGAGTACCAGCGCCGTCTTCTGCGACTCGGGCAGCTCGTGGATGTCGCCCAGCAGCAGCCGGAACTCCTCGCGGTCGTGCGCCTTGTCCGCGGTGCTGGCGCCGTGATCGGAGAAGTGGATGTCCATCGAGTCCACCCCCACCGCCTGCATCCGGCGCAGGTGGTTGAGGCAGCGGTTGCGCGCGATCCGGTACAGCCACGGCCGTACGTTGATCGGCCGATCGTCGGCCAGCATCGCGTTGAACGCGGCGGCCAGCACCTCCTGAAGGACATCCTCGGCGTCCTCGCGGGAGCTGAGCAGGTGGCGGCAGAAGGCCAGCAGCCGCGTGTGGTAGCGGCTCACGAGCGCCTCGAACGCGGCCGAACTGCCCCGGCGCACCAGTCCCACCAAGCGTTCGTCGGACTGTAGCCTCAGCAGTGGCGAGCGCCCGTGCAGGCCCAGACCCCCTGAATATTTGAGTGTGGAGACTTCCATTTCGGCCGTGTGGGAGATCCCTCGGTAAACAGGACACCGTAGCAGCGCGTTAGTTGCGGTTTAACCGCATGAAACGCGCCCCGGAACATGCGGTTAATGGACCTTTTCGGGCCGTGGATGACGCCATTAACATCCCCGCCGGCAAGGCCCGGGTTGGCAAACGGTGAAGCCGGGCGCACTTAAAATGCGCTGTTCGCAAGAGCTTGCGGGTTCGAATCCCGCCCCGGGCACTGGGTCAGACCGCCTGCGCCAAGGGCCCTGCGACGCCAGATTTGCCCGCTGGGGGGAAATTGACAGTCCGCTTTGGCGCTTGCTAGGTTCGCCCGACGTCCGCCTGTGTCTGCCCCCCTTTTGGAGCCTCTTAGGTTGTACGTGTGCGGAACTCGTCAGTGATCGGCCGCTCGGCGGCGATCGTTGCCATCGCCGCCGCACTGATCGCGGTGGTCGTGATCGTGTTCTTCGGCGGGAGCAGCTACCACGTCAGGGCGATCTTCCAGAACGCCAGCCAGATCGTGTCCGGGGACCTGGTCCAGGTGGCCGGCAACCCGGTGGGCAAGGTGTCGGACATCTCGCTGACGCCTCAGGGCCAGGCCCAGCTCACGCTCAACATCACCGACGGGACCTACAACCCCCTGCGCCAGGGAACCATCGCGACGGTCAGGCAGGCTTCGCTGTCCGGCATCGCCAACCGGTACGTGGATCTCAGGCTGGGTCGGGCGGGCGCCGCGCCGATTCGGGATGGCGGTTTCATCCCCACCACGCACACGTCCAGCGCGGTCGACTTCGACCAGCTGTTTGACACGCTCGACGCGCCGACGCGCAAGGGACTTCAGGAGCTGATCCAGGGTTCTGCCAGCCAGTACGCCGGCCAGGGCGCCGTGGCCCAGCGGGCCTGGGAGTTCCTCAACCCCGCGGTCGCCACGTCCAGCATGCTGTTCAGCGAGATCAACCGTGACACGGCCAGCTTCAGCAACTTTGTCGTCAAGTCCGGCTCGCTGGTCTCGACCCTGGCCCAGCGCCAGTCCGACCTGAGCGGCCTGGTGGCGAACCTGGCCACCACCACCGAGGCGGTGGCGGCGCAGAACTCCGCCCTGGGCCAGTCGATCCAGCAGCTGCCGGGGTTCATGCGCCTGGCCAACACCACGTTCGTGAACCTGCGCAACGCGCTCGACGATATACAGCCGCTGGTCGACGTGACCCGGCCGGTCGCGCCCAAGCTGCAGGCGCTGCTAGAGCAGCTGCGGCCGCTGGCCGAGGAATCCGTTCCCACGGTGCGGGACCTGGCCAACGTCGTCAGCCGCCCCGGGCCGGACAACGACCTGACCGACCTGACCGCGCTGGCGCCGTCGCTGGCGGCGGTCACCGTGCGCAACGTGCGCGCCAACGGCAAGCTGCGGCCGGGCGCGTTCCCGCAGTCGACGGTGGCGCTCAACGCCACGACGCCCGAGCTGGCCACCGCCCGTCCCTACGCCGTTGATCTGACCGGCTGGTTCGAGGGCTTCTCCCATCCCGGCACGATCGACGCCAACGGCGGCACCAGCCGAGTCGCGGCGGTGCTGGCGCCCCAGTTCAGCGCCGCGCCGGGGCTGTCGGGTGTGCTCGGCATGATCAACAGCCTGCCGTTCAGCCAGCAGGCGGCCAAGGTCCTGGAGCTGCTGGGGATCCCGGCGGCGTCGTTCACCACCGGACAGGGTGACCGCTGCCCGGGGTCGATGGAACGCGGGCCCAACGCGAACAGCAGCGCCGCGTTCTTCCCATACCCGGGCTTTCCCTGCACCCTGAGCCAGAGGCCGACCGGGCTATGAGGCGGCTGCTGATCGGCGCGGTCACGCTCGTCGCGTTGGGCGCATTCCTGGTGCTCACCGCGGGGGCGTCCAACCCCAGCCCCGCCGGTTCGTACAAGATCGAGCTCGACAACGCCTTCGGGCTGGTGTCGGGCTCCCAGTTCAAGGTCGCCGGCGTGCCGGCCGGGACGATCACGTCGATCGACCTCGACCAGAAGACGCTGCACGCCGTGGTCACGGTCAACGTGACCGCGACCGGGTTCGGGCAGTTCCACGCCGATGCCTTCTGTCAGTCCCGGCCCCAGTCGCTGATCGGCGAGTACTTCATCAGCTGCCAGCCCGGCAACGCCGGCCCGGTTCTGAAGCCCGGCAGCACGATCCCGGTGACCCGGACGCAGTCGACGGTCCCAGCCGACCTGGTGCAGAACATCATGCGCCTGCCCTACCGAGAGCGCCTGACGCTCATCATCAACGAGCTGGGGGCCGGCGTGGCCGGGCGCTCGGATGACCTCCAGGCTGCGCTGCGCCGGGCCGTGCCCGCGCTCGCCCAGACCGACAACCTGCTGAAGCTGCTGGCCGACGACTCCAAGACGATCGAGTCGCTGACCGCGAACTCCAACAGCGTCGTCACCGCGCTGGCCGACGACAAGGCCAACGTGCAGCGGTTCATCATCGAGGCCACCAGGACGGCCGAGGCGACGGCCACGCAGCAGGCCAGCCTGCGGCAGACATTCGCATTGCTGCCGGGGTTCCTCGAGCAGCTGCGCCCGGCCATGGCCCAGCTGGGCGCGGCCAGCCAGGCCAACACCCCGGTGGTCGAGAACCTGAACGCGTCCGCGGGCCAGCTGGACCGGCTGCTCACGAACCTGCCCCCCTTCGCGCGCGCGGCGCTGCCGGCAATCAGGTCGCTGGGGTCCGCGTCGGTCATCGGCAAGCAGGCGGTGATCGCGGCCACGCCCACCGTCCAAGCCCTGGCTCGGTTCGCCCAGCCCACGCCCGAGCTGGCACAGAACCTGGCCATCGTGCTGCGCGACCTCGACAACCGCGGCCGGGCGGTGGAGCCCAACACCCGCAGCCCCGGCGGCAAGGGCTACACCGGGCTCGAGGCACTGCTCCAGTACGTGTTCAACCAGGCGCTGGCGATCAACACGTTCGGCCCGTTCGGCCACCTGCTCGCGGTCGACGCGTTCATCAGCCCTCAGTGCTCCCCCTACGCCAGCCTGGGCACGGTGGCGACGAACCTCAAGACCTACGGCGCCCAGTACCGGCAGTGCTACTCGTGGCTGGGGCCGAATCAGCCCGGAATCAACGAGCGCGACCCGACCAACCCGACGCTGTGCGTGCCCGATCCCGGCGGGGTGCCGCCGGGCCTGCCCGGGCCCAAGACCCACGTGTGCAAGCTGAGCGCGGCTGAGGCCGTCGCGTTTGACACCAAGCTCGCGGCCGCCGCGACCCCGACCTCGAGCACGGCTACCTCGAGTGCCGCGAGCGCTGCCGGCGCCAATGCCGGCGCCACGCGGGCGCCGCCCAGCTCCGGGGGCGCGAGTGCCTCCGGGTCCGGGTCCTCGACGCAGCAGCTCCTCAACTACCTCCTGGCCCCGTAGTCATGCGCCCACGCTCACAATCAGTTTTCGCCAATCCGGTCTTGGTCGGCGCCACCACGGTGCTGTTCGTGCTGATCGGCGTGCTGCTGGCCTACAACGCCAACCAGGGGCTGCCGTTCGTCCCCACCCGCGAGCTCAAGGTCGACATCGGCGACGGCTCCAACCTGGTGGCGGGCAACGACGTGCGCGAGGGCGGCTTCCGGATCGGGCTGGTATCGGCCCTGCACCCGGTCGAGCTGCCCGGCGGCGTGGTCGGCGCGCAGCTGACCCTGAAGCTCAACACCTCGAACGGCAAGGTGCCGGTCGACTCGCGCGTGAGCATCGTCCCGCGCTCGGTCCTGGGGCTCAAGTACGTGGACCTGGAGAAGGGGACCTCGAGCCAGATCATCCCTGACGGCGGCACGCTGCCGATCACGCAGACCAACGTGCCGGTCCAGGTCGACGACCTCCTGAACACGTTCGACGTCAAGACCCGCAGCGCCATCCAGTTGGGCCTGCTGGAATCCGGCAACCTGCTGGCCGCCCGGGGGTCGTCGGTCAACGACACGATCTCCAACCTGCCGCCGCTGCTCACCCACCTCGAGCCGGTGGCGAAGCTGCTGTCGGATCCTCGCACCGGCCTCAGCCGGCTGCTCAGCGCGCTGGACAACTTCATGGGCACGGTGGCGCCGGTGGCGCAGATCAACGCCCGCCTGTTCGGCGAGCTGGCCACCACGTTCGAGGCCATCTCGCGCGATCCGAACGCGCTCGAGGCGACGATCAGGGAGTCGCCGCCGACGCTGGCCGTTTCCACCGACAGCCTGGCGGCGCAGCAGCCGTTGCTGTCCGACCTGACCACGTTCGGCCAGTTCATGGCCCCGGCCACGGCGGAGCTGCGGGTCGCGCTGCCACTGATCAACCCGGCGATCGAGGCCGGAACCACCACCCTACGCCGCACGCCGATCCTGAACGCCAACCTCGAGCAGGTGTTCGAGGCGCTCAAGTCGCTGGCGCAGGCGCCGGGCACGAACGTCGCGCTCAACGCGCTGGCCGCCACCACCGGCGTGCTCAACCCGATGATCCGCTACCTCGGCCCCTACCAGACGGTGTGCGACTACTGGAACTATTGGTGGACGTACCTGGCCGAGCAGTTCGGGGCCCAGACCAACTACGGCTTCGCCCAGCGCGCGCTGATCAACACCGCGACGCTGACCGGCAACGGCGTCGGGGCGGCGGGCGCGGTCGCGCCGGCCAACGGCGAGGGCAACGACGCCACGCCGCTCCCGTTCGGCGGGGTCGAGTTCCTGCACGCCCAGGCCTACGGGGCGGCGGTCGACAACCAGGGCAACGCCGACTGCGAGACCGGCCAGCGCGGCTACCCGCTCAAGCTCAACCAGTTCGACCCGGAGCACCGCAACCTCGTGCTGGACCCGCACACCCCGGGCGACCAGGGCCCGACGTTCCACGGGCGCGCGCGCGTGCCCGCGGGCGAGACGTTCAGCCGCAACCCGTCGATCGGACCCCAGCTACCCAAGGATCCGGCGAACCCATGAGGCGCAGGTCCGGACGCAAACGCAGCATGAGCAAGCTGACCGCCGGGGTGATCGGGATCGTGGCGCTGGTCGTGCTCTTCTATCTGGGCTTCACCAAGTTCGCCAACCCGTTTGCCAGTCCATACACGGTGCACGCGGTGTTCTCGAGCGCCAACGGCGTGCGCCTGGACTCGCCGGTGCGGATCGCGGGCGTGAACGTGGGCCAGGTCACGAGCATCTCCCCGGTGTCGAGCTGCCGCTACACCACCCAGGTGCAGGGCCGCTGCGCCGCCGCCCGGGTGACGATGACGATCGACAATCAGGGCCTGCCGATCCACCAGGACGCGAGGTTCGCAATTCGGCCCCGGATCTTCCTGGAGGGCAACTTCTTCATCGACCTCAGTCCCGGCAGCCCCTCGGCGCCGAAGGCTCCCGACGGGTTCACGTTCCCGGTTCAGCAAGGGGTCGATCCGGTGCAGTTCGACCAGGTTCTGTCCGCGCTGCCGTCCGACACCCGGCAAAGCCTGCGGGTCCTGGTCCAGCAGTACGGCAAGGGGGTCAAGCTGGGCGGGCCCGACTACAACCAGTCGATCCAGTACTGGCTGCCCGCCTACAAGTACTCGTCGATCGTGGCCCACGACGCGCTGGGGATCAAGTCGCACGACCTGTCGCAAGCGATCGACAAGGGAGGCGTCGTGGCGGGCGCGTTCGGTGCCCATCCGCAGCGGCTGCAGAGCCTGGTCACCGACTTCAACACCACGGCGCGGCGTTCGCCCGCCAGAACACGGCGCTGGAGCAGAGCGTGGCCGAGCTGCCGCGGACGCTGTCGGCCGCAATCCCGGCCTTCAATGCCCTCAATGCCGCGTTCCCGCCGGTGCGCACGCTTGCCCGCACGTTGATTCCCGGCGTGATCTCGACCGGGCCCGCGATCGACGCCAGCCTGCCGTTCATCACCCAGCTGCGCTTGCTGGTCCAGCCCGCGGAGCTTCAGGGGCTGGCCAACGACCTGGCCGCCACAGTGCCCTCGCTGGCCAAGCTCACGCGCGAGTCGATTCCGCTGATGCGAAACGGCGTCCGCCCGGCCTCGAGCTGCGTGGCGAACGTGATCTACCCGTGGTCTCAGCTCACCCTGCCCGACCCCTACTTCACCCCGGCCAACGGGTTCCCCAACCGCAAGGTGTATGTCGAGGCGGTCAACTTCCTGCCGGGACTGGCTGGCGAGTCGCGTGATTTCGACTCCAACGGCCCGTACATCCGCGTGGCGCTCACGGCCGGGACGCTCACCTACTCGCTGACGACCGGCGCGACCGCTGCCTCGCGTCTGCTGGGCCAGGCCGCCGCGCCGCTGACGGCGACGATGCCGGCCAAGCCGCCCGGCGGACAGCGGCCGCCGCTCGAGCCCCAGGTCCCGTGCGAGACCCAGCCCGCGATCTCCAATCTGTCCACGCCAACCGGGCCTCACCTGGCCCCGCTGGGCTGATGAAGCGCGCAATCAAGAACCACATCGGCGACGTCACCGCGATCGTGGTTCTGGTGGTGGTGGCGATCGTCGTCTCGGGCTACATCCTCAGCCACGAACGGCTGCGGTTCCCGTTCATCCAGTCCGCGCCGGTGCACATGTACGCCGAGCTCGCCACCGGCCAGGCGTTCACTCCCGGGCAGGGGCAGTCGGTGCGCGTCTCGGGCGTGCAGATCGGCCTGATCGGCAACATCACGCTGCGCGGCGGCCGGGCAGTGATCGAGATGGACATCGACCCGAAGTACAAGCATCTGATCCGCACCAACGCCACCGCGCTGGCGCGGCCACGGACCGGGTTGCAGGACATGTTCCTGGAGGTCAACCCGGGCTCGAGCGCCGCGCCGGTGGCCAAGCCCGGCTTCACCATCCCGGTGTCCAACACGCTGCCCCAGGTCAACGTCGACGAGATCCTCGCGTCGCTCGACACGGACACGCGCGCCTATCTCCAGCTGCTGGTCAACGGCGCCGGCGCGGGGCTCGAGGACAACGGGGGCAGCGAGCTGGCCGACGTGCTCAAGCGCTTCCTGCCCACGCACCGATCGCTGGCGCAGCTCAACCAGGCGGTCGCGCGACGGGGGTCCGACCTGCGCAGCCTGGTCAACTCGCTACAGCGGCTGAACACCGCACTGGCCGCCGAGCAGGGGGAGATCGTCCGCCTGGTCGATTCGAGCTCGACCGTGTTCCGGGCATTCGCCTCCGAGGATCAGAACATCAGCCGCTCGGTGGCGGATCTTCCGGCCACGCTGCGTCAGACCACCGACACGCTGGCCAAGGTGCAGGTGTTCGCCACCCAACTCGGGCCGGCCGCCCAGAACCTCCTGCCCGCCGCCCGGGCGATCCCGGCCGCCAACCAGGCGCTGACGGCGTTGTCGATCCCGAGCGAGCCGATTGTCGCCAATCAGATCCGCCCGTTCGTGATCGCGTCCCGGCCGCTGGTGCGCGATCTGCAGCCGGCCGCCGTCGACCTCGCGCGCGCCACGCCCAACCTCAGCTCGTCATTCACGGTGCTGAACCATCTGTTCAACATGCTTGGCTTTTTCCCCGGCGGCGGTCAGCACGGCTACCTGTGGTGGCTGGCCTGGCTCGACCACAACGCCCGCACGCTGTTCTCCAACCAGGACGCGATCGGCGCCGTCCGGCCTCTGTTCATCCAGTTCACCTGCGGCCAGCTGGGCGGGATCCTGTCCTCGGGTCCGTTCGCCGCCGTCGGCGCATTCCTGAACCTGACGCCGGCGGTGACGGCGTGCAAGACGCTGGGTCTGGCGAGCGACCGGGCGGGGGCCTCACGGTCCTCCGGTGGGGCCGCGACGGCGAGCGGATCCGCCACGACGACCGCATCCTCCACAACGACGACCGGCTCGCTCACCAGGGCGCCCGCGTCCTCCACGACGGCGGCCGGATCCGCCTCGGCGACCGCTCCGTCCAGCGCGACCTCCAAGACGGCGGCCGGATCCGGCCCGGCGACCGCTCTCCCCAGCGCGACCGCATCACTCACCAAGCCGGGTGGCACCCGATGACCTCCGATAAGCCATCAACCGGGCGGATCATCACGATGGTCCTGTTCACGCTCTCGTGCGTCGGGCTGCTGCTGTTCCTGTGGCTGTCGTTCGGCGGCACGATCCCGTTCAACCCCCAGGGCTACGAGTTCCGCGCCTCGTTCCCCAACGCCGGCCAGCTCGCCACCCAGGCCGACGTGCGAATCGCGGGGGTGTCGGTGGGCCGCGTGATCAGCAAGTCGCTCGACCCGCAGGGCAATCGCACGATCGCCACGATTCAGCTGGACAATAAGTACGCGCCGATCCATGAGGACGCGAGGGCGATCCTGCGGACCAAGACGATCCTGGGCGAGACCTACGTCGAGCTCACGCCCGGGACCCGCGGGAGTCCGCTGTTGCCCGACGGCGGGCTGTTGGCCCGCGGCCAGGTGCAGGGCGCCGTCCAGCTGTCCGACATCCTGAACGCCTTCGATCCCCAGACCCGGCATGCCTTCCAGGTCTGGCAGCAGCAGCTGGCCCTGGCGTTGCGCGGCAACGGCCAGAACCTCAACAGCGTGCTCGGCAACCTGCCGGCGTTCACCGCCAACGCCAACGACGTGGTGCGAGTGCTCGACATCCAGCACGTCGCGCTGCGACAGCTGGTTCACGACGGCGGCACCGTGTTCGCGGCGCTGTCGCACAACCGGGCCGCGTTGCACAACCTGATCACCACCGCCGATCAGGTGTTCGCCACCACGGCCGCCAACAACAACGCGCTGGCCGACACCTTCCACGTGTTCCCCACGTTCCTGATCGAGACCAGACTGACCATGGCGCGGCTGAAGAGCTTCGCGCTCGACGCCGATCCCGTCGTCCGGGCGCTGATTCCGGTGGCCCAGAACCTGGGCCCGACCGCCGCGGCGCTGGCGGCACTGTCGCCCGACCTACAGCGCCTGTTCGTGGACCTGGGGCCCCTGATCACGGTGTCGGAGACCGGGTTTCCCGCCGTGCGTGACGTGCTGCGTGGCGCCACCCCGCTGTTGGGCGCTCTGGGCCCGTTCCTGGAGGAGCTCAACCCGATCCTGAACTGGCTGTCGCTGCACCAGCAGCTGATCTCGGACTTCATCTCGCAGGGCGCCACCGCGTTCGCCGCCAAGACCGCCCTGTTTGGCGGCAACGGGCTCACCTGTCCCGGCCTGGGCGGCTGCGGCCACTATCTGCGGCAATTCCCGCCCACCGGTGCCGACACAGCCAAGCTGTGGCCCAACCGTCCTCCAAACGATCGCGGCAACACCTACCCACCCCCGCTGTGGGCCACGCCCACGCCGCTCAACTTCTCCGCCGGGGGCAACTTCCCGGGCAGCTTCACCGGGCCCGCCTGGGATTGCAAGAACACCGGCGGTCCGCACGCCGCCGAGCCCAAGGCGACGCCCCCGCTCCAGGCCTGCTGGGTCGCGCCGCCGCTGCCGGGCGCCACCCCATTCCACATCCCCCACATAACCCGGGCGCGTTACTCGAGCAAGTAGGGGTTTCTTATGCGGCGCTGGCGGCCCGGTGGGCGTCTGGTGGCGCCCCCACTGAGCGCGAGAGGCCTACTTCTATGCGGCGCTGGCGGCCCGGTGGGCGCGCGAGGTCCTCAGCCCGATGCCGTCGAGCAGCGCCTCGGCGAGCTGACGTTCACCCTCGATCTCGAGCCCACCCCGGTCCTGGTCCGGACAGAACGCGTTTACCCACGCGGTCGTGTCCCCGCTGACGCGGGCATCGGGGTTCTCGGCGGCGCGCTCGGAGACCGTCACGCCGTCACCGGACATCGAGAACGAGTACGACGTGGCGTTCCCCTCAGCGCCGATCACCGTGCACTGCACGGTGCCGCGGCCGCTGCCCGTCTGCGGCAGGCCGGGGGCCAGCCGGAAGATCGCGCCGATGTCCACGCTCTCGGCCGAGCGCGGTGAGCTCCAGGCCCACTCGTAGCCCCAGCGCGCGAGCTCGCCGAGAATCGGCATCAGCTCCCGGGCGCGCTCGGTCAACTCGTAGTCGACGCGCGGCGGGACCTCGCGGTAGCGCTTGCGGGTGAGCATGCCGTCGGCCACCATCCGGTTCAGCCGCGAGCGCAGCTGCTCGGTGGAGATGCCGGGCAAGACACGTTGCAGTTCAACGAATCGCCGCGGGCCGGCCGCGAGATCGCGGACGATCAGCAGCGTCCATTTATCGCCGACCAGGTCGAGCGCCCGGGCGTCGGGCGACCACTGATCGTATGGGTGGCGTTTGGGCGGGGGTACGTGCGGAATGACTGCCTCCCAATGGACGGAATCCTACCTACCAAGTTTGAGTCTAACGGGGGTTATACCCGACAAAACAGAAATTTCGGCCAGATCGACGAAAGTTTCCGCCAGTTTTCTTCGCGGGCGCCGTTATGGGGGGAAATGGGTGAACTAATCGTCTTGGCCGAGCGCCGCGTAGACCGTCCGCGTCCCACCAATGGAACGCGTCCGGCGTTTTACTTCGACCTGGCCTGCCCGTTCTCCTACCTGGCCGCGGAGCGGGTGGAACGGGTGCTGGGCGATGTGGACTGGATACCCACGGCTACCAGTTTGCTGCGGCCACCAGTAGGGCGGGGGGAATCGACGGCGGTGCGTGCTCACGCGGAGACCTGCGCGGTTGCGCTGAGGCTTCCGCTCGTGTGGCCTGACCGCTTTCCGGCGGACGCGCCGGGGGCACTGAGGGCTGCGGCGCACGCCGTCGAAATTGGGGCAGGGGCGCGGTTCGCACTCGCGGCCAGCCGGCTGGCATTCTGTGGCGGGTTTGACCTCGAGGATCCCGAGATCCTCGCCGAGGCCGCCGCGGCTGCCGGAATCGGGCTGCGCGAGTGCCTGACCGCGGCGGGTGATCCGACTCGCGACGAGCCGTTGCTGACGACGGCGCGCGGGCTCATCACCCACGGCGTCGGCCGGATCCCAGCGATCCGGGTAGGAACGCGGTGGTTCGACGGTGATGGGGCTCTTGCGTCGGCCGCTGCGTTCCTCCGCGCCGACGCGGCGTGCGATCGGCCATTCGCGAGCTGATCCGCGGCCGGCACAGACTCGCTCCGGGAGATCGGCGGCCGGCTTGGTCTCGCTCCCGGGGGCGACAGCTCGGCCTCGCTTTCGGGGCGGCGACATTCATCCGGGCCCGGGGCGGGGGGTCATACTTCACCGCGGTGAGAGACCCACTCGACCGAGCCGTCCGGGCCATCGCCCGCCGCAACTCCTACGGCCTGATCTGGGCGCAGTTCGGCCTGGCCCACATCGTGATGTTCGGGGGCCTGCTGCTGCTGCGGCTGTATCAGCCCATGTCCGAGGGCGACTTCTGGCTGCTGGTGCTGATCTCACAGGTGCTGGTGTCCGTGGACAACCTGATCTCGATCAAGCTGACCCGGCGCATGTGGCGGCCGGTGTGGGCCTGGGAGCGGGGGGACGCGCGACCCCGACTCGACGATCGCGGCCTGGACCGCGGTCGCGACGCTGCCGCTCGAGTACCTGCGGCGGATGCGCAAGTACCCGTTCGTGTTCGGCTACCTGCCGTTCATCGCGTTCACGACCTGGCTGCTCCACCTGCCGTGGTGGGCGTTCTTCGTCCTGGCCCTGGCCGGCACTTCGGTCCTGGCCTGTGCCCTGATCGTCCGCTACTTCACGATGGAGATCGTCTCGCGGCCGGTACTCGAACGGCTCGCCGCCGGGTTGCCGCCCGATTTCACGATCGAGGCGCCCGGCTTGCCGCTGCGCTGGCGGCTGTACGCCGCGGCGCCGATCATCAACGTGGTCACCGCGGTGGTGGTCGCCGGCCTCTCCACGCGAGGCCGCGACCACTCGCTGTCCGATTTGGGACTGTCGTGGCTGATCGCAATGGTGATCTCGTTCACGGTGTCGCTGGAGCTCGTGATCCTCGTGGTGCGGGCGGTGAGCAGCTCCGTGGCCGACCTCCGCCGCGCCACCCAGCGCGTGCGGGCCGGCGACTTCAGCGTGCGCGTGCCGATCGTCGCCACCGACGAGACCGGGAGGCTGGCGCAGTCCTTCAACATGATGGTCGAGGGCCTCGACGAACGCGAGCGCCTACGGAAGGCGTTTGGCGCGTACGTCGACCCGGGTCTGGCGGAGCGGGTGCTGCGCGAGGGCGCGGATCTGCACGGCGAGGAGGTCGAGGTCAGCGTGCTGTTCCTCGACATCCGCGACTTCACCGCGTTCGCCGAACGCGCGCGCCCGCACGAGGTCGTGTCGCTGCTGAACGGGTTCTGGGAGCAGGTCGTCCCGTGCTGCTGCGCCACGGCGGCCAGGCCAACAAGTTCATCGGCGACGGGCTGCTGGCCGTGTTCGGCGCGCCCGAGCGACTGCCCGATCACGCCGAGCGCGCGGTGCTGGCTGCCTGCGAGATCGCGGCGCTGGTGCGCGAGTCCTACGCCGGCCGGGTGGAGGTTGGTATTGGCGTCAACTCCGGCCCGGTCATCGCTGGAACCGTCGGCGGTGGGGGGCGAGTCGAGTTCACGGTGATCGGCGACGTGGTCAACACCGCCGCCCGCGTCGAGGCCACCACCCGCGAGACCGGTGACGACCTGCTGATCACCGAGGCCACGCGAGTCCTGCTGCCACCGGGGCGCTTCGATTATGAGGAGCGCCCATCCGTCCCTCTGAAGGGCAAGCGTGAGGAGGTGCGGCTATGGGTGCCGCGCTCACCGGCCGCCGCCGAGACCGCCGCCGTCCGGACCGCGCCGAGCGCGTCAGCCTGACGCGCCGCTTCGCCCTGGCCGTGCGCCGCTTCTGGCGCCTGGCCTGGGAGTCGAACATCACCGGCCAATCAGCGATGGTGGCCTACTCGATGTTGCTGGCGGTCGTCCCGGTCGCGCTGCTGGGACTGTTCGTAGCCGGTCAGGTGCTGTCCAGCCACGCGGTTCAGGACAGCGTGCTCACCGACCTGCAAGAGGTGTTTCCCGGCGCCGCCGAGCACACCCTGGATTCGCTGCTGAACGAGCTGCGCAGCTCCACCACCGGCACCGGGGTGCTGGCGTTGGTCGCGAGTGTGTGGCTCGGCTCGTCGTTCTGGGGCGCGCTCGACACCTGCTTCAGCCGCATCTACGGCTGTCCGTCGCGGCGCTGGGTCGAGCAAAAGCGCTTTGGCATCGCAATGGTCGGCGTCGTGATCCTGTTCATGATCGCCACCGTCGCCGTGCCCACCGTGCAGAGCATCCTCGTCGCGGGCGCGGCCGACGCTGCCGTTGGATCTGGCTCACGTGACCAATCTGGCCTACGGGATCTCGCTGGCGGTAAGCGTGGCGCTGCTGTTCGGCTGCCTGGCGCTGATCTACGCGCGGGTCCCCAATCGCGACGTGTCGTGGCGCGCCGTGTGGCCCGGCGCGCTGGGCGCCACGATCGCGATCGGGATCGTCGACTACGCCTTCCCGATCTATCTGAACAGCATCTCGACGATCGCCAGGTTCGGCACCACGATCGTGTTCGTGGTGCTGGTGCTGGGCTGGTTCTATCTGCTCGCGCTGATCATCCTGGGTGGCGCGATCGTCAACGCGTTACGGCTGTCGCCGGCGAGCGGGGTCGAGGCACCCGGGCCGTGAGGGGGCGGACGCCGCCTCTATGAGCGAGGCCGGTCTGGCGGGTGCGATCACGACCCGTCCGGCGGATGGCCGAAGCCCCAAATCATGCGCGCGCCCCTTCCCTCGTCCCCTCAGTAGGGTGAGACCAGTCCGGCGAGGATCAGCTCGTCGAGCGGCGCCGTGCGCTCTTCCTGGTCGACCCCCGGATCCTCCACCGGCTTGGCGACCACGGTCGGCAGCGGTTCGAAATCACCGATCCGCGCACAGATTTCCTCAAACTGCGCGTGGCTCTCCAGCGGTGTTTGCGTCTTCCCCATGTTGGGATCCCTCCGTTCGCTTACTTGTCTGATCCTACCCACGGGGTTAAAGCGCGTGTTAGCGTCCTGGTTCACATGGCGACCGAGACCGAAACCCAGCTGCACGGAGGTCGCCTGGTCGCGCGGGCGCTGCGCGCCGCCGGCGTCACCAAGCTGTTCACGCTGTCCGGGGGTCATTTGTTCTCGATCTACGACGGCTGCCGCGAGGAGGGGATCGACCTCGTCGACGTGCGCCACGAGCAGACCGCGGCGTTCGCCGCCGAGGGCTGGGCCAAGGTGACACGCACGGTCGGCGTGTGCGCGCTGACCGCCGGCCCGGGCGTGACCAACGGCATGAGCGCAATCGCGTCCGCCTCCCAGAACCACTCGCCGGTCGTGGTGCTCGGTGGTCGGGCGCCGCAGTTCCGTTGGGGACAGGGGTCGCTCCAGGAGATCGATCACGTCCCGTTCGTGCGGCCGCTGGTCAAGCTGGCCGCGACGGCGACGGACACAGCCGAGATCCCGGCGATCGTCGACGAAGCCATCCGGGTCGCACTCAACCCGCACTCCGGCCCGACGTTCGTCGACTTCCCGCTCGACCAGGTGTTCATGGAGGTCGAGACCACCGACGAGCCCGCGCCGCTGTCGCCTCCGCCTCACCAGGCCAGCGCCGATTCCGGCGCCCTGGAGCGCGCCGCCGCGTTGCTGCGGGAGGCCGAGCGCCCGGTGGTGATGGCCGGCACCGGCTTGTACTGGGGCCGGGGCGAGCGGGAGCTCCGCGCCCTGGTCGAGGCGCAGCGCATCCCGGTGTTCCTGAACGGCCTGGGCCGTGGCTGTCTGCCGGCCGACCACGAGCTGTTCTTCTCACGCGCCCGAGGCGCCGGCCTCAAGGGCGCCGACGTGGCGCTCGTGATCGGCGTCCCGCTCGACTTCCGCCTCGGGTTCGGCGGCGCCTTCGCGGACGACGCCGACGTGATCGTGGTCGACGTGGCCGAGCCCACCCGCGACCATCCGCGGCCGGTGGCCGCCGAGCTGTACGGCGCGCTGCCGGCCACGCTCGATGCGCTGCGGTCTGGGGTCGGTGCGGTGTCTCCTGATTCGGAGCGCTCAGCCTGGGTCGCCTCGCTCCGCGCCACCGAGGACGAGAAACGTGCGGGGGAGGCGGCGGAGCTGAACGATTCCCGGGCGCCGCTGCACCCGATGCGCATCTACGGCGAGCTCGCCCAGCTGCTCGACCGCAACGCGATCGTGGTCGGCGACGGCGGAGACTTCGTCTCCTATGCCGGCCGGGTGGTCGACTCGTTCGAGCCCGGGTGCTGGCTCGATCCAGGGCCGTTCGGCTGCCTGGGCTCCGGGCCCGGCTACGCGCTGGCGGCGAAGCTCGCTCATCCCGACCGTCAGGTTGTGCTGCTGCTCGGCGACGGCGCCTTCGGCTTCAGCGGGATGGACTTCGACACGCTGGCGCGCCACGGGGTCGCGGTCGTGGGCGTGATGGGCAACAACGGCATCTGGGCACTGGAGAAGCACCCGATGGAGTTCATCTACGGCTATTCGGTCGCCGCCGAGCTGCGCCCGGAGACGCGCTACGACAAGATGGTCGAGGCCCTCGGCTGCCACGGCGAGCTGGTGCGCGCGCCGGACGAACTGCGGCCGGCCCTCGAGCGGGCGTTCGCGTCCGGGCGGCCGGCACTGGTCAACGTGCTCACCGACCCGGCGGTGGCGTACCCGCGGCGGGCGAATCTGGCGTAGGTCTTTGGGGGGCGTGCCCGCGGGCGGGTTCGGCTGGGCCCGGCGGTTTGTCCCTGGGGGCGAATCTGACTTCCGAGGTTTGGACGTTGGCTCGGAGGGAGATACTGGCGGTCCTGTCGGGCGTCCTGATCTGAGGACGTCGGTCGCCGGGTCTGATCTGAGGGTGGCCGATGAAGTGTGAATAGTTCACACATATCGGACAACGTCCCGCAGAACCGGGTGCCAGAGCCAATGACTCCGAGAGCCCACAGCCCTGGAAGCAAAATCGCGCCTCAACCGTGGAGGCGGAACCGCCCGCATCCCTGAAAGCAAGCCGCCCTATCCCTGAAGCGAAAACCGCCCGCGTTTTCAGCGGGCGGCTTCCGATCCAGGTTTGGCCCAATCGGGACGGGCAGGGGTACGTGCCAGAAAGGGCCGTTTAGAGTGGTTCGGACGGCGGGAGGCGCCGATGTCTGCGGCTTCGCCCGAACCTATGTCGGGATGAAAGTCGTTACCGAGCCCTCACCCCGCCGGCCATGATTGCGGCTGCACTACGGGTGGGCAATCGGACATTCGTCCAGTACTGGCTGGCCAGCCAACTGGACACTTGGTCGTATCCGACCAAGCCGGCGACAGGCTCGCCTTCGCCATCGGGCCGCCAAATCCTTCCGCAGAGGACGAGGCTCCAGCCGGTCCGGGGTCGCTGCCGGCCGTCTACCGGCGGCCGCTCGAGCTGATCGTGGGCGAGCGTGAGCAGCGTGACGCGCCTGCCCGTCGGGCCCGCTGCAGACATCTCTCTTCTACCCCCGCGGCGCCCGCGCGCCCGCGCCGCGCGGGGCGCCCGCCCGCTCGAGCCTCGCCCGCCCAGCCTCGCCGCCCATCCCGCCGGAACCGCCACGCCACTCACCCCAAATCCCCTAATTCACGTCAGCTAACCTGTATTTGATGCGGGAGCTGCTGTCGTTTCCCAATCCGGTAAACGAGAAGGCGGCGCGGGTGGTTGCCGGCGTCGTGCTTGCGCTCGTGACCGTCACGCTCGCGACCGGCTCCTACTGGCTGCTGATCCCGCTCGCCTATGGCTTTTGGGCTCGGGTACTAACCGGGCCGACACTGAGCCCGCTGGGCTGGCTGGCTCAGAACGTGATCGCGCCGCGGCTCGGCCCGAAGAAGCCCGTGCCCGGCCCGCCCAAGCGCTTTGCGCAGGGGATGGGCGCGGTGCTCTCGACGGCGGCGCTGGTGCTCGGGCTCGTCGCCGGTCTACACACAGCGGCCGACTGCGTGCTGCTCGCGATCGTTCTGGCAGCCGGGCTAGAGTCGATCTTCGGTTACTGCGTGGGGTGCAAGGTGTTCGCGTTGCTGATGCGGGCGGGAGTCATCCCGGAGACGGTGTGCCGCGAGTGCGCCGACATCGGTCCGCGGCTACGCGCCGCCGCTCGCTGAGCGAGGCCGCCGCCCGCCACCGCGCCAGTCCCGCACAGACCGATGACCGCGCCGATCAGCGCCACCGGGCGCCGGCCACGACCACCGACCGACGCAACGAGACCTCCCGAAGCAAACCGGGTTACCCGGACGCGAGCCCGAGCGCGGCGCCGCGCAGGATGTCGTGCTCGGAGATCTCGATCTGCTCGAGTCCGAACAGCCGCATCACCTCGCCCAGGATGATGATTCCGGCCACGATCGTCGGCGCCCTCGACGGGTCGAGCCCCGGCACCTCACGGCGCTCGTCGAGCGTCATCGCCGCCAGCGCGGCCAGGATCCGGTCGCGCTCGGCGTCACTCAGCAGATACCCGTGCACGCGCTCGGGGTCGTAGGGCTCGAGCCGCTGCGCGATCGCCGCCAGCGACGTGGCGGTCCCGGCTACGGCGATCCCGTGCCGAACCGCCGCGCGATGCTCCGCGTCCACGCCGTCGGCCAGAACCGATCGCACATCCTTAGCCAGCTGCTCCAGCTCGGACTCCGGCGGCGGGTCGTCGTGGAGATGGCGCTCGGTCTGGCGCACGACACCGGCCTGGGTCGAGACGTGGAACTCGGCCTGCCGCCCGGCGCCGATCACCAGCTCGGTGGAGCCGCCACCGATGTCGACCACCAGCGTCGGCACGGAATCGGTGGGATCGCGTTCGCTGGTCGCGCCCAGGAACGTCAGGTTCGCCTCCTCGTCGCCGCTGAGCACGTGGGGCGCCAGCCCGTAGTCGTGCTCGACCTGGGCGGCGAACTCGGCGCCGTTGGCCGCGTCGCGGACCGCGCTGGTCAGCACCGCGACCGCGGACTCGACGCCGGCCGCCTCGATCGCGGTCCGGTACTCGTCCAGCGTCGAGAACACGCGGGCCATGGCGTCGTCGCGCAGACGTCCGTCGGCGTCGACGCCCGCGCCCAGTCTGGTCACCTGGGTCCGGCGGTCGAGCTCGGCGCGCACCTGTTCCTGGTCGACGTCGGCAATCAGCAGACGCGTCGAGTTGGTGCCGATGTCGACCACCGCGACCCGCACTCAGACCACCACCTGGTGCGGCATCGGGCGCCCGTCGAGCGCCGCCAGCAGGTTGTCCACCGCCAGGTCGGCCATCCGCTCCCGGGCCGCGCGCGTGGCCGAGCCGATGTGCGGCAGCACGATCAGGTTGGGCGTGCTCAGCAGGGGATGGCCGGGCGGCAGCGGCTCGGGGTCGGTCACGTCGAGCGCCGCGCCGGCGATCTGGCCGCCCAGCACCGCTTGGCGCAGGGCCTCCTGATCGACGATGGGACCACGGGCGGTGTTGATCAGGATGGCGGTGGCGCGCATGCGGCGCAGCGCTTCGGCGTCGATCAGGTGGCGCGTCGCCGGGGTCAGGGGACAGTGCAGCGAGACGAAGTCTGACTGCTCGAGCAGTTCCTCGAGCGATCCGCCAGTGGTCGGACTCACCGACAGGACGTTCATCTCGAACCCGCGGGCCCGGCTGGCGACGGCTCGGCCGATTCGGCCCAGCCCGATGATCCCCAGTGTCGCGCCGTGCACCGCGGCGCCCAGGTACATGCCCGGCTCCCAGGTGATCCAGTCGCCTGCCCGCGCCGCCGCGATCGCGTCGGGAAGCTTGCGCGCCGCCGCCAGCAGCAGCGCAAAAGTCAGGTCCGCGGTGGCCTCGGTCAGCACATCCGGTGTGTTGCCCACGGCGATGCCGCGCGCGGTGGCCGCCGCCATGTCGATGTTGTCGTAGCCCACGGCGTAGTTGGCGATCGCCCGCAGGCGGGAGAGCCGCTCGAGCAGCGCCGCGTCGACCCGGTCGGTGAGCAGCGTCAGCAGACCCTCGGCGCCGGCCGCGTGCTCGGCCAGCTGCTCGGGGGAGGGCGGCAGCCGCTGGTTCCACACCTCGACCTCGTGGACCGCGCCCAGCCGATCCAGGGCCGTGCCCGGCAGGCGGCGGGTGACGAAGCAGCGGGCCATTGACGGCCATTCTTGCGAAGCTGCACAGGTTCGATGAGTTTCGTACAATGGGCCGATGGGCACGGTGACGGCTGCATCCGCGGCAACCCGTTCCGTCACGGAACCGCTGGCCCACCCCGATCGCCACCAGATCCAGCTCGCCGCGGTCCTGCATGCGCTCAGCGACCCGATGCGGCTGACGATCGTGGTCGGCGCTGGCGTCGGGCGAGGAGCGCACGTGCAACAGCTTCGAGCTCCCGGTGGTGAAGTCGACCTGCACCCATCACTTCAAGGTGTTGCGTGAGGCGGGCGTGATCCGCCAGCGGCTCGAGGGCACCACCAAGCTGAGCTCGCTGCGCCGGGCGGATCTGGACGCGCGCTTTCCCGGGCTGCTGGACGCGGTGATCGCCGGCCGGCTCCACTGACGGATCGCTAGCGCACAGCGCCCGCACCCGCACAGCGCCCCGCACCCCCGCTAGTAATCGATCCGCGTCTTGTGGCGAGCGAACTCGGGCGCCCGCTTCTCGCCGAACGCGCGCACGCCCTCGTTGGCCTCGTCGGTGTGCAGGAACAGCCCCAGTCCGCTGAACGCCAGCTGGCCGATGCCAGCCATGTGCTCGGTGTCGGAGTTGAACGACTGCTTGAGGAACCGCAGCGCCGTCGGCGACAGCCCGAGCATGTCGTCCGCCCACTCGCGCACCGCGGCGCGCAGGCCGTCGCCCGCGACGACCTCATTCACCAACCCCCACCGCTCGGCCGTGTGCGCATCGTACTGGCGGCAGCGGAACCAGATCTCCCGAGCACGCTTCTCACCCACCACGCGCGCGAGATAGGCGCTGCCAAAGCCCGCGTCGAACGAGCCCACCCGAGGGCCCACCTGGCCGAAGCGTGCGTGCTCAGCGGCGATCGTGACGTCGCACAGCACGTGCAGCACGTGCCCGCCGCCGATCGCCACGCCGTTGACCGCCGCGATCACCGGCTTGGGCACGTCGCGAATCAGACGGTGCAGCCGCTCGACCTCGAACAGTCCCGAGGCGCTGGGCCCGTAGTCCCCGGTCTCGCCCCGCTGCTTCTGGTCGCCCCCGGCGGAGAACGCCCGGTCCCCGGCGCCGGTCAGGCAGATCACGCCCACCTCATCGCTGGCCCACGCGCGCGTGAACGAGTGGATCAGCTCGTCCACCGTCCGGGCACGGAACGCGTTCATCCGCTCGGGCCGATCGATCGTGATCCACGCCAGGCCCTGCTCGACCTCGTAGCGCGTGTCGGTCAAATCCACAGCGTCTCCTTCCAGTCGCAGGTTGGCCGGATGAATCGTCGCGCGATTCGGCCCCGCCCGCAGGATCAGCTATCAGCCCGGCGTGCAGGTCAGCCGTGTCCGGCGGGTCACGGCCCGTGCGGGCCAGAAGCCGTTCAGCGGCATCGCGTAGCGGTCGTTGAGGGTCAGCGTGGTGGGTAGCCCGAGCGCTTCCTGCACCGTGCGCAGCAGTCCGTACTGCGTGTAATAGGTGCTGCTGCGCACCCGGCCGGCCAGCATCCCCGAGTGCGGCGAGGCGATCACGATCATCGGGATCCGTTGGTCCTGGTTGTCCTGGTTGACCGACTTGTTGTTGTAGTCCTCGTCGAACGTGATGAAGACCGCCGAGCGCTGGCGCTTGAACGCCGGCGAGGCGAGGATCTCCGGCACCGTCTGGGCCAGCCATTTGTCCCCCGCGGCGACGCCGCACTGCTCCATGTCGTTGCAGTCGTCGGCTTCGAACCAGGTGTAATTCGCCGTGGTCCTGGCGCTGGCCAGATCAGAGGCCATGTGAGGGAACGGAAGCACATGCGCCCGGCAGCGGCCGGGATTGTCGGCCAGATCGGCGAAGTAGGGCCAGGGCAGCTCATCGGGCGAGTAGTACGGACCCAGCGGGCCGCTGGCGCCGGCGGTGCGCTTGAAGCAGGGCGACGGCATCGTCTGCTCATAGAACTTCCAGCTGCGATGCGCCGCGTCGAGCTGGTCGGCCAGGTTGCGCGCGTGCGCGGTGCAGGCCAGCGCGCAGTTGGTGTCGATCCCGAACGTCGCGCCGCCGAAGAATCCGATGTAGTTGGGATCGCTGGGGTGCTCCAGCCCGTGGTACTCGGTGGCGAAGCCGTGGTGGGCAATCAGCCGGTTCTCGTACGGCGCCAGCGGGTTTCCGACGATGTCACGCACGCCCTCGTTCTCCATGAACACCATGAATACGTGATCGAGCCGCCCCACCCGGGACGGCGGTGGCGTGGGAGCGGGGGGTGCCTGCACGCGCGCCGAGATGTGCAGCGACAGCGTGTCGGCGTAGGCGTTGTTGTAGGAGTCGGACAGGTAGTCGTTGTTGCGCGTGGCGTCGGTCATCCGCAGTGCGATCCGGACCGCTCTGGCCCGCTTGGGCACGCGACCGCCGGCGGCCCGGTGCAGCAGCTCGGTGCCCAGATGTCGAGCTTGGGCGGTGACCGGCCCGATCGTCGCGCTCGCCAGCCGGTTGCCGCCCCCGCCGAGGAAGGTGATCGTGACCGATGCGGCCGAGGCGTTGGACCGGTTGCCGCCCAGCCAGCCGCTCAGCGTGTAGCGCACGCCGCCTGCGTCGATCGCTGTGGCGGCCGACACCAGCGAGCTGGTCTGCGTGAGCGTGTCGCTGCCCACCGGTCCGCCGACGAACAGCTGCCGGCCGCGCTTCGCCGGACCGGGGGTGTGGACGGTGGGGAACTGTCCCGCGCCGTTCAGGCCGCGGGGGAGGCCGGCGGTCCCGAACACGCCGTCCGCGTGCTGGCCGTAGCGCACCACCGTCGGCAGGCCCGCGATCTGCCAGCCCGGGATCGTGACCGTGTCATAGCCGGACCCCGCCGCCGCCCCGAGCTCGGCACCGCCGTTGACGATCAGGTTCGGCCCCCGGCTGACCGGTGCCGCGCCGGCCGCCGGAACCGCCACAGCCGCCACCGATCCGGCCGCCGCGATGGCGGCGAGCAGGTGGCGTTGTCGTGTGCGAGCTCCGTTCATGTTCTCTCCTAGCCATAAGACTAGGTGCGACAGCAGGGATTTGAAGCCAGCTTACGCGAGGTATAGGGTGAAATCACTCGGCGGTAGCGAAAGGGTGGATCACGTGGCAATAGCAAAGCTCAAGCGGTTCTCGGCGCTCGCAATCCTCGTCTGTGGCCTGGGTCTGGTCGGCGCGGCTCCGGCAGGTGCCTGGGGCGAGGGCCATCGCACGCCGTCCGCTGCACGTGACCTGGATGCGCGGCTACCAGGAGCCCTCGACCCCCGCCCAGTACAACAAGGTGGGCGTGATCAAGGTGGGTTCGCCCTGGGCCCGCAACGTGCTCGTGTTCGCGCCCGGCACCTCCGCCGGGGGTACCTACTTCGTGCCCTTCGCCCAGTGGCTGACCTCGAGGCTGCGGAATTGGCAGGTGTGGTCGGTCGAGCGCCGCGAGAACCTGCTCGAGGATCAGTCGGTCCTGAACCAGGCCAAGGAGGGGACCGCCTCCCCGCAGGAGGTCTTCAACTACTACCTCGGTTATCTGTCTGACCCCAGCATCACCACCCACTTCAAGCTGATCCCCGACTCGACGGTTGAGTTCGCCAAGCAGTGGGGGATGAAGGTGGCGGTCGAAGACCTGCACGTGGTGATCGGCGCCGCGCGCCGGCTCGGCGGCAGGGTGGTGCTGGCGGGCCACTCGCTGGGTGGCTCGGTGGTGACCGCCTACGCCACCTGGGACTTCAACGGCCGGCCGGGCGCGGATGAGCTCGCCGGTCTGGTGTACGACGACGGCGGCAGCCTGCCCGCGATCACCGCGCAGGAGGCGATGATGAGGCTCGCGGCCCTGAACGCCCCGACGGCCACGCCGTGGCTGTCGTTCGGCGGCATCCCGGCCCCGTTCGCCGGCATCTTCAACGCCACCGGCTCGCTGGGCGCGCTGCAGGACCCGAACTCACCCTCCCTGGGTCAGATGTTCCCGCTGCTGCCGGCGATCCTCAAGCCGCCCGTGCCGGTCACCAACCTGGCGCAATACGGCTATGCGCTCAACGTGGGCACCTCGCCCCCGAGCCTGATCGCCGCCCAGGCGCATCTCGGCACCGGCGTCTCGTCGCAGACGATCAACGGCTACCACACGTGGGACGGCACCGGCGCGCTGACTCCGATCAACCGCTACGCCACGATGTTCTCCGGCATCGGCATTCTCAACGCCGACGGCACCGAGTGGTACTTCCCGCAGCGGCTGACCGACGACACCGGCGCGGTCAACAACGGCATCGCCAATCCGGCCCAGGCGGTGCTCGACGTCGACTCGACGATGGGTCGCAACCTGCCCAGGCGGCTCCGTATCTATGCGTTCGGGGCGGCGCTGGGCGACGGCGGCGTGCTGGCCGATGCCCAGGCGCTGGCGGCCCAGTCAGGCATCCCGGCCAGCCACCTGACGCTGGTCGACCGGCACACGACGTACGCGCACAACGATCCGGCCGGCGCCTACCCGAACAATGACTTCTTCAACTACCTGGTGCCGTTCCTGAGCCGGCTGTCGTTCCGCCACGGGTTCGATCACCACCGGGACTTCCGGTGATCTGAGCCGGGCAGGCGGTTCTCAGCGCCGGCCCGCGAAGAACGCGACCAGCGCCAGGATTGCGATCACGAACAGCACGGGGTGGATGATGACCCCGCCGGCGATCGCGATGATCAGCAGGATGATGGCCAAGATGAGAAGCATGGGCGGAGTGCTACCCGCTTAGTGGCCGCTGAAAAATCCGGCGGCCGATCCGGCGATGTGTTCAGGGCCGTATCCGGGCGTGCCGGACTTTTCAGCGGTCACCTACGCCATCGTCAAACCGCCGCTCACCGACAGCGTCTGGCCGGTGATGAACGCGGCGCGGTCAGAAGCCAGGAACGCGACCGCGCCGGCGATGTCCTGAGGCTGGGCCAGCCGCCGCATCGGCACGGCTCGCCTGAGCGCCTCGACGATCCGCGCGCTGTCGTCTCCCAGCTGTCCCAGCATCGCCGTCTCGGTCGGGCCGGGGCAAACGGCGTTGGCGGTCAGTCCATGCCGCGCCACCTCGCGCGCCAGCGTCTTGGTGAACGACACCACCGCGCCCTTCGCCCCCGAGTAGACCGCCTCCATCGACGAGCCCACCCGGGCCGCGTCCGAGCCGATGTTGACGATCCGGCCGTAGCCCCGCTCCACCATCCCGGGAACCACGCGGTGACACAGCCGCAGGCAGCCCTTGTAGTTGATCTCGATCACCCGCTCCCAGAACGCCTCGTCGGTGTCGACGAACGCCCGGAACTCATCCCAGCCTGCGTTGTTGATGAGTATTTCTATGGGGCCGAGCTCGCGCTCGGCCCGTGTTGTCGCCTGGTTCACCGAGCGGCTGTCGGTGACATCGAGGTGCACGGCCAGACCGCCGACGCCGGCGGCCGTCTCCGCGGCCAGGTCGTCCAGGATGTCGGCCACCACCACCCGATGCCCGTCCTCGGCCAGCGCCCGCACGATCGCCTCCCCGATGCCGCGCGCCCCGCCGGTGACGAGCGCGACGCGAGCGGTGGTGGTCGTGAGCGGGGGTCGTCACGAGGGGAACGTATCGCGGGCGAGACCACCCGGACGGCGATGAATCGCAATTCGGCGCCGACAGGTGGCGCTCAAATGCGGAAGTTCGACTATCACCCGCCCGCCCCGGTCTGATCAAATCCTGGCAGTGGCCACTCGAACCTTCAGCTGATGCCGGTCCTGATCCTCAGTCACGACGATGTCGTGGCGGCGCTGTCACCGCCCGCCTGCGCCGAGGCGATGGCCGAGGTGCTGACGGCGCAGGCGCGGGGGGACGCGTTCATGCCGCTGCGCTCGATCATGGCGCCGCCGGGCGCGAACGGGTTCATGGGACTGATGCCGGCCTGGCGCGGTGGCGAGCGGCCGGCGTTCGCGCTCAAGGCGATCTGCCTGATGCCAACCAACCCGGCCCGCGGACTGGACGCCCACCAGGGCACGGTGACGCTGTTCGACGGGGACACCGGGATGCCGACCGCGATCCTCGACGCCAGCGCCATCACCCAGATCCGCACCGCGGCGGTCACCGCCGTGGCCACCGACACGCTGGCCCGCCCCGACGCGGCCGTGCTCGGGATGATCGGCGCGGGGGTGCAGGCGCGGGCGCATCTCGACGCGCTCCGGCGCGTCCGGGGCTTCCAGCAGGTCCGCATCTATTCGCCCACCGCCGCCCATGCCCAGGCGCTGGCCGGGGACGGCGCCCAGGTCGCCGGCAGCGCCGAGGAGGCGGTCCGCGGCGCCGATGTGGTGGTGGTCGCGACCAGCTCGCGCGAGCCGGTCATCAGTCGCGACTGGCTTCGCCCCGGCACCCACGTCAACGCCATCGGCGCCAGCACGCCGAACGCGCGCGAGATCGACACCGCGACGGTCGCGGCCTGCGCTCTGTTCGCCGACAGCCGGGAATCGCTGCGTCACGAGGCGGGCGAGTTCCAGCTCGCGATCCAGGAGGGCGAGATCGCCGGCGAGGACCATGTGCGCGCCGAGCTCGGCGAGGTGCTCGCCGGGATCAAGCCGGGCCGGCGCGACGAGCAGGAGCTGACCCTGTTTCGCTCACTGGGCCTCGCCGTCGAGGACCTGGCCGCCGCTGTGCAGGCCGTGCGCAGCGCGCGCGATCAGGGCCTCGGCACCGACGTCGAGCTGTGACGGAGGGGGAGCGTGGCGTTCGAGGCGCTGAAGGAAATGCAGGCCACGATGTGGGGCCAGGGTCAGTTCGAGCTGATGGCCGCCACGCTGGCGCCGGTGCACGACGACCTGGTGCAGCGGCTGGGGGTCAAGCCCGGCGAGGCCTGGCTCGATGTGGCCACCGGCACCGGCGCGGTCGCGGTGCGCGCCGCCCGCCAGGGGGCGAAGGTCAGCGGCCAGGACATCGCCCCGGCGCAGATCGACATGGCCAAGCGGCTGGCCGATGCCGAGGAGCTCGACATCGAGTTCGAGGTGGGAGATGTCGAGCAGCTGCGCTACCCGGATGCCTCCTTCGACGTGATCTCCTCGGCCCAGGGTGCGATTCTCGGTCCCGACCACCCGGCGGTGGCGCGCGAGCTGGCCCGGGTGTGCCGGGGCGGTGGGCGGATCGGGCTCACCGCCTGGCGGCCGGGCGGCTCGATCGAGAAGTCGTTCAGGATGCTGGGCCGGTTCCAGCCGCCGCCTCCCGAGGGGGCGGGGTCGCCGTGTGACTGGGGCCGGCGCGAGCACGTCACCGGGCTGCTGGGCGACGAGTTCGAGCTCGAGTTCTTCGACGGCGAGTCGCCGCAGCTGGCCGACTCGCCGGAGGAGCTGTGGGATCTGTTCCTCGCCTCGATGGGTCCGCTCCGGCTGCTGCTGGCCGCCTCCGACGACGCGCGCAGGCAGGAGATCCACGACAGCTTCATCGACTTCTACCGGGACTACACGCTGAAGGACGGCAGCGTGTCCCAACCCCGCGAGTACGTGGTGATCATCGGGCACAAGCGCTGAGGCTCACGGCCGGGTCAGCGTCGCGGCGCTGTCCGCCGGTAACCGGACGGTGTAGCTGCCGGCCCGGGCGGCGATGGGCTCCCGCACCAGCGCGCCGGTCAACCGACCGGTGGCGGTCGCCGCGGCGAAGCTGCGGCCGCCGAGCGTGACCCCGGTGCCCGCGGTCAGCGAGGGCGCCCGCAGCCACTCGAGGCTGGCGCCGCCGCCGGCGCCGGGCAGACGCAGCTCCACCTCCCGGCTGGCGCCGGAATTGACCAGCACCACGCGCACGCGCCCGGCCGGGGTCCGCAGGGCCCACACGTCGAGCCCGGCGGCGGCCGGGCCGGAGCCGGTCAGCAGTCGCGAGCCCGGCGCGGCCGCCTGGGCGAACAGCAGCATCCCGTAGTACACCGGCTTGACCGACGCCGACCACGCGCCCGCCATGCGGTGGAACGCGAACAGCTGATACCGGGCGCCGGGAAACGTGTGGAAGTTGACGCCGGCCGCTCCGGACCGGACCAGCTGGAACAGCGCGTCCACCGCCCACAGGGCGGAGGCGAAGCGGTCGCTGATCCCGCTCACGCCGCCGCAGTTGACGCTGTTCAGCTCGTCCAGCCGCACCGGCCGGCGCAGCCAGGCGTACGGGGCGATGGCGCCCGCCGGTGCCTCGATCCCCTGGCTCGAGAGCAGGTTGGCGATCGAGTGGTACTGGGGCGAGGTGGGGCGGACCAGGCAGCCGCGGGTGCCGTAATGGTGCGCGGTCAGCAGCGCCAGCCGGGGCTCGTCCGCCAGCAGCCGGGGGAAGTAGGCCGTCCACCGGGGCCCGCCGGTGGCGGGTCCGGCCAGCGGCAGGCGGGGCAGGCGCGGGGCCAGGCGGACGAGCTCGTGCGCGAAGTCGGCCGGGCCGTAGCCGTGGGGCCGGCCGCGGACCGCGTGCCCGTGGGCCTGGTACCAGGGAAACGAGCCGTATAGCTCGGGTTCGTTGCCGACCTCGAGCGCCTGTATCGAGGCCGCGCCGACGCCCGCGACCAGCTCTCGAGCCTCGTGGACAGCCAGCTCGCGGCTGTCGGCCTCGAGGTTGATGCCCAGGATCAGACGTGCCCGCAGCGACCGGGCCAGGGCGCCGGCCACGCCGGCCCAGCGCGGGCTGAGGCTGTAGGTGACGCCGCCGGGCCGCGCCATCCCGGGCACGGGCCACCAGGTGCGGTCGGTGCTGTCGCCGCCGATCCGCAGCTGCGGCGATCGCCCGGGGCTGAGGTTGCGCACCAGCTGCTCGAACACCGGATCGAGGTGGCGCGGGTCAGCTCCAGCGTAGGCCAGCAGGGCCGGGTATTCCAGCGACAGGCCGACGAAGCCCGCCGGGATCGCGCGACCCTCGGTGTGCGGGCCGAGCCTGACCGCCACCACCGGGAGGCTGGCTTGACCCTCGGCGGCGATCAGCCCCACCACCACGGCGGCCAGGATCGCGAGCCAGAGGACGGACCGGCGGATGCTCACCGGCCGCACGGTAGCGGCTGGGACGGGGGCCAAGCGTGGCGCCCGAACGGGTTCAATTCCCGGCATGCTCGGGGACGTGATGCTGGCCAGCGCCGGCGCCCTGCTGATCTACATGCTGGCGCTGTGGGCGCTCAGCCTGCCGCTGCACGACGTATCGATCGTCGACCCCGGCTGGGGGCTCGGGTTCGTGATCGTGGCCTGGCTGGTGTTCGCGGTCGGGGACGGCTGCCGCGGGCGCCGGTGGCTGCTGGCGGTGATGGTGTCGCTGTGGGGGCTGCGCCTGGCCGGCTATCTCGTCACCCGCAAGCTCCGCGACCGCCGCGAGGACCCGCGCTACACCGAGCTGCGCGAGCGTCACGGCGCCAGCTTCCCGCTGGTCAGCCTCGCCACCGTGTTCCTGCTCCAGGGGGGTGCTGATCTGGGGGGTGTCGCTGCCGCACTACTTTGGCGATTTCACCGTTTGGTGGGGGCTGTACCTGGGGGCGCTGTCGGCGGGCGCGTGGTGGACGATCGTGGGGCCGCTGGTGATCGACGCTGCTGATCCGGGTATCGGGCAAGGGGCACCTGGAGCAGCGGATGATGGAGCGCCCGGGCTACCCCGAGTACGTGTCGCGTACCAGCGGCTTCTTCCCGCTGCCGCCGCGGGGCTCGAGCAAGTAGTGCGACACCATCCACTCTCGGCCGCGGCGCCAGCCCCAGATCTCCGCGGTGGAGATGAGGAACAGCCGCCAGCCGGCCAGCAGCTCCCGAGCCTCGCGCTCTGAGCGACCCACGCGGAGGATCCGCAGCGCCTCGAACTCCTGGTCATCGAGTCGCCGCAGCCACTCCTTGAGCGTGCGGGCGTAATGGGTGCCCGGCACCGCCCAGCGCTCGGTCACGTTCATGTGCTCATCGAAGTTCAGCAGCAGGTCGTGGGAGGGCATCGTGCCCGCGGTGAAGAACCGCTCCGCGGCCCAGGTGCCTTCGAACCGGTAGGCCACGCGCCGATGTGAGAACACGTGCACGAAGGCTCGGCCGTCGGGCTTCAGCCAGCCCGCGATCCGGGCCAGCAGCTCTGCCCAGTTGCGCAGGTGCTCGAACATCTCCACCGACACCACCCGGTCGAACCGGCGCGGCAGGGCGAAGCTGAACGTCGGCCCGGGGTTGAAATCGTTGACGTCTGCGGTGACGACCTCGAGGCCGGTCAGCCCCCGCCGGTCCCGCTGAGACGCGATCCATTCCCGCTGGCTATGGGAGTTGGACACCGCCAGCACGCGCGCGCTCGGATACCGCTCGGCGATCCACAGCGACAGCGCGCCCCAGCCGCAGCCAAGGTCGAGCACGTCCATCCCGTCGGTGATCCCGGCCCGCCGGCAAGTCAGCTCCAGCATCGCCTCTTCGGCGGTCGCCAGCTTGGTCACGCCCGGTTCCCACAGGCAGCAGCTGTACTTGCGCCAGGGCCCGAGGAACAGACCCATGAACTCCGGCGCCAGCTCGTAATGCTGCTGGTTGGCCTTCTCCGGCCGCTCGGCGATCGGACCGCTCGACATGTGCCGGACCAGGCTCTCCACGGACTGATCCGGAGCCAGCCGCTTGCGGATCCCGATCCGGGACCCCACCCGCAGCGCCACATCCGGGATCATGCCCGCGCCCAGCGCGCGATCCAGCAGCACGTACCGCACAGAGGAGCTCATCTCCGTTGATCCAATACGCAGGCCGCAGCGAATAGGATCACATGAGAGTCGCGATCATCGGGGCTGGAGTGTCAGGACTGGTGTGCGCACACTTGCTCAAGCCCGATCACGAGCTGGTCGTGTATGAGGCAGGCGCCAACCCGGGCGGCCACTGCAACACCGTCGACGTCGAGACCGATGACGGCGTCTACGCGGTCGATACGGGCTTTATTGTGTTTAACGACCGCAATTACCCTAACTTCCGGAGCATGCTCGCGGAGCTCGGTGTCCCGACGCAGCCTTCGCAGATGAGTTTCGGGGTCAGCGACGGGTCCGGGTTCGAGTAGAACGGCGCCTCGCCGAACGGTCTGTTCGCCGCCCGACGGCACCTGGTGAGCCCGTCGTTTCACCGCATGATCGCCGACCTGTTGCGGTTCAACCGGGACGCCCGGGAGCTGCTGGCCTCCGATCGCGACCCATCGCTGCGCGAGTGGCTGTCGGAGCGCGGCTACTCGGAGGCGTTCGTGGAGCGGCTGATCGTGCCCCAGGCCGCCGCGGTGTGGTCGGCCGATCCGGGGCAGCTGTGGTCGTTCCCGGCTCGGTTCATGCTCGAGTTCTTCGATAACCACGGCGTGCTCGGGTTCCGCCACGGCGTGCTCGGGTTCCGCGGGCGGCCCCGGTGGTGGACGGTGACCGGCGGCCCGGACCGCTTCCGGTGGGGCGGCGACCTCCGGCGGGGCGGCGACCTCGGGTGGGCGGCGACCTCGGGTGGCCCGCGGCGACCTCGGTGGCGGCGCCTCGGGTGGCGGCGAACCTCCGGTGGCCCGCGGCCCTCTCCGCGTGGGGATCGGCGAACCTCCGGTGGCCCGCGGCCCTCTCCGCACTGAGGACCGCGGCGCCTCCCGTTCCCGTGTCCTCGATCCCAGCCCTGGATCAGGTTGCACGTAAGGATGTTTTACCCCTTCGGGACGAAAGCGAACACTCGGCTGGGGCTGCCGGTGCCGCCGACCAACTTGAGCGGTGAGACCACGATCAGCGATCCGGTGACCGGCAGGCGCTCGAGATTGGCCAGCTGGGTCAGGCCCACGCGACCGGCGCCGAGCAGCAGGTTGTGCAGCGGGAACGGCGGATCGAAGCCGCCCGCGGCGCCCGCGTCGATGCCGACCGTCTCCACGCCGAAGCCCGAGATGTCGCGCTCCTGCGCCAGCCACCGCGACGCCTCGACGTTCGGCCCCGGCGTCTCCGGTCCGTTCTCGCCCACGTTCAGGAACGCCGCCTCGTCCTGGGCCCGCGAGCCCCATCCGGTGCGGAACAGCACCCAGGCATTCGGTGGCATCTGGCCGTGCTCGGCCTCCCACGCCTCGAGGTCCCCCTTGGTCAGCAGGTAGCCGTGGTCCGCCTCGGTCTCGGCCGTCTTGTCCACCACGCACGCGGGTCCGATCAGTTGGCTGGGCTTGACCGAGGCCACGTCGGCGCCGTCCCTGCCGGTGACCCAGTGGATGGGGGCGTCCAGATGGGTGCCGACGTGCTCGCCAATCGTCAGCGTGTACCACGCCCAGGCCGGCCCGCGGTCGTCGTAGCGGCTGATCTCCTCCCGGGTCAGGCCAGGCGTGTTGGCGAACGGCGGCGGCAGCTGGATGACCGGCGTCGATTCCTGGAGCGGCTGGGTGAGGTCGACGATCTCGACCCCGCCGCCGGCGATGCCCTCTAGCAGGCTGGCGACTTGGCTGGCTTCGATGCTGGACATTGCGCGGGTTCTCTCCTTGGTCGTCGTTTGGCCGTAGATGGTTGATTTCACGGCTGCGTGGGGGCCGGGGGATTCGGGGTGGGGGTCGGTCAAGGACGCAGGGCGAAGCCAATACCTTGAGGTATTGACGAGTCCGAGGACGCAGATCCGGAGGCGAGTCCGAGGACGCAGATCCGGCGTCGGGTTTGATGGGGATTTGTGTTCACCATGAACCAAAACCTCCATCACGGCGGCGCGGCGCAGATCATCCGGATGCATCCGGCAGGCGGGGTCGTGGAATCAACCATCTAGCCGTCGTTTAGCCCTAGCCGGCCCGAAACGCCTCCTCGAGCCACTCGGCACAGATCGTCGGGTTGACCTTGGCGTCGAGCACCAGTGGGTGGCCGCTCTGCTCGGTGAGCCACTCGCCGATCGTGTTCAAATCGTCGGGGCTGCGGACGGTCTTGGCCCGGGCGCCCGCGGCCTGCGCGATCGCTGCAAGGTCAGCGTCGGGGAACCTCACCCGGGACACGTCGTGGCCCATGGGGGCGAAGTGGTGGACCTCGGCGCCGTAGGCGCTGTCGTCGTAGATCAGCACCAGCAGGTTGCCGAGCTTGAGCCGGGCGGCGGTCTCGAGCTCGGCCAGCGCCATGAACGCGCCGCCGTCCCCGATCGCCGCCATCGTGATGCGGTCGGGTTGGGCGATCGCGGCGCCGATCGCATTGCCCAGCCCCAGCCCGACCGCCTGGAAGCCGTTGGGGAACACCCACGAGCGGGCGTCGGGGACGTCGAGATACATCGACGGGTACCCGAGGAAGTGCCCGGAGTCGACCGCCACGGCGCGCTGCGCCGGCAGCGCCTGGTTGACCGCGATGCTGAGCGTGCGGGGATCGATCCACTCGTCGGTGGAGGCATCGTCGTAGGCCTCGTGGGCCCAAGTGTGGGTTTGGATTTCTTGGGCGAGCTCCTCGGTGCGAAAGCCGCCGCCGTTCTTTGGGCTGTCGAGGCTGTGCGTGAGGGCTTTGGCGGTGGCGTCGACGTCCGCGACGATCGCCAGATCGACAGGGTGGTGGCGTCCGATCGCCCTGGGCTCGATGTCCACCTGCACGATCTTGGCCGCCGGGTTGATCAGCGCGCCGTGCTTGGTGGTCCAGTGGTTGAGCGAGGCGCCGAACACCAGGTACAGGTCGGCGCCCTCCAGCGTCTGCGCCGCGAACGGCGGCGCGAATCCGCCGGCGATCCCCAGCGCGAAGGGCAGGCCGGAGAACAGGCCGTTGGCCGGGGCGGAGGTGGCGAGCACCGCCCCGATCGCCTCGCCCAGCAGCTCGAGCTCGGTGCCTGCGTTGGCCAGCACCGCGCCGCGGCCGGCGATGATCGCCGGCCGCTCAGCGCGCGCGATCAGCTCCGCCGCCGCCTCGACCGCCTGCGCCGCCGGCTCGGGCGCGGCCAGTGGCGGGACGGGCGGCTGCTCGGGCTTGTTCGTGGTGGCCGTCTGGGGCTGGATGTCGATCGGCAGCATCAGCACGATCGGCCGGCGCTCGGTGAGCGCGCGCTGGTAGGCACGCTGGGCGTCGTCGGCCGCGGACCGAGGGCCGTGCACCCGGTCGGCAATCGCGCCTACCGACTCGACCAGGTCGTGCTGGTCGATCCGGAAGTTGCTGGTCAGCGCCGCCGCCGGCGCTTCGCCCGCCAGCACCAGCAGCGGCGTTCTTGATTTCGCCGCCTCGGTGAGTCCGGTCATCGTATTGGTGAGGCCGGGGCCCTGGTGCACGCTGCACACGCCCACCCGGCCGGTGACCCGCGCATAGCCGTCGGCCATGCACACGGCGCCACCCTCGTGCCGGGCGTGATGAAACCGCGCGCCACCGCTGCACAGCGCGTTGGTGACGATCAGGTTGCCGCTGCCGAGGATCCCGAACGCGTCGGTGACGCCCTGGTTGGCGATCGTGCGGCCGACAACATCGGCGACGGAGGGCAGGGCATCAGGCATAGCGGGGGCGTCAGGCACGGCCCGTTTCCCGCGGGAGCGACGCGGGCATGGCGGTCAACCCTCCGGGTGTACACACGGGAGGGTGATGCTATATCGGTTTGGGGGCCCCGGTTTGGAGATGGGCGGCCCCGGGTTTCGGCGGGCTCCACTCGGGCATACCGAGATCATGAGCTACAGGGACGAGCCGCTGTCGCCGGAGTCCTCGGACGTGCCGGTGGCCTCCTCCTCTGAGAAGCCGGCTTCGGCGTCCGGGGCGGCTTCGGCGCGGTCCTCGGGCTCTGCGGCGGGGTCCCGGGCTCCCAACATGCTCCCGGGCCGCGAGCGCCGCCGGCTCGGCGCCGAGCGGCTGATCGTGCGCGTGGTCGCGACCGGCGGCGTGGTCGGCATCGGCGTGGCACTGGCCGCGATCCTGGCCGCCAGCAAGGTGCAGGGTTGGATCATCGGGCTGGTGGTGGCGCTGGTCAGCGTCGTGCTGTCCGGCGTGCTGTGGTCCTCGCGGCAGTTGTAGCCGTATCGGCGGGGGCGGCTGTTGCACCGTGGGGGGGCCGGTCCGCCGACCCCGCGTTGGGGGCGTTGGATGTTAGGTGCCATATACAACACCTAAGCCCAACCGCCCTGGCTAAGCCCGGCCATCCCCGCGCCGGACGCATCACCCCCGCCGCGTTCCGCCACGCGTACCACTTGTCTGTGTAACGACCACCCTGTACCGTTCCCCTCGCACCTGAGAGGGAGCGAATCAGCTGTGCACTTCAATCGACGCGTTTTCCTGATCGTGTTGGCGGCGCTTGCGGCAATCGGAGCGATCGCGGGCTGCGGCAGCTCCAGCAGTACCTCGAGCTCGACGACGACCACGGTCAAGGTGGTCGCCAAGGGACCGGCCGGTGCAGCGAGCGCGACGGTCACCCTGTCTGGCAACCACGAGACCGCCAAGGGCACGCCAGCCAAGCTGGCCTCGGTGCCGAACTCCGCGCTGCACGGCGGCGGTGTCCAGCCGCACCTGGCCGGATTGGCCGGGCTGAGCTTCGTGCAGAAGCTCGAGCTGTTCGGCAACGACGTGGCCAACTTCTGGATCCAGGCTTTCAACGCCGCCAAGGTCAAGCTGCCGTCGGTGAAGATGTACATCGTCGGGCGCACCCCGGGCAGCTGCCAGACCAGCCCGGTCACGACCAACACCGAACCGATCTACTGCGGACCCAACGACAGCATCTTCCTGCCGCTGGGGTACATGTCGCATGTGTTCGCGCCCATCGGGGACGCGGCGGTGCTGCTCGAGGTCTCCTCGCTGTATGGCTATCACCTGGAGGACGCGTTCGGCTACTTCGCCGCGGCCCAGCAGGGCCGGCTCACGTCCGCCCAGCTGCGCAAGCTGAATCTGTGCCTGTCCGGCGTGTACTTCTCCAGCGTGGGCCGGCGCAACCTGCTGACCAAGGGCGACCCCCAGGCGGTGGCCATGCTGATCGCGGACAAGGCCGACGCGCCCGGTACGCCCGCCGGCCCGGGCACGGTGACTGCGGCACAGCTGACCAATGCGTTCCTGGCCGGGTTCAAGGCCGCGAGCGTCCAGCCCTGCATTCCCAAGTAGGGGTTGGCTCGGGGGCGCGGCGGTTCCGGGCCAACCTCACAAGCCGCCTTCGCCCATGTTTGGCGAAAGCTACTGACGCGTAGTATTTGTGCCAGACGATCAGTCCGGCCAAAGGGAGTGAGATGGAAGCGTCGACCACAGAGCAGGCTGTCGCAGCGGCGACCGGAGACGCGGACGCGCCCCCGTTTTCGCTCGAGCTGAGCCAGGACCAGAAGGACATCCGCGACTGGGTGCACGGGTTCGCCGAGTCGACCGTCCGGCCCGCCGCGGCCGAGTGGGACGAGCGCGAGGAGACGCCCTGGCCCGTGATCCAGGAGGCGGCCAAGATCGGTCTCTACAGCTTCGAGGGCATCGCCCAGTTCTGGCTCGATCAGACCGGGATCATGTTCCCGATCGTCAACGAGGAGCTGTTCTGGGGCGACGCCGGCATCGGAATGTCGATCATGGGCACGACCCTCGCCGTCGCCGCGATCCAGGCCAACGGCACCGGCGAGCAGTGGGGCGAGTGGATGCCACAGTGCTTCGGCACCGAGGCCGAGCCCAAGGTGGCCGCGTTCTGTGTGTCCGAGCCCGACGCCGGTTCTGACGTCTCCTCCCTGCGCACGCGCGCCAAGTACGACGAGGCCAAGGACGAGTGGGTGCTGAACGGCCAGAAGGCGTGGGCCACCAACGGCGGCATCGCCAACATCCACGTGGTCGTCGCGCAGGTGGATCCCGAGCTCAAGGCCCGCGGCCATGCGTCGTTTGTGATCCCGCCCGACACCCCCGGACTCGAGATGGGCACGAAGGTCAAGAAGCACGGGCTGCGCGCGTCGCACACCGCCGACGTGTTCCTCGATGACGTCCGGATCCCGGGCAGCTGCCTACTGGGCGGCAAGGAGAAGCTCGACGAGCGGCTGGCGCGGGCGCGGGAGGGCCAGCGCTCACGCGGTCAGGCGGCGATGCGGACGTTCGAGATCAGCCGCCCCACCGTCGGAGCGCAGGCCCTCGGGATCGCGCGGGCAGCGTACGAGTACTCGCTCGACTACGCCAAGGAGCGCAGCCAGTTCGGCCGTCCGATCATCGACAACCAGGCCATCGCGTTCGCCCTTGCCGACATGAAGCTCGAGATCGACGCCGCCCGGCTGCTGGTGTGGCGGGCCGCCTGGATGGGTCGCAGCGGACACGACTTCAACAACGCCGAGGGCTCGATGAGCAAGCTCAAGGCCGGCGAGGTCGCTGTGTGGGCCACCGAGCGAGCCATCCAGATCCTCGGCGGCAACGGCTACACGCGCGAGTACCCGGTCGAGCGCATGCACCGCGACGCCAAGATCTACACGATCTTCGAGGGCACCTCGGAGATCCAGCGGCTGGTGATCGCGCGGGCGATCTCAGGGATGCAGATCCGATAGGGCGTTGGGTGCGTGGCGGCGTTCGTCCGACGTGACCGGTTGCGCATCTTGGGGTAAGGCCGGGGCGCCGCGTGGCGGCGACAAACCCCCCTTGTATCGCCGCATCGGGTAGCGTTGCGGCGTTCCGATGGTTGGGCTCAAGAGATGCAGCTTCATCCCGGTCGCGGCGCTGCTGGCGCTGACGCTGGCCGCGTGCAGCGGGCATACGGACGCCGCGACCAACGTCAGTGACACGACCGCCACGCTGAATGCGCACGGGTCGTGTGACAAGGCGTGTGAGGCCTGGTTCCGCTATCGCCAGGTGGGAACCTCGACGTGGGCCCAGACCCCGCCCATCCAGGTCCCCAACCAGGTGAACAACGCGCCGTTCACTGCCGCGGTGACCGGGCTCACTCCCAACACCGCCTACGAGTACCAGGCCTGCGGCCGGGAAAACTCCTGGTCTGGCAATACCTACGGCTGCACCGGGCCCGACGGCGGTGGGTCAACGACGACTCAGTTCACGACGCTGAAGGACGCGGCCGTCTCCCTGGGCGACTCGTATATCTCGGGGGAGGCAGGGCGCTGGCAGGGCAACAGCGACGACCCGGCAGGGAGCCGCGACGGCACCGACCGCGCGTGCTCACCCTCGATCTCCATGTGTACGAGTTACGACAAGAGCAAGGTCTACCTGGACGGCTCCGACACCAACGGCTGCCATCGCTCCGACGTAGCCGAGATCCTGAGCGCCAGCCTGCCGGTGCAGGACCAGGTCAACCTCGCGTGCTCAGGGGCCGTGACCGCGAACATTTTCCGCTCCAGCAATGGCGGCCAGTCGCAGGACGGCCTGCCGCCCCAGGCCGATCAACTCGCCGCGGTGGCTCAAAGCGAGCGGGTGAAGCTGATCGTCATGTCGATCGGTGGCAACGACCTCGGGTTCTCCTCGATCGTCGAGGCCTGCCTCGAGGCCTACCTGGCCAAAACGGGGCCCTGCAATCCGACGCAGCAGGCGAACCTCAACGCGAAGTTCCCCGCCATGGCGGCCGGGGTGGCGAAGGCGATCAGTGAGGTCCGGGCCGTGATGAGCAGCGCCGGCTACTCGAACTCTGATTACCGGTTTGTGCTTCAGAGCTACCCGTCGGTCATACCGCGCGCGTCTGAGAACCGCTACGCCGAGAGCGACCCCTCCCGTTCCGCCGTCGGCGGCTGCCCGTTCTACGACGCCGATTCGAACTGGGCCCGCGACTCGGTGGTGGAGCAGATCTCCGACCACCTGCGCTATGTGGCCGTGTCTGACGGAGTCCAATTCCTCGATCTGCACAATGCGCTCCAGGGCCACGAGATCTGCTCCACGAGCGACAGTCTGGCGACGCCGACCAACCCGCCCTCCTCCAGTGGGAGCGAATGGGGTCGCTTCATCAACGAGAGCACGCCGACCCAGGGTGACCTCCAGGAGTCCTTCCATCCCAACGCCTACGCGCAGATGGCGCTCGGGCGCTGCCTCACGCTGCTCTGGGGCCAGCCGACGGGCAACTGGGAGTGCGACGACGTCGCCGGCCAGCCGCCCAGCGCGATGACGTTGAAGTCAAGCTGAGCAGCGGCGCCGTCGGTGAGCCGTCCTCGCTTGCGCCGCCGGAGGCACGGTGACGTTGACCCGCTGCCCGGTCCGCGCTTGCGATTCGCCTTGGTCACGCCTTAGGCTCTCTGGTCTCGGCGTTGCCTGCAGATTTCCTAGCCACCCCTCAAGGAGCCCAGATGTCCGACCTCACCAACCTGCTGACGCGTCCTGCCACCGAGCTCGCCGAGCTGATTCGCGACGGTGAGGTGACGTCCCGCGAGCTGACCGAAGCCGCTCTGGCGCGGATCGAGGCGCTCAACCCGCGGGTGAACGCGTTCACGGCGCTCGATGCCGACCGCGCGCTCGAGACGGCGGATGGGGTTGAGTCAGGCGACGAGCGGCCGTTCGCCGGCGTGCCAATCGCGATCAAGGATCTATTCACGCCGATCCAGGGCTTCCGCCAGACCAACTGCTCGGAGCTGCTGGCAAAGGGTGCCGTCGCCGACTTCGACCACAACGTGGTCGCCCGGGTACGCAGCGCTGGCTTCGTGATCGTCGGCGTCACGAACTCGCCCGAATTCGGCATCGTGCCCGTCACCGAACCGCGCCTGAACGGTCCCTCACGTAATCCGTGGAACCTCGAGCGCACACCGGGCGGCTCCTCCGGCGGATCGGCGGCGGCCGTCTCATCCGGCATGGTGCCGCTGGCCCATGCGTCCGACGGCGGCGGCTCGATCCGGATCCCGGCTGCCTGTTGTGGCCTGTTCGGGCTCAAGCCCAGCCGCGGCCGGATCTCGGCCGCCCCGGCGCTGGGAGATCACCTCTTGGCAACCGATGGCGTCCTCACCCGCAGCGTCGCCGACAGCGCGTCCATGCTCGATCTCCTCGCCGGCTACGTCACCGGCGACGCCACCTGGGCGCCGCCGCCCGACGAGCCCTTCGCCGTCGCAGCGTCCCGCGAGCCGGGGCGTTTGCGCGTCGGCCTGTACGCCGGCTCGCCGATCGGCACCGAGATCGATCCGGTGTGCGTGCGGGCCGCCGAGGACGCCGCCGAGCTGCTCTCGTCACTCGGACATGAGGTCGTCGAGGCGGAGTTCCTCTCGATGCCCGAGCTGCTGCCGACCTTCACGGTCCTGTGGGCGGTGACGGTCGCGGGATCGGTCATGATGACGGGAATGCTCGCCGGCGCCGAGCCCACGCAGGACACCATCGAACCGCTCAGCTGGGAGCTCTATCAGCAAGGGCTCAGCACCAACGCCGTCCAGTACATGGGCGCCGTGGTCGGCCTCCAGGCCGCGTCCCGAGCGATCGTGGCCCAGTTCAACGAGTTCGACGTGATGCTGACCCCATCCTTGGGTCAGCGACCGGTGCCGGTCGGCCAGATCAACGCCTGCTCGGACGAGCCGATGGCCGACTTCGCCGCGTCAGCCGCCTTCACCCCGTACACGGCGATCTGGAACGTCACCGGCCAGCCGGCTATGACCGTGCCGCTGTACCAGGGGGACGATGGCCTGCCGCTGACCGTCCAGATCGTCGCCAAGCCGGCGGCCGAGGCGACGCTCCTCTCGCTGGCAGCCCAGCTCGAGCAGGCACAGCCATGGGCCGATCGCCTCTCGCCACTGGCGGCCGAGCCGGCGGCGGCGTAACGACGCGTCCTGTCGCTATTCAGTTGTGTCGTGTCGCCGCACTCGGCGGGGGCCCGCGGGGCTGAGCGCTACCCATACTCAGTTGCTCCGGGTCTCGTCTGGGGGCGGGAAGTGAAACAACTCGTCGGCGGGGTTCTTTTCTCGGGGCGCCGGAGGTGCGCCGGCCCGGCTCTCGCCGATCTCGCCGTCATCGTCGATGTCGACGATGACGCAGGTCTTGGACCCGTGCCAGAACAGCCTCACGCAGCCGTAGCCGTACTCGACCTCATCGGGCAGCGGCACGCCTTGATCTTCGAGCAGCTCCCGCATCCGCATCTCGGCTTTGATCTTCATCGCGAGTGTTGCCATGCGGAACAGATTGCGGCAGCGGGCTGTAACGAATCAAGACATGGTCGTGCCAATTTGGCACCGAAACCGCCACAAGTTTGCGACGCCAAGATTCGGCACAGTCCGGCCCGATTGAGCTATCATCGGACGCCCACCGCGGGGTGGAGCAGTCTGGTAGCTCGTCGGGCTCATAACCCGAAGGTCGCGGGTTCGAATCCCGCCCCCGCTACTACAGAATCGCTGGAAATTGAGACCTCCGAGAAGTCGGAGGTCTTTCTCTGGGTCGCGAAGGGTCGTTTGATTTGGTTTGACGTCGGCGGTTGGTGCTGACGGCTGGGATACACGAAAGCAACCAGCGCGATGCTGATTCGGGAATTAGAGACATTGCCCAGCCCGTCCCGCTCCTCGGCGCTGATCACCGCCGATGATCTGCGTCGGCTGGGCGAGAATAGCCCGGGCGGATCGGGAGGAGATGTTCGAGGACAACCGGAGCTGGCATCAGTACCGGCATCGTCTCCCGGCGGTCACGCTGTGCCAGGGAGCGGCGCTGCACTATGTCGACGGCCGCAATGGGGTGAAGGATTTCGACTCTGGACGTTCTTCGCGAGGGCTCCGGAGCGGCCGTGCCCTGACGCCGCGCTGTTTCGCCGCCGCAAGGTCGCGGACTTCGGTGACTCGAGATTCGGTCGCACGACGAGCGGGCGGCGGAGGCTGCGCGGCCGGCGCGTCGACCTATTCGCACGTTCGTTCGAGGCTTCCGAATCAGTCGATCCAGCGGATGCCATCAGAACCTGGCTGGGGGCCGGGCGGACCGAGACCGCGCGAAAGCTTGCGGAGAAGGCCGTGGTGGAGATAGAGCCGATGCTGGGGCGGATCATCTGGCCAACGAGCTGAGGCCGGGCCGGGTCCCTGTCAGTGAGAGGGCCTTGCGTCATGTGCGGCGCATTATGCGCCGGATATGGCGTATAGTAGGACGGGCGTGTCCGCGCCAGCGGAGCAGCGATCTCTTTCCCACCGATCAGCCGATCCCGGCCAGCCAGATGATTGGCCGCGAGATCGACGTGCGGGAGATTGCCACAGCGCTTGCCGCCGGCTCGAATCTCGTGATCGCGGGGCCGAGGCGCACGGGCAAGACGAGTGTCTGCGATGCGGCCGTTGGCCGCCTGGAAAGGCGTGGCGTCTACACGGTGACGGTCGATCTGTTCAGGATTGCCAGTGCGGCGGAGCTCGCCGAGGCACTCGTTGCGTTGACGCTCTCTAACCGTTCCGCACTGCGGCGGGTGATTCATCAGACCAGGCGCGCTGGCCGCTTGGTCGCCGACGCGATCCACGCATCGGCGGTGGTGAAGTCGAAGACACAACTTGGGGAGGAGATTGAGATCGCCTTCGCGCCTGGGCTCGCAGCGCGGGATCCCGAACGCTACCTCGACTATGCCCTTGCGCTTCCGGGACGGATCGCCCAGGCGGACAACAAGCAGGTCGTTGTGTTCTTCGACGAGTTCCAGGAGGTTGGCGGGCCGCACGAGCCCTACGGAGATCCCGATCGCTTGACGAAGCGGATGCGAGCCATCTTCCAGCGCTCGACCGGTGTGAGCTTCTTGTTCGCCGGCAGCCTCGAGCACCTGATGCGGGACCTGTTCACTCCCGCCGATCGTGCACTTCATCAGTTCGGCGGATTTCACGATCTGCGTCCGATCGACGATCAGGCTTGGGCTGCCGGGCTGAGCGAGCGCTTCACGGCCGAAGCTGTGAGGTCGAGCCGCTCGCGCTGGCGCGGATCATCGAGTATGGCGAGGGCCAGCCACGCAGCACGATGCTCATCGCCCAAAAGACCCACCTGGTCACGGTCGAGCTCGATACGCGGACAGTCGATCTCGACATCGTCGAGCAGGGCCTCCAGTCGGCGATGGCCGCCGACCGCGTCGCTCACGAACAGATCGTCGAGCGCATCCGAAGATCCCACAAGCTGGGCCTGCTCGTAGCCGAGCGGATCGCCCGGGGCCAGCCCGTCTACTCCGGCCTTCAGCGTGGAGCGGTTCGACGGGCTCTCGAGAACCTGCGAGACATAGGCATCATCGAGACTGGCGGCCGTGGGGACTGGCACTTCTCGAACCCACTCCTGCGGCGGTTCATCGAAGCTGTGCGGCCATTGGGTTAGTCACGCCAAGATTGGCGTACGAAGCGCCAGATTTGGCGCAAAGCGGGCCGATCTCCCGTCCCACGCGATCTGAGCCACGCATCCGGCAACAGAAGCCCTTCCTCGCCGGGTCATAACCCGAAGGTCGCGGGTTCGAATCCCGCCCCCGCTACTCGGCGTTGTCCTCGAGTCGCAGCACGCCGACGTTGGCAGCCGTGAGCTAGGCCCAGCGAGCCGAGATCGCCACCCCGCCCCGCTACCGCGGGCTCCGGCGGCTCGACGGCCCACCGGGGTGATGCTGGCTTCGCGAGCGCCGCTCGGCGACGTTTGCGAAGGGGTCTTCCGGTGCCGTGGCCGGAGACGACGGTGTGCGCCGCTGCCGACACGACCTGCGGGCCGGTGGAGGTCATGCGTTATGTTCCCAACGCGGCGAACGGGTGGGTGAAGGTCGAGACCCTGCAGGCCATCCGTCGCGGTTTGGCGGCAGCGGACCCAGCGCCCCGTGTTCTGTGCGGCGATCTCAACACGCCGCGGCGCGAGCTTGGCGACGGCAGGGTCATCTCGTTCGCGCGTGACTCGCGCGGGCGCCTGCGCCCCGCCCGAGGCGCTGATTGGGACGCGGCTGAGCTCGGTGTCGTTCCTGGCCTGAGGGAACTCGGCTATCGCGACGCGTATCGCGTCCTCCACGGATACGCGGCTCGAGAGCCAAGCTGGACCTGGAAGCGCATCGCTGGACACAGCGGCGGTTGGCGCATCGATCACGTCTTCGCCTCCTCGCAGCTGCAAGCGATCGCCTGTCGATATCACCATGCCTGGCGCGACCAGCAGCTAGCGATCACTCGGCGCTCGAGGTCGACCTCGCGCAGTCTCCGAGTTGTGACTAGCCCGATCCCGCGCGCCGCGAGCGAAGTCGTAGGAACCACACGGCCGGCGACGCCCTCGCTGGTGATGGGGGCATCGCTCAGTAACGCCTGTAGCGGCGGCGGTGACCGAACAGTCCGCCCAGCGGAAGCACGAAGAACAGCGGCAAGAACAGCGCATGACCGCCGGAGACGGCAAAGATCACGGCCGCGATCAACAGTCCGAACAGCGCGAATCGCATTCATCTACTCCTTGGGGAAGGGGTTTGGTGGTTTGAGTTGGGATTAGACGCCGCGGTCCGATGCACAGTCTGCTCCAGCGCTCCACAGTCGAGCCGCGGCGCCCACCTCACTTCAGCTGCCGTTCTTTCGTTCGGACTTCGTACGGCCGGCAGCTTCGCGTAGGCGACGAGCCTCGTCGCTGGCTGTGAGGGCCTGCTCTTTCTTCCGAAGGGCGTCGGTCTTGGCGTCGAGCGTGTCCAACCGCGCCTTGGGCGCACGCTCGTTGACGGCTTGATCAGCACGGGCGTCCGCCTTGCGGCTCGCGTCTAGACGCTTCTTCTCAGCCTCGACGGCGCGACGGGTCTTCTGCTCACGCTTCTTCGCAGCCTGTTGGCGCTCATAGTTGGCGCGCTGCTGGGCCTGCTCGCGCAGGTGCGCGGCTTGCGCCTCGCGCTGCTCGAGGCGAGAATCGGCCTGCTCGCGTCTGCTCTCGGCTGCATCGCGCAGGCGCAGGGCCCGCTCGCGCTCCCGGGCCGCTGCTTGGCGCTGCTGGGCATCCTCACGGAGCAACGCATCGCCAAGGATCGTGGCGAGCATCGCGCGCACGGAAGCGTCGGCGCGGTCAACGACCAGCCTCGCAGTCGGGGCTGCCCCGGTGCCGTTTCCGGGAAGTCGGTTGATAGCCGCGTCAATCGGCAGCCGAATGAGCCGGAGATAGCTGTCAACCGCAACTCTGGAAATGTCACTTACGTTCACTGGTTCTCCCTGGGGTCGATGGTGTTGGCTTCTGTGTCCGCGCGACGCGCCTGCCGCTCGAGCCGAAGGGCCTCCTCGGCCGCAGCAACTCGCTCGCGCTCAGCACGCTGCTCGGCACTCGCTGCCGCGGACTCCCGCGCCTCGCGCCGAGCCTCTGCAGCCGCCTGCTCGCGCTGTGCCTCGGACTGAGCCTCGCGTTCAGCCTCCTGACGGTCACGCTCGATCCTCCGCTCACGCTCCTGCGCTGCTACCTCGTTCTGCAAGCGCTCGCGCTCGAGCTCAGTTTCTGTCTTGGTGGCCGCGAGCGATGCCTCTTCCTCGCGCTGCTTGGCCTCGGCGGCCTCACGCTGTGCGTCGGCCTCCGCGTCTACCTGGGCCTGCTGCAGACGACCCTCGCGGGCCAGCTCGTCATTTCCGACGAGGGAGCCGGCGGCCTCCTTCGCCTTACCGGCAAATTTGCCGACGAGGCCGCCGGCGGTCTGCTCAGAACTCTGTTGATCCGTCAAAACGTCACATCTCCTTGACTAGTTCGGGGTGAAGCGAGTGGCACGGCGCGCGCCTGCTGCGGGACCTCGCGGGACCCGCGCGGCACACGAGTGCCACACGGGCCCAGCGAAGCCACCAGTAGAGGGCGCTACGAACGCTCGTCGTATGGCTGGCGACTGCCAGCCTTGGCCAGGCCACGGCTGACCAGGTACCCGACGGTCAGGATCGTGGCGTACAGCCAGACTCGGTCCGCGCGGAACGGATCATGGTTTCCGCCATAGTGGCTGGCCTTCGATACCGCGCCTGCAATGAGGATGCCGGCCAGGACCACGATGTACGCAATGAACTCGGTCGTCTTGAACGCGGCCTTGGTCTCGGTCGACAGACGGCGAGGCGCATCGTGGGTGGCCGTGCGGTGATGGTCCGAGCCGTCGAAACCGCGGCCCTCTGCGGGTTTGGTGACACTCATACGAACACTCCTACTCAGTGAGAATGAACCAACGGGGCCGAGCAATCCAGGTTCTACGCTCGTCGGAGTCGTCCCCATCTGATGCAGCAGGAGCGTGCGCAAGCTGTCGTCGGCGCGCTCGACCCTCTAGCTACCCCGGTAGATCACGCGCCAAACATGCGTTCGCGTGAGCGCTTATCGCCTGGCCGGACTGCATTCGTCGTCTGAGCTAGTGTGCGGCACATGACGGACACCGTGGCCGGCGAAGAATCGGCCCAGGAGCAGCTCTCGGTACAGGCGCGGGTCTCCCAAGTGGTTGTGCGCACGATGAAGGATCTCTACGGCCGCGGTCCCACCCACGCGAAAACCTACTTCTGCGATGAGTACGTCTTCTGCGTGATGACCGGAGGCATGACCCGCGACGAAGAAACGATGATCCGCGGTGGAGAGCACGAAGCGGTGCGCGACTACCGGCTTCGCTTTCAGGCCGTGATCGCCCCCGAACTCGTTCGTCGCGTAGAGGACGTGCTCGAGCGCAAGGTCATCGGCTACCACAGCCAAGTTCTGTTTGACCCCGACCGCCTCGTGGAGATCTTTGTACTGGACCGGGCGGGCCTCCCTGGTACGAGCTCACCACCTGACTAGTCTGCGCTAATCCGGACTGGACGCGACGGGTCATCGCGTTGCTCCCATCTTGCGGGGCACCGTAGATGATGTTGGCGGGGATGTGGCTTTGGGTGTGGGGGCCGGTGTGGGCCCTGTCGGTGTTGTAGTAGCGCAGGTACTCGTCGAGGTCGCGTCTGAGCGCGGTGAGCTTGGGGACGAGTGAGCGGGCGAAGCTGGTCGTCCTAGGCTCGAGGGGGGCCCGCCTGATACGACTCCGGCCTGCGCGCTTAAGGGGCCGACCCCTCAACCTTCTGCATGGCAACCGGCCGATAGCGGAAAATGCCAAGCTTGACGACCAGCACGGCCGCGCGATCGCCCTCATCGCGACTACTTGCATTTTCGGTCAGGTTTGGAGGCTTCTGTGTCACAAACCATGTAACAAAATAGCCTGATTCAGCCCTATCTAACCCAAGCTAAGATCAGAAAATCCCCGCAAATAGGGACCGAGCTCACCCCACTGAAGCCTCTCATAACCCGAAGGTCGCGGGTTCGAATCCCGCCCCCGCTATCCCGGCCGACAGGGCGCGGGGCCGGCAAGCCCCGCGGATCGGCTGACCGCGACCTCGGGGGCCGGGCGCAAGGGCGGTCTTCGTCGTGAGGCCGCGCTCGCGTTCCGGGTACCAAACGGGTAGCAGCAGACCATTTCGCGCGGTGGGCCAACCCATTGGTTGGATCCGCGACGGCCGAGTAGAGACCCACCAGCTACGGGAGGGAAGCAAGACCTGGAGCTGCGTCTGCATGCCGTGGCGTTCGAGGTCTGCCACTGGCCGTCTCCCTCGGTTGCTCTCGAGCCCCGGTCGGCTCAAGGATTGCTCTTGGGGCTTGAGGAAAGCCCGCCGAAGGCCGAGCCCGCACTCGACTCCACGCGGTTGCGTTCGTACGGCGCGGCGTACGCAGGTGGGCGCAGCGCGACGGTCGCAATCTCGCCCAACCCGATCGTGACGATCCACGACGTCTGACCGACCAAAGCAGTCGTCCGGTGATGCGAGCTGCGACCGACACAGACTCCGCGGAGCCGCGGGTCCCGTGTCGCCGGGCGTTTGTCGCCGCCGTACGCGATCCACACCTACGACACCCAAGTGATTGGATAACGCACGTGGTCGGCGCAGATGTGACGGACGAGCTGGCGGCGGCTCTGGCGGCGGGGCTCGCCGCCGAGCTGCCCGCTCCGGTCTCCGTTGAGGGGCTCGAGCGCCTCACCGGTGGCGCCAGCCGGGAAACGTGGTCATTCGACGTCGTCGACGCTGATGGGGTTCGCCACGGTCTGGTTCTGCGTCGCGACTTCGTCGAGCGCGCCCAAGACAGCCGGGATGCGGGTGGACTTGATCGGGCTCGCGAGCTCGCGCTCCAGCGCGTTCTGCATGCAGCCGGCGTGCCGGTGCCGCGCCCACTTGCCTCGCCCGCTGGGCTGGCGGACAGCTTTGTGATGGAGCGCGTCGAGGGGGAGAGCCGTCCGCGAGCGATCGCGCGCAAACCCGAGCTTGCGCCGATCCGGCTCAGGCTCGCCGCCGACGTCGGCCGGGCGTTGGCGTCGATCCACACGGTCGACGCGGCGACGCTGCCGTCGCTCGACCATCTCGGGATTGGGCACCAGCTGGCGCTTGTCAGGACGATGCTGGACCAGGGTCCGGCGCCGCGCCCGGTGCTGGAGTCCGCCCTCCGCTGGTGTCGGCTCCGGGCACCCGCGCCGTCGCGTATGCCGTGCCTCGTTCACGGCGACTTCCGCAACGGGAACCTGATCGTCGGCGATGACGGCCTGCGGGCGGTCGTCGACTGGGAGTATGCGCACCTCGGTGAGCCGCTCGAGGACCTCGGGTTCCTCTGCATGCGGCCGTGGCGCTTTGGCAATGACGAAGCCGAGGTGGGAGGCTTCGGCGCACGCGTGGATCTCTTCAAGGCATACGAGCAGGCGGGCGGTGGCGTGGTCGATCCCGAGCAGGTGCGCTTCTGGGAGGTCCTGGGCAACCTCAAATGGGGGGCCCTGTGCGTGCTGCGCGGGATGGAGCACGTTTCGGGGAGCAAGCGCTCGGTCGAGCTTGCGGCGATCGGTCGTCGCGTCGCTGAGACCGAGTACGACTTGATGGAGCTGCTCGACTGACGATGCCGATCGACCGACCCACGGCACGCGAGTTGATCGAGTCAGCCGCCGATCATCTGGTGGTCAACGTGCGACCGGCTCTCCCAGGCCATGGCGGCTTCGAGGCGCTCGTGGCCGCCAACCTGCTCGCCATCGCGCTGCGCGAGCTCGAGCTCGAGGCCGAGCTCCGGGAGGCGGACCGCCTCGCGCTCGCGTCGCTGCTTGATCGGGACGAGCCACTCGACGAGCTCGAGCTAGAGCTCGCCGACCTGATTCGCGACGGGCGGTTTGACGAGCGCGCGGACGAACTGCACGAGGTTCTGCGGGCGAGCGCTCGTCGCAGGCTGCTCGTCGCTAACCCTGGTTACGTACTTGAGGAGGCCTGAGGGTGGACTTCGAGCTGTCGGACAAGGTGCTCGAGATGCAGGAGCGGATCGCGGAATTCATGGACGAGCGGATCTATCCTGCCGAGGCCGAGGTCGCGGCGTTTATCGAGCGGACCGGCGGCGATCAAGTGCCGCCCGTGATCGAGGAGTTGAAGGCGCGGGCGCGCGAACTGGGTCTCTGGAACCTTTGGATGCCGAATCCCGAGTACGGGCCGGGGCTGTCGAACCTCGAGTACGCGCCGTTGTGCGAGACGATGGGTCGCTCGGCGATCGGGCCCGAGGCGTTCAATTGCAGCTTCCCGGACACCGGCAACATGGAGGTGCTCGCTCTGTTCGGCACCGACGAGCAGAAGCAGCGCTGGCTGATGCCGCTGCTCCAGGGTGAGATCCGCTCGGCGTTCGCGATGACCGAGCCCGACGCCGCGTCGTCTGACCCGACGAACATCCGCTCGACGATCGTGCGCGATGGCGAGGAGTATGTCGTCGACGGGCACAAGTGGTACATCACGGGCGCATCCGATCCCCGCTGCGCGGTGTTCCTCTTCTTCGGGCTGTCCGATCCCGAGGGGCCACTGCATGCTCGGCACTCGCTGATCCTGGTTCCGGCCGATCAGCCAGGTGTGCGGGTGGTTCGCAACATGCGGGTGCTCGGCTTCGACGACGCTCCCGCCGGCCACGCGGAGGTGCTGTTCGGGCAGGTTAGGGTGCCAGCCGCAAACCTGGTGCTAGGGGAGGGGCGTGGCTTTGAGATCGCGCAGGCGAGGCTCGGCCCGGGGCGCATCCACCACTGCATGCGCGCGGTCGGCATGTGCGAGCGGGCGCTCGAGCTGATGGTCGATCGGGCGCTGTCCCGCGAGGCGTTCGGCCAGCGTTTAGCCGATATGGGCGTCGTGCGGCATCAGATCGCGCAGTCCCGAATCGAGATCGAGCAGCTGCGATTGCTGACCCTGTACACGGCGTGGATGGTGGACAAGGTCGGCGGGCGCCCCGCCCGCTCGCACCTTGCACAGCTCAAGGTCGCCGCGGCGAACGTCGGCCAGCAGGTGCTCGACCGGGCGATCCAGGTGCACGGTGCGGCGGGGTTGTCCCAGGACTTCCCGCTCGCGCAGATCTTCGCCGGGATGCGCGCGCTCAGATTCGGCGACGGCCCCGACGAGGTCCACCGGGAGACGATCGCCAAGCAGGAACTGAAGGCACGTGCACAGTCTCTGAGCCGATAGAGTCGCAGCCCACCTCGACGGAGGTTCATAGGCACGAACCGAGCGGCGTGGCTGGTGTGCTTCGCGGCTAGGTCGGACTTCGATCGCGGTACGCGATCGCAACTGCTCTTAGGTAATCGCGGTAAAGCTCGATGCACATGCGAGCGAGCGGGCTGACCCAGGTCGGGGGCAGCTTCGGGCCGATCGAATACGAGCGCTCGCAATGCGTGCAGCGCCAGAGCCCCCACGTGAGCGTGCCGCGGGCCGCTTCGGCGACAACCTCGAGATCGTCGTCGCAGCAGCAGTGGATTCGTTCGGCCGGCCGCATGATGAGGATGCCGTCGACGACCTCGCCCGTGCTCGCGTCCAACCCTTGATCGCCCCACTCGCGGATCGCGTTCACGATCGGCTCGCTTTCTATCTCCCACACAGGTGCTGCTCCTTCCAGTGTTGCCGTTTCCAGGCCGCATCGTCTTGCCACCGTGCACTGGAGCCGGTTGGCGACGGCGATAGCCGCTCTCGTGATGCGCCGCAGATGTTACGGCTCCCCGGCTCCCCGAGTTACGACCCGCGGTCGGGTGGGTGCTCGATGCTTCGGCCGGCTCGTGTTCAATTTTGGTGTGAGGACCTTGGGCCTGGACCTGGCGTCGCAGGACGAGCGCACCGCGATGGCCACCATCGTTTGGTCGGGCGGCCGGGCATCGGTAAGGAAGCCGGTCACTCCGGTGGGCGACGCCGATGCGCTGCAGGCGATGAAGAGCGCCGATTGGGTCGGCATCGACGCTCCGTTCGGCTGGCCAGAGACCGTCGTTCAGGCGCTTACGGCCTACGCGGAACATGGGACCTGGCCAGCGAATGTGGACCCGCGCGCACTGCGATTTCGCCGCACGGACGAATTCGTGTGGAGGCGCTCAAAGCAGTGGCCCCTCAGCGTGTCCTCAGACCGGATCGCCATCCCGGCATGGCGCTGCGCACGTTTGCTCGCCGCGCATAGTCCGCAGGGCGTCGACCGGCTGGGAGGTAACCGCGTGGTCGAGGTCTATCCGGGTGCGGCACTGACAGTTTGGGACTTCCCGCGCCGCGGTTACAAACGCAGCGGCAATGCCCAGCGTCAGGCGCTACAGCGCCAGGCTCGGGAAACCCTCCTCGCCGAGCTCGAGGCGCGAGGTGCTGAATGGTTGGACCTCTCAGCAGCGCGGCGCGCGTGCGTTGAGAGTGACGACGCGCTCGACGCGGTCCTCGCCGCGCTCGTTGCCCGAGCAGCAGCGCTGGGCCTGACGTGGCCCCCACCAGCGCGAAGAAGTCGATCTGATCGCCCGGGAGGGCTGGATCCACCTCCCCAAGCCCGCGACATTCGAACAACTCGTCTCAGAGGATCTCTGACCCGGTACCAAACCATCCGCCCGAGCGCGATCCCGGAGCGAATCAGATCGGCCGCAGCTCGATCGGCAGCCCATCCCCCGGGAACGGGCCCGTTCCGTAATCGATCACCGTCTCGTAGTCCGGCAGGCACCCGCCACGAGTTGCGCAGCAACAGCTGGTGCATGATCGCCTTGACCTCCATCGCGCCGAAGTGCATCCCGATGCACTTGTGGACGCCTCCGCCGAACGGGGTCCACGCGTACTTGTGCCACGCATCCTCCTTGCGGGCTTCGCTGAAGCGCTCGGGGTCGAACGTGTCGGGGTTCTTCCACCACGGCTCCATCCGCTGGGTGGCGTAGATCGAGAGCATCAGGCGCGTGCCCTTCGGGATGTAGTAGCCGTCGATCTCGGTGTCCTTGATCGCCTGGCGCGCGATCGATCCGACCGGGGCGTTGATGCCGCAGCGTCTCCTTGAACACGAGATCCATCGTCGGGAGCGCTTCGAGGTCCTCGTAGCCGATCGACGCCTTGCCCAGCGCCCTGCACTCCTCCCGCAGCCGCTCCTGCCATTCGGGATGCTTGGCGAGGTAGTAGCCCATCATCGCGACGGTGATCGTGCTCGTGTCGTGGGCGGCCATCATCGTGAAGATCATGTGGTTGACGACGTCGTCATCGGAGAAGCGCTCGCCGTCCTCGGTCTCCGCACGGCACAGGACGCTGAACAGATCGTCGCCATCGCCGGCGCGCTTGGCCGGAATCTGGGCGCGGAAGTAATCCTCGAGCAGCCTGCGGCTGGTGAGCCCACGGTGCCACTTGCCGCCCGGCACGTCGGCCCGGATCACCGCCTGGCCGCCGACCACGCAGTCGATGAACGCGCGGTTCAGGCGGTCCGCCTCCGAGCCCAGCTCCCCTCCCACGAACACCTCGGTCGCGATGTCGAGCGTGAGCTGCTTGGTGGCGCGATAGAGCTCGAAACCGCTAGCCGGCTGCCAGCGCGCGATCCCGCGCTTGATCGCCGGGTTCATCTTGTCCAGGTAGGCGACGAGGCGCTCGTGCTTGAACGCCTGTTGCATGATCCGGCGGTGGTGGCGATGCTCCTCGAAGTCCATCAGCATCACGCCGCGATCGAAGAACGGCCCGATCAGGAAGTCCCAGCCCTCCTTGTTCGAGAACGCGCGGTCGCGGTTGGTGAGCACCGTTTCAAGTCCGTCCGGACCGAGCACCGAGACCATCCGGATGCCGAACCCGCCGGTCCAGAACAGCGTCCCGAAGCGCTCGTGGTAGTCCCGCGCGTGGGTCAGGCCGTCGTGGAGGAACTCGAGCGTGTGGCCCACCAACGGCACGCCGGGATCTCCCATCACCGGCTTCAGCCCGCTGCCGGGAGGCGGGGTCGCAAGCGGCTGGACGCGCAGGTGTCGGAACCCGCTCGATGAGCGAAGCGGCGATCCCGCGCGCCTTCAGTTTGACCGGTGTACTCATAGGCCCTGGGCTCCTTCGACCTCGGATTGCATCTGGTGCGCTGGCGAGCACGATGCCCTCGGTCAAGGATAAGCCGAGCCGGTTCCCTGCCCGCAGACGGGCGACGAGCGCACGGCCGCTCGCCGCGACGCATGGGCCGAGGCGAGGCGGCTGCGTTTCCTGCGGGGTACCATCGGTCGGTACATGGGTGCGTGGCCACGACGAGTGGTGCTAGTGACGGTGCTGGTGGTCCTCGGGTTATCGGCGGCCGCCGCAGCGGCGGCCCGCCCGGGACGCGGCGGCCGGCCGCAGGCGACCCGCTTCGAATTTCTCCACGTCGGTTCAACCGGCGGTCCATCCCAGGTGAGTCAGATCGTCGATGAGCACGGTCGGCAGGTGTTGCTGCGCGGGGTGAACGTCGATGGGCTGGTCGATTACTGGCGCTCGGACCTGCGCACTCCATACCCGATCGACCCGTCGCGCTACGCCGGGGGCGCCTGCCCACGCGACGATCCAACCGTGGAAGGCGTGGTGCTGTGCCAGCACGATTTCGCGCAGATGCGCCCGCTCGGCTACGACGCGATCCGGCTCAATCTGTCGTGGAGCCTCCTCGAGCCATCGCCTGGTCACATCAGCACCCGCTACATCGACCGGATCGCGCAGGTCGTCGGCTGGGCCCGGAGGGCCGGGATCTACGTGATCCTCGACATGCACCAGGACGCGTGGAGCAAGTATCTGTACTCGACGAGCGCCGATCACTGCACGGCCCCGTATCAGCCGATCAACGGGTACGACGGCGCTCCGCAATGGGCCAGCATTCACACGAAGCCGGTGTGTGCGCTAAACGGAACGCGCGAGCTCGACCCGGCCGTGGAGGAGGACTTCGCGAAGTTCTTTACCAACGCGCCGGCTCCCGACGGGGTCGGGCTACGGGTCCATTTCACGAGGGTGATCGCGGCGCTCGCGCGCCGGTTCCGGGACGACCCGACCGTCGCCGGCTACGAGATCATCAACGAGCCGACCTACTTCGCGCTCTCCGGCACGGACGCGTCGGTGCTATTCCCGTTCTACGCGAAAGTAATCGGTGGCGTGATTCGCCGGGTGCACGGCTTCCACCAGCTGTTCTTCATCGAGCCAGGCGCTGTGCGCGACATCACGGATCGCAGTGACATAACCGTCAGCTGGTCGAGCTACAGCTCGTTCCGGAACGTCGTGTACGAGCCTCATGTGTACACGCGCACGTTCACGCCTCGCAACTTCCCGATGGACGGCGGCTACCGCAGCGCGATCGCGGATTCCCAGCATCTCGGACTGCCGCTGTGGGTCGGGGAGTTCGGCTGCAGCCCGTCGGACACAAACACGATCCTGCGCGCCCACTACCAGCTGCAGAATCAATTCGGTGTGGGCGGCGCGTTGTGGCTGTGGAAGGAGAACGCCAACGACATCAACCACACCGAGTTCTGGGGCGTTTATGGACCGCCGTTTGGCCCGGGCGTGCCGCAGGCCGACCGGATCCGCCTGACCTCCGGCGCATACCCGCTCTACACCCAGGGGAACCTGCGCGCGCTGAGCTACGACCCGGATGCGGCCAAGTTCAGTCTCGATGCTAACTCGGCCAGGGTTGGCCGAAACGACACAACACGCGCGACGGTCGTGTTCCTGCCGCAGGTCGTTCACGGTCCAGTCCACGCCCATGGCGCCAGGCTCGTGGTCACCCGACGCATTGGTGGCGGGCGCCTCGCCCAACTGTTCCCGACCGGCGGGGACTACGGCCTGTCAGCGGGATAGCGCGCGCCGGAGCCGCACGGCCGAGTCTTCGAGCCGGTCGCCGCGGTAAAGCTCCGCGTGGGTGACGCCGGCTCATTCTGCTTTTCCGGCGAGGTGCGCTGCCGGTTCAGTGGGGTGCGCTTTATGAGACGGGACGGGTAGCACGGCTGGTATGGAGGGTGCTCAGAGCTCCGGGCAAGGCGCGCAGGCTCGTCAGGACCATCGTGTCCTTCGGTTTCCTCGGCGAGGAAAGCCACGTCGGTTTGGGGATCTTCCGGACGGGGCATGGAAGCGGATCGCCAAGCGAACGTTCGATCAGTATCGCGCTGATGGGGTTACGAATCTGGCCGCCGCTCTGACGTATCGCAGCGTCCTGTCCCTGTTCCCGGGCTTGATCGCGTTAGTGGCGCTGCTCGGGTTGGTTGGGCAGTACCCACAGACTTTCAACGCGGTGCTGCAAATCGCTGGGAGTATCGCCCCGCACTCGACCGTCGAGACGATCTCTGGGCCGGTGCGTCAAGTCATCATGAACAAGGGCGGTGCCGGCGCTCTACTCGGCGTCGGCCTAGTCGTTACCGTGTGGGCCGCGTCCGGTTATGTGGGAACGTTCTCTTGGGCCGCGAATGTCATGTGGGAGGCTAGGCGCGGGCGTTCGTGGTATCGGCAATGGCCGTTCAACTTCGCCGTGACGCTGGTCGCCCTCGTGTTAGCCACGTTCGTCTTGAGCGGTCTTGTGCTGACGGGTCCCGTCGCCAGGGCGGTCGGCAGCCAGCTCGGTGTCGGCTCCACCGTCCTTGAGGTCTGGAGCATCGCGAAATGGCCGGCGATCGTGGTAGTGGTCACATTGATGATCAGTGGGCTCTACTACATCGCCCCGAATGTTCGACCGCCGAGCTGGCGCTGGCTGACTCCCGGGGCCATGCTCGCTGTGATTGCGTGGGCAGTCACCTCGGCGGGGTTTGGTGCCTACATCGCCCATTTCAACTCATACAACAAGGCGTACGGCACGCTCGGAGCCATAGTCACGTTTCTGATTTGGATCTGGCTGACCAATATCGCCGTATTGCTGGGCGTCGAACTCGACTCCGAGATCGAGCGAGAACGACAGCTGAGCATCGATCAGCCTGGAGCCGCCGAGCAAATACAGCTTCCATTGCGCCAAGAATGACGGCACGCGTTGCGGAGCCTGGACAGCGAATCTGCCAGCGAACGCGAAGGCCGGGGCTGCGCAACGCGGTCACGATGATCGGGCCGTACTTGACAGCAACCAGCTCGATCAAGTAGACGCCGCCACCGTCGTCGCCATAAGCGATCGCGGGTAGACCTTAGTGAGGAGGGAGTTGGAATGCCCGGTTCACATCTCGGAGGCAGATTCTCGCTTGCCAGCGGGGGGCGATCACCGTCACCGGTGGGCGAGGACGACCGGCTCGAGACACAAATTCGTGGCGCGTCGGTCGCGAATTCTTCCCTGCTGACCGAGACAGCCGAGGAGCCGACGCTCCGGATCACTCCGTTACGGCTGCTGCTCGGGTCAGCGTTGATCGTGGTCTTGCTGGTTGGCGTTTACCTTCTAGTTCCCAAAGTGGCGGGACTGAAGCAGACTTGGGGCCAGCTACGTCGAGGGGATCCGTTGTGGCTGGCGGCGGCTTGCGTGCTGGAGCTTCTCTCGATTGTTGGCTACGCGGTTTTGTTTCGCACCGTCTTCGGTCGCGGAGTGCCTCGGATCGACTGGCGGGTCAGCCTTGAGATCCCGCTCGCGGGGATCGCGGCGATCCGCCTGGTAGCGGCGGCCGGGGCGGGTGGGGTAGCCGTTACGGCGTGGGCACTCCGTCGTGCCCGGATGTCGGGGCAGGTGATCGCGTGCCGCATGGTTGCGAGCCTTGTGGTGCAGTATTCCGTCTATCTCGGGGCGTTGATCGTCTGCGGATTGGGATTGTGGACCGGCCTGTTCGCCGGCGGCGGCTCGTTTGCTCTCACGATCGTTCCGGCCGTCCTGGCCGCCGTGCTCGTGGTGGCAACCTTCAGCTTGGCGCTGATGCCGCGCGATGTGGAGCACCGGCTCGATCGCTTCGCGACGCGCCCTGGATCGCTCGGTTGGGTCGCGGGACAGCTCGCGAAGGCACCCGACGTGCTCGGCAGTGGTGTGCGCACAGCGATCGACCTGGTTCGGCAAAGACAACCGGGACTGTTAGGGGCCGTCGCATATTGGGGGTTCGACATCGCCGTCCTGGGCGTCTGCTTTCACGCCTTCGGAACCGTGGTGCCCGTGGCAGTTCTCGTGGTTGGCTACTTCCTCGGAACGCTCGGCAGTCTGCTTCCAGTCCCCGGAGGAATTGGCGGTGTAGAGGGCGGCATGATCGCCGCGTTCGTCGCCTTCGGCGTGCCCGCGGGAAGCGCCGTCGTTGGCGTCCTTGCATACCGCGCGATCTCATTCTGGCTCCCGACTCTGCCGGGTCTGGTCGGCTACCTAGCTCTACGGTCGACGGTTCGCAAATGGCGAGCAGCAGACCGCGCGAGCGTCGGCTGACCTTTCAGCCGCTAGTCGCCTCCGAACATCAGGCGGTCGGCCCGGCCCGAGCCGGATGCCCGATGAGGGACACGGTCGTGGGGGTAGTGTTGAGAGCACATGGGCTCGGTGACCGACCTCATCAGCATCGTCGACGCCGACCCGGACCTAGCCGAGCTGCTCGACGAGTCCGAGCGCGAACGCGCGCGCCACGAGGCGCTCACCCGTGAGCGTCGCCTCTCACCGGGCGCCTGGGACGCGGCGAGTGCGGTTGAGCCGGATAAGCATCACCGCGGCTTCCTGATCATCGATGGGCTGTTGTCGAGGGAGGTTCACGTGCTCGGACGATCATGTGTCGAGCTGCTTGGCGTGGGCGACGTCTTCAGGCCTTGGCACTGGGATCCCGACGGCTCCCATGTCCACGCTGAGGTCGGGTGGACCGTGCTCGAGCCGACGCGCGTGGCGGTGCTGGACCACGGGCTCGTGACACGAATGAACCCGTGGCCACAGTTGGGGGTCGAGCTGTTCGCTCGTGGTACCCGGCGTGCGCATGCGTTGGCAGTAGCGCTGGCGATCGCCCATCATCAACGGGTCGATGATCGTCTCCTATTGACCCTCTGGCACCTAGCCGAGCGCTGGGGTCGCGTGCGATCCGACGGTATTGCGGTGCCACTGCCGCTCTCCCACCAGCGGCTCGCCGACCTGGTCGGAGCGCATCGGCCTTCGGTCACCACCGCGATGGGCGATCTTTCTCGATCAGGTGCCATCAGCCGACTGGAGAACGGCACCTGGATTCTCCACGGCTCCCCGCCCGCGGAGCTACGCCACCACCGACTGGTGGCGGCCATGACCTGATCCACCACGGGCGGCTCAACAGCGGCCGGCGATTCACGCCGGAGCGGCCAGCCCGCCCGAAGGACAGGCTGGCCGCCAGGTCCGTTCTCAGCCGACCGCTCCGCGGCGACCCCCGAAGAACACCAGCAACGCGAGGATCGCCAGCAGGAACAACAGCGGGTGGATGGCCAAGCCACCAACGATCGCCAGGATCAACAGGATGACTACGAGTGCGACAAGCACGTCCACCTCCGTTTTGGCTTTCCTGATTTATCCCCGCTCCCCTCGGCTCTGGACGGCAACCAGTCCCCCAGCGGACGTCCGCATTCGGACATAAAGCCTTTGGAGTCGAAGTGCGGGCCCCGGCTGTCCGGACGCGGACGTTGGCGCGCAGACGGCTCCGGTCTCTCACCGGCGCCCAGGGTGCTAATCAGCCACAACGGACATGGAGCCGACCACCAAGCCCGATCCGATCATGCTCGCGCGAGCATTGCGACGACGCGCCCTTGCGGGTCGACTCGCCATGCCCATTCCACCGCTCGCGCGAGCATGGTTCTGGTCGCGAGGATGACAGCCGATCGCGGCTCGCGGGCGTGGAACAAGGAGCTTCCATGCAGTACATGACGTGCCCGAGATGCGGGCTGTCCGTGCGCCTCCGCGCCTCTTATCTCACTTTGGACCGGTGCCCTCGTTGCATCGCAAAGCGCGGCGTCTCCATACCGATGGTGATCTCCGACGAGCGGCGCACTAGCGGGGCACACACTGATCTTGGAGCGGTAGGCAACCCCCGCTTCGATCTGATGCCGGGCGAGTTGAGAATCGAGACCACCTGGGACGGGGAGGCGCTGACGCTAGCGCTGCGCGGTGAGCTCGATCTCGCATCCGCGCGGACGCTCAAGCGACACCTTGAGGAGGCGCAGGCTGGCGGCGTCCGGCGCGTGGTGGTCGACTTGTGCGAACTCGAATTCCTGGACAGCGCGGGCCTTCATGTGCTGCTGGACGCCCACCAGCGGCTGCGGGCGCACCAGCGCACGGGGCTGTTCCTGCGGCGGGGGCGGCGGAGCATCCAGCGATTGTTCGAGCTGACCTCGACGGATTCCGTCTTTCAGTTCGAGACGGATCGTCGGGACCGCGCGCCGGCGCAACGGTGCCGATAGCGCTCGTGGGTCGCGGAAGCGGGTCAGTGGGTCCAATCCCGCCTCCACTCCTCCCGCAGGGCCTCCCCACAGTCTGAAACTCACCGGTGGCCCGGTGACGATCTAGCTGTTCGAGACGACGTGGATCACGATCGGGTCAGCGCCGACCTGCACCACCGCCGGGTTTGACCCGGAGAGGCCGGAAAAGCTGGCGGATTGGACGGGATCGGCCCACTGCCAACCGAATCCCACGTCGCAAAATCAAGGTGGACGGTGATCGGCTTGACGGTGAGGGCCCGTTGCGTTGCGGGGTTCCAGACCGACGACGGGCATGTGCTCTCGTTCTGGTTCGGCATGCAGGTTCGCCACAGGATGAGGTCATGCGTGCCATCGGCCAACTGCACGTCCAGATCGCGCAGGTCGGACGTGTTGTCTTGCGCTTCGACGCCCCACCGAAGCGGTGATAGGCGCGACGGCGATCCGAACCTGATCAGGGTGGTGAGGTTGTGGAGCGCGACCCCGGAGGGCTTGGCTCTGTTTGTCGAATCGAACAACCCGTAGTGCGCCTCGCCGCAACTCTCGCTTGGGGGGCAGGCCGATTCGTCGTAGAGCTCGTACAGATAGGTCCGGTTGATCCCATCTGCGAGATGCTCGAGGTACGCCCGCAGGGTGTAGACCGCGGCTCCGGCGCGGTCGATCGGCGGGTATCCGCAATTGGTGGTGCAGCTATCCACGAACCCGATCTCGCTGGCGACGATCCGATCGGTGCTCCGCGCCATCGCCGAGTAGAAGTGCACGTTGTAGTTGAAAATTGCTGGCTGAGGACTGGTTGAGGCGTGTAGTCGTGGAAGTTCTGGTCGTCGAACGATGACGAGTTGAAACCGGAGGTGCCGGCCAGGATCTGGGCGCCGGTCGGGCTGGTCCAAGAGCGCGCCACCGCCGGACCATAGACCGGGTACCGCTTACCGGTCGCCGGGTTGATCGGAGTGTCCGTGCCGAGCGCGTTCATCCACGGCACGAGATCTGTGTTCCAGGTCCGATCGCCACTCAGGTCGGGTTCGTTCGGGTTTTCGAACGCCTCGACCCCCGCCAGGCCAGGGTCCCGCGTCTTGAGCTGCTGGATGCAGTCCCCGACTGCTTTGGGCTTCCACCGCGAGTAGTAGTCCGAGCAGCCCGGCGGGATCATGACGTCGATCTTGAAGCCTGCCTTCTGCACCGTGGTCCAGGCACCCCACACGTAGGAATTGAACCCGGAGTTGGCCGAGTGGATGGCGTCCATGCGCACGTGGGTCACGCCAAGCCAGTGCATGTCCGCCACCGCCTGAGTGGTCGACGCGGGATTGCTGTTGACGCGGTAGTGATAGTTGATGCCGATGGACTCGGCGAACTGCTGCGCAGTGATCGCCGCCTGCGCCTCGAGCCGCAACGAGGCGAACGTTGAATAGGGCCAAGGGGCTCGCGGGCCGACACAGACGTATTGTGGGTACGGCGCGCTGCCTGTGGCCCGGCCGCACAGCTGGTAGTCGTAGACCGTCCCCGGCCAGACCGCAATCGCGTAGCTCATCGGTTCAGACAACCGGCCGGTGATCGGACCGATGTCAGGGCCCTTCGTCCAGCCAGTCGTGCCATCCACACGCCAGCGGAAGTAGGCGTCGCAGATATGGCCCGGGGTGCATGACGCCGTGGCGCGCAGAGTTGCTGAACTCGCGCTGATCCTCTGAGCGCCGGTGGTGGCACCGCTACACGCAGCGAGCGCAACCACCAGCGCCACCGCGGCCATGACGAGGCATGCTTTCCGAGCGAGAGCCGTCCGTTGAGGCTGGTTCAGGCTGGTGTGCGAGTTCGGATGTTCGGGTCGGCCCGGCCGGTCGTCTGAGGCTTGCTCGAGCCGCGAGCCCGCGGGCACATCGATCGCGGCGTGGTGCCGCGGACGCCCGGCGCCAATGGGGCTCATAACCTCAAAGGTCGCGGGTTCCGATCCCGCCCTCGTACTCAGGGAATAGCTTGAAATCATTGGTTTCCAAAGATCGGGTGTATTGGCGTTAGGGCTGTATCTTTTGAACCGACTAGAACCGCGACGACGCGAGCAAATGCGGGACACCGTCCCAGCTCGGGTGCGCGACGATGTGGCTAGCGATGCCCGCCCACGGGTGGCTTATAACCCCCACGACCTGCAACGCTCAGGAGCGGACAACCATGCCTCTCATTACATCCAAGAGTCATAGGTCTGATTTGACCGTAATGTGTTTGGCCCGCCGACGTCGGTCGAATGTCAGCCACCTGACACGGGACCGATAGTCGTCCGTAGCCAGATTCGAATCCACCCCGGAGGATGGGAGGCGCGGTCGACGTCTACGAAGCGATAGCGACGTAACGGGCGCGTCGGGGCGTCGGGTCGGCGAGGATCCTGCGGTAGCGCGCGCCGGAGCCGCACGCCCGCGTCTTCGAGCCGGTTATCGCCGTAGACCTCCGCGACGCAGCGAGAACACACGGCGGAGCGAGGCTTGCTTCGCCCCGGGCGGCGGGCGTAGAATGACCGTGCTCTGGGCGCCGGGTCGGAGGCAACGTGGAATTTCGGGTGCTTGGGCCGCTTGAGGTCGGTCACGGTGGAGAGACGCTCCAGCTGGGTGGCGTGAAACAGCGGGCGGTTCTGGCGCTCCTGATCATTCACACTCCCGAACCGGTCTCCGCAGAGCAGCTCATAGACGGGCTGTGGGGCGAGCGCCCGCCGGCCTCCGCGCTGCACGCGATCCAGGTTTACATATCCGCGATCCGCAAGGTCCTGCGCGGCAGGGGAGGCGCTGCGGATCGCGAGGGGGGTGGCGCCGAGGGTACGCAAGACGTCGCGCCCGAACGACAGCGTGTCCGTTTCGCGGGGGTCGTTTGGCTATCGCCTCGACATCGATCCCGAGCGGGTGGACGCGCATAGGTTCGAGCGGCTCGTCGAGGAAGGTCGGCGCGCGTTGCGCTCGGAAGCGTTCGAGGAGGCGGAGCAGGTTCTCGGAGCCGGGCTAGCGCTCTGGCGGGGCCCCGCATTGGCGGACTTCCTGTTCATGGACTTTGCGGGGTCTCCCGCGGCTCGACTCGAGGAGATCCGGGTGGAAGCGCTCGAGGCACGACTGGAGGCGATAGTTGGACTCGGCCGCTGGGAAGTCATCGGTGAGCTGGAGACGCTGGTCGCCGAGCACCCCTTTCGTGAGCACGCCCGGTGGCTACTCATGCGGGCCCTGTATGGAGCCAGGCGCCAGGCTGATGCTCTGGCGGTCTACCGTGACGGGCGCCGGATTCTCAGCGAGGAGCTTGGTCTCGAACCCGGTCGCGAGCTGCGCGAGCTCGAACGGGCGATCTTACGTCAGACCGATTTGAGCCAGCCACGATCGCCGACTGGAAAGGAGGTCGCCACGGACCTAGGTCCGTCGATCTTGCGACTCCCTCTTCCCCCGGGCCTGCGGATTGCGCCGCCCGCCGACTTCGTCGGACGCGTTGCGGAGCAGCAAACGGTGAGGAGGGCGTGGGACGCCACTCGACGGGGTGCGCGCCACGCGGTATTGATTTCTGGGGAGCCGGGAATCGGCAAGACCGAGTTCGCCTTCCGCGCTGCGCGCGAACTTCACACAGCCGGCGCGATGGTGATGTATGCGCACTGCCCGGAGGAACTCGCTGCGCCGTATGGACCTTGGATCCAAGCACTTTCACCGCTTGTCGAGCACGCCCCGAACGCGGCTCTGACATCGTACGTCGAGCGGCACGGAGGTGAGCTGACGCGCCTGATTGCCGCGCTCGGGCGGAGGCTGCCTGAGGCCCCCGCGCCGACGCAGACGGATCCTGAGTCCGAGCGTTATCTGCTCTTCTCAGCGGTCGTGGGGCTCCTCGAGCTGGCCAGCTCGGTGGCCCCTGTTGCGCTGCTGATCGACGACCTTCACTGGGCCGACAGGACCACGCTCGCGCTGCTCAAATACGTGATTGAAGAATCTGCGGAGCTTCGGCTGCTGCTGATCGGCACCTATCGGGACAGCGATCTCTCGCGTGACCACCCACTCGCCGCTGCCCTCGCGGATCTGCGACGCGAGCGGCGGATCGAGCGGTTAGGGCTTCCCGGACTCGACGAAAGCGAGGTTCTTTCGCTGGTGCTCGAAGCGGGAGGCGGTGAAGCGGATGAGACCGCCCGCCGCCTGTCGGGAGAGATCACCGTCGAGACCGGTGGCAATCCATTCTTCGTTGGCGAGATGGTTCGCCACCTCGCAGAGTCGGGCGTCATCGGCGACTCGGCGGACGCGGCGATCAACGGGCCAGGAACACTCGGGGGGTCGGACTTCCGCAGAGTGTCCGGGAGGTTGTACGTCGGCGCGTAGAACGGCTGGGTGAGGACTGTCGCGACCTTCTGACATGCGCCTCGGTTATCGGCGCCCACTTCGACTTCGAAGTACTCGCACGCATCGTCGACGTTGACGAGGACGATCTGATTGACCTCCTCGACGCGGCTGTGGAGGCATGCCTAATCCGCGAGCGGCCGGAGCCGAGCGGCTCCTTTTCATTTGCGCACAATCTGATCAATCACGCGCTCTACGACGTCTTGGGTGCAACGCGACGGTCGCGCGTTCATCGCCGGATTGCGGAAGCGCTCGAGGCACTCTGCGGCGAGGACGTCGGGCCTCGCATCGAGGAGCTTGCCCACCACTGGACAGCCGCGACCCCACGCGATCCACGAAAAGGCATCGCGTACAGCAGACGGGCGGGCGAGCAGGCTCTGGCCAAGCTGGCGCCGCATGAGGCGGCTCGGTGGTTCATGCAGGCCCTCGAGTTGGCCGCGTGCGCGCCTCCCGATCAGGCGGAGCGTTGTGATTTGATGATCCGCCTCGGCGAGGCCCAGCGGCAGGCCGGGCGACCAGAATTCCGATCTACTCTGCTAGAAGCCGCCGCGCTGGCGGAGGAGATGCACGACGGGGAGCGGATGGCGCGGGCGGCGCTCGCGAATAGCCGCGGCTTCGCCAGCACGTTCGGGGCGGTCGACAAAGAGCGACTGGCGGTGCTCGAACGCGCGGTCGAGTTGAACCGTCACAGCAGACCCGGATCGCTGTGCGCGATTGCTCTCGCTCCAGGCGATGGAGATGCAGTTCGATCCGGATTATCGGCGGCGACGCGGCCCTGGCCGATCAAGCCCTGGCGCTCGCGCGCAAGGGAGGCGACGCCCGCAGTCTGCCCTACGTCCTCCGAGACCACTTCCATGCGACGTGGGCGGTCGACACGCTTGACGCTCGCCGGCACACAGCCGAGGAGATGAGTCACCTGGCTGCCGGCGCCGATGATCCGCTCGTGCGGATCTGGGCGCTGGATCGTAGCGTCCACGTCGCCGTCGAATCCGGCCGTTTGGCAGAGGCACGAGACGCATTGGCTGTTCTGCGAACGCTTACGGAGCAGCTCGGCCAGCCCGGCTTGCGCTGGCATGCCACGTATTACGCCGCCGGCCTCGCTCAGTTGTCCGGCAACCTCGACGAGGCGGATCGCCTCGCCGAGGCCGCGGCGCGGCTGGGGGAGCAGAGCGGCTGAGCCGGACATGGTCTTCATCTACTTCGGACAGGTCTGCATGGTGCAGGGTCGAGCAGGGTCGTGCGGACGAAGTCGTCGATGTGCTCGAGCAAGCCGCCGAGAGCAATCGCGCTGTGCCCGCGTACGAGGCCGCTCATGCGGTGATTCTGTGCGACCTGGGACGCGAACTCGAGGCCGCGCCGATGCTGGAGAAGCATGCGGCCCGGAGGTTCGCCGACATTCCCCGCGATCAGGTCTACTCGACTGCGGTCGCGCTTTGGGCCAAGGTCGCGGCCGACGTGGGATCAACGACCGCGGCCGAGCCGCTCTACGACCTGATCGAACCGTGGCGCGATCAGTTCGTGTGGAACGGCGCCATGGGGTACGGCGCGGCCGAGTACTACCTCGGCATGCTTGCGTCTACGCTTGGAGCACACGAACGCGCGAACGAGCACTTTGCCACCGCCTCAAGGCTTCACCAACGGGAGGGGGTCAAGGCCTGGCAGGCGCGGAACCTTTGCTATTGGGCAGCCTCGCAGCTTGCCTCGGGCGCCGCCGATGACGCCTTCGGCACGGCCGAAGGTGCGCTCGCGCTGGCGCGCAAGAATGGGTTCCGGCTCAGTGCGCGGCCGCGCGGAGGCGCTGCTTCAACTCGGCCACGGTTGCATAGTGACTATGTGTGGCGGTGATACGTGACGGCACCCAGCAGCCGCACAAAGGAGCTCGAGTCGTACTCGGGTCTGGACACGGCGAAGCCAAACGTCTACTGCCCGGCGGACCTGCGCGAGTTGCGCGAGGTCTTTGACCACGCCAAGAAGCACAAACGCAAGGTGACACTTCGAGCGGGGGGCCACGCCTTCGACTCGCAGTCGCTCGGAGCCGACATCGTCGTTTCCATGAAGCGGTTCAACGAGATCGATGTGGTCGCGGCCAAGCGCCAGGTGCGAGTCGGGGCAGGCGCGACCTGGGGCGCGATCGTTGCCAAGCTGGAACCTCACGGTCTGGTGCCCGCAGGCACCGTAACTGCCTCTCACGCAACCGCCGGCGGCACGCTTGCGGCCGACTGCCTGTCTCGCTGGTCGCCGCGGTACGGGAAGGAGGGCGGCCAGGTGGAACGGTTTTCCCTCCTCACCATCCAGGGAGTTCTGCTCGATTGCAGCCGTCCGCCTCCGGGCACCGCCGCGACGAAATGGACACTTGAACAGCGCGTTTTCATGGCGGCCATCGGGGGATTTGGGTACCTCGGGGCCTTTGTCGAGATCACCTACAACGTGCTCTCGATCGGGCAGCCGCGAATTGGCGTGGAGACCCGCGTCGCGAAGTACACGACGTTCAGGGAGCTGGCAAGAGAGCTTGTCCCGGCGACAGGCGCAACGGTCACCCCGTCCCAGTCGAAACCACAATGGGATGCAATCTCCGCTGGTCTGTACCCGGCCGGGCGGGACACACCATCATCGATGGTGTTCACGTCGAGGTTCACGACGACGCTCGAGGGGCGGCGGTTCCTGCTCTATGAGCCCAACAATCCGCTCAGGATCGCCGCCGAATGGATCATGAGAGTGCCGGTGCTTTGCGCGCTTCTGTCGCGAATTTTCTTCAGGCTTACGCGGAACAACCAGACCTATATCAACGAGCTCGCAAACGCCCTGTTCTTCATGGATGCCAATGCCCGCGCCAAGCGCATCGCCAAACGGTTTGGGAGGACCCTCAAGACGGTCCAGCAAACGTTCGTGGTCCCGATCGACGTCAGTCAGGCCGACGACCTCGCTAAGGCGCAGGATGACCTGTGCGCATGGCTCCAGCTCGCCCACGACCTGTTCGACCAGCGCAAGCTCACGCCGACGCTCCAAGACGTCCTGTTTCTGCCGGAAGACCTGTCGTTTTGCCTGTCGCCGAACGCGAGGAGCCCTGGCTTTGCCGTCAGCTATGCCTTCGAGACGTCGAATCCGGCCAAAATCACGCGGGTCAAGCGGGCATTCACCGACCTGGCCGACCTTCTTTGGAACAGGTTCGGCGGCCATGTCTCCATGGTGAAGTGCGTGTACGTCGACCCGGACACGCTGCAAAACATGTATCGCAGCGGCGCCGATGAGTTCTTCCACCTCAAGCGTCAGCTCGATCCGGACTGCATCTTGCGTAACCAGTTCCTCGAGGAGAACTTCCCGAATCTCATGCGGGACGCCGGGTGCGTTTAGCCCGACTGGCACAGCCCAGGGCGTAGCCGGTAGTCGTGTCCTGCGGGCGCAGCGGCGCTGATCAAGCACGTCTCAACATCGTTTGATTCGGCGATGACGGGCGCTTGAGCGTGATTTCGCATCCTTTCGTGACCGACGCCACCCATCATGGCCACCGTCACCAAATACCCGATTCGCAGCAAGAGTCGTCCCTCGCGCGCCACAGCGGGAGCGCTCGTCCCGGCGGCCGATGTCGAGGTCGATGACAGGCGAGCGGGGACACCGGCGGCCTGCCGAGCCGAGCAAAAGTTCGTCACGGTCTTGTTTGCCGACGTCGCGGGCTCAATGGCTCTCAGCGAATCGATCGGACTCGAGCCGTGGTGGTCGATGATGGCCATGCTGTTTGAGCTCATGTCCGAGGCTGTGCACCGGTGTGGGGGCTGGGTCGGCGCGTTCACCGGGGATGGCATCAAGGCCGTGTTTGAGTCCGGTGGGGCTGAGCAGCACGCCCGTCGAGCGTGCCAGGCCGCGATGTTGATTCGTGATGCGATGTGGGAGCCGCGGGTCGAGTTGCGGCGGGAACGCGGACTCGATCTATTGGTTCGCGTCGGTGTTCACTCTGGCGATGTGCTGACCGGGACGGTTGGTGGGCCGCACGGCCGCTATCACACCGCGTGCGGTTACACGGTCGCCCTGGCGAAGAGGATCGAGGCGCTCGCAACTCCGGACCGGATCTACGTCTCCGAGCACACCGCCGCGCTGGTCGGAGACAGGCATCAACTGCATGACCGTGGCGTGTTCGACGTGAAGGGCGCGCCCTTCCCGGTGGGCGTCTACGAGCTGGCGAGGAGAGGCTGACGCGCGGCGGGGCACCATCATGGTCCAGGGATTGGCTGTGCGCCCATACGCCCTGGTGACGATCTAGCTGTTCGAGACGACGTGGATCACGATCGGGTCAGCGCCGACCTGCACCACCGCCGGGTTTGACCCCGAGAGGCCGGAAAAGCTGGCGGAGTTGATGGGATCGGCCTGCTGCCAACCGAATCCCACGTGCGCGAAATCAAGGTGGACGGTGATCGGCTTGACGGTGAGGTCGCGCTGCGTTGCGGGGTTCCAGACCGACGACGGGCATGTGCTCTCGTTCTGGTTCGGCATGCAGGTTCGCCACAGGATGAGGTCATGCGTGCCATCGGCCAACTGCACGTCCAGATCGCGCAGGTCGGACGTGTTGTCTTGCGCTTCGACGCCCCACCGAAGTGGAGACTGGCTTGCCGGTGACCCGGACCCGATCAGCGTCGTGAGGTTGTGGAGCGCGACCCCGGAGGGCTTCGCCGTGTCGGTCGAATCGAACAACCCGTAGTGCGCCTCGCCGCAACTCTCGCTTGGGGGCAGGCCGATTCGTCGTAGAGCTCGTACAGATAGGTCCGGTCGATCCCATCTGCGAGATGCTCGAGGTACGCCCGCAGGGTGTAGACCGCGGCACTGGCGCGATCGATCGGCGGGTATCCGCAATTGGTGGTGCAGCTATCCACGAACCCGATCTCGCTGGCGACGATCCGATCGGTGCTCCGCGCCATCGCCGAGTAGAAGTGCACGTTGTAGTTGAAAATTGCTGGCTGAGGACTGGTTGAGCTCGGTGTAGTCGTGGAAGTTCTGGTCGTCGAACGACGACGAGGTGAAACCGGAGGTGCCGGCCAGGACCTGGGCGCCGGTCGGGTTGCACCACGAGCACGCCACCGCCGGACCATAGACCGGGTACCGCTTACCGGTCGCCGGGTTGATCGGAGCGTCCGCGCCGAGCGCGTTCATCCACGGCACGAGATCTGTGTTCCAGGTCGGACTACCACTCAGGTCAGGCTCGTTCGGGTTCTCGAACGCCTCGACCCCCGCCAGGCCAGGATCCTGCGTCTCGAGTTGCTGGATGCAGTCCCCGACTGCTTTGGGGTCCCACTGCGAGTAGTAGTCCGAGCAGCCCGGCGGGATCATGACGTCGATCTTGAAGCCTGCCTTCTGCACCGTGGTCCACTCACCCCACACGAACGAATTGAACCCGGAGTTGGCCGAGTGGATGGCGTCCATGCGCACATCGGTCACGCCAAGCCAGTGCATGTCCGCCACCGCCTGAGTGGTCGACGCGGGATTGCTGTTGTTGCGGTAGTGATAGTTGACGCCGATAGAGTCGGCGAACTGCTGCGCGGTGATCGCCGCCTGCGCCTCGGGCTGTAGCGAGGTGAAGGTTGAATAGGACCCACCGTCTTGCGGGCCGACGCAGCCGTACTGTGGATAGGGCGCGAGGCCTGTGGCCCGGCCGCACAGCTGGTAGTCGTAGACGGTCCCGGGCGAGACGGAAATCGGGTCGCTCAGCGGTTCAGACAACTGGCCGGTGATCGGACCGATGTCAGGGCCCTTCGTCCAGCCAGTCGTGCCGTCCACACGCCACTGGAAGTAGGCGTCGCACGTTTGGCCCTGGGCGCATGACACCGTGGCGCGCAGAGTTGCTGAACTCGCGCTGATGCTCTGAGCGCCGGTGGTGGCACCGCTACATGCGGCGACCACAACCACCAGCGCGACCGCGGCCACGCTGAGGCCTGCTTTCCGAGCGACACGCGTCGACCAGGGCTGCTGCAGCCCGGTGTGAGAGTTCAGAGGATGGAGGCTCGAGCGTCTGCTCCGTCCACGTCGACCTGGTTGCGACGAACGCGAGGGCTTGTTCACGGGGGGTTTCCTCCTGGCGGCGAGAGGATGTCCTTTGGGAATGCGCGCGGTGCGGATGCGCGGCGATAACCCCGTGTCGGCGCCGGAGCGTCGAGATGCTCAGCCTTAGGCTCGGACTAGACGAACGTTCGGGCCCGAGCACGGACGAATGTTCAGGTGCGGCGCGGCCAGGCGTGTGCGGCTCCCCGTGTGGGTCCTTACCGGGCGCCTCGCGTCTTACCGGAGAAGCGGCCGGGGCGGACAGTCCCGCCCGCTCCGGATTGGTTTGGGCGCGCGCCCTTTGCTCTTGAGTCCTTACGCGTGCAGTTCGGCGAGTGTGATCAGGACGAACCCGGCTACGTCGAGCGGGACGCGGATGCTGTGGAGTCGATCCCAGCGCCGGCGCAGCCGCCGCCATTCCTGGGGGTCCCCATGTTCTTCGTCCCAGCGGAAGACGCGTAGGTTGATCGGCATGTTCCCGATCAGGGTGATCGCGAGCATCGTCGTGTAACAGCCACCGGCGGTGAACGCCAGTGTTCTCGAACTGCCGTGCAGGCCAGAGGCGGCGACGAAACACGCCGCGGTCGTCGCGGTCATCAGGAACGGGTCGATGGTGCCGAATCGTTTGTAAATCAGCTTCTCGGCGTGGACCTGCTCGTCGTGCTCGAGCTTCCACAACGTCGGATGGACCATCCCCCACGAGGTCAACTCGCTGCCAGTGAGCACCCCGGCGAGCACGACTGCGCTGAACGAGCGACCGTCCATTGGTTCAGTTGTACATACCCGCACATCCATGTCGCAAGGCGGAATCCTTCACGCTGTAGCGAAAATGACACGAAGCTCGGATACGACGCCGCACGACGCCGCTTCGCAGCGGTCCGTCGTGCTCGTGACCGGCATGTCCGGGACCGGGAAATCGAGCGCGCTCGCGGTACTTGCCCGCCACGGGCACCAGACCGTCGACACGGACGAGCCGGGCTGGATCATTCGGAGCCAGACCACCGAGGGGCCCGAGCCGCTGTGGGACCTCGACAGGGTCGGCGCACTACTCGAACGCCACCGGGCCGGTTGGCTCTTCATCGCCGGCTGCGTCGCGAATCAGCGCGCGCTCTATAACCGTTTCGACGCCGTCGTGCTATTGAGCGCACCGGTCGACGTCCTCCTCGAGCGCGTTACCGGCCGGGCCAACCCATTCGGATCGACGCCGGAGGATCGAGCGAAAATCGCCACCGATCTGGCTACCTACGAGCCGCTTCTGCGGGCTGGCGCCGACTACGAGATCGTGACGACCGCGCCCATCGCTGAGGTCGTCTCAGCGCTCGAGGAAGTTGCCAGCGCCGGTCATCGAGCCAGCCGGTAGCCGTGGCAGAAGTAGGGGCGATCGCTGCCTCCTCTACGATTCGGTTTGTGCCGGACAGCATCGGTCTCGTCCTTGCCGGCGGCGGCGCGCGGGGGGCATACGAAATCGGGGCGCTCTCCGTGTTGCTGCCCTGGCTGGAGGCGGAGCACGGTCAGCGCCCAGACATCATCGTTGGCACCAGCGTCGGCGCGCTCAACGCTGCCTACCTCGCGGCGCATGCCCATGAGGCAGATATCGCGAAGACGATGGAGGAGGCACGGGAGGTGTGGCGCGCGATCGGCTATCAAGACGTGCTCGCGCCGATCTTGTCCATTGGGGAGCTGACGGCTGCCGGCCGGCTCGCGGCGAGCCTGGCATTCGGCGGTGTCGCGCCGTACAGCCTGCTCGATCCGGCGCCTCTCACCAGGACTCTGTCCGAGCTGATCGCGTTCGGAGACATCGAGCGGAACGTCGCTGATCCCGACGTCGCGCTCCGCGCTTGCGCCGTGGTTGCGACCGCGGCGCACACGAACCGGACCGTGGTGTTTCACGACGGTGGGCATCAGGCGGCCAGCGATGAACGTCGGGGGATCGATTACGTGAAGACCTCGATCGCCAATGAACACGTTCGCGCATCAGCCGCGATCCCGGTCGCGTTTCCGAGCGTTCACGTCGCCGAACCCAACCCGGCGCAGGGCTCGTACTTCGACGGTGGCACACGGCTGAACACGCCGATCAAGCCGGCGCTGAAGCTGGGAGCCCGGCGAGTGATCGTGATCGGTCTGAACTCGGTGTCTCCGGCGCCGAAGTCGAGTCAGCGGCCGGACCTGTTCGACGGTGCCAGCCAAATCCTCCAGGGGCTCCTCGTCGACCCGTTGGTGAATGACGTCGAAACGCTGGCGACGATCAATGAGGCGTTGGTTCAGGGCGGAATCGCGGCTACCGGGGACGACCGGCGCAAGGTGGTCCCATACATGTTCGTCGCGCCGGGGACAGCGAATGCGATCGGTCAGATTGCATGTGAGGCGTATCGCGAGAGTTATGCAGGTCTGGGGGGTGTGCGACGCTCGCCTGATCTGGCTTTGCTCGGGCGCTTGGTCGGGGCAGGCAGAAGCTCGACACGCGGCGAGCTGTTCAGCTATCTGTTCTTCGCGCCAGAGTTCGCGGCTCGCCTGATCCAGCTCGGGCGCGATGACGCCACGCGCTGGACCGAACAAAGCCATGACGACGGCGCTTGGCAGCTGACCGCGCTGCCCCGAAGGCGATCGGGCCCAGCGCGGTAACCGCGAACCCCGAGCCTGGGCGACCAATCGAGGTGTCGTCCATTTCCGCTGGTCCTCCCCAGCCCCCCCCCCCCCCCCGCAAAGCAGCCGTACCTGGTGATCACGCTGACCAGTGCGATGATCAGCTAAAGCCCGCCGCCGAGCCAAATCCGCAGGACGCTGGGAGGCCTCCGACAGACGGAGGCCTCCGCAACTCAGAAACTCAACGGCGCCTCGCGCGCACGAGGAATTCCGTGGACACCGGGGGATCTCCCAGCGGTCTGCCGCCGTAGATGACGTGGCCTCGGGCATCCTGGTAGGTCAGCCACGGGATCGTCGGCTGTTGGGCGACGCCCGGCTTCGAGAAGTTGCAGACCCCCTGGGGGAACGTCTGCTGGAGGCTTGCCCACTGGGCGTTGGTAAACGTGATGCCGGGATAATCGGCGCGGCGCAGCGGCCCCAGCTGGCACTTGTTCGCGTCGGTGGTGATCGCGTCTCCGGCGACCGTGCGGGGCGTGCCCTCCACGTTCACCACACCGGCTGGACAGAGGCCATTGGACACCTTGTGGCCCGCGCCGTCCCAGCACTCGTCGCTGAGGTCCGCGGGCTTGTCCCGGATCAGTTTCCGCGGCAAGGCCGTGCGGCTGTGGTCCTTTTCGACGGCGCTGAGCCAGCGGTCCATGGCGAGGAAGCTGTTGAGCTCGCAGTCGGTGTCGGCAATGAGCCCTACCGGGCCCTCCCAGATCAGTTGGTTGGCGTGGGTGCCATGCTCGCGATCGAGCCGCGCTCGCACGGCGAATGCGCGATAGGCGTCGTGGAAGGCGCCGGGGTTGGGCCCGCGGCAGTCAATGATCGCGGTCTGGTTGAGGTTGTTGGTCTCGTTGATCATCCCGCTGCGGTACGCCCTGGCCAGCGCCGGCGAGCCCGTCGCGTCGATGCGCTTGGGACTCGGGTTGGCGTCGATGTCCGCGCCACCGGCCTTGGCGTTGAGGTCGACGAATTCGGCGGGGGTGATCTGACCGGCCTTCAGCGCGCTCAGCCCGTACTGGACGCCGATGTTGTCCACCGGTAGGCGCACGAACCCCCGACCCAGCTTCTGCTCAATCGGCCCCCAGAGTGCCTTCGGCTCGGGGCCGAAGACGTTGATCGCGGCATCCTGGATCGTGCAGCGAACCCCACCCGGGTTCGAGACCGGGTTATAGCGGTCAGCAGCGGTGGTGCCCTGGCACGGATCGGTCGGGACGGAGACATGGAACTGCGCGGCGTCACCGACCTCTGCGTTCTGGACGCCGTCAGGGCCGCCCATCACATCTCCCATCTGAGTCGGGAGCCAAGTCACCCCCGGTCCCCACTTCGACGAGTTCAGGAAGTAGGCGAGCAGCAGGTGATAGTCCAGGAACTGTGTCGCAGTGCTATAGGCGTCGGGGAACGAGCACGTCGGCAGGATCCCCTGGTAGACGCCGGGGTACGCGTTCGCGATCCACTGCTGGGCCAGCGAGCCACCGGAGCATCCGGTACCGATCGTGTACCGAAGCAGGCCGTAGGACTTGATGATGTGCTCCTTGGCCATCACCAGAGACTCCGCCTCCAGCGGTAGGTTGCAGTTGTGTCCGGTGTTGTCCAGGGCGGTCGACATCGTGATGAAGCCCCGAGCGAGTGCAGCCTCGGCCGCCCTGTCCCCAGTTGTCGTCGGAGCCGTGCCGGTCTGGTGGCTGACGCCACACGACGCCCCATGCGTGATCAGCAGCTTGTGATCGAACTGCGCTTGTGGCGCGAACGTCGTCCACGGCTTGTTCGGCTGAAACAGGACAGCGATTTGGTACTGGTCGCGATCCATGTAGCCGGTCTCTACTCGCACGATGAACGGCACCGTCACGCCCTCATCGGTCGTGGTCTGGGCGACGTCGGAAGGCGGGCTCGCCGGGTCGTATGGCTGGAAGCCGTGCTTGGCCGGGTTGGTGGACATGTACAGGTACGTGAAGGTGGGAGGCTGGTCGCATCGCTGGTTCACCGCGCCCGGCTGGCAGATCCACGGCTCGAGCTGCGGGCCCGAGAACACCGGTCCGCCGCTCGGATGGTTGACCAAGTCGATCTGAGCCGCCCAACCGCTGCGCAGCGTCGCCCGCAGCACATTGCGTCCTAGCGCCAGACCGGTCACCAGGCCCTCGAAGCGTCCGTCGCGGCGGAACGCGAATTCCGCAGTCACGTTCCCGCGCCCGAGTGTGACCTTGACGTGCCTCGCATCGGCGCGTCGGGGCAGGGTGATCGCCACCAGTGCCGAGCCGCCGCTGACGAGATCGGCGCGGCCCGAAAGAACCGAGATCGAGAAGTGAGGCTTCGGATGCCTTGCCGCCGCCGCGGATCCCACCCCCACCCACGCGACCATCAGCGCGGCGATGACCACCCAAAGACTGACTCGGATTGCGCTCCTCATCTGCTTCCTCCTAGACCTCGGCTTGATGCTCCGTGCCGGCCGCAGAAGCACGTAGACAATAACCGAGGCTCGCGCCCCGGTGCGCCCCCTACGGATTGTCCGCCATGCGCGGCGGCATCGGGTCTGCCGGTCCCGCGGGCGGGGCCTCACCCGGCAGAGCGGCTGCCTCTGCACGCCAGACGTTGTTGAGCGCGACCTGCAGGTAGGCCCAGAACGCGGGCGCGACCAGCAGGTAGAGGACCAGCGAGATCCAGCCGTTGACGGGTTCCTGGCCGGCGACGCGGGCCGCGCCCTGCACCCGCTTGGTGCCGCGCCAATACGTGATCAGCGCGGGCACGATGATGAACGCGCCCGGGAACAGGGCGAGCAAGGAGTTGGTGGGACTCTGCCCGAGGTCGTAGCCCTTGGATTGACCGTAGTCACGGAGTTCACGGTTGATGCGATACCACCACACCAGGTGGTAGATCCCAAGCGTGATGATCGGAAGTAACGCCGCCGCCCACGGGCTGCGGAGCTTCACGCGTGCTTCGCTGTTGCTCAGCTGTAGTTCTTGCGCCACCTGGGATCCCCTCGAGTCGAATCGAGGCTGCAACGCTACTGCTGCCGTCGGTCGCACTCAAGGTCCGTCACAACATATTCAACCGGGGGGTGCCCCAGGATGAAAGGATCACGCGTTGATGCGGAACAGGACCCGAGGCCGTGCGAAGCCACTCCATCCCGGCCAGCGCGCAATACAGGATCGTCCCCGTCTGCAACCATCGCTGCGCCAAGCCGGTAGGCCCCGGCGCCGGAGCCTCAGCGTCGAGTCGCGCGGCGTTCCCATCCCAGGCCACGAGGCCCTCGCGGATGATCGTGTACGAATGACACAGGTCCTCGAGCTCACCGATGAGGTGGCTGCTCAGGATCACGGCTGAGGCGATCGCGAGCGCGTGCGGACAGGCCGACGCGCTCCAGCACGACGTCGATATCCGGCGCCAGGTTGTCATCGAACTCGGCCAGGAGCTCGAGGTTCGCGTAGCCGCTGAGGTAGGGATAGAACGCGGGCTCCTCGACAAAACCGGCGACGCCCGGGAGACGCCCAATCTGGTGGCCGTCAAACCGCTGCCCGAGGAGCTCGATCGAGCCGGCATCCGGGCATATCAGGCCGAACAGCATCCTCAGCAGCGTGGTCTTGCCGGCTCCGTTGGGGCCAAGCAGACCGCGCAGCTCGCCAGGCCAGACCTCGAGATCGACGCCGTCGAGGGCCAAGGTGCTGCCGTAGCTCTTGGTCAGGCCCCGGATGCAAACCGCACGGTCGATCGGCATGCCGCCCCGAGCGTATCCCGTCGGGTTCGGGCACGCGTTACGAAGACGCAACCGGAGTCCCAGCTGAAGGCGATTTGACGTTTACGTGGTAGGGAAGCCTCAAACCGCGACCCGCGATCGCGACCTAGGAGGAGACGATGCGCAGTGGGAGTACCAGAGCAGCGGGATTGCTCATCCTGATCTTGGGGATCTGGGGCGGGTTGGTGCCGTTCGTCGGTCCGTACTTTCACTTCGCGCTGGGATCGACCAAGAGCTGGACGTGGACCACGGATCGATTCTGGCTCGATGTCCTACCCGGTATCGTCGCCGTGCTCGGCGGCCTGCTGCTGCTGGGTGCAGGTCCACGGCCTGCCGGGAAATTCGGGGCGCTGCTCGCGCTCGCCGCGGGTATCTGGTTCGTGATCGGCCCGGACGTGAGCCTGCTCTGGAAAGCCGCCGGCGCCGAGGGTGCCGCGCACGGCGCGAAGTTCGTCCGCGTGCTTGAGCTGCTCTCCTATCACACGCTGGTCGGTGTGCTAATAGCCGGTCTGGCCGGCTACGCGTTGGCAGGCCCCGTCACCCGGCGAGCCGAGGCGGAGGTTGAGGCGGCGGAGGCGGGCACGGCGGCCGCGCCGGCGGTGGCAACCGCCCCCGCGAGGCGCCCGGTGACGCCACCCCGGGCTACGACTCCGGCCGCCGCGCCGACGGCCGCTGGCGACCACACGGTCGCCACTCAACAGCTCCCCTCCGTCCGCGAGGAAGCTGAGCCCGCGGCGCCTCGTGAGCCGGTGGCGGCTCAAGCGGACACAGCCCCGGCCCCCAAGCCCGCTGAGCCGGCCGCCGAGCCCGAGCAGCCGGCCACCGAGCCCGAGCCGGTGGTACGGGAGTCACCGACGCCTGACGCCCACGCCGCGGAACCGGCCACGGCGGTCATCGACCGTTCGGCCGGGCGTGACCCCGACGCCACGGCTACCGGGGACACCCAGGCAGCCGATCCGCCCCCAGCCGATCCGCCCCCGGCGGCATCCGCAGCCGGAGCCGGATCGGGGGCTCCGGTAACGGTGCGCCGGCGTCAGGGCGGCCTGCTCTCGCGCCTTCGCCGCTGAGCCGGCCCGGCGCGATCAGCCGGACAGCTGGGCGACGATCTGATCCACGGCGGCGCGAGCGAGCTGCTCGAGCTCGGCGTCGGTGCGGTCCTGGATCGGGTGCGCTACCAGCACCCGGTGGATGTCAGGTTGGCCGAGCGCCCTTGACTGGTGCTCCGCGGCCTGTTCGAACGCACTGGTGGCGACCAGTACCGCGGGTTTGTCCATCCCTTCGAAGCTGAGTACGTCGCGCAGACCGCACGACACGCACGAGCCTCAGTCCGCCAGCGCCTCGATCACCGCGTCGCAATGCTGCGCGATCTCGGCGCGGACGTCGTGCGGCGCCGGCTTGGTGAAGGTCGGCTTCGAGGTGCGGATGATCGTGTGGCCGCGCTGCCCCAGGAGCTGTTCCAGCTCGTTCAGGAACACATCGCCCCGCGGCTTCTGGATGTCCAGCAGCGCGATGGTTGCCGGCGCGTCTGGGGCCAGGCGGGTGGTGGCGAGCGGGCGTCCGGCCGGAGCGGACTCGTCGGTCGGATCCAGAATCGTTACCGCCACGGTTCAACGCTCCGGGTCACTGGAGCCGATCCTATTTCACCGGCTACCCAGCCGCCATAGATCATGCTGAATAGTCCCGCGTCTCCGCCGGCGTGGGCCAGCAGGATGCGGTCGGGTGCCGCGAACTTGGGAATCGGCGCATCCGGATCGGTGACGAACCGAGCCTCGATCCCCTCGGCGCTGCCGCCGGCGCCGCGCACGAGCGCTCCCGCCGGGCTCTTGGACTGCTCGAACAGCTCGTTCTGGACCCGCTCCCGATCCCAGCCGTGCTGGCGGAAGATGCGACCGTGCTCGGGGCCGACGACCAGGACGGCGTCGAACGCCAGGCGCTGGCGCCGGTGTCCCACCCACTCCAACGCCGGCCCGAGGCTGGCGCACAGCTGCTCCGGCGTCCGCGCCAGTTGGTCCACGATCAGCCGGGGTGCCTCGCCGGCAAACAGCGTGACACCGGTTTCGCCGGCCGGCACGCCTCGAGCCTGCGCCAGCCCCGGCCACGGGGAGTCGTGCAGGCGTTCAGCGAAACACGAGCTGAGCTTGCCCGGCTGCCCGTGGGCGGCCCGGTCCTCCTCCTGGGGCTTGCCTCCGCCGACGTTTCGAATCACCAATTGCAGTGCCCGGCCGATGGTGGCGCTCGCCCGGTTGCCTTGACCCAGGGCATTGCCCGCGCTGTTCATCCCCACCTCGTCGGCGAGCGCGCCGCTCACGACCACCACCGGTCCGGACGGGTGCGTGGTCGAGACCAGTCCGAGCAGCGCGAACGCCGGATCGCAGGCTGCCTCCGCGGCCGCGAGCACGATCGGAAACACCGCAGCCGGGCAGCCGGCCATGACCGCGTTGATGGCGACCTTCTCCACCGTGGCCGCGCCGTCGTAGGGCGGGATCAACCCCACCAGCTCCTGCGCGTCGCGCGCGGTGGCGTCAAGCATCTCCACGACCCGCTCTGGTGTGGGGGGGACCAGCGGGAGACCATCCGAGTACCCACGATCAAACAACGCTTCGATCGGGTCCTCGAGCCCACCTATCTCAAGCTCACGAGCCTTCAGCCGGCCTGCCTTGCGAGCCTTCTGCGCTGCCAGGCGTGCTGCCACGATCGGGTCTCGGGTGATGCTGGCGCAGCCGGGGCGCCGCTCTGGCAGGCCGTCGAGCTCGAGCTCGATGTCGGCCTGGCCGGCCAGGTCTCGGAGCCGTTGGCGGTCGAGTCCCTCCACGCGATCCCGCTCCTGACCCCGGTCGATCAGGACGATCGCAGGCACGGCATCGGGATCAAGCGCCGAGGAGAGCTCGAGTTCGGGATCGAGCTCGGCAGGCATGCTCAGCTGAAGCCGATCGGCCTGGGCCGCCGTGTCCTCCGCGGAAGACTGCGAGACGATCCGAATCGCACCGCCGCTCGCGCGCGCCGAATCCAACACTGGGAGCACCTGGTCGCAGACGTCGCAGTCGTGTTTGACGAGCACCAACAGCTCCATTCCGCGACCCTAACACTCGAGCCTCGACCAAAGCACCCTTCGCTTGGCGCCGACGCATTCGGCGACTAGCGTGTTGGCCGTGGAACGCGTGTTGTCGTCGGAGCCAGGCCGACAGCCTGATCCGCGCGTTGCGCAATCTGGGCCCAGCGACCGTCCGTTGCGTCAGCCGCTCAGCTTCTGGGTGTTCGTGATCGGAGCCGGCCTGTTCGTCGTGCTGCTCGCGACGAGCACGCGGTACGGCTATCACCGCGACGAGATGTACTTCATCGTCGGCGGCGGTCACCCCGCGTTCGGCTACCCCGACCAACCGCCGCTCGTGCCGCTCATCGCCTGGGCCATGAACAAGCTCGCGCCGGGTTCGCTGCTGGCCCTGCGGGCGCCGGCGGCGCTTGCCTCGACCGGAGCCACGGTGCTCGCCGGAATGATCGCGCGTGAGGTGGGCGGCGGCGTCCGCGCTCAGGTGATCGCGACCGGGTGCACGATGGTCTCGGCGTTCGCGCTCGCCGTCGGGCACATGCTCACCACGACCACGCCGGACATCCTGAGCACGACCGCTCTGGGATGGCTGATGATCCGCGCGATCGTCGCCGACAGCCCGCAGTGCCTGCTGGCAGGCGGCATCGTCGTCGGGGTCGGCTTTGAGGCCAAGCCGCAGGTTGGCTTCATCCTGGCCGTCATGGTCGCGTGCCTGGCAGTGGTCGGTCCGCGCTGGCCGCTGCGCTCCCCCTGGGGCTGGGGTGGTGCGCTCGCCGCGATCGCGCTGGCAGCGCCGTACATCGTGTGGCAACAGGCCCACGGCTGGCCGCAGACCACGGTTGCGCAGCATGTCGCGGGCAGCGCCGAGGGTGGGCGCGCCGGCTTCGTTCCGTTCCAGCTCGTGCTGGTCAGCCCGGTTCTGGTACCGGTCTGGATCGCGGGCCTCGCGGCGCCGTTCAAGCGCGTCGGCTGGCGCGAGCTGCGCTTTCTGCCGTTCACGTACCTGGTAGTGGGCCTCCTCTACATCGTTGCCAACGGCAAGGCGTACTACCTGGCCAGTCTCTACCCCGTCCTGCTCGGTCTCGGCGCCAGGCCGACTGCCGACTGGACGCTCCGCGGCCGATGGCGCTCGCCGGTCCTGATCGCGGCCGTCGCCTTGAGCGGCCTTGTCAGCGCGTCGATCGCGCTTCCGCTGCTTCCCGAACGCAAGCTCCCGGGGAGCCTCACCATGAAGCTGAATCCGGACATCGGCGAAGAGGTCGGCTGGCCGCGGTTCGTCAGCACCGTTGCCGACGCGTGGCGCTCAATGCCGCCGGCGGAGCGCCGCCACGCGGCGATCTTCACAAGCAACTACGGCGAGGCGGGAGCGGTCGACCTGCTCGGGCGAAAGCTCGGGCTGCCGCGGTCCTACAGCGGCCACAACGGGTTCAGCGAATGGGGCGAGCCTGCGGCGGGCGACGTCCGTGTGCTTCTGCTCGGTTTCGACGGACCCCGGTCGGCGGCGCCGCAATTCGTCGGTTGCCGGGTGGTGGCGACGATCAACGACCGCGTCGGCCTTGACAACCAGGAACAGGGACTTCCGGTGATGCTGTGCCGAATCGCTCGGCCATGGCGTGCGATCTGGCACAGCCTGACCCACTACGAATGATGCGTCGAGGCGGTTGTGGGCCCCATCGGGCACGCCGGGACATGCGATGCTTGGCTGGACGTCCCGTCCCCCAGCAACTGGAGCCTCGATGACGACAAAAGCCGCCTTCAACGCCGAGGATTGGTCGACCGTTGCAAATGCGCCGTATCTCACCGGCATGCTCGTGATCGCCGCTGACAAAGGTGGCACGGTCCGCGAGTCTGTCGCGATTTCACATGCGTACGCCCACGCGCGCGAGCAGTACAAGGACGATGAGCTCGTCCGGGCGATCCTTGCCACGCCGCCCGCCTTCGATCCGCAGACCACGCCGCACACCCCCGAGGACCTTCGGCGTGACGCGCCGGCAACGCTTCGCAGCGCGGTCGCCATCCTCGACCGCCTCGCCACCGAGGATGAGGTCAACGACTACAAGCGCTTCGTGTTCGGCGTGGCCAACGCCGTGGCCCGAGCCCACCGCGAGGGCGGGTTCCTTGGGATCGGCGGCACGGAGGTCAGCGAGCACGAGCAGGCGGCGCTGGACGAGATCGCTGCGGTCTTCGATCAGTGATCAGAGCGCGGACGGATTGACGGCGCGCTGCCGGGCTGCCGACTGTTAGCGTGACATCCGCGTGGCCAGGTGGTCTCACAAGTCGGTGTCAGCAACAGCGCTGGCGCTGCTTGCGCTCGGCGGCTTTTTGGTCGCGACGACGGAGGCCGGCGCCAAGCGGCACCCGCGCACGCGGCCGGTGCTGATCGTCGCCAACAGCTATGACGGCACCGTGGAGCTGTTGGATGCGCGCACGTTTCGACGCCTGGGGAGGCCCCTGAACGTGATTCCGGAAGGCCGGCTGCCCGTCGACCCGAAGCAGCGGGCGATATATCCGGCGCTGATCAAGAACCGCGGCGAGGTCAACTACACGCAGGAAGTGCAAGCCTCGCCGGACGGCCGCGTGGTGTACGTCTCCCGCGGCTACCTCGGCGACGTGGCGGCGTTCTCGCTGGCCTCGCGGAAGGAACTGTGGCGGACTCAGATGCCGGCCGTCCGCGCAGATCACCTGGCAGTCACGCCTGACGGCAAGCGGCTGTTCGTCTCAGCGCTGCCGGGCACCAAGGTCTACGCACTGCAGGCGGCGACCGGCCGGATCGTGGGCTCCTACGAAGCGGGCGACTGGCCCCACGTGCTCGAGATGTCACCGAGCGGCAGGTACGTCTACTCAGGCAGCCTCGGCAATCAACTTCTGCCCTACGGGCACGACACCAGCCGCCACCAGCTGACGATCGCCGACGCCGGCACGCTCCGCGTCGTTCACGTATATGACTTCAGCGCCGGCGTGCGACCGTTCGCGTTCGTTCCCCGCAGCCACGAACTCGTGCTGCAGCTCTCCTACCTCAACGGATTCGTCATCTTCGACCTGGCGGCAGGGCGTCCGACTCGGACGATCAACCTGCCGCTGCGGGGCCCGGCGCGGGGCCTGCCCCCACAGGACTATCCCAACCAGGCCGCGCATCATGGCATCGCGGTTTCGCCCGACGGACGGACCGTGTGCGACGCCGGCACGATCTCGAACTACGTCGCGCTCGTCGGCTTGGGAAACCGGCGAGCCAAGATCATCCCCGTCGGCCGCGCTCCGGCGGAGGCACTCACCAGTCTCGACGGCCGATATTGCTTGGTGCTCTCACGCGGACCAACCGCGCTCGCGCGCCATCACGTGAACGGCCTCGACGGGGACAGTCTGTCGGTCATCTCCTACGCCCGAAAGCGTGAGGTCGCCCGCATCCGCGTCGGCATCCATCCGCAGGCCGAGACGGAGGTGCGAATTGACGATGCGGTGCTTAGAGCGGGTGGGTTCACCTAGCGAGCGTTGTGGGATTGGGCTGCATCTGTTGCTGCTGCCGCTGGCATTCGGGCTGCTGCCGGTCATGATCGACCGGGAGATTCAGCTTCGGCGCGGCCACCAGGTGCTGGCCACCACATTGCTCGTGGTGTTCGTCGCAATCGTGATCGCCGGCTACATGATGCCGTGGAGCTGGACCGGCTTCACGGGGAACAAGCTGTGGGACTGGCTCGAGCTCCTCGTGCTGCCGCTGGCCATCGCCCTCAGTCCCCTATTCGACGGGCTCCGCGCGCGACCACGCGAGACACCCTACCGCCCGGGAGCGGCATTTACGCGAAGGCGCAGGCTGAGGCTGCGGTCACTTGCCGGTTGACCGGTTCGCTCCAGGGGGGTCCGCCTGCGACGCTGAGACGGACTCCTCCCCCTGTGATGCGACCCACTCGTCGAGCCGCTTCCACCAGTCATACAGCCAGCGAGTCTGAGCGTCGGGATCGTGCGGGCGTTGCCCGGCTGGATCGACCCAGATCCGGGTTCTCAGCGTCTCGCCGATCGGGGTGTGCTGCCAGAGCTGGCGCGGGAATGCGGCCAGTCCGAGGCCGGTGTGGGCCGAGAAGATGACATCGACATCGGGTCGCGCGCTCAGCGCCGCCAGTGCGCCGCTCGGATGGGGCGGCAGCATGTGGGACATCTGTTCAGCTGCATTTGCCTCATGCCGATGCCCCTTTCGCCACAGCTTCTGGATCGCATGGCGCCGACGCTCGCTGGTGAAGTTGCCTCCCTCGGGGAACAGAACCAGCACTCCCCGCGGCTCGAGCTCTGCCGCGACTTTCCTGATGCGCTCCTCACATCCGTGAGGATCCGAGGTGTCGAGAATCGCGTGGGGAAGACGATGGCCCAGCAAATCGATGCCGGGGTCGATGGCCAACGTGTCCTTGAACACGATGCTGGGAAGCCGGTCGTAGTGGCTCAGCAACAGATGGACTAGGAGCAGGGTGTCGCCGGGACCCGCGTGACGGCTGAAGAACAGGACGGGGCGATCGGCCGCCAGGGCGTGTGCGGGCTCCGGCGCTGAGTCAACAGCGATGTCCAGTTCGAGCAGCGACACGACCCGTTGCGCGAGACCGGCGACGTACCAGCGCAACAACCGGTAGTGCAGCGCTTGAAAACGCTGCGTGCGCATCCGCATCCCGAAGCCGCTCGCCAGCCACATCGCTCCGCAGGCCACGAGCACGGCGAGCTCCCGTTCAAGGTATGCGATCAGCAGCCGCGTGAGCAGCAATGGCTGCGGGCGACGGATGACCGCGGCGGCGAGTGCGGCGCCCACCAGCAGCAGCGGGCTGAGCGCCAGTCCGAGAAGCGAGATGACGAGCCAGGCGGTGACGGTCAGCGGGCGTCTGATGCCGGCAGGGGGCATCCCTGATTCTCCAGGTACAGCCGTGAGGCTTCATAAGACGCGTCGATCTGATGTTGGACGGCGTTCGCGCCACGCCCTACGCGCAGCTGCCCGGACAGATCGTTATAGGCGGGAGCGGCCGAGCCGCCGGTCGGTAGCAAGTGCAGGGTCACGCCCTCCGGGATCGACTTGAGATCGAGTGCGAAGCGGTGCCGCCGCGCCACCTCGAACGCCACCAGCGCAACCTCCCAGGGCCGGCGCGGAGGCTGCAACGGCTTCTCCAGGCGCCCGACCTGCAGCACGTAGATCGACCTCGCCCCGAGCGCCACCGCGCGAGCCACCGGGATCGAGTTGACGATGCCGCCGTCGATGAAATGCTCCTCACCAATCTTCACGGGGGGCAGAATCCCCGGAACCGCGCAGGACGCGAGCACCACGTCCGCGAGCACTCCGCGCTCGAACCAGTGCTCCGCTGCCTGTTCGATCGAAGCCGCGACGCATTGGAATGGGATCCGGAGGTCCTCGATGAGCTCGACCGGCAGCGCCTGCCGCAGACGGGCGCGCGCCGCGTCCAGCGATTCGAGGTGAGTACCGGTCCGGGCCAGCGTTGTGACCCGCCGCAGCAGCGTGCCGGCGGACCTCTCGGGGAGGTTCGTCTGGGTCCAGAGGTTGGCCAAGCGCGTGACACCGCCGACCGTCGGGTCCGAAGCGAATAGCGCGCCGTTGATCGCCCCGACGGATGTGCCGAGCACCAGATCCGGCTCGACCCCACGCTCGGCGAGCGCTCGGAGCATGCCAACCTCGTGAGCGCCGAGAATGCCGCCGCCACCCAGCACCAGGGCGGTCTCGCAGGGTGTGTCCGTGCGTCCCATTGAGACAGTGCTACCCGGTCACGGCGGAGCTACGGCACCACGTTCGTCCGGTGGCGCCGCAGCTCTCCGCCGGTCACTACGCCTGGGCCGGTGCGGCCTCGGCCTGTGCCAGCTCGACGTGGGCGCGGCTGTCGCGGTTGCGGATCAGGATCAGCGTTGCCGCGAACCCGAGTGCGGCGATCACCGCGCCGCCCAGGAACGCGCTCTGGAATCCGGCCGTCAGCGCGTGCTGCGGGTTGACGCCTCCACCCGCCATCACATGGTGGATCCGCGAGGTGGCGATCGTCGAGAGCACCGCGAGCCCGAGCGCTCCACCGATCTGCTGCGAGGTATTGATCAGTCCGCTGGCCAGTCCCTGCTCTTGCTCCCGGATGCCTGACACGGCTGCGATCGTCGTCGTGACGAAGCCAAACCCCAGGCCGATGGCCGCGAGCACCGAGGGCCCGAGGATGTCGCCGACGAAGCTGCCGCTGGCAGATACGCGGCTGAACCAGAGCAGCCCGACCGCCACGAACGCCATCCCCGCTGCCAGGATCGGCTTGAAGCCAAAGCGGGTCACCAGCTGGCTGCCCAAGCCTGCCGCGATGATGATCGTCACGGCCAGCGGGAGGTAGGACAGGCCGGCGTGGATCGCGCTGTAGCCGAGCACCTGCTGCATGTACAGGGAGATGAAGAAGAACATTGAGAACAGGGACGCGCCTAGGAGGACGCCGACCACGTTGGCGCCGGTCAGCGTCCGCTGCCGGAAGATTCGGAACGGCACCAGCGGCGCCTTCGAGCGCAGCTCGGTCGCGACGAACACTCCGATCAGGACCACCGAGAGGGTCAGCAGCCCCACGATCTTGGTCGAGCCCCAACCGGCGCTCGACGCGTCGAGCAGCGCGTAGGCCAGGACCGACAGTCCCGCGGTGATGCTCACCGCACCCACCGCGTCGAAGTGACGGGTGCTCGATTCAGAGCGGCTCTCAGGAATCAGCCGCGGCGACAGGGCGAACGCGATCAGCGACACGGGAACGTTCACCCAGAGCACCCACTCCCAGCCGAGACCTTGGGTGAGGATCCCACCGAGCAACACGCCCACCGCGCCCGCGGAGCCCGCGATCGCGCCCCATACGCCCAAAGCCTTGTTGCGTTCAGCTCCGTCGCTGAACAGGGTCGTGACGATCGACAGCGCCGCCGGCGAGATGATGGCCGCGCCGAGCCCCTGCGCGGCCCGCGCCGCGATCAGCTGCCCTTGATTTGCGGCAAAGCCGGCAGCCAGCGAGGCCACCGCGACGACCAGCAGGCCTGCCATGAACACCCGGCGACGGCCGAGCAGGTCTGCCGCCCGACCGCCCAGCAGCAGGAAGCCGCCGAACGCGATCACGTACGCGTTGACGACCCAGGGCAGGTTCTGATCGGAGAAGTGCAGGCCCCTCCCGATGCTCGGAAGGGCGACGTTGACGATGGATGCGTCGAGGACCACGACGAACTGGGCCACGCACAGCAGGATCAGCGCTGTCCACCGACGGTCGAGGTATGTCCGTTGAGTTGTCATGGCTTGCTCCTTCGTTTGCTTGCGCTTCACCACTACGACGAACGGGGGATTGGAACGGGGACAACCCGCGTGATACGATCTAGTGGAATGTGGATTCCGCTTTCCGATCACTATACGGAATTGCAATTCCGGTTGCAACCTGATGTCGGCCCGGGCAGCGAGAATCCACCCAGAGCGAGCCACTAGCTATGACGACGGTCACAGATCAACGAGCTGAGCTGGAAGTCCAGGCGGTCTCGGGCGCGGGCGAGCGGGTGCTTCGAGCCGACGCTCGCCGTAACCGTGAAGCGGTCCTGGTGGCCGCGAAGCGCCTGTTCGCCGATCAGGGCTTGGACGCGCAGATGCCCGACGTGGCGAAGGCAGCCGGGGTGGGGGTGGGCACGGTATACCGCCACTTTGCGACCAAGGACGACCTGCTCGCAGCACTGGTCGCCCAGCGCTTCGAGCGACTCGCCGAGAAGACACGCGAGGGACTCGAGATGGACGACTCATGGGCGGCGGTCTGCGAGCTGATCCGGTTCGCCGCCCAGATCCAGGCCGATGACCGGGGACTATGTGAGGTGATGGGTTCCCGCCCCGAGATGATGTATGCCGCGGCGCTCGCGGTGGGCCTGCCCGAGTTGACAGACCGGCTGGTCAAGCGCGCCCAGCGCTCAGGCCAGCTGCGCCGAGACCTCACCTGGGAGGACATCCCGATGATCGCCTGTGGGCTCGGGCCGATCACGCAGACCAAGACCGGTCCCGCCGTCGGCCGCTGGCCACGGCTGGTGGAGATCATCCTCGACGGGCTGCGAGCGCCGGCACACGGGAAGCTGCCGCGCCCGTTCTGAGCGCAAGCGGGCCTTGCATAGCCCGTGGTTGGCTTGCCGCTGGCCGTCAGAGCGGCGCTTTAGCGTTCAGGCGGGCAACTGATTGCGGATCGTGCGAGGGCAGGTAGACGGTGGGGTGCTGCTCGGCGTGGGCGAGGATCGATCGCATGGTCGCGATCGAGACGGCGGGCTTGGGTGCGACCGCGTCCGCCCGCAGAGCGTGCAATTGCTCCACGGTGTCGGTCGCATCGCCGGCCAGAAGCACATGGTGGCCGTCGTCGTCGATGCACACGACGGAGATGTGCCCGGGGGTGTGCCCCGCGGTGTCCACGGCCACGATGCGGCCGTCGGCGGTGAGTGGTGCGCTGGCCGCGAACGCGCCAAATGACCCACCGTCAAGCGTCAGCGGCCGGAACTCCACCGTTGCCGGCACCGGCTGTCGCAACACCCGCTGCATGAAGCGAGCCCCGCGAGTGCGTGAGAACGACAGCTCAGCGTCGTGCACCAGCACCGGACCGTGGACGTGGACGGCACCGTCCATATGGTCGCCGTGCATGTGAGTGAGCACGACCGTGTCGACGTCCGCGAGCGACAACCCGGCCGCGGCGAGCGCGGCGGGCAGCTCCAGGTCGGGGCGAACATCGAACCGGGCAAACGGGACGTCGCGCACACCGGCGGTCTCACCCGCATCGACGAGCAGCAGCTGGCCGGCGTGCTCGATCGCCCAACAGTGAATCGGCACCGCAGCGCACCAAGCGCCAGGCAGAAACAAGTCCAGCTGACGGCGCCAGCCTGCGCTGGCGTACAGGAACGCCTGTTTCAGCCGCACCATCCCGGTCGTCAGTGCGTGAATCCTCACCGTGCGGACTCTAGCCGCGCGCCGCTCGCGGCGAAATGGGCGCCAGAAGCCTCGGGAAGAATCCAGCCGTCTCTGACGTCTGTAGTCGCGACAGCTGTAACCCAGGAGCAGAGAGGAGCCTGCCACCGTGTCCGCTAGGCGTCACACCGCGATCGTCCGATCGTGGACCACCAGCGTTGGATTGTTCGTAGCTGCAGCGTTCTTGTGCGCGACCGCCGGCGTCGCTTTAGCGCATCAGCGCGCGCCATTCCTCGACCGATTCAACACCGTAACCAGCCTCACCTCGACGGTCCCAGCAAATGGCGATGTGAATCCGTACGGGATCGTGACCGTCCCGCGGTCGACCGGAAACCTGACCCGGGGCGACCTCTTGATCAGCAACTTCAACAACTCCATGAACCTCCAGGGGACCGGAACGACGATCGACGAGATCTCGCCCGGTGGGACCGTGAAGCTGTTCGCCTCGATCGACGCTGGCAGGTTGCCCGGGCCGTGTCCGGGTGGAGTCGGTTTGACGACCGCGCTGGTGGCGTTGCGCAGCGGGTTCGTCGTCGTCGGCAGCCTCCCCACCAGCGACGGCATGTCCGGCACCGCGCGGGCAGGATGCTTGCTCGTCCTGGACAGCAGCGGAAACGTGGTCGAGACGATCGCGGGGAAGCCGATCAACGGTCCGTGGGACATGACCGCGGTGGATGACGGCTCGTCCGCGACGCTGTTCGTCACCAACGTGCTCAACGGCACGGTGGCAGCTAAGGGCGGGACGGTCGACAAGGGAACCGTCGTACGAATCCGCCTCCGGACTCATCACGGATCGATCCCCACTCCCACCGCGATTGATGTGATCGCCAGAGGATTCGCCGAGCGCACAGATCCCATGGCCCTTGTGGTCGGCCCGACCGGGGTAGCGCTCGCGTCCCGGGACCGTGATCGAGACCATCGTTGGCACGACCACGGCAACCGCGACACCCTGTACGTCGCGGACACGGTGAACAGTCGCATCGCGGCAGTTCCTGATGCGCTTGACCGCACGACTCCGTTTTCGGGCGGCGGCGACACCGTGTCGTCAGGCGTGTCGCTGAACGGCCCGCTGGGCCTTGCCATCGCCCCCGGCGGGGACATCATCACGGCGAACGGCGGCGACGGAAACCTGGTGGAGACCACGCCGTCAGGCGACCAGGTGGCGACCAAGACCGTGGACCCGGCCGGGGCCGGAGTCCTGTTCGGGCTTGTCGTTTCACATCACTCGGGCGTTTACTTCGTGGACGACGGCGACAACACGCTTCGCCTGTTGCACTGACCCGGCGCGCGCCCACCGCATAGAGCGGTGGGCGCACCCCGCCGGGCCGTGAGCCCGTCCTAGCTCGGGTGTGTCGCATCCGGCTCCGATTGGTCCGGGACGCCTGCCGGATACGCTGCGGAGCATGGTCTCTATCGCTCCCGCCCGGCACCTTCTGCGTGCCAAGGATCTAGCCGACGCAAGGTACAGCGAGGCGTAACTAGTGTGGCCTGGGTCAGCCCAACGACCACAGGAGACCAGCATGATCAAGCTCGCGAACGCCCAGGTCTGGGTCCACGACCAGGACGAAGCGCTCGAGTTCTACACCAGGAAGCTCGGGATGGAGGTCCGAGCCGACGTGACACTCCCCGAGATGGGCAACTTTCGTTGGCTCACGGTTGGCCCGGCAGGTCAGCCGGACATCTCGATCGTTCTGATGGCAATCCCCGGACCGCCGGTGATGGACACGGACAAGCCGGGCAGGTCAAGAGCCTGGTGGCAAAAGGGTTCGCCGGGACGATCTTCCTCACCACAGACGACGTCTACGCCGACTACGAGCAGCTCAAGAGCCGCGGGGTGGAGTTCTCCGAGCAGCCGGAGGAGCGGCCATACGGGATCGACTCCGGCTTTCACGATCCGTCGGGGAACAGCTTCCGCCTAACGCAGGTGAGGGCGTTGTCGGGCGTGTGAGCGACCCGAACCGAAACAATCCGGTTGCTTGTTGCACAAGCCGCACCAAAGCGGTAGTATCATTCATCACAAGTGGCCGGATTGGGCCGGCTAGCGGGTTCAAGCCCCGATCCACTCCTCTGGAAGCCTCGGACAAGCCGAGCCTTTCTGGTTCAGCCGCAAGGCACGAATCGGGGAGACGACGCGGAGCCGGGGCTTCCGGGTGTCTGGGGCCGCGCCGGAGGGCGGTGCCGAGACGATTCGGCACGGCTTACGGGCGCCTTGCCCCACCGGGTCGCTCTGGCGAAGCGGGCCAGTCGATCGAAGTAGCCCTCGACCGGAGTGACACGAATACCGACTGGCTCGAGGCGATCCCGAGCGCGTCGGTCGTCGTAGCGCGTCTCGATGCAGAAGTAGGGGAAGTAGACCTCGCTCTTGCGCAAGGCCTCGCGCTGGCGTCCTCGGGCCACTCTGATCAGCAGCGGGTGCACCAGCCGACGGTAGACGGCCGGCGGGAGCAGCCGCGGCGGGGGACGCCCGAAGTAAGCCGCCGAGAGGTCGACCAGCTTGCCAACCGTCGTGGCGCGGCGGCCCGCCACCAGGTGGTAGGTGTCGACTGCGCTGTCGCTGATCGGTCCGCTGGACAGCTCGAACATCGCGTCCGCAACGTAGTCGGCAGGCACCACGTCGACGGGCGCCGAGCGGCGTCCGGGCAGTGCCCGGTAGGCGCCACGGGCGAAAGCCTTCAGCGGTGCGTAGAGCACGTTGAAGGAAACCGTCCAGCCCGTCCTTCGCTCGCCGACAACGATGCTGGGACGGAAAACTTGGATCGGCAGGCGGGAGCCATAGGAGCGCACGATCCGCTCCGCCTCGAACTTAGAGCGCTCGTAGGGGTTGTGGAACGCCTGGCCAACCTCGAGCTGGTCCTCGCGAAACTCCCCAACGTGCGTACCGGCGACGTACGCGGTCGAGACGTAGGAGAAGCGCCTGAGCCCGCCGCGGGCGCGGCACAGCTCGGCGAGCTCCAGCATCCGCCGGGTGCCGTGGACGTTGACCTGACGCGCCCGCTCGAGCGGAAGTGAGAACGAGACCGAGGCGGCGCAGTGGACCACGTCGCAGGCTTGGCCGGCCAAACGCTCGCGTGAGCGTGGATCCAGCCCGAGTCCCTCGGCCTCGATGTCCGCTGGCACCGCCGAGATCCGGCCGGGATACGCCTCCGCGTCTCCAAACAGAGTGGCCAACGTCGCGCGAACGCGCTCGCGTGCAGCGGCTTCGCTGTCAGCCCGCACCAGGGCGTAGATCCGCCGGTTGGTCCGCTCGAGATAGCGCGCGAGTAACTCCATGCCGACGAAACCGGTCGCCCCAGTCAGCAGCAGGCCCTGGCCCGCGCCAGGCGCGGACGCGCTGGCAACCTCCCAGGAGGGCGAATCAAGCGTCGAAAGCCGGGGCGGTGACATCTCGCGGTCCTTTCTCCCTTGCCGATCGAGTCTCCTCGGGCGAGCGCAGCCAGCTCCGATTGGGTTTGGGGTTCGCGCGCACGCAGACGCCCGCCCGCGGTTGGTCCAAGTCCTGCGGTTCCCCCGAATGCACCGAGGCTAAACAACTGATGCGAGCGTTACGCCGCGACCGAGGCGAGGTGCGGATCGCGGTGCGCTGAAGCGCGCACGAACGCGTGGACGACCGTGACGTCGAATTGCGTGCCGGCGCATCTCAGCAGCTCCCGCGTGGCGTCCTGATGATCGCGGCGCGGGCGATGCGCGCGGTCGCTCGTCATCGCCACGTATGCCTCGGCCACGGCAAGGATCCGCGCCTCGAACGGAACTTGTTCGCCCGACAGGCCGCGGGGATATCCACGGCCGTCGGGCCGCTCGCGGGGGCTCACGATCCAGCCGCGGATGTCGTCAAAGCTGACATCGCTGAGCAGGGCAGCCCCGAGCTCGGGCTGGCGCCGGACCTCGACCCATTCCTCGCGCGTGAGCGGGCCTCGCTTGTTGAGGATCTCGGCCGGGATCTGATCGCGCCCGACATCGCAGATCATCGCCGCCAGCCGAACCCTCGCGACCTGGGCCTCACCGAGGCCAAGCTCGCGAGCGGTCAGCTCGGCCAGATGGCTCACGAAGCGACGTCCGCGGGGCCGGTAGGCGAACGTCTGTATGCCGCGGCGCTCCGCTCCGCATCGATCGCACACCAGCACCAAGCGCAACTGGGCCGCCTCGCGCAGGTAGCGTGCCTCGCCGCTGTGGGGTCCGGAGTGATCGCAGGTCATAGTCCTCAAATCGCGACCGACCGCTTCCGCCTCGCAAAAACAGGGCACCCTCTCGACGTATTGGCGACTTGGCTCGGGGGGTTGACCGGCTCCGGGGCCACTGTTGACATCCCCACGCCCGGGGGCATAACGTGTGGAACGCTCGGAGGAAGACGGCGGAGAAAGTCTCGTCATCGGCCGCGCGGAAGGCGTCGAGCCTGGTGGCCAAGGAGGTCGGAGCATGCGCAGAGAACCAGGACGCCGTGCGAGCCAGGTCTCAGTTCGGCGTGTCCGCGTGCTGGGACTCGCGTGCCTTGTGTGCGCGATGCTGGTGCTCGGCGCGTCGCGGGCGCTGGCGAACGTTGCCCTGAAGCAGGTGAGCTCCGACCCGTACACCAACGCAACCAGCTACCACGCGACGGAGGTCGAACCCGACACGTACGCGTCCGGTGCGACGCTCGTGTCAGCGTTCCAAGCCGGCCGTTTCTTCGATGGTGGATCATCGAACATTGGCTGGGCGACCACGGCCAACGGCGGCAGCACGTGGAGCCATGGATTCCTGCCTGGCACCACCGCTTTCTCCACGCCTGCGGGGCCGTTTGCGCGGGTCAGCGATCCGGCGGTCGCGTACGAGGCCAAGGACAAGGTGTGGCTGATCAGCTCGCTCGCGCTGACTCAGAACTCGAACGGGGTCATCGGGGCGGCCGTCATCGTAAACCGATCGACCGACGGGGGTTTGACGTGGGGGTCGCCAGTCACCGTGACCGCTGCGTCAGGTTCTCAGAACCTCGACAAGGACTGGATCGTCTGCGACAACAACGCCGCCAGTCCGCACTACGGCAACTGCTACGCCGAATGGGACGACAACGGCAACGGCAACCAGTTGGGTATGGCGCTGTCGAAAAACGCAGGGCAATCGTGGCAGCAGGCGACCGTGCCGAGCGCCGGTGTGCTGGGCGGTCAGCCAGTGGTCCAGCCGAACGGCAACGTGATCGTGCCGATTGACAACGCGTCCGAGACCGCCATCGAGTCGTTCGTGTCGACGAACGGCGGCTCAAGCTACAGCGGACCCCACTCCATCTCGAATATCGTTAGCCACGCCGAGGCTGGCAGCCTGCGCTCGGGCCCCCTACCCAGCGCCGAGATCGACGCCGGCGGAAACGCGTACGTGGCATGGTCGGATTGCCGGTTCATAAGCGGGTGCACGGCCAACGACATCGTCTACAGCAGCTCAAGCGACGGCATCAACTGGTCGGCGGTAACTCGCGTCCCGATCGATCCTGTAAACAGCGGCGTCGACCACTTCCTTCCTGGCCTCGCGGTCGATGGGAACACCTCCGGCTCGAGCGCGAGGCTCGGACTGACTTACTACTACTACCCGAGCACCAGCTGTAGCACTTCGACGTGCCAGCTCGACGTGGGGTTTGTGAGCTCGGTCAACGGCGGCTCCACTTGGAGCGCGCCCACTCAGCTGGCAGGCCCATCGAGCCTCAACCAGCTGGCCGACACCGACCAGGGCTTGATGGTCGGTGACTACATCTCGACCTCGTACGTGCCCGGGCAGCCGGGCGACGTCGCGCTACCGGTGTTCGCGCTGGGCAAGGCCGTGGCTGGGACCACCTGCACATTGGGCAACATCACCTCCTGCAACGAGGCGATGGATGCGCCCAGCAGTGGGTTGACGTCCGTGCTTCGAGTGACCGCGCAAGGTCAGGCGGCACCCAGGCGTGCTGCCGCAACCGGCCCTGTTGTGGCTACCCGCTCGGATCATGCGGCTCCGCTCAGGCCATTGACCCGGCGCTGACCGCCTAGCAGACGTGAGCGAAGGGCAGCAGACCGCTAAGTCGTTCGTCCCGCCGCCGTTGGAGGGTCGGCACGTCAGGCTCAGGCCGGTGACCCCACGCGATTACGAGCTTCTCCAAGCGCTCGAGCTGAACACAGATCTCGCGGTGCGGTGGCGGTTCAGGGGTTCAACCCCGAGCCCTGAGCAGTGGGCGCAGACACTCTGGCGCGGTGTCATTGCACAGTACCTGGTGCTGAGTCCACGTCAGCAACGGCCAGTCGGGATCGTTCTGGCCTACAACGCAAATTTTCAGGATCAGTACGCGTACATCGCGGCGGCGCGTTTTGAGACGCAGAAGCGGTCCCCCGTGTTGATGCTGGGGTTTGGCCTATTTATTCACTATGTGTTTACCTGCTGGAACTTTCGCAAGCTGTACCTGGAGTCATCCGACTACAACTACCAGCAGTTCGCCAGTGGGGTGGGCCGTTACTTCGAGGTCGAGGCGCGGTTGCGGGATCATTCATTCTTCGGTGGCCGGTATTGGGATCAACTGACGCTCGCGATGTACCGGCACACTTGGATGGAACTGGGAGAGCGACTGCTCGGCGCGGAGGCACCCGGTGGGGACGGGGACGAGCGTGCCGAAGGGTCACCGCGGACTTGACCGAAGCATGAGCGCGCCCGCAGGACACGAGGCGGATTGGGGCGAGTTCATCGATACGATCGCGGAGGTCGTGCCGGAGCCCAGCACGGAGCTGGCGCCCGAGACGAGACCGATCGAAGACCTGGGACTTGACTCCCTGGCGCTGATCGAGTTGCTTGTGGTCCTGATCGAGAAGTACGATCCAGCCGGGTTGGCGGGCCCACTGGACGATCGCACCTGGGAGGGGGTAACGCTGGGGATCTTGTTTCGGGAATGCACCGGTTCTGGCCGCGGAGGCGGGAGCACCACGCGGTTCAACAGAACTGCCTGAGCCCGTCGCACTGCTTGCCGCTGTGCCTTCTCCTCAACGCGTGTACACGGCGGTGTGGCACGGCGTTCCGGAGCACACGTCGAACACTGCTCCGTTCGGCTCCAGGAAGTCAGACTTTTGAGCGCGTGCGCTGCGCGTGCTACGGACGTCCTCGTGGGGGTCGATGTTGGTGGCGCTGGCGACCGGGGCGCTATTTCCGAGCGGCGGCGGCTGTACACGCCCAGGGCCGCTGTCCCAGATCACGATCGCCGTACGCGGCCACGCCGATCCGCTGTCCCTGCGTGTTGACGGGCATCGCAGCGGCAGGCAATCGAACCCGCAGGCCAGTCGGGGTCGAATGGTCGGACCCGGTGAAGAGGTTATTCGGGAACGGAAGCAGGCACGGCGTGTGGGAGAACGGCAGGCAGTCCGCGGCGGATTTGCCCACGGCACGGCTGACGCCGGGCCAGGCAAACAGCAGAGCTACGAGCAACCCGCACGCGACGTGACCCCCGAACCAACGCGGGAACAGCGGTCGGCGAGTCGTACGGTGGGCGAGCATCTGTCCTCTCAAGCCTGCCACCTGCTCGCGGCAACCCTACAACCCGTGGCCGAGTCAGAGTCAGCCGACGGTTTCGGATGTCCAGCCCACGGCAAACGGGGTTCATGACCTGCGGGTTGCTGACGTGGACGGCCGGGGATTTGGTCTGGACGGTCTGGTTGAACGATGTTGCGAACCCGCTGTTTCCGTCCGTAGCTGACGGTCTATACCTACTGATGTATCCCGCCGTGTACGCGGCGCTGATGCTTTAGATTCGGTCCCGCCTTCGACATGTCGGCGCGGCCCAGTGGCTTGATGGCGCGGTCGTGGGCTTGACGATCGCGGCGATCGGTGCGGGTCTGATCTTCCCGACAGTGCTCGCCAGCACTCGACGCTCTGCGCCGTCAGGTCACCGAGGAAGCAGCTCCGGCAAGGCCCGACAACGAGCCCTATGGCCGTCAGGCCGTGCTGGTAACCGACGCGGGACGTTCGTGATCCGCGCGCGCCTCCTGTGGTTCGATCCACAGTGCCTGAACGAGGATGACCGTCAACGACAGCAGCGGGATCGCGACAAGCACGCCGATTAGACCGAACAGCGCTGCCATCACCAGCAGACCAAGCGATACCACGCCGGGGTGCATGTCGACGGTCCGGGCCATGATCAACGGCAGGATCAGGTTGCCCTCGATCTGGTTGACGATCAGGTAGACGATGAGTACGAGCAGTGCCTTGGTGGGAGACTGTGCCAGCCCGTCGATGATCGGTGGAATCGCGCTGATTACCGATCCATAGTTGGGGATCACGGTCATGAAGGCGGAGAACACCGCGAACCCAATCGCGAAGTTGAGCCCGATGATCGTCAGGCCCAGGTACAGCAACCCGCCGAGGACGAGCATGTCGAGTCCCACGGCGGCCATCCAACCCAGCCAGGCCACGCGAACACGGGCCATGACATCCTCGGCCTGAGGACGACGCGCCTCGGGCAGCAACCGCAGGAATCCCGCCACCAGCCTCGTGGGGTTGATCGCGATCAGGAACGCGGCGAGGACGATCAGCACGAGCAGGAACACCAGCCAGGCGAGCGTCAGCCCGACGTGTTCCACCGGACCGACGAGCCGGGCCGGGTGGTGCAGGTAGCCCTCCACGAATCCGCTCAGCTGCGCGGAGAGGCTACGCGTCTTCTTGCCGGCAAGGCCATGGATGTAGCGGTCGGCCCCGGCCAGGATCATCGGCAAGCGCTGGGCGAACTGCCTGACCTGGCTGACGAACTCGGGGAGGACCGCGAAGCCAAGCCCCAGCAACACTACAAACGCTCCCGTCAGGGCCGCGGTGGCGCCAGACGCGCGCGGCAGCCCACGACGTTCCGCGAATGATGCGGCGGCGCTGAGCGGCAACGAGACGATGATCACGAGCACGATCACCAGCAGTAGCGTCATCAGTTGCTGAGCCACAAGTGCGGCGACGAGAAGGGCCGCAGCCAGTCCCACCGTCCGATACACAATGGCTGGGCTCATCGCAGCCGCAGCGTCACACGCGCCGGTTCCGGGCAGTCTGTTGACTGATGCCGGGCTCGACGGTCACGCCGGTGACTCTTTATCGCGCTGTATTCCTCGCGTTCGGCCTGGTCGTGGCCGGGCTGATCTTCGAGCAGCTCATCACGCTCGTGCTCGCGGTGTTGATCGTGGTGATTATCGCTACGCCACTGTCGGCGTTCGCCAGCCTGCTTCAGAGGGTGGGCATTCCCAGAGCGATCGGCGCAGTGCTCGGCCTGCTGCTGGGATTGGGCGCCATCGGCGTGTTGATTGCTCTCCTGGTTCCGGTCTTCAACCACGAGATCAACGCCTTCACCAAGGCTCTGCCGGGCATCGTCGATGAGCTGCGCCGACGGCTCGGTCACATCACTGGCACATCGCCGAACCACGTCGGACGGCAGATACAGCATTTCGTGAACACGTATACCCAGCATCCGACAAAGCTGCTCGGGCCCCTGGAGTCCATCGGCGCCGGAGTGGTGGCGGCGGCGGCCACGATCATCGTTGTTCTGCTGACCGCGCTCTACACGGCGATTCATCCAGAGCCTCTGGTGAAGGGCTTCATCCGGATCGCGCCGCCGGTCAAGCGGCCGCAGGCCGAGCGAATCCTGTTCCGCCTCCGGGCTGCTTACCTCGGCTGGCTCGAGGGTCTGGCGCTCGGAATGGTGGTACTCGGCGGCCTCACCTACGCGGGCCTCCGGATTGTGGGGCTCGGCTTCGCCGGATTCTTCGCGATCTTCACCGCCGTCGCCATGATCGTTCCCTACTTCGGCGCGCTACTCAGCTCCATCCCGCCGATCATCTACGCACTCACGATCTCGCCGAGCAAGGCGGTGATCGTCGCTGTCGTCTACATCGTTGCCCACCAGATCGAGAGCAACGTAATCCAGCCGCTGGTGGTCGCCCGCAAGGTAGAGCTGCACCCGGCCCTCGTCGCGGTGGGCGTCGTGGCCGTCGATCAGTTGTTCGGCTTCGTGGGGCTGATCGTCGCTGTCCCGATCCTCTCCACGGTCAAGATCCTCGTCGAGGAACTGTGGGTCAAGCCCGTGGAGCACAGCGACGGCGCGTTCACGGGCGACATGACGAGCACGCCGGCCCAGGTGGTGTCGGTCGCTGGCGGATCATCGATGCGCACCATTGAGCCGGAGAACAGGGAGGCGTCGAGCCAGTAGGGGCGGCCGAGGTCCAATTGGATCCTAGGCCGACAAAACACTCGGGGAAACACGGGGGGATCCTCCCTTGTTGTCCCCGGGACGCCGCGCGGATGATCCGGCTGGATGACCAGCGTGAGCGAGCTCAACAAGCGCAAGGTCCGGCTGTTCGTCGAGGCGGTGTGGAACCAGGGGCAGCTCGAGCTGATCGACGAGCTCGTGGCTGCCGATCACCTGGGACATGTGTCGTGCCTCCGAGAACCGGTTGTCGGACCGGACGGAGTGCGCCGGCTGGTGGCAAGCCGTCGCCGCGCCTGTCCTGACCTCTACGTCAAGATCGAGGATCAGATCGCCGAGGACGACCTCGTCGTGATGCGCTGGCGAGTGATTGCCACGACACCGGAGACCAGCCCCACCGGCTGCCCGGAGTGCTGGTCGGGCATCTCGGTCATCCGGCTGCTGGCAGGCAAGCTGGTCGACGCACACACCGCCGTGACCCGGAGCGCGACCGACGTGGCTGTATGAACAGAGACATTGTGATCGTGCTGTCGTCCGCGGTGCTCGCGACACTCAACCCGTCGTTGCTGGTGGCGGTGAGCGTGATGCTGCTGCTGCCGCACCCCAAGCGGCTGATGCTGGGATACCTGCTTGGCGCCTATACGTCGAGCCTTGCGGCAGGTCTGGCGATTGTCTTCTCGCTCCACGGGTCACGCGTCGTCAACACATCGACGCACAGGCTGAGTCCGGGCGGTGAGATCGCGTTCGGCGCCGTCGCATTGTCGATCGCGTTCGGGATGGCAACCGGCTGCGACGCCGGACTGCGACGTTGGCGGGAGCGCCGGAGGGCCGTTCGGGCGGCGAACGGACCGGGAAAGGAGCCGTGGCAGACGCGCATGCTCGCCAGGGGCTCGGCGGTGATCGCGTTCATGGTTGGTGCCGCGATGAGCTTCCCTGGAGTCAGTTACGTCAACGCGCTCGATCACATCGCGCACCTCAACCCACCCACGGTGTCAATCCTGCTGTTGGTCGTCTACTTCTGCGTCATGCAGCAGATTCTGCTCGAGGGGGCGCTGCTCGCCTCAACGTTCGCCCCGGACCGCACGCAAAGCCTGCTCGTAGGACTCAAAGGCTGGTTTGGCCGACATGGCCGCCAGCTTGCCATGATCGGACTGTCCGGAATCGGCACCGTCCTCGTCGCGCGCGGCGTCCTGACGATCGGCTGAGGCTCCAGAGTCATCCGGCTGCTTTGGCGGGGAAGCGGTATCGTCGGACCGTGTCGTTAGCGCCCGGGGGAGCGTTGCTCGAGCGCGAGCACGAGCTTGGAGCCTTGCTTGAGGGACTCGATCTTGCGAGCTCGGGCGAGGGGGCATTGCTGCTGGTCGAGGGACCACCAGGGGCTGGCAAGACCGAGCTGATGCGGCAGGCACGCGCGGCCGCGGCCGCCGGGGGCATGTTGATGTTGGAAGCGAAAGGATCGGAGCTGGAGCAGCCGTTCGCGTTCGGGGTGGTGCGCCAGCTGCTCGAGACGCAGATCGGCGGATCGAATGCGAACAGCGAGTTGTTCGCTGGTGGGGCTGGCCCGGCGACGCGCCTGTTCGAAACGGACGACCACGGTTCGTCCGGTGTGGATGCGGACTTTGAAGCGCTCCACAGCCTCTACTGGCTGATCGTCAATCTTGCTGATCGCGCACCCGTGCTCGTGTCCGTCGACGATTGCCACTGGGCGGATCGCGATTCGCTGAGATTCCTTTCCTACCTGGCCCACCGAATCGATGGGCTCGGAGTCGCGATCCTCCTCGCCGGACGGCCCCTGGATGGGGCGGCGGCGGAGGCGGCGTTGCTCTGGGCGCAGGTGACCGCACGCCCAGATGCTGTCGTGCTTCATCCGCGACCGTTGAGCGAAGCCGCCGCGGGGACACTGGTGCGTGAGCGGCTCGGGCGCGACGCGGCGGATGAGTTCTGTCGTGCGTGTCACGCGGCGACGGGTGGGAACCCTCTGTTCCTCCGGGAGCTCCTCGGCGCGCTGCGCGCTGCCGGCGTAACGCCATCGGCGAGCGCCGCGAGCGAGGTGCAGACGGTTGGCCCCGCGGCAGTGGCTCGATTCGTCCTGCATCGAGTGTCCGCACTCGGGCCTTCGGCGAGCGAGCTGGCGAACTCGGTCGCCGTGTTAGGCGACGACAGCGAGCTTCAGCTCGTCGCACATGTGGCCGGCCTGACCGAGGGGGCAGCCCGCGCGGCCGCGGATAACCTGGTCCGCGCGGACATCCTGGCTCGAACAGCACGCCTGGGGTTCGTCCATCCGATCGTCCGCGCGGCGCTGTACGAGGATCTCGCTCCGGGCGAGCGCCAAGCGCGCCACGCGGCGGCAGCAGACGCTCTGGCACGACTTGGCGCCTCGCCGGAGCGCGTGACCGCACACCTCCTGTTGACCGGTGTCACCGGCGATCCACACAGAGTGCGTGTGCTCAGGGCGGCCGCTACGGCCGCGGCCAGGCGCGGCGCGCCCCACGCCGCCGCGGCGCGTCTGACCCGGGCACTTGACGAGTCGCCCGCCGACCACGAGCGCGCGCAGATATTGGTGGAGTTGGGAAGTTACGAGGTCGCCGCCATGCGGTTCGAGGCTGCGGAGGAGCATCTGAAGGCGGTTGTGAATTCCGGCGCCGAGCTGGCCATCGCGCCGATGCGGCATCGACACTGGCGCGGTGCGTGCTCGCGTCGGGGAGCCGCTCAGCGGACGTCGCCGAAGACGCGCTCTCGTCGCTTGCCGACGCGCTCGCGCGGGTGGACGTCGAGCGCTCGCTTGAGCTTGGCTGCGACCTTCTGATGGTGGCCGCGGTGGCGCCGCAGCTGCGCTCGGGGCTCGGCGCGCAACTCGATCAGTTCCGGGACCGGGCACGTGGCCACCCCGGATTCGAAGCGGTCGCCAGAATCCACACCGCCCTGGAGCAGCTTCTGCGAGGAGGCTCGGCGCGGGCCGCAGCCGATGAAGTGCAAGCCGCACTCGCGGTCGGCCTCCCGCCCTTGGCGGCAGCCAATACCGGATTCGTGGCGGTACACACGCTGCGTTTGGCCGAGCAGTATGAGCTGCCCCTGCGGCTGCTCGACCTCGCCCTGGAAAGGGCCCGTCGTGAGGGCCATGTGGCGAGGCAGGGGCTCATTTACGGCCAGCGCGCCGCGATCGCGCTCGCGCGGGGATCGCTTCACGACGCACAGATCGAGGCCGAGACTGGTCTGCGGCTGATCGAGGAACCGCATTTCGCGCTGCTGCAGCTTCTGTCGGTGGCAATCAGCGTGCATATCGAGCGCGGTGATCTCGATGCCGCGGGCGAGCTGGTGCAGACCGGCGACGTGCTTGGGATCGCCGAGGATCGGCTGTACCTTGACCAATATCTGATCGCTCGAGGACGTTTGCGGATTGCGCAGGGGCAAGCGAGCGAGGGCATCTCGGACCTGTTGCTGTGCGGCGAGCGTCTCCAGGCACTGGGGGTGCAATGGCCATCGGATTGGAGGGCGTACGCTGCTCCGGCCCTCGCCGCGCGCGATGAGCGCGAGCAGGCGAACGCGCTCGTGCGCGAGCAGCTGGTGGTCGCGCGGCGAGTGGGCGCAGCGGGGGGATTGGGCAGTTCGCTGCGCGCCGCCGCGCTGGTCATGGGTGAAGACGAGGGCCTGTCCCTGCTCCAAGAGGGGATTTCGATCCTCGAGCCAAGCTCCGCCAAGCTGGAACTGGCCCACGCCCTCGCCGACCTCGGTGCCATGCTGACCCGCGCCGGCCGGCGGCGGGAGGGCCGAAGCGCCGAGCGGCGGGCGATCGAGCTCGCCGATGAGTGCGGTGCGACCGCCCTGGCGGCAACTGCTCGGGTTGAGCTCCAAGCCGGCCCGGGCCGCCCGGCGCGGACTGCGCTGACCGGGCCGAATGCGCTGACCGCGGCGGAGTGGCGGGTGTGCCGGCAGGCCGCGGAAGGACACACGAACCGGGAGATCGCCCAGGCGCTGTTCGTCACCGAGAAGACGGTCGAGCGCCACCTGTCCAGCGCTTACCACAAGCTGGGGATCCGCTCGCGCTTCCAGCTCGCACCCGCCATCGGGCAGTAGCAAAAACGGTAGGGAAAACACGCGGGGTTCCCCTCTTGTGATGCGGGGTGGTCGCGCACACGATGTAGCCCACGCCAAACACAACGTCGGCGTCCGCTGACGGAGAGGAAGGGGCTGAACATGACTGGAGTGCTGTACGCGATCGCCCGATTCTGCATCCGGCGTCGCTTTGTGGTCCTCGCCGTCTGGGTGCTGGCGGCCGTGGCGCTCGTCGCGGTGTCGCATCGCCTGAGCGACAACACCAACGACAGCCTGACGCTGCCTGGTACCGACAGCCAACGCGCCACCGACGCGCTCAGCCACTCCTTCCCGGCGCAGTCGAACGGCTCCAGCCCGATCGTGCTGCACGTGAAGAGCGGGCAGCTGACGGACTCGAAGTACTCGAGCGCGGTCAACCAGGCCGCGGCCGATGTGGCGAAGGCGCCGCACGTCGCCTCGGTGGTCAATCCGCTCACCTCGCAGGGCGCGTCGGCGCTGAGCAAGGACAAGGCCACCGGATATCTGTCTGTAACGACCACGGTCAGCCCGGGGTCGCTCTCGGTCGCCGACGCTCAAGCGATCATCGACGCGGCATCGAAGCCGGCTCAGGCAGCTGGGATCGAAGTGCAGACCGGCGGCCAGCTTGGCCAGAAGGTGTCCAAGCCGTCCGCGGAGTCGAGCGAGCTGATCGGGATCCTGGCCGCGATGGTGATCCTCACGTTCACGTTCGGGACGGCGGTCGCCATGCTGCTTCCGATCGTGAACGCGATCCTGGCGTTGGCCGTGACCCTGTCGATCGTCCGCATGGTCAGCCATGTGGCGACGGTCTCAACCGTGGCTCCGACGCTCGCCACGATGATCGGACTCGGGGTCGGGATCGACTACGCGCTGTTCATCGTGACGCGACATTTCCGCGGGTTGAAATCGGGGCTGGACCTGCCGGAATCGATCGCCCGGGCGGCCGCGACATCGGGCGGGGCGGTGGTGTTCGCCGGTGGGACGGTGACGATCGCGCTCGTGTCGCTGGCGGTGGCCAACATTCCACTGGTGACGACGATGGGCCTGATGGCGGCGATCGCGGTGGTCGTTGCGGTCCTCGCGGCCGTGACGCTCCTGCCCGCGACGCTCGCGATCGTCGGCCCGCGGATCAATTCGCTGCGGGTGCGCGGACGTCACCCGGACGCCCATCCAAACCAAGGCCTGTGGGCCAGGTGGGCCGCACGAGTCGCGGCCAGCCCATTGATCGCCGGTCTCGCCGCGCTGGCCATCCTGATCCCGTTGGCTGTCCCGCTGCTGTCGTTGACCCTGGGGCAGAAGGACGTCGCCGCGCTGTCGAAGTCGACGACCGCGCGCCAAGCGTACGACCTGATCTCAAAGAACTTCGGGTCAGGGGTGAACGGACCGCTGATCGTGGCCGTGTCGCTTGGCTCTCCGGCCAGCGGCACGAACGACTCTCGGCTCGCGACGCTCCAGAAGGACGTCTCGCAGACGTCCGGAGTCGCGGCGATCACCCCGGTTCAGGTCGATAAGGCCGGAACGACGGCCTACTTCAACGCGATCTCGACCAAAGGACCGGCAGAGAACGCCACGGCCGATCTGGTCAACAAGCTGAGGGGCTCGGTGATCCCGCAAGCCGAGAAGGGCACCAACATGAAGGTCTACGTGGGCGGGACCACGGCTGGGTACGTGGACCTGGCGGCGAACATCTCGAGCAAGCTCCCGCTTCAGATCCTGGTGGTGATCGCACTCAGCTTCATGCTGCTGACGCTCGCGTTCCGGACCGTCGTGATCCCGGTGCAGGCCGCGGTGATGAACGTCCTGTCGATCGGGGCCTCCTACGGCGTGTTGACCGCGATCTTCCAGTTCGGGTGGCTGCACAGCCTGATCGGCCTGGACAAGCTCGGTGCCGATCGTCTCCTACGTGCCGCTGTTCATGTTCGCGATCCTGTTTGGCCTGTCGATGGACTACGAGGTGTTCCTGGTCAGCCAGATCGAGGAGCACGTCCATGCCGGCGAGGACAACAAGAGCTCGGTCGTGTCCGGATTGGTCACGAGCGCGCGGGTGATCACCGCCGCCGCCGCGATCATGGTGTTCGTGTTCGGCAGCTTCGTGCTGAACGGCGACCCGACGGTGAAGCAATTCGGGATCGGGCTCGCGGTCGCGGTGATCCTCGACGCCACGATCGTCCGCTGCCTGCTGGTGCCCGCGCTGATGGTCATGATGGGCAAGGTGAACTGGTATCTGCCCCGCTGGGTCGACAAGCTCCTCCCGCATATCAGCATCGAAGGGGCCGAGTTCTTCCGTCGCCGCGAGCGGCCCGCACCCGCAGTGGTCGAACCTGAGCTCGAACCGGCGCTGCACGCCTAGCACCGGGCGCTGCTGGGCGGCGAGAACGTCCGCTAACCAAACGGCCGGCCAACCGGGACCTCCGAGCAATCGGAGGTCTCGGTGGTTGGTGGGCCCGCTGGCGAAGGGCGAGCCACGGACGCACGCGCTGCCGAAGCTCCGCGGCGACCGACGCCAGATACCTAGACTCACCCTATGTCCGCGCGCGTCGTCGATTGGGCGCTTGCGCTGTTGGTCGGCACCCTGGTTGCTACTGGCGCGCTGACGTTGTTCGCCGGTGCGCGGCACGACGCCTGGGTGTTCGACCTACACGACGCGCTGAGCATCGCGCTCGCGGTCGTCCTGGCGTTCAAGCTCCGCCGGGTGTGGCCGCGGGTGAGGGCGGCCCAGCGCTGGGACCGGCGCACGATCGCCGGTGTGCTCGGCTCGCTGTTTGCCATCACGGCCCTCACTTCAGGGTTTCTGTGGTCCACGGGCTTTACGGCCACGGCGGCGGGCTTCAGCCTCCTTGCCTGGCACGAGGCGCTCGGTGTGGTGCTCCTGAGTGCGGTCGCCGTTCACATGGTGCTGCGAGCCAAACCGCTCCGCGGTCGGGATCTAGAACATCGGCGGCAGTTCTTTGCTGCGGGTGCGATCGCGGCTGGATCCTTTGTGGCCTGGCGCTGGCAGCGGCCACTGGAAGCCCTGTTCGCCCTCCGGGGGGCGAAGCGCCGCTTCACGGGTTCCTATGAAGCGGGTTCGTTCGCGGGCAATGCCTTCCCGTCAACCTCCTGGGTGGCCGATCACCCACGAGCGATCGACCGCGCGTCCTATCGCCTCCGCGTCGAGGGCCTGGTCTCCCGGAAGCTCGAGCTCGCGCTCAGCGACCTACCCGCCACCGACGAGCTAGTGGCGACGCTCGACTGCACCGGCGGGTTCTATTCAACGCAGCGGTGGCGAGGAGTGAGGCTGGGTCGGCTGCTCGACCTTGCGGGCGCCAGCAAACGGGCCGGACACGTGAGCGTCGCATCGCAGACGGGCTACCGGTGGGGCTTCGCGCTCGCTGATGCGCGCGCCCTGCTGCTCGCCACCCAGGTCGGAGGCGAGGAGCTGAGCCACGAGCATGGCGCGCCGGTCCGGTTGGTCGTTCCCGGTGCGCGTGGCTATCAGTGGGTGAAGTGGGTCGAGCGCATCGAGCTCCTTGACCACCCCGACTACGGCGCGCCCGCCTCCACCGTGTGGAGCAGCTTCACCTCCTCAGGCGGAGGTGTGTGAGTTATCGCCGCCGACCGGTCTAACAGACCCCACGGCTCCTAATGCCGACGCCGCGAGCGTATCCCGGCTGGCTACGGCTTTGTGATGTGGTGAACCGGGAACTCCCTGATGTCGGGTGGCGCCTGCATCGTTCGCTCGCCGAGTTCCTGCATTGCCGGCTGCAGCCGTGACTCGGCGAAACGGTCGAACGCCTCGCGCGACTGCCAGAAATCAATCACTCCCCAGCCGCCGTCGATTGGGCCCGCCGAGTGGAAGATCAATCCCTCCGGCGGATTTTGATCGACGCCCATGTGTGAGTGGATCGTGTCGTATTGCTCCTGCGTACCCCCCTCGAACTTGAGCCTCAGTCCGACCGCCATTGCGTCCTCCTCGCTGTCGATGATGAGGGTCGAGCCTATCCGCGCAGTTGATGACGAAGCAACCCAGCAGGGGCGAGCGCACGACACGACCTGGCCGGTCTCTGTGCATCACAATCCCCGTGGATGGCCGTCCGGCTGGCCCGGGTTCAAGATCATGCGTCGCTGACGGCGGTTCTAGCGCGTGCGTTCGACGACGATCCGATTCTGTGGTGGGTGTTCCCGCGCGCTCGGGTGCGAGGCAGGTACGGAGACGGGTTTTTTCGCTGGTCGCTGTGGCGCTGCGCGGATCAGGACTCGAGCTGGACGACGGAGAACCTGGAGGGTGCCGCGATCTGGGCCTTGCCTGAGCGCTGGCAGGTGACGGCGCGCCAACTGGGGCGCCTGGCCCGCTGGACCGGACCCGGGCTGGCCAGGCGGGCTCCGCTCGTGATGTGGGGCTTGGCGGAGGTCGAGCGGCGCCATCCGCAGGACCGGCACCTGTATCTCGCGGTGTTGGGCGTCGACCCGGCGCGCCAGGGGGCCGGCCTCGGCTCGGCACTCTTAGGCCCAGGACTCGAGCTGTGCGATCGAGAGGGCCTGCCGGCCTATCTTGAGACCGGAAAGGAGCGCAACCTCGCGTTCTACGGCCGCCATGGATTCCAGGTGACCGATCGCCTGACGTTGCCCAGAGGGCCGCCGGTCTGGCTCATGCGCCGCGAGCCCCGCTGACGATCAGGCCTGGTGTCCGAATTTATGACTCACGACACTAGACTGACCGCATGAGGCTTCCGCCCGGCCCGCGCGCCCCGGCGGCCGTGAATTTGGCCCGCTTTGGCATCCGGCCGTTGGAGACGCTGCGGGCCTGGTACGCGAGGTACGGTGAGGTGTTCACCGTCTCCTACCCCGTGTTCGGCACCGGTGTGTATGTGGCCGACCCGGTCGCGATCCGCCAGCTGTTCACCGGCGATCAGTCCGATCTCCTGGCGGGCGAAGCGAACTCGTTCATGGAGCCGGTGTTGGGGCGGCACTCGGTGCTGATCCTGGACGGCCCCGAGCACATCCGCCAGCGCAAGCTGCTGCTGCCGCCGTTCCAGGGCTCGCGGGTGGCCAATTTCCGGGCCGTGATCGCCGACGTGGCCGAACGCGAAGTGGCCGGCTGGCGTCCCGGGGACCGGTTGGTGCTGCGGGAGCGGATGCGGGCGCTGACGTTCGAGGTGATCTCCCGCGTCGTGTTCGGTGTGACCGAGCCGGCGCGGGTGGCGCGCCTGCGAGCGGCGATGGGGACCGTGATCGACTCGAGCCGCTGTACATGCTCAGCCGCCATCTGCGTGAGGACTACGGGCCGCTCAGCCCCGGGCGACGGTTCCTGCGGCGGCTGCGGGTGGCGGACACGCTGCTGCTGGAAGAGATCGCGGCCCGGAGGCGCGAGTCCGACCTCGAGGAGCGATCCGACGTGCTCTCGCTGCTCTTGCGAGCCCGCGATGAGGCCGGACAAGCGATGACGGACGCCGAGCTCCGCGATGAGTTGTTCACGATGCTCGGCGCCGGTCACGAGACGACCGCCACCGGGCTGGCGTTCGCGTTCGAGCTGCTGCTGCGCCACCCGACGGCGCTGTCGCGACTCCGATCCGAGATCGAAGCCGGCCACGACGACGACTACCTCAATGCCGTGGCCAAGGAGACGCTCAGGCTACGTCCGGTGATCGACGGCGCCGAGCGCACGCTCACCCAGCCGCGCACCGTCGCGGGGTGGGAGCTGCCACCCGGGATCAAGGTGTATCCGGGAATCGCGCTCGTGCACATGCGCGAGGACCTCTACCCCGGAGCGAGCCAGTTCCGGCCGGAGCGGTTCATCGAAGAGCAGGCCGACTCATACGCCTGGCTTCCGTTCGGGGGCGGGATCCGGCGCTGCATCGGCGCCGCGCTGGCGCAGGCCGAGTTCTCCGAGGTGCTGCGGGTGGCGATCCCAGCGGTTGAACTGCGCCCGGTTCGCCGTCACCCCGACCCGGTCGTCCTGCGGGGCGTCACGCTCGCGCCTTGGCGCGGGGTCGAGGTCGACGTCGCGCGGGTGCGGCAGCGGCCGACCGTCATCCGCCCACTGGGCGAGCTTGCGACGGCGCCGACCGGCGCACCGCCCAGCCCCGATCATTGAGCCGGGTTGGGACGCCGACGTTCGGGTAGCCAAACGTCAACTCTCAATCAGGAGGGATGGGGATGGCGAGCGATTCATCCGCCGGCTCGCGCACCGGCGTCCGGTCACGAGGGAGGCAGAGCCAGGAATGAGAAAGCCGAAACCGAAGACATCCTCGGTCGACATTCGCAAGATCATCCGCGCCGCCGCCGAAGCGGCACTGGAGGAGCCCTCGACGCCTGACGTGGAGCCGAAGAAGAAACGTCGCCTATCGGGACGCCGCGCCGTGCTCCTCGGTGCCGGGGCGGTCACCGCCGGGCGGCTGCTGATGCGCGGCCGGGGCAGGGGCGTGGTCAACTCGCTCCAGGACCGTCTCGCTCGGCTCGGAGTGGAGCTCCCCGACAAACCGTCGGCCGACCCTGAAGTCGATGAGGAGGAACCGGTCGACGTCGATCAGGAAGTCGACGATGCGGTCGATCAGGAGGAACCGGAGGCGGAGCTCGAGGAAGATGAGCCGACGGCCGCGGAAGACGAGCCCCCCGAGGACGAGGAGCTTGAGGATGAGGAGCCGAGCAACGGCGGGGCACCTGAGCGGCAGCCAAGGCGCCAGCGCCGTGGCCGGTAGCCGGACGGTCGCTGAGCCCTTGGGCCCCGAGCGCGGCGGCTAGATGTGAGTGATCGCGTCGGCCCGCGAGCGTCCGCCTCCTGACACCTCTCGCTTGCGCGCCGCACCGCCCATCTGGTAGGACACCGTTTAATGGTCTGGAGGCGGCTGGTATCTCGCCGGCTGGCAATCCTCGGATTCCTCGTGGTCTTGGGTTGCCTAGCGTGGTCCTCGGCGGCCACCGGGGCTCATGGATCCCGCGCAATCCAGGCCGCGACGGCGGCTCCAAATTTGGCGATCCGGGCTGCGACTCGAGCCGTGCCACCCAGCGTCGTGTTCCCCAACGATCCCGGCTTTGCCGGCTGCGAGAGCCAGGATCCCGTGACGGGGTGCACCGACAACGAGCAGTGGGACATGTTCGGCCCGCTGACCGGCAACACCTGCCCGGCGCCGGGCAACCTCACCGCAGGCTTGCCCCACCCGGACGGCGGCCTGCCGTGCTGGGCCACGCACGCCACCGACCCCCAGCACGCCTCGGGCGTCAACATGACCGGGGCCTGGGCGCAGGGCAACCTCGGACGTCCCGATGTGCTGATCGCCTACATCGAGGGCGGAGTCAACTACAACAGCGACTCGATCAAGGACGGGCTCGACTCGGTCTTCCTGAACCGGGGCGAGCTGCCCTGGCCGGAAGACTCGAGTGGCCACGACCACCACACCTATGACCTCAACGGCGACGGCCGCTTTGACATCCGCGACTGGGCCCAGGATCCGCGCGTCAATCCGCCCTGCCCCGCCGGCGTGAAGCCGTTTGTGAACCACCAGGAGGGGGTCACCTGGTCGTGCGTGCCGGGCGGGCGCCACCAGTACCTCAACAGCGTGCACGTGGGCGGAACCCTGACCCCGTACCTCTCCCCTGAGGATTTGATCGCGGTGTTCGGCGACTGCCGGATCACCGGTCATCGAGTGGACTTCTGCCGAGCTGGTCAGCACTACGACAACGACGGCAATGGCTATCCCAACGACGTCTCGGGCTGGAACTTCGATCGCAACAACAACGATCCGCAAACCGAGGACCACGCCTACAACCACGCCCCGAGCCTGATCTCACTGCTCGGCGGCGAGGCCAACAACAACTTCGCCGGCGTCGGCGTGTGCCGTGACTGCATGGTCGTGCCGGTGAAGCAGGACGCCGAGCCGCTCGGGCGCTCGGATCGCTGGAGCGAGTCGATCCTGTACGCCACCGACCTGGGCGCGACCGCGATCTCCTCGGTGGTCGTGGAATACAACTACTCGTCGTTCGATCAGGAGGCGATCGACTACGCCTACCGCCACGGGGTGCTGATGTCGCTGGACTCCAACGACTTCGACGCGATGGATCACACCGACGGGATGCTGTTCGACCACGTGTTCCCCGGCAATTCCGTGACCGAGGACCAGTCCGCCCCGGCCACGCGCTGGTTCCGCGCGCGCTCGAACGTCACCAGCTACGGCACGCACAGCATCTTCTCCGGCGAGGAGAACTCGACCTCGGGAGCGACGCCGTTCCAGGCCGGGATGCTGGCGATGGTGCAGTCCGCGGCGCTTGACGCCCGTGACCGCGGCACCATCCCGGATCGGCTGACGCCGAACGAGGTCAAGCAGGTGGTGATGGACACCGCCAGCCCGGTGATCCCGCAGACCCAGGCGCCCACGGTCCCGAACCAGTGGCCGGGAAACCCCGGCAGTGCCACGGACGCCACCCACACCAACTGGTCGACGCAGTACGGCTATGGCCGCCCGGACATCGGCGCCGCCACCCAGCTCGTGCTCTCCGGCCAGGTGCCACCCACGGCCGAGCTCGATTACCCCCACTGGTACCAGTACGTGGACCCGGCGCGGCAGCCCTCCCTGCCCGTGGACGGCTCGCTGGCGCCCAGCCGCTGGCGCTCCGGCGGTAACGCGCGCTGGTGGCTCGAGTGGGCGCTGGGCGCCAATCCAGCCGATAGCGCCTTCCACACGATCTCGAGCGGTACCACCGCGCACCGCCTGGCCGGCGAGCTCGGGAGCCTAAACCTCAGCCAGATCCCCCCCAGCTACTACGACCACGCGCCCACCTCGACGCTGCCCCCGGACGGCCCCGAGCAGTACACGCTCACGCTACGGCTGCGGGTGGTGGAAGCCAACGGGCTCAAGGCCGAGGACCGGCGCAGCATCGGCGTACGCCACGACCCCGGGTTGCTGCCCGGATTCCCGAAGCGGATCGGCGGCGAGATGGCCGCCGGCCCGAGTTACGTCGACCTCGAGGGCCGCCACCAGCTCGACCTGGTGTACGCCACCTCCGACGGCGACGTGAACGCGCTGCGGCCGAACGGCCAGGAGGTGCCCGGCTTCCCGGCGTACACCGACTTCGATCGCCAAATCGATCCGGCCAACCCGGAGAACTTCCCCGCGCGGGCCTACCGCACGACGCCGGCGCTGCGCGATGTCCGTGATCCGATCGTCGGGATCGCGGTGGGAGACCTGCGTCACGACGGCCAGCTCGACATCGTCGCCACCACCACCAACGCCGACGTCTATGTGTGGGATGCGCACGGCCACAGAGTGCCGGGCTTCCCGGTTTCCTCGGCGCGCCGGTACTGGACGCTGCCGGTACCCACGCCGGCCGCGGCCACACCGCACAGCCGACTGCCCGCCCGAGGCGACTTCGCCCCGCCGGTGCTGGCGTCGCTCCAAGGCGGCCACAAGCTCGACATTCTCATGAGCGCCTACGACGGGCACGTGTACGCGTGGCGTCCTGACGGCCGCCCGGTTCCGGGCTGGCCGGTTCAGGTGCAGCTGCCGCTAGCCGACTTCGCCCGCGACCACATCAGCGCGCAGAACTACATCCACGACTCCAAGCTGATGTACGCGGTCGCCGTGGGCGACGTGCTCCACAGCGGACACCCGCAGGTGTTCGTATCAAGCTTCGAGTGCGACAACGCCCACCCCGCCGCCTATCTGTACGGCATCTGGGGGGATGGCAACAACCACCAGGGCGGGGCCTACCTGCCCGGCTGGCCGGTGCGATTGACGAGTCTGGAGTTCTGCTACGACCAGTCGATCGACTTCGTCGGCGAGGGCACCAGCCCGCCGGTGATCGGCAATTTCGGATCGGGGCCACAGGTCGTCTCGAGCCCGGTCACCGGACCGGTGTATGTGATCAACGGCAACGGGACGATCGCCCGCACGCTGTCGCTGGGCTGCGCGAGCGCGGCTTGTCAGCCGAACCCGCCCTACCGCCCCACGGGCGACTCGGTCACGGTCACGATCACCGGCCAGGGAGGACTCGGCGACCTCACCAATACCGGCACGCCGCAGTTCCTGCAGAGCTCGGTCGGCGCGCAGTCGATTTCGGCCGCGCTCGGCGCCTCCGGCCAGGCGGGCCTGCCGCAGGTCTACGAGAAGGCGTGGAACGTCGGCACCGGCGACGTGGCCAGCGGCTTCCCGGTGCGGCAGGACGGCTTCCCGTTCTTCGATGCACCGCTCGCCGCTGACTTGGCGGGGGACGGCACCCGTCAGGTGATCGAGGGCAACGACTCGTACTGGATCCACGCCTGGGACGTGCACGGGGGCGAAGCCCCCGGATTCCCGAAGTACACCGGGCAGTGGCCCAGCTTCAGCGGCGTGGTCGGCGACCCGCAGATGGACGGCCGGCTTCGCTTCGCGGACGGCACCCGCGAAGGCTGGCTGTTCGCCTGGCGCGTGCGCGGCCAGGCCAGGCTCGACAACTCGTGGTCGCACCTGCGCGGCAATGACTACAACTCCGGCCTGTACGGCCTCGACACCCAGCGGCCGCAGGCGATCCTCGATCTGCGCAGACATCGCCGGACGCTGCACTGGACCGCTCCCGGCGGCGACTATGAGATCGGGCGCGCGTCCGCTTATCAGGTGCTGGCGTGCTTCGATCGTGATTGCGTGTTTGCGACGCAACTCCCTGGCGCACCGCCACCCGGAGCGCCCGGCACGACGCAGCGGCTGCGGCTGGGCAAGCTGCCACGAGGCACGCGCTACCTCGCGGTACGCGCGATCAACCGCTCCGGCAATCTCTCCGCGCTCAGCAACGTAGTGTCGGCGCCGTAAGCCGGCCGCCTCCTAAGATCGGGAGGCATGCTCACGCGCCACGTGTACGACCGACAGGCGGAAACCTACGACACGACCCGGGGGGCCAGTCCGTCGGTAGTTGGCCCGTTGGAGGATGCACTGACGGGCGCGCCGGGCCGCGAGCTTCTCGATATCGGCGGCGGCACCGGCAATTACGCCCTTGCGCTCCGCGGGAGGGGGTGGGAGCCGCTGGTGATCGATCTCAATCGTGCGATGCTCGCACGCGCAGAGGCTAAGGGGCTACGGACTCTCGAGGCCGACGCGGCCGCACTGCCGCTCCCGGATGAGAGCGCGGACGCTGCGATGCTCGTCTCGATGCTCCACCATGTGCCTGACTGGCGCCGGGCCTTGCGCGAGGCACGGCGGGTATTGCGATCAGGCGGGCGGCTCGCGCTGATGGGCTGGACCCGTGAGCACATGGAGCGTGTCACGTGGCTGCGCGACTACTTCCCGAGCATGGACGATTGGCTCGCTGTCGACCACCCAACGTTGGCTGATCTCGAATCCGAGCTGCCCGCGCCGCGCGTCCTCCGCGTGGAGTTCGAGGATCTCACCGACGCATCGCTCAGCGCCCTGCAGCGCCGGCCTGAGCTCCTGCTGGAACCCAACTGGCGTCGCCAGACGTCGTACTTCGAGAAGCTCGAGCAGCATTTCCCGGACGAGCTCAGACTCGGCTTGGCCAGGCTCCGCGCCGAGCTTGACGCTGGAAAGAACCCCGACGCGAGCGTCGCGGCGGCGCGGGCTGAGTGGGGCGACGCCGCCATCCTCGCCTGGGTCAAGCCGTAAGTGCAGGATCTGCCAGGTGGGGTAACACCGAGACATGAGCCATCCGAATGTGCCCTCCGCAGGCCCCGGTGCGCCAGAGCCCAAGTTGCCCGACGTCGATAGCCCGCCGCCGGAAGACATCCTCGACAGCCTCCCCTCCAAGGAAGAGATCGTCGAGCGCGCACAGTCTGCCCAAGAAATCATCGAGCAGCAGCCAGACCCAGACGAACTCTTGCGACGCAAGCGTTAGCGGCTGAGCGCGCCCCTCGACGGGCTGACCCGACATTAACCGGCAGCTGCGGGTTGCCGCGCCGATCGCGCCTGCTTGCGGCGGACTATCCCGTCCAGCACCGCCTTGCGCAGCCTGACCGCGTGCGGGGTGACCTCGACAGCCTCATCGACCCGGAGGAACTCGAGTGCCTGGTCGAGTGAGAGCTCGCGCTTGGGCACCAGCCTCACGAGCTCATCGGCGGTCGAGGAGCGCATGTTGGTCAGATGCTTTTCCTTGGTTGCGTTGACGTCGAGGTCCTCCGCGCGCGAGCTCTCGCCGATGATCATCCCTTCGTAGACCTCGTCGCCGGGCGCCACGAACAGCGTCCCCCGCTCCTGGAGCTTGAACAGGGCGAACGCCGCGACGGTGCCGCGCCGGTCGGCGACCAGCGATCCAGTGGGGCGGGTGCGCAACTCACCCTGCCACGGTTCCCAGCGGTCGAACACATGGTGAACCAGGCCAGTGCCCCGGGTCTCGGTGAGGAACTCTGTGCGGAACCCGATCAGCCCGCGCGCGGGAACCAGGTAGTCCATCCGGACCCAGCCGGTCCCGTGGTTGACCATCTGCTCCATGCGTCCCTTGCGAATCGCGAGCATCTGCGTGATCACACCCACGTACTCCTCCGGCACGTCGACGCTCATCCGCTCCATCGGTTCGCACAGCCTTCCGTCGAGGAGCCGGGTGATGACCTGGGGGTTGCCGACCGTCAGCTCAAATCCCTCGCGGCGCATCAGCTCGACCAGCACCGAGAGCGCGAGCTCGCCGCGGCCCTGGACCTCCCAGACCTCGGGGCGATCGGTCTCGAGGATGCGGAGCGAGACATTCCCGACCAGCTCGCGATCGAGCCGGTCCTTGAGCTGGCCGGCGGTCAGCTTGTCGCCGTCCTGCCCGGCCAGGGGAGAGGTGTTGATCCCGATCGTGACCGACAGCGACGGCTCGTCCACGCTGATCACCGGTAGCGGTCGCGGATCCTCGACGGCGGCGAGCGTCTCGCCGATCATGATCTCCGGGATCCCGGCGACCCAGATGATCTCGCCGGCGGCAGCTTCATCGGCATCGACGAGCTCCAGCGCCTCGGTGACGTACAGCTGGCTGACCTTCACGGGCTCGATCTGCCCGTCCGTGCGGCACCACGCGACTGTTTCGCCCTGACCGATCGTGCCGTGTCGCACGCGACAGATTGCGAGTCGTCCCACATACGGGGAGGCGTCGAGGTTGGTGACGTGCGCCTGGAGGAGGTGTGTTGGGTCGTACTCGGGAGCCGGAATATGCGAGAGCAGTAGGTCCAGCAGCGGTCCCAGGTCGGTGCCCGGAGTCAGCGGATCGAGCGAAGCCTGGCCCGCCTTCGCGTTGGTGTAGACGATCGGAAACTCGATCTGCGTCTCGTCTGCGTCGAGATCGAGGAACAGCTCGTAGACCTCGTCGACCACCTCGGCGATGCGAGCGTCGGGCCGGTCCACCTTGTTGACGACGAGGATCATCGGCAGCCGGGCCTCGAGCGCCTTACGAACAACGAATCGCGTCTGCGGCAGCGGGCCCTCGCTCGCGTCGACCAGCAGCAGCACGCCGTCGACCATCGTCAGACCGCGCTCCACCTCGCCCCCGAAGTCGGCGTGCCCGGGCGTGTCGACGATGTTCAGCTTGACACCGCCGTAGTGAACGGCGGTGTTCTTGGCCAGGATCGTGATCCCCTTCTCTCGCTCGAGGTCCATCGAATCGAGCACGCGGTCGGCCACATCCTGGCCCGCCCGAAACGCGCCGGATTGCCACAGCAGGGCATCAACCAGCGTCGTCTTGCCGTGATCGACGTGGGCGACGATGCCAATGTTGCGGATGTCCTCGCGAGCAGCCATCGCTCAGTGACGATAGACACAGTCCGGATCGATGCGCGTGACCGCTGGTGGCAGATCGGGTACTACTAAGCATCGCCACGACCAGCACCCCACGCTCCGGCCCGCGCCGGCGCACCCTTTCTGAGCTGAAGCCAACCCAGCACGAGATCGTGCTCCATGGCCACCGGGTCAGCTACCGGACGGCCGGAGACGGCGGTCCCGTGGTGTTGCTGATCCACGGAATCGTGGGATGCGCCGCCCAGTGGGACCAGGTGGTTCCGCTGCTGGCCGAGCGCTACACGGTCGTCGCGCCCGACCTGCTGGGACATGGACAGTCCGCCAAGCCGCGGGGCGACTACTCACTCGGCGCCTACGCCGCCGGCGTGCGCGACCTGCTCGTGGCGCTCGGACACCGGCGTGCCACGGTGGTCGGACATTCGCTCGGCGGCGGCGTGGCGATGCAGTTCGCGTACGAGTACCCACCGTTCGCCGAGCGGCTGGTGCTGGTCTCGAGCGGTGGTCTCGGTCGCGAGGTTCATCTCATGCTCCGCGCCGCGACGCTGCCGGGCTCCGAGGTCGTGCTCCCCCTGATCGCCCACGAGCGCCTCCACGGTGTCGGCGGCGCGCTGGGCGGCCTGCTCGGCCGATTGGGGTTGCGGGCCGGTACCGACCTAGCGGAGATGGCGCGCGGCTATGGGTCGCTCGCAGACGCCGGCGCTCGGCAAGCCTTCATCCACAGCCTCCGCGCGGTGCTTGACATCAGCGGCCAGCGCGTGAGCGCGACGGACCGTCTCTACCTGGCGGCACTGCTGCCGGCGCTCATCATCTGGGGGGGCCAGGATCCCTTGATCCCAGTCGAGCACGCCGCCGTCGCGAACCGCGGCCTCCCCAACAGCCGTCTCGAGATCTTCGAGGATGCCGGTCACTTTCCCCAGTTGCATGACCCGGTGCGCTTCGCCCATACGCTGATCGACTTCATCGAGGCGAGCGAGCCGACCCAGATGGAGTTCACGGATGCAGACTTCGACCAGATGCGGAAGCTACTGCTTCGCGGCAACGGCTGAACGGTCGCGCGGCTGCGAGGGCGGACGCGCGGGTTTTCGGATCGAGAACACTCAGAACGGCAGCTTGCCCCGGCCGCGGCGGCCCAGCGATGCGCTCTTGTCCGCGGCTCGTTCCGAGCTGCTGAACGGCTTGCGGAGCAGGCGCCCGAGCGGGCCCGGAGCCTTGCCTGCTGTCCGACCGCTGGTGCTGAGCACCCGGTCGACACCGTGCTGCGGCTTGTTCGAAAGGCGAGGCGCCAGGAACGCGAGCACCAGAAGCACCACGCAAACGGCGATGATGGCGGCGATCAGCATGTGAAAGTCCTACCCAGAAAAGCCGCTACTCAGCATCTCCCGCGATTCGCGCCAGCTCCCCCGCCACCGCTGCACCAACGACGGCTGGGGTATGGACAGCGGCGATCCGGGTTGCGGCTCTGCGTCCGCGCGTGGCTGCCTCAGCCGGGTGCTCCAACGCCGATCGCATCAGGTACGCGGCATGTGAGAGGTCCGGCTCAGCCCATGTCGCGTCGGCTGGGTACGGCCATACGCCCTCGCCCACCTTGGTGGGTGCGTATCGCACGAGATAGCCGGTCCGGTCGTCGATGAACTCGACGTTGCCGCCAAATCCGGTCGCCACCACCGGCCGGCCATAGGCCATCGCTTCGGCGATCGTCATCCCGAAGCCTTCGGAGCGGTGGAGTGAGACATAACAGTCACAGCCCGCGAGTAGGGCGGCGCGTTCTGAAGCGGGAAGTGCGGCGTCCACGACTCGAACCGTCTCATGCGCCGATGCCGTGTCGAGGAGCTCGGCGGCGATGTCGGGGAAGGTCGCTGCGTTGATGGTCTTGATCAGCAGTGTCGCCGCGCTGCCGCGGGGGAACGCCTTTGCGAACGCGGAAATCAGACCGAGTGGGTTCTTGCGCACCGATGTGCTGTGGTAGTCGAACATGAACAGGAACAGGGCATGATCCGTCGGCACTCCCCAGCGCTGCCGGTCTAGCCGCGGCGCTCGAGGAACCGCAACCGCTTGTGGGATCACGCGCACTGGCGAGGCGACGCAGTTGCGCACGGCATTCGCGACAAAGCGCGAGGCGGTCCATATCTCGGTGAGACATGTCGCCGCGGCGGACCAGGGGCCCGGCAGCTCCGCGAGTTCCCACGCCCATCTTCCGACACGGAGCTCGCCGCCGATCCGTGCCGGGTCCAAATCGGCGCCGTACTGATTTGGATTGCACCACAGCACGGTGACCTCGTGGGGCAGCTGGGCGTCTGCCAACCACGGTACTGACATCTCGCTGATCTGGGGCACATCTGGACCGAGTTCGATCGCCGCCAGCGCATGAGAGATCCTGCCGGCACGCAAGGCGCCGGCGAACTGCCGGGCTGACTCGCCGAGGCCGGCGACATGATTCAGATAGCCGACCAGGTTGACCCCCGGGATCCCGCGGCGTCGATCACTTCGTCTCAGCCGCGGAAGGCCATGTCGGCTGGACCGTCCGAAGCCGAGCACGTCGCCATTCTAGGCGGCCAGTGACCACCGCCACCCCCGGCTAGCATCCTCAGTAACCGACATTGTTCAATCGCCGCACCAAGATCATCGCGACCCTCGGCCCGGCCACCGACCCGCCCGGCATCCTCGACGCGCTGATCGCAGCCGGCATGGACGGTGCGCGGTTGAACTGCTCCCATGGCACCGAGGACGAGCTGCGGCGGCGGGTGGCGGACGTTCGGGAGGCCGCGGAACGAGCTCGAAGGTGTGTCGGCGTGCTGGTGGACCTCCAAGGACCGAAGCTTCGGTTGGCGGCCGGCGCCGCACCTCGCTCGATTCGAGCCGGGGAGACCGTGACCTTCGTCAGCGCGGGTGAACCCGTCGATGACAGCCGCGTGCTCGTCGACTTCCATGATTTCCCACGCCTGGTGACCGAGCGGTCCGAGATCGTGATCGGCGATGGCGTGCCGCGCCTGGTGGTCGAGTCCGTCGGCCCGGGGGAGGTCGTGGCCCGGGCCCTCTCGGCAGGCGCGCTGGCGCCGCGCAAGGGGATCAACGTCACCTACGCGCGGCCCGAGCTGCCGGCGATCACCGACAAGGATGTTCACGATCTGGCCCTGGCCGCGGAGCTCGGGGCCGACTACGTCGCGTTGTCATTCGTACGCTCGGCAGCCGACATCGAGCAGCTGCACGCGCGTCTGGACGAGTACGGCTGGGCCGGGCGGACGGTGGCCAAGATCGAGAAGATCGAGGCGTACGAGCACCTCGACGAGATCATTGCCGTGACCGACGGTGTGATGGTCGCCCGTGGTGATTACGGGGTCGAGGCCGGCGTCGCTCGCGTGCCCCTGATGCAGAAGGACACAATCTACCGCGCGACGCAGGACGGCAAGCTGGTGATCACGGCGACGCAGATGCTCGAGTCGATGATCCACGCCCCGGAACCGACCCGGGCCGAGGCCGCCGACGTCGCCAACGCGGTCATCGACGGCACCTCGGCGGTGATGCTGTCGGCCGAAACGAGCGTCGGCGAGCACCCGGTGGAGGCTGTGCGAGCGATGTCGCAGCTGGCCGAGGCCGCCGAAGAGGCGCCCGAGATTCACGGGCGTGCTCGGGGCATCCGGGACACGCCCGCGGCCGCAGTCATGCACGCCGCTGTCGAGCTGGCGGATGAGCTGGACGCGGCGGCACTGCTGGTTCCCACCTCTGGGGGAGGTTCACCGCGCGCGTGCGCCAAGTACCGCCCCCGGCGCCCGATCATCGCGCTTCCGGACACCAGCGCCGTCGCGGCTCAGCTCACGCTCGAATGGGGCGTATATCCGCAGACCATGAACGTGACCGGGTCGGTGGACGAGCTGGTCGATCGCGCACTCAGCACCGCGAAGGAGTTCACCGGACTCGCGAGCGGGACGCGGGTAGTGATCACCGCGGGACAGCGGACCGGCACGACCGGAGCGACCAACCTGATCCTGGTGCGAGAGATCCCGTAGCTCGGTAGTGGCCGAGTCCCACCCCGAGTTTTCCGCGTAACGAGTCCCGCCCCGAGCTTTCCGCGTAACAATTACCGCGTGAGGCTTCGTCTCGCCACATTGACCTCGACGCTCGTCGGCCTTGGATTCGCGCCGAGCGCGGTCGCGGCGGCGCGCACTCCGGTCGTGTTCTTTCCGGGGTACGGCACCACCGTCCTGCGCGTCGCGATGAACAACCAGACCTCCGTGAAGGGGTGTCCGCGCTCCGGATCGTTCGAAGACGGGATCCCGGCCGACGTGGGCACTCAGTTCAGTCAGACGTGTCGCGACCGGCTGCTGACACCTCGGTGGCGGAACGACCCGCGGCTGCCGTGGCCGCGGCGCTTCTCGCTTCCAGCCGGAGTGCGCGTGTCGATCGTCGACTACGGCCAAGTCTCCAGCACGCCGGTCTACGGCTCGTTCTACACCGCGCTGGAAAAGGCGGGGTACAAGCCGAATGTCAATCTCGTCGTGGCTGGGTACGACTTTCGGCTGACGCCCGATCTGGGCGGGTTCCTGCCGCGCACCGAGCGGTTGATCGAGCACACCTGGGGCCGGAATGGTCACCGGCCGGTGCGCCTTGTCGGCCACTCCAACGGGCCGCTATACGCCCAGTACCTTCTGACGCACGTGTCCGCTCGCTGGAAGCGGAGGTACATCCAGGGGTTCACGGACATAGCCGGCAACCTGCCCGGACAAGGGTCGACATGGTCGTGGGTGTTCACCGGAGTCGAGATCCCGGCAGGCTTCTCGCTGCCGACCACGGTCGCCACGGCGCGCACCAGCGCCCGCCTGATCGCGCTGTCGCCCTCGACCTGGATGAGCACCTCCGACCCGGCCGTGTTCGGTCGTCGCGAGGTGGTGGTCAAGAACCGCGCCACGGGCAGGCGCTACACGCCGGCGGACACCGACCGCCTCCTGCATGACGCCGGTCTCGACGGGATCAAGCCGCTGGTCCAGCACTACCTGGGCTTCGTGACGTTCGCCGATCGTCGCGACTTTCCCGATGTCGACGTTACCGCCGAGGAGGGCTCCGGCCTCCCGACCCAGGTGGGCATCGTGTTGCCCAACCTGACAGTCGGCCAGGTCGTCGACCAGTCGACTGCGAAGCTGATCAACCTCCCCGGGGACAGCAACCAGGAATACATCACCAACAGCGCCGTGCGCGTTTGGACGCGGATGCGCTGTTATCGGTTCCGGCTGGTCGACAACCCGGGTGTCTCGCATCTAGGGCTCATGACGGACCCGGGTGTCATCCAGCGCCTGCTTGCCGATCTGGGTCGGCCGCGGTCGCGGTGTTGAACGAGCCCAGGATCGCCACCACCCGCGCCGGCGCCGCACTGGCGCCGGCGATCGGCAGCGGCAGGCACGACACGGTGAAGCCATCCGGTGGCAGCTCGCCCAGGTTCACCAGGCGCTCGATCTGCGAGTATGGGAGGTCAGCCTGATGGGCCTCCCAGAAAATGCCGGGCTGCTGGCGCTCCAGGGCGTCCTCGGCCTGAAGGTTGAGCGGACGGTCCCAGCCCCAGGCATCGATGCCCATCACCCTCACGCCACGGTCGTAGAGCCATTGGGTGGCGGACCGGCTCACGCCGGGGCCGTGGACGATGTAATCCGGCTGGCCGTAGAACCGGTCGCAGCCGGTGTGGATGAGGACGATCTCGCCGGGCGCCAGTTCGTGGTCGATGTCGCTCAAGCAGCGCTCGATGTCGGCGATCTCGATCACCTGGCCGTCGGCTCGGCCGGTCAGGTCGAGCACGACCCCGTCACTGACGAACCACTCGAGTGGGAGCTCGTCGATCGTCTGCGCCGGCTTGCCCTGAATCACTGAGTTGTAGTGATACGGAGCGTCGATGTGCGTGGCGTTGTGGGTGCCAAGCGTGACCGTCTCCCGCGTCCAGCCCTCCCGGTTGCGGAGCAGGTCCGGTGGAACCCCGAACAGCTGCTTGACCTCGGCGGCGCCACCCGCGTGGTCCACGTATTCGACGGCCGTACGCTGAAACTCCGGAGTGCCCTCCGGGCTGGGCTCGATTCGGGCGGTGAGATCTACGATCCGCATGCTCGGCGCGCGAAGTCTATGCCCGCCTCAAAGCCTCACAGCTGACATTTCTCGCACCAGTAGGTCGTGCGTCCGCCGATCGTCGCGCGAGACAGAGGGTGCCCGTCGCGCGGACAGCTTCCCTCGGGCCCTCGTGCGGCGACGAATGGGCCAGTGTGGGCCCCGCCCTCTCGCAGCGCCGAGCGCACTGCCGCCCGCACGGCGCGGCGCAGGCGGTCAAGCTCGTCGTCGGACAGCGTCAAGGACACCCGCTGAGGCGAGATGCGTGCCTGCCACAGGGCCTCGTCGGCCAGCAGGTTGCCCACGCCCGCGATCGCTCCCTGATCCAGCAGCCGAGCCTTGATCACCATCCGGCTGCCGCCCACGCGGCGGCGGAATTCCTCGCGCCCGACCAGGGCCGCGTCCGGACCGATGTGACCGTGGTCGGGATCGAGCACCGCTCGGCCCAGACGCCGTCGATCCCGCAGCACGAATCGGCCTCCGTCCGCGAAGGACACCGCGAACCGATCGGAGCGCAGCTCGTGTTCGGGGTCGAGCACGATCGCGCCGGTCATTCCGAGATGCAGACCCAGCGTGGGACCCGCCTCGGTCTCCAGCCACAGAAACTTGCCCCGGCGTCCGGTGCTGACGAACTCGTGACCGGTCAGGGCGGCGGCGATCTCCCCAGGCTGATGTGGCCGGCACACGTACCTGTCGCGGTCGTCGACGCCGGTGATCCGGCGACCCAGCGCGGACTCGAGCGTCAGCCGGGCACGTTCGGCCTCGGGCAGCTCAGGCATGGCTCGGTGGTCGGGGCATACGCCACCAAGCGTAGGAAACCGCTTCGAGGCGGCGCGAGAACTCCTCGAACTGCCGGGTGCAGTAAGCCTTCCCTGGGTCAGGGGCGCACCCCCGAACCCGTTCTCGCCCGACTGGACGCAGCGCCTCGAGTTCGTGCAGCCCAGCGGGGCTCCCTCGTAGGTGCCGATCCCGTTCGCCGCCTGTCGGCAGCCTTACCCTGCAGTCACCCATCAACCACCAGCTCTCACAGCAGGCGGACCGATGAACGGGGTCCGGTCAGCTGGGCTCCTCGGGCCTTGCCAAACCCGAACCATTTGTGGACCATCCAACCGAAGCCATGAACATCAAGACGTTTGGCTCCGTCGACCCGCGGAGCCTGAAGCAGCTCGAGCGCTGCATGAGCGCGGGCGACGCCGAGTATGGCGTGCTGTGCGCCGACCACCACCCCGGGTACAGCCAGCCGATCGGCGGTGCGGTGGCCTACGAGGGCTATGTGTCGCCCTCCGGCGTGGGCTACGACATCGGCTGTGGCAACAAGGCTGTGTGCACCGAGCTCACCCGCTCCGACCTACACGAGCTGGGCGGGGTCGAGCGCATCATGCGCGAGATCACCCGCCGGATCTCGTTTGGCATGGGCGTGCCCGCGCGCGAGCGGGTCGACCACCCCGTGCTGGACAGGATTCGGCAGGCGGAGTTCCAGCCCCAGAGCCGGCTGGCCGGACTGGCCGAGTCGCAGCTCGGCACGGTCGGGTCGGGCAACCACTACGTGAACTTGATGGAGGACGAGCGGGGTCGGGTGTGGGTCGGTGTGCACTTCGGCTCGCGCGGCTTCGGCCACAAGACGGCGTCGGGCTTCCTTGCGCTCGCGCAGGGCTTGGCGTTCGACGCCCGGGCGCAGGAGGGCGAGATGGACTCGCCGCCGGTGCTGCTCGAGCTCGACACCGAGCTGGGCGACTCGTACATCGCGGCGATGGAGCTAGCGGGCGAGTACGCCTACGCGGGCCGTGATGTCGTGGTGGCCAAGGTGCTCGAGATCCTGTCCGCCGAGCCGATGCACGAGGTACACAACCACCACAACTTCGCGTGGCGCGAAGAGCACGGCGGCCGCACCTTCTGGGTTATCCGCAAGGGCTGCACGCCGGCGTGGCCGGGTCAGGAGGGGTTCGTGGGCGGCTCGATGGGCGACGAATCGGTGATCCTGGAGGGTGTCGAGTCCGGTGAGGCCGAGGAGTCGCTGCACTCCACCGTGCACGGCGCCGGCCGGATCATGAGCCGCACCCACGCCGCCGGCCGGCTCAGGCGGCGCAAGCGCTGGGTGTGTGGCCACCCTGGCTGCAATCGGGTATGCGACGCCACCACGCCCAAGCGCGGCGCGTGCTCCGAGCATCCCGACGCGACACCGAAGAAGGTATGGGTCGAGGAGCAGCTGCGGCCTGGCGTCGTCGACTGGGCCGCGGTGAAGGCGCGTCTGCGTCAGCAGGGCATCGTGCTGGTGGGCGGCGGTGCCGACGAGGCCCCCGAGGTGTACAAGCGCCTGCCTGACGTACTGGACGCACACGCCGGCTCGATCCGGGTTAAGCACACCCTCCGGCCGCTGGGGGTGGCGATGGCGGGACGCGATGTGGATGACCCGTACCGGGACTGAGCCGCAACCAGGAACACCCCGGACAAAGACTTAGGGGCCGCTCGGAGGCGACCCCGCACCTAGGCGGTCCCGCCGAACCGTGTTTCAGTGCGATGAGTCACGCAACGCGATTTCGAGTGACCGTCGGCACACACTTCACACGGACGAACCTTGCACCGGTTCGAAGCTCAAACCTGCTTCGAATCACCTCGGCTCATCGAAAACCGCCAGGGCTGCCGATCCATGTCGCTGTCATGCGCCGTTGCCTGATTCTCACTGTTTTCGCGTTCGCCACGATCGTGGCGATCGCCAACGCCGCCTTACCCAAGCCCGGCGGCACGTACAAGGGCTACTCGAACTCCCACGAAAAGGTGAGCATCGTGGTGGCCCGGCATCCGTATAAGCACAACGACTACAAGGCAACGCTGCGCTATTGCGGTCGCAAGGTCGGCATCTTCATCGTGCGGGGTGGCTTCGGGGTGCACCTCAGCGAGGCCGGCGGCGCGGTGAGCGTGCTCCGCATGAGCGGTCACTTCAGCAGCCGCCAGAAGGTCTCGGGCGAGATCCAGCTCGACTTCACCAGCGGCTCCTGCTCGCGGCCGGGAGCGTGGAGCGCCACGCTGCAATGACGGTGGGACCCCGTCAGCTCGGCGCGATCGCCGCGCCGCTAGTGCTACTGCTGGCCCCGACGGCGGCGATGGCCGGGACCAGGAAGGTCGGGATTGTGTCCTCACCCGTCCGGGTGGCACGTGGCTACTCGCTGCTGCTGGTCGCCGGGGGCAAGGACATCGCGGTGACGCTCGAGAAGACCAAGCGCGGATCGACCCAGGAGTACATCGTGTCGGGGACCCATGCCCGGACAACCGTCGGTGGCAGCCTGGGATCGGGCAAGGTCGACGCCAAGCTCGGCAATTACGGCAGTGTGCACCTGAGGTTCAGCCCCGGGGGAGGCCGCTCGATCGGCGCACCTCCCAAATGTCGGCTGGTCCACCCCGGCCGGTTCGTCGCCGGCCAACTGACCGGCACGCTGAAGCTCAAGATCGGCTCGCACAGGTTCAGCGTCAGCCGGCTGGCGGCGAAGGCGATCAAGGGCGCGACGCTGAACTGCGTGAAGCCTCCCGAGCATCCGGAGCACGGACTGATGCTGTCCCAGTTCGCCGTCCCCGGGAGCCTCGGAACTGCCTCGATGGCGTGGGACAAGAATGCCAAGGGCCGGTTGTTCGAGCTGGCCACGCTGAGCCAGGGCACGTCGACCGATCCCGGTTCGCTGCTCGCGTTCATCTACGCAAAGGCGCCCGGCTCCGCCCTGACGGCCGCAAAGAACCTGTCAAGCGCGCAGGCTCGCGCCGCAGGTCCCTACCTCAAGGGCAGCGTGAAGTTCGCCCAGACGCTCCCGACGGGGACGGCGAACATCGCGCAGGGCGCGATAACTGGCGGCTTCTGGATGGATTACGACCTGCTTGGCATCCAGCAGCTGCCGGATCCCTCGCAGGGCATCCTCTCCAACAGCTAGCTGACAAACGTGGGGGCTGGGGGAGCGGGGGAGGGGGATCCCCCGCAGTCCCCCTACCGTCCCGACGCCGCGAACGCCGCCGCCTCTGTCTTGACGATCGCGATCAGATTCCCGAGCGCGATGTTGGCGTCAAGCAGATGCAGGCCCCATTCCGGCGTGGGGCTCGGCTTGGCTGTCTGGGCCCCGTGCTGAGCGGTGATCTGAAGCACGTGAGCGTTGTTGGCCGACGAACAGTGGGCGCGGTAGGAGCCCGGCTCGGTCGTCCACACGGTGCTGGGCATCGGCTGGGTCAGACCCAGCAGCTTGATCCCAGCCGCCAGCGCGCTCTTGGGGTCGAATGGCTGGCTGGGGAAGATCGGGAGCACCTGCGCGCTGCCGCCGCCGAGAGCAGCAGGATTGGTGCACAGCACCACGTCGCCCTTGGCCGATTTCGTGCCCAGCACCCCGGTGGGGCGGCCGAACAGGCTGGGCGTGGGCACCGGTTGGTCGAACGTCGAGAACGCGATCACGCAGCCGAGCTGGTTATCCCTGGTGCAGCCGGGAATGTGCTTGAAGTCCCCGCCGATCAGCTTGCCCTTCTTCACCAGCACGTTGCCGCCCATCAGGATCGCCGACACGAGCCGCTTGCGCACCGACGGCTTGGGATCGACCTGCGACGCGATCAGCCCGCGCAGCACGAACGAGCCCTGCGAGTGGCCGATCAGCACGAAGCCGCGGCCGTGGTTGTAGTGCTGCAAGTAGTCCAAGAACGCGGCCTTCACGTCGGCCGGGCCGATCTGCTGATTCGGCATGGTCGTGGGCGTGCCGATGCCGATCCCGTCGAGCGTCACCTGCCGGTACATGGGCGCGTAGACGCGGCAGTACTGCGAGTACCGGGCCGCCTGGTACAGCGCGATCGAATCCTCCTCGGGGTCGATGGTCAGGTTGGCGTTGCCGGTCGTCTGGCCACTGACCGTCGGGTACACGTAGAAGCAGTCGATCTTGGGATGCGCCACCGCTTTGGGGTGAATGACCTTGATTGGCTTGAGCTTGGGCGAGTACACCGTGGTGGACAGACCCGGCGTACACGGATCGGGCTTATGCCCCGGGAAGCACAGCCACACGGTCTTGGCCGACGCGGCACTGGCGCCCGCCAGGGCAATCGCGATTACCGCCGCACCCAGAACGGCCGCAAGGATCCTCAAGCGCACCTTATCCACCTCTCTGTTGACACTGACGAACACGCCGGCCAGGCGCGATCCTACCGCCCGCTCCGCGGTCGCGCGCCTGTAAGAGGTTTTTACCCGGTCATCGCTCCGACGCTGAGCCCGAACCCGCCGTCGACGCGGACCACGGCGCCATTCAGGTAGGCCGCCGCCGGGGACAGCAGGAACGCCACCACGCCGGCCAGCTCGTCAACGCTGCCGAACCGCTTCAGCGGAATCGACTGCTCCAGGGTGTCCTGCAGCTTGTCCGGCATGGCCAGCACCTTGGGCGTCGCGATCATCCCGGGCATCACCACGTTGCAGCGCACGCCGCGCGGGCCCCACTCCCCGGCCAGCGTGCGCGCCAGGCCGACCAGGCCTGCCTTCGAGGCGCCGTACGCCGCCTGACCCGGCAGACCGATCTCGGCCGCTGCCGAGGAGATCAGGATCACGCGGCCGTCCCCTGACTCCACCAGCGCCGGGAAGGCGACCCGGGCCACGGCGAACGCGCCCGACAGATTGGTGTCCACATCTCGCCGCCAGGCCTCGTCCGGGAAGCGCTCGGCGCGATGGATCGTGTCCACGATCCCGGCGTTGGCGATCACGGCATCGCAGCCGCCGAGGGCGTCGATCGCCTCGGCCACGCCGTGATCGACCGCCTCGGTGTCGCTCACGTCGAATGCGACGCCGACGGTCGCATTTGAGACCGAGGCCAGCGCCTGCGAGGACAGGTCGCAGGCCGCCACTGCGCAGCCGCTCTGCCCGAGCGCGTCGACGATCGCGCGGCCGATGCCGCCGCCGGCCCCGGTGACCACCACCCTGCGGCCCGACGGGGACGGGCTAGCCGACATCAGCCGAGCGCTCCAGGCCGTAGCGCTGCCAGTGCCGGTCGGGGATGTCGGCTGGGTTCTTGTACCAGTACCAGGTGCAGGGATCGCGGCCGAAGTCGTCGGGCGGGTCGCTGGGGTACAGGGGGTAGCCGATCCAGCGGATCGGAAGCGACTCGTTCATGAACGAGCAATGCGTGCAGTACAGCGGGAACCCGGACCGGCCGTAGCTCCAGTCGTGCGCAGACTCGGTCACCCCCAGCGCCCCCGGCCCCTCGTAGCGACCCATGCGCACGAGCCGTTGACCGGAACCGCACGGGTTCATCTCAAAGGTGAACTTCTCGTCGTCCTCGGTGATCGTGAACGCGCCCGGGTGCGGTCCGGTGCCGCTGCACGAGTGCGCGCGCCAGGTCGCCGCCAGCGCGTGCACGATCTGGCGGCGGTCGCGCCGGGCGATCGTGTCGACATCCCGCTTCCAGCCTCGGCCCTGCCCCGAGGTCCACGCCTCCGCGACGCCGTCGTCCCCCAGTCGCTCCTGCACGAACGAGATCAGACCGCCGATCCCCTCGACCATGAGATCGTGCAGGTAGCGCCACTCGTGTTTCATCTCGTCACACAGCGCCCGGGCCCGCTCGACGTCGCCGCGGTCGAGCGCTTCGATCGCGCGGTCCATCGTCGGCCGTGACATGTCGGCAAGCTCCTGCTCGCTGAACCACCGCTCTGCCATTCGTACACCGCCTCTCAAGGAGTGATCAGACGTGAACTTCGACACGCTGCTCTACCACACCGACGGTCCGGTCGCCACGATCACGCTCAATCGCCCCGACCGGCTGAACACGATCGTGCCGCCGATGCCGGACGAGTTCGAGACCGCGGTTCGACGGGCCAGTGGCGACCCGAGGATCAAGGTGATCGTGCTGCGTGGCGCCGGCCGGTCCTTCTGCGCCGGCTACGACTTCGGCGCAGGGTTTCATCACTGGGACGAGCACATCACCACCGACGGCCGGTGGGATCCCGGCAAGGACTTCATGTTCGCCGGCGCGTTCGGGCCGACCCAGAAGTTCATGAGCATGTGGCGCAGCCCTAAGCCGGTGATCGCCCAGGTGCACGGCTGGTGCGTGGGCGGCGGCAGCGACATGGCACTGTGCGCGGACCTGATCATCGCCGCCGAGGACGCGCAGATCGGCACCCCCTACGCCCGCATCTGGGGCTGCTACCTGTCCGGCATGTGGCTGTACCGCCTGGGCCTGACCAAGGCCAAGGAGCACGCACTCACCGGCCGGCCCCTGTCCGGGCGCCAGGCCGCCGACGTGGAGCTGATCAACCGCGCAGTGCCGTTCGGTCAGCTCGAGGCCGAGGTCGCGCGGCAGGCGCAGGAGCTCGCGGCTCTGCCGCTATCGCAGCTCGCGGCGATGAAGCTGATCGTCAACCAGGCCTACGAGAACATGGGACTGGCCTCGACCCAGACGCTGGGCCCGATCCTCGACGGGCTGATGCGCAACACGCCCGACGCGCACGCGTTCATCGACACCGCCGGCCAGGAGGGCGTCAGGCACGCGACCAACCAGCGCGACGCCCCGTTCGGGGACTACAGCATGGCGGGGCCGGAGAACCGGCCCGACCCGGGTCACCGCATCGATCCCTGATGTATGGTTGCGTGAGGTGTGGAATCACGGGCTGGGCCCCGAGCGGCATCGGGGGTTTCCCGCCACGGCGAAGGGGACTTCACGCACTTGGATGGCGCCCGGCGCCGACGGGGCGTGCAAAACCCGCCCCAGTTCGAGCGCGCGCGGGTTCGGGGCGAGATACGCACGCATAGCGAGACAAACCCGCCCGGCTTCGGCTCGAGGCGAACTCGGGGCGGGTTATGCACGCTCTTAGGTGGCTGGGCTCGACCGTCCGCCCCGGGCAGACGATCGCCCGGGCCGACCGTCCCGCCCCGGGCCGTCGTGAGGCGCTACCGCCTGTGATGCGCCCGCCGGACGGCGGCGCGCCTGCCCGCCCGGCGCTTCGGCGCCAGCGAGTGACTCTGCTCGAACTTCATCAGCCGCGCCATGTGAGCCGCGAACTGCGGATACCGCTGGCGCATCTGCGCTGTCACGCGAGTGAAATCGCGGGCCGCGGACGGCGGCGAGCCCTGAGCGTGAGCGGCGTCCAGGAAGTCATAGAAGAAGTAATCGGTTTGCGAGTCGATCTGAGTCTCGAACTGGGTGTACGGATCGTGGCCGGCACCCTGGAACGTCTCCAGGAACGCGGGAACGCCGTCGTGAAGCAGGTAGGCGGCGGTCTCGACCGACCAGGCGTACGGGACGGTGTTGTCGGCCGTACCGGAGAACAGCAGGCCCGGAGCGTCGCCGGCACTCGCGAAGACGCCGTTTGGGGTGCCGCCGGACAGCGACATGAACGCCTGGACCGTGGATGAGTAACCGGGATTGCCGCTGTTGCCGGGATTTTCCGGATCCATGCCCACCAGCGACGCGGTGATGGCGCCGGCTGAATCCCCGCCGATGCCGATGCGGTTGGTGTCGATGCGGTAGGTGGCGGCATTGGCGCGCAGCCAGCGCACGGCGGCCTGGGCGTCGTTCTCGGCGGCAATCGCGGCGGTGGCGCACACCGATGAGACGTTGCCGCCACCGGCGCTACAGCCGTTCGGCGCCAGCAGCCGGTAGTTGATCGACACGGTGACGTAGCCCAGGTGCGCCATCTTCTGCGCCAAATCGGCGGACGGGCCAGAGCCCTTGTCGCCGCAGCAATAGCCGCCCCCATGCACCCACACGATCGCCGGACGCTGGGAGACGGTGTCTCCACTGGGCTGGTAGAGGTCGAGCATCAGCGCCACCGGGTTGCCGTTGCTGTCCGGCGCGCTGCCGTACTGGATATTGGTCGTGGTGGTGAGGTTTGGGAAAACGGAGTCGCGGTAGCGCAGCGGCGCGGCCCCCGGCGGCTCGGACAGCGTGCATCCGGTGACGGCTAGCAGCGTCACGATCCCGACGGCCCACACGCCGAGTCGGCTGCTCCTCGAACCGGTGCGCGAGTCACGCGCAGCGCCGACCGTGAACCTGCGTCCGAACCGAGCGCGTCGCATCACTGGTTTCTCCTCCTCGAGCTCAGGATCTGGCCGCCAATCCTAGTCGGAAACACGGCCCGGGGGGCGCAAGGCTGCCCCATTGACCCCAGCAGCCGTCGGAGATATGTTGAGCTGTGATGGAGGGCAAGAGGAACTGCCGTTCGGTTCCGCGCGCGTGGCGTCTCTCCGGGCTGCTGGGCGTGGCGCTGGCGATGGCGCTGGCCGCGCCGGCCGCGGCCGAGACCGTGGGGTCGGGCCGGTACACGGCCACGATCACGCGCGACAGCTACGGAGTGCCCCACATCCACGGCCGCACGCTGGACGGGATGTGGTTGGGCGCGGGGTACGCCCAGGCCGAGGACCGGCTGGTGCAGCTCGAGCTGGTCCGGCGCAACTCCGAGGGCACGCTGGCTCAGGTGTTCGGTCCCAGCGAGCTGTCCACCGACGAGGACAACCGGCAGCAGTTCTACACCGTGCCCGAGATGCGGGCGCAGCTGCGCTCGACGCCGCGCTGGCTGCGGCGGCTCCTGCGCGACTACTCGGCCGGCATCAACGCCTTCATCGCCACTGCCTACGGCAGCCCGGCGGCCGAGGACGCGCAGGTGCCCTACGAGTTCTGGCTGGCGGGCAAGCTGCTCGGGCTATCCGGTCCGTACAAGCCACAACCGTGGAAGCCGGTCGACACGATCGCAATCGGCGACATGCTCGCGAGAGAATTTGGCGGGGGCGGCGGCAACGAGCTGTCGAACCTGACGCTGCTCCAGTACCTGGAGGCCAAGTACCCCTCCAGCGCCCACGCGATCTTCAACGACCTGCGCTGGATCAACGACCCCACGGCGCCCACCACGGTGCCGGCGGGCGCCGCCAACCTGCCCCGGCCGCCGAGCCTGACCGCGGCCCAGCGGGCGTTGGGATACGTGACGCCGGCCGACGCCCGCGCGGGTGCCTGGGCGCTCCAGGGGATCAAGGCGCGGCGCCAGGCGCGGGGTCAGCTGCTGCGGGTGCCGTGGCGCGACGGGTCCAACGCGTTCGTGGTGGCGCCATGGCGCTCGGCGAGCGGCAACGCGCTGCTGTGGGGCGCCCCGCAGGAGGGGTTCGGGTCGCCGTCGATCGACGTCGAGCAGTACATCAGCGGTCCGGGCTACGACGCCGGAGGCATGACGATCCCGGGCGTGCCGGTGATCCTGATCGGCCAGAACCGTGACATCGCGTTCACCACCACCAGCGAGGAGCTGGTCGATCAGCAGATCTACGCCGAGAAGGTCGACTTCTCCACCAACCCCCCGCGCTACCTGTTCCGCGGGCACTGGATCCCGATGCAGGTGATCCACGAGTCGATCCCGGTCGCGGGGCAGGCGCCGGTGGACTACGTCATCTACCGCACCGTGCACGGTCCGGTGTTCCAGCTGGACAAGGCAGGCGGGGTGGCGTTCTCGATGCGGTTCGCCTCGTGGAAGAAGGAACAGGGGACGGTGGTCGGGTTCGCCGAGCAGGGCGGCGACCACAACCTGGCTCAGTACCGCCGGTCGATCTCGAAGGTGATCACCCTGCACAACTTCTTCTACGCCGACCGCCGGGGCAACATCGCCTACTTTGGGGCGGGCCTGGTGCCGATCCTGCCGCGCTGCGCCGCCTGCGACCCGCGGCTGCCGCACCCCGGGGACGGCTCACAGGAATGGCGCGGGTTCGTGCCGTTCTCGCAGATGCCGCACTCGATCAACCCGCGTCAGGGGTTCCTGGTCAACTGGAACACCAAGCCCGATGCCAAGCACTACTACCAGCAGAACGGTGGCGATGAGTACTGGGGCACGATCTTCCGCTCGGACCGCATCGCCCAGCTGATCCGCGAGCATCCCAAGCTGACCTTCACGCAGGCGCTGTCGATCGAGCACGACATCGGCACGATCGACGGCGACGAGGCCTACCGGCCCACGGCGCCGTACTTCCTGCGCTACCTGTTCGCCGCCTATGCGCGGCTGGTGGCGGCGCACGACCCGTTGGTCAACTCCGCCACACACCCCGATCTGGCCACGGCGATCCACACCCTGAAGGCGTGGGACGACTACAGCTCGCTGGGGCAGCCCGCGATGTCGATCTACGTCAACTGGGTGGGCGCGCTCCAGCGCAACCTGTTCGGCGGCGGTCTGGGTCCGGGCGAGCAGTACACCGGCGCGGTCAACCTGTCCGACACCTCGATCGGCAAGGGTGATCAGCGCGGCAACGCCACGTATAACCTGACCGAGCACATCCTGGCCGGAACGCGCGGCCTGGTCCCGTGCGGGCAGCTGTGCTTCCAGGGTGACTACTTCAACGGGCATCGCAACCAGCTCCTGGTGGAGAGCCTGAACGACGCGATTGCGATCCTGTCGGGCACCGGCCAGCAGCTCGACAACGGTCAGGAGCACGGCTTCGGCACCACTGACATCTCGCACTGGGGCTGGATCCCGTACCCCGACATCAACTGGGACGCGCTCGACCCGGTCGCGATCGGCGTTACCACGCATTTCGGGAGCTCGCCCTCACAGGAGCGCTCGACGTACATGCAGATGCTCGAGCTGAGCACCCCGATCCGTGGTATCAACGTCCTGCCGCCGGGGCAGAGCGGGTTCATCTCAAAGGCCGGCGTGCCCAGCCCGCACTTCGGCGACCAGATCGGGCTGTTCGACAGCTTCAGCTACAAGCCGATGCGGCTCGGCTGAGCGCCCTGGCCGAGCCCGGCGTCACCCGCAGGTCGTTTCTCGCCACGACGGCAGCAACCGGACTAACCCTGGGGCTACCGGGCGGGCGCGGGTTGGCGGCGGAGGCCATGGCCGGCCGGAACCTGTGCGCCGCGCGGACGTTTCGCACCTCGCTGTCGGTGAGCCCGTTCACCGAGGACGTGCTGAAGACGCTGGCGCTGACCGACGGGCAGGGGAGCGCGCGGTCGGTGAAGGGCGTGCAACAGCTGTTCGTGCGGCACGGCGCCAGCGAGGTCTATGCCCGGATCGCTACGCGCAAACACGCTCATTCCAACGGTGCGGAGATGGGCTTCGCCCGCGGCGTCGAGCGCGCGCGCCTGGCCCGGGATCTGCACCTGCCGTTCAATCCCGAGCTGGGGCTGTGGGCCGTGTACGGGGACGCCGAGGGGCAGCCCGCTCCCGACTTCTCCGACTACCCCCCGATCCGGCTCCCGGGGCCGTGGGCGTCACTCACGCTGGACCAGATGACGGCCGCCCTGCGGCACTACGGCCGGCTAGTGGCCCGCCAGATCCTCGGCACCGGCGCCAAGGTGAACTACTGGGACCTGGGTAACGAGGTCGAGTTCGGGGTCGCAGGCGTGGCGGTCCGGCCGCTCGGCGGGGGCCCCTACGAGGCGCCCGAAAGGGTCGACCCGGCGATCGGCCAGATGAGCACGGTGATGCTGATCGGCATGTCCGAGGAGGATCGCATCGCGTGGCTCAGGGCACACCTCTGGCCCTACATCGGCCGGCTGCTGGCCGCCACCGCCGACGGCATCCGCTCCGTCGACCACGCGGCGCGCTTCAGCACCCACATCAGCGGTATCTTCGAGAACACACCCAAGGTCACGCTGGCGTTCTGGCACGCGATGAGCGCCCAGGGCTATCGACCGGCCCAGCTCGGCACGTCGTACTACCCGAGCGCCGGCGCGGTCGGCGGCAGCGGCAACCGCTTCGCGTGGCTCAAGCAGACCGCCGCCGCGCTGGCCCAGCAGTTTCACAAGCCGCTGTTCATCGCCGAGATGGGTTATCCCACGGGCAAGATGCCGCCCCCGTATCCGTACAACACGCCGCTGGCCGGCTACCCCCTGACCGACGCCGGGCAGCACAACTTCATTCGCGACCTGGTCGCCTGGGGCGCGAGCACCGGACACCTGGCCGGGGTCCGGCCTTGGGCTCCGGACCTCTGCACTCCGAACAGCCACTGGCAGCCGATGAGCTTGTTCGTCCCGGGCCGGCGGATCGCACACGCCAAGCCAGGACTGAGCTCGATCGCGCAGGGGCTGAGGCAGTGTCACCGGCGATGAGGTGGAGGAGTCCGGCAGTCACCAAGCTTCTTAACCAACTCTCACCAACGCCGCTTACTGTCAGCAGCCGATGAGCGCACCTAAGCGTCTGTGGTCAGGCGACTGGGAGGCGGAGTCGGCGGCCCTGAGCGATGAGCTGGCCAGGCGTCGTGGAGAGCGTCGCGAGCAGCGGCCCGAACCGCCACGCCAACCGCGTCCCGAGCCGCCCCGCCGACCGCGTCCTGGACCACAACACACACCCCCACCGCCCCGCACCCCCGCACCTCCGCGCGTCGCCGCCGCCCGCCGGCGCACGAGCCGCCGGCTGAGACGAGCGCTGCCGGCCGCGATCGCCGTGCTGCTGGTGCTGGCCGCCGGGGCGTACGGGCTCACCGCCGTACTCGGCTCGGCGGACTCGAACCCAGGGGGAATCGCGCAGGCGGCCACCACACCGCTGTACTGGCTGGGCATGCAGCTCGAGACCGTGTCGCCCAACGCGGTCGCGGTCGAGACCGTCGCGCTGGGCAGCCCGGCCGACGTCGCCGGGCTCGAGCCGGGAGACGTGATCACCGCCGTCGACGGTCAGCCCGTGCACGCCACTGGCGACATCCCAAGCGCGATCGCCGGGCTGGGGATGGGCGACGTGGCGCAGCTTCAGGTCAGCCGCGGCGCCGCCCAGTTCGCCACGCCGATCACGCTGGCAGCGCCACCCGCGAGCCACCCGTGAGCTTTTCCGCGCCGTACGTACTGCTCGGGCTCGTGGCGATCCCGGTGCTGGTCAGGCTATACACGGGCCAGCAGCGCCGGCGAGCGCGCGCCGCCGAGGCGTTCGCCGCTCCCCAGCTCGCGCCCTCGGTCGCACCGCAGCGGCCGGGCTGGCGCCGTCACGCTCCCATGTTGGCGTTCCTCATCGCGATCGTGGTGCTGATCATCGCGGCGGCCCGGCCGCAGAAGACGGTCGCCGTCCCGGTCAACCAGGGCGCGATCATGCTGGTCAACGATGTCAGCAGCTCCATGAGCGCCACCGACGTCCGCCCCACCCGGCTCGGCGCCGCCCAGGCCGCCGCCCAGCGCTTCATCAAGGGGGTGCCCGGCACGCTTCAGGTGGGTTCGCTGGAGTTCGCCCGCCGCCCGATCCTGCTCCAGTCGCCGACCACCGACCATTCGCTGGCCCAGCAGGCGATCGCCGAGCTGCGTCCGGGCGGGGGAGGCACCGCGATCGGCGACGCGGTCCGGACTGCGCTGAAGACGCTCACCAACCTACGGCCCGTCAACGGCAAGCGTCCGCCGGGGGCGATCGTGCTCCTGTCGGACGGCGCCTCCAACGTCGGCTCGAGCTCGCGGACGGCGGCGCAGGAGGCGGCGCAGCTGCACATCCCGATCTACACGATCTCGCTGGGCACGCCCTACGGCACGATCCCGATCAAGCGCGGATCGGGGCCGGTCGCCGTCCCGGTGCCGGTGAGCCCCCAAGAGCTGAGCCAGATCGCCGCCATCTCCAAAGGCCGGACGTTCCCGGTCGCGGACAGTGCCAAGCTGAGCGCCGTCTACCAGCATCTGGCGGCGCAACTGGGCCGCAAGCACGTCAAGCAGGAAATCACCGCGAGCTTCGCCGGCGGCGCGCTGGTGCTGCTGCTGATCGGCGGCGTCCTGTCGCTGCGCTGGTTCGGCCGGCTGGTATAGGCATGAACATGAATACGAGACACCCACAGGAGGACCCGATGAGTGACATCGACCAGGCCAACCGCGAGCGCGGCGAGGCCCGCGCCGCGTTGCAACAGGCGCTGTATGAGATCAAGCGAGTGATCGTCGGTCAGGACGCGATGCTCGAGCGGCTGCTGGTCAGCCTGCTGGCCGGCGGGCACGTCCTGCTCGAAGGTGTGCCGGGACTGGCCAAGACGCTCACGGTCAAGACGCTGGCGGCGGTGCTCGGTGGCACCTACAGCCGCGTCCAGTTCACCCCTGACTTGGTGCCCGCCGATCTGGTCGGCACCCGTGTGTGGCGGCCGGACACGGGCAGCTTTGACACCGAGCTCGGCCCGATCGTCACCAACTTCCTGCTGGCTGACGAGATCAACCGGGCTCCGGCCAAGGTCCAGTCGGCGCTGCTCGAGGTGATGCAGGAGCAGCAGGTCACGATCGGCGGCACCACGTATCAGGTCCCGGCGCCGTTCATCGTGATGGCCACCCAGAACCCGATCGAGTCCGAGGGCACCTACCCGCTTCCCGAGGCGCAGCTTGACCGGTTCCTGATGAAGATCCTGGTCGACTATCCCAGCGCCGGCGAGGAGGCGGCCGTGGTCGGGCGCAGCCTCGGTGACCCGGCCGACGTGCGCGTGTGCCTGTCGCTCCAGGACCTGAGGCGTTACGCCCAGGCCGCCCAGACGGTCGCGGTCGACCGGGAGGGAATCGGCTACGCGGTCGCGCTGGCCGATGCCACCCGGCAGCCGGACCAGCACGGGCTGGCCGAGCTCAAGGGCATGATCGAGTTCGGGGCCAGCCCTCGCGGCCCGATCGGGCTGGTCCAGTCTGCCCGGGTGCTGGCGCTGTTGCGCGGGCGCGGTCATGTGGTGGCCGAGGACATTCGCGATCTGGCGGCCGACGTACTACGTCACCGCATCGTCCTGTCCTACGACGCGCTCAGCGAGGGCGTCACCGCAGACGACTTGCTGGACAAGGTGCTCGCGGCCGTTCCCGAGCCCGGTGCCCGTCGCCTGATCCGTGAGGACCCGACCGAGATCCGGGCCGGGTTCGTGAGGCCCGCGTGAGCCAAGCGCTGCTGCAGCCGCCGGCCGCACGCCAGGGGCCGGGCCCGATCGCCCAGCCGCTGGTGGACGCGCTCGACGTCGCCGTCAGCCGGCTGGTGGCGCGTACGCTGCCCGGCGACCGCCGGGCCGCGGGGGTCGGTCTCGGCACCGAGTTGGCTCAGTTGCGTCCGTACGAGATCGGCGACGACGTGCGCCACATCGATCCCGCTGCCAGCGCCCGCACGGGCCAGCCTCATATCCGCCTGCACGTGCCCGAGCGGGCGCTCACCACCTGGATCGTGCTCGACGTGTCCCCGTCAATGGCGTTCGGCACCGCCCGGCGGCTGAAGGCCGACGTGGCCGAAGGGGCGGCGCTGGTGTTCGGGCGCCTGGGCGTGCGCCGCGCCGGAAGCGTGGGGATGGTGTCGTTCGGCGCCGACGAGCCGCACGTGCTCAGCCCGCGCGGCTCCAAGCCGGGCATCGTGGCTCTGCGCCGGACCCTGGCCGCGGGCGTGGCGCCCGACGGCCAGCACAGCCATACCGGCCTGGCGGACGCGCTCCGGCGCGTCGGCCGGCTCGCCCGACAGCCGGGTCTGGTGGCGGTGATCTCGGATTTCCGCGAGCAACACAACTGGGAGCGGCCGCTCGGGTCGTTGCGGGTACGCCACTCGGTGGTGGCGCTCGAGATCGTCGACCCGCGTGAGACCGAGCTACCGGCGGCCGGCCATCTGGCGCTGGTCGATCCCGAGACGGGCGCCCGGCTCGAAGTCGATACCTCCAACCGCCGCCTGCGGCAGCGATTCGCCGAGCTCGAGCGTGAGCGCCGCGACACGATCGCGCGCGAGCTGCGCCGGCTCCGGGTTCATCACGTGATGTTGTCCACCGACAGCGACTGGCTGCTGGAGCTGGGACGCCGGCTGCGATGAGCTTCGCTTCGCCGATCTGGCTGCTGGCGCTGGCGCTCGTGCCGCTGGGGGTGGCGGCGTACCTACGGGGGCGCCGGCGGGCCAAGCGCTACTCGGTCCGGTTCCCGGCCCTCGCTACCCTGAGGGCGGCCGCCGCCGTCACACCAACCTGGCGGCGCCATCTCCCGACCGTGCTGCTGCTGGCCGCGCTGGCGCTGCTCGCGGTAGCGCTGGCCCGGCCGCGGGTCACCTACCGGACCGCGGTCGATGAGGCCTCGCTGATGCTGATCACCGACCACTCCGGCTCGATGGCCGCCGACGACGTGCAACCGAGCCGGTTGCAAGCCGCGCAGTCGGCAGCGGAGACGTTCATCGGGCAGCTGCCCAGCACCGTGCGGCTGGGGGCGATCGGCTTCTCCAGCTCGCCCGACACGGTTCAGCAACCGGTGGCCGACCACGGCGCCGCCCGATCGCTGATCGAGGCGCAGTCGCCGGGCGGGGGGACCGACACGGGCGATGCCCTGCAGCTGGCCCTGCAGCTGCTCCACGCCAGCAACCCCAAGCACCCGCCGGCGGCGATCGTGCTGCTGTCCGACGGCGCGGCCAACGCCGGGCCCGACCCGGTCGGAGTCGCGCGCCTGGCGGGGCGCTACCGGATCCCGATCTACACAGTGGCCCTGGGCACCGCCAACGGAACGCTGAACACTCCGTTCGGACCGCCACTGGCGGTCCCGCCCGACCCTCAGCTGATGCAGGAGATCGCGCATGTGTCGGGCGCGCGCGCATTCAACGCGGAGAGCTCCGATCAGCTGAGCTCGATCTACAAGCGGCTCGGCAACCAGCTCGGCACCATCAGCCGCAAACGCGAGGTCACGGTGGCGTTCGCGATCGGTGGCCTAGTGCTGCTGTTGCTGGCGGCGGCGAGCTCGACCAGATTGTCGGGCCGTCTCCCCTAGGCCCGCGGTCCCACGCTGCTGGCGATCCGCGGTAGCTTTACGGCGCGGGCCGCGCTGCGGTGCCGCGCGGAGAGGGTCTACCCCTAAGGAGGATGCAGATGCAGACGATGAGCCCGCTCGACGCGTCGTTTCTCCACATCGAGGACGCGGTCACGCATATGCATATCGGCTCGGTGGGCATCTTCGAGGGCCCGGCGCCTCAGCGGGGGGAGGTGCGGGCGGCGGTCGCGGCGCGGCTGCCGCAGGTGCCCCGGTACCGCCAGAAAGTGCGGTTCGTGCCATTGACGCTGGGACGTCCCGCCTGGGTCGACGATCCCTACTTCAATCTTGATTACCACGTGCGCCGCACCGCGCTGCCGGCACCGGGCGGCGACGAGGAGCTGCGCAACCTGGTCGGGCGCGTGATGTCCCAGCAGCTCGACCGCTCCAAGCCGCTGTGGGAGATGTGGGTGGCCGAGGGCCTCGACGACGGCCGGTGGGCGCTGATCTCCAAGACCCACCACTGCATGGTCGATGGCGTCTCGGCGACAGATCTGCTGAGCGTGATCCTGAGCACCGAGCGCGACCCCGAGACCCCCGAGGGGGAGGCCTGGCGGGCCGAGCCCGAGCCGAGCGCGGCCGCGCTGATCGGGCATTCGCTGGCGCTCCGCGCCGCGAGCCCCTACGAGGTCGTGCGCACCGGGCTCGCCGCCGTGCGCGGACCGCGCCGGGTGCTGAGCAAGGCGGTCGACACCACGCGGGGCATGGTCAACATGCGCTCGTTGTTGGAGCGCAACCCGTCGGGCTCGCTGAACGGCCCGATCGGTCCCCACCGGCGCTGGGACTGGGCCCGGGCCAGGCTGTCCGACATCAAGCAGATCCGCCAGCCCCACGGCGCCACGATCAACGACGTCGTGCTGGCGGTGATCACCAACGGCTTCCGCGAGCTTCTGCTGTCTCGCGGCGAGCCCGTCGACGGCGTCGTGATCCGCACGCTGGTGCCGGTGTCCGTGCGAGCCGAGAGCGAGCACGGGACCTACAACAACAAGGTGTCGGCGATGTTCGCCGAGCTGCCCGCCGGGCTCGAGGACCCGGTGGAGCGGCTGGGGGCGCTGCACGAGCAGATGCAGGACCTGAAGCGGTCCGGCCAGGCGGTGGCCGCCGAGCGGTTGACGGCGCTCAGCGGGTTCGCGCCCGCGATGCTGCTGGCCCTGGCCGGGCGGGTCGGCACTCGGCTGCCGCAGAGCAGCGTCAACACCGTCACCACCAACGTTCCCGGACCGCAGACGCCGCTGTACATCGCCGGCCGGCGGCTGCTGGAGGCGTTCCCGTTTGTACCGCTCGGCGGTCACGTGCGGGTGGGGATCGCGATCTTCTCCTACGACGGCGGGATCAACTTCGGCGTCACCGGCGACTACGACACCTCGCCGGACATCGGCGTGGTGTGTCGCGGCATCGAGCGCGGCGTGGAGCAGCTGCTGGACACCACTCCGGCGCCGGTCACGCCGCGGCCGGAGCCCAAGCCGGCCGCCGAACAGCCGATGCCTCACTGACATGGCCCCCGAAGACTCGCTGGATCGGCTTTCGTCCCAACAGCTGCACGACCTCGCGGTGCACCGGGCTACCCATCACGTCGACGTCAAGTTCTTCTGGGATCTGCTGAAGACGATGCCGGCGGCCGAGGTCAGCGTCGGGGAGATGGGCGATGCCCAGGCCGACCTCACGACCCTCACCGCACACGTGAACGATGTGACGGAGGCGGGCCACGGCGAGCTGGCTGATGCGCTTCGCCCGTTCTACCTCGACTATCTGCGCCGGCACAACGTGGAGGGGTGAGGGCCCGGGCTGCCGGCGCCAGCCGGGCACCCCAGCCCTCCACACGCGGCAGTACCCGCCGCGACTAGTGCTTCGTGACCTTGAGCGTGGCCGACCCGACCTTGCCCCCGCCGCAGCGGACACCAATGTGGTACTTGCCGGGCTTGATGCTCTTCTTGATCGTGACCTTCTTGGAGAACTTGCCGTGCTTGTTGGCCTTGGTGAACACCGCGGGCACACCGGCGAACTCTTTCGTCGTCGCGCCCTTGAACGCGCGCGAGTAGATGGTCACCTGACCGGGTGTCTTGCAGCCCTTGGCGACCGAGCCCGACACGGTCGTGCTCTTACCGGCCTTGACCGTGCTCGGCGAGACCTTGAGCTTGGAGCAGCCGGCGATCGGGTCGCAATAGTTCGCTGAGGCCATCGCAGTGGCCGCGGCGGCGGCGCACAGGACTGCCAGGGCCAGCAGAATCGCGCGTCCTTGACGGATGAGTGGTGACATGTTCAGGCCTCCGTGGGCATCGAAATTTCGCGTCCCGGCAGCCGGCCACCGTCGAGGTCCGCCATATGAAGCAGGCTTGTTTTCCCTGAGGCGATCAGAGTCATCAGCTCCTGTCTGTAGTTGACTGAGCTGTCTAGGTTGTCAATAAACTCGATCGGACGCGTTGATGGAGCGTGAACGGTTGCTCGGGAGCGGGCTCGATTGCGGGTTCGAGCGCCGGCCGTCACTACCTGCTCGATGTACCAAGGTCGCGTTTCGGACCGGACGCGATCGACATCGAACACGGTAGTCATGCTCTATGTCGATGGGCTTCGCGCTCAGGGGAGGAAATCGACATTGAGCATGCCGCTCGCCGCCCGCCCACATGCCCAACCCATGGCGCCTCAGGTGGCTGCCGACGAACGATGAGTCACGCCCGGCCGGGCGAACGGCGCGGGCGTGGGCTGCTTGACCGGTACGTCGCCGAGGGCTTCGTCGACTGCCTCCAGCGTGTCCGGTGTCAACTCGAGGCCGGCGGCGTGAGCGTTGGCGTGGACCTGTTCCGGGCGTGACGCGCCGACGATCGCCGAAGCCAGTTCCGGCCGTCGCAGCACCCAGGCCAGGGCCATCTCGGTCATGGACAGGCCGGAACCCTCGGCGATCGGCCGCAGGCGATCGACGGCCTCGACAATTGCGTCGCTCATCAGCGGGCCCATGAACCCACCCATCTGGCTATGGGCCGCACGGGAGTCGGCCGGCGGAGGCTGGCCCGGGCGGTACTTGCCGGTCAGTAGGCCCTGGGCCAGCGGTGACCAGACGATCTGGGAGATGCCGTTGGCCTGGCACAGCGGAAACACCTCAGTCTCAGACGCTCGCCAGAGCATCGAGTACTGGGGCTGAGAGGACACGAACAGCTCCGGTCCGGCGATATCGATCGCCGCCTGGATCTGTTCCGGGCTCCACTCGCTGAAGCCCAGATACCGGGCCTTGCCCGAGGCGACGACCTGCTGGAGCGCTTCGATCGTCTCCTCGATCGGCACGTCGGGATCGAAGCGGTGTGTCTGGTAGAGGTCGACGTAATCGGTCTGCAGCCGCTCCAGCGAAGCGTCGATCTGCTTGGCGATCTGCGCCGCGGACAGGCCCCGGTCCTCGGGGTCGTCGGACATCTGTCCCCACACCTTGGTGGCCAGGATGTAGGAGTCGCGCGGGCGGCCGGAGAGAATCTCGCCCCAGGCCGACTCGGCGGTACCGCGACCGTAGACGTTTGCCGTATCGAAGAGGTTGATCCCGGCCTCGAAGGCTGCGTCGGTACACGCGCGGGTCTGATCGAGCTCCACCCCGCCGGCGAACGTCAGCCAGGAGCCCAGCGAGATCTCCGATACCTCCAGATCCGACGAGCCAAGCTTGCGGTATCTCATCTCATCGCCCTTTCTGTCGGCGACCGTGTGCATGATCACCGCAGTCTTGCGGATCGCGAGAGCTGTGGCCGGTCAGCGGGGTCAGCTCAGCCCGCGAGGAAGACCAGCGACGTTTTGAGGATCGCCGTCTGCATCTGACCCGAGACGATGACCCCATACCGGGCTCCCCTCACAGGATGTGAGATCGGGATCTGGACGCGGCGCGCGCCGAACGGACCAATCGTGCCCGCGCTCTGGGCGCCGACGAGGAGCTTGCGCCCGCTCCGGCTGATGCGATAGGTCGTCAGCTCGACACTCATCAGCGTCCACGTCGGCGCCCCGATCAGAGCCGTGTAGTGGCCATGAGCTCGGTGGACATTGCTGACGCTGATGCCGCTGGTCAGCTGTAGGCGACCTGGCGGCGTGGGGAGCGGATCGAGCGCGTTGGCCGCCGCGATTGGGCAGTCGCTGGGCGCGGGCTGCCCCGCGAAGCGCTGTGCCAGCCACGCATTGGCCTCGGGCGCGAACTTGACGTACCCGGCGACGTGGTCGGCGCCGGCGTACTCGTGAAATTGCACGGGAACGCCTCGCATGCAGTACGTGTGGGCAAGTTCCTGGACGTCCTTGGCGACCATCACGCCGTCGCCGGTGCCGTCGCTGTTGCCGACCGCCAGGAACAGGGGCGCCCCGGGTGTGCCGTGCCGACCCATGATCGTGTCGTTGAAGATTCGGACGTACTCGGGCACCTGACGCCAGTTCTGGTACTGAGGCCGCAGCAGATCGGCAAACTTCAACCCCGGGTAGGCGCTCGGCACCAGACAGCCCTTGGCCGCCTGCGCGTAGATCTGCCGGCCCGTGGCGCTGAGGACCCGGGTCAGATCGACCCGGTAGGCGCGGGACAGGCCGATCCCAACCGCGGGAATCGCGCCGGCCCAGTCGCTGCTGCCGTCGATGTAGGCCTGGTTGTGCGCAAAATCAACCGGGATGCCGCCGGCCGCCACCCCGATCAGGTCGAGCTGCGGCGCGTATCGCGGCTGGAGCTCGGCCGCCCACATGCTGGCGATGGAACCGCCGGAGTAGCCGGTCAGAGCCACCTTCGTCGTCTTCGCAGGCAGCCCGAGCTTGCTCTCCGCGGCGCGGATCGCGTCGAGCGTCCCGTAGCCCGATTCGCGGCCTGCCCCGAAATCGTCCGTCGGGCCCTCGTAGTCGCTGGTCACCACCGTGTAACCCTGATTGAGGTACGAGGCGATGATCGCGCCCTCGGCGCTGACGATTCCGTTGGCGCTGGAATCGCCCTGCTGCAAGGCATAGGACGGACGGCATGTGGCGGCCATCCCGTCATAGGCCGTCTGGTAGGAGAGGAGCCTCACAGGACCCAACGCACGGCTCGGCCGCAGGATCGTTGCTGCCGTGGCAGAGGGCTGTCCCACCTGGTTCGTACTGCGGTAGAGCACTTGCGTCGCTGTCAGCGGTCCCCCGCCCAGCGCAACGCTGACACGCCGCGAGCGCAGCACGGTTCCCGGCTTGACCTTGGCCAGCGATCCGGGCGGCGCGTAGAAGGCATCCCGGGATGGGGGTGGGGAGGCAGCCCAGGCCGGGACCGAGCACACCGCCGCCAGCATCAGCAAGCTGGCGAACGAGAGACGGTATCTGAAATTCAAGGCTCCTCCAATTGATCTGAGCTTCGTTGCTGCGGCCGCGGGAGCGAGATCATAAGCGGCTGGGTGAACTGATCGCGGCGGTCGCGGTCCGGGTTGATCGAGGCCCCGCGCGGCGCTCTTTGTCCGCATCATCTCTACACTCGCCGCGATGCGCCGCCGACCCATTCTGCCGTCCGTGTTCGCCTGTGTGGCGCTCGCGGTGCTGATCGCCGGCTGCGGGTCATCCAGCAAGTCGTCGTCCAGCGCCGGCAACCAGCGACCGGTCACGGGCCAGCTCGTGGGGACGATGCTCGACGGCCCGGTGCTCAGCCCCCAACGTGAACCTGGGCCAGCAGCTCAGCTCGGCGGTGGCGGCCGGGGTGGAGAGCCTGCGGGTGCCGATGCAGTGGTCCCCGATGCAACCGATCAAACCCGGATCGCCGATTCCTCCCGTCTTGAAGGCCGCTGTTCGTTGAACGAGGGCGGGGTTCCCACGAACTTCCAGCAGCTCGATCGCATTGTCGCGGCGGCGGCACAGCGGGGCCTGTCGATCCTGCCGGTGGTTTGGTCCACGCCGGCTTGGGCGGCGCAGAACCCCGCGGTCAGCGGGCTCGCCACCGAAATCGCCGGCCACCTACGCCGCGTTCCTGACCGCGCTCGTCAAGCGCTACGGGCCCGACGGGACTTTCTGGTCCGCGCATCCGAACCTCCCTCGGGTACCAATCCGCACGTGGCAGATCTGGAATCGAGCCTCACTTCTCCAGGTACTGGACGCCGCAGCCGTTCGCGCCGAGCTTCGTGAAGCTGCTGGCGGCGGCCTACCCCGCGGTCAAAGCTGCCGACCCCAGCGCCAAGGTGGTGCTGGCTGGGTTGGCGGACTTCTCCTGGGAGTACCTGGCGCAGATCTATAGGGTGCCGGGCGCCAGGCGGCTGTTCGACATCGTTGCGGTCCACCCCTATACCGCGCACGCCGCGGGCGTGATCACGATCCTGCAACGTGTCCGCGCGGTGATGGACCAGAACGGGGATGCCGGCAAGCCGATGATGGCAACCGAGGTGACCTGGCCGTCGTCCGAGGGCAAGGCGCCGCCGCAGTTCGGCGTCAGCACCACCGAGAGCCAGCAGGCGGCCCGGCTGCGCCAGCTGTTCCCGCTGCTCGAGACCAACGCACGGCAGCTCCACCTGCTCGGCTTCTACTGGTACACCTGGATGGGCGACGAGGGGCCGACCAAGAACCCCGACGCATTCAACTTCGCCGGCTTGGTCAAATACGATCAGGGCAGCCTGACGGACAAGCCCGCGCTGGCGGTGTTCAAGGCCGGGGCGCTGCAGCTCGAGGGCTGCCACAGCAAGACGACCGCCGGCAGCTGCGCGTCGTAGACCGGCGCAGCGTGCCGGAGATGAACACCTCCGCCCGACCGTTTACCGGAATGGCACTTGACCGCGCCACCACCGAGCGCAAGGACCGAGCGGTGATCAATCGCCTGGCGCGTGACCCTGCCGCGCGCGCGGTGCTGGCCGGCCACGACGGGGTGGTGGTGGAGAATGGGGGTGGGGCGCGGCTTCTCCGGGTAGCGCTGCCGGCGACCGACAACCCGATCCTGCTGGGGCTGGACCACGGGCAGGGTCTGTTCGCCATCGATCTGGACGCGGATTCGCTCCTCGCCGGCGACGGCGCCCGCGTCCTGCCCCTGCGCGACGCCGGCACCATGCTTCCGCTTGACGAGGCGGGGCTGGCCGCCTACGCCACGGCGCTGCTCAACTGGCACCGCAAGCATCGCTTCTGCGCCAACTGCGGGGCGGCCACGGTGATCGAGGAGGCCGGGTATTCGCGTCGCTGCCCGCGCTGCGGCACCGCTCACTTCCCGCGCACCGACCCGGTCGTGATCATGACCGTCGGGCATGGGGATCGGCTGCTGCTCGGGCGCCGCAGGGGCTGGCCCCGTGGCCGCTGCTCGGTGTTGGCCGGGTTCATCTCCCCGGGCGAGTCGGCCGAGGAAGCGGTGCTGCGCGAGGTGCGCGAGGAGTCCGGCATCGTTGCCCGCGACCCGAGCTACGTCACCTCGCAGCCGTGGCCGTTTCCATCCTCGCTGATGCTCGGCTTCGACTCCCACGCCGAAGGGGGACTGCCGAGCGCGCGCGACGGCGAGCTCGAGGAGGTGCGCTGGTACTCGCTCCAGGAAGTGCGCGACGCTGCCGCGGACCGCCATCCCGCGTTGAAGCTGCCGCCGCCGGTGTCAGTCGCGCGATTCCTGATCGACCGCTGGGTGGCGCTCCACAGCGCCTAGCACCGCGGCTCACCGGGGGCCGACGCGCGCGGGCTGGTGCTCGTCGGCGTCCGGGTCCGCCACGGCGGGCGGCGTCACGCTGTCAGGAGCCGGCGGGGCCGGCTGTCCCGGGTCGGGCGCCGGATCACCGGTGCCCCGGCGGAACAGGTCCACGAGCGTCACCAGCAGGTTCAGCATCCGCCCGAAGAACCCCAGGGCGGGCAACAGCTCGTCCGAGCTCACCCCCCAGAAATAGGCCAGATCGGCCGGCATCATGTTCTCGGGGCTGCGCGGGTACGCCTCGATGTATTTCTCGGTGGCCCGGGAGACCAGCCCGGAGCAGATGAACTGGCCATCCATGTGCACCGACAAGGTCCAGCCGAACAGAGCCTGCACCGCCAGCCCGATGAAGTTGACGATCCCGTACTTGTCGCCCACGCGGGTCCTGCCGAAACCGCAGGCCAGCTCGCGCTGCACCGGCGATGCTTCCACCGACACCACCAGGTAATCCGAGCCGCGGTACTTGGCGATGTTATCCAGGGCCACGCCCGATTCGATCGCCTCGCAGATGTCGCCGTCCTCGGAGACGATCAGGGTTGAGTGCGTCCAGCGGGCGAAGTCGGAGTTGCCGTAGCGCGTCCGCTCCCCCGCCTGGATCAACTTCCCCAGCGCGGTGGTGGCGCCGAGTCGGCCTTTCTTGGTGGTGGCCCGGTGCAGGCTGAAATCGCCCGGCTGGAAGCGCTCCGGGGGCCTCGCCCGGCGCGTAGTGCGAGATCACCACGCCCGGGCGGCGATCCTCGTCCATCAGCGTCCGGATTCTCTGCTCGCGGTGGCGCTTGCTCATCCTGAGCCCCCTCCAGTCGACTACGCCCGGAGGCTAGCTCTGGCGATCACCGATTGGCAAGGCCTGGCGGACGTTTGAAGGATCCTGCCCAGGCTCCGGGCGCCTGACTCATCCCAGCGGCGGCATCCTCAGCGTCGTACTCGACTCCTTGTGGGCCATCACGTCGTGGTGCCGGAGCCAGAACTGCTTGAACTGGTCCGCCCCGTAGTACAGCGTCATGTCCGCGTAGTGCGGTGAGCTCGGATTGTCGGTCTCGCCCACCGGGCGGGTGCGGAAGAAACGACGCGTCCCGAAGTCGTAGTACCACATATAGGACGAGCCCTGATTGGCGTAGCTCACCCCATTGACCGTGGGACCCGGCTGGGTCGGATGGACAATGGCCTCCTGGACGGTCCCACCGTCGACCGAGACCACCGCGCTACCGCGCGCGGTCTTGTGCACCTGGCCCCAGGGGACGGTCAGGCTGCCGTAGGTCGCCCGCATGTACTTGACGGTCGCTTGCAGCGCCGAGACGGCCTTGTGCATGTCCGCCGTGGTCGGCGGGCACACCCGCGGCGGCGCGGCAAAGCCGGCGCAGCTCGGACGCTGCGCGGCGTACCGGGTGATCCATGTCGTGAACAGCTGCATCTCGGTGCTGGACTTGGTGGCCTCGTCGTTCCAGCCATCCAGGATCTGGACCGCCGCCTTCAGATCGCCGGTCGGGTCGGCCAACGGGCCGGCCTTCTGGACCGCGGCGGCCAGGATCGGCTTGAGCTGATCGGCCACCAGCAGATGCACGTCGTGGCCGACGCGTTGCACGTCGGCGTCGGTCGCCGAATGCAGCGGACGGAGCAGCGTGTCGAGCCGGTAGGGCCGCAGGTCGTAGCCACCCATGAGCAGATACGAGGGGAACCTGCGACGCCGGGATCTGGCCGGGCGCGGTGTTCACCGGGTCGTTGTTGCCGTTCATGTAGTAGCCCTGCGAGGGATTCTCGGCCTTCGGCAGACCGCTGAACGGGACGATCCCGTGCCAGGCCGTGCGCGGGTCCGACCCGTCCAGCGGCGCGTCGTAGTTGAAGCTGGTGTCACGCACCCCTGTGCGGGTGTTGGCCACGTAGAACAGGTGGCCGTGGTTGTCGGCCCCCATGACGTTGAACGTGGGGATCTGGAGCCGGCTCAGCGCCCGCATGAACTGGGTCAGGTTGCGGGAGTCGGCCAGACCCCATGACTCGTGGCCAGGCCGGACTGTCCGAACAGCGACGCCGTGATCGAATACGCCGTGCCCGTCTTGGCGCCGGGGCCGATCCCGTCAAGCACCGGGCCGTGCACCGTGTAGCGCAGCGTCTCGTGCTCGGTGGTCATGCCGGTGGCGGTGTGGACCTGGATCGGGACCGTCGTGGTGATCATCGGCTGATACTTGCCGCCGAACAGGTACTGGTTGGGGTTGGCCGGGTTCAGCTGCTCGACGTAGACGTCTCCCTCGTCCACTGGGTTGTTGGTCGCGCTCCAGGCCACGTGGCCATTGCTGCCGATGCCGATGAACGGCCAGCCGCGCCAGGTGGCGCCGGCCACGCTGGTGCCACCGTAGTTCAGCTGCGCCTCGTACCACTGCGACACGCCGGTCCAGGCCAGGTGCGGGTCGCCGTACATGATCGCGCTGTGGTCCTGGGTCTTGCTCGGGCCGACCGCGAACATGTTCGACGCGGTCTGCGACACCGTGGCCGGCGCCCCGGCACGTCGGCCGCGGCGGCCCCGCCTGTGCTCGGGATCTTCGCCACTGCCCGGCTGACCTGGTTGGCGAACAGCGGATACTGCGAGTAGGCCAAGATGTCGATCGGCGAGACGTCCGACACCCACGACGGAAAACTCGAGCGGTGGGTGTTGATGTAGGCGTTGATGCCGTCCGCAAAGGCGCGGAAGCGCTGCCGGTCTGACTTCGGCAACGAGCGATAGCTCGACTGGGCCGTCTGCGGCACCCGGAACAGCTCGACGAGGTGGTCGCTGGCCAGACACGCAGGCAGGCACGACGGTCCGAACGTCGCGGCGTCACGCGCGGTCGCGATCCGGTACTGGCTGAGGATGAACGGGCCCTGGTCCTGCGCTTGGGCGTAGCCGAAGCCGAACTCGGCGCCGGCGGCATCCTTGGCATAGATGTGCGGGACGCCGTAGTTGTCGCGCACGACCGTCACTCGCTCGTCGCGGGGGCCGCGCAGCTTGCGCGCCTTGGCCGCGTGGGCGGTGGAGCCTCGGGCACCGACGGAGGACTGCGCACCTCCGGACGCCGTGGCCGGGATTACGCTCGCCGCCGCAATGAGAAGAGCGGCGGTCAGCCCACCACGCGACAAACGCGATGTCATATGCGACCTCCAATGCCGACCTGACCCGAGACACCGGCCCTAACTCGCGAGACGGCTCGAAGTTGCGGGGGTGGGCGGGCTAAGTCGCGTGGCGAACGGCAGCTGGGAGGGTGCGGGAGGTCGACAGCCTCCGGCCCCAGACGCGCGAATCGACGTTGAGCAGGTCCGGACGGTCGCGGACGGGCGCGTTCCCAGCGCCTACCGCTCACCGGATCCCCCGCCGCACGTTCAAAAACCTCCGTCACCGGGCAGCCGTCGAAGCATGAGTACAGGTGGTCGAAATGGAAGCGACGCGACGGGCGGCGCGTCCGACACCGCGCTGATCGTGATCGACATGCTGGGCGCCTACGACCATCCGGACGGCGAGGCGCTGCGCGAATCGGCCCGGACGGCCGTGCCCGCGATTGCCAGGCTGCTGGCCAAGGCCCGTGAGACCGGCACGCTGATCGTGTATGTCAACGACAACTACGGTGACTGGACCGCCGGCCGCTCAGAGCTGGTCGACCGCACGCGTGAGGGGGTGGGCCCCGAGTTGGTCGATGACATCGCGCCCTCCGACGACGTTCCGTTCCTGCTCAAGGCCCGGCATTCGATCTTCTACAGCACCCCGCTGGAGTACCTGCTGCATGCGAAGCACGTCCAACGGCTGGTTCTGACCGGCCAGGTAACCGAGCAGTGCGTGCTGTACTCGGCCCTCGATGCCTACATCCGCCACTTCGACGTCGTCGTGGTGAGGGACGCGGTGGCCCACATCGAGGCGGGGCTGGCGCAGGCGGCGCTGCGGATGATGGAGCGCAACATGCGGGCCGAGGTTGTCGACTCGCTGAGCCTCGAGTTCCCGACCACCGGGGGGTGTAGCGGTAGCTACACCTGAGCATCGACTACACCCCACCCGGCGGCGGCCAGCGCCGGGGCGATGTTGCGCACGGCCTCGCGGTCGTACTCCTTCTTGTCGTTGGGCAGCTCGTGCCAGGACCTCAGGTCGGGTGACAGTCCACGGCCGACGTGCCGTTCGCCCAGCTGCCAGCCGCCGAGCAGCCGCTCGACGTTCCAGCGGCCGTGCTCGGCCTCGGCCAGCAGCTCGACCTGATCCTCGTCCAGGCTCAGTTGCTCGCCGTCCTTGGCCAGTCGCTTGCCAATCAGCTTCAGCTTGTTCGGGATGTCGTTCGCCTGGCCGAGGTTCGACAGCTTGAGCGCCTCGGTCAGCTGGTCCCACGGAGCCATCGCCGGATCGCCGGCGTGCTTGCGATCTCGCTGCTTGCGGCGGTAGTCCATGTGGAAGTACCGCGCCGCCCGCTCGCGCAGCTCGTCCTGCTCACCGGACAGCTCCGACGGCGCCAGAAACGCGCGGATCGTCATGCGGTCGACGGGCAGCTCCACCACTCCTTCGTCGCCCAGTGGCAGCGTGTCGGCCAGCGGGGCGGTGGCGGCACCGGCCGGGTCCAGCCAGGCCACCTGGGCGCCCAGGGCGCGGGCCAGCAGCAGCTCCTCGGTCGAGATACGGCCGCCACGGAATACGATCAGGCGTACCTGATCGGCCGCAAACCCGGCTCGCAGGATCTCCGTCCACATCGTGAGCGGCTCTCGGATGCTGAAGGGACGGGGCACGCCGTAGAGCCGGTCCGCCGTGTAATCGACCGGGTCATCCGGGCCATACAGCTGGTCCGGCGTGTGGACGATCGAGTCATACAGGGACTCGTCCCCATGCCCTGGGGGCGTGTATCCGATCGCGCGACAGCGGAGATTTGTGGCCAGACGGCCGACGACGCCGGGCAGCCCGACCGGGGTCCCGCCGGACAGGATTACCCCCTCGTAGTCCTTCATGCCCGGCTCCAACAGCTCCTTCAGCTGCTGGTTGTCCTGCGGTGTCGCACTTCCCGCGGGGCCCGCCAATATCGCGACGCGCTGGGCTCCGGCCAGGTCCGAACCGTCGGGCTCGAGACCGTCGAGCGCCTCCAACTCCCCGAGCGTCGCCCGACGCAGCGCCAGCAGGCGATCAGCGCGCAGGTCGCCCGTGGGCTGTCCGAGCCCCTCGAGGGTGGCCCGGGGCGAATCCGGGATCACGAACCAGGCGTACTGGCACCAGGCGCAGATGGCGTGGTGCGCTCGCTCGTCGGCGACCGCTCGCCTTGCCTCGCGCTCCCGGATCTCCGGTTCGGTCTCGCTGATGCCGGCGGCCTCCCGTTCGAGCGCGTCGTTCTCGAGCGCGGCGGCCACCTGGTTGGCGGCCGCGGCGCGCGCCGACAGCCGCGTGGCGGCAGGCCTCAGGTTCTCGGGCTTCCCCAGCTCAACCCGGAGCCCGGCGCGCACCACCGCGCTCAGCGGCACCGGCTCGACCAGCGCCTCCAGCATCGGTTGCTCGGATGGGAGGATGCGCCAGGTCGAGTCAGACCGAATGCTGAGCGCCTCCTTGCGGTCGAAGAAGTCTTCGACGGCGTTCTCGCCGAGGCCCTCGATCTTCCGCCCTCGCACCGCATCACGTAGACGCTGCTCGCCGCTCAACCGCTTCATCTGCTCCACGTCGCAGGCCAGGTCCGCGATCGACTTCACGTCGGTGGTCGCATGTTGCGGCCGGTCCGACCACTCCTTCAGGTGCGTGTCGAGCACACTCTCCAGGTGCGTGGGGACGCGAGTCATCAGCTTGTCGTTTCCGAGCGCTCGGCTGATGCGCAGCGTCAGGGCGACTCCGTCCAGCTCCTCGTTGCACACCACGATGGCGTGGTCGGCGCGATGGCGCTTGCGCAGCCACTCCTCGACGTCGGAGCTGGTTTCGCCGGCGGGCTCCGTGTCCTTGGCCTCGATCGACAACACCTGAGGCTCCGGTCGCCAGCGTCTGACCAGCTGCTCGACCCGGTCGACCGCGCCGGGGCCGAACACGCTGACGTGTATGGGCGGGCGCCTGCGAAGCTCATTCGCCTCGAGGTCCCGCAGCGCCCGGACCCGCCACCGGCGCAGGGCGGCCAGCACCATTGCGTCGAGCAGCGGGTGATCCCCGGCCAGCAACAGGTTCGGGGCACGACCGCGGCGCATCCGCAATAGCCGCTCGCCCTCATCGCTCGACCCGGTCGGCTTCACCGGCGAGCGCTCTATCAACGCGTCGGCGGCGATCGCGTTAGCGCTGAAGGGGCTGACCACGATCCGTCCGGCCTCGCCCTCCAACGCCGGCTGCTCCTCGAGAAAGCCGGCCATGAACGGGTCCTCGAGCTGGACGAACACGTTTACATCACCCGGGCTGCGTTTGGCCTTCCGCAGCCCCTGCATCGCGCTGACGATCTGGCTGTTGACGAAGTCGTTCCCGGTGACGGCGATCAGCCAGTTCGCGCGGTGAGCACCGGCGGCGCGCAGCGTCTCATCGCGCGAGCCGTCACCCACCTGTCGCCATTCGTACTTGCCGTGTGGCGCTCGGATGCCCAGACCGTGCGGATCGACATCGATCAGCACGACATCGTGCTTCTTGGCCAGTTCGCGCACCAGGCGCGTCCCGTGGACCCCAGCCCCGCACACGACCACATGGTTGCGCAGCAGGTACTTGGTCGCCGAGCGCTGCAGCCGGCTGCGGGACAGAGCGAGCAGCCCGCGCAGCACGAGCAACGCGGCCAATATCAGCGCCACCCACAGCTGCCAGTTGGGTCGCGGCGAAGTTGACCCGCCCGCGGCCGGACCGAGGTCCAGCGTATATAGCTTGACCGCACGGTAGAAGCTCTCGGGAACGGTGAGCGGCGGCTTGATCCGCAGCTCGCGGAAACCCCAGTACCCCAGTCCGATCGTCAGCGGAATGCTGACCGCGACGAAGGTCCACAGCGGGATGGGGATCGGCCAGGCCAGCTCCGAGCCTCCGCGCAGCCAGCCTAGGAACGGGACCGGGGAGCCGGGTCCGGACGCCTCGCTGTAGCCGGTTTCGGAGGTCTGGGACTCCTTCGGCGGCGCGCCAGGCGTCCCGCCGGTCTGCGACGCTGCCGCCCCATCCTCCGATTTCGACGGCGCACGGACCGTCCCCTCGGCTGGGGTCTGGTCAGCAGTAGTCATTTACTCGCCCCGCACTGTCGGCCCACGCTTAGCTCCTCTCAACCCTACAGCTGTGGAGCGGGTTTGGGGGTTCCCGGCGGGACTTTGCACGCGATGTCGAAATTCTCCTGCTGGAGCAGCGGCGACAGGGGCGCGTCGGTCTCGTACGGCGCGAATCCCACCTGGCCGCGATGCAGCCCGGCCGACTGGCCGAGGTGCCCGCGCCAGCACGCCCAGCCCGTGGGAAGGAGGTCGACCAGCGGCGTCGCGGCATACGTGAACCCATATGTGGCGTGGGGGATGCAAATCACGTAGTCGTTGATGAACTCGAACGTCCGCGACCGCCGCTGGATCCCGCAGTGCGCGTAGCTGGCGTGGCTGCCAAACGCGGCGTAGATCGTCGGATGGTCGCCGCTCCACTGCACGCTCTTCGAGTGCCACCGGTACGCCTGTCCCTCGTTCGCGTGGCGCGCCATCCACAGAATAGCGGGGCTGCTTGGTCTTCGGGTCGAGCAGCACCGCGACATGCTCCAGATCTCCCTGGTGGTAGTCGGTGTTTCCGATGATCGAGCCGATCGGATCGCTGAGCGCGAGCAGCGGGATCCTGATCAGCGGAAAATAGTTGAGCGGGTAGTAGAACCAGTACTCGAGGCTGATCAGCCCGTGCGGCACGCCAGGGTACGCGCTGGGCGGAGCCTTGGCCAGGTAATAGAAGTAGACCTGCGCGGAGGCGAACGGGTTGAAGGTCGTGAGGTCGTGGGGCCAGAGGTCCAGGAGATCGGCCGAAATGCCGAAGTCGGCGGCGACAGACAGGAACGTGTCACGGACGCTGTCAACCGGTGCCGCGAAGCGGATGTAGTCCTGCGGCGCCCCCGCATTCGACAGCGCGGCCGCGGTCGGATTGCGAATCGCGCAGTGACCGTCAATGTATACGCACGCGCTCTGACCGTGCCAGCGGGCGCGGAGCAACCCGATCAGCGACACCGGCCAGAACCGATCGAACGCGCTCACCACGAGCGTGGGCTGATAGCGCAAGGCCAGCGCCGCGATGGCGGGCGGGTCCGTCTCCTGGACCGGCTTCTCGGCGGGCGCCGCCTTGGCGTCCGGGGGTGCAGTGATCAACTGCGACGGACGCAGGAAGTGCGGACCGCGCGACAGCGGGTCGTACAGGAAGAAGGCGAGCGCGCCAACTCCAAGCAGAAATAACACGAACACGGCCGTCAAAAAGTGACGAATCAGCCTCACGAATTGCCCCTGGAGATGGTGCGGCGGGTGCCGCCGCGCGATTCTCCCAGCAGCGTGGTGTCGCAACAAGTCCTGACCGCGCATTAGGATTGCCACGCCAGTGCACGACTGCCCGACCTGTGGACAGCCGACGCCGGAGGGCAACTTCTGCGTTCGCTGTGGGGCTCCGCTCGATCGGCAGCTGACTCGCTCGCGCAAGCGCCCCGAGTTCGCCGCCTCCCCCGGGGAGCGCCGCGGCGTGCCGTGGCTCATCTCCACGCTGTTCCCCCAGCTTCCCAGACACACCGTGCGCCATTTCCGGATCGCGCTGGCGGCCGGGACGGCGCTGGTGATCGTGCTCGGGGTCCTGCGGCTGTTCCCGATTGCGCTGATCTGCGCCGCACTGCTGATGCCGCTGTTGACGGTCCTGTACTTCTACGACGTCGACATCTATGAGAGCGAGCCGTTGTGGGCGGCCTCATGGACGCTGATCTGGGGGGCGGTGACCGGGGTGCTGGTCGGGTTGCTGGCCAAGGCGGTGGCACCCACCGGACCGTCATTGATCGACAAGGGCAGCGCCGCCCACGTGATCACCGGCGGCGTGCTGCTGCCAGCGCTGGGGGTGCTGGTGATGCTGCCCGGGCCGATCGTGCTGCTGCGCTACCGACTGTTCAACGAGACCCTGGACGGTGCCGGCTTCGGCGCGGCCACGGCCGCCATGTTCGCCGCCGCCGAGGCGGTGGTGGTCGGCGTCGACGTGCTCAGCGGCGGGGTCCGACCGCCCGGGGCGGCCGCGCCCTGGGTGGCGCGGCTCGTATCGCTGGCCGTCGCCACCCCGGTGCTGGCCATGAGCGCGATCGGGGCGGCGTGCGCGGCGATATGGCTGCGCTACCGCGCCCCGGTGACGGACCGGAACGCGCTGGGAGTGCTCGGGGCGCCGCCGGCGTCGGTGCTGGTGGCCGCAGCGCTGATCATCGCCGGCGCGATCGGCGAGACGTTCATGGCGCCGGGCCTGTGGCTGGCATGGCTGGTGGTGCTCGACCTGGTCGCACTGGTCCTGCTGCGCCGGGCGATGCACGTCGGCCTGCTGGAGGAGTCCGCGGAGAAGGACATCGGGCCTCCGGAGCGGTGCGCGAACTGCGGCGCGATGACCGACACCCACACGTTCTGCAGCAACTGCGGCGTGGCACTCAAGGCGCTGCCCAAGGCCGGCGCCCCGCCCCGCGCGGGGGTTTGGGCCCGTCGGCGCCTGGTCGTGTACGGACTCGCCCTGACCGCGATCGTGGCGATCGGCTTCCTGGTCGCCGCGCTGGCCGCCCCACCGGCGCCCAAGCCCAAGTGCAAGCGCGGGATCGCGTGCGGTAACCCGCCGATCGCGCCCCAGGCGGTGTTCGCGTTTCCCGGCTACACGGCCTGGCAGAGCAGCGGCCTGGGTTTCTCGCTGCGCTACAACAACCGCGACTGGTCGATCGCCGATCAGGGCGCCGACGGCGTCCAGCTGCAGGCCGGTGATGGCTTCAGCGCGCTGATCGTCCGGGGGGCCCCGGCATCCCAGGCCTCGCCGGCGGCGCTGCTCAGCGCGCAGGCGTCCTCGCTGTCGGGCAAGCTGCTCGGGTTCGCGCGCGACACGAATCCGGACGATGAGCTGCTCGGCACCAATCTGGGGCTGACCCCGGGACCGGGCGGCGTCTACACCGGCACGATCGACTCGCCGCAGGGGCCGCAGGCACCGGTGGACGTCGCGATCGTAGCCGCGGGCAACGGCCGGGTCAGCATCGTGGCCACGGTGGTCGCGCCCGGAAACGACTCCGGCGACCGGCAGGCCGTGTACGCGCGCGCGGATGACATCATCAACTCGATCCAATGGTCCGGCGTATGAGGTGGCTTGCCACGCTGACCGCGCTGCTGGCGCTGGCCGCCGCCGTCGCGGTGGCCGCGACGATGACCTCGCCCTCCGGGACGCCGTCGGCCGGTCCGGCGAAGCTGCGGATCGTGGGCCCGGCGCCGGCCGGCGAACGGATGCGGTTCGCGCTGCTGCTCCGACTGCGCCACGACGCTCGGCTGCGTCGCTCGATCGCGCGGCTGGAAGATCCCGGCTCGTCCTCGTTCCGCCACTTCATCGACCCGGAGTCGTTCGGCGCCCGCTTCGGGATCTCCGATGCGCGCCTGGCGGCGCTCGAGCGGACGCTGCGCGCCCAGGGCCTGCGCATCGGCGCGAGCTACCCGCAACGTACCGAACTCCAGGTCAGCGGCACGGTGTCGGTGGTCGAGCGGCTGCTGGGCGTTCGCATCGCCACGTTCGCCGACGGGGCCGGGCGCCGGTTCCACGCGCCGCTGGGCACGGGGGCCCGGATCCCGCCTGCGCTGGCGAGCACGGTGGACGGCGTCACCGGACTCGACACCCGCCCCCGCTGGCAGGCGCACGATGTGCCGCTCGGAGGCATCACCCCGACAATCGCGGCGCAGGCGTACGACATCGCTGCCCTGCACAACGCCGGGATCCTGGGGCAGGGCCAGAGCATCGCCGTGGTCTCGTTCGCGGCGTTCGACCCGGGCGACCCCCGGGCGTTCGCCAGCCAGTATGGGATCACCGGTCCTGAGCCGAAGGTGATCTCCGTCGATGGCGGCACCACCGACCTCTCCGGCGCCGACGAGGCCAACCTCGACATCGACGTGATCCGGGCGATCGCTCCGCAAGCGCAGATCCTGTTCTACGAGGTGCCGCAGTCGTCCTCCAGCTACACCGACGTGATCAACCGGATCGTCGCCGACCACCAGACCGACATCATCTCCTCGAGCTGGGGGCAGTGCGAGCTCGAGCTCGATCCCGGACAGCGAACGGGTGACGCTCGTGCGCTCACCGCGGCCGTGGCCGGGGGGGTGACGATGTTCGTCGCGACCGGCGATTCCGGAGCCTATGACTGTCAGGCCTCGAATCTGTCCGACCACCGGCTGACGGTCGACTGGCCGGCGTCGAGCGCGGACGCGGTCGCGGCCGGCGGGACACGCCTGTATTTGGGGCCGGGCGACTCCTATCAGTCGGAGGCCGGCTGGGAGGACCAGCTGTCCGCCGGTGGTGGCGGCGGCGGGATCACCACCGGGGACGCACGACCGAGCTGGCAGACCGGTCCGGGTGTGCTGAGCCGCCTATCGAACGGCAGGCGCCAGTTGCCCGACGTGGCCGGCGACGCGGATCCCGGAACACCCTGGTCGCTGTATTGGGGCGGCCATCTGGGCTACGCGGGCGGGACCAGCGCCGCGGCTCCGTTCTGGGCGGCGTCGATGCTGCTGATCCACCAGTACGCCGCCAGCCGGGGGGTGGGCCGGCTTGGCTTCGTGGACCCGATCCTGTACGCGGTGGCGGCCTCCAAGCAGCCGTTCCCGCCGTTCCACGACATCACCCGCGGCGGCAACCGCTTCTACCAGGCCACCCGCGGCTGGGACTTCGTCACCGGCCTCGGCTCGCCCGACGTCTACGACCTCGCCCGGGACGTGGTCGCCTACCTGCGGACGCACGGCCGGTAGGCCGGTCCGGCCATAATCAAGCTCGTGGCCTACGACGGAGACCTCGCCAACCGGATCCGCGAGCTGATCCTCACCGAGCCGGGCGTGACCGAGAAGAAGATGTTCGGCGGCCTGGCGTTTCTCATCAACGGCAACATGGCGGTCAGCGCCAGCGGCCGGGGCGGACTGCTGCTGCACATCGACCCGGATCAGACGGAGGCGCTGCTGGCCAGGCCGCACGCCGAGCCGTTCGAGATGCGCGGGCGCGAGATGCGCGGCTGGCTGCGGGTCGAGCCTGAAGGCCTCAAGACCAAGCGCCAGCTCGAGCGCTGGGTCGCGCGAGGCGTCGACTACGCCCGGTCGCTCCCGAGCAAGTAGGTCCCGGCGCAGTCGGGCGGCTCAGGCCGCGACCCGCGGCCGAGCCAGCTCCCGAACCTGCTGCTCCATGGCCAGCTCGGCCTCGAAGTCGGCATCCTCGGTGTGGCCGAAGCGGAGCTGCTCGCGTTCCAGAATCTCGATGAACAGCTCAACGTAGTGGGCATCCAGCTGGGTGCCGGATACCCGGCGCAACTCGGCGATCGCCACCGGCTGCGGGACGGGCAGCTGGTAGGTGTCGCGCGCGGTCATCACGTCGTACACGTCGGCGACCGAGATCATCCGCGCCAGCACTGGGATCTTGTCCCCGTACAGACCGCTGGGGTAGCCGCGGCCGTCGATCCGTTCGTGATGGGCGAGGATGATGGCGGCGATCTCCTCCAGGCCATCCACGCTGCGGACCAGCTCGGCGCCCTGCGCGGGGTGCTGGCGCACCAGCGCCCAGTCCCCCGGCTGCAGCGGTCCGTCCGCGAACAGAATGCGATCGGGAAATGCGAACTTGCCGATGTCGTGGAGCAGGGCCGCGGTGTGGACGGTCCGCAGCTCCTCCTCGGAGCAGCCCGCGGCCTGAGCGATGGCGTGCGCGAACCGGGCCACGGCGGCCGAGTGCCGAGCGGTGAACTGGTCACGCAGCGACAGCGTGCGCACCATCGTCAGAAGCACCCCGACCTGGAGCGAGGCCAATTCCACCGTTCGACCCTCGAGCTCGGCGCGATGCCTCTGGGAATGGAGCAGCTCCGCCAGCAGCACGCAGAACGCCACCAGCAACGCCGCCGACAGCAGCAGCGAAGTCCGGCCGGAGCGCAGGTAGATCGAGCTCACCGCTGCGCCGGCGACTGTGAGGGAGAGAAGCACCACCCCGCTTTTGAAAGTGGCGGTCGGCCCAGAACGCACGACCGTATCTTCGATCAAGAGCGAGTGGAACCTAACTCTCTTTCCAGGAAAATGGACTTTTCGTGCCAATTCAGGCACTCAGGCGCTGTAGTGCATCATCATTGCCTTCCCTGCCGACCGCTCCGGCGTTGCAGCTGTGGGCGGGATCGTGGGTAGGACGACGTCGAACGACCAACCACAGGAGCAGCAATGGAAACGCGCAAGCTGGGATCACTCGAGGTGTCGGCGCTCGGGCTTGGTTGCATGGGCATGTCCGCCTTCTATGGGTCGACCGACGAGGGCGAGGCGATCGCCACCATCCACCGGGCGCTCGAGCTTGGCATCAACTTCCTGGACACCGCTCAGCTGTACGGACCGCTGACCAACGAGGAGCTGGTGGGCCGGGCGATCAAGGGCCGTCGCGACGACTATGTGATCGCCACCAAGTTCGCCCGGCGCACGGACAAGGCCATAGCGGGGCGAGATGTCCACCATCGGACCGCTGGACGGCTCGCCTGAACACGTCAGGACCTCGATCGACGGTTCGCTGAAGCGGCTCGGCACCGATCACGTGGACCTCTACTACCAGCATCGGGTCGACCCCAGGGTGCCGATCGAGGAGACGGTGGGGGCGATGGGGGAGCTGGTGGAGCAGGGCAAGGTGCGTCACGTCGGTCTCAGCGAGGCGGCGCCAGACACGATCCGGCGCGCGCACGCCGTGCATCCGATCACTGCGGTCCAGACCGAGTACTCGATGTGGACGCGCGATCCGGACAGCCAGATCCTGCCCACCTGCCGCGAGCTGGGGATCGGGTTCGTGCCGTACTCGCCGCTGGGGCGCGGATTTCTGTCCGGGCGGTTCCGCTCGCCGGATGAGCTCGACCAGGGTGACTTTCGCCGCACCGGCCCGCGCTTCACCGGCGAGAACCTGGAGGCCAACCTGAAGCTGGCCGCCAAGGTCGCTGAGCTGGCCGAAGAGAAGGGCGTGACGCCGGCCCAGCTGGCGCTGGCCTGGGTGCTCGCCCAGGGCGACGATCTGGTGCCGATTCCGGGCACCAAGCGCCGTACCTACCTCGAGGAGAATGCTGCTGCGGTCGAGGTGTCACTGAGCGCCGGGGACCTCGAAGCGGATCGAGGCCGAGCTGCCGGAAGTGGCCGGCGAGCGCTACGACGCGGCCGGGATGGCGTCTGTGAATCTATAGACGCAGCCGATTGGCGCCGATACTCTCGGCGGCGCGATTACGCGCTGTGCGCTTACTGGGAGATCAAACAGGAGGGGTTGTGCGAGGTCGATACGGGACGTCCGGGGCGCTGGTCGCCGTGCTCGTGCTGCTGACAGGTTGCGGCGGAGGTTCGTCGTCAAACCAGACCGACACGTTCAAGAGCGGTTACAAGACGGCGATCGCCCAGCTGAAGCAGACCTCATCTGCGATCGGCAGCGCGATCAATCAAGCCCAGAATCAGACCGACGGCGAGGTGCTGGTCGCGTTCCGCGCTCTGGCCGGTAAGTGGCAGACCGGGCTCAGCCAGCTCGAAACGCTCAAGCCACCGTCCAAACAGGCGGCGGACTTCAACACGCTGACGGCCGCGGCCACCCGCGTCGAGACGGATCTGAACGCGATCGTGTCGGCAGCGGCGACGCACAGCAAGACCGCTGCCGAGCAGGCGGGCGCGAGCATCGTGACCGACATCGTCGCCGCCCGATCGGCGGACGCGACCATTCGGCAGAGCCTCGGAATCAAGTAGCCGGGGCGGTCGCTCGGGCCGCGCCGTTCAGAGCACCCGGGCGGTGACCGGGAACGCGTCGATCATCACGTAGGCCCGTACTCGCCCGGGCAGCGTCTGATCGCGCGGGATCCGCAGGTGTACGCCGACGATGCGGCCGTGGTGGGTCAACAGGTGCGTGGCGGCGTGGTAGTCGAGGTCGACCGGCTGACCGCTGGCCGCATCGGTGAGCAGCACCGCGGCCACGTGCTGGGCGGCGGACGGGAGCCCGGGGCCGGCGAACCGAGCCACGGCTGCTCCCATTGACAGCCGGGTGGATCGCATCAGCCGCAGCGAGCGCACCCGGACGCCGGCGGGCCGTACGCTGGCGCTGCCGGTGTACGCGCTCGCCAGGAGCGTCCCGCTGGTGGCCAGCACGCCGCTCGGGTTGCAGATGCCGGTGGCGGGCAGCTCGGGACCGTACACGGGGACAGTGGCGCACACGGTGTCGGCGAACAACGACACGCCGGGGCGGAAGCTGAGGTCCGACTGCAGGTAGCCGCGCAGCTCGAAGCGCCGCAGCGGCACCAGGCCGAAACTGAACACGAGCGACACGCCGGGACTCGATAGAGCCAGGGAATGCCCGGCATAGGGACCGCTGACCGGGAAGCTGAACGCGCTGTGCGGGTCCACGCGTTCGACGCCGTGCGCATCCTTGAATGCCCCGATCACCCAGAGCAGCACGCGCGAGCGGCTGCGGGCGATCGTCGAGGCGATCCAGTCGTAGCTGTCGAAGCCGATCTGGTTGACCGACGGCAGGAACGCCGGCTCCGGGACGGCGAGGCGGCGGATCGTGATCGCGCTCGCGCGGTTGCGGTGGACCTGGAGCGGCAGGGCGCCTCCCGAACCGGTGGTCGTGACCGTGATCGTCTGCCGGAACCGGCCCGTCGGCGGACCGGCCGGGTTGAAGTTGCCCATATGCACGCCGTTGTCGGTGTACGCGCCCGCGATCCGCAGCCGGTACGTGGTCCCGGGGCGCAGGAGCCCGCGCGGAATCACGAACAGATAGTGGCCGTCGCCGGATTCCTCGGCCGTGAACGAGAACCTCGGGGAGGCGCTGACGATCCGGTTCGGATCGAGCATCGCCGCGTTGACCGTCTGCCCGTGACGGCGAACGATCAGCCGCAGAGCGAACACGGTCGCGGGCGAGACCCCGGGCAGACGTGCGGTGTTGAGCGTGCTGCCGCCGGCGCTGACCGGGAGCACGCGGTCGACGTTGCTCCCGAGATCCTGGCCCGGGTTCGTCGAGCAGCGTGCATCGCGCGCGGTGTAGACAGTAGTCGTACGGAACGTAGTCGACGTAACCGTCCTCGCCGGCGATGTAAACGCCGGTCCGGCCCAGCGCGGGCGAGGCGTTCAGGTCGTTGCGGTCACGTAGCGCGGGCGCGCGCGGCGTGGTGTCGAACGACCAGCGGCGGCGGCCGGTGGCGGCGTCGAGCGCGTACAGCTTGCCGTTGGAGGAGCCGACATAGACGATCCGGCGGTGATCGGGGGCGGAGCCAAGCACCGGTGAGGAGCGGACGGGGTCGCCGGTGTCGTAGCGCCACCGGAGCTTCCCGCTCGGCGAGAGCGCGTATACCGAGCCGTTGGCCGAGGCGAAGTAGATCGCGTTGGTGTGGCCGGAGGCGTCGTGGCCCAGCGCCGGCGAGGCATATACGTGGTCGCTGGTCTCGAACGTCCAGCGGGGCTGGCCGGTGGCCGGGTCGAGCGCGTACAGCCGGGAGTCGAACGAGCCGATGTAGACGGTGCCGTCAGAGCCGATCGCCGGCGAGGAGATCACGAAGCCGGGCGTGAACGTGTGCCACACCTCGTGGCCCCGGGCGTTGAGGCGATAGATGTTGAGGTCGACCGAGCCCCAGTAACTCGACCCGTCGCCGCCGAATGCCGGCGTCGTCCACAGCGAGTTAGTAGCGGTGAAGGTCCACAGCAGGTGACCGTCCGGCCGGATCGCGTAGGCGGTGCCCCCGGTGTTGCCCGCGTACAGGTTGCCGCCGGGTCCGACGGCGACGTTGCCCTCCCACCAGTCGACGCGCTGGCCGCGGACCGGCGGCACCGTGGCGCGGAAGCGCCACAGGATCCTGGGACTCCCGCGGCGGGGAGTGGTGAGGTGGTAGAGATGGTCGTCGCCGGAACCGAATGTCAGAGGCGCGGTGCGCAGGCGCGAGTCGTAGGCCGACAGCGCTGCGGCGGCGTCGATGATGCCCCCGGTCTTCAGCCGCCACAGCAACCTGCCATCGGGACGGAGGGCGTAGAAGTAGGTGTCGGCGGAGCCGACGTACACGGTTCCGTCGCCACCGATCACGGGCGAGGAGAAGATCCCCCGTCCGGTCTGGTAGACCCATGGCCGATCGCCGTGGTAGCGGCCCACGATCGGGCTGACGCCGGTGTTGCTCGAGTCGTGGCGCATCTCGGGCCACGGGGAGGCGGCGTCGAGTGGCACGGCGGCCTGCGCTGGGGCCGCGAGCGTGATGGCGCCCAGGACCACGGCGGCGGCGATCAGCAACGGACGGAAGCGAGGCACGCGCTGACACTACCGGCGGACGGGTATCGTTGCGCAGCACGTGTGTGGCATGGCCCGGATCGGCCTCCGGTGAGCGCGGTCGGCGAGCGCCATCTCGGGCTGCTCGCCGAGCAGTCATTCGAGCAGCGGGGCGATTACCCCGCGCTGCTGTTCGAGGGCACGTGGTACGGCTCCGGGGAGCTGTTTGAGCGATCCCGGCGGATCTCCGCCGGCCTGACGGCGCACGGAGTGGCGCCGGGCGAACGGGTCGTGGTCACGATGGCCAACTGTCCGGAGGTCGGGATCATGTACCAGGCGCTGTGGCGCGCCGGGGCGGTGGTCACGCCGGCCACGTTCCTGCTGCCGCCCGAGGATCTCCGGCACGTGATCGCCGACGCCGAAGCGTGCGCGGTGGCGACCACGCCCGAGTTCGTGAGCAAGGTTCTGGATGCGGTCGCCGGGCTCGACCACGTCCGGCTGGTCATCTGCACCGAGGACGCCGGCGGCGACGTCGTGCCGCTGGCGGCTTTGGAGGCGTCGGAGCCGGAACCGATCGTGCCCCGAGCCGACCACGACTTGGCGGCACTGCTGTACACCGGGGGCACCACCGGCCGGGCCAAGGGCGTGATGCTGTCTCACGCGAACCTCCACTTCTCCGGCCGCTCGGCCTACGACTCGGCCCATGTGCCGGGCATCAACCGGGCGCTGGCCACGCTGCCGCTGTCGCACGCCTACGGACTGCTGGTCACGATCTCCGCCATGCACTCGCGGGAGCAGGGCGTGGGCGTACTGCTGCGCTGGTTCGATCCGGATGCGTTCCTGGCGCTGATCGGAGAGCACCAGCTGCAGCTGAGCGCGGTGGTTCCATCGATGCTTCAGATCCTCCTGTCCAAGCCGCTCGAGGACTATGACCTGTCCTCCCTGCGCTACCTGGGGTCAGGCGGCGCGCCGCTGGCGCCCGAGGTCGAGCAGGAGTTCCGGCGCCGGGTGCCCACCGTGTCGATCCGGCAGGGGTACGGCTTGACCGAGACCGCGGCGCTGATCTCGACCAACCCGCCCGGGCGGGAGCGAGCCGGGTCCGTCGGGATCCCGGTCCCGGACACCGAGATCCGGATCCTGGACGAGTCCGGGCGCGAACAGCCGGCCGGGGAGATCGGCGAGATCTGCTGTCGCTCGCCGGGCGTGATGCACGGCTACTGGCGCTCACCCGAGGCCACCGCGGAGGCGCTCCAGGATGGCTGGCTGCATACCGGCGACGTCGGCTACCGGGACGAGCAGGGCTACCTGTACATCGTCGACCGCAAGAAGGACCTGATCATCCGCGGAGGCTTCAACGTGTATCCGCGCGACGTCGAGGACGCGCTGGTCACGCATCCCGCGGTGCAGATGGCGGGAGTGGTGGGGAAGCCGGACCGGGTGCACGGAGAGGAAGTGGTCGCGTTCGTAGCGCTGCACGGCGGTGCCGAGCTCACGCCCGAGGAGCTGATCGCCTGGTCTCGCGAGCACATCGGGGGCTACAAATACCCGCGCGAGCTGCACCTGGTCGAGGCGGTGCCGCTGACGGCCGTGGGCAAGGTCGACCGCAAGGCTCTGCGCGGGCGCCTCCGCGAGTCCGACCCCGAGCCGCAGCGCACCTGAGCAACGAGTACGTCCGTGGTTGCGCGTCTCGATCGCGGGCGTGTGACGATCTGAGGATGTCCGATAAGTGTGAATAGTTCACACTTATCGGACAACGTCCCGCAGAAGACGGGAGCTCCACCGAATCGGCTTGCGCCCGCCCGGGGCGAGGCTCCGCTATCCGTGCTGGTGGGGGTGCGTCGGCAGGGTCAGCGGCGGGCGCGGCTTCTGGCTGAAGTTGAAGTCGTTCACCAGGTTGCCGAGACCCTTGACGTTGTCGCGCACCGTGGGCCGCGGGTCCGGGCGGCCGTCGGTCTTGGGATTGAGCCGCGCGCTGTGCATGAAGTCGTCCTCGATGAACTTGGCGAAAGCGTCGAAGCTCAGCTGGTGATGGTCGATGAAGTGGCGGCGGGCGTAGGGGCTGATCACCAGTCCGGGGACGCGGAAGCCGTAGCCGTTCTGGTCGACCGTCGGCGGCCGCACGTGGTCGTAGAACCCGCCCCAGTCATCCCAGGTGAGGAAGATCGCGGTGCTCTTCCACTCCTTGCTGCGGCCGATGGCGTCGATCAGGCCGGTGACGTACGCCTGGCCGGCCTTGATCGAGGAGGTCGGGTGCTCGCTGACGTACCCGCTGGGGATCACCCAGGACACTGAGGGCAGATGGTTCGTGCGCACGGCGGTGTAGAACGCGCTCGTGTCCCGGATGTCGCCCAGCTGGTGATCCTGGCGCACGGTGTCGAAGCTCGGCAGCGGATTCCAGATACCCGGCGTGCGGGGATCCTGGTCGCGGAATACGCAGAACATCTGGGCGGTCTCGCAGTCGGGCTCCGGCCCGGTCTTCAGGTAGTAACCCCAGCTCACGTGGTGGCGATGCAGGAGATAGGTGAGATCGGTCCAGGCGTAGTCGGGTGGACTGTGCGGCGCCGGCCCGAGGTCCGTAGGAAGCCCGGGATCCTCGAGGTTGGACGTGCAGCTGGACGCCTGGCCGGGGTGGATGCAGAAAGCCGACCATTCCGAGACCAGGTACAGGTGGGAGGGCAGGCTCCACGACGCGTTCGGCTCGAACATGTGGTCCTGGAGCACGAAGTTGCGCGCGTAGCTCCAGTAGTTGGGGATCTCGCGCTGGTCGTGATAGCCCATCATGTCGACCGTCAACAGCGCGATGCAGTCCTTCGGGTCGATCGAGTTGGAGCACGTCTCGCGCGAGCGGATGAACCCGTCCATCTTGCCGTGGTCGTAATCGGTCGTAAACGCGCTCGCGTCATGCGGCCCGCCGAAGTCCAGGTCGTTCGGATCGTGGAACGGACGCAGGCAGTCGTGCCGCAGCGGATCGGGCATGCACTCGATTGGCTTGCCGTGGCGCATGGGAATCCCGTCGGCCCCGGGGTAGGTCCCGAAGTAGCTGTCGAACGAGCGATTTTCCTGCATGATGATCACGACGTGCCGGATCTTGTGGATGCCGGCCGGGGCGGCCGACGCCGCCGTCGCCGCGATCAGCAGCATCAATCCCGCGCTGAGCGTGCAGGCCAGTACCCGGGCGCGGCTAGCTGTCATGACGCCTCCTTGGGGCTCGAGGTGGATAGCACCCGCCCGGTGGCGCTCAGCGCGCGCACCGCGAATGTCGACTTGGAGCTGTTGACGTTGATGCGCGTCTCGAAGCCCCGGTTGACGAGGTACACGTAACCGTTGCCGGCCCGCACGGTTCTGATCGTGCCGTACGAGCCGTCGGCGATCACGCCCTCGCCCAGGCCGAACGCGTCGACGGTCACCGAGCCCTGCCACCAGGTCAGGACCTGATGGCCCAGGTATCGCTGCGGCCGGAAGTTGATCGCGTACACCGGCGGGCGCAGCTGGTCGAACCACACCAGGTTGCCCCGGCCGTCGATGATCATCGGTCCGCCCGGCCCGACCGGCTTGATTGTGATCGCGTTGTTGCTCTCCGGGTGGACCGTGGGGGAGGGCAGCGGCGTAAGGAAGATGTCTCCCTCGGATCTGCTCGAGTGCTTGAGCACCGTGATCTTCGGCGGCAGCAGTGCCGGCTCGGACATGAAGTGATCGAGCTTGGCAGGCTGCATCACCGGGAGCTGAGGATCGGCGGTTGGGCGCCGAGATGCGCCACGTGAACGTCCACGCCACCGCTTTGCCGTGGCGCAGGCGGACGCGCACCTGAACCCGCTCGCCCTGGGTCAGGGGATGATCGAGAATGAAGCTCGCGCCGCGGTCGCCGCTGTAGGCTCGCAGCTTGCCGGCATGCGATCCGCTCACCAGACCGGACACGTCGACGCCGGCGATCTGACCGCGCGCCACGCCGAGCACGCTGATCTGGGTGGTGGGAGATGCGTCCGGCGTGCCCGGTGCGGGTGATACCGCGAGCCCCGCGGAGGCGTAGGCCGCGGTCTTGGCGGAGGCCAGGGTGGGGGCGACCAGCGCGGGCATGAGCACAGCGGGTGCCGCCGAGGCGATCGCGCCCGCCACCACCGCAACCAATCCCCGTAGGCGATGGGGCATGGGTGCAACCTACTACACCGGGTGGGGTGAGCGCGGGGGTTGCCGGCGGGGGCTGTCAGCCCTCGACGACGGCGAGCATCACATCGGAAGCCTTGATCACGGCCGTGACGGCGGCGCCCGGCTCGAGCCCGAGCTCATTCACAGCTTCGACCGTGATCGAGGCCACCAGGCGTTGCCCCGCGACGTCCACCACCACGTTGGCGATCGCCTCGCCCTGGGTGACGCTGGTGACGGTGCCGGAGAGCTGGTTGCGGGCGCTGAGTTTCACGGGTGGCTCCTTGAGTCGGGAAGCGACAGTAAACCGGACCCGGCTGGGCCTGCCCGCTGCCGCTGCCCGCCGGGCCTCGTAACATCGCCTTCCGTGCCCCGCCACTCCGCCCCTCAACCGGACGCGTCGCGGGTGCGCGCGTCCGATCGTGAACGGGAGGCCGCGCTGGCGTTGCTGTCGGCGGCCGCTGCCGACGGACGGCTCACGCTCGAGGAGTACGCCGCGCGGGCCGATCGCGCCCTCGGCGCCCGGCTGCAGGGCGAGCTCGCGGTGTTGACCGCCGACCTGCCGACCGGGACCGTGCCGGCGGGCGCGACGGCGCCTGAGCAGATGGAGGCGGTCCTGGGCAACGAGTCGCGCAAAGGGCGGTGGCGGGTACCAGCGCATCTGGTCGCGCGCTCAGTGCTGGGCGATTGTCACATCGAGCTCCAGGACGCGATCCTGACCTCCCACGTGACCACGATCGAGGCCAGGGCGACGCTGGGCGCGGTCACCATCCTGGTCCCGGACGGCGTCGAGGTGCGACTGGGGGGCAAGGTGATCCTGGGCGCCCGGTCCTCCGAGCTGAGTGCGGTCCCGGCCCCGGGTGCCCCGGTGATCGACGTCCGGGCCAGAGCGATTCTGGGCAGTGTCACCGTCCGCGCGCCCAGATTGAGAGAGCGTGTGCGTGGCAGACTGAGGGACATCACGGAGGGCTCGATCCGCGATCATGTAGCCCGGCTGTTCGACCCGCCTCGCTGACCCGACATGCCGCACGCCCCTGATCTCACCGGCGTCGCCCTCGACGGGCGATACGAGCTGCACGCGCTGATCGGCGAGGGCACCTTCGGGCGCGTGTACCGCGGTCAGGACCGGCGGCTGGCTCGCCGGGTGGCGGTCAAGGTGATCAAGCCCTGGTGGGCAGAGGATCCCGAATGGGTGCGTGGCTTCGAGCGTGAGGCACAGCTGCTGGCCTCGGTCAGCGACCCAGGCATCGTCCAGATCTTCGATGTCGGCTCCGCCCCCGAGGGCCTGTACTACGTGGCCGAGATGGTCGTGGGCCAGAGCCTGGTCGGCCGTCTGCGCCATGGGCCGGTGGGTCCCGACGAGGCGTGTGACATAGCCGAGCAGCTGGCACGGGCGCTAGCCGGAGCTCACGCCCGGCGGGTCGTGCATCGCGACGTCAAGCCCGCGAACGTGCTGATCTCGTCAGACGGCCGGGTCAAGGTGACGGACTTCGGGGTGGCCCGGCTGGCGGAGGGAACTACCGACGGCGTCGGCGCGACGATCGTCGGAACGCCTCGTTACATGGCGCCCGAGCAGGCCCGCGGCGGACACATCACTCCTGCCACCGACGTGTACGGGGTGGGCGTGGTGCTGTACGAGATGCTGGCTGGACACCCACCGTTTAAGGGCAGCTCTGCCGTGGAGCTCGCGCTGGCACACGTGAATGATCGCCCGCCGCCGCTTCCGGCGCACACGCCGATGGCCCTGGTGGAGGTCGTCGAGTGCGCGCTGGCCAAGGAACCGGCCGGCCGCTACCGCGACGGCGCGCGAGATGGCGGCCGCGCTCGCCGCCGTGCATGGCCAGTTGGAGGACGAGTCCGGCTTAGCCACACCGGAGCCGACATCCGGGGGCGGGGTGGCGCTCCTGGTGCCGCCCGAGACCACGAGCTCGACGCAGGTGCTGCCGCAGGTGGAGGCCAAGACTCGGGTGCTCCCCCGGGAGCAACCCCGAGCTCCCCCGGGAGCAACCGCAGCGGTCGAGTGAGCAGCCCGCGCCTGTGCGCGCGCTGCCGGAGGCGCCGGCGGAGCGGACCAATCCGACCCGGGTCGCCGCGCCACTGGCGCCGCGACGCCGATTCAACCCGGCCGAGCGCCGCCGGCGAATCGCGCTGTTCGCCGGCGTGCTGCTGTTGGCGGCGGGCCTGGTGGCCGGGGCGAGCGTGCTCGCACCCGGAGTACGTTAGGGTCCCGAAACTGCTGGGGCTGAGCCGGGGTCGCGCCTCGGCTGCCGTGCGGCGAGCCGGTCTGCACGTGTCGTTCCGCAGGCACTTCAGCCAGGCACCAAAGGGGATCGTCATCGACCAGTCTCCGCGCCGGGGCGTCCGCGTGGCTGACGGCGACATGATCGACGCGACGCTGAGTGCCGGCCCGCCTCCGGTCACGGTGCCGAACGTCGCAGGCCGCCCGGCGAGCGATGCCGAGGCGGATCTGGCCCGGTCGAACCTGAGGTTCGCCGTCAGGCAGGTGCCGGCTCCGGGCGCGGTGGCGGGCGCGGTCACCCGCGAGTCGCCTGCGGGCGGAGCCAAACTGGCTCCCAGATCGATCGTCGCCCTGACGGTGGCCGAGCCACCTCGGTTGCGGCCTCTGACCAGTTTCGCGGGCGCGTCGAGCGGCCGATCGGTGCCGTTTAGAATCCGAGGAAGCCGCTGGCAGCTGATTTCGGACCTGAGCTACCAGGGCACCTGCGCGTTCATCTTCGTCTGTTCGGGCCCGACCGCGACCGTGGTCAACCTGACCACCGGCGCCACCGTGGACCAGTTCAGCCTGGCCGAGGGCGGGGACAAAGTCCGGTCCTTGAGCTCAGGCCCGGGCGTGTACCAGATCTCGGTCTCGCCGGGCTCCGATGCCGCCCGCTGGGCGATCAAGGTCGACGACTACTACTGAGCGGCAGTTGCTCTTGTCCGGCGGTGGCGGGCGACCCGGACGGGACCGCGGAGGAGAGGGTGACCGATTCTCGTGAACTATTCACGACTATCCGACAGTCTCCCGCCGCGGGGCCGCGGCGGGCGCGCACCCACGCCCTGCTACTTGAAGCTCACCAAGACGATGTGGCCGACGGCTCGGGCGCTGCCGTCACTCACCGTCACCTTGGCGCCCAGCTGGTTGCCCCGCGCGTGCATCAGCAGCGCCTTGCCCTTGGCGGTCAGCCTGAACATCAGGTATTCCAGCTCGTTGGCCCCCAGGAACTGGGGCCCGGCCCGGGCGATCGTGGCGTGGCCGGCCACGATCTTGGTGGACACGATGCAGGGGACCTCGGAGAAGCAGCCGGCCAGGATGCCGCCCACGGCGCTGCGGTAGACGAAGTCGGTGGCGCCGATCAGGTTCAGGGTCGGGGATTGGGACAAGTTGCGGCCCGGAGCCCGGCCCTGGGTCGAGAACGGGACCAGGTTGAGCGTGGTCTTGGCGCTGACTCCCGAGGCGTCGGTCACGCGCACGGACACCGCCAGCCGCCGCCCGGGGGCATTGGCGAGCAGTGAGCGCCCGGTCGAGGACAGCTTGAAGTACACGATCCCGCCCTCGTCGGCGGTCACCGACTGCGGGCCGCCGCTGGCGATCAAGGTGCGACCGGAGGTGACGGTGGTCGTGAGCTGACAGGCGCTGCCCGTGTAGCACCCGACCGGCAGCCCGCCGGGTCCGTGGGTGGGCACGAACGAGCTCCGGCCGTAGATCGCGAGGTGCGGTTTGGCTGCCACGGCCGGAGTGGTGGCCAGCAGCTCCCCGGCCGAGGTCAGCGCCTGGACGGCGTAGTAGTCGAGCTGGCTGTGCACGGTGATGGCGGCGGCGGCGCCACCCTTGGCGGCGGTGCCGAGCGGCGTCAGCGCATCCGAAGTGTCGCCCGCCAGCACCTGCCAGGACGCGATGTCGCTGGCCCCGGGCCAGCTCGCCTGGAGCTGTACCGCCCCGTTCACGGCCAGCTGGACGGCGAGGCTGGGAGCGGCGGCCGGCGTGACGGCGGTCTGGCCCGCGGCGGCGGTGGCGCCGTCCAGGTAGTCCCCGTCGATGTTGAGCGTGACGCCACCGTGGGTCTCGTTGCTGCCGCCTGAGTACTGATGCAGCCGATGATGCGCCGACCAGGCCCCACTGCCGACGTACGGATCGGCGGTGGAGTGCTTACCGTTCCAGTCGGCGATCCACAGGTCGTCGGGCTCGGAGTAGGAGGTGCCCCATTTGGCGTTCAGGTCATGTATTCCAGACGCGCCGCTGCTGTACACGCCGGAGATGTAGCCGGCCGCGTGCAGCTTCGCGGTCCACGAGGCCAGGAATGCCAGCACGGCGGGCGTGTTCCTGCCGCCCGTGGGATAGGCCTCCATGTCGAAGTAGATCGGGTTGCCCGCACCCAGCCCGAGCGCTGCGGCGTCGCTGATCGCGTCGGCGGCCGCGGACGCGCCCTGCCTTCGGGCCGTGCTCACGGTGGTGCTAATCGAGGCGCAGCTGCACGCGCCAGGAGCCTGCAGGCCCACATAGGTGGGGATCAGATGCCAGCCTCGGGCGGACTCGGTGCTCACCCAGCGCTTGGTCAGATTAGGCTGGGAACAGGCGCTGTTGGTGCCGCCGATGTAGATCCCCATCGCGTGATACGGGGAGGAGCGCCAGTCCGACATCTGCGCAGTGGTGGGGGCACTGCAGACGTCGAACCCTAGGCCCGTGTAGACCCCGGGGGTGGCGCTGGCCCGGGCGGTCGCGGCCCGGGCGGTCGCGGCCCGGGCGCCCGCGGCGTCGGCGTCGGCGACCACGTGCAGAGATCGGGTGCCCAGCGCTCGCGCCACCGTCCCGGGACTCCGGCTCCAGCTGGCCGATACGGTCACTTCGCGGTCGGGGACGGCCAGCCTGGCCGCCGATCCCGATGGTGGCTGGACCCCCGGTCCCTGGAGCAGGATCGCCTCGGTGCGACCCACTTCGTGGGCCGGACAGCGTTGGCGGGTGCTGGGGGACCCGAGATACACGGCGTGGCGGTTGAAGCGGACGCAGACGGTGGGATCCGCGGCCAGGTCGTAAACCGGCCAGCTCCGGGGCACGACGATGCTGTAGCCGCGATAGCGGACCAGCTTGCCCTGCGCTGCCGACGCCGCGGCCACCCCGAGGCCGGCGCAGGTCCATACGCCGGCGCACGCCAGCGCCAGCGTGATTCCGGCCGCCAGGCGCGCACGCGCTCGCCCTAGCGCTGCGAGGCCAACCTCCATACCGAGGCATAACGCTATCGCCCGACGGAAGTAGCGGTCCGAATCGGCATCTCACGCATGAGAAAATTCATGCGATGAACCCAGGCACGGCGCGCACGAAGCTCGATTCGGGTACCGGAGAGCGCTTCGTCCCGCTGCGCCGGCAGCTCGAGGTCACGTCGTTTGGCATCAATCAGATCGTCCTGCACCCCGGGCAGCGCGGCTGGATCCATCGCCACGACAACCAGGAAGAGGTATACCTCGTGCTCGAGGGCAGGCTCAGCCTGCTGGTTGAGGGCGACGAGGTCGAGCTCGAGGCCGGCGAGCTCATCGGGTCGCGCCGCAGGTTCGACGGCAGCTCGTCAACCGCGGTCCCGGGCGGGTCGTACTGATTGCGCTCGGCGGCGCGGGCGAGCACCAGGGGCGCGACGGCGAGGCGTTTGCATCCTGGGATGAGGAGGTCGGCCGCTCACCGCAGGAGCAGCCGCTGCCGTCCGATCTGGCGCCCGATCAGCTCCGGAGCTAGCTCCGGGGCACGCTGGATCACCACGGCGGTGGTTCACCGATGATCGATGGTCCTTTTCGCCGTCCGCACCTGGTCGCCGATCTGATCGTCGAGGCGATAGTGATCACGCTGATCCTAGGTCTGGTGCTGATCAGCCCCGGCGGCGGTTCGGACCTGCGGCCCGACGTCAGCGTCACCGTCGAGCGAACCGCGCCTGGGCGGGTGGTACCGGCCGGGTTCCTGGGCATGTCGATCGAGTATCCGGCGGTCGAGACCTACGCCGGAACCGACCCGGGCGCGGTCAATCCGGTGTTCGAGCAGCTGGTCCGCAATTTGTCCCGAGCCAGGCGCCGGTGCTGCGGATCGGGGGCGACAGCGCCGACCGGACCTGGTGGCCGATCGCCGGGCTGGCGGCGCCCGCGGGAGTCGACTTCACGCTCGATCAACGCTGGCTGCAGGTCACGCGCGCGCTGGCCAACGGGCTCAGAGCCCGACTGATTCTGGGCCTCAACCTGGAGGCCGGCAGCCCGGGGGTCGCGGTCACCGAGGCCAACACCCTGCTGAGCACGCTCGGCAGCCACGTCGTCCGGGCGTTCGAGCTCGGTAACGAGCCGGAGCTGTACGGACGGTTCGCCTGGTACCACACGCCGACGGGGCAGAACGTCACCGGTCGGCCCCGCTCGTATGACTTCACGGCGTTCATGGGCGATTTCAATAGCCTGGCGGCGGCGCTCCCGCGCGTTCCGCTGGCCGGCCCGGCATTCGGCACCTTCGCCTGGACGGGCCAGCTGGCCAGCTTCCTGGACAGCCAGCCGCGCGCGGGGGTCGTCACTCTGCACCGGTATCCGTTGCAGCGCTGCTTCATCCACCCGTCCAATCCGCGCTATCCGACGATCGGCAACCTGCTCGCGCCGGCGGCGTCAACCGGCTTGGCCGACCGATTCGCGGTGTTTGCGGCGATCGCGCACCTGCACAAGCTGCCGTTCAGGGTCGACGAACTCAACACCGTCTCCTGTGGCGCGGTGCGGGATGTCAGCCAGACGTTCGGATCCGCCCTGTGGGCGCTGGACGCGCTGTTCGAGTTCGTCCGCGCGGGCATCGACGGAGTCAACGTGCACACGTTTCCGGGCGCCGGCTACAACCTGTTCCAGTTCACTCGCACGGGCGGGCGCTGGCGGGCTTCGGTCGCGCCCGAGTACTACGGCCTGGTGCTGTTCGCGCGCGCAGCCCCGCCCGGGTCCGAGCTGATCGGTGTGACCGGCGCGAGCCCCAGGCTCAAGGTGTGGGCCACGCGGGCGCGAGACGGGAGCGTCCGCGTGGTGCTGATCAACAAGGACATTGCCGATTCGCACGTGGTCGCGGTCAGGATCCCGGGGCTCACGGGTCGGGCCTCGCTGGAGCGGTTGCAGGCGCCGACCGCGGTCTCGCGCGAGGGCATCTCGCTCGGCGGACACAGCTTCGGCTCCACCACCAGCGGCACGCTGCCGGCACCGGTTCCGCAGTCCGTCGATCCGAGCCGGGGCCGATACGTCGTGAGCCTGCCGGCAGCCAGCGCGGCGATGCTCACGCTGGCGGCGGCCCGGCGAGTTTCATGATCTGCTCAAAGCCGACGTAGGAACCACTCAGCTCGGGCGAGTTCCAGGTCTTCTGGGCCAGCACCTGAAGCCTTGGGGCGAGGCCGCCGGCGATCTGCTGAAGCGTCAGCTCGTGATCGTCCCAGGCGTTGATCATCGCTCCCAGGTTCCGGGGATCGCCTGCACCGATGACGGAGCACGGCCCCACGAACCGGCCGCCCACGACGGGGCCGCAGAAGCGATTGACAGACCAGGTCTGGTACGCCGTGCCGATGTCGGGCTTGCCCTGGATGGAGCCCACGTCCTCGGTGTAGTAAGTGGGGAACCAGCCGTCGTTGATGATCAGGTGGCGACTGGCGAGCAGCTGCTGCGGGGTCGGCGGCTGGGGCTCGGACAGGGGTGAGATGTTGGTCCACCAGTTAGCCACGATGTCGGCATCGGCCCTGACGGCAGCGCCCGGGCCGAGTTCGTCGTGCCAGGCCCACAGCGCCTTGTGGTGACGTCGGACAATCGCGTTCACCCAGTTGACGAACCCGAGGATCGCGTCCTTGTACGTGGCGGTGGGGCCGTAGTGGCGGCGGGCGGAGCTATGCAGCTGTGGGTAGAGCGGCGCCTGGCCGGGCGTCAGGTATTCGTCGGCGCCGATGTCCCAGTAGCGCCCCGGGAACAGCGGCAGGTACTCATCCAGCAGCTCGCGCACGGTGTTCAACGCGGCCTGGCTGGTGATGTCGAGCTTGTCCGACGCGGGCACGTTCGCCGTCGCCCGCAGCGCGAGCGCGGGATGCCTGGCCAGCAACGCCCCCAGGTGCCCGGGCATGTCGATCTCGGGCACCAAAGTGACGTGATAGCTGGCGGCGGTGGCGAGGATCGCCCGCAGCTCGCGCCGGGTGATCGCGTGCCGGGAGACGATCTCCGGGTGTGTGCGGCTGACGATTCCCCAGCGCTGATCGTCGGTCAGGTGCAGATGCAGGAAGTTCAGCTTGAAGTAGGCGAGCTGCTCGATCTCGGCGCGGATCCAAGCGGCGGGGTACACCCGCCGTCCAAGGTCGATCATCAGACCTCGCACCGGGTAGCGCGGCCAGTCGCGGGCCACGCCGCGGGGCACCAGGCGCCGGTGCCGGAACAGCTGCAAGAGCGTCCGCGTCCCGTAGAACACGCCGGTCGAGTCCCGGGCGCGCAGCTCGATCGCGGCGGCGACCCTGAGCGTGTAGCCCTCGTGGCCGAGCCGGCGGTCGCCGGTCCCGAGCGATAGCACGATGTCGCCGGGAAACGAGGCGAGCGACGACCGGAACACCACCCGTACCTGGCGGCCGGTCTCGGCGCCAAGCTCGCCGGCGAAGATGCCGGCGGTGCCCGCCAGGGCCCGTCGGGACTGGGCGGCGACTACCAGCCGGGGAGATGCCGGAAGGCGAAACTGGCCGTGCCCGCCCGCCCAGCGCTGCAGCGCGGGAATCGTCGCCGGGCGCGGGTTGACCGGGCCGGCCTGGGCGCGGGAGGACCCCAGGCAGATCGCCACCACCAGCACCGCGCACGACCAGGGTGCCAGGCGGCGCACGGAGCTCACAAGGTCGTGAGCCTGACAATCTCGCCGCTGTAAGGCGGGACCACGAGGCTGTACGTTCCGCGGCGTTCGCTCACAGTCTGGCTGACCGGGTGGCCATGCCAGCGACCGTCGGCACCAATCCAGCGTCCCCCGAGGGTCACGCCGGAGGTCGAGGTCACCGACGGAGCCTTCAGCTCGGTGACCTGGGCCGGGGGCCTGCCGGAGGCGCTGGCGTCGAGCTCGAGGTTGACCGGGCTCCCGCTTTTGTTGATCAGCAACAGCCTCAGCCCCCATTGCGAGCTCACCGCCCAGACCTTGAGCCGGGCCCCCGAGTCGCCCGCGAGCTTCAGGTGCACCAGCGCTGCTCCCGGACCCACCATCTCCGCGAACGCCGCCAGCCCGTACAGTTCCGGCCGCGGTTCGACGCCGCGTCTGGTGAGGACAAACGGGGCGTTGAACTCGTCCGAGCGAATGTGCCAGTTGACGCCGATGACGCCGGCATGCAGCATCTCGAACAGGGCGTCCGGCGCCCACAGAGCGGTGGCGAACGAGTTGGCCACACCGTCCGTGCCTCCGCAGCTGATCGAGTTCATCTCGCTCACTCGCACCGGAAGACGTCCGGCCACGGCCAGCGCCCCGCGCACCCGCAACGCCAGGCCGTAGGTCGCGCCCTGAGACAGGAGCTTGCGAATCGAGGGATAGAACCACGTGCCCTTGGGCCAGCAGTTCGAGAATGGGTAGCGGTGGACGGTCAGCTGTGTGGGCCCGAGTCCGCCCAGCCGGTTCAGCGAGCTGGTCCAGGCGGGCGTGGATGACGCGATCTCGGGACCGTCCAGCGGAATGCCCGGCACAGCCGCTCGCAGCGCCCGGGCATAGGCCCGGAAGTCCGACCGGAACGAGTGGGGGGAGTAAACCCGCGGCCAGTCCGACGGCAGGGACTTGGTGGTGGATACGCGCTCCCGGGCCAGGTTGGGCTGATTCTTGAACAGGTCGGGCTCGTCGCCGACGGCCACCTGCGCCAGACCCCCGGCCGGCAGCGCGCGCCGGATGGCCTGGGCGAAATCGGAGGCCATCGTGGGCGAGTGCACGGCGAGGTTGACGTCCAGCACCACGCGCAAGTCGTTCCGCTGCACCAGCGCGGCCAGATTCTTGACCCAGTTGTTATCGAGCTCGAACACCCACGACGGCGTGTGGATCGGTGGGGTCTGCCAGTAGGCGTCGTCGGCCGACTTTCCCCCCAACCGCAGCAGCAGCGGCGAGCCGTCCTGCGCTCGCACCAGCGAAATCATGCGATCGAACAACCGGCCGCGGTTCTCGAAGCTCTGGAACTCGTCCTGCTCGAACGACAGACCGAAGAACGACGGTGGCACGGTTAGCGTCTTATTGGTCAGCTTGAGCACCACCCGGCCTTGCGCCGCCGGCGCGCACAGCGCCGCGGTCAGGAACGCCGCGGCCAGGATCCCGGTTGACAGCCTTAGAGGCTGTCTCAACACGAGGTGTCTGGCTGGCGGGCGCCGGACCGACGTAGGAATAGCTGCGCTATTCCCAGGGTCCGAGGACGAAGCGTCCGCGATGGTCCGCCGCCGCCAGACAGGCGCCGGCGTTTTGAGACAGTCTCTTAGCCCCACGAGTGCGCGGAAATCTAGCGTGCCGTGACGACGGCGGCCGCGCTCGGCGGTCACGCGGTGATCGTCCAGGCGGCCGGCCGACCCGGCTGCACCCGCAGCCGGAATACCAGCACGCCGCCCCGCCGGCTCGATGAGGCGGGGTGCCCATCCGCGAGGACGCGCCAGTGACGACCCGTTCCGGGTGCCCGCACGGCCATCGTCAGCGTCGTCCGCGCGGACGCGACCACGTAGCCGCGGGCGACACCGGGCCGGTAGGCGACACCGATGTCCGGCAGGGCCAACGAGAAATTCCGCATCGGAAGCTCGGGTTGGATCTCAAACCCGGTCTCGGTCGGGTTAACGCCCGCCAGCCGGATGGCGTCGAACAGGCTCCAGGCCGGCTGATGCATGATCTGCCCGGCATAAGCGGTCGTAAGTCCGGCCCCGCACTCGGCCGAATCCGACGAGTAGAACGAGCGGCACACGTCGTCGACCGAGGTGATTCCGTCCCAGTGGTGGGGATAGGCGAGTGCGTGGGCGGCCAGCGTGTTGCGCTCGAGCTCGGAGAACGCGTACTGGCGGGCGTGCGCGACCGTCGGCCCGAGCGTGCCCAGTGCCCAGCTCAGCCAGCCGTTGATCGCGTACCAGCTGCCGCCCGGGAACACTGCCGCGTTCGACCCGATCCCAGCTGTGCTCGGATGGCTGTGCTCGGTGACGGCCGGATCGTTGGCGGCGGGCGACTGCGAGGAGCCGATCCGGGTCGGGCCGCGGATCTGCGCCGGAGCGCCGACCCCGGTGAGGAACCGGCGCACCTGGGCCACCAACCTCCGTGCCTGGGCGCGGCTCGGGGCACCCGCGAGGATTGCCCACGGCTGCGGCTCCCCGAAGATCGCGCCGGTGCCGAGCTGGCGATTGCCGGCATATCCGCGCCCATACCACCCCGACGGCGTCAACTGATACCGGGTGGTCCGGAGATCACGCGCACCGCTGCGCCGCAGCGCGGCGGCAAACGTGGGATCGCCGCGAGCATCGGCCAGCAGCGCCAGACGGGGGTAGATGTAGGCAGCCTGGGCGTTTACCAGCGTCGACTCGGTCATCTGAAGGAACGTGGTCGACAGGTCGGACCAGTCGCCGGTGTCCAGCGCCAGATAGCCGCCGTGGGGACCGTGCAAAGACTCCTGGTGCCGGAAAGCGAGCTTCAGGTGGTCCCAGAGGCTGGCGTGCCCGCCGTCCGAGAACGCCACCGGCTGGCTGAACAGCTTGAAATCTCTGGTGGCCAGGCCGTACTCAGCGGAGGCCAGCAGCAGCCACAGATCGAAGTCGTCGGCGTTGCCGAACTTGAACCGGCGGCACAGCTCCGACATGGCGTAGGGGATCTGGCCGCCGCGCCGGGGCTGCTCCTGGGCCGAGTACAGCAGCACGTCCCGCGCGAGGCCGGGATCGGCGTAGATCATCGGCAGCATGTGCTGGAGCGGATCGCGGAACGCGCCCTGGAAGCCGAGCGCGTACTGGTAATAGCCGCCCTGGGAGATGATGTGCCGCCCGCGGCAATCCTCGTAGGTGGCCCCCGAGCGCACGGTGTAGGCGTCCCACTGCAGCTCGCGCGAGAGCCATGGGGCTTGGGAGCCGAAGGCGATCTGAGGCAGCCAGCGGCGCCACCTGGCCTCGCTCGTCTGCAGCGCTGAGTGCGCCCGGGCATACCGGCGGGTCAAGCCGGCCAAACTCGCCGCGTGCGCCGCGCCGTATTCGTAGCGCAGCGTCACACTAGTGTGCGGCCGGAGCAGGATCGGGGCCCGGAACGCGAACATCGCCTGCCCGACCGCACCCGCCGCAGTGGCGGAAGCCAGCGCGCCGCCGAGGCGATCCCGGGCCACGGCCTCGGGCAGCGCGCGAGTGCCGGAGCCGAAGAATGCGCGGATGCTGGCGGCGTGGCTCTGGCTGGGCCCATTCAAAGCGGCGGCGAAGATCGTCAGCGGCCGGCGGTCGAGCGCCGTGGGCGACTGGGTGACGGCGAGCGCGTGCTGCGAGGGCAGCCAGCGCACCGCCCCCAGGCCCACCTGGGCGTGGGTCGCCTGGTCGTAGGGATTGACATCCCAGTACTCGAACCACGACACCCGCCGGGAACGCGAGCTGTGGTTGCGGATCGTGACGTCGTGCAACAGCACCGGGTCATCTCCGAAGGGGGCGTACACGTACTCGTCCACCGACAGCCCCGCGGCGGCGGTCGCGTGGTGGAAGTAGCCGACGCCGAAGTCCCTGGTCGTCTGAGCGCCCGGCGGCCGGTCGTCGTACAGCGTGCTGATCACCTGCTGGCCGGCCCGCAGGTAGCCGTACCCGCCGGCGTAGTGCTGGGCGGTGGCGTCGTACCGGTTGGTCCACTCGTAGCGCCGGTCCTGGCTCCACAGCTGCACGTAGCCGTGGTTGAACGCGTCGGCCACGAGGTGGTCGTTGCCGACCTGGCTCCAGGCGTCGGTGCTGCCGGCCAGCTCGGCCTGGCGGGCGTCCGGGTCGCGGAGCTCATCGACGGCGTAGCGGTAGCTTGGAAGGCCGAAGCCGTCCACCCGCCAGCGACCGAAGTCGCCGCTCCCGAGCGAGGAGGAGATGTTCACGCGAGGCCAGCCGCTGACAGTGCCAGCTCGAGCGGCCCCGGCCCCGGCCATCAGCGTTGCCGCCAGCGCGGCCAAGGCTGCGCGCCTAATCAGCGCCGTGACGCCCGCGCCCCTCATACGCGTCCGACTCCGCCGATCGCGCCTGCGATGGCGGCGGTTAACCAGGTCGCTACCTCGTCGAGCGAGCGCTCGCGGTGCTCCAGCCACCAGCGTCCGAGCTGCTCGCCAGCGCCGACGATCAATTGGGCGACCGGCTCGATGTCTCGTTCCGCCAGCTCGCTGCCGTCGCGCAGCAGGCCGGCGATCACGGCCGCGTTGCGCCGGCGCATCTCGTCCACCGCCCGGCGTGGCGCGTCGCCGTACAGAACGTAGGAGCTGTTGCGCGCCGCGTCGAGCTGCTCGAAGTAGGTGCGCACGATCGTGGCCAGCAGCTCGCGGCGCTCGGCGCCGGCCGCCGCCAGCTCCAGCGCCTCGAACAGCCGCGCGCGCCCGCGCTCCACGCACGCGGCGTACAGCCCCTCCTTGGAATCGAAGTACTGGTACACCAGCGCTTTGGTGATCCCGCTGCCATTCGCGATCCGCTCCATCGAGGCCTCGCGGAACCCCCGGCGGTCGAACTCGCGCTCGGCGGCGTCGAGGATGCGTTGCTCGCGCTGGGCGCGGGGGAGCCGGCGCTTGGGGGGCGCCTCGGTGCCGCTCATGCTGGGCGCCCGATCCGGACCCGCGCCGTGAACGAGCGTCTGGGGTTGCTGACGGCGGCGGCGGTGAACTCCTGGTAACGATTGCCCGGCCCGAGTGAAACCGACACCGTGAGCCGGCCTTGCGGGTCGGTCCGCAGCCTCTGGGTGTGGGTGCCGGTGGCGTCCTTCACGATCACGATCCGGAGCTGATCGGCGGGATAGCCCGGGCTCGTCGTGACCACGCCGCGCCCGCTGCCCGTGAGCGAGAACCGCCGCTCGCTGACCCGCAGCGTGCTGAACTCGAGTGCCGGCCGCCGCATCGCCACGGTCCACCCGTAGAGCCCATAGCGGGACTCGACCGCGGTGAACGTGAACGAGCGCGGCGCGGGCCGCGGGTGCGCGAACACGGACATGAACGTGGGCAGCGTCTGGCGCAGATCGCGCTGCCAGTACGGCCAGTCGTGACCGCCGGGGCCGTAGTCGTCCCACAGGCTGGGGATCCCGAGCGCCACCAGACGGTTGTGGAAGCTGACGCTCATCTGGTGCACCGCGAATTCGACCACGTCACCGCCGCCGAACGGGCCTCCCGGCTGGCCGTTGCCGGTGCGCAGCGTCAGGTTGACCCCGTGCAGGTTCCCAGCCAGGTCCCAGGGGTTGTGGGCCCGCCAGTGCACCTCCTGGGTCGCGCGCGGGCCGAACACCGAATCTGGTGTGACGGCGATGTCGAGCGGGTTGTTGGTGTCGACCGCGCCGGAGAAGCTGGCCGCCGCCCCGAACAGATCCGGGTGCCGGGCGGCATAGCTGATCGCGCCGAAGCCGCCCATCGACAGGCCGGCGATGGCCCGCTCGGCGCGGTCGGCGCGGGTCCGGAAATGGCCATCGATCCACGGCAGCAGCTGATCGATGTGGTAGGTCTCCCATTCCGGTGGACCACCGGCGCCGCCGTTGTACCAGTTCGTGTAACCGCCACTGGGGCCGGAATCCGGCATCACCACGATCACCGGGTAGGGGGCGGTCAGCTGCTCGGCATCGCCCTTGACCGTCCAGGAGGTGTAGTTGTCGACGGCGCCGTGGAGCAGGTACAGCACGGGATATCGCCGCCGAGGATGCGAGCGATAGGCGGTGGGCAACAGTACGCGCACGTCGGTCACGCCTTTCACGGCGGGTGTGCGGAAGGCGAGCTGCTCGAGCCGGGAGTCGACCCGGGTGGTGCTGAGCAGGCGCAGCGGATCGGCCAGCGCCGGGGCGCAAGCCGGCGCCGGCGACAAGCGCCGCCGCCAACGCCACGAAGCTGCGGGCGCGTCTCATTTGGCCAGCAGGTCCAGCCGGCGCAGCCGCCAGCGCGGCTCGCGCGAGAGCGCGATCAGCATCTCGGTGAAGGCCATGGCCTCATTACGCATCCGGCGGAGATCAAGCTTGTCGATGGTGGGAATGCCCCAGTTGAGCAGGTACGTGGGTCCGGTGATGAAGTTCGCGGTGGGGATCGCGCCCATCGTCCACAGCTGCGTGCCTTCGGCTGGCCACCCATGGCCGTCCGGGCTTCCCGGACTGGCGACGAACGGATGCAGCACACTGGTGGGATCGGCATGCGCACGCTGCAGCGCCCGGTAGGCCGGATCGACGAGCGCGCTGGTCTCGGGCGCGAAGATGGAACCGGCCTCGTTGTGTCCCGTCAGCCGCGAGTGTCCGTCCGGTTGCGGGTTCCACTCCAGCGCCCCCAGGTGCTCGAGCGTGAGCGCCGCCGCCGTGCGCCTGAGCGTGGTGTGGCGGTGGCGGGCCACGAACGCCTTGACCCCGGCGCCGCCCGCGAAGTGGCCGGTGGTCAGCAGCACCATCACACTGCGAGGCAGGCTGCGACGCGGCAACCGAGTCAGGTACTGGCTGATGGCCACGATCGAGTTGGGGCCGTTGTCCTCGATGGCGTTGGGACCGTCGGTGTGCGAATGCAGCAGCACGAGCTCATCGGCTGCTCCGGGGATCAGCCCGATCAGGTTGCGGGTGTGCATGTCCTTGGTCTGTGAGCGCAGCTCCAGCCGGGCCCGGCCACCGGCGGCAGCCAGGCTGTGCAGATGCGCCCCGGTGGCCTGGTCGACGAATACGCCGGGGACGGGCCGGATGTTGCCGTCGTATGGGTAGTAGGCGCCGTGTGCGGCATCGGCTGGCAGCTGCAGCACGACCACGCAGGCCGCTGCCTGCGCGCTCACCAGACCGTCCAGGATGGTGATCAGCGTGGTGATCGACAGCCAGGCTCGGGCGTAGATGCCGGTCGGCGACAGGATGTGCCCGGGGTCGTAGGTCCGGTAGGCCAGGTCACCCAGCGCGGCGTACGTGAGCGAGGTCAGCGGCAGCGTCAGCAGCGCTACCTTGCCCCGCAGCGAGCCTGGTGCCGGCGGCGTCGACGGGTCGACGAGCACCAGCGGGCCGGTGACCCCACCCGGCGGCGTGCCGCCTGAGTAGGGGACGTAGGCGGCTGTGCCGATCGGCTTGAAGCCCGCGCCCGTGTCGACGTGCAGCGCCCACGAGTCCGCCAGCCAGCGCCGGTGAGCCACCGGCTCGTAGTGCAGCTGACCGACCCCGACCCGCTCGAGCCGCCCGCGCAGGGTGTCGATGTAGCGCTCGTGGGCCGGGCTTCCGGTGGCTCGCAGCCCGACGCGATCGAGCTCGCGGTGCCACTCGAGTAGCTGAGCCGCCGGCATGAATTGCGCCTCCGCCACCCGGCGGGCGTCGCGCGCGGTCAGCCGGGCGTGAGGCCACGAGTACGGCTTTAGCGCACGGGCCAGGGCGCGCGTCTCAGGGGCGATCGCCTGGGCGGCGAGCGACGCCCCCGCCAGCTCCAGCAGCCGGCGTCTAGTCAGCCCGGGCAGGTGTCGAGGCTCGATGGCGGCTTCTCCCTCGTCGTCGCGGTACGGATTTGCGTTCGGTCCGTGTTCGCGTTTCGGGTGAACTAACCGACGGTTAGTTATATCAGGGTTAGAGGATCGCATGGAAGGCTTCGGCCGAGCCATAATCTCGCGCTGTGGAACGGGGCGAGCAGCCGGAGGAACGACTGGCGACCGGTTGGGCGGTGGTCCCGGTCGTGAGTCTCGGGATCCTCAGCTGGGCGCCGTTCCTGTACGCCTCGGTCCGCACGCACGCGCGGAAATTCGTGCTGGCCACGGCGCTGTATCTGAGTCTGGCGGTTGTCGCGTGCGTAATCCTCGCGATCGCGGGCGACAAGGGCCATTCGACCCTGTCCGCGGTCGGTGGTTTCTTCCTGATCGTGCTGGCGGCCGCCGGCTGCGTCCACACGCTCTCGATCCGGGCCGAATACGGACGCCAGCTGGCGCTGGCCAACGACCCTCGGCTGCTGGTTGCCGAGCAGCGTGAGGAGCTCCGCGGCCGCGCCTTGGCGATCGCCAGGGACAATCCGCAACGAGCTTTGGCGCTCGGGGTCGGCCGGCCGGACGTGCCCGGCTCGTTCGACGCGGGTCTGGTCGACGTCAACCATGCCGGCGCCGAAGCGCTGGCGACGCTGCCCGGGATCGACGCCACCGCCGCCCAGCGGATCGTCGAGCTGCGCAACAGCTCGGGCGGCTTCAGCTCACTCGAGGATCTGGATCTGGCGCTCGATCTCGATACCGGCACGCTGGCGGAGCTCCGGCGCCGAATCGTGTTCCTGCCGCGCGGGTGACCGAGTCCCCGATCACTCCCTAGCCTCGATCACTCCGTTATCGGATTGTTAGCGCGAACAGATTTTCCGTAAGTTTGGCTCAAGAATCACGTTTTAGGGATAACAGGCGGCTCAAGGACCGAGGGAGAAGGCAGATGAGCCCGTATTACCAAGCGCTACGGAAGGCCGAGGACCAGGACACCGCTTCACCGCTGACGATCGCGTCGACTCGCGAATTCGCGCTGCTCGATGAGCTGGGGTACGTCCGACGCGAGGCTCAGCTGGAAGCCGACATGGCCTACGAGGACTGGCGAGTGCTCGACACCACAGAGGCGTACGCGGTCTACCGCGCAGCGCAGGATCGCGCCGACGCCGCCCAGGACGACCTGGCCAACATGGTCGCTCAGCTCGTCGGCTAAGCCTGGGAGCGGCCCGGTCGCTCAGGCCCAGCCGTCGGTCAACGAGCTTCTCCAGCAGCGCAAATGGCCCGTAATACCGGGTCGGCGCCAGGCGTGCGAGCGCGTCGTAGACGTACGCGTCGGGTCCGACGAGGATCCGGCTCTTACCGGCCTTGACACCGTCGTGAATGATCTCGGCCGCGCGCTCGGGCGTCGTCCGTGCGAGCCTTTCGAACAGCTGTACTGCGTCCGCCTTGGAGATGTTGCGACCGCTCGGGTCGCCGTAGTAACGCGCGTTGCGGACGATGTTCGTCTTGACCCCGCCAGGATGGACGTTGACGGCGCGGACGCCGGTCCCCCGTAGCTCCTGCCGGAGCGAATCGGTGAACCCCCGGACCGCGAACTTCGACGCGCAGTACGCGCTCTGATACGGCCACCCAACCAGGCCGAAGACGCTCGAGGTATTGACGATCACGCCCGAGTTCTGGCGCAGCAGCAGCGGCAGGAAGGCGCGCACGCCGTTGACCACGCCGCCGAAGTTGATGTCGAGCACCCAGTCGTGATCTTCAACGAACCCGTCCGCCACCGCCTGAGAGGTCGCGACCCCGGCGTTGTTGAACACGATCCCGATCGGCCTCGGGGCCCAGTCGGCCACCTCCGCGGCCAGTGCCAGCTGGGCGTGGCGGTCACGCACGTCCAGGGTCCGGGCCAGCACCGGCCCAGACAGCGACTCGGCCGTCTGCGCCAGACCCTCCGTGTCCTGATCGATGATCGCGACCGGGCAGCCGTACGCGGACAGTCGTTGCGCCACCGCTCGTCCGATCCCGGACGCTGCGCCGGACACATAGGCGGTGCGACCGTCGACGTCGACCTTGCGGGCCATCAGACCGAGCCCCGGGAGGCGTCGGCGCTCGCCGCATGAGTGGCGATCAGTTGGATCAGCTGGGGCCAGGCACCGGCCGGAAGGTCGTGACCCATACCGGGGATCGTGGTCAGCTGCGCGCCGGGGATCGCCCGGGCGGTGGCGCGACCTCCGGAGGGATGCACCAACCGGTCGTGGTCACCGTGGACCACCATCGTCGGCGCCGTAATCTGTTTGAGATCAGCGGTACGGTCGCCCGACTTGAGGATCGCCGCCAGCTGGCGGCCCAGGCCAGCGCCGCCGCGCGGGTCGCGATCGAACGCCAGTCGGGCGCGCTCGCGAATGTACTCCTCGTCGAACGGAAAACCTTGCGAGGCGATGTGGCGGAACACCAGCGCCGCTCGCTCGGCGGCCGCGTCCCGGTCGCGCGCGGGTGGGCGGAACATCAGGCGCATGGTCGAAGGGGCGGCCCAGCCGGCGCTGCGTGCGCCGGTCGAGGACATGATCGAGACCAAGCTGCGGACATGCTCGGGATGGTGAGCAGCCACGGTCTGGCCGATCATGCCGCCCATCGAGACGCCAACGATGTGCATCGGCCGCAGGTCGAGCGCGTCGATCAGACCGGCGGTGTCCCGCGCCATGTCGCGCAGGTCGTATTGCTCTGGGACCAAACCGTCGGGTGAACAGCTGGTTGGTGCGCGGCGGCGGCGTCGACGCATGCCAAGAGCGGCCGATGTCGCGATTATCGAACCGGACCACGTGGAAGCCGCGCTCCGCCAGCCCTTGACAGAACGGCTCGGGCCAGGCCGTGAGCTGCTGGCCCAGGCCCATGATCAGCAGCAGCGGCGGATCGGATGGATCGCCGGTGCGCTGGTAGCACAGCGTCACCCCATCGCCGACGTCGACCAGCTGCTCTTCGCTGCTGAGCGCCGATCCGGCCTGCTCGCCGGCGCTCAAGCCGCCACCCGCTCCGGAACCGAGGCGGGCCGGGGCAGCGCGACGCGGTAGTCGCTGGGCTCGAACCTGGCCAGCCGCCGCTGGTAGGCGCGCACGCTGCCGGGCCACAGGACCGAATTGCGACCCGTGGAGTCGAGATACCAGCTGGTACAGCCTCCGGCCGTCCACACGCTTCCCCGGGTGCCCTCGTCGATCTCTGCGATGAAGCTGGCCTGGGCCTGAGAGGTCGGCTCAAGTGACGCCAGCCCGTGCCGGCGCTTGTGGCGCAGCGCCTGCATCACGTATTCAACCTGCGCCTCGATCATCAGCAGCACGGAATTGTGACCCAGTCCGGTGTTGGGGCCCAACAGCATGAAGAAGTTCGGGTAACCGGCGACGCCCAGGCCGAGGTGGGCCTTGGGGCTGCCGGCCCAGGTTTCGGCGAGCGTCCGGCCGTCGCGGCCGGTGACGCGATGACTGATCGGTGGATCGGTGACCTGGAAGCCGGTGCCGAAGATGATCGTGTCGGCGCGGTGCTCGACCCCGGCGTCGTCCACGATCCCGTCCGGCGTCAGCTCGCGGACCCCACCGGTGATGACGTCGACGTTGTCCGCGCACAGCGCCGGGTACCAGGTATTGGAGCCGAGAATCCGCTTGCATCCCAGGCGGTAGTCTGGCGTGAGCTGCTTCCGCAGCGCCGGATCCGGAACCTGTTCGGCGATGTGCCGGCGCGCGCGCCACTCGCTCAGCCGCGTCATCCGGGGGTGGGTGAACATCACGTGGACGGACTCGAGCACCGAGAACACTGCGCGGCGGACCCGGTTCAGCAGCCGCGGATGCCGCCGGAAGCGGCGCCGCCACCGCTTGGGGATGGCCGGATTCTCCCGGGGCAGCACCCACGGCGGGGTGCGCTGGAACAGGTGCAGGTGCTGGACGTGGGGCTGGATCTCGGGCACGAACTGGATCGCCGAGGCGCCGGTCCCGACGACCGCCACCTCCCGCCCCCGCAGGTCGTGATCGTGGTCCCACCGAGCGGAATGGAACACGGTGCCGCGGAACCGCTCGAGGCCCGGCAGGGACGGGATCGCCGGATCCGCGAGCGCCCCCACTGCGGACACGACCACCTCGGCGGTATACGGACCGCGAGTCGTTTCCAGCTGCCAGCGCGCCCTGTCATCGTCCCAGCGCATGCCCAGGATCTCGTGCTCGTAGCGCAGATGCTCCGCGAGGTCCTTGCGCGCCACCACCGCGCGCATGTAGTCCCAGATCTCCTGCTGGCCGGCGAACGCCCGACTCCAATCGGGATTCTGCTCGGCCGACCAGGAGTACAGGACGCTGGGGATGTCGCAGGCGCAGCCGGGGTAGGTGTTGTCGCGCCAGGTCCCGCCGAGGTCGTCGGCCCGCTCGAGCACGACGAAGTCGTCGATCCCGGCCTGCTTGAGGGCGATCGCCATGCCGAGACCGGCAAACCCGGCGCCGGCGATCACGATCTGATGGTGGGTGGGCGGGGTGGAGGCGTCAGGAGTGATGGTGGCGTCGGCAGTCATGTTGTCGGGTGTCGGTTGGCCTGGGTCGGTGGGCCGCGGGTGCTCGTGGTGGTATTGGTGTTCGGCGCGCGCGACCGTGCGCTACACGCCGTCGGGCTCGGTACATGAGTGTACCGCATGGTACGCTAGCATACCAACGGCACTCAAATGTGTGTCATACCGCACTCTGGGGCATGAGAGGGCCTGATTAACGTGCCACGTGCGCCACGCCGCGAGGCGAGCGGCACCTTAACCATGTGGGGCATGACAAACGTGCACCGCGTCCCGGGAGCGAGGCGCGTGGCACGTTATTCAGGGGTGAGGGAACCTGAAATTGACCGGAGCCCTACAGCAGGGTCCCGCGCAAGATCGCCTTGACGGTCTCGCCGCTGCTCGCCCGCAGGTCTCGCACGTCGCGGCCCTGCTGAAGCCAGATCACGGCGAGCTCGCGCAGGCCGCCGACGATCATGATCGCGGTGTCCATCGGCAGCGGTCGGACCGCGACGTCCGGCCGCACCTGGCGCACCGACTCGACCAGGCCCACTAGCAGCTGAGCGAAGCGCTCGATCACCGCCAGCTGCCGGTCGGCGCCGGCCTGGCCCAGTCCGGGCAGCTCACGCACGAAGCTGCGGTACAGGGCGGGGTGGGCGGTGACGCTGTCGATGTAAGCCTGAAGCGCTTGGTCGACCTGGTCCTCGAGCGGCAGATCGGGCTGCACGGCGGCGGCGATGCGCTTCATGGTCTCGTCGTTGGTGGCGTCGAACAATGCGAGGAAGCACGCCTCGCGGTCCTCGAAGTGCTCGTAGAACGTCCGGCGCGAGGTGCGGGCCAGCCGCACGACGTCGGCGACGGTCGTCTCGCGGTACCCCTTCTCGTCAATCGAGGTGGCCATCGCAGCGATCAGCCGCCCGCGATGGCCGGATTGCTCCTGGGTGGTCGATTTCTGCTCGGTCGCCACGCCCGGCAAGGTAGCGGTCACGGCGGCCTACAGCTTTCGCTGGACGACGACCCGGCCGCCCCGCCGGGGGATCATGGTCACGTTGCGCTGCTGGGGACGCTCGGGTCGGGGCTGCGGAGCGGCCAGATCGACGCGCCGGGCGATCGCGTTCAGCACGACCCGCTGCTCGGCCATCGCCAGCGTGGCGCCCAGGCAGCGGCGAATGCCGCCCCCGAACGGGATCCAGGTGTAGGTGCCCGGTTTCTGGTCGAGGAATCGCTCCGGCCGGAAGGCCCGGGGTTCCTCGTACACGTCCTCGAGGTAGTGGACCGCGACGATGTTGACCGCCACCGGCGTGTCGGCCGGCACCACGTAATCACCGAATTGCCAGCGCCGTTTGACCATGCGGATGATCATCGGGATCACCGGCCGCAGGCGCATCCCCTCGTGCACGGTCGCCTCGACATAGGACTCTGCGCCATCGCCATCGGAGCGGACCAGTTCGCGCAGCCGGTCGTAAGCGGTCGGAGCGCGGAGCAACCGTTCGAAGGTCCAGGACAGCGAGTTGGCGGTCGTCTCGTGACCGGCCAGGACGAGCGTCATCAACTCGTCGCGCAATTCCTCATCGGTCAGCGGCTGCCCCTGCTCGTCGCGGGCTTCGAGCAACAGCGACAGCACGTCGTGACGGCCATCGCCTGAGCGCTCGGCCCGGCGGGCTGCGATCACGGCGTAGATCTGGCGATCGACGATCTGCAGCACCCGCTTGAGCAGTCCCCTCGCCTCCATCTGCCCCGCATTGCTGAGCTCGAGCAGCTGGTAGGCCGGGTTCGTCGAGGCCAGCAACATGCGCCGAATGGTCTGGCGCAGGCGGCGCTCGACCGTTCCCCGAGCCGGGTTGGTGCCGATCCCGAAGATGCCGCCCATGATCACGTCGAGCGTGATCGCCTGCATGCGCGGCGCCAGCGCGAACGACTTGCCCACCGGCCAGCGATCGATCTCGCGCTCGGCCACGTCCGCGATCATCTCCACGTACCGCTGGACCGCCTCACCGTGAAACGCGGGCAGCAGCAGCTTGCGCTGGCGCATGTGTCGGTCGCCCACGGAGGTCAGCACCGAGTTCGGCCCCAGGATCGGGCGCAGCGGCGACTCCCCGGTCAGCGATGGGGCGTCCTCGGGCTTGGCTGTGAACAGCGACTTGACGTGATCCGGATGAGCGGTGACCACGAACGGCTCCTTGCGTGAGAGCAAGTTCCACTGCCACACGTCGCCGTACTGCTGCCGGGCTCCCAGGGAAGACTTGATCGGGCTGAACACGAACCGGACCGTCTGGACGGCCCTGGGCCGCGGGTCGGCCGGCGGCAGCCGGAGCGGCACGGTGCTCTCGACTGGCCCGGCCGGAGACGGGGATGTCGCCGCAGGATCGACGCCAGGAAGGGTCGAGGTGCTCACGGTACGTGACTGTACCAAACTCCTCACGCGCTAACGTGCTCGGCGTGGCCCAGGCCGGCGACGAGATCAAGCTGACGCCATCCGAGCGACTCGTGCTGCTCACGACCACGGCCGACAGCGGCGGGGAGCTGCTGGCGATGGAGGCGCACTACGGGCCCGCGGGGCGGCCCCCGCCGGAGCATTTTCACCCCCGCCAGGAGGAACGCTTCACCGGGATCCGCGGGACCGTGACCCTGCGTTTGGGCGGCGTCGAGCGCCAGCTGGGACCACGCGAGGAGATCACGATCCCGGCGGGCGTGAACCATGCCTTCTGGAATCCGGGCGGCGAGGAAGCGGTGGTGCGCTGGGAGATGCGACCCGCGCTCGGAACCGAGCGCATGTTCGAGGATCTTGCCGCGGCCGGCTCGACGCTGCGCGCGGCGGTCGTGGTCTCGCGCTACCGGACGGAGTTCCGGCTCGCGAGCACCGCCCAGCGGCTGCTGGTCGACCTGCTCGGGCCGCCGGCGCGGCTCATCGGTCTCGGGAGGTAGCGCTGGCGTGGCTGATCGCGGCCTGCGCTGCCGCGATCCGGGCGATCGGGATGCGGAAGGGAGAGCAGGACACATAGTCGAGCCCGGCCAGGTGGAAGAAAGCGATCGATTCCGGATCGCCGCCGTGCTCGCCGCAGATGCCCAGCTTCAGACCCGGGTGGGCCTCGCGCCCGACCCAGGCCGCGAGCCGCACCAGCCAGCCCACGCCGGGCGTGTCAATCGTCTCGAACGGCGAGCGGTCGATGATCTTGCTGTCGATGTAGGTGGGGACGAACTTCGACTCGGCGTCGTCACGAGACAGGCCGATCGCAGTCTGGGTGAGGTCATTGGTGCCGAACGAGAAGAAGTCGGCGTGGCGCGCGATCCGGTCCGCCACGAAGCACGCCCGGGGCAGCTCGATCATCGTGCCGACGGTGAAGTCGGCACCCTCGCGCAGTCCATGCTCGGCGCCCACCCGGACCACCAGGTCGCGCATGATCTCGAGCTCATGCTCGTAGGCCACCAGCGGGATCATGATCTCCGGGTGCGGGGGCGCCTCGACGGCGCGGGCGGCGCGCATGATCGCGTGCACCTGCATCTCGTAGATCTCTGGGAACAGAATGCCCAGGCGGCAGCCGCGAGTTCCGAGCATCGGGTTGCCCTCGTGGATCTCCTCGACCCGGGTGAGCAGGTGCTCGAGCTCGGCGAGGTCCTCGGCGTGCTCGATCCGCGCCCGCTCGACCTGCGCCCGCAGCTCCGGGAGGTTGGGGAGGAACTCGTGGAGGGGTGGGTCAAGCAGGCGGATCGTGACCGGCAGCCCCTGCATCACGTGGAAGATGCCCTCGAAGTCCTGCTGCTGCAACGGCAGCAGCTCGCGTAGCGCGGCCCGGCGGCCGTCGCTGTCTGCCGCCATGATCATCGCCCGCATCTTGGGTTGGCGGTCCTCGGCCATGAACATGTGCTCGGTCCGGCACAGTCCGATCCCCTGAGCTCCCAGCTCGCGGGCGTGGGCGGCGTCCTTCGGCGTATCGGCGTTGGTGCGAACGCTCAGCCGGCGGATCTGATCGGCCCACTCCAGCACGTGTTCGAAGCACTCGTCCAGAACCGGCTCGATCAGCGTGGCACCGGGCTCGACCACAGCCCCGTCGGTGCCGTCGATGGCGATCGAATCGCCCTCGTGGAACACGGTGCCGTTGATGCGCAGCTCGCCGGAGTCGGGATGGATCTCGACCGCCGCGCCGGTCACCGCCGGCACGCCCATCCCGCGCGCCACCAGCGCGGCGTGCGAGGCCTTGCCACCCTCGGAGGTGAGGATGCCCTTGGCGGCGTGGAAGCCGGCCACGTCGTCGGCCTCGGTGAACGGGCGGACCAGGATCACGTCCTTGCCCTCGGCGGCGGCGGCGACCGCATCCGGCGCGCTGAACACGATTGAGCCGGCCGCGGCACCGGGCGAGGCGGCCACGCCTCGGGCCAGCACGTTGTAGCCCGCGCCCCGATCGAAGGTGGGATGCAGCAGCGCGTCGAGCGAAGCCGGGTCGATTGTCTGCAGCGCCTCCTCACGCGTGAGCAGCGTCTCGCGGACGGCGTCGACGGCGAACCGGACCGCGGCCTGGGCTGGTCGTTTGGCGTTGCGCGTCTGGAGCATCCACAGGTGACCCTCCTCGACGGTGAACTCGGTGTCCTGCATGTCCTTGTAATGCGCCTCGAGCGTGCGCAGGATGTCGAGCAGCTGCCGGTGGGACTGGGGCATCACCTCCGCTAGCTCCGAGATGTCGCGGGGGGTGCGCACGCCCGAGACGACGTCTTCGCCCTGGGCGTTGATCAGGAAGTCGCCCGACGGCTCCGGGGCACCGGTGACCTCGTCGCGGCTGAACGCGACACCGGTGGCGCAGTCCTCGCCCCGGTTGCCGAACACCATGCGCTGGACGTTGACCGCTGTGCCCCAGTCATCGGGGATTCGGTTGATCCGGCGGTAGTGGACGGCGCGGTCACCCATCCACGACTTGAACACGGCGTGGATCGCCTGCGTGAGCTGTTCCTGCGGGTCCTGCGGGAAGTCGTAGAAGCCCTGGAAGCGCTCCACCAACTGCTGCAGGTCCGCGACCGACAGTTCAGTGTCGCTCTGCACGCCGGCGGTGTTCTTGACCTCGGCGATGGCCGCCTCGATCCGCTCGCCGGGGACGTCGTGGGCGACGTTGCCGAACATCTGCACCAGCCGCCGGTATGAGTCCCAGGCAAACCATTCGTTGCCGGTGGCGGCCGCCAGCCCGCGCACGCAGCGATCGTTGAGGCCGAGGTTGAGGATCGTGTCGAGCATTCCCGGCATCGACTCGCGGGCGCCGGAGCGAACCGACACCAGGAGCGGATCGCGCTCGTCGCCAAAGTGCTGGCCGGCAAGCTCCTGGAGGCGGTTCAGCGCGGCCTGCACCTGCTCGGCCAGGCCGGCGGGATCCGAGCCCTCACGCATGTAGGCCACGCATGCCTCAGTGGTGATCGTGAACCCCTGCGGCACCCGGTCGACCCCGAGCACCCGCGTCATCTCGGCGATGTTGGCCCCCTTGCCGCCGAGGAGCACGCGCATGTCCCGCGAGCCCTCGGAGAAGTCATAGACCCATTTCGCCCGTTCCATCCTCACCCTTGCTCAGGTAGTAGACCATCAATCGCGCCGTCCCGTCATGCCCGTCGGGCCGAAGTTACCCGGCGGCCGTCGCGACCCGCAGCCGGAGGAACGGCGAGCCCGGGGTCCGTAGCTACCCGCAGTCAGATTAAATGGCCGTTTTCGTTCAGCCAGAAAGGGTCACCGCATGCCAGACCGCGCAGCCATCGTGACCGGCGCCTCCCGGGGCATCGGTCTAGCCCTCGCCGAGGCCTTGGGAGAGGAGGGGTTCGGCCTGACGCTGGCGGCGCGCAAGCCGGAGCCGCTGGAGCAGACCGCGGAGGCGCTCCGTGGCAAGGGCTACGACGTCGAGCACGTTGCGGGCAACATGTCCGACGAGGAGGTCATCCGCGAGGTGGTGCGCCGGCACCGTGACCGCTTCGGTCGTCTCGACGTGCTGGTCAACAACGCCGGGGTGGGAATCGGCTCAGCTGCCGGCGAGCAGCAGACCAAGTACGTCGATCTCCAGCTGGGCGTCAACCTGCGCGCGATCGTGTTGTTCTATCGGGAGTGCGCCGAGATGCTGCGCGCGGCCGGGTCCGAGCACCGGGGCGCCCTGGTGGTCAACCTCGCCTCGATCGCCGGCAAGTCCCCGCAGCCGTGGCTGTCGGTGTACTCGGCGACCAAGGCGGCGGTGGTGGCCTACACCCAGGCGATGAACAAGGAGCTGAACGCCGACGGGATCAAGAACGTCGCGTTCTGTCCCGGCTTCGTCGACACCGACATGACCGAGTTCGTCAGGCAGACCGTGCCACCGGAGGAGATGCTGCGCACGGCTGACATCGCCGAGGCTCTGCGGTTCGTGCTGCGGGTCTCGCCCGCGTGTGTGGTGCCGGAGGTGATCTTCCAGCGGCCGGGGGAGACCGTGTAGGTCTGGTGGGGGGCGGGCGCGATCGCGCGCAGGTCGCTGCGGCGGGTCTGGGGCGCATGAATGCCGCGTCCGGCGGCCCTGCACAACGTGCCACGCCTCTCGACGCCGCGAGGCGAGTGGCACCTTAATCATGTGGGGCATGACAAACGTGCACCTCGCGGTCCGGGAACGAGGCGAGTGACACGTTATTCAGGTGAGGGGCGGCCCCCCGGCGGCGCCGCGGGGCGAACGGCGATCCGGGCCCCGGGGCGAACGGCGATCCGGGCCCCGGGGCGAAGGGCGATCCGGGCCCCGGGGCGAAGGGCGATCCGGGCCCCCGGGGCGCACGGCGATCCCGCCCCCCCGGCGAAGGGCGATCCGGGCCCCATGGGGGCGACCCAGCCCCGGGGCACGAGCGTTCCAGCCCCGGGGATGAGCGTTCGGTGGACCCGCAATCCCCCTCCTGACGGCCGCGCGTCATAGGGTGTGCGGCCATGCGTGTGGCAGTCGTGGGCCACGTCGAGTGGGTGGACTTCATCCCGGTGGAGCGGATGCCCCATCCGGGGGAGGTGGTTCACGCGCACGGCGCGTTCACCCGGGCGGCCGGGGGCGGGGGTGTGGCCTCGGTGGTGCTCGCGGAGCTCGGGGCCGAGGTCGACTTCTTCTGCGCCCTGGGCCGCGATCCGCACGGCGAGGCGGCGGCCAAGGAGCTCGCCGGGCGCGGCGTGCAGGTCGACGCGGCGTGGCGCTCGGAGCCCACCCGCCGTGCGCTGACGCTGCTCGAGGATCACGGCGAGCGGACGATCGTGACGCTCGGGGAGCGCTTGGATCCGCTTGGCTCCGATCAGCTCGAGTGGGAGCGGCTGGACCACGCCGAGGGCGTGTACGTCACGGCCGGGGACAGCCGGGCGATGGAGCAGGCACGCCGGGCGCGGGTCGTGGTGGCCTCGCCCCGGGCGCGACATGCGCTGTCGGGGCCGGGGCCGGTGATCGACGCGCTGGTGTTCAGCGCCAGCGACGCCGACGAGAGCGACTGGGCCGGCCACATCGCGGACCGGACCCGGCTGTTCGTGGCCACCGACGGTCCTAACGGGGGCCGCTGGTGGGGCGAGGCGGAAGGGAGATGGGACGCGGTGGAACCGCCCGGTCCCCCGGTTGACTCCTACGGCTGCGGTGACTCGTTCGCCGCCGCGTTCACGTTCGCGCTGGCCGCCGGTCAGCCGGTGGCCGAGGCCGCTGCGCTCGGAGCCAGGGTGGGAGCCAGATGCGTGACCCGCCGGGGCGCCCCGTAGGCGAGCCATGAGAGGTCACAGCGTGCACATCCCCCCGCCAAGGAGGTCCGATCGTGGACTACAGGCTCGAACTGATCGTCGTACCGGTATCCGACGTGGACCGCGCCAAGGCGTTCTATAGCGAGCAGGCCGGGTTCAAGCTCGACGTGGACTACAGCGCCGGGGATGAGTTTCGCGTCGTGCAACTCACCCCACCCGGATCGGCCTGCTCGATCGCGGTCATGCGCAACCCCGAGAGCGCCGGGACGCTGGGCGGATTGCACCTGATCGTCTCCGACATCGAAAGGGCGCGGGTCGAGCTAGCCGGCCGAGGCGTCGAGGTGAGCGAGCCGTTCCATTTCGCCGAGGGGCAGCAGCGGTCCGGGCTGCACCCCGAGCGCGGCAGCTACGAATCATTTCTGACGTTCAATGATCCGGACGGCAACGGCTGGCTGGTGCAGGAAGTCACACGGTGAACACGATCTTCCCCACCACCGCGCCGCCGAGCATCGTCTCGAAGCCTTGCCGGGCGTCGGTCAGCGGCAGCGTGGCCTGAATCACCGGGCGGATCTCCCGCTCGACGCAGAAGCGGATCAGCCGCTCGAGCTCGTCGCGGGTGCCCATCGTCGAGCCGACGATCGACAGCTGCAAGAAGAACACGCGCGACAGCTCGGCGGGCGGTGCATCGCCCGTGGTGGCGCCCGAGATAACGACCGTGCCGCCGGGCTTGACCGCCCGGAGCGAGTGGGCCCAGGTGGCCTGACCGGTCGTCTCCATTACGGCATCGACGCGCTCGGGCAGGCGCGATCCGGATTCAAACGCCTGATCGGCACCCAGCTCCAGCGCCTGCTGGCGCTTGTCATCTGAGCGGCCCGTGACCCAGACGCGCACTCCGGCGGCACGGGCCAGGACGATCAGCGCGGTGGACACGCCGCCGGTGGCGCCCTGGATCAGCACGGTGTGACCGGGCGCGATCCCCGCGCGCGTGAACAACATCCGATAGGCCGTGAGCCACGCCGTGGGCAGGCAGGCAGCGTCCGCGAACGTCAGCTCCGGCGGCTTGGGCAGGACATTGCGCCGCGGAACCACGACCCGTTCCGCGAACGTCCCCTGGTGTCGTTCGGACAGGATCGCGCGACGTGGATCCAGCGTGTCGTCGCCGTGCCAGGCATCGCTTGTGATGACCGAGTGCACCACGACTTCGTTGCCGTCCGCGTCGAGGCCGGCGGCGTCACAACCGAGGATCATCGGCAGCCGCTCGCGCGCCAGGCCGACGCCGCGCAGCGACCACAGATCGTGGTGGTTGAGCGAGGCCGCCTTGACCTCGATGGTGGTCCAGCCATCCTTTGCCGCGGGCTCGGGGCGGTCGCCGATCTCGAGCCCGGACAGCGGATCCCGGGGGTCCTGAGACGAGGCGAACACGGCGAGCATCGGCGAATCATGCCAGCGGCGGCGCGGTCGGCGACGGGTCCGGGGATGGCGGCTGTGACGGAGCGACCATCGAGATCGATCTCGACCGCCCCGGGCTGCGCGGGGTGGACCCGGAGGACGTGCGGCTGGCGCTGGTCACCTCGGCCTCCGCGACGGTGGCCCAGAGATAGAGTCCGCGGGCGGATGCCCGTGCACCTGACTGCCACCGATGCATGACCCCGAGCTGATGCTCCGGCGGGCCCGGCGCCCGCTGGTGATTGGCATGGGAGGGGGCGGCGACGTGGTGGGGGCGCTGGCCACGGCCGAGCTGGCCCGGATCTACGACGGGGCCGACCCGGTCGTGGGCGGTCTGAGCTGGGAGCGGCGGCCGATCGATCCCGTGCCGGGTCCGCGCCGCGCCGAGGAGATCGCCCACGCCGGCGAGCTGGCGCCCGCGATCATGCTGGCGGGTCCCGAGACCTGCGTCCGGGACCGGGACGTGTACTTCGCCGAGTCGCGGATGGCCGAGTTCCTGGGCCGCAACACGGTCCTGATCGATATCCATCCCGGTCCAGAGGCGATCGCCCACAGCCTGGCGCTGGCCATCGACGTACTGGCCTGCGATCTGATCGTGTTCATCGATGTCGGCGGCGACGTGCTGGCGCAGGGAGACGAGCCTGGGCTGCGCAGTCCGCTGTGTGATGCGGTGATGCTGGCCGCGGCGGCGCGCCTGCATGAGCGGGGCTATCCGGTGCTGGCGGGGATCTTCGGGATCGGCTGCGACGCCGAGCTCACCCCGACCGAGGTGCTGGCGCTGCTCGGGCGAGTGGCGGATCGGGGCGGGTTATGCGGAGCTCGCGGTCTCACAGTGCCGGTCGCCGAACGGCTGGAGGCAGCCATGCAGCTGGTCCCCACCGAGGCCAGCGCTCAGGCGGTGCGTGCGTTCCGCGGCGCATCGGGGCAGACCTCCATCCGGGGCGGGACGCGGACCGTCGAGCTCAGTCAGGTGGCGTCGGTCACGTTCTATTTGAACGTCGCGCCGACGCTGACTGCCACTGGGCGGCTGGCCTCGGCCGTGGCCGGCGCGACCAGTCTCCAGGAAGCCAACCAGGCGCTGCATGGCCTCGGGGTGAGGACGGAACTCGACCTGGAGCTCGAGGCCGCGCGGACGTGAGCGACGAGCTGATCGCTCCCCCGGATGGAGGCCGTGTGTTCCGTCACGACCGCCGGGCGGCGCTGGGCGACTGTGCGCCGTCGGGACGGATCCGGCTCGACGCCCTGGCGCGGTGGCTTCAGGACGTGGCTTACGACGACGTCGACGATGCCGGCGTGGCGCAGGACGCGGTGTGGGTGGTCCGGCGCACGCGAGTGCGCGTGGCCCGGTTCCCCAGATTCGGAGAGCGGGCGGAGCTGGCCACGTTCTGCAGTGGGGTGGGGGCGGCGTGGGCCGAGCGGCGCACCTCGGTCACGCGGCTCGGCGAGCCCGACAGCGACATCGAAGCCGTGGCGCTGTGGGTGCACCTCGACCCCTCGAGCTGGCATCCGGCGCCGTTCACCGATCGGGAGATCGCCGTGTACGGCGAGACGGCGGGCGAGCGCCGCGTCAGCCACCGGCTACGGCATCCGGCGGCCGCCGAGGGCGAGAAGCGATTCACCTGGATGTTCCGGGCCACCGAGTGCGACGTCGCCGGGCACATCAACAACGCCGCCTACTGGGCGGTGCTCGAAGAGGAGCTGCTGAGCGCGCCCGAGCCAGCCGAGCTCGACGTCGAGATGGAGTTCCGTACGCCATCCCAGCCCGGCGAGAAGCTGGTGCGCGGCGACGCGGACCGGCGGTGGATCGTGAGCACCGAGGGCGAGACCCATGCTTCGATCCGGTTGGCTAGGCCGATCGGGCCGCCAAGACCGCTCGGGCGGCGTTATGACCGGGGATCCCGCTGACGCCCCCGCCGCGCCGGGCGCCGGCGCCACATATCCACAGGTTGGGATGGGCGGTCTCGACCCCCCAGCTCCCGACCTCGGGCTCGGTCTCGGCGAATGGCCAGGCTAGGTCCCGATGGAAGATGTGGCCGCCGGGCATCGCGAGCTCTGACTCGAGCTCGGGAGGGGTCAGAGCCTCGAGACACGGCTGTCCGTCCGGCTGGCGGCACAGGCAATCCTCGAGCGGTTCGGCCAGCACCGAGTCAACCGAACGCAGCGTCGCCTCCACCGCGCGTCGCTTGGCATCGGCGGCATCCGGCCCGGTGAACAGCCGGGCGGGCATGTGCAGACCAAACAGCGTCAGCGTGTGCGCACCGGCGGCGCGCAGCTCCTGGGAGAGGATGCCGGGGTCGCTGAGCGAATGGCAGTACAGCTCGCACGGAGGAAGGGCGGGGATGCGTCCGGCGGCGGCCTCCTCAAAGGCGCGCTGTAGCTGCTCGTAGCCTTCGTTGACGTGAAACGTGCCCGTGAACGCATCGCTAACGGACACGCCCCGGTCGCGCAACCGCGGTAGGCGCCGCAGCAGCATGTTGACCTTGAGCTGTGATCCCTCGGGCGCGGGCGCGGGATCGGCCTCGGCCTTGGGCTCGCCCAGCAGCCGGGCCAGCACCGCGGGCGCGACGTTGGCCAGCACGTCGGCGGCCTGCACGGTGCGTCCGTCGGCGCACTCGAGCTCGGCCGCGCGCCCATCGGTGGCCACCGAGCTCACCTCGGCCCGAGTCCTGAGCTCGGCGCCCGCGCCGGCTGCGAGCTCCGCCAGGCGGTCGGTGAGCGCCCCCATGCCGCCCACGGGCACGTCCCAGTGCCCGGTTCCGTTGCCGATCGCGTGGTACAGAAAGCACCGGTTCTGGCGCAGCAGCGGGTCGCCGGCGGGGGCGAAGGTCCCGATCACGGCATCGGTGAGCGCCACGCCCCGGACTGCGTCCGACTCGAAGCGATCCTCGAGCACGGCGGACAGGGGCTGCTCGAACAGCGCCTCCCAGCCGTCCGGGTCGTCGATTAGCCGCTGGAGCTCGGCGCGGCTGCGCAGCGGCTCGAGCAGGGTGGGGAACAGCCGCGCCGCCATCCGCGCGACCATCGCGTCGAACCCGCGGCCAGCATCGCGCCCGCGGCTGCGGTCATGCCCGCCGCCGCGATCGAGCAGCCCCCGGCCGCCAACGGGCGTATACGAGGCGATCGCCCGGCGGCGCAGCTCGACGTCCAGCCCCAGTGCGCGCATCAGCTCCGCCGGGAACAGGCTTACCAGGTAGGCGTAGCGCGACAGCCCCACACCGATGCCTGGCCACGGCGACTCCGATACGGCCGCGCCTCCCACCCGCTCCCGGCGTTCCAGCACCAGCACCGAGCGACCGGATCGCGCCAGCAGCGTGGCAGCCACCAGGCCGTTGTGGCCCGCTCCCACGATCACCACGTCGTAGTGCGTCTGCTGTCGGCCGCTGGTCACTGAAACAGCGAGTCGACCGACACGGTGATCCGGCGCGGCTCACCGCCGACCCGGGCCTGACCGCTGTCATCGACCAGACGGACCACGTCGCAGCAGCGCCTGACCTCCTCGGTCAGGAATCGCGACGGCTTGCCGTAGCCATGGGCGTCGTCGATTCCTTTCGGCCGGTGGTAATACCGCACCGGGACGTATAGATGCAGCTGACGGCGAGCCCGCGTCATTGCCACGTACAGCAACCGGCGCTCCTCGTCGATGGTCTCGCTGGAGCCGGCCGACATGCAGGCGGGGAAATTGCCGTCATACAACGCCAGCACGTGCACCCCGTCCCACTCGAGGCCCTTGGCGGAGTGGATCGTCGACAGCACGAGGTAATCCTCGTCCAGGTGCGGCGGACCGGCAAGGTCGGCACTCGACTGCGGGGGATCGAGCGCCAGCTCGGATGCGAACTGCACCAGGTCGACCGACCCGCGGGCGGCGCTCACGAGCTGATCGAGGTCCTGCATCCGCAGCGCTCCGTCCGGGTACCTCGACCTGATTAGGGGCGCCAGCGCGTCGCGCAGACCCTCGGCCTGGACACCGGCGTTGCCCGCCGACCGCGCCGCGCGCAGTGCCTCGACCACGGCATCTGCCGGCGCCCGGGCGCTGCCCGGCAGGTGCTCGCGGGCCCGGACCCACGCAGCCAGGGGATCGGCGACCGGCCCGCTGACCAGCACGTCGAGCACGCGGCGCGCCGTCACCGGGCCCACGCCGTCGAGCAGCTGTAGAACCCGGAACCAAGACAGCTCGCCGGCCGGGTTGCCGAGCAGCCGGAACAGCGCCATCAGGTCCTTGACGTGCGCGGCCTCGAGGTACCGCAGCCCGCCGTACTTGACGAACGGGAGCTGCCGGCGGGCGAGCTCGAGCTCGAGCAGATCGCTGTCGTGCGAGGTGCGCATCAGCACCGCCTGCTCTCGGAGCTCCATCCCCAGCTCGCGCGCCCGCAGCACCCGCTCGCATACCTCGGTGGCCTGGGCCGACTCATCGCGGCAGAACACCAGCTCCGGGCGCGTGCCGCCGTCGCGGTCCGTATGCAGGTGTTTGCGATACGAGCGCGTGGCCTGCTCGGCGACGGCGTTGGCGGCGTCCAGGGTTGGTTGGGTGGAGCGGTAGTTGCGCTCCAGGGTCAACACCGCGGCCTCGGGAAACTGGGTTGGGAACTGGAGAATGTGCTCAGCCGAGGCCGAGCGCCAGCCGTAGATCGCCTGCAGGTCATCGCCGACCGCCGTCACTTCGCGGCACTGGCGGCGCAGCCCGCGGATGATGTCCACCTGGAGTCCATTGACGTCCTGGTACTCGTCGATCAGCACGTGCTCGAAGGCACCATCGATCGAGCCGCCCACCAGCTCGTCGGCGGCCAGCGCCCGCCAGTACAGCAGCAGGTCGTCGAGGTCGAGCACGCCCAGCGCGCGTTTGCGCGCCGTGTAGGCCTTAAACAATGCCGCCATTGCCTCCACGTGCTGCTCGCACCAGGGGAACGACTCGGTCACGACCTCCGACAGCGTGCGCTGGAAGTTGACGGTGCGCGAATAGATGTCCAGCAACGTGCTCTTCTTGGGGAACCGCACCTGGCTCTGTGCGTGGCCGTGCTCCTCGCGGATCAGGTCGATCAGATCGGCGGCGTCGCCGGCGTCCAGCACCGCAAAGCCCGGCGTCAGCCCCAGCGCGGAGGCATGCAGTCGCACAAACCGGTGGGCGACGGAATGAAACGTGCCCCCCAGCACCCCGCCCGACCCGGACGGCATCGACACCAGCGCGCGAGTGCGCTGCAGCATCTCGCGCGCGGCGCGGCGCGTGAAGGTGAGCAGCAGGATCCGTTCGGGCGCGACCCCCTGGGTGATCAGCCACGCCACCCGGGCGCACAGGGTGGTGGTCTTGCCAGTGCCCGCGCCCGCGAGGATCAGCAGCGGCCCGCCGGGATGGGTGGCCGCGGCCCGCTGCTCGGGATTGAGCGCGTCCAGCCAGGTCGAGCCGCTCGCCCCGGGCGGTTCAGCCCGGGCGTCCTGGAGCCTCAGCGCCATGTCGAACATGCGTTCGGGCAAGCTACGCCGGGCCCCGGACGGATCCGAGGCGTTTGGCCTGCGCCCCGCCCGGGCAGGCCTGAGGTGTGAGCCGCGAAGAGCAGACCCATTCAGGGCCGCCGGGTGACGAGCCGCCGGAGGATCCGCATCACGCGCTGAACACGCCGGTCGGCGAGCCCGACCCCACCGAGTGGCCCGATCCCTACGACCACCGGGAGGACCCGCGCGACCCGCCCGATCCCGACGGAGCCCCGTTCGGCGAGGCGCCTCACCCGGCGACAGGCAGCACCAGCACGAGCGAGCCGCACCCCTCCCAGGACCCCGAGGCGGAGCCATGGGAGGGGCCCAAGCGCGACAAGCTTGACGACTAGCCTCGGGGCAAGCCGGGACTCGCCGATGTTCCGGACGCGGCCTCGCGCAGTAGCGCCACGGTATCGGCCAACTCCCCGGCCAGCGGCGATTCTGCCCGCCGCTGGCTGAAGATCGCGGCGAGCTCGCTGTAGTACCAGACCTGTTCCGCGGCCGGGGCCTCGAAGCGCTCCCACACCTGAGCTCCGTCCTGGCGCAGGTCGCGGAGGATCGCGCGAGCGTTGTGGAGCTTGTCGGCGTTGGACACGCGCAGCGTGGCGGCGTCGCAGTCCGAGCGCAGGTGCTCCAGGTAGCGCTCCTTGCGCGGGCGCCACGGGTCCTTGCCGACATGCTCGGGAGTCAGCGAGTCGCTCAGCCCGCGCACGATCGACACCACCCGCGGCCCGAACCGCCGCTCGATGTCACGCAGCCGCGCCTCGCCGCCGTGGTCCTCGGCGGCATCGTGCAGGAGCGCCGCGATCACCTCGGTTTCCTCGCCACCGTCGTCGGCGACGATCGAGGCCACACCGATCAGGTGGGCCAGATATGGAACCGAGCCGCCCTTGCGCAGCTGATCGCGGTGGACGTGGGCGGCATACGCCAGGGCCGCGATCACCCTGGCCGTGAACACGGGGTCCGTGCCGCCGAGCAGCACTCGGTCATCCCCATCCCGGGCGAACGGGATCCCGTCATCGTCGGGGAACACCGCTGTAAACGACATCGCCTGCCGCACCTCCGCCTCGTCTTCGGCGGACAGCCGCGGCGCGCGGCGCGCGAGCTGCTCGTGGTCGTCGATCCCGATACCGCGAGCCGGATCGCTCGAGTACAGCGTCACGTGAGCCGGGGTCGGTGCGAGCTCCGCGCCGAGCGCCTGAGACAGCTCTTCCTGTAACGATGTCAGGCCCGGCGCGTCCGCCATCACCACCAGCGTGCGCAGCTCGGGCCTGTCCGGATGTCCGGACACGCGGCGGATCTCTTCGCGGACGGCGATCGGTCCGAGGTCGCGTCCGGACGCGACGCGCGTGACGAGCTGCCACAGATCGGGGCGGCCGGCTCCGGCCCGCTCCAGTGTCTCGGCCGAGATCGCCGTGAGGTGAAACTCGATCTTCCGGCGCCAGCGGACCCCCAGGACTTCGATCTCCTCCGGCAGCCCGGCGATGATTAGCGGCGCCACTAGCGAATGGCCCTCCAGCACCTGAAGCGAGGCTGGCCGAAGACGGTGGCGCACGGACGACTTGTATCAACCCATGGCTCTAAGGCTTTATTCGGACTAGGCTCGGGCTCAGTGATGAAAGAGCTGCACGGCAGCGCCAGCGCGTCAGTGTCCGCCTCAGCGCAGGCGTCGTTCGACCTGTTGGCGGACGTGGAGGGCTACCCCAACTGGTATCCCGAGGCGGTCCGCCGCGTCGAGGTGCTGGAGCGATCCGGCGACCGGCGAGCGACGCGGGCGCGCGCCGTGCTTCATGTCGCTTACGGACCGCTGGTCAGGGACTTCGATTTGACGCTGGCGGTGGCCGGCGAGGCGCCCCGGTGGGTGAAGCTCACCCGTCTGCCCAACGAGCCCTCCGATCCCGAGCAGTTCGAAGTGAGGTGGCGGATCGCTCCGGAACGGATCGAGGTGGAGCTGGACGCCACCCTGTCCGTGCCGAGGCTGGTGCCAGTGGGCGGCATCGGCGAGTCGGTCGCCGCTGGCTTCGTCGCCGCCGCCGCGCGGACGCTGACTAGCCGCAGCCCGTGATGCCGCCGTCAAGCGGGATCACGACGCCGGTCAGATAGGAGCCCGCGCGCGAGGCGAGGAACAGGGTCAGACCGGCGGCGTCGTCCGGACGCCCGATCCGCCCCAGCGGCACCGTTTGCTCGACCAGCTCCCGGGCGTCGGGGCTGTCGAGCATGAAGGCGGTCATCTTGCTCTGGAACGGACCCGGCGCGATCGCGTTGACGGTGATGTGCTCGGACGCCAGCCGCTTGGCGAGATGACGGGTGAGCATATGCACGGCCGCCTTGCTGGCGCTGTAGCTGTAGTTCTCCATCCCGGCCACGCGCAGGCCATCGATCGAGCCGATGTTGATCACCCGCGAGGGTTGTTCCTCGCTGGCCGCTGACCTCAGCGCCGGCAATAGTCCGATGGTCAGGTGAAAGACGCCCTCGACGTTGGTGTGGATCACGCGGTCCCAGCCCGAGGCCGGGAACTCCTCCAGCGGCGCGCCCCAGGTGGCGCCGGCATTGTTGACCAGGATGTCGAGCGCGTCGAACTTCTCGCGCACCGCCCGAGCCAGCTCGGCGGCGCCATCCGGCGTTGACAGATCGGCCGGGATCGCCCGGCACTCCCCCCGCTGGGCGAGCTCGTCCGCCGTCCGCTGCAGGTCCTCGGCCTTGCGCGAGGAGATCACCACCCGAGCACCGGCGTCGATCAGTCCGCCGGCAATCATCTTGCCGATCCCGCGCGAGCCACCGGTGACCAGCGCGGTCTTGCCCGAGACGTCGAACAGGTCGCTCATCGGTCAGTCGGCGAAGTCCGCCTCGCGCTTCTCCAGGAACGCGCTCACTGCCTCGGGCACGCCCCGGCTGAAGGTGGCCATGATCTGCTGGCGATCCTCGTATTCGACCGCCGTCCGCTGTGACGGGATCTCCAGCGCGCTCCACATCCCGCGCTTGGTCAGCCGCACGCCCCAGGGTGCCAGCGCGGCGATCTGCTGCGCGGCCTGCAGCGCCCGCTCAGGAAGCTGGTCGGTGTCGACCAAATCGGCGACGAGCCCAATCTCGAGCGCCTCCTCCGCGCTCACGCGCCTACCAGTGAGCATCAGCTCGTGCGAGCGCGAGGCGCCGATCAGCCGCGGCAGTAGCCAGCTGGTGCCCATGTCGCAGTTGGAAACGCCGATGTTGATGAACGCCACCCGGAAAACGGCATCGCGGGCGGCGAAGCGGATGTCGCATCCCAGCGTGAGCGACAGTCCGAAGCCGGCGGCCGGCCCGTTGACGGCGGCGATCACGGGCTGGGGAAGGGCCCGCACGGCCAGCACCAGCGTCGACATGTGCTCCTGGTTCGCGAGGCTATCGCGGGGCTGGTCGCTGCCATCGTTGTCGGGTGCGGATCCATAGCCGTGGAGGTCAAGCCCGGCGCAGAACGCCCGTCCGGCGCCGGTCAGGATCACGGCGCGGCAGCTGCGGTCGTGGGCGAGCGAGTCCAGCTCGGTGTGAAGCGCCTCGCACAGCTCGGCGGTCATCGCGTTGAGCTGCTCGGGACGGTTGAGTGCCAGCCGGCGGACGTGGGGCGCGGGATCGTCGACGAGCAGCAGCGGCGAATTCACAGCGGGATCCTATGCGCTTATGGCGTGGGGAACCGCTCGGCGGCGTCCTCCAGCGGCACGCCCAAGGCGTTGGCGTAGTACGCCACGCCGTGGTACTGACCCACGAGCGCGACCAGCTCCACCAGCTGGGCCTTGCTGTAGCGGCCGGCCAGCGCGGCGTACAGCTCGGGGCTGATCGTGGCGCGGTCGTGCAGCTCGTCCACGAACGCGATCAGCAGCGACTGCTGCTCGGAGAACGAAGGGTCGTCCTTTGACCCGGTGACCGTCGCCCGCAGCTGAGCGTCGGTGAGTCCGACCTGCCGCGCGAACATCGCCGCGTGCACGCCCCATTCGTATTCGCAGCCACACCGGGCGCAGGTGCGGTGGATGATGAGCTCGCGGTCGGCAGCTGCCAGCGTGCCGAAGTTGAGGAGGTACGCGCCCGTGCTGCGCAGCTTGTCCAAAAGCCAGCGGTTGTGGGCGACGGTGCGAAACAGGTTCAGCGGCTCGACTCCCGACGGCATCATCCGCTGCAGCGTGCGGGCCACGTCGGGCTCGTACGGCGGCTCGAGTGGCGCCAGGCGGGCGGTAGTGGTGTCAGTCGGGGCGGCTGTGGGTGGCACGGCGTCGGGCACGGCGGTCCTCCTGCTTCGGATTTCGAAGCGACAGGTTACCGCCTGGCGGGTGGGTGCGGAGCGGCGGAGGGTGGGTGCGGAGCGGCGCGTCGGAGCGCGGGCCGGGCGTTATGCCGCGGCCAGCGGCAGCACGCCGGACTCGAGATCGAGCAGCAGCCGCTTGCGCTCGAGGCCGCCGCCGTACCCCGTCAGGCTCCCGTCAGCGCCGATCACGCGATGACAGGGAACGATCACGGCCACCGGGTTTCGCCCATTGGCCAGCCCAACCGCGCGAGCGGCGGTCGGATCGCCGATCCGCCGCGCGATCTCGCCGTAGCTGATCGTCTCGCCGTAGGGGATCTCCAGCAGCGCATCCCAGACCCGGAGTTCGAACGGATTGCCCGCCAGCGACAGCGGCACGTCGAACTCGCGCCGGGTGCCGGCGAAGTACTCGCTCAGCTGCTCGTGGACGGCGGAGAACGCGTCGTCGCGGCGCTCCCAGGCCGGGTCGATCGGGACCGGGCGCCGCCCGCCGCGCATATCGAGCCGCTCGAGCGCGTGACCGTCGCCGACGAGCAGCAACTCGCCGATGGGACTGTCGATCGTGGTGTAGAACATCGCGTGCCTCGCTCCTAGCTTTGGGTTTTCTGGAACCAATCACTAGAACGTCGCCAGGAGCGAGTTCGTGAGGTCGCGACCCACGGACGCAGGGCCATGTTCACGATCCAGATCACCAGCGCCCCGCCGACGGTGGGCCAGAAGCCGCCGAGGTGCAGTCCGGTCACGAACTTGCTCGTGACCCACAGCATCAGCGCATTGACCAGCAGTAGCCAGATCCCGAACGTGAGGATCACCGCCGGTAGTGTCAGCAGCACCACGAGCGGACGCAGCGCGAAGCTGACGAGCGCGAGCACCAGACCCGCCAGCAACAATGTGCCGACCTTGTCGCCGTAGCTGATCGGACCGATCAGCGCCGCCGCGATCAGCAGCCCAACGCAGTTCGTGGCCCAGGTGATCAAAAAGCGCGGCAACAGCATGTCTTCACGATACGGGGTGGGGGGTGGGGCAGGGGGCGGGGGACGGTAGGGCAGGGCGCCGGGGTGGGCGGGGCGGGCGTCTGCGGTGCCGGCGAACCGGTGCGGGACCTGTTCGAGGCCCAAACCCCGCATCGCCACCGGCAGTTTCGGGAGTGCTCAATGTCGACGGGTCAGACCCGTAGAGGTGGGTTTGGTACATCGAGCGGGTCCACCGCTCCCGCTCCCGCTCCCGCCTCCGCTCCCGCTCCCAAGCTTCCGTCCCGCGGAAAGCGCCCGCCAAAGCTCCGCCGCGCCCGGAACCCCTACCCCAGCGCCCCGGCCTCCGCCTCTGCACCCGCCTCGAGCCCCATCGTCTCTGCCACCAGCTCGTAGGAGCGCCGCCGGGCTTCGTGGTCGTGGGTGATCGTGACGATGATCATCTCCTCGGCACCGTAGGCGGCCGCGAGCGTGTCGATCCCGGCTCGGACGGTGGCGGGTGAGCCGATGATTCCGCGGCGGCCCGGGAGCGCGCCGGTCATTGGCTTGCCCTCGCGCTCCAGGAACGCGATCGCCTCCTCGGGCGGCGGGACGGGAATCAGCTGGCCGCGCCGCAGCAGGGTCAGCGTCATCCGGCTGCTGGCCGCCAGCCGCTGCGCCTCCTCATCGGTGTCCGCGCACAGCACCCATGCGGCGACCGCGGTTATAGATGACCGCCCCTCGGCGAATCGATCCCGGTACAGCTTGGCGATCTCCTCGCCGCCGGGGTTGATGAAGTCGGCGAAGGCATAGGGCAGCGCCAGCTGGGCGGCCCAAATCGCGCTCTGGGGCGAGGAGCCAAGCAGCCACAGCCCGGGCAGCTCGGGGCGCCCGGGCAGCGTGGCGGCGAGCCGCTGGAAGGGGTGATCGTCCGGCAGGTTGTCGTCGAAATAAGCGAGCAGCTCGGCCAGTTGCTGGGGAAAGTCGTCGGGCGCCGCCTGGCGGCGATCGCGCTGCAGCGCGAAGGTCGTCAGGGGGTCGGTGCCGGCGGCGCGGCCCAGCCCCAGATCAATCCGTCCGGGAAACAACGCCGCCAGAATCGTGAATGTCTCTGCCACCTTTAGTGGGCTGTAGTGGGGGAGCATCACGCCGCCGCTGCCGACGCGGATCCGCTTGGTGGCCGCCGCGATCGGCCCGATCAGGGCCTCTGGGCTGGCGCTGGCCAGCATCGGCCCGCCGTGGTGCTCTGCCACCCAGTAGCGGTGGTAGCCCAGCGAGTCGGTCAGCCGCGCCAGGTCCAGGGTATTGCGCAGCGCATCCGCTCCGCTCGAGCCCTGCGAGATCGGCGACTGATCGAGGACCGAGAGGCGCACGGTCAGCCTGCGGCGGCCTGCGGCTCCGGGGCGGTGGATCGGCGACGGACCTCCTCGCGCACGATCGGAGCCACGCGGGTGCCGAACAGCTCGAGTGATCTGAGCACGTCGGCGTGCTTGACCCCTCCGACGCTCATCTGGGCGATGTACCGCTGGTGGCCGAACAGCTCATGCTCGAACAGGATCTTCTCGGCCACCTGTTCGGGCGAGCCGGCGGCGAGCGCGCCGCGCGCTGAGCGCAGCGCCTCGTACTCAGGCCTCCCGGCCGGCGGCCATCCCCGTTCGCGCCCGATCCGGTTCATCATCGCCAAATACGACGCCGCGAAGGCCTGGTCGGCCTGTTCGGAGGTCTCGGCCACGAACGCGTGGGTGTTGATCGCCACCTTCAGCTCGTCCGGCGCGTGCCCGGCCGCCTCTCCGGCCTGGCGGTACAGCTCCACTAGCGGCACGAAGCGCTCAGGCTGGCCGCCGATGATCGCCAGCGTCAATGGCAGGCCCAGGCTGCCCGCACGCACGACTGACTGCGGCGTGCCGCCGACCGCGATCCAGATCGGCAGCGGGTCCTGCACTGGCCGGGGCCACACGACGGCGTCCTGCAGCGGCGCGCGATGGCGACCGGACCAGGTCACGTGGGTGGAGGAGCGGATCGCCAGCAGCAGCTCGAGCTTCTCGGCGAACAGCTCGTCGTAGTCGTCGAGGTCGTAGCCGAACAGCGGAAACGATTCGATGAACGAGCCGCGTCCAGCCCAGATCTCGGCTCGCCCGCCGGACAGTAGATCGACATGCGCGAACTGCTGGAACACGCGCACGGGGTCATCGGAGCTGAGCACGGTCACGGCGCTGGCCAGCCGGATGCGTTCGGTCCGCACTGCGATCGCCGCCAATGCGGTGGCGGGCGAGGAGATCAGGAAGTCGGGTCGGTGGTGCTCCCCGACGGCGAATACGTCGAGCCCGAGCTGATCGGCCAGCTCGGCCTCCTCGATCAGGTCGCGCATCCGCTGCTCCGGCGTCACGCCTGAGCTGAGGTCCGCGAAGGTGGCGATGCCCAAGTCCATGTGTCAGGAGGTTAGCAGGGTAGTTGTAGGCACAACCATTCGATTTGAGCGAGGAGAGACGGAGACAGGCGATCCGCGCCCGATACCCTAGGTGTTAGATGAGCCTGCTTCTGTATTTGATCCTCCTTGTGCTCACCGGGGTGATCGTCGGCGGACTGGCTCGGCTGGCGCTCCCCGGCCCGGATCCGATGAGTCTGTTCCAGACGATGCTGCTCGGGCTGGCGGGCAACTTCATCGCCGGCCTCGTGGTCTGGCTGGTCTGGCGGCACACGGCGCCGGGTATCGTGATCTCGGTGGTTTGCTCCACGGTGATCCTGTACTTCATCCGCCGCTCTCGGGGCGGCGGGCTGCAGCGCCCCAGCGGACCGCCGCGCGCTTAGATGCAACCGGTGAGGCTGGGACGCAGCGCGCTGGAGGTCTCCCCGATCGCGTTCGGGACCTGGCAGCTCAGCGGTGACTGGGGAGAGTTCGACGAGCGCGAGGCGATCGAGGCGATCAGGTTCGCCCGGGAGCGGGGCGTCAACTTCTTCGACACGGCGCAGGCCTATGGGTTCGGCGCCTCGGAGCGGATGCTGGGCCGGGCGCTGCGCCACGACCTCGACCACCGCCGCGACGAGGTCGTGATCGCGACCAAGGGCGGTCTGCGGCTGGATGACGAGCGCGGGCTGGTGCGGGACTCGAGCCCGGCCTGGTTACGCCAGGGCGTCGAGCAGAGCCTCCGCGAGCTGGGCCTGGAGTACATCGACCTGTACCAGGTTCACTGGCCGGACCTGGATGTCCCGTTCGCCGAGACGGCGGGAGCTCTGCGAGAGATGATCGGCGAAGGCAAGATCCGCCACGTGGGCGTGTCGAACTTCGATGCTGCGCCGATGACCGAGTTTGCCCAGACGCTGCCGGTCGAGACGCTGCAACCGCCGTTCTCGTTGTTCAACCGCGAGATGGAGGCCGAGGTCCTGGCCTACTGCCGCGAGCACGACATCGGCGTGCTCGTGTACGGACCGCTGGCCCACGGTCTGCTGACCGGGGCGATGGGCCCCGACACGTCCTTCGCCCGAGACGACTGGCGCCGGGTCAGCCCCTCACTGTCAGGGGACACGTTCCGACGCAACCTGCAGGTCGTCGAGCGACTCGAGCGGTTCTCTCGGGAGCGCGGGTATCAGGTCAGCCAGCTGGCGATCGCCTGGACGCTGGCGCACGCGGGGGTTCAGGTGGCGATCGTGGGCTCGCGACGGCAGCAGCACATCGCCGAGAGCCTGGGCGCAGCCGAGCTGAAGCTGTCCGATCAGGATCTGGCCGAGATCGACGTGATCCTCCAGGACGCCGTCACGATCGAGGAGGCGACTCCGGAGACGATGACCGAGTTGATGGGCCTGGCTTAGCCACGTCGCATCAGGCGGCCGACGGCCGCCATCAGCTCCTCGGTCTTGTCGTCGCGCTCCCGGGCGGTGGGGGCGCCGATCACGCAGTGGTGGGCGTGGTCGTCCAGCAATCCCAGCGCGACCTTGTCGAGGGCGGCCTGGGCGGCGCCGATCTGGGTGAGCACGTCGATGCAATACCGGTCGTCCTGCACCATGCCCTCGATACCCCGGATCTGACCCTCGATCCGGCGCAGCCGGGCCAGCAGCTGCTGCTTGGTGGCGGTGTAGCCACGGGTAGGAGTGGAAGTCTTGGCCATAGCGGTCAGGATACCATTACCCCCTAGGGGTACACTGGAGTGATGCTGAATGTTGTCTGGCACGGAGTTCGAGACGCGCTGCTGATGGCCTGGGAAGTGTGGTGGGCGCTGGTACTCGGCTTCGCCATCTCGGCCATCGTTCAGGCGTGGGTGCCGCGCGAGCGGATCGAACACGCGCTGGGGGGCGAGGACGCGCGGCCGGTCGCCGTGGCCACCGGTCTCGGCGCCGCCTCCTCATCGTGTTCCTACGCCGCCATCGCGATCGCCAAGTCGCTGTTCCAGAAGGGCGCCGGCGCGGCCGGCGCGCTGGCGTTCCAGTTCGCCTCGACCAATCTGGTCTGGGAGCTGGGGCTCGTCCTATGGGTATTGATCGGTTGGCAGTTCACGCTGGCGGAGTACATAGGCGGGCTCGTGATGATCGTGCTGATGTCCGCGCTGCTGCGATTGTTCGTCAGCCGCCGGCTCGAGCAGCAGGCCCGGGTGCACGCGCAGCACGCCGACGCGCGCCACCAGCATCGCGCCGCGGGAGGGGAGACGTCGTGGCGCGGGCGGATCGGCTCGGTACGTGGGTGGTCGGATGTGGCCCACAACTTCCGCGGCGACTGGCACATGCTGTGGAAGGAGATCTTCGCCGGGTTCCTGCTCGCCGGGTTCATCGCCCAGCTCGGCGACGGCTTCTTCCAGAGCCTGTTCGTGCGCCACGCTCCCGACCCGATTCCCGCGATCGAGAACGTGCTCGTGGGTCCGCTGATCGCCGTGCTCAGTTTCGTCTGCTCGGTGGGGAATGTGCCGCTGGCGGCCGTGCTGTGGTCGGGCGGGATCGGCTTCTCCGGCGTGCTGGCGTTCCTGTTTGCGGACCTGATCGTGCTGCCGATCATCCTGGCCTACCGCAAGTACTACGGCACGTCATTCGCGCTACGGATCACCGCGCTGATGTTCGTCACGATCGTGTTCGCGGCGCTGGCCGTCGGGGGCCTGTTCAGCCTGATCGGGGCGGTGCCGTCCGGCCCGCGGCCCACCCGGGCCGACATCTTCGGCTCGGTGACCGTCAACTACAAGCTGTTCCTGAACGCCGCCGGTCTGATCATCTTCGTCGCCCTCATGGCGCTGACCGTGCGGCGCGGCGCGACCGACCCAACCTGCGGCATGAGGGTCGATCGAGCCCGAGCGCTCCGCACCGAGATCGACGGGCGGACCGTCTACTTCTGCTCGGAAGCCTGCCGGCGCGAGTTCGTCCCCGCTGCGGCGGCCGGGCGCGCACCGTTGCCCAGTCCGTCGCGGAACCCTTCTCGGAAGCTCGGATAGCGAGGCGCCCAGCCGAGCTCCTGCCTGGCCTTGGCGTTGGAGGCGCCGCGGATCTGCGTCATCATCGAGATCCCCACCTCGCCCACGGCGAGCCGCCCGATCCACACCGGCAGATGGCGAGGGGGCTTGGCGCCCACGGCGCGCGCCAGCTCAGGTAGCCATTCAGCCACCGGCGCCGGCTGGTCGTCGACGATGTTGTACACCCCGGGGCGCCCACGTTCGATCGCGGCCACCGTGGCCGCGGCGGCATCGTCGATCTGGATCAGCGACCAGATCCCGGCGCCGCTGCCGATGATCGGAAACCGGCGCTTGCGCACCAGCTCGGTCATGTCGCCGTCGGGGGACAGACCTGTGTCAGGCCCGTAGAAGCCGCCGTAGCGCAGCACGATCCCCTCGATCTGCCCGGCCGACAGGACGCTTGACTCGAGATGCCGGATCGCCTCCAGCGACTGCACCTGGTTGGCCGGCGGGCGCGGGTCGAACGGGGCGTCCTCGGCCTTCGCCTCGGTCCCGGTCCGCGCGTAGTTCCAGTTGCCGTAGCTCTGGGCGACGAAGCGCCGCGCCGCGGCGGCGTGCGCCGCCTCCAGCAGGTTGTCTGTGCCCTCCGTGCGCAGCCGGTTGGTGGCCGCGAACTCCCGGTCGAAGTGCTTGAGGTCGCTGAGCCCGGTGAGCGAGGTGAGCTGGTGGATCACAACCTCGGGCTTGGCCCGCTTCACCGCCTCCACCACCGCGGCACGATCGAGCGCGTCGACCACCACCGGCTCGGCTCCGAGCCGCTGGATCAACTCGCGCTTGCGCTCCGATCGCGTGGTCGCCGCCACCCGATAGCCGCGGTCCACGAGCAGGGGAATCAGGCGCTTGCCCATGGCGCCACTGCCACCTGCGAGAAACACGTTCATGGTTGCCTCCTGATCTTCGTTTCGCCCGGCGCTCGATGGCCGTCGCGCGCCTCCTAACTTAATCCAACCCTTATCTCTGGGGCACATCTGGGCAACGTCGGCCGCGCGGGAGGTCAAGAGAATGCGCGCGTCCGCAAACCCGATCAGGAGGCCATACACCATGCGTGGACGCGTGAGGCTAGGTGTGGCCGCCGGCTCCGTGCTGGCTGCGGCGGCGGTCGCGATTCCCGCGACGTCCGTGGCGGCACATGGGCACGACGGCGACTGGCACCACCATCATCACCACCGCCGGATCCAGCACGTAGTGCTGATCTCGGTCGATGGTCTGCACCAGTCCGACCTCGAGTGGTACGTGCAGAGCTATCCGGACTCGGAGCTCGCGAAGCTGGTCGCGGGCGGCGCCGAGTACTCATCGGCCCATACCCCGGTCCCGTCCGACTCCGATCCCGGGATGACCGCGCAGATGACCGGCGGCAACCCTGGCACGACGGGCGTCTACTACGACGTCGAGTACAGCAACGCGGTGTTCCCGCCCGGAACGACGTCTTGCACCGGCCCTCCGCCCGGCGGAAACGTCGTCTACGACTCGCCGGACGACCTCGACTCGACCAAACTCGACGCCGGTCAGGGCCTTTCCGGGCTGCCCGACAACATCCTCAGCATGACGCGCAAGCCACAGAACCTGCTGGTTCCCTCGACGTTCCCCGTCGACGCGCACACGTGCAAGCCGATCTATCCGAACCAGTACCTGAAGGTCAACACGATCATGAACGTGGTCCACGATCACGGCCTCCTGACCGCCTGGTCGGACAAGCACCCGGTGTACACGTCGTTCGACGGGCCGGAGGGCAACGGGATCCGGGACTCGTTCGACCCCGAGATCGACTCAACGGCGCTGATGCCGGGGGGCACCCCGTATCCCGGCAACATCGCCTGGACGGGCGACAACGCCGCGACCATGCAGTACGACGACTACAAGGTCCAGGCGGTGCTCAACTGGATCGACGGCTATAACCACCAGGGGACGCGATGGGTCGGCGTGCCAGCGCTGTTCGGGATGAACTTCCAGACCGTGTCGACGGCGGAGAAGCTTCCCACCTCGGACGGGTTGACGGGCGGGTACCTGCCTGGCACCCATACCCCGGGTCCGCTGCTGGTGCGGGCGCTGGGCTTCATCAATGACCGAATCGAGCGGATCGTCCAGGAGATCCACGACCAGGGCCTGGCTGACTCGACGGCGATCATCATCTCCGCCAAGCACGGCCAGTCGCCGCAGGATCCGGACCGGTTGACGCGGATCGACGACGGACCGATCATCGACGGGGTCAACGCAGCCTGGAAGGCGCTGCACCCGGGCGCCGGCGACCTGGTGGTGGCGGGGACCGACGACGATGCGGTCATGTGGTGGCTGTCGGATCGCTCGCAGGCGGCTGCGAACTTTGCCCGCCACTACCTGTGGACCCATCCGGCAACCGGCAACACCGTCGGCGGCGCCTCACGGACCCTGCTGCACTCCGGCCTGCGGAAGATCTATGCCGGAGCGTCGGCGGCCCGCTACTTCGGCGTGCCCGTGTCTGAGCCGCGGCACCCGGATCTGTGGGGCATCGTCCAGGTCGGCGTCGTCTACACCGGCGGCAAGGGCAAGATCGCCGAGCATGGCGGCGCCAACCCGAACGACCGCGACGTGCCGATTCTGGTCGACGGTCCGGGCGTCGAGCCCCAGTCGTCCGACCAATGGGTCGAGACGACGCAGATCGCGCCGACGGTCCTGCGGCTGCTCGGGCTCGATCCGGACCAGCTGCAAGCCGTGCAGATCGAGGGAACCCAGGTCCTTCCGGGGATTCGTTAGTCAGCGTGGGTGAGGCCGCGGCCCACCTGCCGCGGCCTCACACCACCGCGACTGCGACCGCTCAGCCCAGCCAGGCCGGGCCTAGGCCGAACACCGCCGCCACCAACAGGCCGGCCACCAACAGCGCACCGGCCCGCCGCGTGTGCGTGAACGCGAACGCGGCGAACCACAGCGGCCAAATCGGGAACCCGCGCGGCGGCTGGGCCGGACGGGGTCGGCGCAGCGCCTTCAGCGCCCGCAGCAGCAGCGGGAGGCCGCCGAACGCGGCCAATGCCGGCCACGGCAGCGCCCCGATCACCACGCACACGACCACCGCTACGTAGAACGCCACCATCAGCGCCTCGGTGAGCAGCCGCGCCCGACGCTCGCCGAGAATCACCGGCAGTGTCCGCACCCCGGCCGGCTCATCCCAGGGAAGCTTGTCGATGTGCTTGCCCATCAGCACGGCCGTGCACAGCAGGCCGTACGGGACCGAGGCGGCCCACACCTGCCACGGCACGCGGCCGGTCGCCGTGTAATAGGTCCCGGCGATCATCAGCGGACCCCACACCAGGAACACATCGAGCTCGCCCAGCCCGCGCTTCTTGAGCCGCAGCGGCGGTGCCGTGTATGCGACGTTCAGCAACACCCCGGCCAGCCCGAACGCCAGCACGACCAAACCCCGGGCTCCGATCAGCACCGCCAGGATCACCACGTCGGCCAGGTTGACCAGCAGTGCGGCCCGGACCAGCCCGTCCCGATCGATCATTCCGGACAGGATCGGGTGGGGGGCATACAGAGCCCGCGGATAATCGCCCGAGTCCAGCCCCGCGTCGGTGTCGAACAGATCGTTGAGCAGATTGTTGGAAACGTGCGCCAGCACGATCCCGACGAACGACAGCGCGTACCAGCCCGCGGCAAAGTCGTTATGGCGGACCGCGAGCAGCCCCGCGATCGCACCCGCGGTCAGCGTCATCGGCAGCACGCCCGCCCGCGAGATCACGAGCCAGCGTGACACCTGGTCCAGCTCGCCGGCGGGCGGGTTGACGGTGCTGAGCGCGTGTCGCCAGCGCGCCAGTCGCCCGGGGCTGGGAAGTGGGGGGGCGGTCTCGCTCATCGAGCCTCAGACGCTATCGCTCCGGCGTCGCGCGCGCCACGCGTCGTTCCCCGACCGCCCCGGGCCCAATCCATTCGGAATCAATCATCTAGGGTGGCCGCATGGAACTACGCACGTTTGGCCACACCGGTGTGCGGGTCAGCCCGCTGTGCCTGGGCGCGATGATGTTCGGCGGATGGGGCAACACCGATCACGACGACTGCATCAGGATCATCCATCGCGCGCTTGACGCCGGGCTCAACTTCATCGACACCGCCGACGTGTACGCCCGCGGGGAGTCTGAGGAGATCGTGGGCCGCGCGCTGTCCGACGGCCGGCGCGACGATGTGTTCCTGGCCACCAAGGTCCACGGGACGATGGGCGACGACCCCAACGAGTTCGGCAACTCGCGTCGCTGGATCGCCCGCGAGGTCGATAACAGCCTGCGGCGGCTGCGCACGGACTGGATCGACCTCTACCAGATCCATCGACCCGAGGCCGACACCGACATCGACGAGACGCTCGGCGTGCTCACGGACCTGGTGCGCGCCGGCAAGGTGCGCTACATCGGCTCCTCGACGTTCCCCGCCAGCCAGATCGTCGAGGCGCAGTGGGTGGCGCACCGCCGCGGGCGCGAGCGATTTGTATGTGAGCAGCCGCCGTACTCGATGCTCATCCGCGGCGTCGAGGCCGACGTGCTGCCCACTTGCCAGCGCCATGGCATCGCCGTGATCCCGTGGAGCCCGCTGGCCGGCGGCTGGCTCACCGGCGGCTACCGGCTCGGCGCCGAGCTTCCGGTCTCCAATCGCGCGCAGCGGATCCCCAGCCGGTACGACATGTCCCTCCCCGGCAACCAGCGCAAGCTCGAGGCGGCCGATGCGCTCGCGAAGCTGGCCGAGCAGGCCGGGATCACGCTGATCGAGATGGCGCTGGCCTGGGTCATCCGCCACCCAGCGGTGACCGCGGCGATCATCGGCCCGCGCACGATGGAGCACCTGGAGTCGCAGCTGCCGGCGGTCGAGGTGAGCCTGTCCGAAGACGTGCTCGACCGGATCGACGAGATCGTCCCGCCGGGGACGAATCTGAACCCGTCGGACGGCGGCTGGTCGAACCCGGCCCTGGAACCGACAGCCCGGCGGCGATAGCGGCCGCTTGCGCTTCATCACTCCCGCGGCCCGGCTCCGCGAGCGCACGCATACGTCCGATGCCGGGTGCACCATTCGGCGCGGAGATGCGGCACTCACAATCGGTCGGGCGGTCGCCGGTGGAGCACCTCACAGAACTGATCTACGAGTTGCTGGACGCCCACGCGGACACGACGCGTCTGGCCACCGATCCCTGCGACGACCCCGGCTGGGAGGCCCATCTCGATTACCTGCGCGACCTGCAGCGCGTCGGGCGCGAGGTGATGGCCGGGGTGAACCGCGACTAGCGCACCCTAAGCAGAGTCACGGTCGACACGGTTCCCGAGCTTCCGTGGCCGCCGGCGACGGCGATCCCGCCGTCGAATGGGGCCGCACCCGAGTCCGCCACGGCGCCGGGCAGCCGTCCCGCGCGGCGCCAGTGCGGCTGTCCCGGTCTCCAGGACAGGATCGTGGCGCTGAGCGTCCCTCGCTGCAGGCCGCCGAACAGATAGAAGCTGCCGTCCAGGCTGGCGCCGGTGGTGTGGTCGATGGGTGCCGGCAGGTCGGGCAGGTGAGTGACGGTCCCGGTGGCGGGATCGAAGGCCCATACGCTGGCCGTCGGGGTGCCCGACGTGGTCTCGCCGCCGGCCACGACCACCTGCCCGTCGAGCGCGGCCGCGGCGGGATACCGCTTTCCCGTGGGAAACCGCCCCGCCGCTCGCACCGATCCGTCCCGCCGGACCGCGTAGATGGCGGAGTTGGTCGCCGTGCCATTCCAGCCGCCCACCACGTAGGTCACGTCACCGATCCGGACCGAGTCGAGGTCGGACAGCGCTTGCGGAAGCGTGCCGATCTGACGTGGGTGACCGGGGGCGACGGCGATGATCCGGTTGCTGCCCTCGAACTCCCCACCGCCGAACAGGAGCAGCCGGTCGGACACCACGCTGGCTGCGGCGTCGTGGACCGGGCCGGGCAGCGTGGCGACGGCCCCGGCGTGATCGTGGCCGTCGATCGTGAACACCGTCGCGGTCGAGGTTTGGGCCGCCGACAGCCCACCGATCACCACCAGCTTCGACCCGAACTCCGTGGCGGCGATGCCCGAGCGCGCCGCGGGCAGGTGGAACGTCGCCACGGCTCGCAGCGCAGCCGGGGGGTGCGGGCGCGCCGGAGCCGGCGTGGTGTGCCGGCGCCGGGCGCCGTTTGCGGAGCTTGACGAGGACGACGATCCACATCCGATAGCGCCCGCGCCGAGCACGATCGCGATGATGACGACCCACCGACTCGTGCGCATGCCGGCACGGTCCCAGCCAACCGGCGACGTGTCAATCAGCTGTCGGGTAACGTGCCGACACTTGAAGCGCGCTCTGCTCGCAGTGGTGGTGATAGCGGCGCTCGGGCTGGCGCCCGGCGCCGCCGGGTTGACGCTCCGCAGCGCGGACGGCCTCAAGGTCGTGTCCACGCAGCAGCTGAACTCACGCCTATGGGCAGTGCGGGTCAGCACCACGGCGCTGCCCGGCCCGGCGAACGTACGGATCCTGCTGCCGACCGGCTACGCCGCGCATCCTCACCGTCGCTATCCGGTGCTGTATCTGCTGCATGGCACCAGCGGCGGCGCGGCCGATTGGACCACGCTGGGCGGGACCCAGGCGACCACCGACGGCAAGCCGCTGATCGTGGTCATGCCCGACATCGCGCTGAACGACGACGGTGGCGGCTGGTGCACGAACTGGCCCGACGGGATGTACCACTGGGAGACGTTCCACATCGCCCAGCTGCTCCCCTGGGTCGACGGCAACCTGCGCACGATCCGCTCGCGTGACGGACGTGCGATCGCCGGGCTGTCCCAGGGCGGCTTCTGCTCGATGAGCTACGCCGCCCGTTACCCGGACCTGTTCGGGACCGCGCTGTCGTTCTCGGGCGCCCCGGACACCGCCTACGACAAGGTGGCGCAGTCGCTGGTGACCCCGATCATCAACGCCACCGAGCTCGCGCTCGATCACGTGCCGGCGAACTCGATGTTCGGGCCGCGGGCGACCAACGAGATCAACTGGGCCGCGCACGATCCGACCACGCTGGCCGAGAACCTGGCGGACACGCGGATGCGGCTCTACACCGGCAACGGCAAGCAGGGACCGCTGGACCCGACGCTGAATCCGAGCGCCAGCGTGATCGAGTCCGGCGTGCAGGTGCTCACGCAGCTGTTCCACAAGCGCCTCCAAGCGCTGAAGATCCCCAGCTACTACGACGACTACGGCCCCGGCACCCACAGCTGGCCGTACTGGGCGCGTGACCTGAGTGAATCGATCGGCCCGCTGATGAGCGATTTCGCCCATCCGATGCCCGCCCCCACGCGGGTCATGTACATGAGCGCCGATCCCCAGTACTCGATCTACGGCTGGTCGGTCACCACGCACCGACGGGTGCGAGAGTTCAGCACCCTGCGCAACGCCTTCGCCGGGGGGTTCACACTGCTCGGGAGCGGCAGCGCGACGGTCGTGACGCCGGCTGCGTTCAGGCCCGGCTCGCGGCATAAGGTCAGGTTGCACTCGCGCAGAGGAGTCAAGACGCTGATCCTGCACGCCAACCGCCGTCGCCAGCTGACGGTCAACGTCTTCCTCGGACCGTCCAACAAGGTGCAGGAATACCCCGCCGACGGACCGCCGGCGGGGACGAAGGTCTACGCCACGCGGGTGACGATTCAGTAGGGCCTCGGGCCTCAAGTCTTATCGGTCTCCTACACATCTCACACACACGCAGGGGATCGTGTGTGCCGAGCGAAGTTAGGAGGTGAATCCGATGCGACTAAGACCTCTTCTCAGCGTGGTCGCCGTCACCGGCGCTCTGGCCGGCGGCGGCGCTGCCCTCGCCAGCGCGGCGACGTCTTCCTCGTCCACGACCCCCTCGAGGAGCGACACGGGCACGACCCAGACAGCCCCCGCAGGCGCGCAGCGTGGCTCGGCCCCGGCGCCGGGCACCCGCGGCTCCCAGCCACGCGGGTCGCATCACTGTCCCAACACGTAATCCCCTGCCCCCACCACACAGCACGACCCGGCTTCAGGACGAGGCTGGGTCGTGCTGGTTAACGGGTGGGTTGGGGGGTTTAGCGGCGGGTGCGGGTCGGCGTGGCGGTCGAGCTGGGGAACGTGCGGTGGGTTCGGATCGCCGCCGACTCTGAACAACGCGCCACTCGCCGCGCCACGAGGTGGCCGTGGCACGTAAGCCATGCCCCACATGGTCAAGGTGCCCGGTGGAGGAGCGAGGCGCGGCGCGTGGCACCTTGTTCAGGGCGCGCCCCGCCCACGACCGCCGCCCCGGGCCGACCGCCGCCCCGGCCCGCCGCCCGGGCCGGCCCCCGTACCCGCCGCCCGGGCCCCCCGCACCCGCCGCCCCCGACGGGCCGCTGACGTTCCAAGTGGCCGATGTGGCCCGGCTGCTGGCCGCAGCGCTGGACGGGTAGCTCCCGGGGCATGAACGCACAATCTGACTCGACCGCCGGCTACGCGATCGCCGATCCGGACGAGGTCGAGAACCCGTATGACAACTCCGATGTCCCGGGCGAATTTCGTCGGCTCACCGACGCGCTCGGCTGCCGGCAGCTGGCGGTGACGCTGATCCGAGTGCCGCCGCACTCGGACTTTGAGCAGGGCACGGGCCACTTCCACGACGAGGTCGAGGAGCTGTATCTGATCTTCCGCGGAACGTTGACGATGCGGTTCGGCGATGAGGTCCGGCGCGTCAGCGCGCCGGCCGCGGTGCGCGTCGCCCCCGATACCGCCCGCTCCCATCGCAACCAGGCCTCAGAGCCAGTTGAGATGTGGGCGGTGTCGCGCAAGCTCGAGCGCCAGGATGCCACGAAGCTGGACGACTTCTGGGAAGCCTCGCCGGAGGCGAAGCAACGCGCCGGTTGAAACCGCTGGCGGGCCAACCGCGAGTGCGCGCGGGCGGGGCTCAGGCGCATCCCCGACCGCGCGCAGCAAAGAAGATAAAGTCAATTGACTTTGAAGGGTTTGTAGAGGCAAAGGAGATCCGATGAGCTCGACCGATCAGTTGCTGCAGAACAACCAGGCCTACGCCGCCAGGTTCGACAAGGGCGATCTGCCACTGCCACCGGCCAAGAAGGTGGCCGTCATCGCGTGCATGGACGCGCGGCTCAACGTGTACGGTGCGCTCGGGCTTCAGGAAGGCGACGCGCATGTGATCCGCAACGCCGGCGGGGTGGTCACCGATGACGAGATCCGCTCTCTGGCGATCTCGCAGCGACTGCTCGGCACCGAGGAGATCATTCTGATCCATCACACCGGCTGCGGGATGCTCACGTTCAACGACGCCGAGTTCAAAGCCGCGATTCAGGAGGAGACCGGCATCAAGCCACAGTGGGCAGCCGAGGCGTTCTCGGACCTGGAGGACGACGTCCGCCAATCGATCGCCCGGATCAAGGCCTCGCCGTTCATCCCCCACAAGGACTCGGTCCGAGGGTTCGTGTACGAAGTCGAGACGGGCCGGCTGCGCGAAGTGGTGTGAGCGCGACGCCGCCCCGCTGCCTCCGGGGCGGCGGACCTGGGAGGCTCCCGGCGTCCCCACCATGAGAGGAGCTGAGGATGGCCTACGAAACGCTGGGCTATGAGCGGGTCGAGCACGTCGTGACGCTCACCTACGACCGCCCCGAGCAGCACAACGCGATCAACCGGGCGATGAACCGCGAGCTGCACGATGCCTGGCAGCAGTTCCGGGACGACGACGAGGCATTTGTGCTGGTGATCACCGGGGCGGGGGAGACCACGTTCTGCGCCGGCTGGGACCTGCAGGATGCGGCCGACCTCGATCAGCTCGGCGACTACGACGCGTTCCGCATGAGCCTGTACAACTCGCCGGGCGAGTGCGGCTACACGCGCAAGGTCGACATCTTCAAGCCGGTGATCGCCGCGGTCAACGGGTACGCGTTCGCCGCCGGGCTGGAGACGGCCCTGCTTGCGGACATCCGGATCGCGGCCGAGAACGCGGAGTTCGGTGCACTCGAGCGGCGCTGGAACATCGTCGGCGGAGACGGTATGACCGTGCGACTACCGCTGGTCGTCGGTTTCTCCAAGGCGATGGAGCTGATCATCACCGGCCGGCGTATCGACGCTCGCGAAGCCCAGGCGATCGGGCTGGTCAACGAGGTGGTTCCGCACGGCGCCGCGCTGGAGCGGGCGCAGGAGCTCGCGCATCAGATCGCGGCACTGCCCCAGGGCGCGATCCGCAGTGACAAGGAGAGCGTCATGCGCGGCATCGGGCGGACGCTGGAGGAGCGGCTGCGGATCGAGGCCGAGCAGACGCTGTCGATGTTCATGCGCCGCGACTCGCACACGATCGGCGCGGCGGCGTTCAAGGCCGGGAACCTGAGCCCGGAGTGGCCCCACCACGGTTTATGAGTCAGGCCAGCCGCCACTCGATCGGGCCCAGGCCCGGGAAGTGAAGTGCCTCCGCCGTGGCACCGGTGAGATCCCATTCGCGCCCGGCGATGTAGGGGCCACGGTCGATCACCGGCACCTCGACGGCCCGTCCGCCATAGCGGAAGATCACCTTGGTGCCGCACGGCAACGTCTTGTTGGCCACGCCCAGCTCGGGCACGTGCAGCACCCCGCCGCACGCCACCGGAAGGCCGTAATCGGTGTACACCGACGCGATGCTGACGTAGTACTGACCGGGCGGCAGCTGGGATGGGCTGAGCAGCGCGCCCGAAAGATTGAGGCGATTCAGGTGGTAGCGCGCGACCGCCGCCTGGAAGCGCTTGACCGCGGCCCGCACCTCGGCATCGGTCGGGGCGCCCTTGGCCGGAGCGGAGGTGATGGTCGCGGGCGCGGTCGGGGGCGAATTTTGCGCCTGCAGAACGCCGAAGGCGGCCGGATCGGATTGGGTCGTCGTACGCCCGCTACCACCCTCGCCGGCCACGGGCTCGACCGCCTGCGGGTGAGCCGCCGGGAGCGTGGTCTGCGTGGCCGGCGTCGTGTGCGTGGTGTCGATGCTCGAGCCACACCCGATCATCGCCAGCCCGGTAATCGCTGTCGCCGCTCGCAGCCTGATCGCACAACAGTAGCCGCCGGTCGGGCTTGCAGGTGCAGCTGGCCGGCGGAGGCTCAGTCGTCGCGACCGGCTTGGTGCGGCGCCGAAGCGTCGCCCTCGATTGCGACCGCGCCCGCTGGCGCGCCGGCGATGAAGTCCCCGATCCGATGCCGGCGCGCCTCGATCCGATCCCAGCGCGCCTTGGAGCGCGCCATCTTCTTGCCGGCCGGGTCGTAGCGCCACCGGGCCCATGGGGACCCCGGCGAGGCCAAGCGCAGCGCACCGACCAGGGACACGGGGAAGAAGAAAATCCCGATCAGGCCGAGCATCGGTTTGCCCTTCAAGGCCGCCAGCGCGGACAGTGTCACGTCGATCGCCACCAGCAGCACCAGAGTGCTGATCGACGACTGCTTGTTGGGCAGATCGAACGGGGCAATTCCGAGCAGGATCAGCCCCCCGAGCAGTGAGGCGATCACGACGGCATCGAACGAGCTCCGGCCCTCCTCGGCCCAGTACACGTCACGCAGGTACACCCACAGTGCAAACTCGTCCAGCGTGAAGCCGGCTCCCACGCCGAACGCGCCCGCCAGAATCTCATTCCAGGGGCTGCGCGGACTGAGGGCGAACTCGAGGAAGCCCGCCAGCAGAATCAGGACGATGCCCCACACCAGGTGGTGCAGATGCAGCCCGCTCTCGGTGGTCACGCTCCCGGGCCACCACTGCACCTTGGGGCTGCGCATCAGCCGGGCGCTGGTGCGTATGAACAGGAACGAGCCCAAGAACGCCGCCAGCAGCACAAAACCGGCGCGCTGATTACGACCGTCGAGGAAGTGCGCCGGGACGGACAGGGTGATCGTGACTGACGCCATCGCCCAAAGCGTAAAGCGGCACGCCAGCCCTCGGCGAGCGCGCCGCCTCAGAGGTGGAAGCTGCCGCTGCTGTCAATCACGTAGTGATCGGCGGGAAAGTCCGTCGCCGACAGGCTGGCCGCCTGCGCGGCGCTGGCAGCTGGTGCGGGTTGGCATCGGGCGCGTCCTGGTCAGGCACGGCGAAACCTACGCGTGCGCGCTGACCAGACAGCTGGAGGGGGAGCTCGCACCCGTGGCCGGGAACGCCTGCGCCAGCGCATTCGCGATCAGATGCGCGCGCTGGGCATATCCGGCCGCGGTGTAATGGATCTGGTCGGGGCCGAACCAGCCGTCACGCACGATCGAGGCCCAGTCGAAGATCCGCATGTTGGGATAGGCGGTGCAGGCGGCAGCCAGTGCGTCGTTCCACTCGCTCATGTTCTGCTCGGAATACGGTCCCGAGCCGACCAGCGACTTAACGTCGACCCACATCACCGGCTGGTTCCCGATCACCGACATCAGGCGAGCGATTCGCGCGCTGCGCGAAACCGCCGAGCCGACGTACACATCCGCGGTGTCGTTGGTACCGAGCGCGACCACCCAGCAACCCCGGAAGCCGCTCTTGACCAGTCGCTCGGCGATGACGTAGGCGTTGGTCCCGCCCGGAAGCGTCTCCACGATCGAGGTGCCGCCCACGATCTCGAGGTGCTGCTGAGTCACGCCCACCCGCGCGTACTGCGCCGCGAGCCGCTGTCGGCGGTTCGGCAGGTACTCAGGGGAGACCAAGCCCAGGGACGTCGAGTCGCCGAGATGCGTCACCGCCCGGCAGGACGATCGCGCGCCTGGACCGGCCGGCCTGGCATCCGCGGAAGTGGTCGAGGTGGCCCCGGATAATGAGATCGAAGTGGTAGTCCCGCGGATCGCCGCCGCCGCGCGCGAGATCGGCCCGGACAGCTCCAGTCCGCTCAACCCGGCACAGGCGAGAACGACCGCCCCGAGCACTCCCGCCACCGCCGCCCGGGTGCGGAGCGGCAGGCCGAGCGCGCGCCAGCCGACCAGGCGGGCGTGTGCGAGCGTGGCCTGGAACTGACCCCGGCGGATCGGCTGCTCGACATATCGCCACGACAGGGCCGCGAGCCCGATGCTGGCTGCGACCTGGAGCACCGCTCGCGCGAAGCTGTCCGGCACGCCGGTCCCAGGGCTGGTCAGCACGATCACCGGGACGTGCCACAAGTAGATTCCGTACGAGCGCTCGCCGATCCAGCGCAGCGGCTTCCGGGCCAGGGCGCGGCCGACGTGCGTCGCGGGGTGGGCAGCCGCGGCGATCACCAGCACCGTCGCCAGCGACAGCAGCACCATCCCGCCGCGGTACAGGAAGGTCGAATACTCGTTGGCGCGCAGGTAAAGGATCGCGATCACCAGCAGGCCCGCCGTTCCCAGGCGATCGAGCGTCCGGCAGGCGGCCGGCCTGATCGGCCGGGTCAGCAAGCGGCTGGGCCAGATCATCGCCAGAGCCGCGCCGAGCAGCAGTCCGAAGGCCCGCGTGTCGGTGCCGTCGTACACGCGCGAAGCGTCGAAGCTCGGGTGGTACAACATCGCCATCTCGACCGCCGAGAGCAGCGCCAGCACCAGAGTCGCGCACGCGAGACGGGGTCGCACGCCCGCGGCGCGGTTCGGCTCCCTGATGTACCGGACGCCGAGCAGCAGCAGCCACGGCCACAGCAGGTAGAACTGCTCCTCCACCGCCAGCGACCACAGATGGTTGAGGGGCGAGGGGGGCCCGAAGCGGGCGAAGTAGGAGACGTGCTGCGCGATCTGCCACCAGTTCCCGACGTACAGGGCAGCGGCGATCGACTGTCCGCGCACCTCGGAGAGCTGAGCGCGGTCGGCCATCGACACCCAGATCCCGACCACCACCAGCATCACGAACAGCGCCGGGAGCAGCCGACGTGCGCGGCGGACCCAGAAGTCACCCAGACCCCGCGCGCCCGTGGCCGAGCGGGCCAGGATCAGGTCGGTGATCAGGTAGCCACTCAGCGTGAAGAACACGCCCACGCCCAGCAGCCCACCCGGGATCCAGCCCAGCCCGACGTGGTACGCGAGCACGCCGAGCACGGCCACGGCTCGGAGCCCGTCCAATCCGGGCATGTAGCGCTCGTGGCGTCGGACGGGCTCAGGCATGACAGCTACGAGAAGGGCGAGCGACCGGCAGAGCGTCTGATCGCGTGACCAGGTGGCCGCTCATCGAGTCTCGGATTACCGCGTGCCGGCGCAAACTCCTTCCGGAGCAAGGGATCCGTCGCGGGCGTCTTCCCGCGCACGTGCGATTGGCGCTACGAGGTGACGCGGCGCGGTGGCGCGCCGAGCTCGATGAACCACCCGCCGGTGGTGAACGCAATCAGCCAGCTCCGCGGGTACAAAACGCCGCTCCCGCACGATCCGGGACCGTAGTGATTCACGGGATCGGAGAAGTAGTTTCCGGCGGGGTCATAGACGATGTACTCGCCTGGATCGTCCGGGTCGGGGCCGAGCACGACGATCATGTGGCCGGAGCCCGTCGTGCCCCACGGCTCGGTTCCCAGATCGGTGCTGATGATCAGCGGCCCGTGATCCAGCGCCCGGTCGATCGCGGCCTGGTTGGAGGGGTCGACGTCCGAGCCGGCGGTCTCGTTCGCGATGCTGTCGGCGTTGCTGCCCAGGCGGCCCAAGGTGGCCTCGGTCCATCCGAGCTGGCGCAGCAGTTGTCCGGCCCGCGCTCCCACAAACTCGTTGAAGCTGTCCGGTGTCACCTGCGCGCGCGTCAGGCTCATCGTCAGATCGAACACCGTCGGCAGCGCCGGCAGGGTGGCGGCGCGAGTCGCCTGCGCGCTTCGGCTCCGCGAGGCGCTGCGCTGAGACTGCAGCATCGCCATCAGCAGCGCCGACGGGCCGCAGGCGTTGCCCCCGGCCTCGCCGCGCCCGAGCGGGAGGCTCAGGCGCTGGCCGGCGGCGTACTGGTTGATGTAGTCCGAGCGAGGCCACATCGAGGTGTCGGTAGCCAGCGGGCAGCGTCCGGGCGGCCCCAGCACGGAGAAGCTCCACCACTTCACGGTGGTGCAGAACGATGTGACCGCCCAGTGCCAGCCGTTGCCGCCGCTCGACGGCGGCGCGCCGACGGGGGCGGGATTGCGGGCGGATTGGTCGGGATCCTGAGCGCATGGCAGCGGCGTGGGCTCGGGTACGTAGTCGCTGACACGCACCCAGCGGACCGTGTGGTCGAACGTCCAGTACACGTAGGGCCCCGGCCGTCGCAAGGCGACCGCCGATCCGGAGCGGATCCCGTCGGGGTTGACCACCGAGATCGAGCTCGAACAGCCGGCCCCCGGACTGGCTGGCATCTGCCGAGCCACGCCGGCCACCTGCCACTGCGTCAGGTCGGCCGGGCGCGTCGAGCCCGAGGCGAACCCGTCCAGCCCCGGAGGATCCGCGAAGCCGGTGAAGCTGGTCGGCAGCAGCGTCCGGCCCGCCGGACCGATCACCGGCGCTCGACCCGGGTCGAACGTGTACACGCCCCACCCCCGCATGTCGTTGCGCTCGGCGTGGTTGACGGACGCGCACGAGCCTTTGACCTCGGCCCCGTAGCGCAGGCGCTGCCCGTTGGCGGGAATCAATGCCTGGGGGCGCTTGGGCGGCGGGATATGCGCCGGCCTGGGTCCTTCGGCCGAGGACACCGACGCCACCAGACCCGCGAGCGCGAGCAGAGCGAGGATTATCGGGCCGGCCAGGCGGGTGCGGTCGCGGCGGGGGCCGCGCGGCGGGGGGCGGCCGGTAAGCAGCCGATGTGTCCGCGGAGCCTGGGGTCGCCCGGTCCCGGTTTGCGGTCGCCCCCGGCCTCCCGGGCGGCGCGGGTTCGGGTTCGTGAAGCGGAGCTGGGGAACCTCGCCGTCACGCCGGTCCTCATGATCCACGCGCGCAATCTTCTACGCGTGCGTGGTGGATCCTGTTTTATGGGAACTATCCGGGCTTAGCGCGGGTGCGAATGTTAAAATCGTGGCCGATGACTCATATATCAGCTTACGGCGCGATGACGAGCCGGCGATGACCACCCAGACCTCGCGACCCCCCGGGGAATTGCTCGCCGATCGGGCGTACGCGAATCTCCGCGACCGGATCGTCACCCTGCGGATCGCCCCGGGCGAGCCGATCGACGAGGACCAGCTCGGGCGGGAGCTGGGGATTGGCCGCACGCCGGTGCGGGAGGCGATCAAGCGGCTGGCGCTCGAGAACCTGGTCACGGTGTTCCCCCGCCGGGGGACGTTTGCGTCGGAGATCAACATCACCGATCTGGCGCACATCTCGGACGTTCGTACGCAGCTGGAAGGCCACGCCGCGTATCGGGCGGCGCAGCGGATCACCTACAGCCAGCGGCGCGAGCTCGAGGGTCTGCTCGAGGAGCTGGCCCACAGCGAGGGGAGCGATGACGTCGAGGCGCTGATGGCACTCGATGCGCGCGTGCATCGGTTCGTGTCCCGGTGCGCGGGCAATCCGTATCTGGAGGAGACGCTGGACCGGTACTTCAACCTGTCGCTGCGGATCTGGCACCTGGTGCTGGACCGCCTGCCCCACCTGTTCGCCCGAGTGCACGAGCACGATGATCTGCTGCGGGCGATCGCTGCCGGCGAGGCCGATCGCGCTCGCGAAATCGTTGCCGATCACATCTCGACCTTTGAGCACGAGATCCGCGCTGTCCTGTAGGACGCGCGCGGATCGACACCCATGCCGATCGCACGGTTGCTGATCTCCTGCGCCGACCGGCGAGGCATCGTGGCGGCGGTGTCACGGTGCCTGGCGGAATCGGGCGCGAACATCATCCAGTCCGACCAGTACTCCACCGACCCCGAGGGCGGGGAGTTCTTCATGCGCCTCGAGTTCTCGATCGACGCCCCCGCGCTCGACGCGCTGCCGCAGCACTTCGACCCGGTGGCGCAGGAGTTCGGCATGCAGTACGGGCTCACGCACTCCGGTCAGCGCAAGCGCGTGGCGCTGATGGTGTCGCGGCCGGACCACTGCCTGCTCGACCTGCTGTGGCGCTGGCGCCGCGACGAGCTGGCCTGCGATATCCCGCTGGTCATCTCCAACCACGAGAACCTGCGCGCGGACGTGGCCATGTTCGGCGTGCGCTACGTGCACATCCCGGTCGAGCCGGAGGCCAAGGCCGCGGCGGAGCGCCGGCTGCTGGAGGTGCTCGGCACCGAGTTCGACCTGATCGTGCTGGCGCGCTACATGCAGATCCTCAGCGGCGAGTTCCTCGCCGCCGTGGACACGCCGATCATCAACATCCACCATTCGTTCCTGCCCGCCTTCGCCGGCGCCGATCCATATGCGCGCGCCCGCGAGCGCGGGGTCAAGCTGATCGGGGCCACCGCGCACTACGTCCACGAGGAGCTCGACTCCGGTCCGATCATCGAGCAGGACACGGCCCGGGTCACCCATCGCGCCACGGCTGAGACGCTGGCTCAGATCGGACGCGACATCGAGCGCACGGTGCTGGCGCGCGCGGTGGCGTGGCACCTCGAGGACCGCGTGCTGGTGACCGGGAACCGCACCGTGGTGTTCACGTGAGGCCCGGCCGCCCCCGCTCGGCGGACCCGGCGCCGGCGCCGAGCTCGCTGATCTGACCCTGGGAGATCGCGATCCCCACCAGCAGGATCACGGCTCCGGTGGGCTCGTTCCAGCTCAGCTGCTCGCCCAGGACGATCACGCCGAGCAGCGTCGAGAACACCGGGATCAGGTAGGTGACCGTCGAGGCCACCGTGGCCCCGGCAGCCCGCACGATCGCGTAGTTGAGCACGTAGGCGATGCCGGTGCCGAGCACGCCAAGCGCGAGCAGACTGCCAAGCCCGTCGAGGCCGATGTGCGTGGTCGGGCCTCCCGTGAACGGCACGATCGCCGCCAGCATCACGGTGGCGCACAGCAGCTGGCCGGCGGACAGGGCGACGCCGCTGATCGCGCGTCCGGCCAGGTGGCGTCTGGTGTACAGGAACCCGGCGCCGTAGCACAGCGCACCACCCGCGCAGGCCAGGTGACCTTCCAGCTGACCGCCGCCGAGCCCGCGCCACGGCCCGAGCAGCATCACCACCCCGATGAACCCGGTACCGATCCCGGCGATCCGGGAGCGGCTGGGGTGCTCGTCGTCGAACGCGAGCAGCGAGCCGGTCAGCACCCACAGCGGCGTGGTGGCATTCCACAGCCCGGCGATCACCGACGAGACATGCTTCTCGCCGAACGCGAACAGCGTGAACGGGACCACGTTGAACAGCACGGCCGTGACGATCAGGTCAAGCCAGAGCCGGCGATCGAAGCGCAGCCGCTCGTTCCGGATGACGAGCAGCAGACCCAGTGTGGCGGCGCCCAGCGCGACCCGGCCGAAAGCGACCCACACCGCCGGCCACTGGCGGCTGAGCACCTTGATGAACAGGAAGCTCGAGCCCCAGGTCGCGGCCAGGATCAGAAACTGGGTCCGCCATCCGCCGGGGGATCTCATCGGGCCTGAAACGGTTGGACGGCGATGCGCGTGAGGTCAGTTGAAGCTGATCACGCTGCGGATACCGTCCTGCCGTTCCATCAGCTCGAACGCGTGATTGACGTCGTCCAGGGCGATGCGATGAGAGATGAACGGGTCCACGTCCAGCCGGCCGTCGAGATACAGCGAGACGAATTCCGGCACCTGATCGCGACCCTTGACGCCTCCGAACGACGCTCCGCAGACCCGCCGGCCGGTGATCAGGTAGCGCGGGATGATGTCGAGTGTCTCGCCCCTGCCGGCGACCCCGGCGATCGTGCACAGGCCCCACCCCATGCGGGCGGACTCCACCGCCTGGCGCATTACCGCCACCAGCCCAGTGGCCTCGAACGTGTAGTCGGCGCCGAAGCCACCGGTCTCCTGGAGGATCCGCTCTACGGTGTCCGGCCCGCCGACCCACGTGTCGGTCGCACCCTGGCGCTGGGCGAGCGCCAGCCGGTCCTCAGACAAATCGACGCAGATGATCCGCTCGGCGCCCCGCAGGCGGCAGCCGGCGACCGCGCCCAGCCCGACCATCCCGGCGCCGAACACGACGCAGGTCGAGCCGGACTCGACCTTCGCAGTGTTGATGGCGGCGCCGAGGCCGGTCGACAGCCCGCAGGCGAACAGCGCCGCCCGGCCAGGCTCCGCGTCGGGGGAGACCTTGGCCAGCGCGATCTCCGGCATCACGGTGTACTCGGCGAACGTGCTCGTGCCCATGAAATGCCGCACCGGCTCGCCGTCGCGGCTGAGCCGCGTGGTGCCGTCTGGCAAGTGGCCGAGGTTCTGCTGCTCCCGGATGGCCAGGCACAGATTCGTCTTGGGGCTGCGGCAGTGCTCGCACTCGCGGCACTGGGGCGAGAACAGGGTCACGACCCGGTCGCCCGGCTGCACGCTGTCGACGCCCGGCCCGGTCCGCTCCACGAGGCCGGCACCCTCGTGGCCCAGCACGGTCGGGGCGTAGCCCGAAGGATCGGCACCGGACGCCGTGTACATATCGGTGTGACACACGCCGCAGGCCTCGAGTCGCACCAGCACCTCACCGGCGCGCGGCTCGTCGAGATCTAGCTCGGTGATGTGGAGCGGCTTGCCGAACTCCTCGAGTACCGCCGCGCGGATCTTCACTGCACGAGCTCCTTTGTTGGGCTACGGGGGGCAGCCCAAGCCTAGATGGTTGATTCCGCGATCCCGCGTGCCGGATGAATCCGGATGATCGGCGCCCCGGCCGCCGTGATGGAGGTTTTGGTTCATGGTGAACACAAATCCCCATCAAGCCCGACGCCGGATCTACGTCCTCGGACTCGCCAACACCTCCAGGTATTGGCTTCGTCCTGCGTCCTTGACCCGCCCCCACCCCGAAGCCCCCCGCGGCCGTGGAATCAACCATCTAAATGGGGCGGGAGCGCCTGGGACTGCGCGGGCTGCGCCGGCCGGCCGCCGGGAGCTGAGGTGGTGGGGGTGCTCGTCGGGCTCGGGGCCGGGTAGGCGGCGTGGGCGGAGGCGGCGCGGGGGGCGAACTGGATCGAGCGGGCTTGCGGGGAGGGGGGCTGTGACGGTGCTTGTGGTTGGGAGAGGGCGCTCGCGCGCGCGGGGACTGGCGACCACCGGCTGGGTGCCTCCGACGCCGGGCGATGTAGGGTCTTCACGGTCAGGCGTCGGGTCAGCCGCGGCTTGGGTTGGTACGCGGCGACCCGCCCGGTGTTGGTGCTCACGAGCCGCGCGGAGCTGGTGTCTGGCCGGGCGCGCTGACTCAGGCGGGCGGCGGTCGACGTCGCCGCCGGCCTGCCGGCCCGAGCCGGGTTCGGTGCTGGGTTGGGGCGGGTCGAGTGCGGAGTCAGCCACACGCCCGGAATCAGCGCCACCGTGCAGAGCTTCGCCGTCACCGCACAGCCTCCGGCCAGTGCGCCGAGTCGGGCCACAGACGGTGCGCTGCCGCCGTCCGCAAACCACCTGATCAGCGGCTCGAGGCCGGTGAGCGCGCCGAGCCGCTCGCGAATCGAGTGGCGGGCCCGGTTCAGCAGCTGACGCACGGCGCCGCTGCTCGACCCCAGGCGGGCGGCGATCTCGTCGTAGCTCAGACCCTCGAGCTCGCGCATCACGATCGCGTCGCGCTGGCGCAGCGGCAGCGCCTGCATCACCTCGACCAGCTCGCGGAGCTCCTCCCGGTGCTCGACGGCCGGATCGTGGCGCTGGTGCAGCTGGTGTGGGTCGGTGTAGGCGCACTCGCGCCGAGATGCCCGGGAGCGGAGGATGTTCAGCGCGGCGTTGTGGGCGATCGCGTGCAGCCAGGGACCGATGCTGCGCACGCTGTCGCCACGGCGCAGCGCATGGTGCGCGTTGACCAGGGCGTTCTGCACCGCCTCCTCGGCATCCGCATGCCCCAGCACGCGACCGCAGTGCCCGACCAGCGATCGCCGGTAGCGCGTGACCAGCGTCTCAAACGCGGCGTCGGAGCCGTGCCGGGCGAGCTCGGTGAGGCGCTCGTCGCTCTGCGTGCGCAGGACCGAGCGGGCGTCTCGCGGGGGATGCAGCGGATTCATGCCTGCCGCAGAGTGGGGCAGGCGCGTTAGAGGTGTGTAGGAAAGGAGCTTCCCAGCTGGCCAGCCAGCCAGTACGATGCGGCTCCGCTGAGTTAGGGTTACCGAGGAGGTCTCGATGTCATCAACCAAGAGCGACTTGGAGAACATCCTCCTAGGCGAGCGGGAGGTGTGGCTGGACGGCCCGCCGCACGAGCTGTTCAAGCAGCTGCGGGGGGAATGCCCGATCCACTGGACCCCGCGCATCAGCGAGTACCCCAACGAGGCCGGCTACTGGTCGGTCACGCGGGCCGACGACATCCATACGGTGAGCCGCGACTGGCGCACCTACTCCTCGGAGCTCGGCGGCGTCACCGCCGTCACGGACGTGTTCCCGATCGAGCTGATGCGAGCGATGTTCATCGGCATGGACCCGCCCAAGCACGACCGCCTGAAGATGCTGTTCCAGGCGGGATTCACGCCCAAGCGGATCGCCGCGCACGAGCCCGCGATCCGCGCGATCGTGATTGACGTCCTGGACAAGCTCGAGGGCCGCGAGACCTGCGATCTGGTCACCGACGTGGCGCAGCCGGCCGTGTCCCGGGTGATCGGAAGCTTCATGGGCATCCCGCCCGAGGACGACGAAATGTGGGCGACGCTGATGAACTCCGCGCTCGGCGCCGGCGATCCCGACCTCAACCCGGACGGGATCGAGGCGGTCGTGACCAAGGATATCCCGGAGATCTTTGCGCGCTGCCAGAAGATGATCGCCGAGCGCCGCGAGAACCCGACCGACGACCTCACCAGCGTGCTGGTGCACGCCGAGATCGACGGCAACATGCTCGAGGAGCACGAGATCGTGATGGGCTTCTTCCTGCTGGTCGCCGCCGGCAACGACAGCACCAAGGCGACGTATTGCAGTGGTATGCGGGCGCTGATGGAGCATCCTGACCAGCGGCGGGTGCTGCTCGATGACCCGTCGCTGATACCGAGCGCGGTCGAGGAGTCGCTGCGTATGTATCCCGCCTTTGCCCACTTCCGCCGCACGGCCACGTGCGACACCGAGCTCGCGGGCCAGCCGATCCGCCAGGGGGAAAAGGTGGTGATGTGGTACGTCTCCTCCAATCGCGATGAGACGCGCTACGAAAACCCCGACCGGTTCGACGTCCGGCGCAATCCCGAGCACCAGGCGTTTGGCGCCGGCGGACGGCACTTCTGCCTGGGAACCGCGCTGGCCCGTCTCGAGCTGCGGATCCTGTTTGAGGAGACGCTGGCGCGCTACCCCGAGATGGAGATGGCCGGCACACCGATGATGGTCGAGTCGGCGTTCCTCAACCAGCTGAAGACGCTGCCCGTGCGACTCACGCCCGCGGCGGCGTAGTCGATGCTTTAGCGGGGGGCGCATGCGCCCCCCGCCGGCGGCGCGCATGCGCGCCGCCGCGGGTCGGCACATGTGCCGACCCGTTCCTCAGACCGGCCCCGGCGTTTGGCGCCCGAGCCGGGTCAGGCGGCGAGCTCGTCGGCCTCGGACCGCGCTGGGGCTGGGACCAGCGTCAGTTCTGCCCGTCGTCCCGCGACGGTGCCCCGCAGCCGGGCGAAGCCGTACGTGCCCCCGAGTGTCGGGACCCAGAGCGCGATCGCGTGGTACAGGATCACGGCGGCCGCCGTCGGGGCGACCGGCATGCCGTACAGCAGCAGCGCTCCGAGCAGGCCTCCCTCGAGGACGCCCAGGCCACCCGGGATCGGGACCAGGTTGGCCAGGTAGCCGATCTGGTAGCCCATCACGAGCGCCAGCAGCGGCGGGTGCGTGCCGACCGCGCGCATGCACGCCCACAGGACGGCGATGTCGAACAGCAGGTAACCGACGGCGCCGAGCAGGCGCCAATTGGGCTCGATTGCCGTGGCCTCGGCCGCGCGCACCCAACTGCCGATGCGATCGAGCGCCGTCCGCAGCCGTCGCCCGGGGGCGCGGCGCGCCAGGCCGCGCGGAAGCAGCAGGAAGAAACCGATCCCGGCCACCACCGCCAGTGCCGGCACCAGTCCGTAGGAGATGCCGCTGCGGTCGGTGCCCAGCCCCAGCCACACGCCCACACCGGCGATGATCAGCACCGCCCCGTTGACCGCGGTCGTCAGGAGGAAGATCACGGCCGAGCGATTGGCGATCCGCGACCACGCGATTCCCCAGGCGCGCATCGCCCAGGCCCCGACCGCTAGCCCACCGGCGCCGCCCACCGGAAGCACCGCGCCGAACGCCATCTCGGCCCAGGCCAGCCGGCGTACCTCGCGCGGCGGGCCGCGATGGAGGACCAGGCGGACGGTGGCGACATAGCCGAGGCACGAGGCCACCTCCAGGGCAATCCCCAACACCAGCCAGCCCTTGCCGGCGCGCGCAACGCGCAGCAGAACCTCGCGCAGATCGGGCACCGCCAGTCCGATCGCGAGCAGAAGCAGGCCGAGAGCCATCGTCGAGATCACGCCGCCCCGCAGGCGATGGGCGTCGCGCTCCGGGCTCTCGAGGGGGTGGTCCGACTGCTTCACAGCGCTCCTTCGACGCAGGATTTGGCCGCCGAATGATTTTACCAACCAATCGTGCGCTTAGCAAAGTATTGAGGGGTCAAGGATCGAGGCTGGCGAGCGCCACCCGGCCCGCGCCGCCCGGGCCCCCGCTCGGACCGGCGTCGCCCCATCCGCTCGGGCCGCCGCGCGCCGGCCGCCCGCGCACCTGGCCGCGCGCCCGCACCTGGGCCAACCTTCCCCCCGGAAATGTGCCATTCGTCGGTCCGCCACCGGCCAAGTGCGCGTTTCCGGCGCCTCCGGCCGGATTTGTGCACGTCGCGCTTGGCGGGGGGTCGAATTTCACGTTGCCGGCGGCCCCCGATCCGTTTCCGAGAACCCCGCTCGTGCTTCACGCGGCGATCGGCTCCGAGGCAATCTCCGCCCGAGTCACCTCCACCGGGCCGCCGGCGCCGATCGAGACGGGCCCGACCGAGAGCAGCAGCGCCCCCGCGCCGATCGCGCCGCAGATCATGAAGGTCCAGCCGTCCTGGAAGGCGGCCAGCGCCGCGCTGGGCTGTGGGTGCCCGATGATGGCCACCAGCACCGCCACCCCGAGCGCGGAACCGAGCTGGCGCGACATGCCCAGCACCGCCGTGCCGGTGGCGAATCGCGCGGGTGGGAGGGGCGCGGTGGCCGCGGCCGACAGCGACGGCAGCACCAGGCCGACACCGGCGCCGGTGATCAGCTGGGCGGGCAGCATCGCGGTGGCGTAGTCGGGCATCGCCCCCATGTGGGTGCGGAACCAGACGCCGCCCGCGGCGAACAGCAGCGCGCCGGCGGCGCCGACGAAGCGCTGACCGAGGCGCTGGCCCAGCACCCCGCCCGGGAACGCGAACATGGCCGCCATCGCCGGCCCCGGCGCGATCTCGAGCCCGGCGCGCAGCACGGAGTGATGCCACACGGTGGTGAGGAACAGGACGCTGCCGAGCAGCAGCGCGCCGAAGGCGCAGAAGAACAGCAGTGCGCCGAGGTTGGCGAACGCGATCGCGCGCGTGCGCACGATCACCGGCTCGATCAGCGGGGCCGGATGGCGGGCGCAGCGGACCGCGACGAGCGCCACCAGCACCGCCGCGGCCGCGAACAGGCCCAGGATCCGCGGGCTGGTCCAGCCCCAGGCCGAGCCCTTGACGATCGCCAGCGTCAGCGATGCGATGCCGATCGTGAACAGGCCGGCCCCGAGCAGATCGGGCCGGGCGCTGTCGCGGTCGCGGACCTCATTGAGCAGCCGGGCGGCGGCCGCCAGCGCGGCGAGACCGATGGGGACGTTGACGATGAACACCCAGCGCCAGCCGGCCTGGACGAGCAGCCCGCCGATCGGAGGCCCGGCGGCCGCCGCGACCCCGCCGACGGCGGCCCAGATGCCCACCGCGGCCCCGCGCCGGGCGGGTGGATACTCGGGCAGCAGCAGCCCCAGCGAGGTGGGCAGCAGGAACGCCGCGCCCGCCGCCTGGACGATGCGGGCGGCCACCAGCACGGCGACCGAAGGGGCGGCGGCGCAGGCGGCGGAGGCCAGGCTGAACACGGCCAGGCCGCCCAGGAAGCCGCGCTTGCGCCCGGCGCGGTCGGCCCAGCGTCCACTCGGCACCAACAGCGCGGCGAACGCGATCGCGTACCCGTTCAGCACCCAGGACAGCGTGGCGAGGCTGGTGCCGTGGAAGTCGCGCTGGATGTCCGGAAACGCGATGTTGACGATGAACAGGTCGAGCGAGGCCATGAACACCCCGATCGAGACGGTGATCGTTACCCGGGCGCGTCGAGACATCGGTCCGCCTTTCTCCGCCGTGTTGTCCGCCTTCTTCGTCGGTAAGAGTTGCATCAAGCAACGCACTGTATCAAACGGTAGCGTGATGCAACTCAGGGCCGCTACAATCAACGAGTGCTCCGTGCCGACTACACCGATCAGAACTGCTCGATCGCCAGGGCGCTCGAGGCCGTGGGCGAGCGCTGGACGATCCTGATCCTGCGTGAGGCGTTTCTGGGGACCAGCCGGTTCGACGACTTTCAGCGCAACCTGGGGATCGCCCGCAACGTCCTGCAGACTCGACTCGAGCGTCTGGTGGGCGAGGGCATCCTGAAGAAGGTCCCCTACCAGCGGCGCCCGGCGCGCCACGAGTACCGACTGACGGCCAAGGGGGTCGACCTGTGGCCGGTGATTGTCGCCCTGCTCAAGTGGGGAGACCGCCACGCGGCGCCCGACGGGCCACCGGTGACGCTTGTGCACAAGCAGTGCGGCGGCGAGGTCGACGATCGGCGGCGGTGCATGCGCTGCAACGCCGAGCTCGAGGCGTGGGACGTGGAGGCGCGACGGGGTCCCGGCGCCGCTGCCCGGCCGTCGCGGCGAGGGGTGCCGGCCACGGCCTGACCCACGCCGCCCGGGGCTCCGCAGACCGGCCGCAGCGGTCGCGCGTCAGTGCAGATCGTTCCAGGCGCCCCGCGCCGTCGCCAGCTGCTCGTCGGCGCGGATCACGTGCATGACGGCATTGATCAGGGCGAGATGGGTGAACGCCTGCGGGAAGTTGCCCAGGTAGCGGCCGGTGTGGGCGTCGATCTCCTCGGCGTACAGCCCGAGCGGGCTGGCGTAGCCCAGAATCCGCTCGCACAAATCGCGCCCGCGGTCCAGCTCCCCGATCTCGCACAGGGCCGACACCAGCCAGAAGGAGCAGATCAGGAAGCTGCCCTCCTGCCCGCGCAGGCCGTCGTCGGTCTCGTCGGTGCGGTACCGCAGCACCAGGCCGCCCTCGGTGAGCTCGTCGGCGATCGCGAGCACGGTGTTGCGCACGCGCTCGTCGCCGGGCGGCAGGAACCGCAGCAGCGGCATCAGCAGCAGCGCGGCGTCGAGCGCGGTCGTGTCGTAATGCTGCACGAACACACCGCGCTCGTCGATGCCGCGCTGGCAGATCTCGGCGTGGATCTCGTCGGCGGCGGCCTGCCAGCGTGTCGCCCGCTCCCAGTCCTCGCGCAAGGTGGCGAGCTTGGCGCCGCGATCGCAGGCCACCCAGCAGAACATCTTCGACGAGGTGAAGTGCTTGGGCTCGCCCCGCACCTCCCAGATGCCGCGGTCCGGCTCGCGCCAATGGGCGATCGCCGCCTCCACCTGTGTGCTGAGCATCGGCCACACCCGCTGGTCCAGCGAGTCACGCGAGCGGGTGTGGATGTAGACCGAGTCCAGCAGCGTGCCCCACACGTCGTGCTGGCGCTGGCGGTAGGCGTCGTTGCCGATCCGCACCGGCCGCGCGTTCTCGTAGCCGGAGAGATGCTCGAGGAGTTCCTCGCCGAGCTCGCGTTCGCCACCGACCCCGTACATGACCTGCAGATCGGCATCGCCATCGGCGATGTCGGCGACGAAATAGAAGTAATCGTTCGCCTCCCAATCGAAGCCGAGTGAGTACAGCGCCCACAGCATGAACGTCGAGTCGCGGATCCAGCTGAAGCGGTAGTCCCAGTTGCGCTCGCCCTGTGGGCTCTCCGGCAGCGAGGTGGTGGCGGCGGCCAGCAGCGCGCCGGTGGGGGCGTAGGTCAACCCCTTCAGGGTCAGCGCGCTGCGCTGGAGGAACGAGCGCCACGGGTGATCGGGGAAGTTGCCGCCGTCGAGCCAGTGCTGCCAATGGTGGGCGGTCCACACCAGGCGGGAATACGCCTCGTCGAAGTCCTGCGGCGGAACGTGCTCGCTCCAGTACAGCGCGCAATAGACCTGCTCGCCCTCCTTCATCCGGTGCCGGGCCGTGGCGCGGGGTCCTTCGAACCCCAGCCGCAGATCGGTCTTGAGCTTCAGCTCGACATCGACTCCCGGGCAGGTGGCGATGCCCTCGTAATAATCCTCGCCGGTGTACTCCCAGTGCGCGGGGCGACGGCCGTACTCGAACACGGGCTCGCAGTCGAGCGCGATCTCGACCTCGCCGTTGACGCATCGCACGGTACGCAGCAGCACATGGTCGGCGTCGTAATCGGTGGGCGCCCGGCGGTGGGTGTGCGAACGGTCGCGCTCGTGATGCCAGTTGCCGATCAGCAGCACGTCGCGGACGATGATCCAGCCGGCGCCGGTCCACCAGCTGGTCTCCAGCACCATCGTGCCCGGGAGGTACCGGCGTGACGCCGGGACGCTGACGCCGATCGGCCCGAGCCGGAACGCACCCGCGCCGCGATCCAGCATCGCGCCGAACACGCTGGGCGAGTCGACGCGAGGCAGGCACATCCACTCGATGTTGCCGCTGGGAGCGACCAGCGCCACGGTCTCGCAGTCGGATAGGAACCCATAGTCGGCGATGGGCGGAAACGGGCTGCCTCCGAGCGGCACGTCCGGCGCTAGCTGGCGAACCGGTCCGCGCGCCGACGAGCGCGCCGCACGCGCCTCCTGGGCGGGATTGCCGTTCGAACCCTCCACTGCGCGGAGTATCGCGGGTGCGAGTAGGTTGCGGCGCGGTTGGGCGTGCGATTGCGGCATCGCGGGCGGTGTTTGCATCGGCCCAGGGTGTTCGCCGGGGGACGTTCGCTGGGGGACGTTCGCCGGGGGCTTTCGCCGGGGGCTTTCGAGCGCGGGGCGGAAAGCGGTGCTTCGCAGGGCACGCGTGCGTAAAACCCGTCAGCCCGGGTAAAGTGGCAAATGCAACGCAATCAGGAGGATTTGCGATGAAGATCAGGCTGGGCGCCCGGAGCGCCGGCACCGCCGGCCGGGATAAGCGCAAGGGGGCGGGGCGGCCGGCGAGCCGCGCGGCCGATTCGCGTGCTGCGAGAGCAGCGCGGCCGGCGCGCATGTGGTCTCTGTTGCTCCCGCCTGACTCGCGCACCCCGCGCCGGTAGTCCCGAGGGCGGGCGGCCGCTGGGTCAGGGGCGGTCGTGGTCGCGGGTGGTCGGGTCAGGCGGGCCTGAACAAGGTGACGCGCTTTCGCGCCAGACCATCGCGTGGCACCTTAACCATGCGGGGCATGACAAACGTGCCACCGACCTCCAGCACCGGAAGGAACGTCACGTTGTTCAGGTTGGGCGAGCGGCTGCGGAGGTTCGGCCGGCCGCGGCCGGGCTTCATGCCGTGGTGGCAGGGCCGGCCTGCCCGCGCCGCTGATTAGCGTTCGGCCCGACGCAGAGAGAGAGCCAGCAGCGTCACCACCGCCACCGGCATCAGCCACCAGGCGGCGATTCCGGCTGCCTCCGCGAGGGCGGTGGTGCTGAGTGCGGCCACGATCCCGGCGGCGGTCAGCCAGTCGTCGCCGGCCACGAACTCCCACACAGCGCGCATGAAGCGGATCACAGCGCCTCCCCCATGACGCGGGGTTGGTCCCCGCGCCGCAGCCACGCCACCATCGACAGGGATACCACGGCGATGAACGGCACCAACACCAGCAGCGCCGCGTCCCCGCCGGGCCAGGACGCGCCCGCCCCTTCCGCGCCCCAGAAGGTTCCAAACGAGGTGAGCATCACGCCCACCGAGAACTTCATGGTGTTCTCCGGCACCCGTGTGAGCGGCTTGCGCAGGGCCACGCCCGTGAGCGCGACGAGCACCACAGCCAGTCCGGCCGCGAAGGCGGCGAGCCCGATCTGGTGCTGGTTGGCGCCGAACGTGAGCGCGATGAACGCGACCTCGAGTCCCTCCAACAGCACGCCCTTGAACGCGATCGTGAACGCGTAGCCGTCGAAGCCGGCGCCGGGCCGGCCAGCCGCGCGCGCGGCCGCCTGCTCGGACTGGAACGCCTGCAACTCGTCGTGGAGGGGCTTGCGCCCGGCGGCTCGGAGCACGGCCTTGCGCAGCCACTGCAGCCCGAACGCCAGCAGCAGCCCTCCCACCACCAGCCGCAACGCGTTGATCGGCAGCGACGTGATCGCGGGACCCAGGGCGGCAATCACCACTGCCAGCGCGCCGCAGGCGGCGCCCGCGCCGAGCAACGCCGAGGACCAGCTTCGGGTCACGCCGACGGCGAGCACGACGGTGAGCGCCTCCACGGCCTCGACCGCGCAGGCCAGAAACACCGATACGGCGAGGCCAAGCTCGGGTCCGGACATCGCCGAGTGGAGTCTAGGAGACCCCTGACAGAGTCCGGCACCGCCCCTTTTCAGGAGCCTCTAGGAGGCCAGCTCGATCCCGAACGTGCGGCGAAGCCCGGCCCGGCCCGCGTCGCTGAGGTGCACCGCGCGGCTGCTCCGGGCACGGCGGATCCAGCCCAGCGCGAACATCCGATCGGCGAGCGCGGCCCCGAGCGACCCGGCCAGATGGTGTCGCTGCTCACTCCAGTCGACGCAGTAGCGAATCAGCGGACGCCGTCGCGGCAGCGAGTCGAAGTCGACGCCGAAATCCCGCAGCAGCTCGACGCCCCGCGGCGTGAGCCGGTAGTCGAGATCGAAACCGGGCGAGGCCAGGCGGTCCGCTCGCACCGTGGCGGGGTCGAACCGCCCATCGCCACCGCTGAGAATGTCGCGCTCCAGCATCGCCGCCATCAGCTCGGTCCCGAGCACGCCGGCCAGGTGGTCGTAGCAGGTCCGCGCAAAGCGGACGGCTTGCGCGCGGGTGCCCTGGCGCAGGGACCGCACCGGCGCGGCCGGCGAGACCCGGGCCAGCGCCTCGATCAGCTCGCGCCACATCAGGACCGGCGAGGCGGTAGTAGCGGTGGCGGCCGTGCTGCTCGACGCTCAGGAGCCCGCCGTCGAGCAGCTTGGCCAGGTGCTGGCTGGCGGTCGATGCCGCGATCCCGGCCTCGTCGGCGAGCATGCTCGCGGGCAGGGCGCGGCCATCGCCCAGCGTGAGCAGCATTCGGGCCCGGCGCCGATCGGCGAACAGCGCGCCGACGCTGGCGATATCCGCATCTCCATGCATGGCTCCAGCCTAGCCGGGGAACGTTTCGTCGCTGGCCGAAGCGTCCCTGGGGAAGAGTAAGGCCATGCGCCGACACCTGCCCTTGCTCGCGCTGGGACTGAGCTACTTCATGGTTATCCTGGACGCGACGATCGTCAACGTCGCGCTGCCGTCGATCGGCCGCGAGCTTGGCGGTGGCGTGAGCGATCTGCAGTGGGTCGTCGACGCCTACGCCATCGCGTTCGCCGGCCTGCTGTTGGCCGCGGGCTCGCTGGGCGACCGCCTGGGAGCCCGGCGCGTGTTCCACGCCGGCCTGATCCTGTTTACCGTCGCGTCCGGCGGCGTGCGCCGTCGCGCCCTCGACCGGCGCGCTGGTCGGCTGCCCGAGCGGCGCAAGGGATTGGCGCCGCGATGCTGGTCCCGAGCTCGCTGGCGCTGGTCGCGGACGCTGTACCGCAGCGGCGCCGAGCGAGCCCGAGCGGTGGGCACGTGGGGCGCCACAGGGGGCGTGGCGGCCGCCTCGGGTCCGATCATCGGGGGCGTGCTCGTTGGGCTGATCAGCTGGCGAGCGGTGTTCCTGGTGAACCTCCCCGTCGGTGCCGCGGCACTGGCTCTGAGCCGGCGTACGATCGCCGCGGGCGGCGAGCGGCGCGACGGCCGCGTGGACCCGGCCGGTCAGGTGCTCGGAGTACTGGCGCTGACGCTGGTGACGGCGGGACTGATCGAGGGTGGCTCGGCGGGCTTGTCCTCGCCGCTGGCGTGGGTGCCGCTGATCGCGTTCATCCCGGTGCTGGCGACGTTTCTCGCGATCGAGCGGCGCGCGCGCGACCCGATGCTGCCGCTGGCGCTGTTCCGGATCCAGACATTCTCGGGAGCGAGCTTCGTCGGGCTGGCGATCAACCTGGGCTTCTACGGTCAGCTGTTCGCCGTCAGCCTGTACTTCCAGCACACGCGCGGCTTCTCGCCCCTGACCACCGGGCTGGCGCTTGCTACCCGAGGGCCTGTTCGTGGCGATCGCCTCGGCGTTGTCCGGGAGAGTGACCGGCCGCACCGGACCGCGCGCGCCGATGCTCGCCGGCCTGCTGTGCGGAGCGGCGGGGTTCGCCGGACTGATCGCCGCGGGCCGCGCCACGAGCTACTGGCTGTTGGTGGCGCCGCTGGTGGCGGCCGGCTTCGGGATGGCGCTGACGATGCCCGCCGCAACCTCGGCGATCATCGAGGCGGTGCCGGCGCGGCGGGTGGGGATCGCCTCCGGCGTGCTCAACGCCGGCCGGCAGGCGGGCGGGGCGATCGGCGTGGCGCTGCTCGGGACGCTGCTCGCCACCGCCGGGCTGGTGCCCGGGCTGCACGCCGCGATGGCGGTGTCCGCGGGCGCATTCCTGATTGCGGCCGCGGTTACGGCAGCCACCGTCCGGGCCGGAGCGCACGAATCGTCATCATGAATGGCGATGAGCGCATTCGGTGGAGATCGTGGATTCGGCGCTGCCCATGGCGTCGGCCCTGGCGCAATGCGCAGCCTTCGGGGCCCGGAGCGCCAGCCGCCGGAGCTGATGGACCCCAACCGCAAGCGGGACCGTGGGCGGATCCTGGCGCTGTTCACACGTTACCGGTGGCGGCTCGCGGCCGTGATCGGCCTAATCGTGTTCTCCTCGGGGCTGAGCATGATCTCGCCGTTCCTGCTGCGGGCGGTCCTGGACACCGCGCTGCCTGAGCGCAACGGCGACGCTGCTCACCGAACTGGTCCTGGGCATGATCGGGATCGCCGTGGCCACGGCCGCGATCAGCGTGTGGCAGACCTACATCTCGAACGTCATTGGCCAGCGCGTGATGCACGATCTGCGCGCCGCCGTCTATCGCCACCTGCAGCGGATGTCGCTGGCGTTCTTCACCCGCACCCGCACCGGCGAGGTGCAGTCGCGGATCGCCAACGACATCGGTGGCATTGACAGCGTCGTGACCACGACCGCGACCTCGATCGCGCAGAACGCCACCACGGTGGTGGCGGCGATCGTGGCCATGATCCTGCTCGACTGGCGCCTGGCCGCCGCGTCGCTGGTGTTCGTGCCGCCGTTCGTGTGGCTCACCCGGCGCGTGGGCCAGGTGCGGCGACGGATCACCAGCGAGCGTCAGCGGCGGCTGGCCGACCTCTCGGCACTGGTGTCGGAATCGCTCTCAGTGTCCGGGATCATGCTGGGCAAGACGATGGGCCGCGGCCACGACCTGGCAGAGCGGTTCACCACCGAATCGGGCGACATCGCCGAGATCGAGGTTCGCTCGCGGATGGCCGGCCGGTGGGTGATGTCCACGATCCAGATGGTGTTCGCGATCCAGCCTGCGCTCGTGTACTGGATCGCCGGACAGAACTTCGTGCACGGCGGACACGCCATCTCGATCGGGACGTTGGTGGCGTTCACCCAGCTGCAGACCCGGCTGCTGTTCCCGATCCAGAGCCTGCTCTCGACCGGCGCCGACGTGGAGGCCTCGCTGGCGCTGTTCGACCGGATCTTCGAGTACCTGGATCTTCCGGTCGATATCGTCGAGTCGCCGCGATCCGGTGGCGCTACGGCCGGACGAGGTGCTGGGTGAGGTCCGGTTCGACGACGTGTCGTTCCGGTACGGCGAGGGCGAGTGGACGCTCCGCGACGTCGAGCTGGTTGTGGCGGCCGGGACCCGCACGGCGGTCGTGGGAGAGACTGGAGCGGGCAAGACCACGCTCGGGTATCTCGTCGCGCGGCTGTACGAGCCCCAGGAGGGCCGCGTCACGATCGACGGCGTCGATGTCCGGGACGCCACGCTGGAGTCGCTGGCGGCGACCGTCGGCGTCGTCTCCCAGGAGACCTACCTGTTCCACGCCACCGTGCGGGAGAACCTTCGCTTCGCCCGCCCCGAGGCCAGTGACGAGGAGATCGAGGAGGCGGCACGGACGGCTCGCATCCACGAGCTGATCGCGTCGCTGCCAGAGGGCTACGACACGATCGTCGGCGAGCGGGGATACCGATTCTCCGGCGGCGAGAAGCAGCGGATGGCGATCGCGCGGACGGTCCTGCGAAACCCGCCCGTGCTGGTGCTCGACGAGGCGACCAGCTCGCTCGACACCCAGACCGAGGCGGCGGTTCAGGCCGAGCTCGAGCGCCTGGCCGAGGGCCGCACCACGATCACCATCGCCCACCGCCTGTCGACGGTCCGCGACGCCGACCAGATCGTCGTGCTGGACCACGGGCGGATCGTCGAACGCGGCACGTCACGATGAGCTGATCGAGCGCGGCGGAGTGTATGCGGCCCTGGTGGCCCGCGACGTGTCCGAGGAGCCGGTCGAGGGCTAGATTCGCTGTGACCCGCGGGCATCAGTCCGCGACGACGTACTGCACGACGACCGGGCCCAGCCGGAGCACGTCGCCGTCCTGGAGGTTGGCGACGATCACCCGCCGGCCGTTGACGTAGGTGCCGTTGGCGCTGCGGTTGTCGAGCAGCCGCGCGAACCGGCCGTGGCGGACGATGATGGCGTGATCGCGCGATACCCGCTGGTCCTCGAAACGGACGTGGGCGGTCAGTCCGCGGCCGATGTGGGTGACCTTCGCCTCGAGCTCCAGCATCATCACCGCGTCTCGCGTGGCGCAGCGCGAGATGGGGTCCGCGGCGCGCCAGTCGAGGAGTCGTCAGCCGCGCTCGGGTGCGATGGTCGAGCAGTGGCGCCGTGTCGAGGATCAGGTCCTCGGTCGGCGAGTCAAGCGGCGCGGTTTCGTGGTGCTGAACTGGCGCGTAAGTGGTCATGCAGACACTTCAGCAACACTCCGCGAGCGCGACGTCAATGCGGGATAAGAGATGCTGAAGCGGGCTTATACCCGCGTTACTGCGGCGGGCTGAAACGTTCAAGGTTCCTGCCGGTTCGGCATGGGCCCGATCGCCGGGAAATGCCGCCGAGCTGCGCGCGGCCGCGGCCCGGGCTCAGCCCGCGGCCGGCTCCGGAACCGCCTCGCCGCGCCCCGTCCCGTGGGCGGCCTCCTGGGCGGCGCGACCCTCGACCTGGAGCCGCGGGAGGCGGCGGTCCAGGAACGCGGGCATCTTCCAGTTCCACTCGCCGAGCGTGATCATCACCGCCGGCACGAGCACCGAGCGGACGATCAGCGCGTCGAGCAGGACGGCGCTCGCGAGACCGATGCCGAACAGCTCGATGACCCGCTGGCCGCCGAGGATGAACGCGCCGAACACCAGCACCATGATCGCGGCGGCGGCGGTGATCGTGCGGCCGGTGGCGGCGAGTCCATGCGTAACTGCCGCCGTGTTGTCGCGGCGGCGGTGCCACTCCTCGTAGATGCGGCTGACCAGAAACACCTCGTAGTCCATGGAGAGGCCGAACAGGATCGGGAACATGAGCACCGGCAGGAACGCCTCGATCGGGCCGGTCTTGTCGACGCCCAGCAACGATGCGCCCCAGCCGTGCTGGAACACGGCGGTGACGACGCCGAACGCGGCGCCTGCGGACAGCATGTTCATCAGCGCCGCCGTAAGCGGGATCGCGACGCTGCGGAACACCGTCATCAGCAGCAGGAAGCTGAGCATCACGACGACCCCGATGAACAGCGGCAGCTTGCGCGACAGCACGTGGCTGAAGTCATCGAAGATCGCCGTCTGGCCGCCGGTCAGCACGTGCAAACCGGTTCCGGCCTCGGCCGCCGGGACCACCTGGTTGCGCACGGTGTGCAGCAGATCGGCGGTCGATGCGTCCTGGGGCGCCCCCTTGGGGTACAGATCGGCGATCGCCACCGCGGATCGCCCCTGCGCGCCGGGGATGAACCGGGGCGCCGCGGCGCCGACGACGCCGGGCGTGTTGGCCACGGCCCGCTCCACCCGCAGGAACGCGGCCCGCTGGCCCGGACCGTTGACCTGCGCCACCAGCTGCAGCGGCCCGTTGTAACCGGGCCCGAAGCCCTTGGCCAGCAGGTCGTACGCCTTGCGCGTGGTCGAGCCGGCGGGATCGCTGCCGGCGTCGGCCGAGCCCAGCCGCATGGAGAAGAACGGGATCGCGATGATCGCCATCACCAGGGTGGCGACGATCGCGAACACGGCAGGCCGCTTCTCCATCCAGCCGGTCCAGCGCGCCCAGGCGGCCGACTCGTCGCTATGTCTCAGCTGGCCCTCCTTGATGGCGCGACGCTCGCGGCGGCGGAGCACCAGCCGGCCGAACAGACCGAGCATTGCCGGCAGCAAGGTCAGCGCCGCCAGCACGGTGAACGCAACGGCGATCGCCGCCGCCACCGCCACGCCGTACAGGAAGCTGACCCCGAGCGCGAACATGCCCAGCATCGCGATGCATACGATCATCCCGGCGAACAGCACCGCCCGGCCCGAGGTGTCGAGCGACTCGACCACGGCATCCTCGCGCGACATGCCGCGCAGCAGGCCCTGCTTGTATCGGGTGACGATGAACAGGGCGTAGTCGATGCCGACGCCCAGCCCGATGAGCAGCGCCAGCTCGTTGGAGAACGAGGCCATCGAGAACACGTTCGAAAGCAGGCCCACGATGCCGATGCCGGTGCCCAGCGACAGCGCCGCGGTGAGCAGCGGCAGCGCCATCGCCAGCAGCGATCCGAACACCAGGAACAGGATCACGGCCGCCGCCAGAAAGCCGAATCCCAGGCTGGTGGATGAGTTGTCGTTCTGGCCCTGCTGTGCGACCTGCCCCTCGACCTCGAACTGAAGGCCATTGCCCGAGGCCGAGGTGACCTTGGACACGAACGCCTTGGCCGAGGACTTAGAGATCTTGTTCGACTGAACGTCGAACGTCACGTTGGCGAACGCGATCTGCCCGGACGGCGCAATCTGGCTGCACGCCCCGGGCGGTGTAGGGCGAGCCCACGTCGCTGACGTGCGGGGTGGCGCCCACACGGGCCAGCAGGCCGTTCACCCGGGCCCGGACAGCGGGGTCGGTGACGCGGCCCTGCTTGACCGCGATCACGATCTGGTCGGTGTCGCCCGATGCCTTGGGGGCGTTGCGCTGCAACAGGCGGACCGCGTCGAAGCTCTCGGTGTGCGGAAGCTTGAAGTTGTCGCTGTAGTTGCTGCCGACCGCGCCATGCAGTGCGGTCACGCCGATGAGCGCGGCAATCCACGCCAAGATCACGATCCGTTTGTGAATGAAGCACCATCTAGCAAGCGTTCGCATCGCGATCACCTCCATGCGCGTCGTCTGTGGGCGCCGACCGGCGCGCCCGATTGTCGCGGCGGTCCTTGACAGTCGTCTGACAGGCCCCGGGATCCAGACGTTAGCGGGTGAGCGTCACCGGCCTGAGCTCGCCCTCGAGCAACCGCTCGAGCCTGGCCGGGGTGTCCTCTTCGCACACTGGCGTGTACAGGATCAGCCGCTGCTCTGGAGACTCGGCCGGGTGAAACACCGCGTGCTCGAACACCAGCGTGCCCGCCTCCGGGTGCTCGAGTCGTTTGCGTCCTTCGCCCGCACCCGCCACCTCGTGCCGCTTCCAGGCCCGGCAGAACTCGGGGCTGGACTGGCGCAGGGCGTGGATCAGCTCCTCGAATGACGGGTCGCCGAGATGACGCGCGCTGTCGGCGCGGAACTTGGCCACGGACAGCCGAGAGCCTTTCTCCCAGTCGGAGAACATCTCCCGGCGAGCCGGGTCCATGAACATCAGCCACAGGTGGTTGCGGGCCGCCCGGGGGATGGCGTCGAGGTCGCCGAACACCACGCAGGCGGCACGATTCCAGGCCAGGTAGTCCCAGCGACGGCCGAGTACCAGTGCCGGGTTGGAGCCCAGGTTCTCCACCACTCGCCGCAGCGTCGGCGAAACGCGCTCGGCGGGTGGCCGGCGAGCGGGTGCCTCCTCGCCGCGTCCGAGCAGGATCAGATGGGCGCGCTCGGCGGGGGTCAGCCGCAGCGCGGTGGACAGCGCCTCGAGCACCTCAAACGACGCCCGCACATCGCGTCCCTGCTCGAGCCACGTGTACCAGGTGGTGCCCACGCCCGCGAGCTGAGCCACCTCCTCACGCCGCAGACCCGGCGTGCGCCGGCGTCCTCCGTTGGGCAGACCCACGTCCTGGGGCCGGATGTGCTCGCGGCGCTTGCGCAGGAAGTCGGCCAGCTCGGCCCGACGCTGGGCGCCGTTGCCATTCGAGTTTTGCTTGGGGGTGATTTCTACTACCAGGATAAACACCTCTCTTGTACCTGGATAAGTAGTGTCGCACACTGATCACCGTGAACGCAATCAGAGTGTTCCCGGGTACCAGGACCCGGTCCCCCAACAACGCACTTCTGTTCGCCGTATGCCTGGCCCAGTTCATGGTGATCCTCGATGTGGCGGTGGTGAACGTGGCCTTGCCGTCGATGCGCGACGGCCTGCACTTCTCCACCACCGGGCTGCAGTGGGTGGTCAACGCCTACACGATCACGTTCGCCGGATTTCTGATGCTGGGCGGCCGGGCAGCCGATCTGCTCGGGCGCCGGCGGGTGTTCCTCGCGGGCGTGGCGCTGTTTGCGCTGTCGTCGCTCGCGTGCGCGCTGGCCGACTCCCGCGGGCTGCTGATCGCGGCCCGGGCGCTTCAGGGCTTCGGCGGGGCGGTGGTCTCGCCAGCCACCTTGTCGATCATCACCGCGTCGCTGCCCGAGGGCCCCGAGCGCAACCGCGGCCTGGGCGCCTGGGGCGCGGTCGGCGGGCTGGGCGCGTCGTCGGGCGCGCTGCTGGGCGGGATCCTCACCCAGTCGCTCGGCTGGCCGGCGATCTTCGCCATCAACGTGCCGCTGGGCGCGCTGGTGGTGGCGCTCGGCACCCGGGTGATCCCCGGCGACGTCAGGGCCGCCGGTCCGCGGCATTTCGATGTCAGCGGTGCGCTGCTGGTGACCGCCGGGCTGGTGTCGCTGACCTACGGGATCGTCCGCACCGACAGTTTCGGCTGGGGATCGACCGGCGTGCTCGCCCCGCTGGCCGTGGGGGTGCTGCTGCTGGGCGCCTTCCTGCTGGTCGAGGCCAGGATCTCGCGGGCGCCGCTCGTGCCGCTGTCGATCTTCAGGCTGCGCACGCTCCGCGCGGCGAACACGATCGTCGTGCTGATGTACTCGGCACTGTTCTCGATGTTCTTCTTCGTCACGCTGTACCTCCAGCAGGTGCTGGGACAGGACGCGCTCCAGGCCGGCCTGTCGTTCCTGCCCATGACCTTGTCGGTGTTCACCGCCTCGTCGCTGTCGCCGCGGCTGGTGGCGCGGTTCGGCGTGCGGCGGGTGGTCACCACCGGGATGCTGTTCGCAAGCGGTGGTCTGCTGCTGCTGACCGGCGTGCATCCGGGTGCCAGCTACCTCTCGGCGGTGCTGCCGGGTGGGGTGCTCGCGGGTCTGGGCATGGGACTGGGGCTGGTGCCCTCGACGATCGCCGCCACGCAGGGTGTCCCCCGCACCCAGAGCGGGCTGGCCTCGGGCCTGTTGAACATGTCGCGCCTGTTCGGCGGCGCGATCGGCCTGGCGGTGCTGAGCACGATCGCGACCTCGAGCTCTCGCCCGGCGGCCGGTGCCAGCCGGCTGGCGGGACTGACGAACGGGTTCGGAGTCGCGTTCGAGATCGGGGCCCTGGTGTGCCTGGCGGCTGCCATGGTGGCGGCGGTGGCGCTGCGGCCATCGGCGAGTGAGGAGCGCGCCCAGGAGGCTCCCGCGGTCGCCGCCGAGGCCGAGGAGGCTGAGCCGCTGGCGGCGTGAGGGCGTCAGCCCGGTCGCTGCTGCGCCACGAAGTCCACAAACGCCTGGGCCGCCGGGGACAGCCTGCGCCCCCGGCGCCACCACAGCACCACCGCCATCTGCAGCCGGGGGGAGAGCGGGCGGAATGAGATCGTCGGGCCGGGCAGCTCCAGGAATGAGCGGGGCAGGACGGCCAGGCCCACGCCGCGCGCGACCAGCGAGCGCACCAGGGCAAGGTCGTTGGCCTCGAGCGCGATACGGGGGGCGACGCCGGCCCGCTCCAGCGCGGCGTCGAGCAGCCGGCGGGTGGAGGAGCCGTGCCGGAATGCAATCAACCGCTGGTCTCGGAGCGCCGCGACCGGCAACCGCCCGCGCCCGGCCAGGGCGTGATCGGGGCTGGTGGCGACGGCCAGCTCCTCGCGGGACAGCTCCATTCGCTCGAGTCCCTCCGGTGGCTCGAGTTCGAGCGCGAACGAGACATCGAGGCTGCCGGCGTGGAGCATGTCGATCATGCCCTGTGCGGCCCCTTCCTGCAGGCCGACCTCGACGTCGGGAAACCGAGCGATGAACCGGGCCAGCGTGGCGGGGATGTCGAGCTCGCCTCCGAACAACATTGCCCCGACCGTGACCCGGCCGCGCACCAGCCCTCGGAGCTCGTCGACCTCGCCCCGCAACGCGTCGAGCTCGGCCTGGACCGCGCGGGCGCGGGCGGCCACCAGCTGGCCCGCCTCGGTCGGCTGGACCGAGCGAGTGGTCCGGCGCAGCAGCTCGACGCCGAGTTCGCGTTCCAGGCGCCGGACCTGATGCGACAGCGCCGACTGCGCCACATGGAGCTCCTGAGCGGCACGAGTGAAGTGCCGGTGGCGATCGACGGCCTCGAAGTAGCGCAGCTGCCGTGCGTCCACAGAACTCATCGTATATCACGATCAATCCGATTACATAATTGTGTTGCGCCACTGAATTCAGGCGGCACACTGTGGGGATGAGCGCCACCGCTGACAGGCTCCTGCGCCGCGAGCTCCGCGCCGGCGATGCCGACGCGATCGTGGAGCTGCACCGCAGCGTGTACATACCGGAATACGGGATGAACCACGAGTTCGTGAACGGCGTGCGAGAGACCGTGCGCAGCGCGCTGGCCCAAGGCTGGCCCGAGCGCGGCGGCGGTGGCGGATGGCTGGTGGAGCGCGACGGCGAGCCGGCGGGCTGCATCGGGCTCACCGACGAGGGCGATGGCATCGGGCGCGTGCGCTGGGTGGTGCTGCTCCCCGAGCTGCGCGGCCAGGGCGTGGGCCGGCGCCTGCTCGCCGAGCTGCTGGCCAAGGCCCGGGCAGCCGGCTTTCGCCGGCTGGAGCTGGACACGTTCAGCGCGCTGACGGCGGCGGCGCGGATGTACCGCGCGGCGGGGTTCACGGTCGTATCCGAGCGCGAGCGCGACGACTGGGGACCGCGGATCGTGTATCAGCGCTACGAGCTGGCGCTGCAGTAGCTGACTACGATGCGCGGGTGTTCGCCCGCAGCTCCGGAATCGTTCTGCACCGCCGGCGCGGCAACGCGCTCGAGGTTCTGCTGGTCCACCCCGGGGGCCCGTTTTGGGCCCGCCGTGACCAGGGTGCGTGGTCGATTCCGAAGGGAGAGTTCGATGGCGAGGAGGACCCGCTGGTGGCGGCGCGGCGGGAGTTCGAGGAGGAGCTGGGCAGCCCGCTGCCGCCGGGCGACGCGCTGGACCTGGGCGAGATTCGCCAGAAGTCCGGCAAGCGAGTGCGGGCCTGGGCGATCGCGGGCGATCTCGACGCCAGCCGGATCCGCAGCAACACCTGTGAGATCGAGTGGCCGCCACGGTCGGGCCAGAGGCTCGAGATCCCCGAGATCGACCGCGCAGAGTGGTTCGGGCTCGATCAGGCTCGGAAGAAGATCAATCCGGCCCAGGTGGAGCTGCTGGACCGGCTGGCCGGGCTGGAGTCGTGAGCGGCTCGGATTCGATCAGCCCGACGGCCCATTACACCGGGTATGTGTGGGCACGTAACGGGCTTTCGCACCCAGAGCTCGTCACCCCGGAGGGTCGGGTGATGTTCGAGTCCGTGCGCCCGGCGATCAGCACGGGCCGGTTGTTCGGAGGTGTGTCGCTCGAGTCCTACCTGCTCACACGCCACCGAGCGATCGACGCGCTGCTCACACGCGCGATCGAGGAGCGTGGAGTCACGCAGGTGATCGAGGTGGCCTGCGGCCTGTCGCCGCGCGGCTGGCGCTTCAGCGAGCGCTTCGGCGACCGGCTCACGTATGTCGAGACGGACCTGCCGGCGATGGCGGCCCGCAAGCGCGAGGCGCTCACGCGGATGGGATCACTGAGCCGACATCATCGCGTCGAGGACGTCGATGCCCTCCGGGATGATGGCTCGGAGAGCCTCGCCGCCGTGGCGCGGGAGCTGGATCCGGGCGCGGGTCTGGCGATCATCACCGAAGGGCTGTTGGGCTATCTCCCGTGGGACGCGGTGGCCGACATGTGGCGACGATTCGCCACCGTGCTCGGCGGCTTTCACACGGGCATCTACATCTCCGAGCTGCACATGAGGCGGGATCCAGTCGGCGCAAGTGCGGGCGTTCCGGATCGCCCTGGCGGCGTTCGTCCGGGGCGGCGTTTATCTGCACTTCGATCGACCCGATCAGGCCGAAGCGGCGCTGCGCGAGGCGGGGTTCGCGGAGGCTCGCCTGGAGCCGGCAACCAGGATCGAGCCTCACGGGCGGGGACCCGGCAGCGGCCGGGTCCATATACTTGAGGCATCAACCACGTGACGCCTCTCCGTGGCCGCCGAGCACCTCTCGCCACATGATCTCCACCACGCTGTACACCGATCCGGCCTGCCCGTGGGCGTACTCGGAGGCCCCCGCGCTCCAGGTGCTGCGCTGGCGTTACGGGGCGCAGCTGCAGTGGCGGCTGGTCGTGATCGGCCTCACCGAGTCCGCGGACCAGTACGCGCGCCGCGGGTTGACGCCGCTGCGCCGGGCCCAGGGTCACATGTGGTTCCGGCGCTACGGCATGCCGTTTGCGCTCGAACCGAAGTCGAGGCTGGCCGCCACCGCTCGGGCCTGCCGCGCGATCGTGGCGGCGCGGCTGACGCAGCCGGGAAGCGAGTGGGCCGTCTATCGGGCGCTGCAGCTGGCGAACTTCACCACGCCGCTGCTGCTCGACGACGATGCCCAGCTCACGGAGGTGCTGCGCGAGCTGGCGGAGGTCGACGCCGATGAGATCGTGGCCAAGCTCGATACGCCCGAGGTGGACGATGCGTACCAGCGCGACCGCGCGGAGGCCCGGACGGCGGCCGGCTCGGCGGCGGAGCTGCAGGGCAAGACCGCCACGACCGACGGTCCGGTGCGGTTCACGGCCCCCTCGGTCGCGTTCGAGCGCAGCGGCACGCGGCTCGTGGCCGGCGGCTTTCAGCCGGTCGAGGCCTACGACGTGCTGGTCGCCAACCTCGACCCGGCGCTCGCGCGGCAGCCGCCTCCGCCGACGCCCGGACCGCTGCTCGACCGATTTGCGGATGGGCTGACCACGCAGGAGGTGGCGGCACTGTTGACGCACGGCAACGATGCCCCCGATCCGGTCGGCGCCGAGGTCGCCCTGATCGAACTGGTGGCGGCCGGCGAGGCCGTGCGCCTCCAGGCCGGTGACGGCGCGTACTGGCGGCCGGCGCGCTAAGGCTCAAGCGTCCCGCTCGAAGCAGAGCGGCAGCTGCTCCAGGCCGTAGATGCCGGAGGGTGTGCCGAACTCCGGCGGGCCGGCGGGTTCGATCGAGCGGAGCCGCCGGGCCAGAAAGGCGAGGCCCTCCTGCATCTCGGCCCGGGCCAGATTCGCGCCCACGCAGTAGTGGATGCCGGCGCCGAACGTGAGCACGCGCGAGCGCGGGCGCTGAGCGGCGATGTCGAACGTGTCCGGCTCGATCCCCTCGCGGTTGGCGTGCCAGGCGGACACCAGCACGATCGACCCGGGCGGAAACGTGATGCCGCGATGCTCGAGCTCCGCGACCGTGATGCGGGCCGTGAACGGCGTGATCGGCTCGTAGCGCAGCGCCTCCTCGACCGCCGCCAGCGCTAGGCCGTCGGGGTCGGCGCGCAGCAGCTCCCACTGGTCCGGGTGGTTGGCCAGCAGGCGCACGGCATGCGCGAGCTGGCTCTGGCTGGTGTCGACGCCGCCCACGAGGATGTTCAGGATCAGGTTGCGCAGCTCGTCGTCGCTCAGCCGGTCACCGGCCTCTTCGGCTTCGATCAGCGCCGAGATCAGGTCGTCACCCGGCACCCCGCGTCGGGCCCGGATCAGCTCGTCCTCGTAGGCGTAGAACTCCTCGACCGCCTGCTCGATCAGCCTGCGCTCGGTGATCAGGCTCTGGGCGTCGAACTGCCGCTGGATCCAGTTCGACCAGTGGTGCAGCCGGGGCGCGTCGCTCAGCGGAGCGCCCATCACCTGGGCGATCACCAGCGAGGGGTATGGCTTGGCGAAGTCGGCGATGAACTCGCAGCGTCCGTCGGCGGGCAGCGCCCCGAGCAGCTGCTGCAGGAACTCGCGCATCGCGGGCCGGTAACGGTCGACCGCGCGGGGCGCCAGGGCCGGGTTGACGAGGTTGCGCAGGCGCCGGTGATCGTCCCCATTGATGTTGATGATGTTCTTGACGATCTCCTCGTGCAGCGCCCCGTCGTCGATCGAGAACAGCTCCGCGATCGTCAGGCCCGGGAACAGCGCGTCCTTGGTGCGAAGGAAGAACTCGCCGGACTCGCGGTCAAGCACGGTGTAGCCGAACGGGTTCGAGGCCAGCCAGCCATCGTGGCCCCGGATGCCGGACATCGCGTCGCGGTAGCGCTCGCCCTGAAGACCCGGGTCCGTGTGATCGAAGGAGGGGAGGTCGAGCTCGGTCGCCAGGGGCATGGCCGCGAGCCTACTGAACGTCCGGCGCTCGTAACGCGGGCCGGTGTCTGGGGTCGTAGCAGGCCCGAGCCGGGCTGTCCGTCAGGCGCTTCACCACCGAACGGAGGCGCTCACGCGGTGCGGTGCAACTTCAGGTTTCGATCACCGGGTTGGGGCGGGGTTGTAACCGAGGGGAGAGGTTCTCGGCGTTCCCCCGGTTGACCGCGTTGTGATCGATGGCGGCGAACTGGTCGAGCGCGGCCGTGAACCCGGCAACATGTTCGGGACGCGCGTACGGATAGTCGCTGCCGTAGGTGATGTGGTCAGCCGGCGCCCAGGCGAGAGTGCGGGGCAGGGCGAAGGGCGAACTGGCCAGGGCGCTATCCAGGTAGAAGCGCTGCAGACGCTCGTAGCCGCGCCCGATGGAGCCAGTGGGGTCGGCGAGGAGAGCATCCTGCGGCCTCTCGCCGCCTCCCTCACCGCAATCCGGAAGACGCTACGCAACTCCAGCTAGCGCCCGATCCAGGGGTTGGCCGCCAGCTCGCGGGTGAGCGTGTCAGCCACCAGCAGCGCCTGGATCACCGTCTGGTAGTTGACGTTCTCAGGCGTGTCGCTCATCTGGTGGTAGTTCGAGAGCGACTTGTAGCGGTCCATCGAGGCCAGCGTCGCGGTGGGGTAGCCGGCGCGGCTGGGTATCACGGCGTCGGTCGAGGCGCGCGAGCGCATGCCCCGGCGCACCGGTACGCCAGCCCGGTCGGCGGCGGCGGCGACCAGGTCACGGTAGCTGCGGTCGAAGTAATCCTCCATCACCACTGGTCCCTCGCCCTCGAGCATGATCAGCCGGGGTGAGCCGAGCGTGTCCAGGTTGAGCACCCAGGTGCGATCGCGGTTCAGTGGGCGGAGATGTCGCGCGGTGAAGCCGTGGATGCCGCCCTGGAGCACCTCCTCGGCGCCGCAGGAGACAAGCAGCACGCGCAGGTCCTGAACCGGCTCGGCGCGCAGACGCTCGGCCAGAGCGACCAGCAGTGCGACCGCGGTGAGGTTGTCGTTGGCGCCCGGGCACACGGGCCGGCGCGCGATGTCGGCGAACGCGGCTGCGGCCAGCGCCGACCCGGCCACGCCGGTCCAGGTCAGTCCGCGCCGCGATTTGAGCGCGCCGAGCGCGACCAGTCCGGGCGAGCCGAGCACCGGCCACCACAGCGGAAGCGATGTGTCGATGCGCTCGATGATCCCCGGAAACATCTCCCCCAGCAGAGCCTGACCACGGGGATCGAAGATCGCGCCGGTGGGCGCGGCGTCGTGGTGGGCGAGGACGACGAGCGTGCGGTCCGAGCTCACGTCGCCGCAGTCCCCGATCACGTTCCAGGTGGTGAGCGGCGGGCTGGTGACGCGGCGAAACAAGCGGGGACCGTTGGAGATGTCGTCAGCGATAGCGGCCGTCACAGCGGCCCCGGCGAGGCCTCCGAGCCTGCGCCAGCGGCGGCGCAGCGACACCAGACCGGCCAGCGCGCCGCCCGCGGCGAGCATCCCGATCGGGCGCGCATAGCCGTCGAGGAAATGCTCCTCGTCAATTTGGGTGCGGCAACCGCGCGCTGCAGCCGCTCGGCGAGCCAGTGGGCGGCCTGCTCCTCGACGGGCGAGCCGGCGCGGCGCTCGAGCGGGGCCAGCGCTTCGATCACCTCGCGCAGGATCGTCTCGTCGGCTGAATGGGAGAGCGCGGCGGAGGCGGTGCTCGTCACGGGGCTGGCATGGTATGGGAGGACGGCGACCCGGAGCGGTGGCGGCGCACCGGAGCGAGCTGCCTAGCTGCCTGGCGGGTGGGCTGGGGGCCGGGGCGCTGGGTCACGATCAGGCCACACCTGATTCACACCACGAACACATCTGAGGCCTGAGGCCGGGCCACAGTTCCACGGCCACGTCGGCGACCGGGCCGAGTGGCTGCCACGTCATACCCGACCCAGGGGGACCGACATGTCGCGCAGGCGCAGAGCTTTGATGCTGGCGGTGGCCGTAGCCGCCGCGGTCGCGAGCGTAATCGTGATCGGACCCGCGCTGGCGCGCGGCCCACATCACTGGCCCGACCGCGTTCAGGGGGGCAACTGGCCGCCGTCAGGCGACCGGCATCAACCATGGTTCGATCACGGCCGAGGACGCCGGGGTGAAGGGGAGACGCGGACGCCGATCCGGCACCTGGTGGTGATCTTCCAGGAGAACGTGTCGTTCGATCACTACTTCGGCACCTACCCGAACGCGGCCAACACGGATGGGCAGGCTGTTCACGCCCTCGCCGGGGACGCCCGCGATCGACGGGCTGCTGCCGGCCACGGACCGCTCGCTGCCGGCGAGCCTGCAGCACACGGACCAACCTGCTGACGAGCAACCCAACAGTCGCCGCCGCTGCGGCTGGACTCGACCCCGACGGGCGTCTCGGGTGGCCCGGGCGGCCAGCTGACCTGCGATCAGGACCACGACTACAGCGACGAGCAGCAGGCGTTCGACGGCGGCAAGATGGACCACTTCGTCCAGAGCCGTCGGGCACCGACGGCGGGACCACCAGCCCGTTCGGGACCGCCGTGTGAGTCGAAGCAGGTCATGGACTACTACGACGGCAACACGGTCACCGGGCTGTGGAACTACGCGCAGCAGTTCGCGATGAGCGACAACAGTTACGGCACCACGTTCGGACCGTCGTCAGCCGGGGCGATCAACCTCGTCTCCGGGCGACACCGGCGGCGTCGACACGTCCCACGAGGCAACAACCCGTCGATCTCGACATCGACCAATCCCGAACGACGACCTGACCTCGGACGGCAAGGGCGGTTATTCGCTGACCAGTGATGCCCAGCCGTACTGGGACGACTGCTCCACCCGCGACGCGGTCGGCGCTGACCGGCCAGAACATCGGCGACCGGCTGAACGCGGCGCGGCCTCTCGTGGGGCTGGTTCGAGGGCGGGTACCGCCCCAGCACCAGCTTCGCCGACTGCGCTGGCGGCCACCGGCGAACACCGGCCAGTCCGACCAGCCACGTTCAGGCCGGACGAGTTCAAGTGACTGCGGGCTTCGAGAAGCAGGTTGCCGCACTCCTCGAACCAGGGAATGTGCGACGCCGTGCATCCGGTCGGCGTGGCGCTCTGGGCGGCACCGGGCAATGGGGCTACAAGGACGACTACATCCCGCACCACGAGCCGTTCCAGTACTACGCTCGCACGGCGAACCCGCACCATCTGACGATCCCGACCGACTCGAGCGGGAACGACACGCTCGCCGGACTGGCGGGAGATCGGCACGCGACACGCAGAGCTATGCAACGGCGTGCCGCAGTTCAACACGCCGAACCACCAGTACGACATCGGTGACTTCGATCAGCTGGTGGCCGCGATCTCGAACCGCGAGCTGCCGGCCTCGGCGCTGCCTGCGGTCAGCTTCCTCAAGGCCCGGGCTACCAGGACGGCCACGCCTCCTACTCCGACCCCGCCGACGAGCAGCAGTTCCTCGCCGAGCGAGGTCAATGCACTCGAGAAGACTCCCGGACTGGCGGGAGCACCGCGGTGATCATCCTGTACGACGACTCCGACGGCTGGTATGACCATGCGCTACAGCGGCGTCACGAACCCGTCGCTGTCGCCGGCTGACAACCTCGACGAACACCGACGTTCACGCTGCCCACCTCGGGGCAGTGCGGTCCGCAAGCCGCAGACGGCGCAGCCGCTCGGCGGCGAGCAGGGACGTTGCGGGCTGGGCCCGCGGCTCCCGCTGCTGGTGATTTCGCCGTTCGCCCGCCACAACTACGTCGATCACAACCTCAGCGACCAGAGCTCGATCATCAACTTGGTCGAGTACAACTGGAGGCTGCCGTCGATCAGCGGCTCGGCCGACGAACTGCTCGGCGGCACGATAGCGGAGGGGATCCGGTTCGATCTCGCCGGGCTGTTCAGCTTCCGCGGCGGGGGACACGGCACGGCAGGCTGTTCCTCGATCCAGCCACCGGCCAGCCGATCGGCGAATCGCAATTCGGGCGCCGGCACCACCACCGCTGGGATCGCCGGCAGCGGTAGGAGTCCGACAGCGAAACCACCGGGCGGCGTGGCGCGCAGCGCCCGCCGCCCGTTATCCCCCGCTACTCCAGGTAGGTCACGATCTGGCTGCGGGGCGCCCGCTCAGGCGGCTCCCTGTCCTGGCGGGGCCGGCCGAGGTGGATCAGGGCCACGAATCGCTCGTGGCCGGGGATGCCGAGCGCGCCGCGGCCCTCGGCCGTGCGCAGCACGCCCGGCGTGCGCCAGTACCCGGCCAGTCCCCGAGCGTGGGCGCCGAGCAGTACGGCGTAGGTGGCGCAGGCCGTGGCGCACAGGTCCTCCTGATCCTGGACCGGGTCCTCGGAGCGCACCTGGGTGGCGGCGACCAGCGTGGGGGCGCGATCGAGCTTCGCCGCCGCCTCAGGGCCGGCCGCCCGCTTGAGCGCGGCCAGCGCCTCCGGGCCGAGCACGCGGAAGCGCCAGGGGTTCGTGAGGTGGTGGTTGGGCGCCCAGCGGGCCAGCTCCAGCAGCTCGTCGAGCAGCGGCCTGGGCACCGGCTCGGGCGCGAACGCCTTGTGGGTCCGGCGATCGCGGATCGCGTCTTCGATGTCCATCACGCGGTGATCGGGACGTGGCCCGGCTGGGTGTCGACACGGGCCAACCAGGCGTTGATGGCCGGGTAGGGCTCGAGCTCGAAGCCTCCCTCAGGGGCCACGTGCGTGTAGGCGTAGAGCGCGATGTCGGCGATGGTGTAGCGGTCTGCGACCAAGAACGGATGATCGGTGAGGTGCCGCTCCATCGCCTTGAGAGCGGCTTCGCCCCCGCGCAGCTTCTGCTCGAGGTCGGGTGCGGGAGGCTCGATCCCGGCGATCTGCCAGAACCGGGCGACCGCGATATAGGGCTCGTGGCTGTACTGCTCGAAGAACAGCCACTGAAGCACCTGCGCCCGCTCGCAGGCGTCCACGGGCAGGTATTCGGTGCCCTCGGCGAAATAGAACATGATCGCGCCCGATTCCGCCAGCGCGCGCCCGTCATCGAGTACCAGCGTCGGCACGCGCAGGGCCGGATTGAGCGCTCCCAGCAACTCCTGCCGGCCGGAGCGGTTGATCACGTCGACCTCGTGCCGGTCGTATTTGAGCCCCAGATGCGAGAACAGCAGCCGGACCTTGTAGCAGTTGCCGGACACCTGGGAGTTGTAGAGGAGCATCGCGGCGGTACGTTAGTGGGCACCGCCGCCTGGATGGATCGGGGGCCGACGTCCCCGGGGTCCTCAGAACTTCACGCGGGCGCTGAGGAGCAGATGCAGCTGGGGCGCGATCCGGTCCGGCGTACCCGCTGTGCCGTCGGCCAGCGGGCGTCGAAGTAGCGGACGCACGTGCCCGCCTGGACGGTCTGCATGTACAGGCCGCTGGTGGCGTTGCTGAGCGCCAGCACGTCGCCCTTCTTGACCTCGATGTGGGCCGGGAACGTGTTGCGACCAAGCGCGCTCACGGTGCGGAGCGCGCTGGAGTGGATGGCCTTGAACGCGCCACCGCCGACCGGGCGCAGCACGCGCAGCTCGACCTGGCCGGCGGCGCTGGCCGCGTGCAGGGTCCAGCTCGTGAGCGTGCTGGTGTGGCGGACCACGTCGGTCGGCTTGCCGTGCTTGAAGTTGATGCAGGGGCAGTCGATCGAGGCGACGCAGATGTTGGCGTTCGGGTTGCCGGCGGCGTTGCCGGCCTGACTGGTGCGGGCCAGGGCGCCGGGCGCCGCGGCCAGCGAGAGCGCCGCGGCGCTCAGGGCGGCGATGGTGCGAATGTTGCGGATATCGGATCTCCGGTGGGGTCGATGGCTGTCGGATTGCTGCTCCGGAAACCGCTGCGCTGGAGAGCGGGCACTGACAGGCACCCAAGGTGTGGGATGAGGTAACCCTGTGGGGTGGGGTCGGATCGGTCGGGGATCGGGTTGGGTCGCGTGTCGGAGCGGTCGGGGGTCGGATCGGGTCGGCGGTGGGACCCGGTCGGGTTGGGATCGGGGGTGGGTTCGGGTCACCGTCCCGGGTTACCCCATTGCCGATTCCGGCCGGGAAGAGGTTTGGGAAGTTGGTTTTCATATAGGCAACTAAGTCCCGAAGCGCGCCCGCCCCCGCGGCCGGACCCGCGCCGCAAAGCCGACCGCCGCGCCGCGTCCGCCCCCGCGGCCGGACCCGCGCCGCAAAGCCGACCGGCCGCGCCCCGCCCGCGCCGCGCCCCGCCCGCCCAGCGACCCGCCCGACCCCCCGCGACCTACGCCCGCCCCGGCCTCCGGTCCTGAATCACCCGCACGCCTTCCCGGGGCGCCAGCGTGATGCCCCGGAACTGCACCCGGTCGTGCTCAGCGGAGGCGGGACGGAGCGCGGTGCGTTGGAGCACGCGGCGCAGGACGACTCGCATCTCCATGAGCGCGAAGCTCGCCCCCAGGCAGCGCCGGGTGCCGCCGCCGAACGGGATCCAGGTGTAGGTGTCCGGCGCGTCGTCGCCCAGGAAGCGCTCGGGCCGGAACGATTCGGGCTGGGCGTACAGATCCGAGCGGGCGTGGATCATGCGGATGGAAGGGTTGATCTCGACGCCGGGTGGGATCACGTAGCCGTTGAGGCGGAACGGCTCGCCCGCGGACCACACGGCCGACGCCGGGGATCACCGGCCGGAGGCGCAGTGCCTCCTTGACGACCGCGTCGAGGTAGGCGTCGTCGCCTTCGAGCGCGCGCTTGTGCACCAGCGGCGCGTGCAGCAGCAAGTCGAACGTCCAGGCCAGTCCGGTGGCGGTCGTCTCGTGGCCGGCGAGCAGCAGCGTCACCAGCTCGTCGCGCACCTCGCGGTCGGTGAGGCGCTCGCCGTGCTCGTCCTCGGCCAGGAGCAGCGCCGAGAACACGTCGTCACGCTGTTCGAGGTCCGGCGCTTGGCGCCGACGGGCGATCTCGGCGTACAGGAGCTCGTCCACGGCGCGCCGGTTCTGCTCGAAGCGCTTGGCGGCGGTGCGGTCGCCGCCGAACCGTCCGGCGGTCATCAGCGCCAGTACCAGCACCCCGCGGGGGCGGGCCAGCGGCTCGACCATGGCGCGCAGCCTGGTGCGCAGCTCGTCCTCGGCCGGGCCCGCCTCGTAGCCGAACACGGCGCGCATGATCACCCGCAGGGTCAGCGACTGCATCGTCGGCAGCAGCGCAAACGGCTCGTCCGTGGGCCAGGCGTCGATCTCGGTGTCCGCCGAGTCGCGCATCACCTCCTCGTAGGCCTGCATGCGGCGACCGTGGAACGGCGGCAGCATCAGCCGCCGGTGGCGCAGGTGCTCGTGGCCGTCGAGCAACAGCACCGAGCGCTCGCCGAGGATCGGTCCCAGCAGCGCGTTGGCCTCGCCGGCGTGCAGCTGCTCGTTCGACCCCTGGAAGACCTCCTTGACCAGCGCCGGGTCGAACAGGATCACGAACTTGCTGTCGAACATCGTGGAGAAGGTGACCGCGCTGCCGTACCGGCGGCGGCAGGCCTCCAGGAAGCGCGGGCCGGCGAACACGAATCCGGCGGTCTGGAGCACGCGCGGCAGCCGCGGGCCCGGCGGAAGGCTGGTCTCGTGAACGGTCACGTTCAAGGGAGATCGTCGCACATCGCTCGCCGGTCGTCGGCGATGGCGGACAGGGCTGGACGCCGGATAAAGTGGCGCGATGAGCCGGCCCGTCGCTGAATCCCCGTTGGAGCGTATCGCCAGCCGCGCCACCCACATCGCCAACCGCATCGCGGTCGAGTCCCGGGCGTTTTTGCTGGCGCGCCGCGCCGGGATCGTCGGCGGCGATCCGCCGCGCCGGGCGGTCAAGGTGCTGCGGGCCAGCTCGAGGTACGGGCAGCTGGCCAGCGCGGTCACGATCGCGGCCCTGCGCCAGGGGGACCGGCCGGGCCTGATCGACGAGCTGGGAGCGCTGTCGTTCACCGAGCTCGATGCGCGCTCCGACGCGGTCGCCTGCGCGTTGCGGGCGCGCGGGCTGCGCGAGGGGGACGCGGTCGGGATCCTGTGCCGCAACCACCGCGGCCTGCTCGACATCAACTTCGGCGCGGCCAAGGCCGGCGCCCGGGTGCTGCTGCTGAACACCGACTTCGGCGGCCCGCAGCTGCGCGACGTGTGCCGGCGCGAGCAGGTGGCGCTGCTGGTGCATGATCAGGAGTACGGCGAGCTGACCGCGCCGGTCGAGCCACCGCATGGCCACATCCTCGCCTGGACCGACACGCGGTCCGAGACCGACACGCTCGAGGCGCTGATCGCGGCCCACGCGGGAGAAGTGCCGCCGGCGCCGACGCAGCACGCCGGACTGGTGCTGCTGACCAGCGGCACCACCGGCACGCCCAAGGGCGCGCCCCGGTCAGCCGGGCGCTCGCTGGCGCCGATCGGCGCGCTGCTGTCGATGGTCCCGTACCGCTCCGGCGAGGCGACCTACGTGGCGGCGCCGATGTTCCACGGACTCGGGTTCACCCAGATGAGCCTGGCGGTGATCCTCGGGTCCACCACAATCTGCGAGCGGCGCTTCGCCGCCGAGCGGGTGCTCGACGCGATCGCGCGCGATCGCCCCACCGGGCTGGTGGTGGTCCCGGTGATGCTGTCCCGGATCGTGTCGCTGCTGGAGGCGGACCCGGGCCGGTGGGACATCAGCTCGCTGCGAATCGTGTTCTGCTCCGGGGCCCAGCTCGAGGCCGAGCTGGTGCGCCGGGCGCAGCGGACGATCGGGGACAAGCTCTACAACTTCTACGGCTCCACGGAGGTCGCGTACGCCACGTTCGCGACGCCGGAGGATCTGCGCGCGGCGCCCGGGACCGCCGGGCGGGTGCCGTTCGGAGCCGTGGTCCGGCTGTTCGACGGCGAGGGCCGGCTCGTGAGCGGTCCGGGCCGCAGCGGGCGGATCTTCGTCGGCAACCGGTTCCAGTTCGAGGGCTACACCGGCGGGGGCAACAAGGAGCTGATCGACGGGCTGATGAGCACCGGCGACGTGGGGCACTTCGACCCGGCGGGCCGGCTGTTCATCGACGGCCGCGACGACGACATGATCGTGTCGGGCGGCGAGAACCTGTTCCCGGGCGAGGTGGAGGAGCTGCTGATCACACACGCGGGCGTGGAGGAGGCGGCGGTGATCGGCGTGGACGACGCGGAGTTCGGCCAGCGGCTGGCGGCGTTCGTGGTGCCGCGCGCGGGCCGGGAGCTGACCGAGGACCAGGTGCGCGAGTTCGTCAGGGACAACCTGGCCCGCTACAAGGTGCCACGCGACGTGCGGTTCCTGGACGAGCTGCCGCGCAACCCCAGCGGCAAGGTGCTCAAGCGAGAGCTCCGAGAGCGCGCCCAATCGCATCTGTCAAAGTAATTTCAAGCTTCTGGCCTAAGCTGGATCCAGTTCCACGAGAGGCAGAGCCATGACGAGATTCCTCCGCACAGCTTCAACCAGACGCCTGCTGGCCACGATCGCGGGCCTGCTCACGGCGATTGCGGCCGGTACCGCGATTGCCGTGGCCGCGGCGGGCAGCGGCCCGGTGCCGCCGCCCAAGCCACTGTCCCAGGCGATCCACGAAGCGCTGGCGGCCAAGCCGGTGCCCGGCATCACGGCTCGGATCAGCTTCACCAATCACCTGATCGACTCGTCCAACATCCAGGGCACGGACCCGATCCTGACCGGCGCCTCGGGCAGGCTGTGGCTGTCCAGCGATCACCGTCTGCGACTGGAGCTGCAGTCCGACATCGGCGACGCGCAGATCGTCGTCAACCGGGGCTCGTTCTGGGTGTATGACCCGTCCTCGAACACGGTGTACGAAGGCCCGGTGCCCGCCTGGCTGGAGGGCCATCGACACGGAGCTGGCGATGCCGGCGGGATCCCGTCGATCGCGGAGATTGTGGGCGACCTGAACCGCCTCGCGCGACACGCTCAGCTGTCCGGTGCGATTCCCGGTGACGTGGCCGGCCACGCGGCGTACACCGTGCGGGTGTCGCCCAAGCACTCGGGTGGCCTGCTCGGCGCCGCCGAGCTGGCCTGGGACGCGTTCCGCGGCGTGCCGCTGCGCATCGCCGTCTACGCGCGCGACGACAGCTCGCCGGTGCTGGAGCTGAAGGCCACCGACATCTCCTACGGCCCGGTCCCGGCCTCGGACTTCAACGTCGCGCCGCCGCGCACGGCCAAGGTGGTCCGGGTGGCCACCCCCGCAGATGCAAACCCGACCGGGCCGACGGCTGCGCTCAGGCGGGCACGGGCGAGGGAGAAGCGGGTGCTGAGTGGAGCGCACGCGGTGGCCGCCCGGCTGCGGTTCAAGCTCAATGCGCCCACCACGCTCGTCGGCCTGAAGCGCCGCAGCGTCACGCTGCTGGACTGGGGCGGGACGCCGGCGGCGCTCGTGGCCTACGGACAGAACCTGGGTGGCATCGCGGTGATCGAACAGCAGCAGGGCCGGGACACGGGCGCGATGCCGATGACCGGTGGTGAGCATCGCGGCCTGAGCCTGCCCACGGTCTCGATTCACGGCGCCACCGGCCAGGAGCTCGACACCGCGCTGGGCACGATGGTGCGCTTCAGCCGCGCCGGGGTCACCTACACCGTGGTGGGCTCGGTTCCGGCCGTCGCCGCCGATCAGGCCGCTCGGGCTCTATGAGCCCGTGGCCGCACGGACCGGCACCGCTCGAGGTCCGCGGCCTGGTCAAGCGCTACGGCGAACTGACCGCGGTCGCCGGCGTTGATCTGACCGTCAACGTCGGCGACGTGTACGGCTATCTGGGGCCAAACGGCGCCGGCAAGACCACGTCGCTGCGGATGATGCTGGGGCTGATCCGGCCTACGGCCGGGAGCGTGCGGCTGTTCGACCGGGATCCGATGGAGAGCGTTCAGGCGCTGCACGGGGTGGCCGGGTTCGTCGAGGCGCCCACGTTCTATCCCTACCTGACGGCGCGGCGCAACCTCGAGCTGCTGGCGGCGTTCGACGGCGATGGCGCGGCGCGACGCATCGATCAGGCGCTGGACACGGTCGAGCTGTCGGACCGAGCCCGGGATCGCGTCGGCGGCTACTCCCACGGGATGCGCCAGCGTCTGGGGATCGCCGCCGCGCTGCTGCGGGACCCGAAGCTGCTGCTGCTGGACGAGCCGGCCACCGGCCTCGATCCCGCCGGCATGCGAGACATGCGGGTGCTGATCCGCCGGCTGGCGGACCAGGGGATGACGGTGGTGCTCTCGAGTCATCTGCTGGCCGAGGTCGAGGAGGTGTGCAACCGGGTCGCGATCGTGCGCACCGGCAAGATCGTGTACGAGGGCGAGATCGCCGACCTCAAGCGCGGCGCCGGCACCAGCTACCGCCTGGAGAGCACCGATCACGAGCGCGCGCTGGCGGTGTGCCGGGCCCAGTCGGGCATCGGCGACGTCCGCGTGCCCCATGACCACGTGATCACTTTCACCAGCGACGAATCCTCCGTGGCGGAGCTGTCGCAGGCGCTGATCGAGGCGGGCGCGCTGATCAAGGCGCTGTCGCCGCAGACGGTCACGCTGGAGGACCTGTTCTTCTCGCTGACCGAGGACGGCGGGCGGCCCGCACCCGCGGAGGCCGCCCCGGTGGAGGCCGCGCCGCGATGAACGCGCCCGGGGTGTTCACCGTGTACCGCTGGGAGCTGACGAAGCTGCGCTACCAGAAGCGGACCTACCTCGGGCTCGGGGCGGCGGCGCTGGTGCCGATCCTGTTCGTGGTGGCGACGCATTTCCGCCGCGGCGGTCCCAACGACGTCGCGTTCGGCAGCTACATCCATCGCAGCGGGCTGGCGATCCCGCTGGTGATCCTGCTGTTCGGGGCAGTCTGGATGTTTCCGCTGATCACGGCGCTGGTGGCCGGCGACATCGTCGCCTCGGAGGACCACAACGGCACGCTCAAGACGATCCTGACACGATCGCTGGAGCGCGGCCAGATCTTCGCCGGCAAGGCGATGGCTGCCGCCACCTATGCGATCGCGGCGATCGCGCTGAACGGGACGGTGGCCGTCGTGGCCGGCAGCATCGAGTCCGGATTCAATCCGCTGCAGAGCTTGTCCGGGACGATCGTGTCCGCCCCCAAGGCCCTCGAGCTGGTGTACGTCAGCCTGCTGGTGTACCTGTTGCCGATCGGCGCGATCGTGTGCATCGGGCTGCTGCTGTCGTCGATCACGCGCAACAGCGCCGCGGCCGTGGTCGGCACGCTGATGATCTCGCTGCTGATCCAGCTGATCGGCATCCTGCCCGGGTTGGGCGGGCTACAGCCATACCTGCTGAGCACCCAGTTCAACGACTGGCAGGGGCTGCTCCGGACCCCGATCGACTGGGCCCCGATCGTGCGCGCCGCCTGGGTGTGCGCGCTGTACGCGGTGCCCACGCTGGCGGCGGCCTACCTGGTGTTCTTGCGCCGCGACGTCGCCGGTGGATGACGACGGGACCCGGCGCGAGCGCGTGCTCGTGGTCGACGACGATCCGCCCCTCAGGCGGATGCTCGAGCGCACGCTGGCGGCGGAGGGGTTCGAGGTGGCCGGGGCTGCGGACGGGGGCGCGGCGCTGGTGGCGGCGGAGAAGGTGGCGCCGGATGTGATCGTGCTCGATGTGGCGATGCCCGGACTCGACGGCTTGGCGGTATGCCGGCGGTTGCGCCACAAGGGCCTGCCCACGCCGATCCTGATGCTGACCGCCCGCGACGCGGTCCCGGATCGCGTCGCCGGACTCGAGGCCGGCGCCGACGACTACCTGGTCAAGCCGTTCGCGGTGCAGGAGCTGATCGCGCGGATCCGGGCGCTGACCCGCAGGCATTCGGACCCCCAGCGGCTGGTGTCCTACGCGGACGTCGAGCTCGATGTCGGGGCCCGCACCGCTCGGCGCGGCGGCCGGTGGATCGAGCTGACCGGCCGGGAGGTGGCGGTGCTCGAGCTGCTGCTGCGCGAGCGCGGCCAGGTCGTCACCCGCGAGCGGGCGATCGACGAGATCTGGGACGGCGCTGCCGAGGCCAATGTGGTCGATCGCTACGTGACGCGGCTACGGCGCAAGCTCGGCTCGCCGCCGCTGATCCGCACCATCAGGGGGTCCGGATTCACGCTGCGCGCGTGAGCGGTCCTGGGTCAGCCCGCCTTCAGCAGCGCGTCGGCCTCGTGCAACGGCACGGCCGGGCTGAACAGAAACCCCTGAGCGCCGTCGCAGCCGAGCGCTCTGAGCTGGGCCAGCTGGTCGTCGGTCTCGACGCCCTCGGCCACGACGCTGAGTCCGAGGGCGTGCCCGAGCTCCACCACCGCACCGACGACGGTTGCCTCGCCGGGGTCGGTGCCGAGCAGCTCGACGAAGCTCTCGTGGATCTTGATCGTGTCGACCGGCAGCCGCTTGAGGTTCGACAGCACCGATGAGCCCGTTCCGTAGTCATCGATGGCCAGCTTGACGCCGATCGCCTTGAGTCCCTCCAGCACGCGGATGATCCGCTCGCCGTCGCCGGCCACGGCCCTCTCGGAGATCTCCAGGCATAACGCGTCCGGGGTCACGCCGTTGGCTTCCATGGCGCGGGCGAGCATCGACGGCAGGCCGGCGTCCTCGAGCTGGCGCGATGACAGGTTGACCGACACGGTGATGTCGGGCCTGGACCGGCGCCAGCGGCCGATCTGGCGCAGCGCGTCCTCGAGCACGAACGTCCCGATTGGCTGGTCCATGCCGGTTTCCTCCGCCAGCGACATGAACTCGCGCGGCGGCATCAGCCCCCGATCGGGGTGCTCCCAGCGCACCAGGGCCTCGAACCCGACCACACCGACGTGGCCGTTGAGCGAGATCTTGGGCTGGTAATAGACGCGGAGCTGAGCGCGCTCGACCGCCTGGCGCAGCGCCGCCTCGAGCTCGAGCCGGTCGCTGGCGCGCTGCCGCGTGGCCTCGTCGAACAGCTCGTAGCGAGAGCGTCCCAGCTCCTTGGCCCGGTACATGGCGGCATCCGCGTCGCGGATTGCGGTCTCGGGCGCGATCGTGGGATCGGTGATCATCGCGATGCCGATGCTGACCGTGATCGACGCCTCGCCATGCTCGAGCCGGATCGGCGCGGCCACGGTCCGGTTGATCCGCTCGGCGATGAGCACGACCTCGCGCTCGCTGGAGAGCTCCTCGAACAGCAGGGTGAACTCGTCGCCGCCGAATCGGGCCACCGTATCCATCGGGCGCAGCATCGTGCGCAGACGGGCGGCGAGATCGATGAGCAGCTGGTCACCGGCGGCGTGACCCAGGGTGTCGTTGATCTCCTTGAAATTGTCGACGTCGACGAACAGGACGGCCACCGGCGCGCTGGTGCGGCGCGACCGGTCGAGCGCCACGCCCAGCCGGTCGAGGAACAGGGCCCGGTTGGGAAGCTCGGTGAGCGAATCGTGGAGCGCCTGATGCACGAGCCGGACCTCGGAGCGTTTGCGCTCGACCGCGCGCTGGATCGCGCGGCCGAGCAGCGCCGGATACAGATCCGACTTGACCAGGTGGTCCTGGGCGCCGGCCTTGATCGTGCGCAGCGCCTGCGAGTCGTCGCTGTCGTCGGCCAGCGCCACGATCGCGACGTCCGGAGCCGCAGTGCGCAGCTGCTCGACGGCACTCACCGGGTCGGACGGCTCGGCGGCGAGATCGAGCAGCACGCAGTCGGCGCCTCGGTCGAGCAGCTCGCGGGTACCGTCAACCAGGCGCTGGGTATGCGCCAGCACCAGACCGCGGTCCCAGTTCGAGCGCAGCAGCTCACCGATCAGGAGTGCCGTCCGGGCATCATCCTCGATCAGAAGAAGTCGTATCGGCTCATCCAGGCCGGGCGCGGGTTCGCGCATGACCCCCTTCATTCACGTCCAAAACCTCAAAAATCTTGGCAAAGGCTACCTACATCGGTCTGCCAGGGCTGAACCAGAAGCGGACACGGTTTCGCCCGTGAGAGCGCCGCGGTTCGCCGGTGGGACGAACGCGGCACCGCGGGTGAGAGCGCGCACGCTGCGCGCCCGTTTGGTGCTCGCGGCGGCCGGGTCGATCCTGGCCGCGGTGGCGCTGTTTGCGGTCGCGACGGTGCTGCTGGTGGGCCACGAGCTGCGGTCATCGCTCGATCACGCGTTGCGCGAGCGCGCCCAGGAGGTGGCGCAGCTGGCCGTGTCCGCCCCGGCTGTGCTGACCAGTGCGGGCGCGCTCGAGAGCCCGGTGTCAGGCCGGCAGATCGTGGTCGAGGTGATCGACTCCCGCGGCCGGATCATCGCGCGCTCGCTGACGTTGGGCGCGCGGCTGCTGCCGCAGGACCGGGTGGCGCAGGCGGCGAGACTTCAGGGCAGGGCCGGGTACGAGGAGATCACGCTGGCCTCCCGTCGGTTTCGCCTGTACGCCGCGCCGATCGCGCTGGCCGGCGGCCCGGCGGCCGGCGGGGCGGTGCTGGTGGCCTCCGATACCACGGACATCATCAACACGATCGATCATCTGGGCTTCGTTCTGAGCCTGATCGGCGCCGGGGTGGCCGTGGTGGCGGCACTCGCCGCGGCGGTGCTGACCCGGCGCGGGCTGCGTCCGCTCCGCCGGCTGGCCGACGCCGCCGGCGAGATCGAGCGCACCGCTGACCCGTCGCGGCGCCTGCCCGAGCCGCCGGCGGCGGACGAGATCGCCCAGCTCACCGGGGTCCTGAACCGGATGCTGGCGTCGCTCGGCCCAGGCCCGAGCCAGCGAGCGGCGGTTCCTGGCCGACGCCTCGCACGAGCTTCGCACCCCGGTCACGACGCTGCTCGGCAATGTCGAGTACGCGGCCCGTCACGGCGCGTCGAACGAACTGCTGGCGGAGCTGCGCGGCGATGCGCTGCGGCTGGCGCGGCTGGTGGACGATCTGCTGGTGCTGGAGCGCGCCGGCGCCAGCCGGGCGGAGCTGGTCCCGCTCGAGCTCGACCGGCTGGTGCGGGACGTGGCCGAGGCCCACGCCGACTGGAACGTGCGCGTGCGGTTGGCCCTGCTCGAGCCCGTGCAGGTCGCCGGAGACGCGGACGCGCTCCGCCGCGCGCTCGAGAACCTGATCGAGAACGCGCTGGTGCACGGCCCGGCGCACGGCCTCGTGACGGTGACGCTCGTCGCCCGGGACGGGGGCGCGCGGCTCACCGTCAGCGACCAGGGTCCGGGCCCGGATCGCGCGCAGCGCGACCGCGTGTTCGAGCGATTCTGGCGCGGGCCAGACGCCGCCCGGCGGCCCGGCTCGGGGCTGGGATTGTCGATCGTCGCCACGATCGCCGAGCGCCACGGCGGCGCGGTGCACGTCGACGGATCGGCGTTCACGCTCGAGCTGCCGCTGGGTTGAGAAGCTGTGGGGGAGCTTTGGCGGGGAGGCGTGGGCGTATTCTCATTCAGCTCTTACTAAAAGCTGATGCCCTCAGCCCATACTGTTCTGATGATCGGTAGGACCCGAGTAACCGGCAGGAGTCGAGTCGCAGGCTCAGAGACAGCGTGACGCCGCGGTCGCGCGGGTCGAGCCGTGTGCGGCGCTGGACGATTGCGGTCGTCGCGGCCCTGACAGCGGGTCTGGCAGCGCTGGTGTCGGCGGTGGCGCCGGGCCGCTCGCTCAGCGCCAAGGGCCGCGCGAGTGCTCCACCGGGCACGCCACGGCCGTCGCCGTCAAGTGGCAGGCTGCGGATGCCGCCGCTGGCGAGCGCTTCTGATCTCGGGCTTCAGGGGCCATCTGAGCCGCCCCAGGCGGCGCCGTCACAGTCAGCGCCCTCGCCGTCGCCCTCGCCACAGCCACAGCCCAGCCCAGCGCACAGCCACAGCCGGCGCCGGCACCGGCGCCGCCGAGTGATTCGCAGTCTGCGCCAGCTTCGGGCTCGGGTGCGGTCTCGGGCGGGTCGTGAGCGACTGACGCGAGGTCGGATGGCGGGGAGCTGAGTCCAGCGTCAGCTTTCCGGCGCTCGGCAGCGTCGCGGTGGTGGCCACCACCGACCCCGAGCAACTGGCTCGCGCGCGAGACCTGGTAGAGCGGACCGTGGCCGAGCTCGACCAGGCCTGCTCGCGGTTCCGCGAGGACTCGGAGCTGTCGCATGTCAACCGCGCGGACGGGGCCGCGGTCCGCGTCGGCCCGGTGCTGTTGGCGGCGGTGGTGGAGGCGCTCCGGGCCGCCCGTCTCACCGACGGCGATGTCGACCCCACCGTGGGCCAGGCGCTGATCGCGCTGGGGTACGACCGCGATTTTCCGGAGCTGGCCGGGCGCTCGCGGCCGATGTCCGTGGTGCCCGTCCCGGGGTGGTGGGTGATCGAGGTCGATCCGGACGCGGCAACCGTGCGCGTGCCCCGCGGGGTGCGGCTCGACCTGGGAGCGACCGCGAAGGCGCTGGCCGCCGACCGCGCCGCCGCCGCGGCCCACAGCGAGTGCGGGTGCGGCGCGCTCGTGGGGCTGGGTGGCGACATCGCGATCGCGGGACCAGCGCCACCGCACGGCTGGCACGTGCGCGTGACCGACGACCACCGGGCCGGCGTCGCGGCACCCGGCCAATGGATCACGCTGCGCTCGGGAGGTCTGGCGACCTCGAGCACGACCGTGCGTCGCTGGCAGACCGGCTCGGGTGGGGCGCATCATCTCGTGGACCCGGCCAGCGGTCGGCCGGTGGCGGCCACCTGGCGGACCGTGAGCGTATGCGCCGGCTCCTGTCTGGACGCGAACATCGCCAGCACGGCCGCGATCGTGCGCGGCGAGCGGGGGCCCGCCTGGCTGCAGGCGCTGGGGCTGCCCAGCCGCCTGGTGGGCGTCGACGGCCGCGTCCGGCATCTCGCGAGCTGGCCTTCCGAAGGCGACGATCTCGATCACGGACCGGATCCTTCGGCGGCGCTGGTTCGGACGGCCGGGTCATGACCGGCCTGGCCGCGGCGCTCGGCCCGAGCGCCTACTGGTATCTGGCCCGGGGAACCGGTGTGGCGACGCTGCTGCTGCTGACCGCCAGTGTCGTGTTGGGGATTCTGGGCTCGGTCCGCTTCACCGCCCCGCGCTGGCCGCGGTTTGCCGTCGATTCCCTGCACCGGGACGTGTCGCTGCTGGTCGTGGCGCTGCTGGTGCTGCACATCATCACCAGCGTGCTCGACGGCTTTGCGCCGATCACGCTGGCCGACGCGGTGATCCCGTTCGCCGGTGCCTACCGGCCGCTGTGGATGGGTCTGGGCGCGCTGGCGTTCGACCTGCTGCTGGCGCTGACCGTGACCAGTCTGCTGCGCCGGCGCCTGGGCTACCGGAGCTGGCGTGCGGTGCACTGGCTGGCGTATGCCAGCTGGCCGGTGGCCGTGCTCCACGGCCTGGGGACCGGAAGCGACACCAAGCTGGGGTGGATGCTGGCGCTCACGGCGTTGTGCCTGGGCGCGGTCTCGATCGCAGTGCTGGTACGGATCGCGCGAGCGGAGCCGGGCGAAGCCGATCGATTCCGGGCGCCGGCCGTGGCGCTGAGCATCGCCGCGCCGATCGGGATCGCGGCGTTCACTCTCGCCGGTCCGCTGCAGCGGGGCTGGGCGCGGCGAGCCGGGACCCCATCGAATCTGCTCGGCGCCCGGAGCGCGCCGGTCGCGGGCCGGCTGCCTCCGGCGCGGTCGGCGCCGACCCGCCTGAAGGCGCCGTTCTCGGCCCGGCTGGCGGGCAAGGTCACGCAGACCCAGGCGGCGGGCGGATCTCTGGTGGATATGTCGCTGCGTCTGAGCGGCGGCGCGCGCGGGCGGTTGCGCGTGCGTCTGGCCGGCGCGCCGCTGGGCGGGGGCGGGCTGTCCCTGACCGGGAGCCAGGTCGATCTCCTGGCCGACGGTCTGCCCTCGGTGATGCAGGGGCGGATCGTCTCGCTCCAGGGTGAGCAGTTCGACGCCCGCGTGGCCGGCGGCCCGGGTTCGTCGCTGAACCTGCACGCATCGCTGAGCATCGATCAGTCGAGCGGCAACGTCAGCGGCACGTTGCGCGCCAGCGCCGGAGGCGGAGGATGAGCGCGACGTTCGGTGCCGGCCCCAGCGGGCTGCCGCGGCTTCTGGCTGGGCTCGATCCAGATGGGGCCGCCATGACCCTGGCCGGCCACGAACGCACGCACGGTCCGCTGCCGCGTCTGTCGGCGCGGGAGCTGATCGATGGCGTGCAGGCCAGCGGCCTGCGCGGGCGCGGCGGCGCCGACTTCCCCACCGCCCGCAAGCTGCGCGCTGTCGCCGAGCGCCGCCGGGGGACCGCGACCGTGGTGGTCAACGGTAGCGAGACCGAGCCGGCCAGCGCCAAGGACCGGCTGCTGCTCTCGCGACTGCCGCATCTGGTGCTCGACGGCGCCGTGCTGGCCGCGCACGCGGTGGGGGCCACCGAGGTGATCGTCAAGGTCAGCGACAGCGCGACGGCGTCCCTGCGAGCGCTGGCCACCGCGATCGCGGCGCGCTCGGGCGACGACCTCCCCATCCATCTGACCGCCGGGCCGGATGGATATGTCACCGGCGAGGAGAGCGCGGTGATCCAGTACCTGGGCGGCGGCGCTGCAGTTCCGATGTTCGTGCCTCCGCGTCCGTACGAACGCGGCTACCGGGGCCGGCCCACACTGATCCAGAACCCGGAGACGCTGGCCCAGATCGCGCTCGTAGCGCGTTACGGCGACCATTGGTACCGCGAGCTGGGGACCGAGTCCGATCCCGGCTCGGTTTTGGTCACGATCTCAGGCGCGGTCGCGGCGCCCGGGGTCTACGAGCTGGCGTTCGGGACGCGGATGACCGACCTGCTCGCGGCTGCCGGGGGCGCCGCCGAGCCGCTCCGAGCGCTGCTGGTCGGCGGCTATTTCGGCACCTGGGTCGACGCCCCGCGGGCGTTCCGGCTGCGCCTGGCGCGGGAAGAGCTGCGCTCGGTCGGATGCTCGCTGGGGTCCGGGGTGCTGATCGCGCTGGGGGAGAGCGCGTGCGGACTGCGCGAGAGCGCGCGGGTGATCGAGTACCTGGCGCAGGAGTCAGCCGGTCAGTGTGGACCGTGCGTTCACGGTCTACGCGCGATCGCCGACTCCGTCGGGGCGCTGGCCAGGGGAGTGGCGTCCGACGGCGAACCCGATCGCGTGCGGCGATGGACGGCGGAGGTGCGAGGTCGCGGCGCCTGCCACCATCCCGACGGGGCGGCCAGGTTCGTCGAGAGCACCCTTGAGGTGTTTGGTGAGGAGATCGACCGCCACCGATGCTCGCAATGCAGCGCCGTGCCCTCGCGACTCCGGGCGGGTGCGCGGTGAGCGCCCGGCTGCGCGTGAACCCGATCATGTGCCAGGCGCATGGGCTGTGTGCCGAGCTGCTGCCCGAGCTGATCCGGCTCGACGACTGGGGCTACCCGATCATCGACGAGCCCGATGTCCCGCCGGAACTGCTGGGCCTGGCGCGCCGGGCAGCGGACGCCTGCCCGACGCTGGCGCTGCTGCTCACGGAAGACCGTGGGCGCAGCCGACCGGGCTGAGGCGGGGTGGAGTGCGGCTATCGGTGTCGGTGTCGGCGACTGACCGCCACCGACACCCGATCCACGTGCATCGCGGACCAGCAGCTGGCTCCGTCATGGCAGCTCTCCAGCGCCAGCAGGTCGGCGTGCAGCTGCGTGAGCTGCCCGGGCGCCAGATTCGAGGCCAGGTTGTGCAGCTCGAACGGATCGCTGCGCAGGTCGTAGAACTCGCGCTCGCCGTCGCTGTACTCGACGTACAGGAACCGGTGAGTTCGCATCGCCTCGTACGTCCAGGGGTTGCCGCTGACCGACTGCTGGAAGTCGGGATCGTTGATCAACTGGTGAGGTCCGTGGTGCTCGATCAGCACGGCGTTGCGCCAATCGCCCGGTTGGGTGCCGAGCAGCAGCGGCACCAGACTGTGGCCGTCGTTGGCCACTCCGGTGCCCGCGATCGACGCGAACGTCTTGGCCAGGTCGATGTTCTCGGCCATGGCATCTGTTTTGACGCCCGCCGGTACCCCCGGCCCGTCGACGATCAGCGGCACCCGGATGTCGGTGTCGAACGCCGTCAGCTTGCCCGGCATCAACCGGTAGTCGCCCATGTGCAGACCGTTGTCCGAGCTGAACACGATGTAGGTGTTGTCAGACAGCCCGTTGGCGGCCAGCGCCTGCTCGATCCGTCCGATCATGTCGTCCACGGCCTCTACTGACTGAGCCCGGCGCCGGAACGCCCGGTCGATTTGCGCGAGCTGACGGCTGTCTAGCGGCGGGTGGTCGCGCAGCCAGCTCGGCGCATGGGTGGGCAACACGTTGAAGCTGGGCGGCCGCGGCGCCTGGAGTCCGGGAAAGTCGTGGGCGTTGCGGGGAGCCGGCACGTAGGGGAAGTGAGGTGCGAACGTCGCGAGCTCGAGAAAGAACGGTTTGCGAGCCGCGGCCGAGTCGTCGATGAACTTGACGCCGTAGCGGGAGATCACGTCGGTCAGATAGTCCGACGGCTGGTGGCCGTAGAACCGCAGCTGGCCGTCGTGGTTGAGGTCGTAGTCGAACTCGGGATAGCCGTAGCCGACCACGTCCCACTGGCTCCAACCGGGAGGCACGTACGTCGGCGGCACATCCGCCGGAGTGCCGTCCTGCGCGGCGCCGAAGTGCTCCATGTACCCGTTCAGGTACTTGCCCATCATGGCGGTGCGATAGCCCGCGCGCTTGAGCGCCACCGAGAACGACTGCTGCTCCTCGCCCCGGGCATAAAACTCGCGGAAACCGCCGTGCCTTCCCGTGTTGCTGAAGATCTTCGTGTCATGCGGGAGGTTGCCGGTGAAGATCGACGCCCGGGACGGGCAGCACAGCGAGTCCGTCACGAAGTAGTCCCGGAACGTGAGACCGTTTTGCTCCAACGCCTGGACGTGCGGCATAAACCGCAGCAGGTTCATGGCCAGGTCGTCGGTCAGCACGAACACGATGTTGGGCCGCCCGTCCAGCGAGGCCGGGAGCGGACGGTTGGGTGGCGTGATGACCGGCTGCGAATGTCGCGCGGTGTTGCTCGGAGCCAGGGCCAGGCCCGCGACCAGGCCGACGATCGCGACCACTCCGATCGCCGCCAGAACGTAGCCACGTCGCAGCAGTCCCCGGAGCCAGCCGGAGCCTCCGGCGCCGCGCGGCTGCACGCCGAGCTGACGAGACAGCTCGGTCATCGCGGGGCCTCGAGCTGGGCGGGTGGACCGGGTTCAGCCGGCTCGGCGAGCGCAGCGCGAAGCTCGGCCTGGCACCACCTGACATCCCACCACGCCCCGAGCTTGTACCCGATCCGGCGGTACGTGCCCACGTCCTTGAATCCGAGCGCGTGGTGCAGAGCGAGGCTGGCGTCGTTGGGCAGCGTGATGCCGGCGCAGGCGACGTGGAGGCCCTGTTGCTGCAGGAGCTCGAGCAGGCGCTCGTACAGGGCTCGGCCGATGCCGCGACGGTGGTACGCCGGGTTGACGTACACGGTCACGTCCGCCGCCCACCGGTAGGCGGCGCGCTCGCGGTGCTGCGAGGCGTAGGCGAATCCGACCACCGAACCGTCGTCGGCCACCAGCCACGGGTACGTGCGGGCGATCCGGGCGATCCGCTGCGCCAACTCCCGCTCACTGGGAACGGCCTCCTCGAAGGAGATCACGGTGTCACTCACGAACGGCGCGTAGATCGCGGCGCACGCCGCGGCATCGCGATCAGCATCTGCATGGCGGATGAGCATCGTCAACGTAGATGAAATGAAGCTGAAAACCTCGCGTTCCGGATCCGGCCGGTCCGGTCCGCGGCCGCGCAGGCGGCTACGGCGGCGCCTGGCAAACGTCTAGCTGTCAGGGGCCGGGTCTCCCCGACCGCTGGCCCCCAACGAAGCCTCAGCGTACAGCACCGCCCACCAGGAAGGTCCCGATCAGGGCTCTCAACGCCGACTCGTCGCCGAGCGGAAGCACGGTGTCCGGCATCAGCACAAATGATGCACCCAGACGCAGCCACAGCTCGGCGAGCACGGCCGGATCGCCGCCCAGCAGCTCGCCCGCGGACTGCCCCTCGCGGATCAAGCCGATCAAGAATTCACGCACCAGGCGAAACACCGCGCTGTCGTCGCGCGTGAGCTCTCGCAGCAGCGCTTCGGGCTCAACCGTCGCCAGCCGCGCCAGCAGCGGATGCGTGCGGATCACGCCGAGTGTTGCCGTCAGCAGCGCCGCCAGCCGCGCCTCGGCGTCGGCGCCTTCCGGCAGCGCGCCGGCGATCGTGGCCAGGCACCGGCGGCACTCTCGCACTGCGAGCGCGTCGATTAGCGCCGTCCGCGACCCAAAGCGGCGGTACACAGTCATCCGCCCCACCTGGGCCGCGCCGGCGACGTCGTCCATCGTCAGATGGCGCAGACCGGACGCGGCGGCGAGCTTCAGGGCGGCGTCGAGAATCCGGGCCGAGACCGGGTCATCGGCAGTCAGCACCGCCGGATCGAAGGCGAGCGCGAGCAGCCGGGCCGTGTCGGCGGGCATCGAGGCGGTCCTCAGGCCGCGGCCTCGGCGTGTGGCGCTCCGGCGGCTGCGAGTGGCCCGTCGTCGCCGAGTGGTCCGTCGGTGATCGCCTCGCGGCGCCAGCGCAGCTGGGCGGGACCGGTGACCTTGAGCGCTCGGGGCAGCACCGGTTCGAGCCCGCGGCCGATCCTCCCGACCGTCCGAAACGTGGTCTCGTCGGTTCGCGTCCAGCGGACGCCGAGGCGCGCGCGCAGTTCGGGATCCATCAGCCCGAGGCCGCTCCACAGCACTCGCGACGCCGGCAGCCGCACGGCCTTCCACAGCGACTCGGGAATCGGCACCGGAGGCCGGACGGCGTTCTGGACCGACCGGAGCACGCGCTCGACCGATCCGGTGCGCACCAGCTCCGTGCGCGCGGTCTCCTCGAAGTAGCGCCGGAACCCGCCCCAGTCCGTGGGCAGGTCGCCCTCCCGCACCCCGATCAGGCGACCGAGCCCGCGGTACTCGCGGTAGAAGGTCTCGACCTCGTCGGGTGCCATCGGCCGGCCGAAGTGCGCGTGGCCCGCCACGTAGCTCTCGAGCAGCGTGGCGTGCACCCAGGCATAGGCGCGGGGCTCGAGGGCGTAATAGCGCTGGCCATCCTCACGCGTGCCCTGGAAGCCCTTGTGCAAGGCCCGGAGCCGGCGGCCGGCCGCGATCGCCTGATCCCCGCCGTAGATCAGCAGGCTTACGTAGTCGATCGTCCGCAGCAGGCGATCCCAGGGTCGCTGCTCGAAGTCCGAGTAGTCGCGCACGCCTGCGCCGACGGTCGGGTGTGCGACCTGTAGCAGCAGCGGGTACAGCATCACCGGGTACAGCCGGGCATCGCTGCCGTAGCGCCACGACACCGAGCCGGGCCCGACCAGCAGGTCCCGGGCCTCGGCCTCGGTGGGGAACGGCGATCCGGGCATCTCGAGTTCAACCTCCGACCTGGGTCTGGTACGCAGTGAGCGAGAGTCGTACCAGGCGTATCAACGCGGCAGATAAGATCGTAGCGCACACCGATCCGCTGGAGACCGCCATGACCCGTCAGAACTTCACCGACGAGCAGCGCGCGTTCGTCGAGGCGATCCGCGACTTCGCTCGGCGCGAATGCGGCACCCGCGAGCAGCGCGATGCGCTCACCGAGCACGGCCGCGAGCCTCACAACCAGCAGTTGTACGAGCGGATTGCCGACCTCGGCTGGCTCGGGGTGGCGATCCCGGAGCCCTACGGCGGTTCGGGCGGCGGCGCCGTCGACATGTGCCTGCTGTGCGAGGAGTTCGAGCGGGGGCAGATCCCGATGGCGTTCTTCGGGGTGAGCATGATCACCGCCGGAGCGGTGCAGCGATTCGGCTCCGAGCCGCTCAAGCAGGAGATCCTCGGCGGCGTCGCGCGCGGGCGGGTCGAGGCGATCGCGATGTCCGAGCCCGAGGCCGGGTCCGACGTCGGCAACCTGTCGTGCAAGGCCGAGCGCGGCAACGGGGGCTACCTGATCAACGGCCAGAAGACCTGGATCACGGCCGCGCACGCTGCCGATCACATCCTGCTGGTGTGCCGGACCAACCGGACCGGCAACAAGCACGAGGGGCTGAGCATGATCTCGGTACCCAGCGACGCCGAGGGGCTGGAGGTGCGCGGGATCGAGACGATGGGCGGGCGAGAGGTCAACGACGTGTACTTCACCGACTGCCAGGTTCCGGCGGAGCGGCTGGTCGGGCAGCAGGACCAGGCCTGGATGCAGCTGATGGCCGGCCTCAACCACGAGCGCCTGATCATCGCCGCGCAAGCTCTGGGGATGGCCCAGCGGGCGTTTGACGACGTGCTGGCCTACGTCAAGGAGCGCAAGCAGTTCGGCCGTCCCGTGGGCAGCTTCCAGGTCCTCAAGCACCGGCTGGCCGACCTGGCCACCGAGATCGAGGCCACCCGGCTGCTGGTGTACAACACCGCCTTTGCTGTGGATGCAAATCCTGGCGCGCTGTTCCCGCGCGAGGCGTCGATGGCCAAGCTGAAGGCCACCGAGATGGCCAAGCGCGCCACGCTCGAGGGCATGCAGATGATGGGCGGCTACGGCTACGCCGTCGAGTACGACATGGAGCAGCAGGTGCGGACCGCGGTGGTGACCACGATCTACGGCGGCACCAGCGAGATTCAGCGCGACATCATCGGCAAGACCTTGGGTTTATAGGCCTCCGCGCTGCGCGCTCCGGCCCGGGTTGGGGCGTGGCGGGCGTGGGCGTCGCCGGGTCCGGGCGGCTTCCGTGTCCCATTGCGAGGTCGACCGGCCCACCCTGAGCGTGCCCGATAAGTGTGAATAGTTCACGCTTATCGGACATCCTCATGGCCGCACGATGAGGCGGGCCCGCCAGCCTCAGACCGCATGACGAGGCGTGGCCCGCCAGCCTCACGACCGGCCTGCCCACCGACGGCCTCCCAACCGCGGCGGTCGCGCGGGCGTAGCTCACCCGAGGATGGGCCGCCTGGGCCCACCCCGGATGAGACTGAAGTCGCCGGCTGCTAGTCCCGGTTCCCGCGGCCGTACAACGCCTTGAGCAGGCGCAGCAGCAGCTTGCTGGTGCCCGGCTTGTACGGGAAGAAGTACAGGTCCTTCTTCATCGCGAACCGGGTCAGGAGGATCGTCTGCCGGTGGCTGTACTTGCGGATCCCCTCCGGCCCGTGGCGGACGCCCATGCCCGAGCTCTTCCAGCCGCCCATCGGCGCCTCGAGCGCTATGTAGTTCGCGTTGCAGTCGTTCACCACCACCGCACCGGCCTCGATCCGACGTGCCACCGCCTCGCCCTTGTCGATGTCCTTGGTGAACACGGAAGCCTGGAGGCCGTAGGGCGTGTCGTTGGCCAGCCGGATGGCCTCCTCGGCGTCGGCCACCTTCATGATCGGCAGTGTGGGACCGAACGTCTCCTCGGTCATGCACTCCATCGAGTGGTTGACGTCGGCCAGCACCGTGGGCTCGTAGAACGCGCCCTTGCCGGTGCCCCGGTGGCCTCCGACCAGCAGCCGGGCGCCCTTGGACACGGCGTCGTTGACGTGCTCCTCCACCACGTCCACCTGCGGCGGATTGATGAACGAGCCGACGTCGACACTGCCGAATTCACCGGGTACGCCCTGACGCAGCTCGCGCGCCTTCCCGGCCACGAGCGAGGTGAATTGGTCGTAGATCGGCGCCTCGACGTACACGCGCTCGACGGAGATGCACGTCTGACCGGTGTTCTGCATCGACCAGAACACGGCCGCGTTGGCCGCCCGCTCGAGGTCGGCGTCGGCCAGCACGATCATCGGGTCCTTGCCACCGAGCTCGAGCGACACCGGCGTGAGCGTCTTGGCGGCGCGCTCCATCACGTGCCTGCCGGTCTCGGTCGAGCCCGTGAACATGATCGTGTCGACGACATCGATCAGCTCCAACCCGATCGGACCGCGGCCGATCAGTACCTGGAACACGTCGTCCGGAATCCCGCATTCCCGCAAGCCCTCGGCGATCAGCAGCGAGGTCATCGGCGTCACACTGGACGGCTTGACGATCACCGAGTTGCCTGCCGCCAGCGCCGGCACGGCGTCGCCGACGGTGTTCGTGAACGGGTAGTTCCAGGGACCGATCACGCCCACCAGGCCGACCGCGTCGTAGCGCACGATGACCTTGCGGCCCAACAGGAACGGCGTGCTCACCTTGATCTTCTCGTCAGCCAGGTATTTGGGAGCGTTCTTGGCCCAGAACCCGAACGAGCTGGCGGCGTAGCCCAGCTCGGCCAGCACCGCGTCCTCGCGCGTCTTGCCGGTCTCGGACACGAGCGTGTCGACGAACCGCTCGTCGTTGTCCAGCACCCACTTCTGCATCCGTCGCAGCACCTTGGCCCGGCCCTCGAAGCCGAGCGCCTTCCAGCCCGGTTGGGCGCGACGGCCCTTCTCCGCCATCTCCCGGACCTGCTCCGGGCTGGCGGCCGGGAGCGTGGCGATCACCTCGCCCGTCGCCGGATTCTCGACGACGATCGAGTCCGCTGCTGCTGGACCGCCGTTGGTGTGCTTCTCCGTCGTCGTAGCCATCGCTATGCGGCCTTTCTGTAGATGCTCACGACGGCCGCGCCGCCGAGACCGATGTTGTGCTGAAGCGCGACTTTAACGCTGTCGACCTGTCGGTTGTCGGCTCGGCCGCGCAGTTGCCAGGTCAGCTCCGAGCACTGCGCCAATCCGGTCGCGCCCAGGGGGTGGCCCTTGGAGATGAGACCACCGCTCGGGTTGACCACGGGACCCTCGCCGCCGTAGGTCGTCGCTTGCTTCTCGACGAGCTTGTGGCCCTCGCCCTCGGCCGCCAGGCCGAGCGCCTCGTAGGTGATCAGCTCGTTGGCGCTGAAGCAGTCGTGCAGCTCGATTACCTGCACGTCCTCGGGCCCGACCTGGGCCTCCTCGTAGGCGCGCCGGGCGGCCTCCTTGCTCATGTCGTAGCCGACGATCGTGATGCAGTCGGCGGAGTCGTCGAACGAGCTGCGCAGGTCGGTGACCATCGCCTGGCCGGCGATCTCGATCGCCTGGTCCCACAGGTTGTGCTGATCGACGAATTTCTCCGACGCCACGATCACGGCCGCGGCGCCGTCGCTGGTCGGCGAGCATTGGAGCTTCGTCAGCGGCTCGTGGATCATCGGCGCGTCCTTGATCTCCTCCAGCGTGTACTCGGTCTGGAACTGAGCGTACGGGTTGCCTGCCGAGTGCTTGTGGTTCTTCCAGCCGATCCACACGTAGTGTTCGGGCTTGGACCCGTACTTCTCCATGTGGTCCCGTCCGGCGTTGCCGAACATCTGCGGCGCAAACGGGCTCGTCTCCGGGTCGCGGATCTGGAACATGCGCGCCATGTGCTTGTCCAGCGCCGGCGTGCGGTCGGTGTACTTCATCCCCAGTGAGCCCCGCTCCATCTTCTCGAATCCGATCGCCAGCGCGCAATCGGCCAGCCCGCCCTTGATCGCGTTGCGCGCGAGCATCAGCGCACTCGAACCCGTCGAGCAGTTGTTGTTGACATTCAGCACCGGGATCCCGGTGAGGCCGAGCTCGTACACGGCGCGCTGGCCATAGCTCGAGTCGCCGTACACGTAGCCGGCGTACGCCTGCTCGATCGCGTCGTACGGGACGCCCGCATCGGCCAGGGCCTTCTGACCGGCCTCCTTGGCCCAGTCCGGGTAGTCGCCTTCCTTGGTGCCGGGCTTGTCGAACTTCGTCATCCCGACACCGATCACATAGGACTTGTTGCTCATTCCGAACTCCTGTCAGTCGATGGTGTGTGTCCGCCGCGCGCCGACGCCCGTTCGACGGCTGGCAGCACGTCGCGGACAATGCTGAGAAAGCCTTGGACGAGCAGCGCGTGGGTCTGCTCGCGGGTCAACCGGGAGCGCTGCAGCCACTCCACGCTGGCCGCCTCGGCGAAGCCGGAGTAGGCGCGGATCGCGGCGCGCAGCTCACTCGGCGCCCGGTCGGCCTCGTAGGTCTGGAGCGCCTCGATCAGCCGGTCGGCGGCCTGCTCGCGGGCCCGGTCGAGAATCGCCTCGACCTCGGGATCACGGCCCAGCCCCCGAGCCCCGATGGCGGCCAGCCAGGTGCCGGAGTTGCGCTCGAGCATCGTCAGCCAGCGATCCACGCTCTGGTCGATGACCATCTCGATGCCCCGGCCGGGCGCCTGCAGCGGCACCGGATTCGAGGGCATCCGCACCAGGCTCTTGACCACTTCGAGGTACAGGTCGCGCTTGGTGCCGAAGTAGTGGTGGAGCAGGCCGCGCGCAATGCCGGCCTCGCCGGCGATGTCGCTCGTCGATACCGAGGCGTAGGGGCGTTCGGAGAACAGGCGCCGGGCGCACGTGAGGATCTGTCGCCGCCGCTCGTCGTGCTCGAGGCGGCGGCGGCCGGCGGTGGGTCGACGAGCTTCGGTCGGGCGCGGTTTTGCCTGGCGGGCGGTGGGCCGCGACCGGCGGTCTTTTGTCTGGCGCGGCTGGGGGGCCGGCGAGTCGGCCATCCCGCTAAGCGTAGCAGTAATTGGCAGAGTGCCAATAAGGGGTTTTGGAGGGGTGTGGGGAGGCGCGGGCGTGGGTGTGGCCTGTGGAGGGGCCGGGATGGGGCGTAGGGGAGCTCGGCGCGGGTGGCCGCTGCACCTGAACAACGTGCCGCGCAATGGGGCTGGACGGGGCGGCTGGCACGTTGACCATGTGGGGCATGACAAACGTGCCGCGCGCCGTGTTCGAAGCACCGAGCGGCACGTTGTTCAGGTGCGCGCGCACGCGCCCGGGCCGCCCCTCCTGGCGATGCCGAATGAGCCCCCACGTCCTCATCCCCGAGCGAGTAAAAGCCCCACGTCCTCATCCCGAGGCGAGTCAGAGCCCCACGTCCTCATCCCCGAGCGAGTAAGAGCCCCCACGTCCTCATCCCCGAGCAAGAGAAAACCCCTACGTCGTCATGCCCGAGAACTGGCCGCCCGTGATGTTCAGCACCTGGCCGTGCACGAAGTTCGCCCAGGGCGAGCAGAGGAAGAACACGCCCCCGGCGGCCTCGGCCGGAGTCCCGGGGCGGCCCAGGGGGATCAGCATCGGGGCCATGCCGCGAAGCTGGTCGGGGATGCCGAGCTGGACCTTCTCGCCGTCGATCTCCATCACGTTGGCCTCGTCCTTGGAGGCGGTGAGGCGGGTCTCGATGTAGCCGAACGCGACGGCGTTGACATTGATCTTGAACTGGCCCCACTCCTTGGCCAAAGTCTTGGTCAGGCCCACGACGGCCGACTTGCCGGAGGAGTAGTTGGCCTGGCCGGCGTTGCCCATGGTTCCGGAGATCGAAGACACGTTCACGATCTTGCGGAACACCTCGTGGCCTTGCTCGCGCTCGGCCTTGGCCGGCTCACGCATGTGGGGCGCGACGGCCCGGCACATCCGGAACGGAACGATCGAGTGAATGTCGAGCATCCGCTGGAACCACTCGTCGCTCATCTTGTGGATCGGCGCGTCCAGGGTGTAGCCGGCATTGTTGACCAGGATGTCGACCTGGCCCCACTCATCGATCACCTTCTGGACGAGCTCGTCCGGGACGCCTGGCTTGGTCAGGTCGCCGGCGTACACCAGCGTGTCGCCCGAAATGTCGGAGGCGGTCTGCTCGGCGACGTCGCCGTCAAGGTCGTTGATCAGCACCTTGGCGCCGTGCTCGGAGAGCAGCTCGGCCGTGGCGCGGCCGATGCCGCGGGCGGAACCGGTGACGATCGCCACCTTGCCATCGAGGACTGCCATGTCGCGTCTGCCTTTCTTCGCTTGTGAGAGCGACGGCATCATGTCAGCCTGGCCCGGATCCTGGCGGTCTGTGGGATGCGCCGGATTGACGCGTGGGTCAGAATCAAGCTGGAGTGGCCAGTACCGCACTTGGGGTGAGGAGCGACCGCGAGCTCGGTCGGCTTCAAGGTGCTGCGCGGCGAAGGCGGGCGATCCGGGCGGTGCGTGGCTGGGCCCGCCGCAGCATGCTGCCGATCCCCTGCGCGTACCTGCTGATTGCGATCGTGCTGGGGACCGTGTCGCCGGCCCTGGATCATGCGATCGGGACCCGGCTGGGCCAGGGCGTCGGTCTCGATGCCGCCCGCGACGTGCTCACCTCCACCGCCACCGGGATGATCGCGTTCACCGGCCTGGTGGTGTCGAGCGTGCTGGTGCTGGTGCAGTTCGCCGCCAGCCAGTACTCGCCGCGCTTGGTGCTGTGGTTCAGGCGCGACCTGCTGGTCAAGAACGCGGTCGGCTCGTTCCTGGCCGCGCCCGTGTTCGCGCTCGTGGCACTGCGTGAGATCGAGCGCAAGTCGCTCAGCTACAGCCCCGACATCACGGTGGTGATCACGCTGGTGCTGCTGATTGGGGCGGCGGTGCTGTTCCTGGCTCTGCTGCAGCGGGTCATGGATCGGCTGCGGCCGCGATCGCTGTACGCCGGCGTGGCGCGCCAGGGCATCCGCGCCATCCGCCGCGTGTACCCGATGCGGCTCGACGAGCTCAGCCCGGCGGCCGCCGCGGCCGAGCCGCAACAGCAGAACGCCGTCCAGGAGGTGACCATGCCCAGCGGCGCGGGCGTCGTGACCTCGTTCGACGCGGAGCTGCTGCTGGCGGTGGCCAACCTGGCGGACGTGACCATCGAGCTGGCGCCGGGCGTGGGCGAGTTCGTGGCCCACGGTCAGCCGCTGCTGCGCGTGTATGGCGCGGCGCCCGTCGACGCGCAGCTGCTGCTCAGCGCCGTCACCACGGCCGAGGAGCGCACGATCGAGCAGGACCCCGAGTTCGCGCTGCGGATCATCGTCGACACGGCGATCCGGGCCCTGTCGCCGGCGGTCAACGATCCGACGACCGCCGTGCAGGCGCTCGACGCGCTCGAGGTGCTGACGCGCGAGCTGGCGTCGCGCGATCTCGACGCCTCGCTGGCGCTCGGCGAGGATGACCAGGTGAGGCTGGTGTGGCGGAGTGCCAGCTGGGCCGACCTGCTGGAGCTGGCGTTCAGTGAAATTCGCGCCTACGGTGCCGGTTCGGTCCAGGTGTGCCGGCGGCTGCGGGCGCTGCTGGAGGATCTCCGCCTGGCGACTCCAGAGCTGCGTCACCCGGCGATCGACGGGCAGCTCGAGCGGCTCGACGGTGCCATCGCCCGGAGCTACCCGGCGGGATCGCCTGAGCTGGCGATCGCGACGGCAGGCGACCGGCTCGGACTCGGCCTGGTGCGTGACTGATGATCAGCCACACCACATCGTTCATGGTGGTGCTGCTGATTGCGGCGGGAGCGCCGCTGGTCGCGGCCGCGGCCAACCGAATCGCGCCCGGCTGCGTGGTGCCGATCGCGGTCGTGGAGCTGGTGCTCGGCGCGATCTTCGGCCCGCACGCGCTGGGTGTCACCAAACAGGGTGAGACGTTGAGCCTGCTTGAGACGCTGGGGCTCGGGTTCCTGTTCTTCTTCGCGGGCTATGAGATCGACTTCGCCCAGATTCGCGGCACGCCGGTGCTACTGGGACTGGTGGGCTGGGTGCTGTCGGTGGCGATCGCCTACACGTTCGCCGGGCTGCTGGCGGCTGCCGGAGTGGTGATCTCCGGGATACTCACGGGTTCGGCGATGTCGACCACGGCGATCGGCACGATCCTGCCCGTGCTTCGCGACACCGGCCAGCTCGACCGCTTCTTCGGCCCGATGGTCATGGCCGCCGGTGCGATCGGCGAGCTCGGCCCGGTGCTGATCGTGACGCTGCTGCTGAGCGCGAAGTCGAACTCGGCGTCCCAGGCGCTGCTGCTGGCGGCGTTCGTCCTGCTGACGATCCTGGCCGCGGCGGTGTCGACCGGCGCGGTGGGCCGGATGCGGCAGCTGCTGGACCGCTCGATGACCACCAGCGGCCAGCTGCCGGTGCGGCTCACGGTGGTGCTGGTGTTCGGTCTGGTGGTGCTGGCCCAGTCGCTGGGGCTGGACGTGATCCTGGGTGCGTTCGCGGCGGGGATCATCGTGCGCCTGGTGCTCCGTGGCCACACGGCCCACCGCTTCGAGTCCAAGCTCGATGCGGTCGGGTTTGGTTTCTTGATCCCGTTCTTCTTCATCTCCAGCGGCATGGCGCTGGACCTCGGGGCACTGACCACCAGCGTGGGGGCAATTCTGAAGGTGCCCCTGTTCCTGGCTGGGTTCCTGCTCGTGCGCGGCCTGCCGGCGCTGGTGCTCTACCGGCGGCAGTTGTCCGCGCGCGATCGCGTGAGCCTGGCCCTGCTATCCGCCAGCCAGCTGCCGCTGGTGGTCGCGATCACCACGCTGGGCGTCCAGCAGGGTCAGATGCGCCAAACCACGGCGGTGGCCCTGGTCACCGCGGGAGTCCTGTCGGTACTGATATTCCCGACGCTGGCGATCGGCCTGCGACGGGCCGGCGGTGAAGGAGCCCAGACCGGGAGTGACGCGATCGAGGCGCTCGCTATAGAGTCCGCCCGCTCGTGATTTGCGTCTCGCTCCAGCCGCCCCCGCTGCGATGAACGCCAACGAGTGGCTGGCTGCGTTCGCGCGCAAGGCAGGCACGGAGCCGCCCAGCAACGAACAGTTCAAGTCGATTCTGGATCTCGCCGGCGAGGCGGCTCATGCCTCCGAGCGGGTGGCCGCGCCGGCCGCTTGCTGGGTGGCGGCCAGAGCCGATCTCGACCTCGACGACGCGTTGCGTCTGGCGCGCGAGGTGTCGGGCGATGGCTGAGCGGCGCTACGACGTGGTGGTGTTCGGGGCCACCGGGTTCACCGGGGCGCTGACCGCGGAGTACCTGGCGCGCCACGCCGGGGCCGGCACGCGCTGGGCGCTGGCCGGGCGCAACCGCCAGAAGCTGGAGGGGGTGCGTCAGCGCCTGACCGCGATCGACCCGGCGCTGGCGGAGCTGCCGCTGCTTCAGGCGGACGTGCAGGATGCGGACTCGCTGCGCGCGGTGGCGGAGGCCACCAAGGTCGTCATCACCACCGTCGGTCCCTACATCCTGTACGGGGAGCCGCTGGTGGCGGCGTGCGCGCAGGCCGGCACCGATTACGTCGATCTCACCGGCGAGCCGGAGTTCGTGGATCAGATGTGGTTGAAGTACCACGACACCGCGCAGCGCAGCGGCGCGCGGTTGGTGCACTCGTGCGGATTCGACTCGATCCCGTACGACCTGGGCACGCTGTTCACAGTGCAGCAGCTCCCGGAGGACGTGCCGATCGCGGTGCAGTGCTTCGTGCGCGTCGGCGGAACCTTCTCCGGCGGCACGTATCACTCGGCGGTCCACATCATGGGACGGCTGCGGCAGGGAGCTCGCGTGGGCCGGGAGCGCCGCCAGCGGGAACCGCGCCCGTCGACGCGACAGGTCACCGGGATGTCCGGCCACCCGCATCGCGACCCGCGCGACGGCTGGGTGGTGCCGTTCCCCACGATCGATCCGCAGACCGTGCTGCGCTCGGCGCGCGCGCTGGACCGCTATGGGCCGGACTTCAGCTACAGCCACTATCTGGTCGTCCGGCGCCTGCCGGTACTGGCCGGGATGGCCGCCGGCGTCGGCACCATGGTGGCGCTGGCGCAGACGCAGCCGACCCGCAACCTGCTGCTGAAATTCAAGGACCCCGGCGAGGGGCCCACGGAGGCGCAGCGCGATAAGGCCTGGTTCCGCGTCCGGTTCGCCGGCGAGGGCGGCGGCCAGCAGGTGGACACGGAGGTGTCCGGCGGAGACCCCGGCTACGGCGAGACCTCGAAGATGCTGGCCGAGTCGGCGCTGTGCCTGGCTCACGATCCGTTGCCTGACCGCAGCGGGCAGCTGACACCGGCGGTGGCGATGGGGCAGGCCCTGATCGACCGTCTGACAAACGCAGGCATCAAGTTCGAGGTGAAGCGATGACGATCACGCCGGCACAGGCCACCGAAGCGGCGAACGCGGCGTTCGGAAGCCATCCCGGGTTCCGGGCCCTGCACGCCAAGGGGATGCTGCTGAGAGGCACGTTCACCGCGGCGGCGGAGGCCGCCGGTCTGACCCTGGCGGCGCATATGCAGGGTGAGCCCGTGCCGGCTACCGTGCGGCTGTCGAACGGAAGCGGGCACCCGAACTCGGCCGACTACGCCGCCGACGTGCGAGGGCTGGCGATCAAGCTGTATCTGCCCGACGGCGGCCGGACCGACATCGTGGCGCAGACCGCACCGCGGTTCCCGGTGCACACGCCGGAGGCGTTCGTCGAGCTGCTGCGTGCCCAAGCGTCCGGGCCGTCGATGGCCTGGAAAATGCCGCTGTTCTTCGCCCGCCATCCCGGGGCACTGCCGGGTCTGCCGGCCAACGTGGCTGCGCTGCGGCCGCCCGAGAGCTACGCCACCTGCACCTACTACGCGATTCACGCCTACAAGTTCGTTGGCGGCGACGGCAGCTCCCGCTTCGTGCGCTACACGCTGCGGCCGGAGGCCGGCGACGTCAAGATCGGTCCGCGCGAGGCCAAGCGCCGGGGCCGTGACTACCTGCAGGCCGAGATCCAGGAACGGCTCGCGCGGGGCCCGATCCGCTTCGGGCTCGAGCTGCAGATCGCCGAGCCGGGGGACAAGGTGGACGACCCGGCCTCGACATGGCCCAAGGAGCGCCGGCGGGTCACGGCCGGGACGCTGGAGATCACCGGCCCGGAGACCGAGCGTGAGACTGGCGGCGACGTGCTGGTGTTCGACCCCACGCGGGTGACCGACGGGATCGAGCTGTCCGACGACCCGGTTCTGAAGTTCCGGCGCGGCGCCTATTCGGACTCGGTCTCGCACCGGATGCCCACCTGATGCCCGGCACGTGGGACGCCACGCAGATCCCGGACCAGACCGGCAAGCTCGCGGTGGTGACGGGCGCCAACAGCGGCATCGGCCTGGTCGCGGCACGCGAGCTGGCTCGTCACGGCGCCAGGGTGATCGTGGCCTGCCGCAACTTGCAGAAGGGCGAGGAGGCGGCGCGTTCGATCCCCGGCGACGTGGTGGTCGGGCGGCTCGACCTGGCCGACCTGGGCTCGGTCCGCGCGTTTGCCGACGGATTGGCCGATGAGCGGATCGACGTGCTGATCAACAATGCCGGCGTGATGGCCCCGCCCCGCCGGCTCACCGCCGACGGCTTCGAGAGCCAGTTCGGGACCAACCATCTGGGGCATTTCGCCCTCACCGGCCGGCTGCTGGGCAAGCTGCTGGCCGCCGAGGAGCCGCGCGTGGTGACACTGTCCAGCGGAGCGCACCGGATCGGGTCAATCCACTTCGACGACCTCCAGGGTGAGCGCCGCTACAACAACTGGCTGTGGTACGGCCAGTCGAAGCTGAGCAACCTGATGTTCGCGTTCGAGCTGCAGAAGCGCGCCAGCACCGCGAGCGCCAGGCTGCGGAGCCTGGCTGCGCATCCCGGCTACGCCCGCACCAACCTTCAGTTCGCCGGCCCTCACTGGTACGAGCAGCTGATCATGCGGGCGACCAACCCGCTGTTGGGGCAGAGCGCGGAGATGGGCGCGCTGCCGACGCTGTACGCGGCCGCCGCGCCCGGGGTCCCGGGCGGCGCCTTCATCGGCCCCGACGGTTTCATGGAGCAGCGCGGGCACCCGCACGTCGTGACCGCCGCGGGGAAGGCCTACGACGAGGATGCCTGGCGGCGCCTGTGGCAGATCTCGGAGGAGCTCACGGGCGTTCAGTACGAGTTCCCCGTGCCAGCTTGACCGATCTGCGCAGCGACGGCCAGGCCGCGCTCGAATGGGCGGCGCAGTACCTCGAGCGCGTGCGCGAGCTGCCGGTGCTGGCCCAGGTCCGCCCGGGCGAAATCCGGGACCGGCTTCCCCCGCGCGCGCCGGAGCAGCCCGAGCCGTTCGCCGACGTCCTGCGCGACCTCGACGAGCTGCTGCTTGACGGCATCACCCACTGGCAGCATCCCCGCTACTTCGCCTACTTCGCCACCAGCGCGTCGGAGCCCGGGATCCTCGCCGAGCTGCTGGCCGCGGCGCTGAACTCGATCGCGATCCTGTGGCGCACGGCCCCGGCCTCGACCGAGCTCGAGGGCGTGGTGCTGGACTGGGTCGCCGACCTGCTGGGGCTGCCGGCCGGTTGGCACGGGCACATCGAGGACACGGCCTCCACCTCGACGCTGGTGGCGCTGATCGCCGCGCGCCACGCCACCGGCCGCCAGCAGGTGGTGTGCTCGGAGCAGGCGCACTCGTCGGTGGAGAAGGCCGCCCGGATGCTGGGGATGACGGTGCGCACGGTCGCCTGCGATGAGGTGTTCCGACTGCGGGCCGAGCAGCTCGGGGAGCTGGACCAGGCTGCGGCCGTGGTCGCCACGGTGGGCACCACCTCGACCACCTCGGTCGACCCGGTCCCGGAGATCGCCGCTGCCTGCGAGCGCGCCGGAGCCTGGCTGCACGTCGACGCCGCCTATGCCGGCGCTGCGATGGTGTGCCCCGAACAGCGCTGGGCGTTCGCCGGCGTGGATCGCGCCGACTCGCTGGTGGTCAACGCGCACAAGTGGATGCTGACGCCGATGGACTGCTCGCTGCTGTGGACCCGGCGGCCGGACGACTTCCGGCGCGCGTTTAGCCTGGTGCCCGACTACCTGCGCACGCCGGGCTCCGAGGATGCCCTCAGCCTGAGCGAGTACGGCCCCGTGCTCGGACGCCGCTTCCGCGCGCTGAAGCTGTGGGCGGTGCTCCGCTGCCACGGTCGGGCCGGGCTCCAGGCCCACATCCGCAGGGGCATCGAGCTGGCGGCGCAATTCGAGCAATGGGTGGCGGCCGAGCCGGACTGGGAGCTGTGCGCGCCCCGGCCATTCTCGGTGGTGTGCTTTCGCCTGCGCGGGTCCGACGAGCGCAACCAGGCGCTGCTCGAGCGCGTGAACGCCGGCGGCCAGATATTCATCTCGCACGCCGCGCTGGATGGCCGCTACGTGCTGCGGCTGGCGGTGGGCCAGATGAGCACCACCGAGGCCGACGTCCGCGTCGCCTGGGACGTGCTCCGGGCCGAGGCCGGCGCAATGTAGGCCGGGCCCATGCGGCCCGGCCCCGGGCGGCGCATGCACCCGCGGGCTTGCCGCGCGCTCGGCATCCTGCCTCGCCTGTCTGCGCGGCGCCCGCGTCATCCGGCTGCGGGGGCGCGCATGCGCGCCCCCGGGCGTCTTATGAAACTATGACCGCGCGCTTACACGAAGCTGACAGTCCGCCAGCTAGAACCTGCCACGTGCGCTCTGCGTCTCGCGGTTCCTCGTGGCCCTGGCACCTTGTCCTGCTCGGAGTCCTAGCCCTGATCGCGGTCATCGTTGCCGTGCTCGAGATCGGTCCGCCGAGCAGCTCGGCTCGTACCTCGCGCGAGATCCTCACGGCCGAGGACGGCGTCGTGCAGTCGACGGTCACCGGCACCGGCAACATCGAGGCGGGGACGGATGTCAATGTCAATTTCGGGACCGGCGGAACTCTGGCCGAGGTGTACGTCTCCGTCGGCCAGCACGTGAGCCAGGGGCAGCTGCTGGCCACGCTCGACCCCACCTCGGCCCAGCTCGGCCTCGAGCAGGCGCAGCAGAATCTCACCGCGGCCGAGGATCAGCTCACCGCGGTCGAGAACGGCACCGCGACCGGCGGGGGATCAACTTCTGGCGCCGGGTCCGCAGCCACGGGCGCGAGCTATACGACGACCGGCGCCGCCAGGGCCGAGTTCGTCTCTGAGACGACACGCAAACCCCACGCGACCACCACCACACCCTCGAGGACGAGGACGCCGCCGCCCGCGACCACTCCGGCGCGCACGACCACCACGCCCACCCAGGCCCCCCGCCCCGCGGCGACCACTACCCCGACAACCACCACGACCACGCCCTCTCCGGCCAGCATCGCCTCGGCCCAGGCGTCGGTCCTGAGTGCCGAGGCGACGGTCAACAACGCGCAGCAGGCACTCAACAAGACGAAGCTGTACGCGCCGATCAGCGGGACGATCGTCTCGCTGGCCAACCTGACGGCCGGGGACGCCATCTCGGCCGGCTCCAGCGGCTCGGGATCCAACTCATCGTCGTCTTCGTCCTCATCGACGGGCAGCTCGAGCTCGGCCGGCGGCGCGACCACCGCGGGCGGTCTGGGGTCGAGCAGCAGCTCGCAGTCGGGCACCGGAAGCGGGTCCAGCTCCGCGTTTGCCGAGATCGTCGACACGAGCACGATGACGATGACCGTTGCCTTCAGCGAATCCGACATCAGCAAGATCAGCGTCGGCCAGCCGGCCACCGTGACGTTGGACGCGCTCAGCGGCGTCGAGCTCGGCGCCCATGTCACCTCGATCTCGCCCGTGGGGACCACGAGCGGAAGCGTCGTCTCGTACAACGCGACGCTCACCCTCGACCAGAACGACAATCAGGTGAAGCCCGGCATGAGCGCCTCCGCGGCCGTCATCGTCAAGCAGGCCCAGGGCGTGAACGTGCCCAACGCAGCGGTGACGGGGACGGGTACGCTCGGGACGGTCAACCTGATCGAAAACGGCAAGACGGTGACCAAACAGGTGGTGGTGGGACTGCGCGGCGACAGCCGGACCCAGATTGTCAGCGGTGTCACGCCGGGGCAGCAGCTCGAGGTCACGATCACGCTTCCGTCCCTGTCGTCCAGCAGCTCGAGCTCGACGGGAAGCGGGGGGACGCTCGGTGGCGCCGGGTTCGGCGGGGTCGCCCGATTCTTCGGTGGCGGAGGCTTTGGGGGCGGTGGCTTCCGTGGCGCGGGTGGCGCGGGCTTCCGTGGCGCGGCAGGCGGAGCAGCCGCGGGGGGAGCGCCATGACGGCGCGGGTGGCCTCGCCCGCCCGAGCTCCGCGACGGCGAGGGCCGGACAGACCGGTGATCGATGTGCGCGATGTCCACAAGACCTACCGCATGGGCGACATCTCGGTCCGCGCTCTGCGCGGAATGAGCCTCCAGGTCCAGCGGGGCGAGTATGTGGCCATCATGGGCAGCTCTGGGAGCGGCAAGACGACGCTGATGAACATCCTCGGCTGCCTGGACACCCCCACCCGCGGCACCTACCGGCTCGACGGTTTTGACGTTTCGGAGATCGACGAGGACGCGTTGTCGGACGTCCGCAACCAGCTGATCGGCTTCGTGTTTCAGAGCTACAACCTGATCCCGCGCACCCGAGCCCTGGCCAACGTCGAGCTGCCTCTGTCCTACGCCGGCGTGCCGCACTCGGCACGACGGCAGCGAGCGCTGGCGGCGCTGGCCGAGGTGGGCTTGGCCGACCGCGTCGACCATCTGCCCTCCGAGCTGTCCGGCGGCCAGCAGCAACGAGTGGCTCTGGCCCGCGCGATCGTCACCAACCCGGCGATGATCCTCGCCGACGAGCCCACCGGCAACCTCGACACCGCCTCCGGTGCGGAGATGTTGCGGATCTTCGAGCGGATGAACGACCAGGGCCGGACGATCGTGCTCATCACTCACGAGCGCGAGGTGGCCGCCCACGCGGAACGAATCGTCCGGATCAGCGACGGCCGGATCGTCGCCGATGACCGTCCGCGGGAGGCGGTGTGAACGAGACCGTGCGCATCGCGTTCGCCGGTCTGACGGCGAACAAGCTCCGCTCGGGCCTGACCATCCTCGGCCTGACGATCGGCGTCGCCTCGGTGATCGTGCTGATCGCCGTCGGAACCGGCTCTTCCTCGGCGGTGGAAAAGCAGATCGATGCGCTCGGCAGCAACGTGCTGCTGGTGACCACGACGCCGACGCTGGGCGGGCTGCGCGGCGCCGGCTCGAGCGGCTCGACGCTCACCGTGGCCGATGCCAAGGCGCTCGAGGACCGTTTCCAGGCCCCCGACGTGCAGAGCGCCTCGCCGGTGGTCAGCGCGGGCGGGGTGACGCTGGCGTTTAACAACACGACGTACTCACCATCCTCGTTCGTGGGCACAACGCCGAGCTACGAGCCGGCGCGCAGCTACACGATGGCCAGCGGATCGTGGTTCACGAGCCGGCAGGAGAGCCAGCACGCACGTGTGATGGTCATCGGGCCGACCGTGGCCGGCGAGCTGTTTCCCGGCCAGGACCCGGTCGGTCAGACGTTGACTGTTAACGGGACCAACTTCGAGGTCATCGGGGTCACGGCATCCAAGGGCTCGAACGGCAGCCAGAACCAGGACGATGTCGGCATCGCGCCGCTGACCGCGGTCCAGGACACGCTGACGGGCTACGGCTCGGTCAACCAGATCGTCGTGCAGGCGAAATCTCGTGCTGTACTTGGCGCGGCCCAGACCGAGGTGACGGGCATCCTCAATCAGCTCGATCCGCCGTCCGCCAGTTCCGGTCTGACGAGCAACTTCAACGTGATCAATCAGAGCTCGATCATCCAGACCTCGACCGCGAGCAGCAAGGTGTTCACCACGCTGCTGGGTGAGGTCGCTGCGATCTCCCTCCTGGTCGGCGGGATCGGCGTGATGAACATCATGCTCGTGTCGGTCACCGAGCGCACGCGGGAGATCGGCATCCGCAAGGCGGTGGGCGCGCGGCGGAGCGACATCCTGATCCAGTTCCTCGTCGAAGCCGTGCTGGTGTCCTTGTTCGGTGGCATCGCCGGGGTGATCGCCGGCATCGTCTGTAGCCATTTCACGATCGCCGGAGTTCACCCGGTGATCGCGCCGTATTCGATCGCGCTCGCCTTCGCCGCCGCCGTGCTGACCGGGCTCTTCTTCGGCACCTATCCCGCCGGGCGCGCCGCCGCCCTGCGTCCGATCGAAGCCCTGAGGTTCGAATGACCGCCGGCGCTCCATACGACGACAGCTCGCCCGTGGGCGAGCCAGAGGACCCTCCGATGAACGCGATCTCCTACGACCGACCGCCCGACGAGCACCGGCAGGACGAGTGGAACGAGGTGGACGAGCACGAGGACACCCTCGTCGCGGTCCGCCGACCGCGTCGGCAATTCTGGGGCGCCCGCACCGGAGTGCTCGTCGCCGTGTTGGTGGGGGCGGTCGGCTTCTACGCCGGCGTGCGGGTGGAGAAGGGACAGCTGAGCAGCTCAGCGACCCTGGCCGGCGGTGCGGCGCGGGCCTTCGGGGCCGGGGCCGGGGCCGTTCGGGGCCGGGGCGCGCGGCGCCTCGGGCGCGACCGGTGCGGGGAGCCGCGCCGGTGCGTTCACGGCCGGCGGCAACGCCACGTTCGGCACCGTGAGCAGCCTCAGCGGCAAGAACCTCTACATCACCGACGCCAGCGGCAACACGGTCAAGGTCACCGTCACCTCCTCCACCGCCATCACCAAGAGCCAGACCGTGGGCCAAAAGGCCGTGCGCCCGGGCGACACGGTCGTGGTTCAGGGCGCCCGGGGCGCGAACGGCGCGCTGGTGGCCGCCTCGGTCAGCGATTCGGGCGCGCGTGGGTCGGGCACCGGCGGCGGCTTCGCCGGCCTGTTTGGCCGGGGGGCGGCGTCGGGCGGATCGAGCAGCGCGCGCGGCTCGGGTGGATCCGGGGGAGCGAACTCCGCAGTCAACTCCCTGTTCGGGGGCGGCGGATGACCAGACACAGAAAGGACACCACGTTGAGTACCACCCACCTCGCCCTGCGGCGCCTGTGGTTCGGGTTGGCCGTTGTGGCCATCGCCGCCGCCCTGGCCGCCTGCGGCAGCAGCAAGACCTCCTCCACCACCGCGGCGGCGGGGTCCACGACCGCGTCGGCGTCGTCGGGCGGCTTCGCGGCGCGCCGGGCGGCGCTCGTCGCCTGCCTCAAGCAACATGGGGTGACGCTGCCCAACCGGCCCCCGGGCGCCGGGCGCGGGTTTGGCAATGGCGGGCCGCCGAACGGCGCGCCTCCGAACGGCGGGCCCGGCCGGGGGTTCTTCTTCGGCGGCGGGCGCCGGCTGAACCCGAAGATGCAGGCGGCGTTCCGGGCCTGCGGCTCTAGGCTCGGCTTCCGGGGTCGGTTCGCCGGGCGGCTGTCGCACCAGACGATCGAAAAGTTCGTCAGCTGCGTGCGCCAGCACGGCTACAACCTGCCCAGCCCGAACTTCTCCGGCCAGGGACCGGTGTTCCCGCCGAGCATCCGCACGAACGCGAAGTTCCAGGCAGCCAGCCGGGCCTGCCGGAGCGTGCTGGTGCCGCCCGGCGGAGCCGGAGGGGGGTCGGCCGGAGGGGGGTCCGCGTAGCCGCTACTTGAGCTCGGCCGAGGTCTTCCCCAGCAGCAGCCGCGAGACGATCAGCAGCTGGATCTGCTGGGTGCCCTCGAAGATGTCGAGGATCTTCACGTCGCGGGCCCATTTCTCCAGCAGCTCGCCCTCGCCGTAGCCGATCGCGCCGGCGAGGGCGACGCAGCGCAGGGCGATGTCGGTCCCGGTGCGGCCGGCCTTGGCCTTGGCCATCGAAGCCTGGAGCGAGTTCGGCTTGCGGTTGTCGGCCATCCAGGCGGCCTGGAGTGTCAGCAGCCGGGCCGCCTCCCAGTCGGACTCCATGGCGATGAACTCGGAGGCCGCCGCGGTCTGGGCATGTGGCGGCGTGTCGTAGTCGATCTCTGTGCCCGCCTCCGAGAGCAGCTCGCGGGTGCGCTCGAGACACGCCCGGGCGACCCCGATCGCCATCCCGGCGACCAGCGGGCGGGTGTTGTCGAAGGTCTGCATCACGCCGGCAAAGCCGCGGGCCACCTCAATCTCGGGGCTTCCGAGCAGGTTTTCCTTCGGCACCCGGCAATCCTCGAGCCGGAAGTTGGCGGTGTCCGAGGCTCGGATCCCGAGCTTGTGCTCGAGGCGGTCGAGCTTCAGCCCGGGGTTGTCCCGCTCAACCACGAACGACTTGATCGCCGCCCGCCCCTGGTCGCGGTCGAGCGTCGCCCACACCACGATCAGCTCGGCTCGATCGCCGGAGGTGACGAAGATCTTCTCGCCGTTGAGCACGTACTCGTCGTGCCGTCGAGCCGAGCGGTGGTGCGGATCGCCGCGGAGTCCGAGCCGGCCTCGGGCTCGGTGATCGCCATCGCGGCCCACTTACCGCCGAAGCGCTCCAGTTGCTCCTGGTTGGCCACGGCGGCGATCGCCGCCTGACCGAGGCCTTGGCGGGGCATCGTCAGCAGCAGACCGACGTCGCCCCAGCACAGCTCGATCAGCCCCAGCAGGCTGGCCATGTTGCTGCCGTTGCGGACCCGCGGCTGATCCGTCGAGTCGGCTGAGGCGCCGTTGCCGTCCGCTCCGCCACCGACCGCGCCGGCGCCGGCGCCGCTCAGCGCTCCGCCCTCGTTCATCCCGTCGATCACGGCCGCGAGCATGTCGAGCTCCTTGGGGTAAGAGTGCTCGGCGCTGTCGTACTTGCGTGAGTTGGGCCGGAACACCTCGGCGGCCACCTGATTGGCCTGGGACACCAGCTCGGTGAATTTCCGGGGGATCTCGAGGTTGATCACAGCACCAGCGCTCCCTCCATCAGCCCGGCGGCGCGCAGGTCGCGGTACCACCGCTCGACCGGGTGCTCCTGGACGTACCCGTGGCCGCCGAGCAACTGCACCCCGTCGGAGCCGATCTGGCTGCCGCGCTCTCCGCACAGCCGGCGCGCGAGCGCAACCTCGCGCGCGAAGCTCAGACCCTGGTCGATGCGGCTGGCGGCTCTGTAGGTGGCCAGCCGCATCCCCTCGAGCTCGATCGCGATGTTGGCGACCGTGAACGCGACGGACTGGCGGTTGGCGATCGGCTCGCCGAACGCGGTGCGCTCCTTGACGTACGGGATCACGTAGTCGAGCACCGCCTGGCCGGTCCCGAGCGCGACCGCGCACCAGCCGAGGCGCCCGAGCTGCACGCACTCGGCGTAGACGCCGCGGTCGGCGCCGCCCAGCAGGGCGCCGGCCGGCAGCTTCACGTCGTCGAAGATGAGCCTGCCGGTGCCGCCGGCGCGGATTCCCATCGCGGGCTCGGGCTCGACGTCGAACCCGGAGCCGCCCGGCTCGACGATGAACAGTGCCGGGCCGCGTTCCTCGAGCTCGGCGGCGACCACGAATAGCTCGCCGTCCGACGCCCGCGCCACCAGCGACTTGACCCCGGTCAGGCGAAAGCCGCCATCGGTTTCACGCGCGCGCGTGTCCAGCTGAAACGGGTTGAACAGCGGCCGAGGCTCGAGCACGGCCAGCGCCGCCGACGGAACCCGGTCGCCGACGAAATCGGGGAGATACCTGGCCTGCTGCTCGGCGTCGCCCCACAGGCCGATCGCGGTCGACACCCCGGCGGGCGCCAGGCAGGCGACCGCGATGCCCATGTCGCCCTGGGCCAGCGCCTCGCTCATCAGCACCGAGGTCACGGCCGAGCGCTGCTCCACGGCCCCGCCCAGCTGTTCGGGAACCCCGACCATCGTCAGGCCCAGCTGGTTGGCCTGCGCCAGCAGCTCGGGCGGCGTCGCGCAGGCCGCGTCGGACGCGGCCGCCGCCGGGCGCAGCTTGGCCAGGGCGAAGTCGCGCACCGAGTCGCGCAGCATCTGCTGCTCGTCGGTGGGTTGAAGATCGAACATGCCTCGCGCCGGCGTCCGGGGCTGGCGCACCGGTCCGGCCAGCTTCTGCACCGCGGCAAACGTGCGCCCGGCGCGCGCAGCGGTGCGCGCCGTGGTCCGGGAGGCGCCGTGCAGGAAGCGCTCGGTCTGGTCGCGCAGCCCGAGACGATCGACCAGGTCGGAGGCCGCCAAGCGGTTCAGTGCGCGCAGGCCGACTGCTCTGCTGCGATCGGCCAGATTCTGCTGAGGGGTCATGCTGCGGACGTCCGAAACCGGTTCACGGATTGATGTGACATCGATCAGTGTAATGCTGAACGGAACCGTACATCTAACGGTGAGCTGATTGTCAGGATACGGACATCGTTCACAACTCCGTCCCTCGGGCACGGATCAGCGGCTTATGATCGGCCGACCACGACTCGGCGTGGGGTGAGCCGTATGAATCCATGTGAGGGCGATGGTGGGCGTGCGTGGCCGGCCTTCGAGGCGACTGGGCTGAAATTTGGTCAGCGCCGGAAGCTGGTGGCACTGATCGGAGCGCTCGCGGCCGCGTCCGCCGTGACCGGCTGCGGCAGCGCCACTCGACCACCGCCACACGCCGGCACAATTGGGGGCCCGGGCGCGGCCAGGGGGGCCGAGATCGCCGCCAGACCTCGATCCATCCGAGCGAGAATCGCGCGGGCGGCGATCCCAACGCCGGCCAGCTCCGCGCCGGTGGCACCGGTGGGCAACTCGGCGGTCAGCCAGTACGTGGAGAGCGTTCCGACCGCAGCCGGCAGCGTAGTCTCGAACAGCATCGCGCTCGATCGACAGCGCGGCCGAACCGCGACCGCTGATCTCCCGAGTTCTTCGCGGCGGGCGCTGGTCGCCGACGGCCCGGATGGGCGTGGCACGGAGGCGCTGGCCGTAGCCATGGCGCCGGCCGCGCTGCTGTCCGGACCGGGGGCCGTAGACCCGCGGGACACTGGCGACTCGAGCCACTCGCGAGGGCGCAGCCATCCCGGTTCGGTCCCGGCGACCGTGCTCCAGGCGCTCACCGGCTCGGCCACGCCCGGCACGCTGGGAGTGCTGCTGCCCGGCATTCTGGCGGCGATCGTGCTGGTGGGGGCGGTGGAAACGATTCTGGCCTGGCGCCGGCGCGAGCGGGTTCGCCGCGCGGTGCGAGACCGGTACGAGCCGCCCCAAAAGCGCAAGGACTGAGCCTGAGGAGCGCGTGCTCCAGACCGGCGCGCGCAGCTCTTATGGAGTTCTTACGTGGCGACCGTCATCCTGACGATTGGCGATGCGCGTGTTGATTGCAGAGGACGAGCGGAGGCTGGCCGATGCGATTGCGCGCGGGCTGCGCCGGGAGGGGATGGCCGTCGATCTGGCGCCGGACGGGTCCGACGCGCTGGTCAAGGCCCGCGTGGTCCGCTACGACGTGCTGGTGCTCGACCGCGATCTGCCGGGCATGCATGGCGACGAGGTGTGCCGCACGATCCGGGGAGAGCGGCCGGAGACCGGGATTCTGATGCTGACCGCCGCCGGTGCGCTCGAGGACCTGATCGAAGGCCTGTCATTGGGCGCCGACGACTACCTGGCCAAGCCGTTCCGGTTCGCGGAGCTGGTGGCCCGGATCCATGCGCTCGCGCGGCGCTCGGCGCCCAGCCGGCCCCCGGTGCTGCGCCATCGTGACCTCGAGCTGGATCCGGCCCGGCGGGCCCTGACCCGGGCAGGAACCGCGATTGAGCTGGCGCGCAAGGAGTTCGGCGTGCTGGAGACGCTGATGGGCGCGCAGGGCGCGACCGTGTCGGCGGAGGAGCTGCTCGAACGCGTGTGGGACGAGCAGACCGATCCGTTCACCAACGTGGTGCGGATGACGATCATGACCCTGCGACGCAAGTTGGGCGATCCGCCGGTCGTGGAGACCGTGATCGGCGTCGGCTACCGGATGGTGTGATGCGCCGCGCCGGCTGGCCCGCCCCCACGATTCGCCTGCGGCTGACCGTCCTGTACGGGCTGGTGTTCCTCGCCACCGGCGCCGTGTTGCTGACGATCGGCTACGCGCTGGTGCGCCACAACCTGTACGCGCAGGGCAACTTCCGCGCCGAGCTGAAGAAGCTCGGCATCACGCCGCCCCCCGGGTCGGCGTTCTCGGGCCGCCGGCTCCTGTTCACCCCCGGCTCGCCGGAGGCGACGGTGGCCAACGCGGTGCGCTCACAGCTGCGCAGCGACGCGCTGCACCGGCTGGTGTTCGCGTATGTGCTGGCGCTCGGGGTGATGACGATGATCTCCGTGATCGCGGGGTGGCTGCTGGCCGGCCGGGCGCTGCGTCCGCTGCGCGACATCACTGCCACCGCTCGTCGGGTGTCCGGCGAGAACCTGGGCGAGCGGATCGGGCTGGTGGGCCCGGCGGACGAGCTCAAGGAGCTGGCCGACACAATCGACGGCATGCTCGCCCGATTGGACGCGGCGTTCGCCAGCCAGCGGCACTTCGTGGCCAATGCCTCGCATGAGCTGCGCACGCCACTGGCGATCATGCGCACCGAGGTCGATGTCGCGTTGGCCGACCCGTCGGTCAGTCGCGAGGAGCTGAGGGCGATGGGCGAGGCCATCCGCGAGACAGTCGATCGCTGCGAGCGACTGCTGGAGAGCCTGCTGACGCTGGCCCGCAGCGAGGCCGCCAGCGGACGCGAGGAGCCTGTCGACATGGCGGCGCTGGCCGCGGACTGCGTGACCGACCTGCGCGCCCGCGCCGAGCAGGCACAGGTCGACGTGCGCCCGCGGCTCGAGCCCGCCTGGACCATGGGCGAGCCCCGCCTGCTCGAGCGGATGATCGCCAACCTGCTGGACAACGGCATCCGCCATAACCAGCCCGGGGGCCACCTCAGCGTTTCAGTCTCGGCCCAGGACGGCACCGCAACGCTGATGGTCAGCAACGGCGGCGAGGTGATCGACCCCGCCGAGGCGGCCGACCTGACCGAGCCGTTCCGGCGCCTGGAGCGGGGACCGGGCGGCGTCGGGCTGGGTCTGTCGATCGTGCGCTCGGTGGTGGCCGCCCACGGGGGCAGGATGAAGGTCCTGGCGCCTCCGAGCGGTGGGCTCGAGGTGCGGGTCACGCTGCCCACCACGGAGCCGCCGGCGCCCAGCCGGGTCGCGGGACCTGCTCACGAACAGCTGACAGCCTGACCGACCGGCTTTTTACGCGGAGCTGACGTCGGGCTCCGTAGGCTGCGACTCGCGACGAATGTGCGCCTCGTCGCCGCGGGAGCACCCGACTTCCGCACTCCGGGTACCGGCGGCGCTCCGGGCCGCGACTCCCGTCCGGAGCTGTCCGCCGGTGCTCGACTCAGGCGCCGGGCCAGGATCGTGGCCAGCGCGTATTCGCCGGCGGCCAGACCGATCACGGCGCTGCTCGGGGGCGGGACGGCGATCGCGTAGCTGAGGGCCAGGCCGCCCCATATCGCGGCGCGGTCGCCAGCAGCGCGACCCCACATCGCGGCGGTCGCCAGCAGCGCCGATGGCGCTGTTTCAGGCGAGAACAGACGTCGCCGGCAAGAACGAGACTAGATCCTATTCTCATGATATTGTCTCGTCGGCGATGGCTCGCGTCGCCTGAACCGACTCGTGAGAAGGAGCGTGGTGCGGAGATCTTGGTGGTTGCTGGCGGTGCCGGCCGTCGTGGTTCTGATTGGTGTGCTGGCTGGGTGCGGGAGCTCGACCGGCTCAGCCTCAGTCGGGTCTCCGGGCCGGCTGCAGGTTGTCGCCGCTGAGAACTCTTGGGGCAGCATCGCCAACCAGCTCGGGGGCAGCAAGGTCTCGGTGCAGAGCATCATCGTGAACCCGAATACGGATCCGCATTCGTATGAGCCGACCGCCGCTGACGGGGTCGCGCTGGCGAAGTCGCGGATGGCGATCGTCAACGGGATCGGCTATGACGCGTGGGCGTCGAAGCTGATCGACGCGAACCCATCGAGCTCGCGGGTGGTCCTGAACGTCGGCGATCTGCTGGGCTTGAGCCAGGGGGATAATCCGCACCAGTGGTACTCGCCGTCCTCGGTGCGGCGGGTGATCGATCAGATCGTGGTCGACTACAAGCGCCTTGATCCCAAGGACAGCGAGTACTTCGACCAGCAGCGCACGGACGTTTGTGATCGAGGGGCTGGCCGAGTACAACCGGCTGATCGGTGAGATCCGCTCACGGTATGCCAGGGTGCCGGTCGGCTACAGCGAGAGCATCTTCCAGCCGCTCGGGCAGGCGCTCGGGCTGCGGCTGCTCACGCCCTACAGCTTCGCGAAGGCGATCGCCGAGGGGACCGACGTGAGCGCCGCCGACAAGCAGACCGTCGATACCCAGGCGCAGGGCCGCCAGATCAAGGTTTGGGTCTACAACAGCCAGAACGCGACCCCGGACGTGCAGCGCGTCAATCAGCTCGCGCGCGCCGCGCAAATTCCGATCACAACGATCACCGAGACACTCTCGCCGGCGTCGGCTAGCTTCGAGCAATGGCAGGTCGCCGAGCTACAGAGCCTGGAGCGGGCGCTTCACCGGGCGACAGGCAGATGAGCCCCGACGCCCGTGGCAGCCGCCGGTCAACCGGACACGCCCAAAGTCGCGGAGAAGCGCGCCACCGCGGCTGCCTCAGGACCGGTCGTCGCGCTCGAGTCCGCTCAGGCGCGGATCGGTGGCCGGGTGGTGTGGAGCGACGTGAGCCTCGAGATCGCGGCCGGTGAGTTCACCGCCATCCTCGGGCCGAACGGGTCGGGGAAGACGACGCTTCTGCGCGTGCTGCTTGGCGAGCTGCCGCTCGCGGCCGGTCGCGTGTCGGTGCTCGGCCGTGCGCCGCGGGAGGCGAAGCGGCAGATCGGATATCTGCCCCAGCGCCGTCACTTCGACCAGGGCATACGGATTCGGGGTGTGGATCTGGTCAGGCTCGGGCTGGACGGCGCCCGGTGGGGGCTGCCGTTGCGACGCTCGGGTCGGGAGCGGATCGCGGAGGTGATCGAGCTCGTGGGCGCGTCTGCCTACGCGACGCGTCCGATCGGCCGGCTGTCTGGCGGCGAGCAGCAGCGGCTGCTGATCGCCCAGGCGCTTGTCAGCCATCCCAGTCTCCTGATTCTTGACGAGCCGCTGGACAGTCTCGATCTGCCCAACCAGACCGCGGTGACGGCGCTGCTGGCGCGGATCTGCCGGAGCGAGCGGGTCACCGTGCTGCTGGTCGCGCACGACGTCAACCCGCTGCTCTCCTACCTCGACCGGGTCGTCTACTTCGGCGGCGGGCACGCCGCGGTCGGCAGCCCACGGGAGGTGATCACCGGCGAGACGCTGAGCGAGCTCTATGGCGTTCCGGTCGAGGTGCTCACGACAGCCGACGGCCGACTGTTCGTCGCCGGGCTGCCCGAGGCGCCCGCCCATCACCACGACCGCCACGAGCACGACGGCCATGCTTAGCCCGCTGCCGGTCGCAGCACTCTCGACTCGATCCGATCTCCGATGTCCGGCAGCTGACCGCGTTCCCGTTCATGGTCAATGCGCTTGCGGCCGGCACGATCGTCGCGATCATGGCCGGCGTCGCCGGCTGGTTCATGGTGCTGCGGCGCGAGACGTTCGCCGGGCACACGCTCTCGGTGATGGCGTTCCCCGGCGCGACCGGCGCACTCCTCGATCGGCCTGCCCGCGGCTGCCGGATACTTCCTCTTCTCCGGCGGCGCGGCGGTTGTGATCGGTCTGGCCAGCGCGGGCGGCGGCCGGCACCGCGGCGCGGAATCTGCGGTCACCGGAACGGTCCAGGCGTTCGGGCTCGCGTGCGGGTTAGTGTTCCTCAGCCTGTACCAGGGCGTGCTCGCCGGCTACGAGAACCTGCTGTTCGGCTCATTCCTTGGCATCACCCGCGGACAGGTCCTGACGCTTGCGATCGTCGCCGCGCTCACGCTCGCGTTCTTCTCCCTCGCCGGTCGACCACTGCTGTTCGCCTCGGTCGACGAGCCGGTCGCGCGCGCCAGCGGCGTCCCGGTCCGCCGCCTGCCGCCGCCTTCCTGCTGGTGCTCGGCCTCGCGGTCGCCGCGACCGCACAGATCACCGGTGTGCTGCTCGTGTTCGCTCTGCTCGTCGCGCCAGCCGCGACCGCGCAACTAATCACGCTCGCGGATCGGCTGGAGCCTCATCGTGACCGTGATCCTCGGCGTCACGATCAGCTGGGTCGGGCTCGCGCTCGCCTACTTCTACAACTATCCGATCGGCTTCTACATCACCACCGTCGCGTTCGCGGTCTACGTCCTCGCGCGCGTCGTGCGTGAGCTGATCGACCACCCGACCCTGCTGCGACGCCGTGCCCAGCTCGCCGAGGCGCGTGCGTGATGTTCGCGCAGGAGTTCATGCGCAACGCGTTCCTGGCCGGCACCTCGGTCGCGCTCGCCTGCGGTCTGATCGGCTACTTCGTCGTGCTCCGCGCGCAGGTGTTCGCCGGTGACGCGCTCACCCACGTCGCCTTCACGGGGGCGATCGCGGCGGCTGCTGCCGGCGTCGACCCGCGCATCGGTCTGTTCGCAGCCACGATCGCGGTCGCACTCGTGCTCGGCGCGCTCGGCGATCGCTCCTCCGCCGACGACGTCACGATCGGGCTCATCTTCGCCTGGATCCTCGGGCTCGGCGTGTACTTCCTTGCCGTGTTCAGCCTCCGGCTCGGGGGGAGGCAATGGACTCCTCGGCGCCCGCACCCTGTTCGGGTCGATCTTCGGGCTCAGCGCCGGCGACGCGAGACTCGCCGCCGTCGTCGCCGCCGGCATAATCCTCGCGCTCGCGGCAATCGCGCGGCCGCTGCTGTTCGCCAGCGTCGACGCTGCCGTCGCCGCGGCGCGCGGCGTTCCGATTCCGCGCTCTCGGACTCATGTTCCTCGCGCTCCTCGGTGCGACCGCCGCGGAAGCGACACAGGCCGTCGGTGCGCTCCTGCTGCTCGGGCTGCTGGCCGCCCCCGCCGGCGCGGCGCAGCGCCTGACCCCGAACCCCTACCTCGGGCTCGGTCTCTCCGGTGCGCTCGCGGTGGTCGCGACCTGGATCGGACTCACGATCAGCTACCTCATCCCCAGATTCCCACCCAGCTCGGCGATCATCGCCGTCGCCACGGCGATCTACGTACTCGCGTTCGTCTCCACCGCCAACCTCCGCGACCTGCGACCCAGGCTCCAGCCGGCCCTCACCGGCAAGACCGAGAACTAGACTGAAAAACGATGGCCGCCAAGCACAGCCACAGTTGGGCTGAGAACGCCCAACTCGTCCTCGCCCGGAACAAGCATCACAGCGGCGCCGCCCGCCAGGCGATCCTCGCACTGCTTGACACCCAAACCTGCGCCCTGTCCGTGATCGAGATCGAAGACGAGCTTCGCGCCAGCGAGCGGCCCGTCGGCCGCGCCAGCATCTACCGCATCCTCGAAGAGCTCGAACGTCTCCATCTCGTCCAGAAACTCAAAATCGGACAGATGGCCCGCTACGAACCCATCCGCACCGGCGACGGGCACCACCACCACCTCGTCTGCGAGAACTGCGGCACCCTCAGCCCCTTCACGGACAACGCCCTCGAGACGGCAATCGACAACCTCAGCCGCCGCGTCCCGATGCGCGTCGCCGACCACGAAATCGTCCTCCGCGGCTCCTGCCAAGACTGCAGCAACTAGCCCCTGGCCGCGCGCCCGCACCTGCGGTACGCTCAAGCCCATGTGCGCCGGATGCGTGATGGCAGCAGCCGCCGGAGCCAGCGGCGTCCGCTCCTGGCTCCAAGCCCAGCACATGACCTGGCTTACCCCGCGGCGGCTCCGCGCCGCCACCGTCGCCCTGTTCGTCGCGGCATTCGGCTTCTCATCGATCACGCTGAGCGGATCGTCGCCTGTCGCACACAGCCACTCGACGGCGGCGGCCACCCGCAGCCGTTAGCGCCACCGCCACCCGACTAGGGTCCACGCCCATATCGCCGGTGCGGTTAGCTCACCAGGTGTCGATCTGGGGACGGCGCTTGCCGGCGGCGGGCTCGGGCCGCTCCTGGAACAGCGTGGCGATCCAGCGGCGCGTATCGGCGGGGTCGATCACGTCGTCGATCTCGCCGTACTGCGCCATGCTGATCCCCTGGCCGCGGTCATAGGCCGCCTTGACCGCCGCCTCGAACGCCTGCTCACGCTGCGCCGGGTCGGCGATGGCATCGAGCTCGCGCCGCATCCCCAGGCGCACCGCGCCCTCCAGGCCCATCGCCCCGAACTCCGACGTCGGCCAGCCGACCGTGAACAGCGGCGCCTTGAAGCCACCGCCCGCCATCGCCTGCGCGCCCAGGCCGTAGCCCTTGCGCAGCACCACGGTCCCCGCCGGCACGCTCAGATTCGCGCCGGTCACGAACATCCGCGCGAAGTGACGCACGGTTGCGGTCCGCTCGGCGTGGGGCCCGACCATGAATCCGGGCGTATCGCACAGGAACAGGAGCGGTAGACCGAACGCATCGCACAGCTGCATGAAGCGCGCGGCCTTATCGGCCCCGTGGGCGTCGATCGCCCCGCCCAGGTGCGAGGGGTCGTTGGCGATCACCCCAAGTGGCCGGCCTTCGAGCCGAGCCATCGCCGTGACCATCCCCAGCCCGAAGCCGCGCCGCAGCTCGAGCACGTCGTCCAACAGCCCGTCAATCACCTTGCGCACCTCGTAGATCCGCTTGCGGTTGGTCGGGATCAGATCGCGCAGACGCGTCTGGTCCCGGGGTTGCGCCTCGGTCACGCGGCCGTCGAAGTAGCGGAGATAGTGCTTGGTGTATGCCACCGCCTCCGCGTCGTCCTTGGCTCTGAGGTCCACGACCCCATTGGGGTACTGGACGTCGATCGGGCCCACCTCCTGCGGCTCGTACACTCCCAGCCCGCCACCCTCGATCATGGCCGGCCCGCCCATGCCGATGCTGGAGTCCTCGGTGGCGATCACCACATCGCAGCAGCCGAGCAGCGCGGCGTTTCCGGCAAAGCAGTAGCCCGAGGCGATCCCCACCAGCGGCACCAGCCCGCTGAGCCGGGCGAACAGGTGAAACGCGCGGCAGTCAAGCCCGGCGACGATCGGCCAGTCGACGTCGCCCGGCCGGCCGCCACCGCCTTCGGCGAACAGCACCACCGGCAGGCGCCGCTTCTCGGCGATCTCGAACAGCCGGTCCTTCTTGAGGTGGTTGCGCATCCCCTGGGTGCCGGCGAGGACGGTGTAGTCGTAGGACATGACGACCGCCGGCCGGCTCTGGACCTCGCCCACGCCGGCGACCAGCCCATCCGCGGGCGTCCTCGTGATCAGCTCCTCCCGGGAGCGGCGTCGCTCCTGGGCGGCGAAGATCAGCGGGCCGTACTCCACGAACGTGCCCTCATCGACCAGGTCGGCGAGGTTCTCGCGGGCGGTGCGGCGGCCCCGCTCGTGGCGCTTGGCCACCGCGTCGGGACGGGCGTCGTCGAGCCCCAGCTCGTGGCGGTGGCGCACGGCCTCCAGGTCCTCCCGGGGGCGCTGGCTGTCCTGCTGTTCCGCGCCGGCGCGGCCGGGTGATGGCAGCTCCGCTTCGGTCAAGGTCGCGAGTCGTTGGCCCTCCTCCACGGTGTCGCCCACCCCGACCTCGACGCTGCGCAGCACCCCACCGGTGTCGGCGATCACCTCGTGCTCCATCTTCATCGCCTCGAGCACGATCACCGCGGCGCCGGCCGGAACCGGGTCGTCGGCATGGTGTGCGATCGCGATCACGGTTCCGGCGAACGGGGCGGTGATGTCTCGGTCAGGGCCGTTCGGCACGCCGGGATCATCGCGCAGTTGCGCTCCAGCCCGCTGAGCGCCTGCGGCTGGCCCGCCGACCGCCCCCGGCTTGATGGATACTGCTCGCCACATGAGCCAGCCCGAGATCCTTTGGCGCCCGTCGCCCGAGCGCGTGGCGGGAGCCACGTTGACGCGTTTTCAGCAGTGGGTGTCGCGGTCCCGCGGCCGGACCCTGGACTCCTACGACGAGTTGTGGCGCTGGTCGGTAGATGAGCTGGAGGAGTTCTGGGGCTCGGTGGTGGAGTTCTTCGACGTGCGGTTCTCGACGCGGCCGCAGTCGCGCGTGCTCAGCAGCGCCGAGATGCCGCTGGCGCAGTGGTTTCCGGGGTCCTGTTTGAGTTATGCCGAGCACATCTTCCGAGACCGGCGCCCGGATGAGATCGCGCTGTTCCACGCCTCGGAGCTGCGTTCGCTCAGCACCTGGACCTGGGCCGAGCTGCGCGAGCACACCGCCGCGATCGCCGCCGGGCTGCGCGAGCAGGGCGTAGAGGCCGGAGACCGGGTGGCGGCATATCTGCCCAACATCCCCGAGAGCGTGGCCGCGCTGTTGGCCTGCGCCTCGATCGGTGCGGTGTGGTCCTCGGCAGCCCCGGAGTTCGGCGCGCGGAGCGTGATCGACCGGTTCGCGCAGATCGATCCCAAGGTGCTGCTGTCGATCGACGGCTACCGATACGGAGGCCGGAATTTCGACCGCCGCGAGGTGGTGCGCGAGATCGCCGGCGCGATCCCATCGGCGCCGCGCGTGGTGACGCTGGGCTACCTTGACGGCAGCGGCTGGGAGGACGGGTTTCTCGGCCAGGCGGGGGAGCTGGAGTTCGCGTCGCTGCCGTTCGAGCATCCGCTCTGGGTGCTCTACAGCTCCGGTACGACCGGCCTGCCGAAACCGATCGTGCACGGCCAGGGCGGGATCCTGCTGGAGCACCTGAAGAAGGCCCACCTGCATGTCGACGCCCACCCCGGCGACCGGATCTTCTGGTTCTCGACCACCGGATGGATGATGTGGAACTTCCTGGTCGGGATGCTGCTGGGCGATGCGTCGATCGTCCTGTTCGACGGCAACCCGGGATACCCGGACCTGGGGACGCTGTGGGACCTGGCGGAGGAGACCGAGATGACCTGCTTCGGCACCAGCGCCGCGTACATCGCCTCCTGCAGGAAGGCCGGGGTGGAGCCGAGGGCCGGGCGGCAGCTCGAGTCGCTGCGGGCAGTCGGCTCGACCGGGTCGCCGCTGTCCCCGGAGGGCTTCCAGTGGGTGTACGACTCACTGGGGTCCGACACGTGGCTGTTCTCGACCTCGGGCGGGACGGACATGTGCACGGCGTTCGTGGGCGGTGTCCCGACGCTGCCGGTCTATCGCGGCGAGCTGCAGGCCCGCGCGTTGGGGGCGGCGGTGGAGGCCTGGGACCCGGCCGGCCACCCGGTGGTGAACGAGGTCGGCGAGCTGGTGATCACCAAGCCGATGCCGTCGATGCCGGTGTACTTCTGGGGGGATTCGGACGGCTCGCGCTATCGCGATTCGTACTTCTCGATGTACCCGGGGGTGTGGCGGCACGGGGACTGGATCAAGATCACCGACCGCGGCACGGCGGTCATCTACGGCCGCTCGGACTCGACCATCAACCGGGGCGGCGTGCGGATGGGCACCAGCGAGATCTACCGCGCGACGCTGGCCGTGCCCGAGGTGCTCGACGCGCTGGTCGTCGACGTGCCCCGGCCCGGAACCGACGGATGGATGCCGCTGTTCGTGGTCCTGCGCGAGGGCGTGACGCTGAACGACCGGCTCGTGTCAGAGATTCGCTCGCGGATCCGGTCCGATTGCTCGCCGCGCCACGTGCCCGACGAGATCCGTCAGATCGACGAGGTGCCCCGCACGCTGTCGGGCAAGGTGCTGGAGGTTCCGGTCAAGCGCATCCTCACGGGCACGCCGGCGGCCGAGGCCGCCTCCCGCGAGTCACTGGCGAACCCCGCCGCGCTCGACTACTTCGTCGAACTCGTCAAAGAAGTGTGAATTCCGGGTGCCGGCGGGGCCGGCCGTGGGATTCTCGGGGGATGAGTGGGTTTGGTGAGCGCGGGGGGCGGGGCGTTGCGTTATGCCGGGCTTTTGCCGTGCCGGGGTCGCGACTGGGTCGAGGGGCTTTGCCGTGTCGGCTGGGGGTCGCGTTTGCGCGGCCCGTCCGAGGACGATGTTCGGGCCGGTCCGGTTCTCCGACCGACGATGTCGCGCGCCGCGGAGGACGATGTCCGATAAGTGTGAACTATTCACACTTATCGGTCAGCCTCCGGGATGGGGCCGAGAATCGAGTCAGCCTCCGGGTTGGGGTCGACAGTCAAGCCACAGGGGCCTGGGGCCGGTGAGTCGCCGTGACTGACCCGGCGCGCAACCCGGTCGACAGGGCCGTTGCCGCGATCTCCCACCGGCAGCGCGGCTACATCACTCGCGAGCAGCTGTCGCGGTTGGGCCTCGACCCGAACGCGATCGTCTACCGCGTCCGCATCGGCCGTCTGATCCCGGCCCATCACGGCGTCTATGCCGTCGGCCATCTGCCGGTCTCGCCTCCGGACCGGGCTGCGGCGGCGGTTCTGGCCTGCGGTCCGGGTGCGGCGCTCAGCCACGCCAGCGCTGCAGCGCTGTGGGACTTCGGCCGGTGGCGGACGCCGTTTCACGTCACCGCCCCGTCCAACCACCGGCGTCCCGGCATCCGTGTGCATCGATCAACCTCGCTGGCGCGCCGCGACCTCGTGCGGCAGCTCGGAATTCGCGCCACCAGCCCCGCCCGGACGATCCTCGACTGTGCCCCGGCCCTCGGTGGCCGGCGGCTGACGCGCATGGTCAACAACGCGCGGATCGCCAATCGGCTGCGCCTGGCCGACCTGGCCGACGTGCTCGAGCGCTTCCCGCGCCATCCCGGCGCCCGAGCGCTGCTGCCGTTCGTGCAGGCGCCCACGGGTCCGACGCGGTCGGAGTTCGAGGACGCGTTTTTGATCTTCTGCCGCCGGTACGACCTGCCGCGGCCGCTCATCAACCAGCGCCTGGCGGGCTACGAGGTCGACGCGTTGTTCGCGGCCGAGCGGGTGGTGGTGGAGCTGGACGGCTGGAGCTTCCACAGCAGCCGGGCGTCGTTCGAGACCGATCGCGACAAGGACGCCGATCTGCTAGTGGTGGGGTTCGCGACAGTGCGCATCACCTGGGAGCGGCTGTTGAGCTCGCCGGACGCCGAGGCGCAGCGGCTGCGGGCGATTCTCGGACGGCGACGGAAACCGACCGGCGGTGGTCGTCCGAGGCGTGCGGCATGAACTCTTATCCTTCTCTCAAACTCCTCTGGTTTGATCGGGCCACGGGCGACTGGTAAGTCCGGCCGCCCGGCCAGTTGCAGAAGTGACTGTGCCCAGCATGCTCAAGCGCAAGCTCGTAATCGCCCTCGCGGCCTTGGCCGCTGTCGCCTTCGCCGGTGGCGCGTACGCCGCCAACCAGGAGTCGGGCGCCAACCTGCGCCAGGCATTCCTCAACGACGTCGCCAAGCGGCTGAACGTGACCCCGAAGCAGCTGAGCGAAGCGCTGAGTGGCGCGGCCGTCGACCAGTTGAAGGCCGCCGTGGCCGCGGGCAGGCTGACGCAGGCGCAGGCCGATGCGATCGAGAAGCGCATCCAGCAGCACGGCGGACTGCCGCCGCTGGGGGGCTTTTTCCTGCGACCGCACCGGTTCGGGTTCCTTCCGGGTGGCCCGCCCGGGGCGCTCGGCGGTCCCGGAGGCGGGCCGATTGCTGGCCCCGGAGCCGGTCCGCTGGGCGCCGCGGCGAGCTACCTCGGACTCAGCCGCGCCGAGCTGTTCAAGCAGATCATGGCCGGCAAGTCGCTGGCGCAGATCGCCAAGTCGAAGGGCAAGTCGGTGTCGGGGTTGGAGCAGGCGATCGTCGTCCCGATCAAGGCCCGGCTGGACATGGCGGTGGCGGACAAGCGGATCACCAGCGCTCAGGAGCAGCGGCTGCTGACCCGACTCTCGACTGTCATCAGCCGGGGCATCGAGCGGGGCTTCGCACTGCGCCCCGCCCTGATTCTGCGGTTCCGGGGACACCTGGCGTTCCGGGGATACCTGCGGTTCCGCGGACGCTTGGCGTTCCGGGGCGGGGCCTTGCCGGGACTGCCGTTCATGGCGGTGCCGCCGGGTGGGCCGTCGGGCGCGGCCGGCGGTCCAGGCTCCGGCGCACCGGGCGCACCGGGCGCCCGGCGCACCCGCAGCGGGCAATGCGCCCGCCGGTCCGGTCGTAGCCTTCTGACGGATACAGGTCGTGGCGCCGGGTGGTCCGGCCGTGGCGTTGATGCCACGATCGGCCGATGTCTTACTAACTTCTCATTCGGCTCTGAAGGGTTTCACATGGACGGATGCTGTACTGGACTGAAATGAGCGCAAATTTCGTCAGGAGAAACCGATCATGAGCCGTATGAGCCGTCTGCTCCCGATCATCGGCGGTGCCATCGCCGGTGGGGTGATTGCGGTGGTGATCGCCAGTGGCAGCAGCTCGACGCACTCGAGCGTCACCACCACCGTCTATAGGTCGACAGCCTCGAGCATCCCGAGCTCGTTCACCAACGGCAAGGGCCTGACCATCAACCAGATCTACCGGGCCGCCAGCCCGGGCGTGGTCGACATCACCGTGACCTCGACCACGAGCGGGGGATTCGGGTTCGGCGGAAGCCAGCAGAGCCAGGGTGAAGGCGCCGGCGTGGTGTACGACAACAAGGGCAACATCCTCACCGATGAGCACGTGGTGGCGAGCGCCGACACGGTGACCGTCAAGTTCCAGGACGGCACCAAGGCGAACGCGAAGGTGCTGGGTACTGACCCGTCCACCGACGTGGGCGTGATCCACGTCGACGTGCCTGCCTCGGAGCTGCATCCGATCCCGCTGGCCGACTCATCGGCGGCGCAGGTCGGCGATCCGGTGGTGGCGATTGGTAGCCCGTTCAGCCTTCCGGAGACCACCACTGCCGGCATCGTCAGCGCCGTCGGCCGTAGCATCCAGGCCCCGAACGGCTACACGATTCCGGCCGCGATCCAGACCGATGCCGCGATCAACCCGGGCAACTCCGGGGGCCCGTTGCTAGACGCGAATGGTCACGTCCTCGGCCTCAACGACCAGATCCAGACCAACTCGGGATCGAGCGCCGGCGTCGGGTTTGCCAGCCCGTCGAATACCGTCGCGCGGATCGCCAACGCGATCATCGTCGGTCACCCGGTCAAGCACTCGTATGTGGGCGTTGAGCTGAACGGGAGCTCCACCGGCGGCGCGCAGGTCAGCACCGTGCAGCAGAACTCGCCGGCCAGCAGCGCCGGGCTGCAGTCCGGAGACCTGGTCACGGCGGTCAACGGCAAGGCGATCACCTCGACCGAGCAGTTCATCGCCACCGTCGACGGCTATGCGCCCGGTCAGACGATCACGATGACGATCAAGCGTGGCGGCCAGACCAAGACGGTGTCGGTCACGCTCGGCACCCGGCCGGCAGCTTCCCCCAGCGGCGGATAGCGCCGCACACCCGAGCAAGACAGGCCCGGGCGCACGCTCCCACGCGCCCGGGCCTTAACTCGGCCCGGCGGCGTGAGGGGCCCGGCGATGCGGTGAGGGGCTCAGATCCGGTCAGGGCTCGGCTCAAATCCGGGGAGGCGCTCAGCTCAGATGCGGGGAGGCGCTCAGCTCGGCGCGGCCGAGATCTGCGCCAGGGCGCGTTCCATCAGCTCGCGGTGCACGCAGCGGGTGCCGCCGTCGCGCCGCGTCCAGGCACCGTCGCGGCCAAGCGTCCAGGCAAACGTGTCGTCGGCCAGGCAGCGCTCCAGCGTGTCGTCGAGCTCGACGCGCAGCTCGGGGTCGTCGACGGGGGTGAGTAGCTCGACGCGGGTGTCCAGGTTGCGAGGCATGAGGTCGGCCGAGCCGATGTAGTAGCTGCTCCCGTCGCCGCGGTGGAAGGCGTAGATCCGGGAGTGCTCCAGGAACCGCCCGACCACGGACACGACCCTGATCGTCTCCGACACGCCCGGGACGCCGGGGCGCAGGCAGCAGATGCCGCGCACGTTGAGATCGATCGGCAGGCCCGCCTGGGAGGCGCGGTACAGCGCCGCGATGCACTGGCGGTCGACCAGCGAGTTCATCTTCATCTGGATGCGCGCGTCCTGGCCGTCCTTGAACGCCGCCACGGTGCGCTCGATCTCCTCGATCAGCGGCACCCGCATCGAGCCGGGCGCGACTAGCACCCGCTGCTGGCGGTCGGGATGGCCGTAGCCGGTGAGGGCGTTGAACAGGTTGGCGACGTCTTCGCCGATCTCCGGATCTGTGGTGAACAGCCCAAAGTCCTCGTACAGGCGAGCGTTCTTGGCGTGGAAGTTGCCGGTCCCGATCATCACGTAATGACGCACGCCGTCACGCTCGCGGCGGACCACCAGGATCGCTTTGGCGTGGGTCTTGAGTCCGGGGATCCCGTGCACCACGTGCGCGCCCACCTCCTCGAGCGCCCGGGACCAGCGGATGTTCTGGCGCTCGTCGAACCGGGCCTTGAGCTCCACCAGGCACACCGCCTGCTTGCCCTTCTCGGCGGCCTCGATCAGCGACGGGACCAGCGCCGAGTCGTCCGAGGTCCGGTACACGGTCATCTTGATCGCCAGCACGTTGGGGTCCTCGACGGCCTGCTTGACGAACCGCTCGACGCTGGTGGCAAATGACTGATAGGGGTAGTGGACGAGCACATCGCCGCGCCGCATGGGCGCGAACACGTCGGGCTGCTCGTCGCGATCGCCCGGCGCCGGACCGAACACCGGATGGGGCAGCGGGGTCCAGGGCGGCTGGCGCAGCTCGGGATGCCCGTCGACGCCGGCGATCTCCCACAGATCGCCGAGGTCGAGCAGCCCGTCGACGTCGTAGACCTGAGAGTCCTCCACGTTCAGCCAGTCGATCAGGCGGCTGCGCAGCGCGGCGTCCATGTTGGCTCCGACCTCGAGTCGAACGACCTCGCCGAAGCGCCGGCGGCGGAGCTCGTCCTCCACCGCCTGGAGCAGGTCGTCGGCCTCGTCCGAGACCTCGAAGTCGGCGTCGCGGGTGACCCGGAACAGGTCGTAGCTGATGATCTGCATCCCGGGGAACAGCACGTCGAGGTTGGCGGCGATGATCTCCTCGAGCGGGATGAACGTGTTCTGGTCGATCTCGACGAACCGCGGCAGCACCTCCTTGGGCACCTTCACCCTCGCGAACGCGTCGTGGTCCAGATCGGGATCATGCAGCCGCACCAGCAGACTGAGCGACAGGTTGGAGATGTACGGGAACGGCCGCCCGGGTCCCACCGCCAGCGGCGTGAGCACCGGGAAGATCTGCTCGCGGAACCGGCGCTGGATCACCTCGCGCCGCGCGGCGGAGTCGTCGCATCCGACGATCTCGATCCCGTGCTCGGCCAGCGCTGGCCGTACGACCTCGTTGAACTGGCGCGAGTGGCGGCGGTCCTGGGCGCGGACCTTCTCGGCGATGCCCTCCAGCGTCTGGGTGGGCGAGAGCCCGTCCGGGCCCCGGGCGTCGACGCGGGCGTCGACCTGGTCGTGCACGCCGGCCACGCGCACCATGAAGAACTCGTCCAGGTTGGTGACGAAGATGGCCAGGAACTTGAGCCGCTCGATCAGCGGCAGCGACTCGTCCTCGGCCAGCTGCAGCACCCGGTCGTTGAAGTCGAGCCAGGACAGCTCGCGGTTCTCATACATCGACGGGTCGTCGAGCGCGATCGCGTCCGAGCCGCCCCCGTTGACCTCAGCCGGCTGGGCGGCGGTGACGGAGGTGTCACTCACGCGACGCGCTCCTCCGCGGCGGCGATCGCCGCCAGCTCGGTGGGTCTGAGCAGCACCACCAGCTCGCCCTTGGCGATGCCGGCCAGCCCGCCCTTGCGCATCCGCGCCTGGGCCCCGGTCAGGTCGTGGACGGTGAGCGTGAAGGAAGGGTCGTGGCCGACTAGCATCACGTCACCTTGCCCAGCGATGAGCGCGTTCACATCGAATGGCTCACCGGACAGGGCCGGCTCGATCGTGGGCGACACCGCGAGCGGATCGCAGGCCAGCTGCGCCGTCTGGAGCGCGCGCAGCTTGGGGCTGGTGAGACAGACGTCGATATGCGCCCCGAGCCGGGCCAGGGCCCGGCCGGCGAACCCCGCCTGGCGAACCCCGCGCTCGGTCAGCGGCCGCTCGTCGTCGGGTGCTCCGTCGGCGGCCTCCGCATGTCTGAGCAACCAGAGCACAGGCTAACTCTACGCTGCATCAGCTCGGCCCACGGCCACCGCGGTTGCAAGCGGGCAACCTCGGGCGGCGACCGCCCGCAGGTGTGCGGAGGCGGAGATCACTCATCGAGATCGAGAACGCTCCGTTGGACACGCGCACGTACGGGGGGTCCTGGCCCAGGAGCTCGAGCTGCCGGCTGAAACCTATCCGATCAGCAGCCTTCTTCCAAATACGCGCTTGAACACCTCGCCGTCGCCGTAGCGCTCGACGCTCCAGCGCTGCAGGGTCAGGTCTCCGGCCGCCTCCAGATGCAGGTCCACGCCATGCCCGTTTGCGCGCAGGCGCGCCTCGCTCACGGACTGATCACGACCACGCTCGAGGTGCTCAGCGAGGCGCAGGATCACCGAGCAGCGATCCAGCAGCTCCTCATCGTCCGGCAGGGCCAGCGGGGCCATCTCGCCGAGCTTCGGCGCGCCCTTGCGGTGGTAGCGGGTCATCTGGGCGATGAGGGCACGCTCGCGCGGATCGAATCCGGGTAGCTCGGCGCTGACGATCAGGTAGTGCGAGTGCTTGTGGTGGTCGTCGTAGGAGATGGTCATGCCGACGTCGTGGAGCATCGAGGCCGCCCACAGCAGCTCACGCTCGCCCGGCTTGGGCTCGAACAGACCGCCGGCCACGAGCGAGTCGTGCATCTGGAGCGCCAACCGGGCTACGTGCTCGACGTGGGCCAGGTCCGACTCGTACTGGATGGCCAGGTTGCGCACCGCCGCCTGGCGCACATCCGGCAGCAGCGGTTCGCCGCCGGCCAGCAGCGTCCGCGCCAAAAACACGCCCTCCCGCAACCCTGCCTCGGTCACCTCGATGCCGTCGAACGACCCCAGCTGCACCACCGTCTCCAGCACCAGCGCGGCCGCCAGGATGATGTCGCCGCGGCCCGGTTTGATCCCGTGGAGGGAGCCGCGGTCGTCGGTGGACATCTCCGCCAGCGTCTGCACCAGCTCAGTGATCGAGGCCGGGGTCATCACGAACCCCTGGACGCCGATGTCGATCTGCTCGGCGCCCCGCTGAATCGCCGCTGCCAGGTTGCGGACGGCGCCTCCGACGCCCACCAGCCTGGGGCCGGAGCCCGACAGCCAGTCGACGTCCTTCAGCGTGGTGCGGACGTGCTCGCGCACCCGCTCGAGCTCCTTCTTCTTCGCCGGCCCGGTGCCGGGCAGGAACTGCTCGGTCAGCCGCACGGCCCCGAGCTCGAACGAGTCCAGCGCCCGGGCGCGCCGGCCGGCCACGTCGATCAGCTGCATGCTGCCTCCGCCGAGCTCGACCACGGCGCCGTCGGTCAGCGTCGAGGTGTTGACCGCCGCCACGTAGCCGTAGCGGGCCTCGTCCTCCTCCGAGAGCACCTCGATCGTCAGGCCCGTGGCGCGCTCGGCCCGGCGCACGAACTGATTGCGGTTGCTCGCCTCACGGATGGCGCTGGTGGCGACGGTGAGAACGTGGTCGCCGGCCAACCCATTGGCCCGGCAGAAGCGCGCGAACACCGTCAGCGTCTCCAGTCCGCGCTGCATGGCCTCGTCGCCGAGGCGCCCGGACGCGCCCAGCCCAGCGCCGATCCTGACCGTCTCGTAGAGCTCGTCGGTCCGCTTCCACCAGGCGCCCGGGGCGTAGCTGAACACCACCAGCCGCCACGAGTTGGACCCGAGATCGATGACCGCGACCTGCCGGTGGGCGTCCGGGGCGCGCCCGGCGGCGCGGGTTGATCGCCAGCTCACGCCGCCATCATCCGCCGCGTGGCGGACATCTCAGATGAATCTAGGCCCCCCGCCGTCGCCTGGCGCCGAGCGCGGCGGCCACACCGGCCGCCGCGAACGCGGCCAGCACGCCCATCGCGGTCAGGGCATGACGGACGGTGGCCGGGCTGGCTCCGGGCGAGGTGGTGCTGGTCAGCGCGGCGGGCGGCAACGCGTGGCCCGCGGCAGCCGACAACCGCTCGGCGGCCATGATCGCGGCCGAGCCGAGTCCGTCGGCGCCAGCGCCGATGGGGACCCCCGCCAGAGCGTCGAGCGGGAGCTGGTTGCCGCGGGCGGCCAGGCCGAAGCCCGCCGGCATCACCACCAGCACCGGACCGTTGACCACGCCGGCGAGCTCCGAGGAGAGAAACCGGGCGTAGGTTTGCGGCTTGCCGAACACGGACGGGACCACACCGAGGTCGGACTTGGACGCGATCAGGGCGATGCGGAGGGGGTAGCCCGCCCGCCGCGCCGCATCGCAGACGGCGTACAGCCGCCGCTCGATCGTGGGCGACAGAGGGCTGTAGGGGACGAACACGTTCTGTCCCAGCAGCACGTCGCTGGCCGGGTCGCCGTCGGCGATCACCGGAGGCGCGGCCGATGCCAGCGCCGCCAGCAGCAGCGCCGCAAGCCCCGCCAGCCGCCGACCCCAGGCGAGCCCCGGCACTCCAGCCATCAACCGCACCCCGACCACATCATCAGCGGGGCTTGTTCTTGCGCCGCTCCCCTCGCCTGCGCCGCCATGAGTCGCGCGTCATATAGCCGATCAGGGCGAGCGCGGGCCCGGCGAACGCCAGCTGCACGTACCAGTGGCCCAGGTGCGCGGAGACGATCACGGGCCGGCGTCGTCACGCAAGAAGCGGACCGCCGTGAGAATCACCAGGAGGGTCATGAACACGGCGCTGCCCACGCACCACTGGCAGATCGACTTGATCGTGAACAGCTCGCGGTAGGTGAGATACATGCTGAACCCGAACCCAATCAGCGCGATCCCGAACCCGCAGGCGCGCGCCAGCTCGGTGCGGACCGCCAGCGTGAGCAGAATGGCGATGTAGCCGATCAGCCCGAGCACGGATACCGGAATCCCGTCGAGCTTGGCGTACTGGGAGGCCTGGACCTTCTCGCAGCCGCCGCCGCTGGCCAGGCAGGCCACCTTGATCCCGGCGTAGTGGACGTAAGTCAAGTAGCCGGCGTCGGCGATGCCCAGCAGGCATACGACGAGGATGGCGATCTGGAGCTTGCGCTCGGTGGACACTGCGCGGGGCGCCGCGGCGCCGGCGACGGTGGTCACGAGGCCGCCTTGATCGCGGTCTGCAACTCGCTGTAGCTGGGCACGCCGGTGGCGGCGTTGACGGGGACCGTGCCCTTGAGCCCCTCGGCGATCACGGTGGGAGTGGCGTTCACCCCGGCGCCGTTGCCCGCCGCGCCTTGAGCCTGGACCTGGGCGGTCAGGGACGGGTCCTGTCGGTCAGATTGCCACTTTAAGTAGTCGAGCCCGGGGATCTGCTTGGCCAGGCCACTCAGGAAGGCATCGGTGGCGTAGCCCGAGCCCTCCTGACCCTGCTGGTGGTAGAACAGCTCCATGTAGTCCCAGAACCGGTTCTGCTTGCCGGCGGCCAGCGCCGCTACCTGCTGGTTCTGGAACATGGTGGCATCGCGGGTGGCGGTCTGGAACGCGTTGTAGACGACCTTGACCTTGCCCTGGCGGACCTCGTTGGCCACCAGCTGGGGCCAGCCGCCGTGGAGGGTGAAGTCCTGGCACACAGGACACTCGAGATCGCCGTAATAGGTAAGCGTGACGGGTGCGGTGGGCTTGCCCAGCGTGTTGCCCGACTGGGGAATCCCGCTCAACAGCGAGGACACCGAGGCCTCGGTCGAGGTCAGCTGCGAGCCTGTCTGGAGGCCGGTGGCGCCGCTGCTGCTGCCGCTCGAGATCGCTACCGCGACAACGACCACCGCAACGGCGGCGACCACGACACCGATGAGCATCTGCAGGCGGCGCTGGCGCCGCTCGCGTTCGGCCCGCGCCTGCTCTTCAGCGAGTCGCCGGGCTCGGGCCGCTTCCTTTTGCTTGGTCCTGGATGCCATCTACAAACCGGGGCGTCTAGGCAAGGACCCCCCGAACAAGGAGGATAGCGACGAGCAGCGCTGCGACGCCGCAGCCGATCGCCACAATCGCCGCCAGCAGGCGCAGGCGGATCTGGCCGGTGCCCATCGTGGTTTGGGGGGCAGGCTGATCGGGGGCCGGGGGCATCTGATCGTGAGGCGCGGAGGCTCGTTCTGGGGTCATGTCGTGGCTCATCCGTTTGCCTGGTCGAGGATCAACGCAGTGAAGGGCGGGACGCCCCGCGGGGCGACCTGGAAGGACAACGCCCACTTGCCAACCATGATCAGGGCCGGCGCCGCGCGCGAGTACACCCCGGGCTGGGTCTCGGTCAGCTGATACTCCTGCTGTGGCATCTGCATCTCCGTATGGTTGAAGGTCAGGGTCACGTTGGCTCCGCGCACCGGCTGCCCGCCCTTGGTGATCCGCAGCGCGAACGAGTCCGGCGCGGCGGCCTTGTTGGGCGACACCAGCACCTGGAGCCTGTAGCCCGCTCGCTGCACCGTCTCGGCGACACGCCCTGGCCCGACTTTGGCGAGCGCCGAGTTCTGCAGCGCGAACGCGGGCGGGGGTGGCGCCAGGCTCGAGAGCAGCGCCGCCGTGAATACCGCTCCGGTGACGACCACCGCCTCGGCGCTGATCAGCCGCTGTAGCAGCCGGGCGGCGGGCGTGCCGAGCTCCGGCCTGTCGCGGGCGGCGATCATCGCCGGCCTGGTCCGGAGCAGGTTGCCCGACGCGAGCACGATCGCGCCGGTGAGCAACCCGATCTTGACCAGGATCGCCACCCCGTAGCCGGTCTCCCACAACGCGTCCAGCGCGGGCATGTGGATGATCGTCGCGCCCGTCCCCGTGCCAAGCAGCACGATCACCGACACCAGGGCCACGTTCGAGAAACGCGGAACGATCACCGTGAGCGCCGCCACGCGGCGCTCAGCTCGAAGGCTGAACCACAGCACGATCAGGCCCACCAGCCCGCCGAGCCATAGCGAACCGGACAGCAGGTGAAACCAGTCGAACAGCATCGAAAACCCGCGCGGTGCCGTCTGCGCCGCATGACCGGCGGCGCCTGGCAGCACGAGCACCGTCGCCGCGGCGAGGACCGCTCCGGTCAGCGATACGAGCTCGGCGACCGAGCGGTGCGGGCGCTCGGGGCGGTCGACCCACAGCGCGACCCAGGCCGCGACACAGAACAGCACGTAGCACAGCTCCAGGTCGAGGATCGCTCTTCCGAATGCGGTCACCCGGAACAGCGGCACCAGCGTTCCCAAGTCGAATACCGACCGCAGGGAGTCATTGGCGATCGAGAAGTCGAGATAGATCGGAATCGCCAGGATGCCGAGCACAGAGACCACGACGAACGCCACCGACAGCGAGCGCAGGCTCGTTCCCGGCACCCGCCGGATCGCCGGCCGCGCGATGGCGAGTCGCAGCACGAACAATCCGATCGAGACCATCACGGTGAGGAACATGGCCCAGCGGGTGATCAGCAGCTGTGGCGTTACTGCGGTCGCGGAGATGCGTGGCACCGGGAACTGCGGCGCCGGTCCCGGGTTTGGGCCAACCGCGTACGTGAAGGCGCCCGATACGGGATGCCCGTCGACCGAAATCGCGCGCCAGTAGATCAGGTACCAGCCCTGCGGCAAATTGGGGCGCAGGGGTACGACGAGCGTGTCCGGATTGGCCGGCGAGCGGTTCACCGGTGCCGTCGTCTCCTGGGTCCCGGCGGCGTTGGTGACCGAGATGATTGCGAACCTCGGCTCGACCGCCTCGTCGTACGTCAGTGCCACCGTCTTGGGCGGAGCGTTCAGAACCCCGCTGGCGACCGGCGAGGTCCTGATCAGGTATGCGTGTGCCGAGGCCGCGCACGGCAACACGCCGAGCGCGACCACGGCCAGTGCCGCGACTGATATGCGCGACCTTGCGCTCATGCGAGCGCCCGCCCGCCGCTGCCTCGGCCGCCACCGGCAAGCGCGAACCCTCCCGCCACCAGCGCGAGCACGCCGACGATCAGCGCGATGATCGTCAGCACCGACACGCCACCGCCGCCGAGCGAGCTCTCGACGTCGATCGTCGGCGCCGGCGCGGCCGACGACTCCGACCCGGCCCAGTTGACGATCTGGCCATTGGAGTACGTCTGCTGGACGGTGAATTTGTAAGTACCTGTCGATGCGGGCTGGGCGAGGAACTGAAACAGGGAGTCCTCACCCGTAGGCACGTGTCCGCCGATCCATGTCGACTTCTCAATCACGGCGTTGTCGCCCGACCCCGTCGACTGCACCTGCTGGTGCCAGCCCGGCGGTGGTGGCACGAACGAGTCGATGCCGAATCCGCTCGGCACGGTCATCACGATCTTCGTGGTAACGGCATTACTCATCTCCGTCGGAACAGCGAGGCTGTAGAGCTGCAACTTGCCGGCCACCGACACCGGCGGGCTGATGCGTGCATGCGCGGACGCGGCGGCTGCGAACACCAGTGCGGCGAGGCTGGTGAGCGCAGCGACGGATGAGGAGCGAAGCAGGGAACGTGTGCTCATTTCAGTACGACTCCGTTCTTCTTGGGGGTTGCGAACATGACCACGTCGGCGCTCGACGAACCCGTTGGGGTCCGCCCAAAGGCCAACGATGCGGTGTGCGCAGCGAGCAGGCCCCGGTGCGAGCCACGGGCCCGACTTGCGCTAGGAGCGCAGAGCGCTGAACGCCGGCGCAAGGAGCCGCGGCGGTCCCCGTCCGGCATGTCCGACCGCCAAAGCTGCGGGCCGAGGCCGCCAGACATTGAGCACATGCCAATGAACGGAGGAGCTGCCCAGCGCAGGCCGCTGCGCCCGGGGACGGAGCGCACGCCCGGCCTGTTCGGTGGCGCGCAGCAGCAGTCGCGCCACCAGAAATGCGATCAGGGCAAACGGTAGTTGGAGCAGGAGCCCGACCCGGAACGTCGGCTGCAGCACGATCCACCAGGGGAACGGCGCGCCCGCCAGCCAGCGCTCGAGAAGCTCCTGCAACGTAAAGCCGAGCAGCGGCATGAGCGCGAACGCCCCCGCCGGGACGGGTCGCTGCAGACTGCGCCGGGCACTGCCGGCGAACACCCAACCAACCCCGATGAGCTCGGCAGCGCCGAGCGCACCCAACAACATCGGCGCGAGGCCCGAGGAGCCCATCATGTACGCGTGCCCGGTCGCGAGCAGCTCGCTCAGCCGAACGTGAGCGTTCGGATACACCCACTGGTAGGCGAGCACGTGCGCCACCTGCGACCCGCCCACCATCAGCGGGAAGGACAACAGCCAGGCGGCGAGACGGCGATGACGCATGCCCCCGGCGGCGGCAGGATGGGCCACGAGGTTCACTTCCCTCCGGTCATGAGACCGCGAGCGTATACGGCGCGGTCACGATCCGCCCCCCCAGCTTCATCTGCAGGAACAGCCGCCACGTGCCAGGCACGGCGAGCAGCACTCCGATCGTGAGTTTGCCGGGAGCGGTCGAGGTGCCGGTGATTCGCGACGCGCTGATGCCCGGCAGGATCCCGCAGTTCGGCGCATTGGGGGCACAGATGTGCGTGTGGAAGTAGTCCAGCGACCCCTGGTGGAAGAAGATCGCATGAGCCAAGGCCCCGAACCAGGGGACGAAGGTGACCTTCCGCCCCTGGGGGTCAGTGACCGTAACGTGCACGAACTGAGCCTGGATCGCGTGCACCGCGGGGTGTCCCTGCATCCGGATGTGGTAGCCGTCGACGACCAGATCCGGCTTGAATGCAGGCAGCCGGATCGGATGGTACGGGCCTGGAACATCGACCGTCCGGAACAGCTGGAAGTTCGGCGCCACGCCTGGAACGTTGGGGTAGATGTCCACCAGGACTCGATATGGACCGGGCGCGGGGAACGTGACGGTCTGGCGCAGCAGGCCGCCCGGGCCGGGTGGAGGGTGCTGGTGGATGATGTAGGCGAGGTCGTCGCGGACGATGATCAGGTGCACGCCCGTGTGCGGCCCGGTGCCGGTCCTGTAGCTGGTCAAAGCCTTGCCGCTGGGCAGCCGGACCGTGAACGACATCGTGGTCGGATGTCCCGGTCGGATGGGTCCCGACGGCTGAAAGCCGCTGAGCGTGAACAGCCGGGCCGGCGCGACGGTGGGTGCGCTCAGCGTGCCGGCGGAGCTGCCGCCGCACCCGGCGAGCAGCAGCATGCCGCACACCGCCGCACCCGCGAATACGAGCTGGCGTCTCATTTCAACGCCGCCTCGATCGCCTGGGTCATGGCGTTGCGTCCGAACGAGCCCTCGAGCCGGGCCGCGATCACGCCTTTGCGATTGACCGTGAAGAGCCAGGGCTCGGTCTCGAGATGGAACGCCTTGAGCTGGGGCCGCAGGCCTTTGCTGGGCTGGTTGGCCACATAAACCTCCTGGTGGATGAACGTGATCCGGTTTCCGAATTGCTGCTGGAGCTGGACCGCGATGTCGGTCACGGGTCCGCACACCTTGGAGATGCACAGCTGTGGGGTGGAGAACAGCAGCGCCACCGGCTTCTGGCCCAGCACGCTGTTGAACGACACTGAGTGCATGTTCTCGGGCGGGGTGCGCGTGGTCAGCAACGCCGTGTTGCCGTTCACCGAGGCGGCGGTGTCGGTGGCGATCGCCGGTGGCCGCGAGCCGACGGCCGGGATCGGCGAGGAGGCCGCTACCGCGACCTGGCCCGGCGCTCCGACCAGTCCGGTGGGGGTGCGCGTGAGGGACAGGATCGTGTAGACGCCCTTGTGTGGCAGCGGCAGCTGCGCAGCGTAGATGGCCTGAATCCCGCCCGGCCCCTGGTTCTGTTTGCTGCGGAACTGCGGCGGCACGGTCATTGGGTCCGCGGGGGCCAGGAAGGGTCCCTTGGCCGGGCTGCTGGGCGTCTTGGCGATGTACAGCGCGGTGGGGGCGTACACGAACGCGCCCGACCTGGCGGTGAGCGCGAACGCGAACCGCCGGGCGCCGGGAGTGAACGACCCGGTGGCGGCGCCGAGCTGCACGCTCGATTTCACCAGCGCGCCCAGTTCCTCCAGCGATCGGCCGTGCGCCGGCGGGAACTGGCTCGGGCTGGGCTGCTCCGCGGCCGGAAGCTGATTGACCGCCGGCGGCAGGGTCGGGGTGGTCTGCGTCTGGCTCGCGCTCGACTGCGAGCTGGTGTTCTTGCTGGAGGAGCCGCAGCCCGCCAACAGCAGGGCCAGGACCAGCGTCCCGCCGAGCAACATGCGTGGTATCGAGTGGATTTTGATCATGTAGTTCCTCATGTGTTGACGGCCGATAGCAGCCACAGTCCCAGGCAGGTGAACGTCACCATCACCACCAGCATCCAGCGTTGCGATGCGGCGGCGTCGTCCGCGTCCCGGTACACCACCAGCGCTCGGTCGTGCGCGAGCGCGAGCCCGGAAACGTGACCGCCGACCAGCGCGGCGACCTGGACGTACCAGATCAGGGCGGCGGAGAACAGGCCGTAGTCGATCCGCGTGCCGGCGGTCCCGAACAGGTTGGCGCCGGTTCCCATCGGATCGGAGATCAGCGACGCCGTCGCCTGTCCCTGGGTCACCAGCAGCGAGAAGTAGTGGGCCAGCAGGTAGCCGAACGCGATCGGTGCCAGCGAGTGCGCGAACGCGCCGGCCAGCTCGCGAACCGGGTGCTCGGCGGAGATATAGCTCATCCCCCGCACGCCCAGCCGGTACAAACCCAGGCACAGCAGCACGGACGCCGCGAGGCCGAGCGTAAAGGTGAGCTCGAGCGCTGCGGTCCCGCCTCCGAACGCCTGCTGCAACGACGGCGCGATCGACCGCCACACCGGGCCGTTCATGAGCCCGTCGAAGGTGGTCGTGCCGATCATCGCGCACAGCAGCGCCACCGTCCCGGGGATCGCACTGACGGAGGTCAGTCCGGACAGCGGCGGGCGGCGCCAGGCGGCGCCGTCGTGATATTCGAGCGGCGAGAGGCGAGAGAAGAGATTGAAGGCGACGGCGAACGCGTCCCCCCGCTCGGTCCAGGTCTCGATCCCGAACAGCGACATCCCGACGATCTGCACCAGCGCGTAAGCGACGGCCAGCACCGCCAGCGTGGCCGGGTGCTCGCGTCCGACGAACACGAGCTCGAGCCAGGCGAAAGCCAGCACGCCCGCCACGGCGGGCCAGCGGCCGAGCCAGCCGGGGTAGGCCAGCGGCGCTCCGATCCGGGATCCCCGACAGGTGCGGCGGGCGATGGCTGCCGCGGCGCGAGCGGCCGCGCGCCAGGGATTGAACGGCAGGAACAGGTCACCGACGAGCGCGCTCAGCACCGGGGTCGCCACCCAGAACAGGACGAACACCGCCGTGGGCGTGAGGTTGGCGGTGGGGATCTGGCTGCCCGACACGCCGCACGCCACGACAGTGGTGAACATCGTGACGCCGATCGCTCCGCACACCGGGTCCAGCCAAGTCGGCAGCGAGAACAACCGCCGGGAGGGCGCGTGCTCCAGGCGGGGGCTCGACCACAGCCGCGCCAAGGCGACGAACGACACGACCAGCACCGCGCCCGCCGCCCAGGCGAACAGCCATGCGGGCACCGGCAGGTAGGCGCGTCCCACCAGCCCGTGAGCGCTCGCCGTCGCCGGCCAGGCAACCGCGGCGGCCAGCCCGAGGGCGGCGCCGGTCAGGGCCAGCTTGACGATATGTACACGCGCGCGAGGGCGTGCAGTTGCGACAGCGCGCAGGGCTTGGTCCTCTCGTCGATGAAACGGTCAGGTCAGGTAGAGCTGAGCGACAAGACCTGCGGTGGGGCGCGGCCGGCGCTGACGCCGGACAGCGGCGCGAGGCGCCAGTCGCGCGCCGGCACCCGGATCGGCGCGGGCGCCGGCGCCCGACGCGGGCAGGCGGCGGCGCGAGACGCGGCGAGCGACGAGGCCGATGACGGCCTCCGCGACCCGGAGCGTCAGGGCCAGCGCGGCGCCGGTCGCGATCGCGGCCGGTACTGCGATCCAGCCGCCGTGACCGAAGATGCCCTCCAGCCCGGCCGGGTGGCCGGGGGCGAAGAGGCCCTCGAACAGCTCCTGAGCGCAGTAGATCGCCAGCAGCGTGACGGCGCATACGGCCCAGAGCCGCACGACCGCCCTCCGCCGCACCAGTGGGGTGTTGAGGGCGGCTCGGGCGGTTGCCGGAGAGCGCCAGTGGCGAGCCAACGCCCCGATCAGGGCTCCGATCGCCACCGCCGTGGCCAGCAGCGCGAACGGCTCGATGTTGGATAGATAGGAATGGCCGTCGTGGGCCAGGCGAGCGCGGGTGCCGGCACCGAACGCGAGGTAGTAGCGAAGCTGGTGCACGGCCAGCGCGCAGAGCGGCGTCAAGAGCGCGCCTCGGAGGCGTGTGTCAGCCGAGCGCGGCAACTGTGCGAATACGCGGGCGCGCACTCGACGTAGGGTACCGGCGCGCGGGCCCGGGGCCTGCGGTTGACGCCGCGGGGCCGAACCGGCCCGGTTTTCCGCTACTTGCGTGTAAACATCCTGTGACCAGCGCCGACCCGGCTGACGGGATCGGGAAGGCGTGCATTACAGTGACGCCATGTCGCCCGACGTGAGCGGCGCGCAACTGGGGCAACAGGCGGCTCAGCAGCGCTCGCACAACCGGCTCCGGCTGGCGGTCATCGACCGCGACCCCGGTTTCATGCAGGTGCTGGCGAACCGGCTGGACGCGCTCGGGTGGGACCACCGCTCGCTGTCGACGCCGGTGACGCCCGAGACGCTCGTGGCCATGCGGCTGAACGCGTTGGTCGTCGACGTGACCGTGCTCGGCCCCGGCAGCTGGGAGTACCTGGAACGCGTGTGTGCCCGGCTCCCGGGCCTGGCGATCATCGTGTGCACCCGCCCGTCGTCCGTGGCGCAGCGGGTCCGCGGGCTGCGGCTCGGCTCCGACGCCTGGGTGACGAAGCCGTGTCACGCGGAGGAGCTGATCTGCATCGTGGAGGCGGCGATCCGGCGTCACCGGCGCAACGAGATGCCCGAGCTCTACGCTGCCCTGACCGTCGGCGAGATTGTGATCCGCCCCGATCTCTACCAAGCCTACGGCGGCCAGTCCAGTCTCGAGCTCACGGCTCGCGAGTTCGAGATACTGCACTTGCTCTCGCAGTCGGACCGGGTGCTGCGTCGCGAGGAGATCTACGAGCGGGTGTGGGGCTACGCGATGGCTCACGGCGATCGCTCGGTCGACGTGTTCGTGCGCAAGCTGCGCCAGAAGCTCCGCGTCGCCTCTCCCCAGTGGCATTACATCCACACCCACTTCGGTGTCGGTTACCGGTTCGCGCCGGAACCCGACGGCGAGGCCGTCGGCGAACAGGCTGTCGCCGACCTGATGGAGGAGCCGCCCGAGCTCGATCCGGCCCTGGCGCGCTAGCGCCGGGTCACGGCGAGGGCAGTCGACGACCAGGTCATCGGCGGGCGGCCGAGTCACAAGTTCTTCACATCCACGTCACGACTCGGTAACGCGCCCGCCGGCGCGCGGGCGCACCATCCCGGACGATGGCGGTCAGTGCGCAGTCGGGCCGGGAGATCCTGGACGTCGGCCCGCTCCAGATCCTCCCTGACGAGCACCTGGCTCGGGCCGGAGGTCGCGCACTGATGCTGTCGATCCGCGAGCTGCGTCTGCTCACCGAGCTGGCCCGGCGGGCGGACCGGATCATGGCACGGGAGGAACTGTTCAGCCTGGTGTGGGGTCGCGACATGCGGCCGGGCGATCGCTCGGTCGACGTGTACGTCCGCAAGCTGCGCGTGAAGCTCGCGGAAGCGCTGCCGGCCTGGCGCTTCATCCATACCCACTTCGGTTTTGGCTACCGGCTCGCGGCCGAGCCGAAATCCGACCCAAACGAGCGGTTCACAACTGGTTAACACCTCGCCCCCCACTTGCCCACAGACTCCCCGTCAACCAAGTGAAGGAGATGACCTTGACTAGAAGTCGCTTAACTGCGGTGGCGCTGGCTGCCTGCGCGTCGCTCGTGCTGGCCGCGTGCGGCTCGAGCAAAAAGAGCACCACTAGCTCGAGCGGCGGCTCGGGCGGCTCGACCACCTCCGGGTCGGGTGGCTCGGCCACGATCACCGGCGCCGGCTCCACCTTCGCCGCCCCGATCTACCAGCAGTGGGGCTCGACGCTCAAGGGCCAGGGCCTGACCGTCAACTACAACCCGGTCGGCTCGGGCGCGGGAATCGCGCAGCTCCAGTCGGGCACGGTTGACTTCGCCGGCTCGGACCCGGCGATGAAGCCGGCCGAGGTCAAGGCGGCCAAGGGCCCGGTGGCTCAGTTCCCGATCGCGTTCGGCGGGATCACGGTGTCGTACAACCTGTCCGGCGTGAAGACGGGCCTGAAGCTGGACGGCACGACGCTGGCCGACATCTTCCTGGGCAAGATCAAGACCTGGAACGATGCCGCGATCAAGGCCCTGAACCCCGGCATCAGCCTGCCGTCGACCTCGATCACCGTGGTGCATCGCTCGGATGCCTCGGGCACGACCAAGGGGTTCGCCACCTACCTGTCCGCCTACAGCCCGGTCTGGACGGCGGCCGCGGGCAAGCCCGACAAGACGGTCAAGTGGCCGACCGGCACCGGTGCGTCGGGCAACTCCGGCGTGGCCGCCGCGATCAAGCAGACCAGCGGCGCGATCGGCTACGTGGAGCAGGCCTACGCGCTCCAGAACGGGTTCACGTTCGCCGCGGTCAAGAACTCGTCCGGCAAGTACGTCGAGCCGAGCCTGGCGGCCGCGTCGGCCGCCGCCGAGGGCATCACGGTGCCGCCCGATCTGGCGATCTCGACGATCAACTCACCCAACTCCGCGGCGTATCCGATCACCTCGCAGACGTTCGTCATCGTCTACAAGGACATGTGCAAGGCGGGCGTGAGCCAATCGGCTGCCAAGGGGGTGAAGCAGTTCCTAACCTACGCCGTGGGCGACGGGCAGAGCGTGGCCAAGCAGCTCGATTACGCGCCGCTTCCCTCCTCGCTTCTGTCCAAGGTCAAGGCCCAGGTGGGCACGCTGACCTGCAACGGGTCGCCGCTGTCGTAGGAGCGCGGTGGAAGCAAGCGTCACAGTCGGTGGCGGCCGCTCGGCTCTCGAGCGGTCGCCGCTGCATCGCCTCCCCGACCGAGCGCTGAAGTTCGGGCTCAGCGGCCTGGCGGCCGCTGTCCTGATCCTGATCGGCTACTTCTTCGTCGAGCTGATCGGCCAGTCATCGACCGCGTTCGGCCACATCGGGGTGTTTGACTTCTTCGTTCGCAACAACTGGGACGTGTCCCAGCTTCAGCAGGGCGCGGCCTGCACCACCGCCACCGACGCCCATTGCACGTTCGGCGCCTGGGCGCTGATCCTGGGCACGCTGATCACCTCCGGGATTGCGCTCGTGATCGGCGTCCCGGTGGCCGTCGCCGCCGCGCTGTACCTCACCGAGCTGTGCCCGCGCCGCGCCCGCACGCTCCTGGCCATGCTGGTCGACCTGCTGGCGGCGGTGCCGTCGGTGGTGTACGGGTTGTGGGGCGTGTTCGTGCTGATCCCCCACCTCCACGGCTTTCAGCAGTCGCTGGCCAACGCCTTCTCGTTCCTGCCCTTCGTGGGCGGAACCGTGGCCGGCCCCAGCTACTTCATCGGCGGGCTGATCCTGGCGATCATGATCCTGCCGATCGTCTCAGCGATCGCGCGGGAGGTGATCGCGACCGTCCCACCCGAGCACAAGGAGGCGGCGCTGGCGCTGGGCGCGACCCGCTGGGAGATGATCCGCACGGCTGTGCTGCCCTACTCGCGCGCCGGGATCACCGGCGGCGCGATGCTCGGCCTGGGCCGAGCCATCGGCGAGACGATCGCGGTGGTGCTGGTGATCGGCAACTCGCCCACGCTGGGGCACTCGATCTTCCAGCAGGGCTACACGCTGGCGGCGGTGATCGCCAACGAGTTCGGTGAGGCGGCCTCGACACCCGTGCATAAGTCCTCGCTGTTCGCGGCCGGGCTGGTGCTGTTCGTCCTCACTCTGCTGGTGAACATCGTGGCGCGACGGTTCGTGCTCAGGGGCGTAGGCAAGCGGAGCGCGGGTGCCGCGATGGCGCTGGCTGACCCGGAGCTGATGGAGGCATGAGCGCGATCACCGGCACATCCGGGCTGCCCCACATCAGCGGCCGTCGGCGGCGCACCGATCGGTTCATGCGCGGACTGCTGGCGGTGCTCACCGGGATCGCGCTGATTCCCCTGGTGCTGGTCATCTACTTCCTGTTGCAGAAGGGGCTGGGGGCGTGGAGCGGCAAGTTCTTCACCACCGACCCCAACGGCAACTTCCTGGGTTATCCCGGCGGGATCAAGAGCGCCATCCTCGGCTCCATCGAAATCGTCGCGCTGGCCTCGCTGATCGCCCTGCCGCTGGGAATCGCGGTCGCCCTGTGGCTGACCGAGTACGGCAAGGAGTCGTGGTTCGCCAACGTGGTGCGCTACTTCGTCGACGTGATGACCGGGGTGCCGTCGATCGTGTTCGGCCTGTTCATCTACGTGGTGCTGGTGCTGGGCGGAGTCGGGGGATCGTTCACCGGATGGAAGGGCGCCGTGGCGCTGTCGCTGCTGATGTTGCCGATCGTTATCCGCTCCTCGGAGGTGGTGCTGCTGCTGGTGCCGTCCAGCCTGCGCGAGGCCGCGCTGGCGCTCGGCGCACCCCGCTGGCGCGTGATCACCAGGGTGGTGCTGCCGACGTCCCTGTCGGGGCTGGTGACCGGGGGCCTGCTGGCGGTGGCCCGGGGCGCGGGCGAAACCGCACCGCTGCTGTTCACCGCCTTCGGCGTGATGGCCACCACCGCCGATCTCGGCCAGCCGATGAACGCGCTGCCGCTCCAGATCTTCGGCGACATCAAGTCGCCGCGCAACGAAGTGGTAACCCGCGCCTGGGGCGCGGCGCTTACGCTCGTGGTACTGGTCCTGCTGTTGAACGTGATCGCACGTTTTGCCTCCCGAAGGAGCCGCCTGGCATGATCCCTCCTGAGACCCAGAGCAAGGAAACCACCGACGTGTCCACCAGCGAGAAGCCGTCCCGGCCGGACGCCGCGGTAGAGCCGAGCACCCCGGAGGCCACGGCCGCGCGCTCCGGCGGCTACGCCGTGCAGCTGAAGGCCCTGCAGGCGTACTACGGCGAGCAGCACGCGGTCAAGGGCATCGACCTCGATTTCCCCGCCAACGAGGTCACGGCGATCATCGGCCCGTCCGGGTGCGGCAAGTCGACCATGGTCCGCTGCATCAACCGCATGCACGAGGAAATTCCCGGCGCGCGGGCCGAGGGCTCGATCCTGCTCGACGAGCTCGACGTTTACGCCGCCGGTGTCGACGTGACCGCGGTGCGCCGGCTGATCGGGATGGTGTTCCAGAAGCCCAACCCGTTTCCGACGATGTCGATCTTCGACAACGTGGCCGCCGGCCTGCGCCTGACCGGAACCCGGGGCGAGAACCTGCGCGAGCGCGTGCACCGGGCACTCAGATCTGTGGGGCTGTGGGGCGAGGTCAAGAACCGGCTGGATGAGCCGGGTATCGGCCTGTCAGGCGGGCAGCAGCAGCGGTTGTGCATCGCCCGCACGATCGCCGTGGAGCCCGAGGTGATCCTGATGGACGAGCCGTGCTCGGCGCTGGACCCGGTCGCGACGCTCAGGGTGGAGGAACTGATCGACGAGCTCAAGGCGCGCTACACGATCGTGATCGTCACGCACAACATGCAGCAGGCCGCACGGGTGGCGGACTCGACGGCGTTTATGCTCAGCGGCGAGCTGGTCGAGCACGGGCCCACAAACGACATCTTCACCAACCCCAAGGACGAGCGCACCGAGCGCTACGTCACGGGCAAATTCGGCTAGGGCGCAGATGCAAGAGACACGGCATCAGTTCCGTGAGACGCTCAGGGAGCTCGAGGAACAGGCCCTCGGCGGCCTGGACCTCGTGATCCAGCAGCTCGACCGCTCGCTGGAGTCGATCAGCTACCAGGACGTCGAGCTGGCCGGGATGGTGGTGGCCGACGACGACCGCATTGACGGCCGATACCTGGAGGTGCACCAGGGCATCCTGTCGCTGCTGGCGCGCCAGGCGCCCGTGGCCGGCGATCTGCGGATCGTGGCCGCGCTGCTGCACATCATCCGCTGCGTGGAGCGAATGGGCGACCAGTGCGTGAACATCGCCAAGCTCGTGCCGCTGTCCGGCTACGAGGCGCCCGAAGGACAAGGACATCCTCGACACGATCGAGCGCATGGGCCAGCTGGCGCGCTCACAGGTGGCGCAGGCGAAGGAGGCATTCGCGTCGCGCAACGTCGAACTGGCTCAGGACATGGTGCGCCAGGACGCGGAGGTCAACCGGCTCAATCGCGAGATCTTCCGGCGGGCGGTCGACGTGGGCGACGACCTCGACATGCGCGAGTGGGCGATGTTCATGGTGCTGGTGGCGCGGTGCCTGGAGCGGATCGGCGACAACACCGTCGACATCGCCGAGCAGGTCGTGTTCGTGGTCACCGGCCTGTTCCGCGAGTTCGCCGATGCCTCCACGCCGTCCGAGACGGCGTCGGCCTGAGCGGACCGAAGTAGGTAGCGGTGGCCGAGCTGGTTGCTCGCGATCAGCGCGTGAGCGCCCGATAGTGGTCCCGCCAGATCAGGCGGTACAGGGGGATCCAGCGCGGGACGTCGCGGACGCCGGGGATGAACGGGATCAGGATCAGCGCCAGGCTGAGCACGCCCATGACCGTCATCACGAGGATGTCGGCGTTGGCCGAGGTCGAGAACGGCTTGATCTGGTACCAGAACGTGTACAGCCACAGCCACACCTGGCCCGGGGTAGCTGCCGGTCTCGTTCATCATGCCCCACTGGCTCCCCAGCAGGTGCTCGGCCTGGGCACGGTTCGGCGAGCACGCCGCCGTCGGCCAGGAACAACAGCGGCTTGGTGTAGTCGGTCTGGTAGAACTGCTTGCTGGTCAGGAGCGCTCCGTCGAGGCCGCCCGCCTGGCGAAGCTGAGCAGCCCGCTCATCATCGTCGGCAGCGGCCCGTAGCCGCCTGCCGGGCACCGTGATCGAGCCGTTGCGGTTGCGCCGAGGCCTTGTTCAGAGCCCTTCTCATAGGCGCTCGTCCACGCCGTCTGCTGCTTGGCCGGCGCCGACTCGTAGGTGTTGACCGCCGCTTGCAGCGCCGGCTGGCCCGTGATCGAGCCGCAGCGGCGCGAGCACGAAGTCCTGAGGCGGTGTCGACCGGATGGCTCACCCCCAGCCACGTCTGCGAGGTGGATGAACCACATGTGCTGCCCGCTGCGAGGCGTGGTTGTACGGCGGCCCGTAGCCGCCGGTGCCGCTTGAGCCGTCGAGCTCGGTGGTCGCCGTCGTGACGAAGTCGACCGGGTCGGTCCGCGCCCAGCTCTGGACCGTGCTGGGCTTCTCGTCGGGCGAGGAGAACAGGATCGTCAGCACCACGCACAGCGCGAGGATCACGCCGAGCGCGATCGAGGCCTCCTTGACGAGGTCGTAGGGGCGATAGCCGCCCTTCCACTCCCGGTAGCGCTGGTCTCGGCGGCGCGACGTTCGCGGCGCGTCATGCCAGCGGTGTCCTGCTGCGTACGCTCTGCCGCCTGAGCGGTTGGCTCGCTGCGGCCGCCGGTTCGCGCTGCCAGCTCGAACGGCGGCACCACCCCGTGCCTGCGGACCAGCAGGACGTGGGCGATCACGATCGCCACGACCGCGGCCGGAAGGAGCAGCACGTGGTAGCTGTACATCTGCCCGAAGTTCAGGAGGTTGAAGAACGCGCCGATCCCGGCCGAGTTCATCGCGTCCTTGGCCTGGGTGGAGATCCACTGCGCGTCGAAGTTCTGCTGGGACACGTATCCGGTCAGTGCGCACGGGATGGCGACCAGGAAGGTGACCGCGCCGGTGATCCAGACGCGCGCCCGCCCGCCGCGCCAGGCGGCCATCCAGTACTTGCCCCACAGGTGGATGACCATGAAGAAGAAGAAGAGCTCGACGGCCCACAGGTGGATCGAGTTGAAGAAGTGCCCGACGCCGGTGAAGTGCCACCAGCCCGGGTCCCTTGAGTGCCAGGATCGTGCCTGAGGCGATGAGCACGCCAGGCAGCTCAGCGACAGCGACCCCGAACACGTAGATCCACGAGGAGACATATGAGGGCTGCTTGTCGGGCAGCAGCTTCTCAGGCGGCAGCGCGCCGACGGCGCGCCGGCGCAGCCGAACCGTCCAGGAGCGATCCTCGACGGCGCTCATGCGGTCCCGGCTGAGCGCCGTGGCTCGGGAAGCGGAGCGAAGATCGCCAGCGAAGAACACGACGAACATCAGCGACGATCACGAGCGACGTTGGACACCGACATCTGGAAGAAGTGCCAGTGCACGTACTGGGCGTGATGGTTGAGATTGAACACGGCAGCCATGGCCGCGACGCTACGCGCCTCGGCGACCCGACTCATCCGGTCCGATACCTCGTATCGCTACGGGGAACTACGGATGTCAGGCTGCGGTGCGGCGGCGGATGGTGATCATCGCCAGCGCGATCGCGGTCAGGATGGCAGCGGCGATCAGCGCCAGCAGCACGGCGGTGGAGGACGAGCTGCCGCTCTTGGCGGTGCCCGGCGCGCCCCTCAGGTCGTGCCCGGAGGCCGTCACGAGCGCCTTGACCGCGCCGATGGCGGCGGTGGCCAGCGCGTTGCTCGAGCGTCCGGCGGGCTTGGGCACGCCGACGATCCCGGCCCTGGCCCGCGGACTCATGCCCTGCACCCCGTAGCCCGTCGACATCACCACCAGCAGTGGCTGCTTACCCTGGAAACTGATCTCCTGGTCCAGGAAGTCGGCGTACTTCTGAGGCTTGCCGAACAGGTCCGGGATCACGCCCAGATCGACGGGCGAGGCGATCAACGCCACCTTGAGCGGGAACCCGGCGCGCTGCGCGGCCTGGGCCTCGGTGTTCAGGGAGCGCTGGATCGCGGCGGTGACCGGCGGCGTGTAGGGATAGAACACGTTCTCGCCCAGCAGCACATCGCTGGCGGGATCGCCATCCGCCAGGGCCGCGGCCGGCGCCAGCAGCAGCGCCACGAGGACGATCGCCAGGGCTCGAGCCATGGGCCCTGAGGTTAGTGGTCGGACGCGGTGGCCGGGTCAGGCTTCACAGCCCGGGCGGGAACCGATAGGTCGTGTGCGGGGTCACGTAGCCGTCGGCCTCGAGCACGATCTCGGCGTGGCGGCGCAGCGGAATCAGCCCGGGCGCGCGATACCAGCGGTGGCCCTCGACGTACGCGAACAGCGGCCCGGTGAAGCCAGCCAGTCGGGTCAGCCCGAGCGGAGTGCCCCACACGGCGAACAGCGTTCCGAGCCGCAGCCGGCGGTGGGGATCGACCAACACCACGCCCGTGGGCTCGAACGTTCGCAGGGCGTATGAGCACCGTCCTCCGCGGACATAGGCCCCTATGCGATGGACCGGAGGGGCCACGCCGATTCCCGCCGGCACCGGCATCACCAGGCCGCGGGCGTACAGCTCCAGGTGGATGGCGTACGGCCGCGGATGCTGCCGGATGCACCGCAGCCCGTCGATCGCGAGCCGCTGCTCGGCCCGCGAGGACAGCGCCGGCGGCCGGTAGGCCTGGCCCCGGCCGGCCGGGATAGGGGTGTAGCCGGGCGGGAGCGGCGACAGCGGAGACGCGGTCGAGGGTGAAGGATGCGAGCCGCCGCCGCAGCCCGCCAGCGCCACGACGGCCAGCGCCACGGCTGCACGCAGTTTCACCCGGTGGCCGCGCGCACGGGCTGATCGGCGGAGGCCGCAACCAGCATCTCACGACGCTCGGTGGCGAGCTCGATCTGCTCCGGGCTGCCCCCGAGGTCACGCCATCGCCCGATCATCTGCTGGCCGAAGCCGTCCAGGAAGTCGTCGCTGTGCAGGGGGTCGTGGTGGAACATCAACAACCGCTTGGCCGCCACCCGCCGCCCGAACGACAGGGCGTCGGTCAGCGGACAGTGACCCCAGCCCAGATGGCTCGGGTACTCCTCGTCGGTGTATTGACAGTCGTGGATCAGCAGCGAGGCGGCGCGCGCCAGCGAGAAGCCGGAGATCCAGTCGTCGTCCAGCTCCGACAGCGGCGCGCCCAGCCCGGGCTCGTGATCGGGGATGTAGCACACGGATGTGCCGGCGTCCTCGATTCGGTAGCCGAGCGTCGGGCCGCGATGGTTGACGGCCTGCGCGCTGATCGTGGCCGGACCGATCTCCCACTCGACCTGCTCCGCCTCCCGGAACGACATGTGCGACGGAAGCTCGCGCACCTCGACCGGCGCCAGTGGAGCCGAGATGTAGCGGGCGACGCGGTCGCGGAGCGACGCCTCGGGAGACGCGGGGCCCCAGATCGTGATCTCCGACTCGGGCCGGAATGCCGGGGCGAAGAACATCAGGCCCTGGATGTGGTCCAGGTGCAGATGCGTCAGCAGGATGTGGATCGGCCGCTCGGCTCGGGGCAGTGACAGGCCCAGGTTGCGGATCCCCGTGCCGGCGTCGAGGATCAGGGTGCTGCCGTCGGACAGGGTCAGCTCCACACATGACGTGTTGCCGCCGTAGCGCATCGTCTCCGGTCCGGGCGCAGGGATCGAGCCACGCGCACCCCAAATCTTGAGCTTCATCGTCCCTCCGCTTCCTCGCCTGCCGTCACCGGCCAGAAGATCACGATCGCCCCGGCCGATCCGCCCGGCCCGACGATCGGGATCGTGCTGGCGGCGATGTCCTGATGTTGTCCTCCTGCAGCACAGATCCGGAAGTTGCCATGGTACGGGCGATTCTCACGCACGGCCAGCGTGGCCGGGATCTGGTCGTAGGGCATCGGCTCGCCGTCACCGCCGAACGGACCGAACGCCGTGGTCCATTCCACCGCGGTCATCGTTCCGGTCTCCTCGAAGCGCCGGCCCACCAACGCCCCGGCCGCCTCGTTGTAGAACAGGAGCACCCCGTCCTCGCCGACCAGGAACGCCGGCGTCGAGATGCTCGACAGCAGGTTGCGCGCGAGGATCAACTCGAGCGGTCGCTGGGCGTTCATGTGTCAACTCTAATGGCGGCCGCCTCCTACGGCGCAGGCACTATCCTGACGCGACGGTGGCCGCGCAGAAGTCGAAGCGACGCTCGCGCAAGCGACGCAATCCCGCCGGCGCTCCGCGAGCGGTCGCATCCGAACGCCGCGAGCAGCGCGCCGAGCGTGAGGCGGTGTCGACGCGCGAGCAGCGCCTGAGCTCGCGTCAGCTGGGGACCCGAGGCGAGCGGCCGCCGAGCCCGTTCGGCGGGGTCCCGGTGTCCGAGATCGCGATCCTCGCCGGGCTGGTTGCCTTGGTGGTGTGGATGATCCGGGGTGGAACCGCGACGCTGATTGCCGGTCTGGTGGTGTGCGCGCTGGGCGTGATCGAAGTCACCGCGCGCGAGCACTTCTCCGGCTTTCGCTCCCACACGACGTTGCTGGCCGCGATCCCGGCGGTGGCGATCGGCATCGGCACCGTGTCGGCCACCGGTGAGCATCGCAACCGCGGCCCGGTGCTGATCGCGGTGGCGGCGCCGGTGTTCGCGCTGCTGGCCTGGGGGCTGCGCAAGCGCTTCCAGATCGCCCGGCAGGCGCGCGTGGTGCGAGGCCGCGGCCGGTAGCCCGGTCAGCCGGCCCGGATCGGGTCCGGATCGCCCACTGGCTGGCTCGGCTCGTCCGTGGCGCCGGGGCTCGGCGGATCCGGGCGTGACCCGGACGCTGTCACCGTCGGCAGCCGCAGCCGGAACACCGCGCCGCCGTCCGGCGCGTTCTCGGCCGTCACCGAGCCGTGGTGCTGCTCGGCGACTTGCCGCACGATCGCCAGGCCAAGACCGCTGCCTTGGTGGCCGCGGGAGTCGGCGCCCCGGAAGAACCGATCGAACACGTAGGGCAGGTCGTGCTCGTCGATGCCGGAGCCGTGGTCACGGACGCTGACGCCGTCGCCGTCCACCACCACCTCGACCGTGCCCTCCGGCGGCGAGTGGCGGGCGGCGTTGTCGAGCAGGTTGTTGACCGCGCGGCCGAGGCGCTCGGGAACCCCGTCGATGATCACCGGCGCGTACCGAGTCTCGAACCGGATCGTTGGGGAATTGCGCCGGGCCCGGGCGACCGATTCCTCGACGATCCGGTCCAGCCGCGTGTCCTCGGCGGAGCCTGCGGGGAGATCGCCCCGGGCGAGCTCGATCAGGTCGCCCACCAGCCCGGTCAGCTCTTCGCTCTGCTCCACCACATCGGTCAGCAGCCGGCTGCGCTCCTCCTCCTCGAGCTCGGCTCCGGCCAGCAGCACCTCGATGTTGGTGCGCAGGCTGGTGATCGGAGTCCGCAGCTCGTGCGACGCGTCCGCCACCAGCTGGCGCTGGGCTAGGACCGATTCGTCGAGCGCGGTGCGAGACCGCTCGAGCCGATCGAGCATGGCGTTGAAGTTCGTGGCCAATGCCCCCACCTCGTCATCGGCCCGCACCGCCAGGCGGTCTGACAGGTCGTCGGTCTCGCCGATGTGCTCGGCGGCGGCGGTGACCTCCGCCAGCGGCGCCAGCACGCGCCGGGCGGCGACTCGTCCCAGCGCCGCGGCCAGCGCGATGCCTCCCAGCACCAGCAGTCCGAGCACCAAGCGCAGGTGGGAGAGGACGTGATCGATGGACGCCAGCGGGCGGGCGAGCTGAATGGCCACCGACACCAGCTGCCCGTCGACGCTGGCGGCGCCGTGGAAGGTGTAGATCCGCAAGTGGCCACCCGCGGACGTGTTGGCGTCCTCGAGGGTCGAGCCGATGCGTCCCGAGGCCACGGCTCGGGTGTTGCCGTCGACCGGCAACGGGACCCCGCCCCGGTTGAGCAGCACGGATCCGTCCGGCGCCACGACCTGGGCGTAGGGAGCGCGGCCACCGGCGCTGGCGGGCGGCCCGGGCAGCGGCATGGGGAGCGCGAAGTTGCCCTCGTTCTGGACCAGGACCGCCTGCGCCCGGAGCGCGCCGTCGACCTGCCCGAGCAGCTGGTTGCGCACCACGAAGTAGCACACGCAGGCTGCGATCACGATCGCGACGCCGACGGCGGACGCGGCCACGAGCGACAGCCTCTTGCGCAGTGACATCGTCAGTCTCGAAGCACGTAACCCACGCCGCGAACCGTGTGCAGCAGCCGCGGCTCGTCCCCGGCCTCTGTCTTGCGTCGCAGGTATCCCATGTAGACACCCAGGGCATTCGACGTGGGTCCGAAGTCATAGCCCCACACGTTCTCGAAGATGGTCGAGCGCGTAAGCACCTGGCGAGGATGGCGCAAGAACAGCTCCAGCAGCAAGAACTCGGTCTTGGACAGCTCGATCAGCCGATCGCCGCGGTGCACCTCGTGCGCGATCGGATCCAGCACCAGGTCACCGTAGCGGAGGATCTCGCCATCGCCGGCGCCCTCCCCGGATCGCCGCAGCAGCGCCCGGATGCCGGGCCTGCAGCTCGCGCAGCGCAAACGGCTTGACCAGATAGTCGTCGGCGCCGACATCGAGGCCGCGGACGCGATCGTCGATGGCGTCACGTGCGGTCAGCATCAGAATCGGCGTGTGGTCGCCGGCCTTCGCATCCGGCGGCAGACCTCGAGGCCGTCCAGCCGGGGCATGGCGACGTCGAGAATCACGGCGTCCGCCGGCTTGCGGGCGAGCGCATCGAGTGCCTCCTCGCCGTCACCCGCCAGCGTGACGTCGTAGCTGTCGAGGCGCAGCGCGCGCTCGAGCGCGCGCCTCACGGCCGGCTCGTCATCGACCACCAATACGTGCGCCATGGCCAGAAATGATTGCGCCTGCACGTAAAAGTTCGTGAAGAAGGCCGTTCACGCGAGACCAGAGCGAGACGCGACTGACAGGCGTGGAGGCGGCAGCTACGTTGGCGCTGGTGAAGCGCACGATCATCAGCCTCGTCATCGGTCTGATCCGGCGTGGCGCTGTTCGCCTACGGTCTGGGCGCTCACGCGGGGCCAGGCATCACCACCACCGGCTACATCCTGGCGGCCACGTTCATCCCGATGGGAGCCGTGCCACTGCTGTGGACGGCGGGGAAGGCCTCGGGAGCCTGCGGGCCAGAGCGCTGCGAACCCGCAGCCGGGAGGCGGACGCCGGCGGCGGTTCTCGCTGGCGCGCCGGCGGGCGCTACTTCGCCAGCTTGATCGATTCGCCCGAGTAGCTCAGCGTCAGCGTCTCGACGATCGTATGGTTCTCAGGGCTGGAGCTATCGCGGAAACCGGAGATGAGCGGGTTCTGCAGCGTGATCGTCAGCAGCGTCGTCTTGCCGCCCGCGGTCTTGCGTACGGCGATCGTGCCCTGCTTGAAGTGGGTACCGCGGGCCGCGAGCTCCAGCAGTTTGGCCGAGCTCTTGTCCAGCCGCTTGGTGACCGAGATCTCGCCGCCGTGCGTTTTCCCGCCACCGGCGCCGTGGCCTCCGGTCTGTGTGACCGCGAACGCGTAGGACAGGATGTCGAACCGGTAGGCGCCTCGGCCGGTGCCCAGGGTCAGCCGGCTGAACGGCTTCTGGCCGGCTCGGATCGCCGGTGGCGCCAGCGTGATCGTGTAGGTGTTGGCGGTGACGGTCTGGCCCCCCGCATTGGGACCGCCGGGGGGCCCCTGGGGACCGGTGACATTCCAGGACAGCGGGGTCTGGGTCGGCGGGGTGCCGACCGGGTTGCTACAGCTCTGGCCTGCGCTCGGATCGATGACCGTCAGGTTGGAGGCGCTGGTGTCAGGCAGACTGCCACTCAATTTCACGCACGCGTGGATCACCCCACTGCTGTCCGGCACCGTGGCCACCGCCACCGCCGCGGCACCGCCGGCGGCCCCGATCGCCAGCAGCAGCGCAGGCCTCCAGAGCGCTCCGGTCCGGCTCCCAATCCCCACGACCCGGATCGTAGGCTGACCAGGCGGCAGAATCAATCGAACAGATGTCCCGCCCGAAACTCCAGGACTACAAGCGCAAGCGCGATTTCAAGGCCACTCCGGAGCCGGCGGGCCAACCGCCTGACGACCGCGCCGGGCACTCGGTTCGTGGTCCAGGAGCACCACGCCACGCGGCTCCACTGGGACCTGCGGCTCGAGCACGATGGCGTGCTGGCCTCGTGGGCGATTCCCAACGGCATCCCGCCCGATCCGGCCGAGAACCGGCTGGCGGTGCGCACCGAGGATCACCCGTTGGAGTACCTCGAGTTTCACGGCGTGATCCCCAAGGGGCAGTACGGCGCCGGGAAAATGGTGATCTGGGACAGCGGCCGGTTCGAGACGCACAAGTGGGAGCGGCGCAAGGTCGAGGTGACGTTCCACGGCGAACGGCTGCGTGGGCGCTACGGGCTGTTCCCGATCGGCCGGGCTGGCACGGGCGAGAACGACAACGACTGGATGATCCACCGGATGGATCCGCCGACGGATCCGGAACGCGAGCCGATGCCCGAGCACCTGCTCCCGATGTCGGCCCGGTCGGCCACGGATCTGCCCCGGCCCCAGCGCGACTGGTCGTTTGAGGTCAAGTGGGACGGCGTGCGCGCGATCGCGTACGCCCAGCCCGGCCGGCTGCGGCTGGAGAGCCGCAATCTCAACGACATCACCGATGCGTACCCAGAGGTGCGCGGCCTCGTCGGGCAGCTGGGCATGCGCGAGGCCGTCCTCGACGGCGAGATCGTGGCGTTCGACGATGCCGGGCGCCCGAGCTTCGAGCGCCTTCAGCGGCGCATGCACGTGAGCGCCCCGGCGTCGGTCCGCCGTCTGATGACGAGCGTGCCGGTGGTGTACGCGATCTTCGACCTGCTGCATCTGGACGGGCACTCGCTGATCGAGCTGCCCTACGACGAGCGGCGCGCTCAGCTCGAGTCCCTGGGACTGGCCGGCCCGGCCTGGCGGGTTCCCGCCGCCCACCCGGTCAGGGCTCGGCGCTGCGAGCCGCGACCAGGCAGCAGGGGCTCGAAGGCGTGGTGGCCAAGCGCCGCGACTCGCGCTATGAGCCGGGCCGGCGCGGTGGGGCCTGGCTGAAGATCAAGAACACCCGGCGCCAGGAGCTCGTGATCGGCGGCTGGATCCCGGGCGAGGGCCGGCGCTCTGAGCGCATCGGGGCCCTGCTAACGGGATACCATCGCGACGGGGTGTTCGTGTACGCCGGCCGGGTCGGCACCGGTTTCACCGAGTCGACGCTCGCCGACCTGACCGCCCGGCTGGCGCCGCTGCGCCGCGAGCGCTCGCCGTTCGCCGCCGCGCCGAAGCTCCCCCGAGGCACGGTGTTCGTCGAGCCGTGCCTGGTGGCCGAGATCGAGTTCCGGGAGTGGACCGGCGACGGCGTGATGCGAGCGCCCTCGTACAAGGGCCTGCGAGAGGACAAGTCGCCCCGGGACGTGGTGCTCGAGCCGGGCGACGAGACGCCGCCCGCCGCCACGGCGCCGGACGCGCCCGAGGCGCTGTTCGACGAGGTCAGGCGGCTGCCCGAGGGCGCGCTTGAGGTGCTGACCGGCGGCCGCCGGCTGAAGCTCACCAACTGGGACAAGGTCCTGTTTCCGCACACCGGATTCACCAAGGGCGATCTGATCGCGTTCTACGCCCGCATCGCCCCGGCCGTGCTGCCACATCTGCACGACCGGCCGCTGACGCTGAAGCGCTACCCAAGCGGTGTCGAAGCCCAGTACTTCTACGAGAAGCAGTCGCCCTCGCACCGCCCCGAATGGGTGCAGACCGCGACGATCAACGGCGTCAACTACACGCTGGCGCAGGACCGCCCGACGATCGTGTGGCTGGGTAACCTGGCCGACATCGAGCTGCACACCTCGCTGTCGTTCGCCCACGCGCCCCAGCGGCCGACGATGCTGGTGTTCGACCTAGACCCGGGCGCGCCGGCGGGCATCGTCGAGTGCTGTCAGGTGGGCCTGGTGCTGCAGGGGCTGTTCGAGCAGCTCGGCCTGGAGACCGTGGTCAAGACGTCGGGCTCCAAGGGACTTCAGGTGTACGTGCCGTTGAACGGTCCGGTCGGCTACGAGCAGACGAAGCCGTTCGCCCGGCGGGTGGCCGAGCTGTTGGAGCAGCGGCTGCCCGAGCTGGTGGTGTCGCGCATGACCAAGAAGCTCAGGCCGGGCAAGGTGCTGGTGGACTGGAGCCAGAACGATGCCCACAAGACGACCGTCAACGTGTACTCGGTCCGCGCGCGCGAGCAGCCCACGGTGTCCACTCCCGTGAGCTGGGACGAGGTCCAGAGTGCCCATCAGTCGCGTGACGCCGAGCGGCTGGCGTTCGACACCGACCAGGTGCTTGAGCGAGTGGAGCAGCAGGGCGACCTGTTCGCCCCGGTGCTCAGCACCGTGCAATCCCTGCCTGCGCTGGGATGATCGGTTAGGCTCGCCTCTGACATGAGTGATCCGGGCGCGATCCTGATCACCGGTTGCTCTTCGGGCATCGGCCGCACCACCGCCGAGCATCTCGTGCAGCGCGGCTACACCGTGTACGCCACGGCGCGCAAGCTCGACGCGATCCGCGGACCTCGAGCAGATGGGCTGCCGGACGCTGGCCCTGGATGTCCTGGACCGGGAGTCGATGCAGGCCGCCGTGCGGACGGTCGAGGCCGAGCACGGATCGGTGGGCAGCCTGGTCAACAACGCCGGTTACGCGGTGAGCGGAGCGATCGAGGCGGTGCCGATCGACGCCGTTCGGGAGGAGTTCGAGACCAACGTGTTCGGCTACGTGCAGATGGCGCAGCTGGTGCTGGGCGGGATGCGCCGCACCGGCAGCGGCCGGATCGTCAACGTCAGCTCGGTGGCCGGCCGGGTGACGATGCCGGGCGCGGGCGCTTACGCCGCGACCAAGTACGCGATCGAGGCGATCAGCGACGCGCTGCGGTTCGAGGTGCGCGGCTTCGGGGTCCGGGTGATCGTGATCGAGCCCGGACCGATCAAGACCGCGTTCACGGACACCGCCAACGCGGCGCTCGAGTCGCAGTCGGGCGGCCCCTACGACGCCTACCACGAGGCGGTGGCCAAAGGCGACGCTGAGACCGACGAGAGCTTTCTGGCCGGCAAGCCCGAGCAGGTGGCCAAGACGATCGAGCGGGCGCTGACGGCCGCCCGGCCACACCCGCGCTACCGGGTGACGGCGATCTCGCGCATCCTGCCGGTGCTGCGCGGCACGCTCGGCGACCGCGGGTTCGACGCGTTCCTGCGGACCCAGATCAAACCGCCCGGTTGAGACAGGCTCCAAGCCCGAACCCCACCCGACGCTCGCATTAGGATGCCGACGATGGATCCGATCACGCTGAGGAACCGGCTGCTGGTCGCGACCGGGATGTGGCGGGAGGCGACCGGCGAGCCGCTGCCGCGGTTGGCGCCGGGCGACCCCGCCGATCAAGTCCAGAGCTTCGAGCTTCAGCTCGTCGATCGTCTGTGGGAGAGCGCCACGCCGGAGAACGCGCGCGAGGTCGCCGACCGGACCTGGGACCTGGTGCACGACCGCGAGGATGGCGATCCGGTCAAACAGCGCGTGGTCGAGTGTCACGAGGCGCTCGCCCGCATGACTCGGCTGGGGGACTGACCGGACTGACGCCGTCGAGCGGGCCGCATGCGGCCCGCTCCCAGCCGGACGACGCGGGTGCCGTGCGTTCAGGCGAGGCCGGATGCCGAGCGCGCGGCGGACCGGCGCGCGCATGCGCGGTCCGGCGCCCGGGCGCATGCGCCCGGGCGAACCCATCGTGGGGCGGCCCGGCGCACGAGGTGCCGCTTGGACGCGTGCATAACCCGCCCCAGTTCCGTCGCCGCACGATCTCGGGCGACTTATGCACGGTATGCGTGAGTCAGTCGCCCCGCTCCGTCCGGCGCTCACACTCGGGCGGGTTTTTCACGCCTGTTCGCCCACACGTTCCCGGGCAGCTGCCACAGATGGGACCGCCTCCCATGTTGTTTGGTCTGCCGTCTGGGAGACGTCAGCGGAGTGCGCTTAGGTCTCTGTCACCCGTTTCGGGGGGAGGCCCTCACCCTCCGGATCCCCCGCCCGGGAAGGCGGTGATCACCCCATCTGTCGCCCTCTGCAGGTTTGCCGATGAGCTTGCCGATTGAGGCTGACGTAAAGCTGCTCGACGCCCCCGGAGGAGGCTGACGGCCCCGACAATTCCCGGCATCCAGGCAGGGGGTGCGTGGATCTACCAGTCACTTGTCGCTCAATCCGTAGGGGAGGCGCTGATGTTGCAGGGTCAAGGGTCAAGGCAGAGAGACACCCGTGTCTCGACGTCGTCTGGTCACGTGGTCACGCGTGGCGCAATCGCGCTGGGCGCGGCGTTGGCGATCGTGCTGGCATTGCCGCTGGCCAGCCTCGGGGCCGGAAGCCCGTCGCTGACCGGCGCGGTCGGCAATCTGTTGAACAACGTGCCGAAGGTGGCGGCCGGCGTGCAGCAGACCGTCCAGCAGGTGGTGCATCCGGCGAGCTCGGCGGCGCCCGCATCTCAGCCGGCCACCTCGTCGGCACCGGCGAGCTCCGGCGCATCCTCGACGACGCGGTCGAGCGCTTCGACCCGGTCCGGCGGCGGCTCGCCGAACACGCCGGCGATGTACGGGACCAACCCGCACGGACAGGGCACGGTGGCATCCGTCCAGCTGACGCCGAGCACCAACGTTCCGTACTCGTACAGCCCCGGTGGCAACCCGGGCGAGATCGCGGTCGGCCGAGGCCGAAGCGAACAGACCTCGAGCGGCGCCTACCACGCGCACACCTCGATCCTGGATCTGCTCGGTAACGAGATCCTGGGCGTTGACGCCACCGAGGGACAGTCAAACACGGGTCCGTTGAACGCGGTGCAGACCGGCATCCTCAATGCGCTCTGCACGGGTACCGGGACGTTCGTGTGCCTGTCACTGCTGACCGCCGACACAGCGGCCAGCTCGAACGGTGCCAGCACGCACTTCTCGGTCGCACACGCGACCATCGGCGGCCCGAACGGGCTCGATGCGGGGGCGGCTGAATCGAACAGCTCGATCAGCAGCAGCGGTGGCTGCCAGCGGTCGTCCGGCGGTGCCAACACGGCTTCGCTCGCGATCGGCGGGTTCCCGCTGGCCGGCGTCGGCCAGTCCAGCGACAGCTCTACGGCCTGCAATGGCGCGGCTCCGTCGCACACCGCCAGCTCCAACGTGATCAGCCTCGGGGGAACCGGGCTGCCGCTGCCGGCCCCGGGCTGCGCCAACGGCACGCCCAACACGGTGCTGAGCATTGCCGGATTGGCGAACGTGATCTGCAACGCGTCTGACACCGCCCAGGCGGCGGCCCCGTCCGGCGTGCGCGAGGCGTTGACGGCGGTCGTGTTGCCGGCCGTGGGCAACTCCCTGGCCAAGACCGTGGTCGGGGCCTCCGAGTCGCATGCGGTGGCTCCGGCCAGCGACTGCACCGGCACCGACTGCAGTGGGGGGGGGCGGCGGCGGCGGTGGTGGGGGCACCGGCGGCGGCGGTGGCGGCGGTAACGGCGGCGGCGGCTCCGGCGGCTCGGGCAGCGGCGGCAGCGGTTCGGGCGGCAGCGGGGGCAGCGGCTCGAGCGGCAGTGGCAGCGGTTCGGGCGGCTCGGGCGGCAGCGGCGGCGCGGTCAGCGGCCAGAGCGCCCACAACGGCGGTTCCGGCAGCGGTGCCGGTACCGGCGACTCCGGGTCGGGCAGCGAGTCCGGGTCGGGGACCGAGGCGGCGTCCGGCGCGACCGCCGCGAACACCGCCGACACCGGTTCGAGCGCCGAGGGGTCCGGAGGCTCACTCCCGTTCACCGGCGAGGACGTGCTCAAGGTCCTGCTGGTCGGCCTGCTGCTCGCGGCCGGCGGCATCGCGCTCGGGCGCGTGAAGACCCAGAAGACCTCCTAGAGGGGCAGTCGAGAAACAGCGCGCTCCGGCCGTTCGCGGCCGGGGCGCGTTTCCATTTTGGGGGCAGGTACGCGGTTGGCGCGCTGGCGCGAGGCTGATGAGATGGGGTATTACTGCGTCGTGCGCCATCAGCGCCACTACACGCTCGAGCAGGCCAACGCGGTGCGTTCATGGGTGAGCGAGCGTGTCGGTTGGGTCCGGGATGCCCGAGCGCAGCTGGTGGCGATCGGGCCCCGAGCCTCGGACGCGATCTCGGCGCTGGACGTGGATTCGGGCGGGTCCTATCCGGGCTCGGACGTCGCCCGCCCGCTGGTCGAGCTCAGTCGTGCTCTGGGCGAGCTTCAGGCGGTGGAAATCGTGCTACGCGATATCGACCGGGGGCTGGTCGACTTCCCCGCCATCCGCGAGGGCGAGGAGATCTACCTGTGCTGGCTGCTGGACGAGGACGAGATTCGCTTCTGGCACGAGCCCGAGGCGGGCTTTGCCGGCCGGCGCCCGTTGTGAGGCCGGCGAGCGCCGAGCTCAGCCGGTGGTGGGCTGCGGGAGCTCGGCGGGCGAGTGGTTGCGGGGCAGACCGGCGGCCGCGTAGGCGTCGGCCTCGTCCAAGGTCTCGCGCTCGAGCAGCGCCGCGACCAGCGAATCCAGATTGCCCGAGTGGGCGCGGAGCAGTTCGCTGACCTCGGCGTGGGCGGTCTCGACGATCCGCCTCACCTCCTCGTCGACCAGCCGCTGGGTCGCCTCAGAGGTCTCGGACACACCGGGCAGCAATGGCCCCATGCCGTCGGCCGGGAGCACGGCGATCGGGCCGATCGCCCGGCTCATCCCCCAGCGTCCCACCATGTGCCGCGCGATCCGCGTCAGGTGCTGAATGTCGGATTCGGCCCCGGTGGTCAGATCGCCGAACACGATCTCCTCGGCCACCCGTCCACCCAGCGCGACCTTGATCTGAGCCAGCAGGTGGCGCTCGTCGAAGTTGAAGCGGTCGGCGTCCGGGGCCGAGAAGGTCACCCCCAGGGCCTGGCCGCGAGGGATGATCGAGACTTTGCGCACCGGGTCGGCGCCACTGGTGAGCATGCCGACGATGGCGTGTCCGGATTCGTGATAGGCGGTCCGGCGGCGGTCCTCGGCGCTCAGCATCACCTTGCGCTCGGCGCCCAGCACAATCCGCTCCAGCGAGTCGCTCAGATCGTCGGGCGTGACTTTCTCGTGCCCGCGCCGGGCGGCGAGCAGCGCGGCCTCGTTGACCAGGTTGGCCAGGTCGGCACCGACCATCCCCGGCGTGGAGGCGGCGATCGCGCCGAGATCGACGTCCGGCGACAGCGGAACCGAGCGCGTGTGCACCTGCAGGATCGCCTCGCGGCCGGCGCGGTCCGGAGGTTGCACCACCACCCGGCGGTCGAATCGTCCCGGCCGGAGCAGCGCCGGATCAAGAATCTCCGGGCGGTTGGTCGCCCCCAGCACGATCACTCCCGTGCGGGGATCGAAGCCGTCCATCTCGGTCAGGATCTGGTTGAGCGTCTGCTCGCGCTCGTCGTGGCCACCCGAGATGTTGGGGCCACCCGCCGAGCGCGACCGACCGACGGCGTCGAGCTCGTCGATGAAGATGATGGCCGGGGCCGCGTCCTTGGCCTGCTGGAACAGATCGCGCACGCGCGAGGCCCCGACGCCGACGATCATCTCGACGAACTCCGACGCCGACATCAGGAAGAACGGCACCCCGGCTTCGCCGGCCACGGCCCGGGCCAGCAGCGTCTTGCCGGTGCCGGGCGGGCCGCTGAGCAGCACGCCGCGGGGGATCCGGCCGCCGAGTCGCTGGTACTTGTCCGGGTTCTTGAGGAAGTCGACGATCTCGGTGAGCTCCTCCTTGGCCTCGTCGATGCCCGCGACGTCCTTGAACGTGACCGGCTCCGCGCCGCCTTCGGCCCGGCGCGCCCGGGCCCGCCCGAACGACATCAGGCCACCTGGACCGCCGGCGCTGGCCGCCGCGCGGCGCATGATCAGCACGAACAGCAGGATCAGCAGCAGTGTGGGACCGAAGCCGAGCAGCAGGCTGGCCAAAAACGACGGACCGGTGTCCGGCGCGTGGGCGTCGGTGGTGACGTTCTCCTGCTGCAGCAGGTTGGACAGCTGCGAGCGATCGGCGAACGACGGAACCTGCGTGGAGAAGCTCGTGGTCGGCTCGGCGTTCTTGTCGTCGGCGGGATATTTGACCTTCTGCTTGAACTCGCCCTGGATGGCGTCCGCCGTTGAGGACACCTCACTCACGTTGCCCGCCTTGAGCTGATTGATGAACGTGGGGTAGTAGGGGATTCGCACCCGGGCGTTGGGCTGCAGTGCCTGGGAGGAGATCCACAGGTTCAACGCCAGCAGGCCGATGACCAGCGCCACGATCAGCCAGCGCGGATTGGGCCGGGTGGGCGGCGCTCCGCCGGGCTGGCCCGGGCCGCGGCCGTCCGGCGCCGGGGTGATTCTCCAGCTCGGCGGTCGCGGTTCGGGGGCGGTGCCGCGGCTACGGGGTGCTTCGGCCATCGCCGGGCTCACGTATTTGCGGCCCGCCGCGACCTGCTGGATCGCGCAGATCATCTGCGCGGCGTCGACCGTTTTCGACAGATAGCCGGACGCGCCGGCTTTCAGCGCGCGCACGGCGTACTGGTCTTCGCGGTACATCGAGAACATCAGCACGGCCACGCGCGGCGCCTTGCGCTTCAGGCGCTTGAGCACTTCGACGCCGTTCATGTCGGGCAGCGAGATGTCGAGCAGCACGACGTCGTAGGCGTGCTGCGTCGACGGCTTCGAGCGCTTCGCCGCCGTTTTGCGCTTCAGTCACTTCGCGCGCCACGCCGCGGTCGAGCAGCAATTGGCGCACGCCCTGGCGAACCACGGCGTGGTCGTCGGCGATCAGAATGCGCAGGCTCATGACAGGCGCGCTCACGATTGCAGTGCGCGCCGTTCGGCGCGCGGCGCTGCGTGCCAGCATCGCGTCCCACGTAAAGCGCGCCCGCACGAGCGTTCCGCGCGGCGCGTGGCTGCGCCGCTTGCGGCGCTGCGCACGGCGCGCCGGGCGCTGACGCGCAGCGTGCCGTCGAAGGCGGCGCAGCGCGCCTGCATGCCGCTCAGCCCGAAATGCCCGCGACGAGTTGCGGGCGTTGCGGGTGAAGCCGATGCCGTCGTCGCTGATGATCAGCGTGAGGTGGCGGCGGCTGGTCTCGATCCGCACGTCGGCGGATTCGGCGCGCGCGTGCTTGGCGATATTGTTCAGCGCTTCCTGCGCGACGCGGAACACGGCTAGCGCGGCGTCGGCGGGCAGGCGCGTGAGGCGCAGCGTCGGCGGCGCACACGAAACTCGTGCGCAGATGCGTGCGGCGCGGCGAAGTCGCCGGTCCAGTGCGCGAGCGCGCCGACAATGCCCGACTTCGAGCGACGGCGCATGCAGTTCGGCGACGGCCTGGCGGCTTGCGTCGCACACGGCGTCGAGCGAGCGGTTGGCGACTGCGAGTGCGTTGGCGCATTGCGGCGGCGCATCGGCGGGCAGCCAGGTTTCGACGCCGGCGAGCGCGAAGCGCGTCGCGGTCAGTTCGGCGCCCACGCCGTCGTGCAGTTCGCGCGCCACGTGGCGGCAGGCGGCTTCCTGCGCCTGAACCAGTTCCGCCGACAATTCGCGACCCGGGCGCGCAGCCGTGCGAGTTCGCGCTCGGCGGCCGGCGACGGCGCAGTCGCGCTCGCGTCGCGAGCCTCGACGGCGGGACGAAAGTGGGCGTTGAACGGGACGACGGTCGGCGTATCCATGAGTTTCCCTCTCAGGAAGCGGTGTGGACAGCGAAGCGGGTGCGCATCGGCGGCGCGAAGACGAAAGAACGCATGCGAGTCTCTGGCCTCCAGGTAGAGCCGCCGCGCATCGGGACGCGACGGACAAATCGCTACGGTAGCGACGTAACGAAATTTACATTCAGTAACAAGCTGACGGTTCGCACGAAGGTCATGTCAAGTCTCACTGATCATGCGCCGCGATGATATCTCAAAAAAAGAAAAAATGCAGTCTCAGCCAAGGGTTAGCGCTTACTTTTCATGCAATCGTTGATGATTCATACGGCATCGGTTTGTAGGAAGAATACCGACACTAAATGTCAGATGCGGCTGCGTAATTTGTAACGGCGCAACAAAAAAAGGAGCCCGAAGGCTCCTTTTTCTGGATTCGCGGCGCGGCGCCGCGCAATTGCGTACCGTGCTTAGCCAACAAAAGCCTTTTCGACCACGTAATGACCCGGCGATTGTTGCTGCCTTCCTGGAAGCCCAGGTCGTCGAGCAGCTTGCGCGTGTCGCGCAGCATGTGCGGGCTGCCGCAGAGCATGACGCGGTCGTTTTCCAGCGAGAAGCCCGGCACGCCGAGGTCGGCGAACAGCTTCTTCGGTTTCGATCAGTTCGGTGATGCGGCCGCGGTTCTGGAATGCTTCACGCGTGACCGTCGGGTAATACAGCAGCTTTTCCTGAACCAGTTCGCCCAGGTGCTCGTGCGCCGGCAGGTGGTCGGTGATGTAATCCTTGTACGCCAGTTCATCGACGAAACGGCAGGTGTGCGTGAGCACGACGCGCTCGTAGCGGTCGTAAATGTCCGGATCCTTGATGATCGACATGAACGGCGCGAGGCCCGTGCCGGTGGACAGCAGCCACAGCGTCTTGCCCGGCAGCAGGTTGTCGGCCATCAGCGTGCCGACCGGCTTCTTGCCGATCAGGACCTGGTCGCCGACCTTCAAATGCTGCAGACGCGACGTCAGCGGGCCGTCCTGCACCTTGATGCTCAGGAATTCGAGATGCTCTTCGTAGTTCGCGCTCGCGAGGCTGTAGGCGCGGATCAGCGGCTTGCCGTCGACTTCGAGGCCCACCATCGTGAACTGGCCGTTTTCGAAACGGAACGCGGAGTCGCGCGTGCAGGTGAAGCTGAAAAGCGTATCGGTCCAGTGATGGACGCTCAGGACGGTTTGTGAATTCAGGTTGCTCATGGCTTCATGGATAGTGCGAAAACAAAGGCGGCCAGTCGTTCGAGCCGGCCGGCACGGCAAGGGCGATGCTGCGCTAACCCGTGGTCGGGAATCACGCGCAATCCGCTATTTTACCGCGCCCGCTGGCTGGAGGGCTGCGGCGCGGCGGTTGAGCGTGTGATGCGGGTTACCGGACCTGGAAGCGTCGGCGCCGGCTGGCGATACGATCGGGCGCCGCGAAGTGCGTTGGCGTGGTGCGGCCGCGCTTCAGCAGGGGTACGGCGATGGGCGAAAACCGCGCTGGGCGGCTGCCATCGGCTGCCCGGCATGCGCCGGATAGGCGCGTCGCGCGGGCAACATTTTCAGGATGATACCGAAAGCCGGCCGTGCGCCGCAGCATTGACCCTGCTAATAAAACTGGCAAATGGGGATGGTCAAGGGTCGCGGCCGGGCGCGGAGACGCTGGGTAAGCCGGTATTTTGCACCCGCGTGAACGCAGTTTTTTGGTACACAGCGGAGGAGGGGGCTATGTGCGACCGCTTCGAGGTCTTGCAGAGAAAGGCTTTTGCTGCCAGGCAGTTTGATTACTTTGAGGAGGCTTGGCGTAGGATTGAGGGCCCGGCCGAAGAGAGAACGGCGCTGGGAGACACCACGGGGCGGAATCGAAAGGCGACAAGCGACAAGCGTCAGCGACCTCCCCCGCCTGCCAACTATTGAAGCCAAAGCAACGGTATCAAACCCGCCACCTCGGCCCCGTCACGCTTCACCGCGATTCCCGCCCCGCCTTGGCCCAACAATCAAGCCGCAGCAGCCACCCGTTTCTTCCCACGCTGCTTCAGCACCCGCGCCTGCAGCACGATCACCAGCAGCAGGAACACGCCGCGAATCACCGATTGCCAGTACGCCGACAAGCTGATAAAGCCCAGCCCATTCTCGAAGTTGAGCAGATTGAACACGAGCCCGAGCAGCGCAACGCCGGCGATCGTCATCGCGATCGAGCCTTCGTCCGCCAGTCAGCAGCGTGCCGCCGAGCACCACCGCCGAAATCGCGAACAACTCCCAGCCGACGCCTTCGTTCGGCTGCCCCGCGCCGAATTGCGCGGCGAGGATCGCGCCGGCCATGCCGGCAAGCAGCCCGCTCACCGCATAGACCGCGACCAGCGTCCGGTCGACATTCAGGCCCATCAGCCGCGATGCTTCTTCGCTGCCGCCAATCGCCAGCGCATGTCGTCCGAAGCGCGTGCTTCGCAGCGCAAGCCAGCCCGAAACCGCCGCCACGGCGGCGACGATTCCCGGAATCGGCAGGCCGAACAGATCGCCCTGGCCGAAGTTGCCGAAGTTCGAATCCGGCGCGCAATCGATACCGCATCGTTATGGCCCAGCAACAGCGCCATGCCATGCGCGCCGAGGCTCGTCGCGAGCGTCACGATGAACGGCAGGATCCGCAGTCGCGTGATGACGAGGCCGTTCAACACGCCGACCGCCAGCCCCGCGCCCGCGCCGGCCAGCACGGCGGCCACGCCGCCATGCGGACTCGCCAGTGCCGCGACCACGCTCGCCAGCGCCGCCACCGTGCCCACCGACAAATCGATGCCGCCCGTGATGATCACGAACGCCATGCCGACCGATATCAGCGCGAACATCGAGTTGTATCGCCAGAACGACGTGATGTTGTAGGCCGAGGCAAAGTGGTCGTAGCGGGTCGACGCCGAACACGAGCAGCGCGGCCAGCGCGAACAGGATGGGAAGGTTCTTTTTCATGATCGATGTCCTAGCCTAGCGCTGGCGCCGTTGCACATAAACCGCGGCGATGATGATGCCGGCCTTCACGCACCAGCGCGGCCGCATCGGGAATGCCGTGCGCGAGCAGCGTGTATCGCAGCAACTGGATGATCAGCGCGCCGATCAGCGTGCCGACGATATACGCCTTGCCGCCCGTCAACGCCGTGCCGCCGACGGCAACCGCGGCGATGGCATCGAGCTCGAGCCGAGGCCGACCACGTTCGCATCGGACGACGAATTCACCGAGATCGAGATCAGGCCTGCGAGCCCTGCCAGCGCCGCGCACAACGTGTACGCGATCATCTTCACGCGCGCGGTCGGAATGCCGCTCAGATACGCCGCTTGTTCGTTGCCGCCGGTCACGAGCAGATACTGGCCGAACAGCGTCTTGCGCACGATCCACGCGAAGATCGCGACCAGCGCAAGCATCAGGAGCACCTGGACGGGCACGCCCGCGACCTTGCCGAGCGCGATCCACTGGAACGCGGGATTGTTGAACGCTTGCAGGCTGCCGTCGGTGACAACCTGCGCGATGCCGCGTCCCGCGATGAACAGCACCAGCGTCGCGACAATCGGCTGCACGGATAGCCTCGTCACGAGCAAGCCGTTGAACACGCCGCACAGCGCGGCAGCCAGCACCGGCAAGCACAAACGCCAGCGCGATGCCGAACGGCCCGGCGATGTTCATGAAGAGCATCGGCGCGAGCGCACCGGCAATCGCCATCGACGCGCCCACCGACAGATCGATACCGCCCGTCGCCACGACCAGCGTCATGCCGATGCCGACGATCACGATCGTCACCACTTGCGTCAGGTTGACGTTGAAGGTCTGCAGCGACCAGAAGTGCTGCGTGAAGATCAGGTTGAACAGCGACCATCGCGAGCAGCACGATGACTCTCGCGCTGGATCGCGATGCGGTCGCTTTCTTCTTCGTGCGCGCCGCGGCGCGTTGTGAGCCGGCATCGAGCGGCGCGACTTCGTTGCCGTGTTCGAGTTTCGCTGGCGTCATGACGGTCGCTCCGACGCTTCTTCGACATCGACGGCTTCGCGGCGCAGCGTCGACTCGTTCACCTCGCTGCCGTAGGCGATGGCGTCCATGATCGACGCCTCGCTCATCTCGGCGCCGTCGAGTTCGGCGACGGTGCTTGCCATCGCGGATCACGACCGCGCGATCGGCCACCGCGGTCAGTTCTTCCAGTTCGGACGCCGACAGCAGCACCGCCAGCCCCGAGTCGCGCAATTCGCGGACGATCTTCGCGACATCCGCTTTCGCGCCGACGTCGATGCCGCGCGTGGGTTCGTCGAGCAGCAGCAGCGACGGGTTCGCGGCGAGCCAGCGCGCGAGCAGCACCTTCTGCTGATTGCCGCCCGAGAGTTCGCGAATCGGCTGATCGGCGGAGCGCAGCTTGATGCCGAGCGATGCGATGAAACCGGTCGACGATCGCCTGCTGCTTTGCGACATCGACCACGCCGTGTTTCGTCAGCGTGCGCAGGCAGACGAGCGTGAGGTTGTCGCGCACGGACAGCTCCGGCACGATGCCTTCGCCCTTGCGGTCTTCGGTCAGATACGCGATGCCGCGCGCGATCGCATCTTGCGGCGACTTGAGCGTCGACCGGCTTCGCCGTCGATCGACAGCGAGCCTGCGCTCGGCGGATCCGCGCCGAACATCAGCCGCATGGTTTCCGTGCGGCCCGAGCCGAGCAGACCGGCGAGGCCGACGGCTTCGCCCGCGTGCACATCGAGCGACACGTCCGTCACCTTCGCGCTGCGCGCCAAGTTGCGTCGCGCTGATCGCCGTCGCTTGCCGCGCTTGCGCGAGATTCGCTTCCGTGACGGCGCTGTCTTCCTGCACGACGGCGGCGAGCGTGCGGCCGAGCATCGTCGTGACGAGTTGCAGCTTGTCCATCTCGGCCATCGTGCTTTGCGCGACGGTCTGGCCATCGCGCATCACGGTGACGCGATCGCACAGCGCATACAGCTCGTCGAGCCGGTGCGACACGAAGATCACCGCGCGGCCGTCGTCGCGCAAGCTGCGCACGACGGTGAACAGCAGTTCGACTTCGCGTTCATCGAGCGACGACGTGGATTCGTCCATGATGACCATCTTCGCGTCCGACGACACCGCGCGCGCGAGCGCCACCATCTGCTGGATCGCGGTCGAAAATTCGCGCACGGGTTTGCTGCACATCGATCTGCAAGCCGAACGAATCGAGCAATTCGCTGCGCGCGTCGCTGCATCGTCGCTCCAGTCGATCAGACCGAAGCGGCGCGGCTCGCGGCCGAGAAAAATGTTTTCCGCGACCGAGCGGAACGGCACCAGGTTGATCTCCTGATAGATCGTGCTGATGCCGGCTTCGCGCGCCTCCTTCGGCGTGCGGAAATCGACTTCGCGGCCATCGAAGCGGATCGTGCCCGACCTGTCGCCGATAGGCGCCGGTCAGGATCTTGATGAGCGTCGATTTGCCCGCGCCGTTCTGGCCGATCAGCGCATGCACTTCGCCCGCGGCGACGCGTCAGTCGCGCGCTGCCGCAACGCGGCGACGCCGCCAAAGCTGATGTCGATGTCCTGCATCTCAAGCAGCGGCGAACGGGTAAGGGGAGTGTGGCGTCTGCGTGCCGGAATCCGTCACGGGTGTCCTCCTGATGCGAGTGCTGCGTCTGCCGCACGGCGTGCCGTGCATGTCGGATCGATGCAGGGCTCTCGACGTGTCGGATCATGTACGCCGCATAAAAGCGAAGCGACGGCCGGCAAAGACCGGGCGCGCCGCTTCGAACACCTTCGTTGCTCTTTAGCTCAAGCGGTACTGCTTGCTGCAACGCTCACACGGCCGCTCAGTAGCCGCTCAGTAGCCGTACTGCATGCTCTGCTGCGACGTTGCTCTTGTCGTAGAACGGTCGGAGACTTTGACCCACGGCGGGATCGTTTCGCCCTTCGCGTAACTTCTGCGCGACGTCGCAGGCGAGCGGGCCGAAGAACGGGCTCGACTGCACGCTCGCGCCGAGTTCGCCGGCCGCGATGGCGTCCATGCCGCCCTTCGTGCCGTCGATCGTCACGATCGGGATGTCCTTGCCCGGCTGCTTGCCCGCCGCCTTGATCGCGGCGATCGCGCCGAGCGCCATTTCGTCGTTATGCGCGTAGACGGCGGTCACGTCGGGATGCGCCTGAAGCAGCGTTTCCATCACCTGGCGGCCCTTGTCGCGTGCGAAGTCGCCGCTTTGCGACGCGATGATCTGTCATGCCCGGATTCTTCGCGATGACTTCGTCGAAGCCCTTCTTGCGATCGTTCGCCGCGGACGCGCCCGTCGATGCCTTCGAGTTCGATGATCTTGCGCCTTGCCGCCGGTCGCCTTCACGAGCCAGTCAGCGGCGCGATGGCCTTGATCGATAAAGTCCGAGCCGATGAACGTGATGTAGTCGCGGCCTGCCTTCGCCACCGACTGATCGACGTCGCGGTCGACCAGGATCACCGGAATGCCGGCCTTCTTCGCTTGCAGCACGATCGGCGCGAGCGGCTTTTCTTCACGCGGCGGGAACACGAGCAGATCGACGTGCTGCGCGATCATGCTTTGGATGTCGGACGACCTGTTTGGATGCCGAGCTGTTGGCGTCGGTCATGACCATCTGCCAGCCGCATTTCGCGGCGACGTCCTTGAAGCTCTTGGTTTCCGCGAGACGCCACGGGTTGTTGCTTTCGGTCTGCGCGAAGCCGACGTTCAGCGGCTTCTTGGTCGGCCAGCTTGGGCAGCGCGTCGTCGGCGTGCGCGGTGGCGAACGCCGAGACCGATCGCCAGCGCCAGCAGCGGACGCTGCCAGCGGACGGATCTGGGTGCTTGCGCGCGTGTTTGCGCGACTGCTTTTAAGCGACAGCCATGTCTTCCTCCAGTACCTGGTGAGGTACGTGGTTTTGCTTTGTCGTGTTTCTTTTGCCGGTCGTGCTGTTCTGCTCAATGACCGGACGTGCCGATTATTCCACTCGAATTTTATTATCGGTCAATCGCTAATATTATTAATTGCTGGCTGTTTTGCCTCGGTAATTACCCTGACCGATGCGCGTTCGACCAGCGGTCCGTCGAGCTTCACCATGCCGATGCCGCACCGGCGCGCCGGCGGCGCGGTTGTGTTCTTCCTGCAGCAGCGTTTCGACGGCCCAGCGGCCCAGTTCGTAGTTCGGCAGCACGACGGTGGAAAGCGGCGGATGCGTGTGGCGGGCGATTTCCTGGTCGTCGTAGCCGAGCACGGAGACGTCTTCGGGCACGCGCAACCCGAGTTGCTTGAGCGCCTCGATCGCGCCGATCGCCATCAGGTCGTTCGCGCAGAAAATCGCGGTCGGCGGATTGGGTTCGCGCATCAGCGAGAGCGTCTGTTCGAAGCCGAGACCCGAGCTCCAGTCGCCTTCGCGCACGAGTTCCGGCGCGAACGGCAGGTCGGCGGTGGCGAGCGCGGTGCGATAGCCCTTCAGCCGGTCTCGCGCCGCGTCCTGCCACGGTTCGCCGTTGATATAGCCGATCCGCCGATGCCCCGCATTGCAGCAGATAGTCGGTCGCGAGATGGCCGCCCGCGACCTCCGCCGGCACGACCGACGAAAGCTCGCCATCGCTCGTGTAGCAGTTCAGCAGCACGGTCGGCACCTGCGAGAGCGCCGCGGGCAGGCGTCACCTTGCGCGTGTAGACCGTCGCGTAGATCACGCCGAGCACGTTCGGATTCGTCGAGCGTCGCGTCGAGCACCTGCTTCTCGATCTCGGCGTTGCCGTGCGTCGAATAGACCGCGAGCATGCGGCCGTTCGCGAACGCGGCATCGCGCGCGCCGTCGATGTTCACGACCGGATGCGGGCTCGTCGAAATTTCGTCGGCGAGATAGACGATCAGGTTGCGTTCGTCCGCGTCGACGTGCGGCGAGCGGTTCGCGCAGCGTCATGCCGATAGCCGAGATCCTGCGCGGCCTTCAGCACCTTGTTGCGCGTGGCGTCGGAGAACTTCGCGCCGGTCGCGTTGTTCAGCACGAGCGAGACAGTGGATTGCGACACGCCGGTGAGCTTCGCGATGTCGGTCATGGTCGGACGGCGTTGCGTCGATTTTTTCATTGTGCGGGCCGCGCTATAGCGGCGCGAGAGCAGGGGCATGCCGTGGGCATATGGTGATGCTGACGGTACCACTAATAATATGCGCGCGGCAACGCGCGCTAACCCGCCATTTGGGAGCGTTTATGCGATTCGCCGGCAGATGCGTCCGTGGCAGAATTTATTACTAATAATATTGACCGATGGGCTTTGGCGTGCGATTCTCGGTCGCGCGGACTCCGATGAGTCCGCCAGCCGCGCGCTGTGCGCGGCACGCTACAGGAGACACCGATGCGCGTTCATGCCGCCATCCGCCCGAGGCCTCGCCTTTTCTGACCATGCCCGACGCTTCATTGAATTCGAACGGTCCACCGCAACGCGGGATGCCGAGCTCGCGTGGCTCGACGATCCCGTGATTACAACCTACGCTCGTCACGCTGAGCGCGGGCGCGTGCGAGCTTGTGTCGCGCCCGAAGTCGGCGGCGCGCTTGCGGCTTTCTACGAAATCACGCCTGACGGTCCGCTGCACTGGCTGCGGCCCGCCGTGCACAGGCGGCGTTCGATGAACGCGATCCGCTGCGATGGCGAGTTTTCCGCTGCTTCCTTATTGCAACCGCATCCGCGACGCGCGTTTCGCGTTCGACGGCGAGACGATCGATCTGAACTGGCAATGACTTGCGCTTCGCTCACGCGTTACATGGAAATGCGTGGCGGCGTCCGTGGCAGGTCGGCGGCGCGCACGGAAAGCGCGGTGAAGTTCGAGTTCGAACACGACGCCGGATTCGAAGCGTCCGGGCGACTGGCCGTTTCGTTATCTGCGCGCAGCAGCGCATCGAGTTGGCCGCTGACGCGTTTGCGCATCACGATGTCCGCGCACAATCTCGCCGACCGGCCGATGCCGTTCGGCATGGGACATCACCCGTACTATCCGCGCACGGCGCAGACCCGCATTCACGCCGACGTGCAAGGCAATGTGGCATGCCGACGCCGAAGTGTTGCCCACGCATCTCGGTCCGCATCCAGCGGTCAGGCGCTTTGCGCGACGGCATGTCGCCCGATGCGTTCGATCTCGACAACAACTTCGCCAACTGGTCGCGCGAGGCGACGATTGCATGGCCCGACGAACACCGTCAACTGACGATGACCGCCGAGGCGCCGTTCGATCACATGGTGGTGTACGCGCCGGCCAGCGATCCGCAACTGTGTGTGGAGCCGGTGACGAACACTACCGATTGCTTCAACGCGGGTCGGCGCGCAGGAACAGGTAGGCGGCTGCGTGCTGCAGCCGGGCGAGGCGATTGCGCGCGGCAGCTGACGTGGACGCCGCAGCGGCGTAATCAACGTACAAGTCAGCAGCATACACAACAGGCATACGAATAAGCGCGCGGCTACCCGTGCCGCGCGATTCGGCTCACTCCACCCGCAAGCGCGCCATATACGGCAAATGATCCGACAGCCACGCGGTTTCCTGCGTCGGCTGAATCCATTCGACGGGCTGCATGCCGCGCACGAACATCTTGTCGAGCGCGAGCGCCGGTGAGAAGGCCGGGAACGTGCGGCCCGATTCGCCGAGCAGCGTCGCCACTTCCTGCAAGCCGAGTTCGCCGAACAGCGGCACGGAATCGTTGCGCCAGTCGTTGAAATCGCCCGCTAGCACCAGCGGACCTTCCGGCGCTTCCTTCGCGATCCAGTGCGCGATCCAGTTCATCTGCCGCAAGCGCGCCGACCGCGTGAGCGCGAGATGCGCGCACAGCAGCGTGACCGAGTGTCCGCCGAACGTGGCGCGCGCGACCAGCAAGCCGCGCTTCTCGAAGCGATGCGCCGAGATGTCCCAGCGTCCGCCGAGATCGAGCGGATGCGGCGACAGAATCGCGTTGCCGTGCCGCCACGACGGCTTGAACACATTCGGCCCGAGCGCGATTTCCAGTTCGCAGCGCCCGCGCGATTTCGGTGGCCTGGCAATGCCAGACATCGTTCAACGGATCGTCGATCGGTGCGCCGAAGCTGCTCGCCAGCACCGGCGACGGCATGCGCCGCGCCATGGCTTCCTGCAGAAAATAGGCATCGGCGTGGGTGGACTGAACCCAGCGCTGCATGGCCTGCCACGCCTGGAAACCGAGCGGCGTGCGGCCTTTGTGCAGGTTCCAGCTCACCGCCACGAAGTCTTTCGGCGCGAGGCTCTCGCGGATCAATTCTTCAGGGTTTCGCATGCCGCGTGATCCACGTGTTCTGTTTGAGGGCTTCGTCATGCGCGTGTTGTTCGCCTCGTTGGTGCTGTCGCCGCGCATCTCGGCGGCCGCGTCAGCTTGCGCCGCTCGTCGAGATCGGCGCGCACGCGGTAGACCAGGTTCGGATTTTTGTCGACGATAGTCCAGTTCGTCCATTGGCCCGGCCTGCACATGAGCCCGGATGGCTCGCGTTCACCTGACGCGGCTGCGGCGGCAACTTGCAGCCGGTGACGGTCTGACGCGCGGCGTCGTCCTCGAGCGTTTCCTGCGCGTCGATTGACAGCGTGATGTCGTCGCGTCCGCGTGTAGCGGCGAAACGCGTCAGCGTGCGCGCAGGTCGATGCTCGCCGCCCGGCTGGTCTTTGCAGCCGACGTTATGTTGCACCACCTTGTGATGCGTATCCGTGCGCGCCTGGCCGACGGTGGTCGTGCCCGTCGAAAGAATCGATCTGCTGGCCGTCGCGCATGACCTGCAATTGCCATTGCACGACTTGCGGCGTCGGCGGTTGTTGCGCGTGCGCAATCAACGAAGTGCCGAGCAGCAAAGCCGCGATACTGGTTTTCCACATATAAAGAATCTCCGGTCACTGCTTCCGGCCCGAGTGCGTCAGAGGGCCATCTTACGCCTGATGAGCGGCAACGCATTTTCTGACACTTCAAACAGGGCCGGGTTCAGCAACAATGCATTTCAGATTGGCGGTTGGCGAGATCGTCGCAAAACAACCCGTCGTTAGCAGCAGAGGCGCACGACTGCTGGCTTGCACGTGAATATGTCCTCGCTACACTGGAATTGAAACGGTGCCCAGCAGGCGCCGTCACAGCAGGACCAGCCAGACGGGGTAAGCGATGACAACAGCAATGGTCAAACAGGAACTCGCCGTGGCATCTTTCAGCCGGGTGTACGACCTCGATCAGGTCGAAACCGCATTGAACGATCTCGGCGAAGGCGCGAACGAGGCGCTGCGCGCAACGTACGAAAAAATGCTGAAAACCGGCAATCTGCGCTTTTGCGTGAAGCCGAACCGGATGCCGTCGATCGACGATCTGATCGACGCGCTGCCCAATTTCTCGGCTCCGCTCGACGACATCCGCAAGCAGGTCGCGCTTGTGTCTTGAAACGCGAGGACAGGCTCGAACTGATGCCGATTCTGTTGCTCGGCGATCCCGGCATCGGCAAGACGCATTTCG
>CAWDMR010000002.1:0-704806 GCA_963803475.1 uncultured Solirubrobacterales bacterium
CGAAGTCGCCCTCGGCCTCCAGCACCTGCCGCAGGCCGCGACGCACGACCGCGTGATCGTCGGCGATCACGACCCGGATGGCTCGGGCGGAGCCGCTCTCGTCCGGATCGGCTGGCGGGGATGCTGGCGTCAGCCATCGGCGTGAAGGTAGCGCGCGGCGTGGCGGCCGCAATTCGTCGAGCGGTAGCGATGAACCCGACTGGCTCCTGTCAAGGTTTGCTCCTGGCCGGGCGGTCGCGCGATTCCAGGTAGGGCGCCAGGTACTTGGCCGCGATCTTGGTCGGCGGTGACCAGGTCGGCTCCTCGCCGATCTGCGAGCTCGACCCATGCCCGCCCGTCACGTGCGCGCTCAGGTACAGGGGCCTGTCGGCGCCGAGCAGGATCGCGTGGATCTCGGGATGGAACGGCTTCGGCTCGATCTCTGCGCCGGCGAGGGCCGCGATCGCCTGCGCTGCTGTGTCGGCCTGCTGCGCGGCGATCCCGCCGTGCTTGATCGCGAAGTCGGTGGCGTCGCCCGCGGCGAACACGGTCTCGAGCCCGCGTACACGGCAGTGGGCGTCGATCGGGATGAACCCGCCCGTCGCTCCTCCCGGAACACCCGGCGTCGAAGGCCCGGACAGCTGCGGCAGCGCGACAACCCGGTCGACGTGGAGCGTCCGTCCGCCGGGATGGATCGACACCCGCCCCTCCTCGGAGACGCCGCAGTGCGCGGATGTGATCGTCAGGATCCCGTTCTTCTCCAGCAGCCGCTGCACGGCGGCGCTGACCGCGGCGCCGAAGATCGCGAGCGGCGCATCCTCGGGCGTCACGATCGTGACCGAGACATCGGCCTGCATGTCGTATGCGCGGCGAGCGGTCATCAGCGCCAGCTCATAGATCGGCAACGGCCACGGCATCACCGAGGGGGCCACGAACGCGATCGAGTGGGTGTATCCACCCTCGACATCCTGAATCAGCCCGTGGAGCTGCTCATCGAGGCGGCGATCGTCGATCGTCAGCCCGTGACTGAAAGCGGGGTGCAATCGGGCGCCCATCGCCAGCAGCAGCGCGTCGTATCCGATCTGATCACCTCGCTCGGTGTGGACAACCGACCGGTCGGGGTCGAGCCACTTGAAGCCGTCCTTGACGAGCTCGACACCGATGTCGCGTGCGATCTCCTCGAGGGGGTAATGCTGCGCCCCGCTGTAGGCGAACGGCTCCCGCACCCGCATCGGCCGGTAGACGAACTCTGGCTCGGGCGCCAGCAGCGTCGTAGTCAACCCGTTCGCCGGCAAGGTCGCGCAGCGCCAGCGCGGCCTCGAGCGCCGCGACCCCACCGCCGGCGATCAAGACCTGAAACGGGGGCTGGACGAGGTTGGGGCACTCACTGGGGCAAGGCTACGGTTCGTGCGTCGCGGTCGCCAGCCGGACCGGCCCGAAATCTGATTGCAGGAAACTACGTAGCGGTCCGCCCCTGCAACGAGCGAGCCGCGATCGGCCTCGACGATGATGCGCGGGCCGCGGCGGCGCGGCAGCGGGCCTATGCTCGACTGAGTGATCATCGCCGGGAAGCGCGGGCCAAGCGGCCGCCAGCATCCGGCACCCCGTCGAGGGATGCGGGGATCGGGGCGTGATCGAGGTTCTCGCCCCGGTGCGGCTAGGCGCGGTAGCCCGGCATGTGGTCGGTGGCCAGCACGATCCGCCGGCCCGACACGGTCCATGCGCGGATATGCACCCAGTGCGCCTTGTGCCCGGGCGCCCACGGCTGGAGCCCGAGACGGTCGAGGCGCCGGACGTCGCTCGGATTGGTGATCTCGTCGGTCACGCCGCGCATGATCACGCTCCAACCGGTCCGCGAGCCCTCGTCGATGCCATCGATCTCGAACGCGGCATCGGCGGATTTCAGCAGCGCGTGGAACTTCGAGCCGAGCGCGGTTCGGAACACGACCGATTGCGAGGGCTGGTCGAACACGAGGCCAAGCCGCTTCACCGCACCACGCGCGACGCCTCCGCCGCCGCGGATCAGCCACTATGGTGGCCACCGGCGAAGATCGCAGGCCGCTACCTGGGCCCCTTTCTGGCCACGGCCCGTCCGCAGCCCCTGTCATCCAGCTGCTTGCTGACAGGGTTGCTGTTCCCGGTCCACCGCTGCCAGCTGGCGACTTTCAGGATGCCCTCGAACTCGCCTTGATGCTCGCGGATTGCGACGCACGTGGGGCGACTACGCGGCCGCGCTGAACGCGCTTGACGCCGCCGAAGCACTCCAAGGCGCGCTCCCGCCCGAATACGAGGCCAAACGCCGCCGGTGGCGAGCTGCCGTGCGGGCGGCGTAGGAAACGGCGACGGCAAACTACGTAGACCGACCAGGGAGCGCCCGCGATGCCTCCAGTACCCCGGCGACCTAGGTTCACCGTATGCACCTTCGAGGCCACCGCCATCATCTGGACCCCCCGGAGTCGCACGTCGACACGGACGCGGAGCGGGAGGCACGCAGCGCCCTGCACAACTGGCGCGGCCACATGCTGCACGGCTCCGAGCTCGCCGACCCATTGGATCCCGAGCACGACCACGTGCAAGGCAATCTCACCGCGCCTGTGGTGGTTGTCGAGTACGGCGACCTCGGATCCCTCGCAGGAACCACCGAGGACAGAGAATACGGGACAGGCTCCGTGCCCTGCTGGACGAAGGGAGGATCTGCCTCGCGTTCCGGCACTTCCCCATAGTCGACAGCCATCCCGGCGCCTGGCTCGCCGCCCAGGCGGTCGAGGCTGCCGATCTCCAGGGGCGTTTCTGGGAGATGCATGGCGCGGTCACCGACGCGCTGACGACGCCGTGGGCCAGGGAGCTCGACCGATCGTCGATTCTGGACCTCGCGAAAGGACTGAGCCTGGACGTCGAACGGCTGCAAGCAGACATGGCAGACGCCTCGGTCGCTGCGAGAATCCTCCGCGACCTGCACGGCGGTTTCCGCAGCGGCGTCAACGGCGCGCCCACCTATTACGTACAGGGAACGCGCAGGACATCGATCGCCCGGAAGACCTGCTGGCCAAGATCGAGCATGCGCTCGCCGGAGACCTTCGCGCGCTTTGGCCCCCCCCACACCGAGCCAAGGCGGGGCACGCGGATGTCGCCCGCCTGTGGCACGAGAAGCTCGGCAGCGACGACGTGTCGCAGGCGGCCGAGCATTGGCACGACGAGATCAGCTGGCGCGGCTGGAACGTGGAGTTACCTGGCGGCGGGTCGGCGATCGGGCGCAGCGCGGTCGAGGACCTGCATCGGCGTGCGCACGCAGCGCCGCTCGACTTTCGGGCGGACGCCCGAGAGTACATCGAGCAGGGCGACCGCGTGCTCGTGCTCGGCGATGCTCACGGGGCTGGTCCGAACGGCGGCTTTGCAGCCCCTACGTGCAGATCTGGGATTTCGAGGCCGGCAAAGCGATACGAGTCGAAACGCTGACCGACACGCTCGCGATTGCGAGCGCCTGGCGCAGGGGACGCTCCGGAGCAGGGTCATCGGAACGAGGCGGCTCGTCAGCTCGCGCGCGAGGGGGTGAGCACAGCTAGGCAAGCTTTGGCCGAACTACGATCCGTATTTCCGAACCAGGTCGTGAGGAATGCCCCGGATGCTCGCCCACGTTTGCGCGATCAGACTGTACCCGTCCGACACGGCCTGGCTGCCGTAGCTTGTTCATCGGCCTCGAATGGGAGCGGGATACAGTGCGCGAGCTTCCCACCCGCCCAACCGAAGCCCAGACGGGCGCCGGCGCAGGGTAAGAGCGGCACCCGCATTCAGCTCGCATATGGTGGCGATATCACCGAGTACAACACCCGGTAGCGACGCTTCTCTCTACCTGACCGAGGTGGGTCCGCGAGACTCTGCGGATAGCTCAGCTGACGGCGAGTCCCGACAACGGCTGCAACACTGGTCGCGGGCCCCACGCCCAGGGCCCAGGGAGACACCTTGAACCCAGGACGAGGTGAGTCGCGCCCATGGCGCTGACGTGATCGGGGTGTACGAACCGGTGATCGTCGTAACCGACAGCGAGGCACGCGAGACCTCGAGAGCGGCCGAGCCGGCGATCGGCTCAGAGCCTGCCGAGCACTACCACCGGCCTCTGCTATGTCGAGCGGTTCGGCGTGCAGGCGACTGACAGCCGAACACGGGCGACTCGAGGGTGTGACCGGGCCGGAGAAGTCGTCCTCGTGCTCCTGTGTCTCGATCGTGACGCTCAGCAGTGGGTCGGGCGCGAACACGCAGATGGTCGGCTGTGCTTCAGGCGAGCCGCTATCCCTTTGCAAGCCCTGTCGCTTCGCGCAGAACCGCCTCCTGTAGCGAGGGCGCAATCGCCCGCAGCTCATCGGAGAGCCGGTCGCTCGCACCGAATCGGAGGCCCTCAACCGCATATACGATCACCTTTTGGGGGCAGCCGCCCCAGCGCCCGGCCGAGCTCGATGGCGTCGGCGAGCCCGAACGCGTGGGTGACGAGGAGCCTCCCAGGCGCGCGGGCAGGGCCCCGCGCTGGCGTCGAAGCGGCGGACCGTGCCCGCCGGGGCGCCGGAGCGCACCGCGTCGACGAGCACGACCGCTTCCGTGCGCTCCCACGCGTCGAGCAGCGGGTGGGCTCGCCCTGATGCTCGCCCACCTCGATCCCGGCCGCGCGGCGCGGTCCCGAAGCCGCCGTGCGACCTGGATCCCGGCGCCGTCGTCGACCGCCACTCGTTGCCGACGCCGATCACGAGCACGGCGTGTCACCCGCGGTCGATCAGGTCGAGGAAGTGGGTCGGCGCAGGAGATGCACGGGTCGTGGTTGCGGATCGCCTGCTCGCAGCGCAGCCGTCAGCTCGCTCGTCGCGAGGTCGAGGTGGCGCTCGACACGGCGCGCAGGTCCTCCTCGATCGCGCGCTGGTTCTGCGAGGTCGGCGGCACGATCCTGGCGTCGAGGATCGTGCCGTCCTCGTCGATCTCGTAGCGGTGGTAGAGCAGCCCGCGCGGCGCCTCGGTCGCGCCGTGGCCGACCGCCCGGCGCGGCGTGACCTCGACGCGGGCGGTCGGGCTGCTCGTAGCCGTCGATCACGCGCAGCGCCTCGTCGCACGCCTACACGAGCTCGACCGCGCGCACGACGATGCTCTCGAACGGGTTGCGGCACGTGCCGTCCGAGCCCGGCCTCGCGCGCCGCCTCGCGGGCGAGCGGCCGCAGAGCGCTCGAGGCCAGGCTGTAGCGGGCCAGCGGGCCGGTCAGGTAGGTGCCGCGCTCGCGCAGGCGTGCGTGCAGCGCGTTCGAGTGCTCGACGTGCTCCTCGACGATGTGCTCGTCGAACTCGCGCGGCGGCGATGTCGAGCCCGTCGTCGGAGACGATCCGGCCCGCGGTCGATCGGGTAGCGGCGCCGGTTCGCGGAGCGCGACGAACTCGGGCTCGAGCTCGACGTCCGGGAACGGGAGCGTCGCCGCCCAGCGCGACCGTCTCCAGCGCGGTCTCGCGCGCCCGCTCGCAGCGGCTCGTCAGCGCGCGCAGCTCGCGCCGGCGTCGGCGCCGGTAGAAGCCGCCGACGCGGACGTTGATCGGGATGCACCTCGCGCCCGCCGACCAGCCGCCATCAGCGCGTTGCCGGCCTTCTTCATCTGCAGCCCCTGCTCGACGAGCTCGCGGTGCGTCGCGGGCCATCTCGACGCCCCCGCGTAGCCGAGGAAGTCCGGGGCGTGCAGCATGTAGACGTGCAGCGCGTGGCTCTCGATCCACTCGCCGCAGTAGAGCAGCCGGCGCAGGTCGCGGATCGGCCCGTCGTCGATCGCGACGCCGCAGGCGTCCTCCATCGCCCGCACGGCGCTCATCTGGTAGGCGACGGGGCAGATGCCGCAGATGCGCGCGGTGATGTCGGGCGCCTCGGTGAACGCGCGGCCGCGCAGCAGCGCCTCGAAGAAGCGCGGCGGCTCGTAGATGCGCAGCTCGACGTCGCGCGACCTCGCGCGCCCTCGAGCCTGCACGTACATCGCGCCCTCGCCCTCGACGCGGGCGAGGTAGTCGGTGCGGATCGTCGCGTGTCGCTCAGGCTCGCTCATGCGCCTCGCTCGGCCTGCGCGGAACGGCCGGCGCGCCGCGTTGAAGGTGCGGTAGACGCGCACCAGGTCGCGTCGTCGCTGCCGAGCGCCGCTAGCCACGCGTCCAGCGACGCGGTGTTCGGCGTCTCCATCGGGCCGAAGCAGCCGTAGCAGCCGCGGTCGTAGCCGGGCAGATCGCACCGCAGCCGGCGTGCGTGACCGGGCCCGAGGCACGGCGTGCCGTGGGCGACCATCACGCAGACGGTGCCGCGGCGCTTGCACTCGATGCAGACGCTGTGCGGCCGACACGCGGGCCGGCGCCGGTGCAGGTGGGCGCTGATCACCTCGAGCAGCTGGCGCTTGTTGATCGGGCAGCCGTGCAGCTCGAAGTCGACCGGCACGTGCGCCGCGATCGGCGTCGAGGTCGCGAGCGTCGAGATGTACTCGGGCGAGGCGTAGACGACCGCGTGAACTCCTCGACGTCGGCGAAGTTGCGCAGCGCCTGGATGCCGCCGGCGGTGGCGCAGGCGCCGATCGTGATCAGCGCGCGTGAGCTGCGCGCGGACCTCGCGGATCCGCTCCGCGTCATGGGCGGTGGTGATCGAGCCCTCGACCAGCGAGACGTCGTAGGGCCCCTCGACGGCGGCGCTCGAGCGCCTCGAGGAAGTAGGCGATCTCGACGCTGCTCGGCCAGCGCCAGCAGCTCGTCCTCGCAGATCGAGCAGGCTGAGCTGGCAGCCGTCGCAGGAGGCGAACTTCCAACCGCCAGCGTCGGCCTGGCCGCGTCGTCCATCACAGCTCCCGGATCGCGAGCCACGGCTCGAGCTCGACCACGGTACACCGGGCCGTCGCGGCACACCAGCGTCGGCCCGAGCTGGCAGTGCCCGCAGTGGCCGATCCCGCACTGCATGTTGCGCTCCATCGAGACATAGATGCGCTCGGGCGGCACGCCCGCGTCGCGGAGCGCCGCGACCGTGAAGCGCATCATCACCTCGGGCCCGCAGCACAGCGCGACCGTGCTGCGCCGGGTCGAGCCGCGGCCGGCCGACGAGCCGCGTGACGACGCCGACGTGCCCGAGCCACTCCGGCCCGGCGCTGTCGACGGTCACCAGCACCTCGAGCCCGCGCTCGGACCAGGCCGCGAGCTCGTCCGTGATACAGCAGCTGGTCCGGGAGCGCGGCCGCCGTAGAGCAGCACGAGCCGGCCGTAGCGCTCGCGCCGGGCGAGCAGTCGCAGGATCGCCGGGCGCAGCGGCGCCAGGCCGATCCCGCCGGCGGCGATCGACGACGTCCGCGCCCTCGGCCTCGCTGCGACCGGCCAGGCGCGGCCGAACGGCCCGCGCACGCCGAGCACGCGGCCCGGCTCGCGCGGCGCAGATCGCCCGGGTCGCGAGCCCGACGGCGCGCACGGTGTGCACCAGCCGCTCCGGCTCGGCCGGGTCGCCGCTGATCGAGATCGGCACCTCGCCGGCAGCCGCCCGCCGACGAGCATCGTGAACTGACCGGGGGCGAACGCGAGCCGATCGCCCGCGCACGGGGCACAGCTCGAGCGTCCACGTGTCGGCAGTGTCCTGGCGCCGGCGAGAGCACCTCGAACGGCTCTGGCACCATCGCGCGCCGGCTCGCGCGTCTCAGCCGCGGACGGGGCATGTCCGTAGACGTCGAGCAGCTGCAGCCGGGTCGCCTGGAGCCGGTCGACCAGGATCGCGGCGAACCGGCTCATCAGCTGGTAGCCGAGCTCGTGGTCGGCCTCGCACTTGCCGCGCAGGCAGGCGCCGTCGAAGGCGACCAGCTCGCACGGCTCGAGCGCGCGCGCCGTCGAGCTGCCAGCGGTAGGGCGCGAACAGCCACGACCAGCCGACGACGTCGCCCGCGTGCGAGCGTCTCGATCGACAGCGGCGCCGCGGCCGGGCGCGTGGACCTCGAGCGCGACCGTGCCGCGGCGGATCAGGAAGAAGCGGTCGGCCGGGTCGCCCTCGCGCAGCAGCAGCGTGCCTGCGTCGGACGTGCTCGTTGCGCGCGCAGCCGGCGATCAGCGCCAGCTGCGCGCGGCTCGAGCCCGGCGAACACGCGGCGCCTCGGCGATCAGCTCGCTCAATCGTCTGCATCGGCCGCTCCCTCGCTCTCGCGGATCGCCCGCGCCTCCTCGGTGATGTCGATCCCGACCGGGCACCAGGTGATGCAGCGCCCGCAGCCGACGCAGCCCGAGGTGCCGAACTGGTCGTGCCAGGTCGCGAGCTTGTGCGTCATCCACTGGCGGTAGCGCGAGCGCGGCGAGCCGCGCACGGCGCCGCCGTGGATGTGCGAGTAGTCGACCGTGAAGCAGGAGTCCCAGCGCTGGTGGCGCTCGACTCGCTCCCCGTCCAGGTCGGTCACATCCTCGACCGTGGTGCAGAAGCACGTCGGGCAGACCATCGTGCAGTTGCCGCAGGTCAGGCAGCGCTCGGCGACCTCGTCCCAGCGCGGGTGCTCGTAGTTGCGGTACAGCAGCTCCTTGATGTCCGTCGGTGTCGAGCTCGCGGCCCATCTGCGACGCGGTGCGCGCGTGCGACCGCAGCCGCCTGCTCGCGCTCGGCGTCGCGGCGCGTCCGTGGTGCGGCACTCGGCGAGCACCTCCGCGCCCCGATCGCGAGCCGACCTCGACGGCGAAGTAGTGCCGTGCTCGCTCGAGCACCTCGGTCAGCGCGAGGTCAAAGCCGCGCTCGGCGACCGGCCCGGTGCCCATCGAGACGCAGAAGCAGGTGCCGCCCGCCTGCCCGCACTGGACGGCGATGATGAACGTGCGCCGGCGCGCGCGCGGACGTGCGCCCGAGACACGCGATCCAGGATGTCCATCGCGTGCAGCTCGCACGACCGTACGCCGAGGAACGCGTATCGCGGCGCCGGTCGTGGCGGCTCGGTGACATCGGTGAGCGCGCCGCGCTCGTCGAGCCGCGCCTCGCCACAGCTTCACCTCGGGCGGCAGCTGGTACTGCTTCCACGAGTGCGGGCCGACGGCGTAGCCGAACAGTGCTTCGTCGTCTGCGGCGCTTGAGCCGGTAGTGGCCGCCGTCCTGCTCGTCGGTCCATCCGACCGGCAGGTCCGCGGCCGTGCGGATCTCGTCGTAGACGATCGCGTGGTCGCGGACGCGTCGGCCCGACGATCGTGTACCCACGGCCCGCCAGCGCATCGAACAGCTGGTCGAGGTCGCCGCGCTCAATCACCCGTGTGGCGGTCATCCGCGTACTGCTGGGAGGCATGCGATCAGGTTCACTGCGACGCAGGTTCCACGCATCCGTGCGTTGTATCGCCAAGCCATCGGAAAACTACGGATTGCGATCGGCAGCCAGCTAAGTGGGCGCGATGAACACAGCGCTACGTAGGGACCGCAACGGACCGTAGACGTGCACGGATGATCGAACCGGCCGCCGATTACAACTCCGGTCTGAAGGGCTCAGTCTCTATCGAGTGCCGCCAGTGGCGAGTTGCGGACCGTACCGCGTAGAAACCTGCAACCTGCCTGGGCCCGGGCACCGATGGTCGTCAATCGCAGCCGCCCTATCGTGGCTGGACCACCTTCAGGAGGAAATCGAGATGTTCAAGCATGTGATCGTGGGCGTGGACGGGCAAGAGGGCGGCCGCGACGCGCTCGCCCTGGCCACGCTGCTCCGCGCCGAGTACGGCAAGCTCACACTCGCCTACGTCTACCACGGCGACCCCCATGTCTGGCGCGGCTCGAGCCCGCCATACGCGGCCTCGGAAGAACATCACTCCCGCCAGCTCCTGGCGCGGGCGCGCGAGGCGGCCGGCGTGGACGCTCACCTCCTCGCCCACGGATCGCCCACGGTCGGGCGCGGCCTGCACGAGCTGGCCGAGGCGACCGGCGCCGACCTGCTCGTGCTTGGCTCGTCCAGGCGCGGGCTGCTCGGGCGCGTCGTGATCGGCGACGACACCCGCGCTGCGCTTAACGGCGCCCCGTGCGCGGTGGCGATCGCCCCCGCCGGCTATGCCCAGCACCCCGCTGCCACACACGAGATCGGTGTCGGCTACGACGGCTCCCCCGAGAGCAAACACGCGCTAGGGGTCGCCCGCAAGCTCGCGGACGAGCTGCACACGAAGCTCTCAGCGTTCGAGGCGGTCGCGCTGCCGGCCTACCCGTTCGCGGGCGGTTCCGCGATCGGCACGATGATCAACGACATGGTTGAGGCCGCGCGCGAGCGGGTTGGCGGGATCCAGGGAGTCGAGGCACACGCGGCCTACGGCCAAGCGGCCGAGGAGCTCGCTGTCTACAGCGCCTCGCTCGACCTGCTGGTGATCGGCTCGCGCAGCTACGGTCCGGTCGGCCGGCTGGTGCACGGGAGCACGGCGCAGCAACTAGCGCGAACGGCCCGCTGCCCGTTGCTGGTGCTGACTCGAGCAGTCCGGGACGCCGACTCACCCCATTCTTCCCGGGGCGAGCGCGAGGAAGCTGGTGCGACGACGGGGTGAGCCGGTCACTGATGCCGACCTTGCTCTGCTGTGACGGATCCGCGAGCGCGAAACACGCGATCTCGGTGGCTAACGCGACGCTCGGCCACGAGCCAGCGACGCTGTTGCACGTTTGGAGCCGGGCCCCTGTCGTCGAACCTCTCAAGCCTCGATCAGCCCGTGCTCCAATGCGTAGCGCACGAGCTCCGAGCGTGAGCCGAGGCGAAGCTTCTGCTGGATGTGCGCCCGATGGGTCTCCACGGTGCGCACCGACAGGTACAGCTGCTCGGCGATCTCCGCGTTGGTGTGCCCGAGCGCGATTATCCGCAGCACCTCGACCTCGCGCTCGGACAGGCCATCGGGCGGGCCGGGTGGCGGCTCGGCCGCGACGCGGGCACCGAGCCTCGGATTCAGGTAGGTGTCGCCGACGGCGGCGCGGCGCACCGCCTCCACGAGCTCCGCCTCGGCGGCCTCCTTGAGGACGTACCCGAGCGCACCGGCATTGAGTGCCTGGCGGGCGTACGCCGGTTCGTTCTGCATCGTTAGCACCACGATCTGCGTTCCGGGGCTCTCCCCTCGGATATCGGGAATCGCGTCGAGACTCAGACCCTGGGGCAAGTTCAAGTCGAGGACCAGCACGTCAGGGTGGTGGCCGCGCACGTAGCGCCGCGCGCCATCGAGGTCTGAAGCCTCGGCAACAACCTCGACGCCGTCTTCGGCCGCAAGCAACTGGCGCAGGCCGCGGCGCACGACCGCGTGGTCGTCGGCGATCACTACGCGGATGCTGCGGGTCGGGCGCTTCTCCTCTGATGATGGGCCGGTCGGGGCCTCGGGCTCGGACACGGAATCACCGTAGCGCGGCGCGCTCGCGCGACTCGAGGTACGGGGCTAGGTACTTGGCGGCGATCTTGCTCCCGGGTGACCAGCTCGGCTTGTCGGTCACCTCGGAGCTCGACCCGTGGCCGCCGGTGATGTGCGCGCTCAGGTACAGCGGGCGCTCGCCGCCGAGCAGGATCCCGTGGATCACTGGGTGAAACTTGGTCTGCTGCACCGGAGCGCCGGCCAGCGCGGCGATCCCCTCGGCGGCGACGTCGGCCTGCTGCGAGGCGACTCCGCCGTGCTTGACCGCGAACTCGGTGGCGTCACCGGCGGCGAACACGCGCTCGAGCCCGGGCACCTGGCAGTGGACATCGATGGGGATGAAGCCGTGCCCGTCGCGCTTCGGAACACCCGGCGTTGACGGGCCGAACAGCTCGGGTAGCGCGACCACACGATCGACGTGCAGCCGGCGCGATCCGGGCTGAATCGACACCTGCCCCGGCTCCGGCGTCTCGCAGTGGGCCGAGGGGACGACCAGGATCCCATGCTCGGTGAGCAGCTCCTGGACCGCCTCGCTCACCGGGGTGCCGAAGATCGCGAGTGGGGCGTCCTCAGGCGTGGCCAGCGTGATCGACACGTCCTGCTGCATGTCCCACGCGCGGCGCGCGGTCATCAGCGCCAGCTCGTAGAGCGGCAGCGGCCAGGACATCTGGCTGGGGGCGATGAACGCGAGCTCCTTCGCGTAGCCGGCCTCCACATCCTGGATCAACCCGTGCAGCTGCTCGTCAAGGCGGCGGTCGTCGAGCGTGATCGCATGCCTAAAGCGCGACTTCAAGCGCGCTCCGAGCGCCAGCAAGAGCGCTTGGTAGGGCAGCTCCTCACCTCCCTCGGTGTGTACGACGCTGCGGGCTGGATCGAGCCACTTGAACGCATCTTGCTTGAGCTCAAAGCCGACACCGCGGGCGATCGGCTCCAGCGGGTAGCGGCCCGCGCCACTGTGGGCGAACGGCTCGCGGACCCGCAGGGGGCGGTAAACGAACTCAGGCTCGGGGGTCAACATCGTCGTGCTGATCCGCTCCCCTGCCAGGTGGTGCAGCGCGAGCGCCGCCTCGAGACCAGCCACGCCGCCGCCGACGATCAGGACCCTGAATGCCTGAGCGTTGGAAGTCATAGAACTGAGGCTACGCTCGGTCCGCGCCCTGCGCCAGCCGCATGGGGCCGAACTGAGGTTGCGGAGAACTACTGATCGCTCATGCATCCAGGGAGCTGCCGGTCGAGCACCGCCAGACTCCGGCGCGGCCGATCAGCTCGCGACGGTTCCGTCGCTCATCGCACCCCTCGCATACGATGCACCTAGCCCAGGTAGCGGCCGGACGCGATGTCATCCGCCAACACGATCCGTCGGCCGGACACAGTCCAGGCCCGGATGTACATCCAGTGCCGCTTGGATCCAGGGGCCCACGGCTCGAGACCGAGACGATCCAGGCGGTTGATCTCGCTCGTGTTGGAGACCTCGTCGGTTACCCCATGGATGATCACACTCCATCCGGTCCTTGACCACTCGTCGATCCCGTCGATCTCGAACGCGGCGTCGGCCGAGCGCAGCAGCGCGTGGAACTTCGAGCCGGACGCGCTTCGGAACACAACCGACTGTGAGGGCTTGTCGAACAGGTAGTTGACGGGCCGGATGACGGGGGGGCCATCGCCCAGGTTGACTGCGAGCCGCCCGAAACGATGTGAGGCCAGCAGCTGCAGGCACTCCTGGCGCGAGAGCTCGAGCATCTCACTGGCAGTGGGCTCCTTCGACTGGCTCCTCTCGAAGGCCCGATTCTTCCGCCGTTTACCACTCGCCTCCGACTGCATCGACCTGACGATACGCCAGCGCTGCGCAGCGGTCAGCCGGAACATTCCGGCGAGGAGCTGCACCAAACTACTGAGGGCTTGGCGTCTGGGTGGGAAGGTCAAGTCGGTCTGGCCCTTCCGAACTCGGCATCGCGCCCGCCCTTCCTCGACGGCTCGTTAGCGCTTTCTCACCGATCGTTTAGCGCGTCATTCGTTCGCCGTCGCATCCTCCTACCCACAATGGATGGCAATGACTTCGGCGCCCGCGACCGTGGGCTTGCGCTTCTCTCCCGGATCAACCGATGGGTGATCGCGGGTGCGGTGGGTTTGTCGGGCGTGCTGTCGGTGGCCGCGGCGAACGGATTTCACGGCCGCCAGCGGACACAGAGCAGCGGGACGCAGAGGCGCCATTCGGTTGGCTACGGCAGCGCCACCTCGCAGCAGTCATCGACGACCACGGAGGACGGCGGCTCCCTGCAGCAGCCTGCGCAGCCGCCTACCTCATCTCCCGCATCGGCAAGCACCGGGGCGGTCTCAGGCGGGTCCTGATATGCGGCGTCGCCGAACACCGCGATGATCGTCGCAACGTCGGTCGGCTCGGCCGCGTACTGGTATCTCACGCGCGGAACGGGCATCGTCGCGCTGGTGCTGCTGACGCTCAGCGTGGCGCTCGGGGTCGCGAACGTTCGTCGGCTGCGCAATGAGCGTGTGCCGCGCTTCGTGCTCGACTCGGTCCACCGCACCGCCTCGCTGCTGGCGGTCGCGTTCACGGGCGTCCACATCGTGACCTCGCTGGTGGATGGCTTTGCCCCGATCCGGCTGATCGACGTGATGGTCCCGTTCGCGGGGATCTACCGCCCCGTGTGGCTAGGCTTCGGCGCGGTCGCGTTCGATCTGTTGATCGCGGTGACGATCACGAGCCTGCTGCGCCGGCGCCTCGGGTACCGCGCCTGGCGGCTCACGCATTGGGCGGCGTACGCGTCATGGCCGGTGGCGCTGCTGCATGGTCTCGGCACCGGTAGCGACACCAAGCTCGGCTGGGCGCTGGCGATCACCGGCGGTTGCGTGATCGCGATGATCGTCGCCGTCGTCGCGCGCGCCAGCGCGGGCTGGCCGGATGACCTGGGCGTACGGCTGTCGGCGATCGGCGCCGCGGCGCTCGTCCCCCTTGGCCTGATCGTGTGGCTCCCGAGCGGGCCGCTGGCCGCTGGCTGGGCGCGCCGGGCGGGGACTCCCAGCTACCTGCTGACGACGGCAGCAACGTCAGCCTCGGCGACTGCTGGCCCTTCGCCGCGCCGGACCAACGGCCCGGCGTCGCGTAGCTCCGCGACGACCTTTACAGCTCCGGTCAGCGGCCCCGTCCGGCAAGGCGAGTCCGACGAGCGGGCAATTGTGGACATCACGGTCAGGGTCGGCGGCCAGCAGCTGAGCAAGCTTCGGATCAGGATCGCCGGGCTGCCGCTGGCGGGTGGCGGCGTGCAGATGACCTCAAGTCGGGTAACGCTCGGACCCGCCTCAAACCCCGACCAGTTCGAGGGGAGGATCACCGCGCTCGAGGGCACAAACGTCCGCGCGCGGGTCGACGACGCGTCGGGCACGACACTCAGCGTGGTCGCACAGCTCCAGTTCGACGGGAGCGGGAACGTCGACGGGACCGTCAGCGTCTCGCCACGCGCGGGCAGGTGAGACGGTGAGGGATGGCTCCTCACTTCCGCGGCTGCTGACCGGCGTCGGAGAGCTGCCGCTCGCGTACCTGGACACGCACCTCGACGTGCACGGACCGCTGCCCGTATTGCGTCACCTGGCACCTCCGGCGCTGGTGGACATGATCGATCGATCGGGACTCCGCGGCCAGGGCGGCGCTGCGTTTCCGACGGCGCACAAGCTGCGCGCGGTCGCGGCACAGCGCGGGGCGAAGATCGTTGTGGCCAACGGCGCCGAAGGCGAGCCAGCGAGCAAGAAGGATCGTGTACTACTGCGCAAGCTGCCGCACTCTGGTGATCGACGGCGTCGCGGTCGCGGCCCGGGCTGTCGGCGCGGAGGAGGCGGTGGTCACATTCTCGGAGCTTGATAAGCGAGCCGGGCGTAGCCTGGAGCGCGCGCTCAAGGAGAGGTCGGACGCTCGTCTGGGAGAGGATCCGCGGTTCCACTTGCTCGCGGTCCGAGACGGGTTTGTGTCGGGCCAGGAGACCGCGCTGGTTGACGCCCTGAACGGAGGAGCCGGCAAGCCAACGTTTGGAGCTCGGCCGTTTGAGGAGGGCGTCAGCCGGCTCCCCACGCTGGTGCAAAACGTGGAGACGCTGGCTCACCTGGCGCTAGTCGCCCGCCACGGCGCGGCCTGGTTTCGGCAGCTCGGCACGGCGGAGGAGCCGGGATCGCGGCTGGTCACCATCGCTGGCGCGGTCAGCGCACCCGGTGTCTACGAAATCGAGCAGGGGATGTCGCTCGCCGACTTGCTCGACCTAGCCGGCGCCGATCTGGACTTCACGGCAGTGTTGCTTGGCGGCTACTTCGGCTCGTGGCTACGGGCCCCGCTGTCGCCGGGCCTGCGGCTCGCGCGCGAGGAGCTGCGCCGGCACGGAGCCAGCCTGGGCGCCGGCGTAATAGTGTTGTTGCCGCGCTCGAGCTGCCCGGTGGCCGAGACGGCGCGGGTGGCGGACTACTTGGCTTCGCAGAGCGCAGGCCAGTGCGGGCCGTGCGTGAACGGGCTGGCTGCGATCGCTGACGCCGTCCAGCAGCTGGCCAGCGGCACGGCCAAGCGCGAAACCGAGGTCGCGCTGGAGCGCTGGACACGCGAGCTGCCCGGGCGAGGCGCCTGCCAACACCCCGACGGGTCGGCGCGGTTCGTCTCAAGCGCCCTGAGCGCGTTCGCCGACGAGTTTCGCGACCACGCGCGACACGGGTCATGCGACCGCTGCACTCACAGCCACGTGCTGCCCACGCCGAGCCTGGCTGCGACTGCGGCAGCATGACGATGCGCGTCCGCGTCCACCCGATCGACTGTGTCGGACACGTGTGTCCTACGGCCGGGTCGCGGTTCCGCCAAGCGACGGCTTGGGCTCGGTCGTCACCTACTCCGACGGCACGACCGACGTCGGCTCCTGGCACCGCGGGCTGCCGGCAGCGGGACGGGTGATGGTGTCCGTGCGCCAGAATTTGACCCTGCTGATCGACGGCGGCCGCGCCGCCGCCGGCGTGGACTGTGTGAGCTGCTGGGGGGCGACGCTCGGCGGCGTTCCTGACCCCGCCCGCTCGGCGCTCGGGATTACCGCCGACGGGCATCTGATCTGGGCCGGTGGCGAGCACCTGACCGTGGCCGCGCTCGTCGACGGGCTGCTCGCGGCCCGTGTGGTCCGGGCGGTCGAGTCGATATCAACCCGGAGTGGGTCGCAGCTTACCTCTATCGTCACGGCGGCGGGCATGCGCCCGCGCCAGTGCCCGTCGTGCGAGGACAGCAGGGGATACCAGGCGAGTTCCTCGCTCCGTGGAGCCGCGACTTCTTCACGATGGTCGCCCAGTGAACGCCCGCCGTCGGCTGATCTCAGCGCAGGCCATGCTCCGACTGACCATCCCGGTGGCAGCGGTCGCGGCGCTCACCGGAGCGTTGCTCCTCGTAGGCGACCCGTTCAGCCACGGAGACGCGGATGCCGACGACGTCTTCCAGCCTCCCCGGGCCGACGTCCGGGTCGGGATCTCCGATGCGAGCGTCGGGCGCCCAGTCCCCCCCGGATTCGTGGGCGTCTCCTTCGAGTATCCGGCCGTGACGGCATACGCCGGGTCGAACCCCAGCGCGGTGAACCCCGTGCTCGAGCAGCTGTTCGCAATCTCGCTCCCAGCCAACGCCCGTGGTGAGGATCGGTGGGGACAGCACCGACACGACCTGGTGGCCCACCAGATCGCTGCTCCGCAGCGGGGGTCTGAGCTTCGGCCTCACGCCGAGGTGGATCGCGGTCGCCAGGTCGCTCGCGCTGGCGGTTCATGCCCACCTGATCCTTGGCGTGAACCTGAACGCCGAGCAGCCACAGCTTGCCGCGGCCGAAGCCCGCGCGCTGCTCTTCGGGATAGGCGCCACCAACGTGGAGGCGCTCGAGATCGGCAACGAGCCTGCGCTCTATCCAGCCTTCCCGTGGTATCGCACCCGCCGCGGCAAGGCCGTATTCGCCCGGCGGCCAGGCTACGGCTTCGCGTCCTTCAGGCACGAGTTTGCGTCGGTGGCCACGCTCATGCCGCGGACGGCACGCCTCGCCGGTCCGACGCTGGGCGGCCCCGACTGGATGGGGGATCTGGCTAGGTTCACCGCGACTGAGCCAAGGCTTGGCCTCGTCACCCTCCATCAATATCCGTTCAACCGCTGCTTCAGCCAGCCGGGATCCCCCACGTACCCGACCGTCACGCGGCTCTTGAGCAGGTACGGGTCTCGCGGTGTGGAGCCCGCGCTCACGCGCTATGTGGACATCGCGCGCCATGATGGCCTCGCCCTGAGACTGGATGAGACGAACTCGGTCTCCTGCGGAGGCAAGCGCGGGGTCAGCGACACCTTTGCCTCTGCCCTGTGGGCCCTCGATTCGCTGTTCGCGCTCGCGCGTATCGGCGTCGTGGGAGTCAACTTTCACAGCTTCCCTGGCGCCGCCTACGAACTGTTTCGGTTCCGTCTCGCGCACGGTCGTTGGTCGGCCACCGTGGCTCCCGTCTACTACGGGATGCTGATGTTCGCCCAGGCGGCCCCGCCGGGCTCACGCCTGCTCCGCCTGACCACCACCGGTAGCGGGAACCTGCGCGCCTGGTCTACCCGCGCGACTGACGGCACGCTGCGGGTCGTGTTGATCAACGACGACCTGTCGCGCCGACACGTGGTCCTCGTACGCGCATCGGCCCGTTTCGCTACCGCGACGACCGTAAGTCTCACGGCCCCAAGCCCGTACGCAAGGGGCGGGGTCGAATACGGCGGCCGGAGCTTTGGCATCGCAAGCACAGGCCTGCTCTCGCGGCCGGCTGCAACGCATACGCTGGCCTCTGGTCCGGGTCGTTATCTGATTACTGTCGCGCCGGCGAGCGCCGCGATGCTCACGCTCGCACCCGTCTTGTCACCTTCGGCGAACCGGACGTGAGCGCGGGCTTCTGGCGGTTGGCCGCGAGCGCCGCCGACGGCGGCGCCGCGCGTCCCCGAGGAAGATAATCGCCAGGATCACGAGCAGGAGGATCGCCAGTATCCCGACCACCGCCAGGCCAGGGGCGAGGATCAGCACGATCGCGGCCAGGATCGCCGCGATCCCGAGCATCGATGAGCAGCGTCCTCGACCTCACAACGGCAGCCTCCTGTACAGCGGGCGCGGTACATGCCGCAGTATCGAGAAGATCAGCCGGAGCCGGGCCGGCACCCAGATCGTGTGAACACTCCCCTCGAGGGCTCGCACGGTCGCCTGCGCGACCGCCTCCGGTGTGGTCGCGAACGGAGCCGGTTTGAGCCCGGCGGTCATCTTGGTGGTGACGAATCCCGGACGCACAACCAGCACACGGATCCCGTCGCCCGCGGTCGCATCCGCCAGCCCCTGCGCCAGCGCGTCGAGCCCGGCCTTGGCGGCGCCGTAGATCGCGTTCGAGCGTCGCGGCCGCTCAGCGGCCACGCTGGAGAGGATCACCAGCTTGCCGTGGCCCTGCGCCCGCAGCCGCCGCAGGCAGGCCAGCAGCAGCGAGCTAGCGCCGAGGAAGTTGACCCGCATCACCTCGAGCGTTTCCTCCACGTCGGCGTCGAGCCCGCTCTGTGCGCCGAGCACGCCGACCGCGAGCACGACCACGTCGAACGGGCCGCCGCGATCGAATGCCCGCGCGATCTCCCCCTCGTGAGCGGACAGGTCATCGGCATCGACGAGGTCGACCTCTCCCTTCGCGCAGCCGGCCCGCTCGAGTGTGGACAGCGCGCTCGCCAGACGCTCGCGGTCGCGGCCGAGCAGGTAGGGGCGAACGGGTCGATCGTCGGCGAGCGACCGCACGATCGCGACTCCGATCTCGGAGCTGCCGCCCACGAGCAGCACACGTGCCGGGTCGCCCTCTGGAGTCGCGCTCACGCCCGTATCAGCCCCGTCCGCAGGGCGAGATCGGAGCGCCACACCCGCTCCGGATCGACGCGGTCGCGCAGCGCCTGCCATTCGGCCAGTCGCGGATACATCGCTCGCACCGCCTCGGTGCGAAGGCGCGCGTCTTTGGTCAGGTAGACACGGCCGCCCGCCGCGGCGACCAGTTGATCGCAGTCGTCGAGCGCCGGGTACAGACCGTCCGCGGCACGCGGTAGGTCGAGGGCAAGCGTCCAGCCCGCGATCGGGAACGACAGCGGCGCCTCGTTCGCCGGACCGAAGTCCTTCAGCACCGCCAAAAAACACGGGACGCGGGCCCCGCGCACGCGCTCGATCACCGCCGAGAGCGCTTGCTCGGCGCCGTACGGCACCACCAGCTGGTACTGGATAAAGCCCCGCTGGCCGTACAGCCTCGGCCATGCGGACAGCACGTCGAGGGGGAACATGTGCGAGCCGATGGTTTCGACGCGACCGCGCTCGTGCCGGGGCGCGCGGCGGAAGCGAAGTTCGTTGTAGGTCCGCACTAGCTCCGGACGAAGTAGCCCGCCCGGCCAGCGCTCGGGCACTTCGAGGCGAGCCTCAACATTGCCCGTCGCGTCCTGGGGGCCTGTGCCGCGCGTTCCATCCAGGTGCGCCGCCCGTGTGACGATGCCCCTGCCGATCCGAGAGGACAACAGGTCGAGCCATGCGACGCGATGCGGGCCCCCGGGCGCGGACAGGGCGGCCAGCGCGCCGTCGAGGTCCCGAACGCGATCGGTGTCGACCGACAGCAGCGGGCTGCTCACCGCCCGTAGCGCGATCCGCGCCCATACGATCACCCCGGTCAGCCCCATGCCGCCGAGGGTCGCTTGGAACAGCTCGTCGCTCGGATGCAGCTCGAGCAACTCGCCCGATGCGCTAAGCAGCCCCAGCGCCCGGACGTGACTGCCGAGCGTGCCGGCGGCGCCATGGTTCTTGCCGTGTATGTCGCTGGCGATCGCACCGCCGATCGTCACGTGCTGGGTGCCGGGCACCACCGGCACCATCCACCCGGAAGGCACCAGCGCCCCCAGCAGCTCGCCGATCGTCACCCCGGCCTGGGCGCACACGACCCCCCGCTCGCGGTCCAGCTCGAAGTCCTTCAGCCGCGTGGGCTCAAGCGCAACGCCATTGGTCAGCTGCGCGGCGTCGCCATAGCTTCGACCCATTCCCCGAGCAATCACCCCGGCCAAGCGGCCGCCGCCAGCCGGCGGAAGCCCCCGGGCGATCGACAGCGACGCCCGCAGCGCGTCGAGCCGGGCCGGCCGCAGCACGAGCATCGAGGCGCCCTGACCTCCGCCCCAGCCGCGCAGCTCCTCTCGCCGAACCTCGGGCGTGGTCGCGCTCAGCGTCTCCTCAACCGGCGGCATCGACGCTCAGCGCAAACAGCAGGAGCCACAACAACCCGGTCAGTTGCAGCGGCCGGTCAGCCGAGGACCAGCTCCTCCGGCGCTTCTCCGGCTCCGGCACCCACAAGCGCACCGTAGCGGAGCAGGCAGGCGGCAAACGGGACGATCGTCAACGGCCGCCACGGCACCCCATCCGTGGCGGGAAGCTGGAGCGCCCACACGAAGTAGGCGAGCAGCGCCAAGGCGCCGCTGCCCGCCATAATCAGCCGCAGCAGCCACGGGTCATAAGCGTGAAGCACCCGCCGTCGCGCCGCAAACTGCGACTCGGCTCGCCGGAGCTCGGCGTAGCGCTTGCCGCCCGCGACGAGGACGGCCGCCGCGCTGACCACCAGCAGGAACCAGCGCGAGAGCGTCACCGGCGCGGCGACGCCGCCCGCCACCGCGCGCAGAACGAACCCGCCGCCGATCGCGATCACGTCGAGGATCACGATGTGCCGCCACACGAGCGTGTAGCTCACGGTCAGCGCGAGATAGCCGCCGCCCACGAGCGCCAGCAGAGGCCGTATCAACGCGCACAACGCCAGACCGCTCACCATCAGTGCTACGCCAAGGCCAGTGGCGGCGCGCAGCGTTCAGCTCGCCGGCGGCGACGGGGCGCCGACACTTGCGCGGGTGCAGCCGGTCTTCCTCGGCGTCGCGCACGTCATTGATCGCGTAGATTCCCGAGGCGAGCAGGCAGAACGCCAGGCAGGCGAGCGCCACCCGCACCGGCACGTCGTCGTGACCGAGCGCGCCGGCGGCGCCCGCCGCTGCGATCACCAGCCCGTTCTTGATCCATTGCCGCGGGCGGATCGTCGCTACCAGCGCGTGCAGGCAGCCACGCCGAGCCGCAACGGGGACAGCGGAAGTCACCGAACCCCGCGCCACGAGAGCCGCGGCCGATTCGGAGGCGCTGAGCGGCACCGGGTCGCGCAGCAAGGCGTGTTCGCGACGCGATCGCATCGTGGCAACCTATGCGCCGTCTCTCAAGCAAAGCTGTGGGGCCGATGAGGGCTCTTTCACGATCCCTTTAGGCTCTTATGGGCCCAGAGCTGCAACCTACCTCCCGCTGATGCTCTCTCCTACCAGAGCCTCGGAGCAGCCCCGGCGGCCGCTCCACCGGATCTCGCCCGTCCGTGCCGGCAGCCCACCGAGCCGCGGGGCCAGGGCCCGCCGGATCGTTGCGATGGCCGCCGTGATCGCGCTGCTGCCGGCGCTCGTGTCATATGCGACATCCATGGCGCAGCCGTCGAACTCGAGCCTCGGCATCCGGACGGTCGAATGGCTGCGCGATCATGGTGCCCGCGGCTTGGTCAACTATGTCGAGAACCTCTACTACTCGCTGAACGCCCCGGCCAAGGGGGGACCTGCGCTCCGCAAGCTCCCCGGGCAGGCCGGCGTCGCCGCGCCGGTGATCCTCGCACGTCACGCCATCCGCTACTACCGCCCGCCGCCGATCCGGCCCGTGATCCACCCGGCGCTCCCCGGCGAGGGAATCTGGCACGCTACATTCGCCGACGGGGGGCCGCGTCCACCCGTGCTGATCACGAGCTTCCGGCCCGATCCAAACTACCCGCAGCAGGTCGCTGGGGTCGCGTGGATCGACCACACCCGGACCTCAACCTGGCTCTATCCCGGGCGCGACGAGCCCGCCGTCGCGATGCCTTCGCGGGGGCCGATGGAGGTGCCCTCCGGGAAGCGTTCGATGCTGGTCGCGACGTTCAACAGCGCGTTCAAGCTGGCCGACTCAGGGGGTGGGTTCGTCGACGGCGGCCGCACCTACGCGCCCATGCACGACGGCATGGCCGCGATCGTGCGCTACCGCAGCGGGCGGATCGACGTGATCGAGTGGACCGGGGGGCGGCAGGCCGGCCCGGACGTTGTCTACGCCCGGCAGGACCTACCGCTGATCGTCGACCGCGGCCGGGCGAATCCGAACCTGTCAGACGGGCCAGAGTGGGGGGCGACGCTCGGAAACGCCGTCCGGGTGTGGCGCTCGGGGCTCGGCATTGACCGGCACGGCAACTTGATCTACGCCGCCGCCGACTACCAGACGGTGGGCTCACTGGCGCAGGTCCTGATGCGCGCCGGTGCCGTCCGCGCGATGGAGCTGGACATCAACGCCTATTGGCCGAGCTTCATCACCTATCGCTATCCGGGCGCCCGAGCCCCGGCCAACCTCGTGGCTGGGATGCAGCGCTCACCCGACCGCTACCTGACTCCCGACGACCGCGACTTCTTCGCCGTCGTACCAACGCTGAGCGTGTGCGCCGGCTCGTCGCCACGGCCGTGTGCACGCTGGTCGTCTGCGGCTGCGGCTCAAGCCGCCCGGCGGCGACTCCACCGTCACGCAGCCGCCCGCATCCTGCACCCGCGACCAGCGCTCAGCGCACAAGGCCGGGTGCGGCCCCGATCCCCCACCCCCCGTTCGCGGTGGGGCTGCGCGTGGTCAGATTCGTCGACTACAGCCGCCTGATTCACCTCCCCGGCCGCCCACCCCAGCCACGGACGCTCGTCACGGTCATCCGCTATCCCGCGACCAGCCCTGTCGTGCGGTCGGGCGCACGAGGAGCGGCACCGATGCGCGGCGGCGGGCCGTTCCCCCTGGTGGTGTTCGGCCATGGCTACGCGGTCACGCCCGCGCCCTACGCCCCGCTGCTACGGGCGTGGACCCGAGCCGGCTACGTCGTCGCCGCGCCCGTGTTCCCGCTGGAGAACGCGAACGCCCCTGGCGGGCCCAACGAGGCCGACCTCGTCAACCAGCCGCGCGACATGAGCTTCGTGATCAGCGGAATGCTCGCGCTGGGGCAAGCCCGGTCCGGCTTCCTGGGCGGGCTGGTCGACCCTCGCCGGATCGCGGTCGCCGGTCAGTCAGACGGCGGCGAGACCGCGCTGGCCGTGGCTTACGACCGCCATTTCCGCGACCAGCGGGTGCGGGCGGCGGTGATCCTCTCCGGGGCAGAGCTGCCGGGCACGGGCGGCTTTGACTTCCCCCGGCCGAGCCCGCCGCTCCTGGCCACCCAGGGCACGGCTGACGCGATCAACCCGCCCAGCTATACGAGCGCGTTCTTCGACGTGGCGCCGCCGCCCAAGTACCTGCTGACGATGTTCGGCGCCTCGCATCTCGGCCCTTACACCGACCGGCAGCCGCAGCTCGGGATCGTCGAGCGCGTGACGGTCGCCTTCCTCGACGGATATCTGAAGGACGCGCCAGGCGCGACGGGTCGGATCGCCGACGCGGGCGACGTGTCCGGCACGTCGGTCGTCCGCAGCGTACGGTGAGCTGCCGCGGGCGATCTGACCGAGCTTCACCCGTCGCTGCGAGCGTAGACCGCGAAGAAGTCGCGATCATCGGGCGTCAGGTACCTGGTCGGCTCGCGGCTCATGCCGGGGAGGAGCTTCTGCGGCGCGCCCGCCCCCCAACCGCCGTAGAAGTTGAACGTGACCCACTCATAGTTGATGTCCATCTCCATCGCGCGGATCGCGCCCGCGCGCTCGAGGATCTGGGCGAGGCTCTGGGCGGTCTGTCCGTCCGCTGCCGCGTACAGGATGTTGCCGCGGGCGTCGATCCCCACGCCCGAGCGCCACACCCGCACCGCGTTACCAAGCGTCGCGCCCCACTGCGGCCCGTCTGAGAGGTTTGGGTTGAGTCGGCCGCCGTCGACGATCAGCGCCAGGTTCTGGCGCGCGAACTCCACGTTGGGACCGGGATCGGGACCGCCGGTCCATACCGTCACGTCCGCCGTCCCGTCGCGATAGCGGATGAGCGTTGCCTGCCCGTCGCGAAGCGGCGCGTACACGTGACCGAATGCGACGAGGCCGCCGCCGTCGTCCTCGAGCTTGAAGCCGCTGTTGAACGTCGCAAGCAGCCGACTGCGGAGCTGGGGTGGCACCTCCGCCGGCACGTTGCCCGCGTTCGGGGGCTCGTACCGGCCTGGATAGAGCTGAAGCCATGCCCGCGTGGAGTCGATCCAGCCCACTGCGGCGATCATCTGCGGGTAGCTCGGGTCGGGGCGGAACGTCGTCACCAGCACCGGCGGCGCCCCGCCCGCCACCAGCCCGGTTCCATGCCACTGGCCCTCTCCCGGCAATGGCGGATAGACGACCGGCGCGATCGGCGGCGGCAGATACCCGCTCTGAGTTGCGGTGGACGCCACCCCTACCCTCGGGAGCGATTTCAACCGCGTCCCCCCGGTTGCGGGAGCGTTCCAGCTGTAGTAGAGCGCCTCGACGTCCGACACGAGCCAGGCCGCGCCGTTGTCGCGCAGCCACTCGATCGCGCGCACCCCGAAGGGGCTGTTCGACGGCGCGCTCATCGCCGAGGCGAACGAGATCACCACGTCACCCGCCAGGATCAGAAACGTAAGCGCCACGATCCGCCTGAAACGAAACCGGACGGAGCGACGGTGCACCGGCCGCCGATGATGCTGTCGCGAGCGGTCGGCCGCTCCGGAGTGCCTCCGAGGCGGCGGCTCCCGGCGCGCGACGGCGGAGCTGCTAGTGCGCGCCATAGATCCCAGCTGTAAACAGCAGGGCCCACAGCAGTGCGAGACCCAGTAGCGCTGGGTCTCGCAAGACCAGCTCCTCCGGAGCCTCGCCCGCGCCCGCTCGGAGCCTCGCCCCATAGCGGCCAAGCCAGAGCGACAGCGGGATCAGCGAAAGCTCGAGCCAGGGCCCGAGCTCCGGCCGCGCAAACGACCAGCGACCGTACGCTACGCAGGCGAGCGCGGCGCTGCCGGTCAGAAGGATCCGCAGCGCGCGCGGCGAGTAGCGCCGCAGCGTGGGACGCGTCGCGACGGACGTGCGCCGTCCGCCGAGTTCGGCATAGCGTTTGCCGGCGACCAGGAACAGCGCACACGCCGAGGTGACCAGCAGGAACGAGCGCGACAGCGGGACGTCAACAGCCGCGGCACCGGCGACTGCCCGCAGCACGAAGCCACCGGCGATCGCCAGCATGTCTGCGACCACGACGTTCCGCCACCGGAGCGTGTAGCCAGCCGTCAGGCCGGCGTAGCCAAGCACCACGATCGCCAACTCGGGGCGCACGAGCAGCGCGACCGTCAGGCCGACAGCGGCCAGAGCGGCCGCGGCGCGCAGCGCCGTCAACGGGGAGAGCTCACCGGCTGCGACAGGGCGCCGCCGCTTGCGCGGATGGCGACGATCGGCCTCGCGATCGCGGACGTCGTTGATCAGGTACATCCCGCTAGACACGAGGCAGAACGCGACCAGCGCAGCACAGATCTCCCATACGGCGCCCAGTCTGGTCAGAGCGCCCGCGGCCGCTGGAGCGATCACGACCACGGCGTTCTTCGGCCATTGCCGCAGCCGGCAACCGCGCAACAACGCGCTGGCAGCAGGGCGGGGCCGACCAGCTGCAGGCGCGGAACGAGGCCTGGTGGGGTCCTGCGACGAATCGACGTTTGCTCGGGCTGGGAGAGCCGACATGGGAAGCAACCACTCCGACGGGCGGACAAGACCGTGGCACCGTTGGACCTAGACCCCTTCGTTGCTCCTCCGCGCCTCCCTCTTACTCTGCCAATGAGAATGCGCTCATCGTCCACGCAAGCCTGGGTGCCGTGCCGCGCGTGCTACCGGCGAGTCGGAGGTGGCGCGGCGCGTCACTCCATCGGGTAGCGTCACGCCGTCTGGTATTCACTTAGGAAAGGGCTTCAATGACACAGCGAAAGCTGCTTGCGGGCATCGCCACCCTCGGTGTTGTGGTGGCGGGAAGCGCTTCGGCGCTGGCCGCGGCCGGTTCATCCAAGCACGCGACGATCAATGCCGTGACGTCGACGAAGGTGAAGATCAACCGCTACATCCAGGATGGGACTCGCTGGCAGAAGGACGTCTATGACGTCAGGTCGGGCGGGACGATCACGATCGTCAACCTGGCCGCGTCCGACGGCCCACACACGTTCAGCGTCGTCAAGAAGAACGATCTCCCGCGGACGGTCAAACAGATAAACAGCTGCAAGATCTGTGGGACGATTGCGCAGGAGCTCGGGGTCACCCCAGGCGCGAACGCTCCGCCGAAGTTCTTGTTTGCCGAGAACGGAACGGGCACGAACACGGCTCCGAACGTGGATCGGCCCGGTGATTCGGCCTTCATCGCCCCGACGCAAAAGGCGAAGGTGACGCTCAAGGTCACGGCGAAGCCGGGGACGACCCTGTACTTCATATGCGCCATCCATCCGTGGATGCAGGCGAAGCTGATCGTCGTCAAGAAGTGAGCCGGTGACAACCACGTTGAGTGGTGACCTAGAAGGACCCGAGCGCCAGCCTGAGCAGGACGCTACTCTGGCAGCGCCCTCGGCAGTCCGAAGTGTGCGAACAGGCTGCGCTCGCCGAACCAGGTGATTGCCGACACGCGGTCCTCGCTCAGCGTCAGCACCATCGTCCCGTAGGCTCGGGCGATCGGCGCGTGGGGTCGGGGGTAGCAGCCGAATGCGGGCTGGCCGTTGGCGCGGGTTAGCACGAGCCGGAGGTTGGCCTCGCGTCGGTCCCCTCGCTCGCGGGCGATGAACCTCGCGATCGCCTCGGCGCCCCGGTACTCGGACGGTTGCGGCGGCCTACGGGTTCCTCGACCGGGCGCCGAAGGGCCGCGATGAGGATGACGGATGGCAACTCTGGATCCGCCGTCACGACGAGTACGGCACCGAGTGAGCGCCGATGCGCGCGAGGCTACAGCGTGCGCAGCACGCGCAGGCCGCGCGCGGCGCTGAGTGCGGCGACTGCGCTCAGTGCGAGCATCGCGGCGAGCTGAATCGCGATGCTGGTCGTGACATTGATCAGCTGTCCGGGACCGTTGCCCGCGGCGCCGAGGTCGGGTGCGTCGGCGAGGATTCCAATTAGGAAGACGCCGGTTGCTAGCGCGATCACCGCCATGCAGAGCGCGACGAGCGCGATCGCGGGTACTGAGACGGCAAAAACGCTGCGCGGGAGGTCGACGCGGCGCATGATGGCGCGCGGAGCGGCCCAGCAGGCGACGCCGCCGGCTGCGGCGCAGACCGCGCACAGCCCGAGCAATAGCCACCCGCCGACGCCGGCGCGGTGGTGATGAGCGTTCAGCCACAGCACGAGGAGCCCGACCGAGCCGGCAAACATGCCGATCGCTGCTGGTGGGACGGCGATCAGCTTGATGAGGTTCGGTTCGCGGGTTCGGCGCGCCTGTGCCAGTGAGGCGATGGCGAGCGGCGCGGCGGCTAGCGCCAGGGCGCTTGCGGCAACGATCGCGGCGATCAGGATGATCGAGTGTGAAATGCCGAGCAGCGGATGGACGTGCTCGGTGTAGTCATAGTTCTCGGTCGTCTTGGCAAAGCCCGCGCCGAAGACGCAGAAGACGATGAAGCAGCCAAGCACGAGCCCGATCGCGCCTCTCGCACGGGTCGCGGGGGCTGAGGTGGCCAGCGGTCGCAGGTGAGCCGCCAGCGCGCCGCGCAGGAGATCCACGGTGGCGCGGATACTCGCCGGAGTTTCATCAAGCAGGGCGGACATCTCATCGCCATAGCGCTCGCGCCACGCCTCCGGATAGAGCAACAGCAAGCGCTTTCTCATGCGCGCGCCTCGGCTGCGGACAAGCGGCGCAGCCCAAGCCTCGCCACGCGCTCCTGCGCGGTCAGTTGCTCGCGAAGCACAGCGGCACCAGATCCCGTCAGACGGTAGGGACGGCGGCGATCATCGGTTTCCAGCGGCTCGATCAGGCCGCGCTCCTCGAGGCGGGCGATCGCGCCGTAGAGCGTCCCCGGGCCGAGTTTGACGTGAGCGATGTCGTGCACGTCGCGGGTGATCGCATAGCCATGCTTCGGACCTTCGGCGAGACTGGCCATGATGAGCACGGAGGGATCAGTGTTACGCATTGCGGTATATCGTAGCACGTAGTAGCCGGGGTGTTTCCAGCGCCGGAAGAGAGCCCCGCGGGCGCCCGTTCCGGCTCTACGCCGGCTCTCGCGCGGCGGGCTCGGCCGGCGTGAGGTTCTCGATCCGTGCGGCGAGCATCCATTGGTTGCCGAACGGGTCGCCGAGGCGGCCGCCGCGCTCGCCGTAGAACTGATCGGCTAGGGGGTATATGACCTCGGCGCCAGCGCGCACAGCGCGGTCCCAGGCGGCGTCGACGTCGGGCCAATACGTGCACAGAAGCGCGTTGAACTCGTCGTCCTGGGCGTCCTTGACCATCACGACCGAGTCGCCGATCAGAAGCTCTGCGTGAACGAGCGTCCCGTCGGGCATGTGGTAGCGCTCGCCGAGTTCCTTGGCGTCGAACGCGGCCTGGTAGAAGTTGATCCCGGCCGCGGCATCGCTCAACGCCAGACGCGGGGTGACCGTATGCAGGTGCTCGGGCACCGGGTTGGGCGTCCGTTCGCGTTCAGCCAGCCCGGGCTGCTGGTAGATCCCGATCACGTTGCCGGCCGGGTCGCGAACGTGCCCCACGCGCTCGCCGGGTGCCGCGTCTTCGTTGACCACCTCGCCGCCGGCGGCGCGGACGGCCTCGAGCGCTGCGTCGAGCTCCGCGACCATGATGTGGACCATGATCCCGGGCTCGGCCGACGGCGGCCGGCCGGTGACCCACGAGCCGCTCACCTCCCTGACGGCGTCGTCGAAGGCGATCGCGCCGTCGCCGCGGGGGCGCAGCTCCCAGCCGAATGCGTCGCGGTAGAAGCGCGACGAGCGTTCGATGTCGACGGCGGGGATCTCGAGGTAGCAAATCTTGCCGGTTGCGAGTGTGGGGGTTCCGTGTGCCATACGGATTAGAATACGCGTAAATCAAATGGCGTCAAGGTCGCCGAAGAGGCCCTCATCCCAACGATCGCCAGCCGGACCCCCGGGGCGTCGCCGGGGTCGCCCGCCGACGATCGACCGCGACGCCGTGCTGGACACGGCGATCCGACTGCTCGACGCCGAGGGCGTCGAAGCGCTGACGATGCGCCGGCTGGCGAGCGAGCTCGGCGTGTCCGCGATGGCGCCCTACCGGCACGTGGGCAGCAAGGACGAGCTGCTGATGGTGCTCGTCGACCGCCTCGCCGCCCGGCTCGTGTACCCGCCGCGCCCGCCGGATCCAAGGGGCATGATGCTGGTGCTGTGGTCGACGATCTACGACAGCCTCGCCGAACACCCCTGGATCCCAGAGGTTCTGGCCCGCCGCCGGATGATGGCGCCGTCAGTGCTCGGCGCGATCGAGGAGATCCACGCGGCGCTGCACGACGCCGACCTGTCAGTCGAGGCGGCTGTGCGCGCGTACCGTCTGATGTGGAACTTCACGCTCGGTTCGCTGCTCTTGCGCGCGGGCGCGGGCTCTGAGGATCCGAGCCAGCAGCGGGAGCTTCGCGGTGCACCCGATCCCGACCGCTACCCGATGCTGGCCGCGGCCGCCGCGGCGTGGACGGCGGCACACGGACGGGACACCTACCGCGAGGACCTCCTGGCGCTCATCGACGCGTTGCTGGCGCAAGAGCAGGCTCGGGAGCCGGTGACGAAGCGCGACACATGACGTCGCCGTAGCGAGCGGCACTATTGCATCGCGATCGCCTCGATCTCGACCATCAGCTCCGGGAACGCGAGCCGCGTGACCCCGATCAGGGTCGAGGCGTGACCTGCCGCTCCGAAACGCCCGGCCAACGGGCCGAAGTTGGCGATGAAGTCGTCGACGTCAGTGGTGTACATGTTGAGCTTCACGATGTCTGTGAGCCCCATTCCGGCCTCGGACAACACCGCCTCGAGGTTGTCCAGCGCGAGGCCGATCTGGCCGGCCATGTCGCCCGCGTGCTGGGCCGCGCCCTGCGGATCGACTGAGGTCTGACCCGAGCAGACCAACATGCGCTGGTGCCCCTCGACGGACTCGGCCTGGTTGAAGCCGAACTGAAGCGACCACTGCCAGGGGTTAACTGCTGTGCGCTGCATCGCAGGTCCTTTCTTGTGGGGACGACGAAACGGGCGCGACCATAATGGCTCGCGGCCCGCCCAGCCGCCCTGCCGCCTCAGGGCAGCCGGTGGGCAGAACGGCGGTCGCGAACCCGGCAGCTCGTCGTCCGGCCCCTGCCGGGACCGACGCGCATGGACACCGTCAGAGCGCCCGGGCATGTCTCAAGGTGCAGGTGCTGGTGGTCGCTGCTTCGAAGCACGCCCGCCCCGCTGACGGTGAGGTGATAGCCGTGCGGGTACTGGAGCTCGGGGATGAAGATGTTGCTCTGTGCTCCGTCGGGAAAGTGTCCGCCCGCGACCCGCCTGGTCGTGTACGTCAGCGTGAACGTCTTCGACTGCGGGTCGAATGACCAGGAGGTTGGCGTGCCGGAGATCACCTGCGGGTATGGGCGTACGAGCAGCTCCAGGTTGCCCAGGTTGAGGTTGGCGCCGCGCGGTGGGCGCAATGGATTCGGGACCAGCGATCCGTAGTACCAGTAGCTCCAGGGCAGCATGTATTCGTCGGCGAGCGTGACCATCCGGGCTATGTCCTGCGGACCAGAGGTGCCGCCCCACTCGCCCAAGAGCAGGGCGTTTCCCGCGTGCTGGTCGTAGGCGATCGCATTCATCATCGCTTCGGGCTCCTCGGCCGCACAAGCACTGCTCTCGCTGCCTCCGGCGCCGCTCAGGCAATAGTCGTGAAAGCCGAACACGAGATGCGCGTCGTGTGGCGCGTTTACCCCGGTCTGGCGGCCGAAGTCGAACAGCAGGTTCGGCTCGTAGATGACCAGCTGCCTGAGGTCCACGCGGCGGATCGCAGGGACGACCCGCTGATACAGCGCCGAGAGCTCAGTCGCGTCAAACCCGCCCGGTGGGCAGCCGTCCAGGCTGAAGCACGATGGCCACACGCTGCCCGGCCACGGCTCATTGAGCAGGTCATATCCGAGCAGCCCTCGCGTGCCCGCGAACAGCCCCGCGAGATGCCGCCAGCCCCGCGCCAGGTGATCCTGCAAACCCACCCCGTCCGACGCGGGCTTGTTCGCCCAGAAGTTGTCCCATGCCTGGTTCTCCGCCGGATCGCCGTAGTACGCCGACGGATAGCCAGCCTTGTTGGAGGCGAGCCCGCTCGTGTTCACCATCCAATTGGGGAACCCTTCGCCTTCATAGAAGTAAGGTCCGTAGATCGCTTGCTGGAGGTCCAGCAGGCTGTACACACCTGTTGCGTCGAGCTGACCCACGAACCTGCGAAACCCGTCCAGGTAGCCGTCGTCGAACCGACCGGGCGCGTACTCCCAATAAGAGAGGCTCAGGCGCATCAGGTTGAACCCGTTGTGCGCCAGAAAGCGAGCTGAATCAGGGCCGTAACCGATCGTCGCGGGAACCCTGTGGCCGAATGGAAGTGGACCAGGTAGTGGTCCCGTCAGTGCCCACTCCTGCACACCGTGCAGGATCACCACTCGGCCCCGCGGATCAGTCAGCCAGCGGCCGTGATGGGAGAGCGGCGGGAGCGCGCTCGCCGGCGCACAGGTGAGCGCCGCCACCGCGGCCGCCGCACACACGCCCGATCCCACCCCGACGGTACGCGGGACAACCCACCCAGACAAGAAGTCGGCGAGCTTCGCGCGAACAACGCCGAGACACGAGACCCGCTCCGCCGCCATGATCGCGGGCGACCGTAACAGCCCACGTGGCGACGCTCAACTCACGATGCGGGCCCGTGGCGGCCGTAAATCCAGCCGCGCGTGGCCGTGTGGGCGTACCCCGGGCCAAGGTCTCACACCCCCTCAGGCACAGTCGCGCCACATACACCCCAGCGTGGGGCCGCCGCCGGGCGCCGCGAACTCGCCGATCTGCCTGAACCCGAGCTGTCGGTAACGGCGATCGTTGGCCCGATTGCTGGACTCGAGGTACGCGGGCAAGCCCTGCCGGTCGATCTCGGCCAGGTTGGCCGCGAGCAGACCCATGCCCTTGCCTTGGCCGCGGTGATCGGGATGCGTTCCCAACAGGCTGAGGTAGTAGTGCGGCGCAGCGTGGGGGTGACTGGCGTCGAAGCGCTCCAGGAGGGTCAGCACAGCATCCGCATGAGTGCCCACCAGCTCTCGCAGCAGAGGCTCGATGCGCGCTTCGGCCTCGGGGCTCAGCTCCGGTTGGTCCGGCGGAATCCACACCGACGCAGCACCACCATCCTCGGTCATCCACACAGACCCATACGGGATCGCGCTGTGCACGAACAGCGCCCACCACAGCCGGTGGTGCTCAAAGCGTCTCTCAGAGTCGGGGAACGCCCAGCCCCAGGTTGGGTCCTCGGCGAAGGCGAGCGCGAGCAGCTCGGTGACCTGATCGGCCTCGGCGTCGCTGACCTGCTTGATCTCGGGCATCGCGCCGGCGGGCTCGGACCCGCGACCGCTCGGACCGGTGCGGCTCTGGGCGTTCAGAGTTGGATCGCCTTGAGGGTGAGGAACTCCTCGATCCCGTAGGGGCCGAGTTCCCGCCCGTGGCCGGATTGCTTGTAGCCGCCGAACGGGGCGAGCGGGTTGAACGCCGCGCCGTTGACCTCAACCTGTCCGGTGCGGATGCGGCGGGCGATTGCCTTGGCGCGCTCCTCGGGAGCGGAGTACACGCCGCCGGCCAGCCCGTATTGGGTGTCGTTGGCAATCCGGATCGCGTCGTCCTCGTCGTCGTAGGGCTGGATCACGAGCACGGGTCCGAAGATCTCCTCCTGGGCGATCGTCATCTCGGGGGTCACGTCGCTGAACACGGTCGGCTGCACGTAGAAGCCGCGGTCGAGACCCTCGGGCGGCTCGGCGCCGCCGGTGATGAGCTTGGCGCCTTCGGCGATTCCCTGCTCGATGTAGGACCGGACCCGGGCGCGCTGCACGTCGGACACCAGCGGGCCCAGTTGGGTGGTCTCGTCGAATGGGTCACCGAGCTTGGTCTGCGCCACCACCGCAGCCGCGATCTGCTCGACGGCTGGCAGCTTCTCACGCGGCACCAGCATCCGGGTCAACGCCGAGCACGTCTGCCCGCTGTTGAGGTAGCACTTCTGGATGCCGTTGACGATCGCCTTCTCGAGGTCGGCGTCGTCGAGGATGATGTTGGGCGACTTGCCGCCGAGCTCCAGCGCAACCTTCTTGACGGTGCCCGCGGCCACCTCGCTGACGCGCCGGCCGGCGCGCGTCGACCCGGTGAAGGAGACCATGTCGACGCCCGGGTGCGCGGCGATCGCCTCGCCGACCACCGGGCCGTAGCCGCTGACGATGTTCAGCACGCCCGCCGGTACCCCGACCTCGGCAAAGATCTCGGCCAGCACGAACGCGCTGAGCGGAGTGACCTCGCTGGGCTTGAGCACGACGGTGCAGCCGGCGGCCATGGCCGGCGCCACCTTGGCGGCGATCTGGTGCAGGGGGTAGTTCCACGGGGTGATCGCGCCGACCACGCCGAGGGGCTCGCGCACGACGAGGGAGTTGCCGATCTGCTGCTCCCAGGGGATGTGCTCGACGAGGTGGGCGATCGAGGCGAAGTCCATGCTCGGGAGGCCGGTCTGGGCGATCATCGAGAAGGCGATCGGACATCCCAGCTCCTGCGAGATCAGCGCTGCCAGCTCTGGCTGGCGCTCCTGGAGCTTGAGTGAGATTGCCGTGCACCGCTCGACGCGATCCTCGATCGGCGTTTGCGACCACGACTCGAACGCGGTACGCGCCGCGACCACGGCGCGGTCGACGTCCTCGGCTGTCCCCTCCGGTATCCGCCCCATGACCTCCTCGGTGGCGGCGTTGATCACCTCGATCGTTCCATCGCCCGTGGGATCCACCCACTGGCCGCCGATGAACAGCTGGTCTCTGGTGACAAGGGTGGGGGTGGGGGCGGTGCTCACGCCTTGACCTCCTGGTGTGCGGTAGTGGACGAGGGGGTGCGGTCGGCAGCCTCAGCGATGTGCTCGGCGGTACGCGAGGCCAGCGCCATGATTGTGATCATCGGGTTGGTTCCGGAGGGGGTGGGGAACGCGGACGCATCGCCGATCCACGCGCCCGGCAGGTCATGCAACTCGCCACTCGGGCTCGCGACCGAGCTCGAGGGATCCGCGCCCATCCGGGCGGTCCCCATCTGATGGGCGGCGAACAAGCTCAGCCCGCCGGCTCGCGGAGGGATCCGGCGGGCCCGGCCGATGAACGCATCGAGGTCGTCACCGATCCTCCAGGTCGGCATGCCCTGAGCGAGCACCACCACGCGCCGGGCGCCGGCCGCGACATGCGCGCGCACCTGCTGCTCGACCGCCTCGGCCGTGTGCCGGCGATCGACCGGGTCGGTGAGCGAATACCAGGGGACCGTGGTCCCATTCTCATCGAGCGTCACCCGCCCGGAGCCATGATCTCGGACCAGCCCGATAAACGTCGCGGAGTTGCAAAAGTCGTGCATCTGTTGCTTGTGCTCGGCCGCGCTGGTGAACGGCACCGCGGAGGCGCCGAGTCCGGTCGTGTACTGGGCTCCCTCGATCAGGAACCCGTAGCCGTCCTCCAGGTTCGCGAACTGGTTGACCAGTCCCGAGTGCGGCGCGCCCCACCAGGACTCCATGTCCTCGCCGTAATCGCCGATCGTGGCCGAACAGGGATGCAGGCGCAGGAACCTCCCGGCGGCCGGACCGCCGATCCCCGAGCGCAGCAGCACGCCGGGGGTCTCGAGCGCGCCCGCGGCGAGGACCACCTGCGGCGCGCGAACCGTGACCCGCGCGCTGCGCCCGCTCTTGCGGTCGGTCCACACCGCCTCGACACCCGCGGCGCGCCTGTCCTGCACGATCACCCGCTCGGCGAAGCAGCCCACCAAAAACTCCGCGCCATGCTCGGCGGCGTCCTGTAGGTAGGTGAGCAGCGTCGACTGCTTGGCACCCGACTGGTCACCGAACCCCATATAGCCCGCCATCGCGGGATCGTGCCGGGCGGGGTCCCAGTTGCGCAAAACGGTGGCGAACGACCAGCCCAGCTGCTCGGCGGCGCGCTTCATCGCCAGGGTCGGCTTGTTGAACTCCGAGCAGCGATCGTTCACCGACAGGCGCTCACACACCTCGTCCAGGTGACGGTCGAACGCGTCGGTCGCGATATCGCTGAGCCCGAACTCTGACGCCCATTGATCGCGGACCCAGTCCTTGGTCCGCAGCGAGTTCGTCCAGTTGACGATCGTCCCGCCTCCAAGGCAGGAGCCCGCCTGGAGCGTGATGTTGAGATCACCGGTCGGCGTGGGACCGCCGCGCCAGTACAGGTTCTGCCACGCCCACAGCTCGAGCTGGTTGAAGTCGGCCTGGTTGAAGTACCCGCCCATCTCCAGGACGAGAACCTTCAGCCCAGCCGCGGCGAGCTTCCCGGCGAGCACACCGCCCCCGGCACCCGAGCCGATGATCGCCACATCGGCCTCCAACGTCGTGTCGCCGTCGGGCACGATCGGCCTGATCGGCTTCGGCTCATCCGGCGGTGCGGAGATTGGGCCGGGGTAGCCGAATGTGGCCCAGAACGGGTTCCTGCCCGTATCGGGATCCACGTTGGCGTAGGTGAACATCAGCGTCAGCCCAACCAGCGCGGCGATCCCGCCGGCCGCCTCAGCCGACGCCAGCGAGAGGTTCGTGAACAGCTGCTCGCGGGACAGCTGCGACATTCCGTCGAAGCCCTGCTGGCCGAGCGCGTCGAGCAAGGCGAGCAGGCCCGCGGCCTGGTCGGGGGGAGCCGAGTCGAGCGTCGCCATCAGCGCCTCCTGCGCGCCGACGTCGGTTGCGGTGCGCGCCCAGAAGCCGTCGGGATCGTCATTCCGGCGGATCGCCGGCACAACGGTGTCGCACACGGCGCGCAGCGTCTTGCTCTGTAGGTCAGTCAGCTCGCTCATGCGTGAATCCTCTCTCTGTTCCCGATGACATCGCGAAGTCTCGCTCCGGTTCCGGCTTGCGTGCCATCTGCGTGCGCCCGCCTCCATCGTACCGGCGGCGGGGCGCTCGCGCCAAACCGGCCGGCCGGCCGCCGAGCCCGCGGTTGGCACTTGTGCTCGCCCCGGCCGGGGCGTATCACATTGGTCATGAGGATCCGGCTTCTCGCGGTCGCCGGCGTGCTGGCGCTGCTGGTCGTGACCCAGACGCCCGCCGCCCCCGGCCCTGCGGCACACCAGATCACGCTGGGCACGGCCGGAAGCCAGGCCGCCGCCGCGCTTGTGCACGTGTACTACGCCGGAGACGGCAAGTGGCGGGCGTGCAACGCTGCCGGCTGCCCCACCGGGGACGTCGACTGGGGCTACGACTCGTTGACGTACACGCTCGCGCTCAGAGCTGCTGACACAGGAGATCAGGACCTGGTTGGGATGCTGGAGCAGCTGACCAAGAGCGCGCGCGTGTATCCCGCTCCCTGCGTTCACGTCGCGCGCTGCCGATGGTGGAGTGACACCCCGGAGTGGGACGCGATTGCGCTGGCGGACGAATACCAGGCCACTCACGATCCGAGCGCACTGACGAAAGCGGAGAAGGCATTTGCCTATGTCGCCAGCTCGCGCGAGTTCGCGCTGGGAGCCTGCCCCGGGGTGCCGTACCAGCAGCCGGGGGGCGGAAGGACCCATGTGAAGACGCTGGAGACCGAGGCCAATGCGGTCAAGGCGGCGCTGCTCCTGTACCACGACACGGGCGACGGCGAGTACCTGACGTACGCGATCGCCGCCTACAACGCCGCTCGGAGCTATTTCCTGGATGCGCGCCTTCCGCTGTACAGCGTGTACGTGTTCGACAGCGGGCATCGCTGCACGCAGCTTCCGCGTCGCTTCTTCGCCTCGGTCAACGGGGACATGATCTGGTCCGGGGCTCAGCTGTACGCGGACACCGGTCAGCAGTCATATCTCGATGAAGCCACCCAGACCGCGAACGCGGTGCGGAGCGATCTCTCCGATGGACGCGGCATCTTTGCCGATCTACAGGCGGAGAACGACGTCGCCGAGCCGCTGGTGGAGGGGATGAACGCCCTGGCCGCACGGGGGGTGGCGGTGGCGCACGATTGGCTGTTGAGCAACGCAGCCGCCGCCCTCTCGGCACGCACAGCCGACGGTTCGTTCGGGCGCTTCTTCGATGGCCCGCCCCCGGCGACCACGGTGACCGCGTGGCAGACGAACGGTGGACTGGCGCTCGAGATCGCCGCTTCGGCGATCGCTCCGACGGTGGTTGTGCGCTCGACCCGGGCCTGGGCCGGGGCGAAATTCGTGCGACATCCGATTAGCGCGTTGCCCAGGACGCTGCGCTTCGATGGCTCGGGGATCGCTGTACTCGGCACTCTGGGTGAGCACCGCGGGGGGCTGGGCCACGCGCGCGTGCTGGTCGATGGCCGCGAGACGGTCGACGGTACCGGCATCTGGCAGAACAAGTCCAGCTCCCTGCGACGGATCCCGGACACCATCCTGTTCGTCTGGCGCTGGCCGCGCGCCGGGCCTCACAAGCTGACCTTCCTACCGGGGCTGGCGAACGCCAAGGAAGGGGGATCCTTCCTGGATCTGATCGGATACGACCTGCTGGGCCGATCGTGAGTCAGGCACACCCCCACACCAAGGGTCTGGCGGAGGACATCGGCGTAGGCAGCCTGCTGCGCTCCAGCGCGGCACAGCTCAGCGAGGTGAAGCTGGCTCGATTCGGCCTATACCGGCCGTTCGACCCGTCCGGCAATCCGAACAATTCCGAGGTCAACCACATCCAGCTGATTCCATCGGGAGGACCGCTGACGCTGGCGCAGGCCACGGCGGCGTTCGATCCCGATCCGGCCTGCAGTTGAGGCCGAGCGGCGTGCGCTAGCTGGTCGACCCGGTCCGGGAGCGCGACCGCGAGCCGCGCGCGCCACTCGATCCGGAACGACCGCTGCGCGGACGCGTCGCGCTCGAGCGTGACGATGAGCTCGAGCTGGGCCGCCGCGCACTTCGGGTTCGGCGCCTTGGCGTCGGGCGCTGGTCGCGCGGCACCTCGGCCCGGACCACGTCCTTGACCAGACGCGTGAGCTCGGCGTCGAGGTACTTCGCCATCCGCTCCTCCTCGCGTCGGATGCGCTTGGCGAGCTGGGCCGTGTCGCGATCGCCCACCTCGTTCGCGAAGGCCTCGATCCGGGTATAGAGCGCGATCTCGACATGCTCCTCGCGGAGCTCCTCCTGGGCGTTGCGCAGATGCGTCTCGGCCTGTTTGCTGATCGCAGCCCGCGCCGCGCCGACCTGGCCCTTGACCGCCGCAACCGCCTTGCCGGCGACCTCGCCGACGACGCTTGGGACTCCGGGGATGTTCGACGGGTCCAGGTCGCCCCCCAGCTTCTTGATCCGAGCGCCCACCGAGCGCTTGTGTTCGCGCGTCTCCTTGAGGTGCTGACGCAACCGCTTCTCGTAGGCCGCCTTCTGGGTCATCGCAATGTGGGCGGTGAGGTCTGCCTCGAGTTCGGACTCCTTGGCGTAGGCCTCACCGAGCCACTGCACCAACTTGGTGTCTCGTTCGTTCAGGGACCTGGTGCCGGGCATCGGAGTGCTCCTTTCTGAGTCGGGCGCATGCGTGTCGTGCTACCCACGACGGGGCAGCCAAAGCACCGACCCGACAAATCGGCCGCAATCGCATAGGGTGCGCGATCGGGGTAAATACAGACTGAATCGTCGGAGGGAGGAAACGATCGTCGGCCTCGACTTGAAATCGCTCGTCTCGGACACCGGCCGCTTGGTCGAGCGCTTCGGCGACGAAGCATATTTCGCCGCGCTGTGCCTGCGCAGCGGGATGGTGGGCCCGGAGCTGCCGCATCGTGTGGCCAGAGTGCTGCTGGTGCTTGAGCGCTTCGGGATGCTCGGGGGTGCGATCACGGCCGGTGCGGTGCGACACGGTGATCGGTTGGCGGTGATCGACGAACTGGGTGAGCTGAGCTATAAGCAGCTCGACCAACGCTCCAACGCACTGGCCAACGCATGGCGGGCGCACGGGCTGGAGCCCGGCGAGGGCGTGGCGATCCTGGTCCGCAACCATCGCGGATTCTTCGACTCGCTGTTCGCCGCCGCCAAGTGCGGTGCCCGGGTGATTCTGCTCAACACCTCATTTGCCGGCCCGCAGATCCGCGAGGTGGCAGGACGGGAGGGGACCGATCTGCTCGTGTATGACGAGGAGTACGCCGAGCTGCTCGGCGACGTCGAGCTGCCGCGGGGGCGCTGGCGCGCCTGGATCGACGGGGGCGCCGACGGCGATCCAGCGATCGAGACGGCGATCGCGGGGGCTGAGACGGGCGCCCCGCCCAAGCCAGGCACCGGGCCGCGCATCACGATCCTGACCAGCGGGACCACGGGCACGCCGAAGGGTGCCCCCAGGAGCGAGCCCCGCTCGCTGGGCCTGATTGGCGGCTTGCTCAGCAAGGTCCCGTTCCGGGCCCGCGAGACGACCGAGCTGTGTGCGCCGATGTTCCATGCGCTGGGGTTCGCTCAGGCGATGGTCGGCATCGGCCTGGGGTCGACGCTGGTCGTGCGCCGGCGCTTCGACCCCGAGGTCACGCTCGACAGCCTGGAGCGGCATCGCGCCAGCACGATGGTCGTGGTACCTGTGATGCTCCGTCGCCTGGTGGACGTCGGCGCGGAACGGATCCGCACGCACCGTCTCGCGCTGAGGATCATCTTTGTCAGCGGCTCGGCGCTGGGGGCGGACCTGGCCACGCAGGCCACGGAGCAGTTCGGTCCCGTGATCTACAACCTGTACGGATCGACCGAGGTGGCCTACGCCACGATCGCCACGCCCGAAGATCTGCAGGCGGATCCGGCCTCGGTCGGGAAGGTGGTGCGGGGCTCCGTGGTGAAGATTCTGGACGACCAGGGCAACGAGGTGTCCACCGGGGCCAGCGGCCGGATCTTTGTCGGCAACCTGTCGCAGTTCGAGGGCTATACGGGCGGCGGCGGCAAAGAGGCGATCGGCGGCCTGTTGTCCTCGGGTGACGTTGGGCATTTCGATCGCGCCGGGCGGCTGTTCATCGACGGACGCGATGACGAGATGATCGTGTCGGGCGGCGAGAACGTGTTCCCGGCCGAGATCGAAGAGCTGCTCGCGAGCCACCAGGCGGTCGCGGAGGCAGCCGCGATCGGCGTCGATGACGACAAGTTCGGCCAGCGTCTGAAGGCATTCGTGGTGCTGAGGACAGGCGCTGCGCTGAGCGAGGCGGAGATCAAGGAGTACGTGAAGCAGAACCTGGCGCGCTACAAGGTCCCGCGCGAGGTCGTGTTCGTCGCGGAGCTTCCGCGCAACCCGACCGGCAAGGTGCTCAAGCGCGAGCTCGAACATTTGGACGCTGAGCACACGGCCGGCTGACCTAGACTCGGCGGATGCTGATCCTGCCGCCGGACCACGCCAACGCGGTGCTCACGCCGCGCCGGCTCGGGACTCGGGAGAAGTGGATGGTCGGCGGGGTCCTGTCAGCGGTGTTGGTGGTGGCGCTGGTGGTCGCCATATCGATTGGCAGTTCGGGCCACAGCAACGGCAACGGCTGCGTCGACGTGACCGTGGCGGGACCGATCGGCGGCGAGGAGATCTACCAATGCGGTGCCAAGGCCCGCAGCCTGTGCGCGTCGGTAAACCATCCCGGTGGGTTCGTGGGCGCCCCGGGGCGAGACATCGCCAATGCGTGCCGCAAGGTCGGGCTGCCGGTGGGTTAGCCCCGGCCATCGCTAGCCTCGCTGCCTGATGACCGACCCGGTTTCGTTTCGTTCCCAGTTTCCGGTGCTGGAGCGGGTGGCTTACCTGAACGCCGGTACCGAGGGCCCGGTGCCCCGAGATGCCGCCGAGGCGATCCGCAGCCGGATCGAGCTCGAGACCGAGGGCGGAAGATGCGGCAGTGGGTACTTCGACGAGCTAAAGGACAAGGCGGCCAAGCTCCGCGGCGGGTACGCCCAGGTGCTGGGGTGCGATGCCGCGGAGGTGGCTCTGACCGGCTCCACCACCGACGGGGTGAACACGGTGATCTCGGGTCTGGATCTGCGGAGCGGAGACGAGATCCTGACCAGCGACGAGGAGCATCCTGGACTGCTCGCGCCGCTCGGGCGCGCCCGGCAGCGGTACGGCGTCTCGGTTCGGGTGGTCCCGTTTGCCGAGTTGCCTGATGAGGTTGCAGCTTCGACGCGGTTGATTGCCTGCTCACACGTCTCGTGGGTCAGCGGCCGCATCATGGACGTAGAGGCGCTGCGACGCAGTGGCGTCCCCGTGTTACTCGATGCCGCCCAGGCGATTGGCGCGATCCCCGTCGACGTACGGGCGCTGGGCTGCGACTATTACGCCGCATCCGGCCAGAAGTGGCTGTGCGGTCCGGAGGGCAGCGGATGCCTCTACGTCCGGCCCGAGCGCCTGGACGAGCTGGTCGTACCGTGGCCCGGCTTCGGCTCCCTGGCCGACCCCCACGACCCGCTCACGTCCGAACCGGCCGCAGGTGCCGCTCGGCTCGATCACGGCTTCCCCAGCGGGATGCGCAGCGCCTGGGCGCTGGCATCGCTGGCCGTGTTCGCCGGGGCCGGCTGGGCCTGGGTCCACGACCGCGCGGCGACACTCGCCGCCCGGTTGGCAGCCGCACTGGACGAGCGGGGCGTCAAAGTCGGACCCCGGGGCCGCTCGACACTGGTGTCGTGGGAGGTGGCCGACCCCGAAGCCGAAGTTGTCCGGCTGGCCGAAGCCGGCTTTGTGGTGAGGAGCATTCCGGCGTCAGGCATGGTGCGGGCGTCGGTGGGCGCCTGGTCCTCCGAGGAGGAACTCGACGCGCTGGTTCAGGTGACACGATGAGGGTGGGTGTAGACGTTGACGCGGCCCTGCCGGGCAAAGCCGCACAGCGTCATACCGCGATCCTCGGCGAGCGCGACCGCCAGTGAGCTCGGGGCGCCGACGCCGACCAGAATCGGCGCCCCCGCCACCGCCGCCTTCTGAACCAGCTCGAACGACAGCCGTCCGCTGACGCATAGGATCCGCTGGCCGAGCGGAACCAGGCCATCGAGCAGCGCGCGGCCGATGACCTTGTCCATGGCGTTGTGCCGCCCGACGTCCTCACGTGAGCACAACAGCTCGCCATCGGCACTGAACAGGCCCGTGGCGTGCAGGCCACCGGTGTGCTCAAAACCGGGCTGCTCCAGGCGGACCGGCAGCTTGGAGATGATCGACCGGCTGGCGACTGGACCGGCCGGAAGCGGTGCGCTGGCGACCGCCACCTCCTCCAGCGCGCCCTTGCCACACACGCCACAGGACGAGGTGGTGTAGAAGCGTCGCCGCCCCGGATCGCGCAGCAGGGGACCGCGGATCTCAATCGTGTTGGCTGCGAAGTCCGCTGTCGGCGAAGCAGCTCGGGGTTCGTCGATCAGGCCCTCGCCAAGCAGGAATCCCAAGGCGAGCTCGTCATCGTGACCCGGGGTCCGCATGGTCACCGCCAGCGCCTGGCCGTCGACCCGGATCTCCAGCGGCTCCTCGATCGCCACCTCGTCCTCGCCACCATCGTGGCGGACCTTCGTGAACGCGCTGCCCATCGCCGGAACCCTACGGCCTTCGCGCCAGCCCCTGGTCGAGCACCGCTACCAGGCGGGCGAAGGTGTCGTCCAGGGCCAGCGGGAGCCCGAATCCGTGCCCCAGCTCGAGCGTTACGAACCCATGCAGCGCGGCCCGGACGATGCGCACGGCGTGGACCGCGTCCTCACGTCCGAGCTGGTAGCCGCGCAGCACGGCCGACACGACGTCGACCAGCTCCACCAGGGCGTCGTCCGGATCGGGACCGGGAGCCCGTTGCAGAGCGGCATATGCCCCGGGTCGGCGATGGGCGAAGGCACGGTAGGCCTGCGCCAGCGCCGACAGGGCATCGCCCGCCGATCGCCCGGCGACGGCCGACTGGAGATCGCGGGTGAGCTCGCGCGCCGCCCGCACCGCCAGACGCCGACGCAGGTCCTCGAGTCCGCCCACGTGGGCGTACAGGGACGGAGGTCGCACTCCGAGCTCATCCGCGAGGCGGGCCAGCGTTAAGGCCGGCAATCCCTCGGCGTCGGCCAGGCGCCCGGCAGCATCGACGACGGCCTCGGCATCGAGGCCGGCGCGGGCCATCAGCCGGCCGCTCGCTGGGCGCGGGTGACCGCCTGGTCCATCGCGGCGCCGGGATTGCGGATGGCGGGACCGTGGCCGACGACCAGGATTGCCGGATCCAGCGCCCGCAGCGCTTGGGCTGACTCGACGTCCTTGGCCTTGTCCCAGGTGCCCATCGTGGCAAACGGGAAGCGCAGGTGGAAATGACTGGTTACGGCGACGCCGCCGTAACTGGTGAACGTGTCACCGGCGATCAGCGTCCGGTCACGCGTGTCCAGGAAGGCGACATGGCCGGGGGTGTGCCCCGGGCTGGGCACCACCTCGAGATTGCCCACCCGATCGCCGCCGGTCAGCCTCACGTCGGGCGTGGTCTTGAGGTTTTTGGGCCACGAGCCCGGCAGTTTTCCGTCGACCACCGGCTCACCCGCGAGGATGCGCGCATCGAGCTCGGGTATCAGCACCTCGACCGAGTCGCCCAGCCGCTGCCTGAGTGCGTCGAGCGAGCCGACGTGGTCGCCGTGACCGTGGGTGACCGCGATCCGGCGAATCTCGGCGCCGGCCTGGCGGGCGGCCTCGATTACGTCGTCGGCCGCGGACATCATCGTGTCGATGAGCGTGAACCCATCGTCCTCGCGGACGAGGTAGGCGTTGACGAAATGAAACTTGTTGAGCTGAACCAGATTCTGAGTGACGGTTGTGGTTCTCAAGGCGATCTCCTGGGGGCTTTTTGATCTATACTGCTTAGGAGATTACCTAATCTAATTAGCGTCATGCTCTATGTCGACAGGCCTGGTCCGCCCGATGGGATTGATCGACATCGAACAGGTCCCCATCGCCCCGCGACCCGCGCTACCCGCCCCCGGCCCGCGGAGACCGCCCGCTATGCGGCGGGGCAGCTCGCCTCGGCCGCCGCCTGGTTGGCGGCAGGCACCTTGGCCTTGACGATCTCGACGCACACGTCGTGAGTCGCCTTGCGGACGGCCGCATGGTCGCCCTTCCCGGCCTCGTCGCAGATGTTGTCGAGCTTTGTCTTGATCGCGCCGGAGATGGTCGGCTGGGCGTTGACACTCTGCTTGCAGGCCGCTACCGCAACGGCGAGCGTCGGAAGGACCCCTCCGGGGGCCGCCGGCGTGCTGCTCGTGTTCGCCGCCGGACTGGTGCTTACGCCCGCAGTGGTGCTGGTCGGGCTGGCCGCCGCGGTGTTGCTCGAGCGCCGCCGCGGTGCTGGCGCCAGTCGGCGACGAACTGCTGCTACCGCCGCAGCCGGCGACCAGAATCGCTCCAACCACAGCCGCCAGGGTGCAGTAGGTCCTCATCGTGTGCCTCCTCATAGGTGTGTGACAGCCGGCGTTGCGCTCCCCCACCGCCGGAGCCGACACCCTAGCCCCATTTGCGGTGATCCCCAGTCTCGAATTGGGCTCGATTTGGTCCCACCGGCTCTGGCTGTCTCGATACTGTCGCCAGCACGGACGAACGAGCTGGAGGTGAACGATGGCGCCGCTGACCGGAAACTCCACGGCGGAGATCGACGCACCGATTGAGCGGGTTTGGGAGCTGATCGAGGACGTGGAGAGCGCCCCCGGGTGGCAGGGTGGGCTGAAGGCGATGCGGGCGATCGAGCGCGACGACGACGGACGGGCAACGCTGTGCGAAGCCGACACCGACGCCAAGGTCCGGACGGTCAAGTCGACCGTGCGCTTCACGTATGACGGACCCACCAGCCTCCGCTGGAGTCAGGAAAAGGGGGAGATGAAGTCCGTCGAAGGCAGCTGGACGCTCGCTGATCTGGGCAACGGGCGCACTCGCGCAACGTATGCCATCGAGGCCGATCTGGGGCGGATGCTCGGCATGGTGATCCGCGGGCCGCTGGTGGGACTGCTCCGGGACATGCTCGCCGGAGCCCGTGCCGGAGAGCTGAAGAAGCACGCCGAGGCCGGCTGACGGGGCCCAGCCGCTGGTTGACACGGACGTTGCAAGCCCGCCGCCCACCAGGGATGAGCGTTGCAGCGCCGAAGAGCCTCGATGCTCGCAACACGTATGAAGGAGTGATCGATGAGCGACTCCGGCGCAACCGGTGAGGCGTTGCTGGCTCGCGAGACGGCACCCCCGTGGGACCTGTTTTCGCCCAGATTTCCGATCGTGAGGCGTGGATACGATCGCGATGCGGTCGATGAGTACATTGTGGAGCTGGAGCAGGATCTGGCGGATCTGCGCTCCGGCCGAGCGGCCTCCACCGACGTCGCGGCGGAGATCGAAAAGCTTGGCGAACAGACGGCCGCGATTCTCCGCGTGGCTCACGCACAGGCCGATCTGACCGCGCGGCGGGCAGAGGCCGAAGCCGAGCGTTGCCTGTCGGCGGCCGCCGCAAATGCGGTGGCGATGACCGACGAGGCCCAAGCCCAGCTCCGCAGGCTGGACGGGGAGACCGATGTGATCTGGCGCGAGCGCGAGCGGCTGCTGGAGGACGTGCGTACAGTGGCGACGGCGCTGTTCACGCTCGCCGAGGAGGCACTCGAGCGGTTCCCCGGCGAACAGGAGCGGTTGTTGGCCCACCAGGCGCCGGTGATCGAGGACGCGCCCGCGCCCGACCCCGAGCCGCCGCAACCGATTGCTGCGGACAGCGACCTGCAACCGACCGAGGCGATCTCGATGGAATCGATCCTCGCCGAGTCGGACGGCTCCGATCCGATGGACGTCGCGCCCGAAAGCGACGCATCGAGCTCGGTCCCATCCGAGCCGGCTGAATCCGAGCCCCGCGAGCCGCCCGGCTGATCCGGAGCGACGCCGGCTCGTGACGTGCGATCATGTGTGCATGTGCGCAGATGACATGAACAACGAGAGCTTTGAGGACATGCTGCGATCGATCGCCGAGGAGGTGGGCCGGTCGGTGGAGCGCGTCGTGGGTCAAGTCGACGTGGGCGAGTTTGCCGAGGCCGTGGGAGTCGATCCCGACCAGGCCCGGGACTGGGTCGAGACCGCGGGCAGCTGGCTGCGGTCACGGGCGGAGAATCTGGGTGACGAGGTGGCCGCGCGAGCGGCGCGGCCGCAACCCAGGCCCGCGGAGGGTCGCACGCCCGGCCCGCCGCCCGCCGACGACGATCCGCTGCGCAGCGCCGGGCCCGACCCGCTCGATCTCCCCACCGAAGAGCAGGGGCGAGCGCTGGCGGCGTTGGAGTCAGGGCGGTGGATCGTGGAACCGGGCACCGAGGTGCTGGCGGCCCGCGGGGAGGGGGCGGTGCCGAGCGACGCCTTGGGCCTGGTTCGCGAGTTGCGCGTGCGGGACTGGATCTCGATCGATGGCGAGGTGACGCTGGTCGGTCACCGCGCGCTCGGCCGCTGGCTCGACGAGGCCAGCTCCCACTGATCCGACCCCGGGGGCGTCCGCACCCCGGCCGGTCGCACGGCTTGGCAAATTGACTGCTTGCCGGGGTCGCGACCGATCCCCTCGGCCGCGGCCCCGGTTCGCATGGGGAACGTCAGTGCTTGAGGTCCGCGGCCAAGCCCGGGTTCTGCTTGAGCATGGCGCTGACCTGACGGTCGACCGCTGCGCCGGCCGCCGGAGGCTGTCCGGCGGCGTGCGCCAGATCGAGCAGGTAGTAACAGAAGTAGACAGACTGGGCGATCATCAGCGGACCGTCCGTGGAGAACGGCACATGACCGGCTCCCTGCAGCGGCTCGAACACGATCGGAACATGCGCGTTGTACAGGTCCGCGGCTGTCTGCACCGCGTTCTGGAACGGCACCACGGTGTCCGCGGTGCCGTTGAACATCAGGATCGGCGAGTCGCCTGAGTCGAAGTAGGTGGAGGCGAGCGAGTGGGGCCAATCTGCCGAGATGGCGATCGCGGCGCCGACCTTGGAGGAGTATCCCGGGTTCCCGCTGGTACCCGGATCGGTGGAGTTGACCCCGACTGCCAGCGCCGTCCCGGCGCCCGCGGACGTACCCTCGATCGCGATCCGGTTCGGGTCGATGCGGTAGGTGGACGCATTGGCCCGTAGCCAGCGCACCGCCGCCTGAGCATCATGCTGCGCGGCCAGCACGGCGGTCGTGCACGCCTGCGAGGGCGGGTCCTCCTGACCACATTTCTCCTTGTCTCCCAACAGCCGATAGTTGATCGAGACCGCGACGTAGCCGCGCTCGGCGAAGTTCGTGGCCAGCTTGACGACATTGCTGTCCGTCGAGGAGCCGCCCACAAAGCTGCCGCCGTGGACCACGACGATCGCGGGGCGGTCCACCTGGGTGTCGCCCGCGGGCTGGTACATGTCCAGGGTCAGGGTCACCGGATTGCCGTTCAGGTCCGGCGCGCTGCCGTACACGATGCCGGAGGTCGTGGTCAGGTTCGGGAAGAGGATGTCGCGGTAGCGAAGCGGCGCGGTTCCGGCCGGCTCCGGGAGCGTACAGGCCGTAAGGCCGACGATGGCGAGGAGCGCACCCAGGGCAAGGCGTACGCGGGTGCGAGTGATGATCCCCCCAATCACCCGCCCGGGACGAGTTCCGGCAACGACACGGCGACAGCGGACGTCCATCATGCGGCCCTCCAGGTGAGCGGTCGGATCTGCCACTCAAAACCTCGGGTGGGGATTAAGTTGCGGATCCTGGCCTACCGGGCCTCCGCGCGCGTGGCGGGGGGCCTAGAGTGCCCCCGACCGCCCCACTCAGCCAAGGAGATCCGATGGGTTTCGACCAATACCACGAGCCGCCCGACGAGCTGCCACCCGCCACCCGGACGTTCGCCCGCCTGTGCGCATCGCTCACCGAGGAAGCCGAGGCAATTGGCTGGTATCAGCAGCGCTTGGCGGTGGAGACGGACCCCGAGGCGCTGGCCGTGATGCGCGACGCTCAGGGCGAGGAGTTCAAGCACTTCAGCATGGATCTCGAGTTCCTCCTGCGTCGGACGCCGCCGTGGCGCGAGGTGGCGCAGGGGATCCTGTTTCAGGCCGGTGACATCGTCGAACACGGCGAGGAGGCGGAGGCGGAGGCGTTCGAAGGCGGGGGCGGTGGCGCCGAGGGCGGCTACGAGGCAGCTTCGCTCGGAATTGGGAGCCTGAGGGGAGGAGCGCGATGAGCCATCTGCTTCGCAGGCATGCGCCGATCAGCGATGCGGGTTGGAAGCTGCTCGACGAGGAGGCGCGGGAACGTCTCACCGCGCCGCTGGCTGCCCGCAAGCTGGTCGACTTCTCGGGGCCGCTCGGCTGGGAGCATTCGGCGACCAATCTGGGCCGAATCAACTCACTGGCCAAGGCTCCGTGCGAAGGGGTGTCGGGGGCGCAACGCAGGGTGCTGCCGTTGGTTGAGCTCAGGGCGGACTTCGAGCTGCCTCGGGCAGAGTTGCGCGACGCCGATCGCGGCGCCGAAGACGCCGATCTGGAGCCGTTGGACACGGCGGCGCATCAGATCGCGCTGGCCGAGAACGTGGCCGTGTTTCACGGCTGGGACGGCGCGCTGACGGGCATTGGGGATGCCTCGCCGCACGACCCGCTGAAGCTCGGAAAGGACACGGACGGGTACCCTCGTCAGGTGGCCGGAGCGGTGGAGAGACTGCTCTGCGCCGGCATCACGGGCCCCTACGGCCTGGCGCTGGGTCGCGAGCAATACCGGCGCGTGGTGGAGACCGCCGAGCACGGCGGGTACCCGCTACTGGACCATCTGCGCAAGATTCTCGAGGGCCCGATCGTGTGGGCGCCCGGGGTCAAGGGCGCGGTCGTGCTCAGCCAGCGCGGGGGGGACTTCCGGTTCGAATCCGGCCAGGATTTGTCGATTGGCTATGACTCCCATGACGACGAGGTGGTGCGCCTGTATCTCGAGGAGAGCTTCAGCTTCCACGTTGCCACGCCCGAGGCGGCGATCGTGTTGGCCCCGTAGGCTCCGGGGCGATCACCGATGGTGATTCACGACCTCGACATTGTTTCCGTCGGGATCGAGCACATAGGCGGCGTAATAGCCCCGGTGATAACGCGGGCGTTCGCCCGGCAGGCCGTTGCTGCGGTAGCCGGCGTCGGTGGCGTCCCGATAAAACCGCCGCACGTCGACGTCGTCGTCGGTGGGGAACGCCAGGTGCAGGTTCTCGGTCGGATGGCCGGGAACCAGTGAGAATGAGCCGCCGGTGGTGGTGCCGGCGAACTGCACTCGCTCGGGCAGGTCGCGACGGAGTCGAATGCCGGCGTGAGGCGCGATCGTCTGGTAGAACCGCTTCGCGGCTGCCAGGTCGGACACGCGAATCCAGAGGTGATCGATGACCCCGCCGCGGCGCTGAGCGTGGTGGTGAACCGCCTCGGCGCTATTGCCATCCGGGTCGAGCAGGAAGGCGCCGTAGTACTCCGGGCGGTACTGGGGTCTGGGCCCGGGCGCGCCGTCATCGGTGTAGCCGGCGTCGATGCCGGCGCGCCAGAACCCGTCCACCTGCTCCCGGGTGGGTGCCGCGAACGCGACGTGGAGCCTGCGGGTGGCCGGATTGTGCTCATCGGCGGCGACGAGCGAGAAGTCCTGCCACTCGGAGAACAGGTCCGTGCGATAGCTCTCGTCGATGCCGAGCTCGTTCAGGAGGGTGTCGTAGAACCGCTCCGACTCGGGCCGGTCGCTGACGCGAATCGTCACGTGGTCGAACATCGGCGGGAAATCTAACGCCAGGCAGGCGCTCGAAGGTGGCGGCGGCCCGCGACGCCCGCGCTATCCCTCAATTTTTCCGGGCGGACCGCCAAGCGCGGCGATCAGCTCGGAGAAGTACAGCCCGGCCGCGCTGGGGATGTTGTCCGCCTCATGGGCCGGGCTCCACTCGCCCTTGTCCGACGCGTAGGACTTGGTTCCGTCGCCGGCAGCCCACCCGATCTCGATCCCGCTGGTGGAGCCGGAAACGATGGCCGCCACCGGCTGGCCCGCCCGGACCGTCTGGCCGACGTACACCCCAGCCACCGGTTTCACTCCCTCCGCGTAGTACACGTAACAGCCGTTCTCGGGTCCGCCGAGAAGCCGGTATTCGATGAACGCCCCGGGCCAGCCGGTGTCGACGGTCGCCAGATAGATGATTCTCGCCGCCCCCATGGCCGTGAGCGTCCCGGAGCCGACATAGTCGACACCCTGATCGATTCGCTTGGGCACCACGACGGCACCGGACAGCGGGTTGACGTAGCCGCTGGGGTCGACCGCCGGCTGGCAGGCGTTGGCACGCGCGGCGGGCACGGTCCGGACGTGGCTGGGAACCACGACCCCGCGCCGTTCATGATGCGCCGGACCCAACCCTCGCGCGGGCGCCGAGACCTCGAGTTCACGGCCACTGGAGATTCGTGGCTCGGTGCCGGCCAGCAGCGCCAACGTCAGCCCGCCGGCGACTGTCATGACGAGCCGCATCCAGTGCCGGGTGACGCTGAAGCGTCCTGCCCCGTGCCTCCGCGCCAGCGACCGCTCAAGCGACTGGCGGCGCGCCAACGAACGCTCAAGCGAATCTCGCCACGGATCGACCCGCGTCTGATCACGCATCGTCCACAACCTTCCTGGTCACAGTCGAGAGCCTGCGGAGTTAGCTGACGGGCTCGCGCGGTGCGCTACGCCGATTGCCTGCGGCGATTCGCCCCAGCGATCAAGTCGATCGCCTTTGGGTCCCCCGCTCGCCGGACCACGGATGACCGGCGACTCGGCTCACTATGTTGCGCCAGCAAGCTAGCACGGCGGTCCCCGGAAATTCGATCGGGCTCCGGCCGTACCCGCGGTCGGCCCGAGCGAGCCAGCGTCAGGAGAGGCGCCTCAGCGCCGCCGGCGCGTCAGCTTGGCCAGCAACCGGGCCAGCGGTTTATCGTGACGCACGGCGGACAGCAACGGCTTGCGCAGGTCGCAGGCGACGGGGACCGTCCGTCCCTGAATCGTCAGCGGACAGGTCTTGGTCGGACGTATCGCCCGCTTGTTGATGGCGGCGCTGGAGCTGGCGATGGCGGCGGCGGCAACCTCGGCTCGGGTGGGAGAGCGAAGATGGCTGCCCGGGAGCAGCGTGTTGCGTGCCACCAGCCGGGCCAGAGACCTCTCGGCCATCGTGGGATGAGGGCTACCGCCAGTCAGCGCGGCGAGCGAATCCCCGGTCTCCGCGGCCGCCTGGCTGCTGGCGCGCTGCGCGGCAGCAGTCGTCGCCGATGCGCCGGACGAGCCGGCGTTGCCCGCGGTGTGCCCAGGTGGGGCGGCTTGGCTGCCGCTTCCGGAGCCGCAGCCGCCGACCAGGCAGGCAATCAGGACCAGTCCCACCGGCAGCGCCGGGTGCAGACCGCGTCGCGACCGCACGCGAACCCTAGTGGCCCTATCCGAACGAGCATGCCAGGAGGCCGCGAACTGGTGGCCGGTCACCGGTGCCGGCCCGGACGGAATAACCAGCGCCGAGGAGGCGTCGTCGAGCACCAGGTGGTTGGCTGCCGGCCGGCGATGGGCAGCCCGGCGAAGCCGTTGACCAGCGCGATCGAGCGACCCGTTCGTGCCGCACCCGGTCGCTGCCGGGCACGGCGAACGAGTTGTCACCCTGCACCGCCCCGCTGATCAGGAGCGAGTCCAGTGGCCCGTTCGGATCGGGCACGCCGTTGAAATCGAAGTCCGTGAAGCTGGTCGTGCGCGGCGACAGGTCGGTGTTCTCCGGGTTGAGGAGGATCGGGTTCTGGTCGGAGCCGATGAAGCAGCTGTCGCCGAGGCCCAGAGCGGTGCTCTGGAGCTGGATCTTGATCGGCACGGTGACGATCGGAACGCCCACCTCGAGGCCGCCGATCAGGTTGAAGTTCGACGGCGTCCCGCGGACTGGACCGTCGCGGTGACGGACACGGAGCCAACCTGAGATCTGGACCGGATCGGAGATGATCGCTCCGCCGCCGGGGGCGACCACGATCGCGAACGCACCAGTGTTCGAGTCCAGCACAGCCCGAACTGGAGATTGGTGTTCCCGGTGGCGTGGTCGAGCGTGCCGATGGTGATGCTCCCGTGGGTCGAGTTCGAAGCCACGCAGAGCGCCTGGCGAGTTGACCCCATCGGTGGCGAGCATGGCCGGGTCGTCGACCGGGCAGCGATTGAACGGCGCCCACGGGTTCGATCTGCTGTGAACGTCTGGTCGCCGCTGGTGGTGGTGCCGTGGCGAGTTGGTCGCCACCACGCGGAAGTGGTACGTCGTCCCCGGTAGGGCTGTCGAGAGCAGATCCGCCGATGTCGGCGCTGGCCTCGGCGTAGGTGAAGCTCGAGCCGAGGTCGGCGGGCGTGCAGGGGACGCTGGTGGCGCTGCTGTAGCCGCTGGCCTGGAAGGTGGCATCGTCGACGTACTGGAACGTGCACGTCGTGATCGGCGCCCAACGGCACGATCGTCGCGTTCAACGTCGCGGTGCTCTTGCCCGGTCTGCGTCGCCGACGTCAGAGGTGATGAACGGCCGTCCCGCCGCCCGGGGACCGTACATGCTGATACGAGTTGTTGCTCGCGTCGGACACGTACAGGCGGCTGGCGCGACCCAGAGCGCAGCGCGGTAGGCCAGTCCCTGGGAGTTGGTCGTCGTCCCGAGCGAGTACAACGCGTCGATCTGCAGCCCGTTGTGGTCATAGATCGCCACGCTGTTGGCGTGGTCGACGTACAGGTTCCCGGTCGTAGGATCGAGCGACAGCGCCGTCCCGGGCCCATTGTCGACGGTCGCGCCGGCGGTCCCGGTCAGCGTGTAGCGCGTGGTGGCACCGCCGTTGTTGATCAGATACACGGTCGAGTGCACCGAGTCCACGGCGATCGCGGTCGGCGAGCCGACCGTGTCGCTCCACTGCTGCAGGAACTTCCCGGCCGCCGAGAACTCAACCACATTCCCCGTGCCGGCATCCGCCGTCCACACGTTCCCGGCCTGGTCGACCGCGACGCCGGTCAGGCTCTGGAAATGACCCTGCGGCGTGGTGGCCCCGGTGATCACGTTCAGGAACGTGCCGGACGCGTTGAACACGTCGACCTGGTTGGTGCCCACGTCGCCGACATACACCCGGCTGCTCGTGGCCGCGATGCTGGTCGGCGTCTTGAACTGACCGCCACCCGGACCGGGAATCCCGGCCTGGCAGTTGGCCGTGCACACCTCGCTCTGCGCCTTGCCATCGCTCACACCCCAACCCCACGCCGAAACGAAGCTGCCCCGACGCGTTGAAGCGCTCCACCCGGGCGTTGAAGCTGTCGGCCACATACACATTCGCGCCGCCGACCGCCACCCCCAACGGCCCCTGGAACTGCCCATCAGCCGTACCCCGAGCTCCCGAACGACCCAGCCCCGATCAAGAACGACAGATGCGTCGTGAACGTCTCATCAGGCCCGGTCGTCGTGCCCGCCGAGTTGCTGGCCACCACCTGGAAGTGATACGTCGTCCCCGGCGCCAGCCCGGTCACGCTCGCGCTCACACTCTGCGGGCCAAACCCCGAGCCCAAATCCGACGGCGAGCACGGCACGCTCTGCGCGTTGTTATAGCCGCTGCTCTGGAAGGTCCCGTTCTGCACGTACTGGAAGATGCACGTCGTATCCAGGCCGGTCGGATTCACCGACCCGTTCAACGATGGCCGTGGAGTCGGTGATGCCCGAAGCCGTCTCGCTCCCCACCACCACCGGCGGCCCCGCCGTCTCGAACGTCTGATCGGCGCCGTTCGTGGTCCCGTCCGAGTTCGTGGCCACGAACCGGAAGTGATAGACGGTCGCCGGATTGAGGCCGGTCAGATCCGCCGACACTGGCACGTCGGTGAAGCTCGAGCCGAGATCGGCGGGCGTGCACGGCGTGCTCAGCGCACTCGTGTAGCCGCTGGAGGCAAACGTCGCGTCGTCGACGTACTGGACCTGGCAGGTCGTATCGAGCCCGAACGGCACGATCGAAGCGTTCACCGTCGCCGTCGAGGTCCCTGTCTGCGTGCCCGACTCGCCCGAACGATGAAGGGCTTGCCCGGAGTCGTCGGGATCCCGTACATCGTCACGTTATTCGCGGTCGCGTCGGAGACATACAGAAGCGCCGAGGTGGTCGCTGTAGGCCAGACCCTTGCGAGCCGGACCCGGTCAATGTGAAGCTGTCGATCTGGGTGCCGGTCTTGTCGTACACGGTCACGTCGCCGCCGTGATCGACGTACAGGTTCCCGGTGCTCGGATCGACCGCCAGCGCGGCTCCGCTGCCGCTGTCGACCGTCGTCTCGTTGGTCCCGGTCAGCGACCAGCTCTCGGTCGTCAGCGCACCCCGAATCAGATACACCTTGCCGTTGGTCGAATCGACCGCGATCGCCGCCGGTCGAACCGTACGAGTCGTTCCACTGCTGCACGAACGCGCCGGTCGGATCGAACTCGGTCGATGTTGTTCGAGCTTCCGTCCGCGGTCCACAGGTTCCCGCTCTGATCGACCGCCACCCCAACCAGGGACGAGAAGCTCCCCTGCGGCGTCGTGCTCCCGTCGATCGTCGACAGATAGCCCGCCGAAAAGATTGAACTTCTGCACCACATTGTTGCCCGCATCACCGACATACACATCGGTCACCGACGGACTGCTCAGATCGCTGTCCACGGCAATGCTCGTCGGCTTCTCAAACTGCCCCGGCCCCGTCCCCGCGATCCCCGGCCTGACAACTGCTCGTACAAATCTCCGCCTGCGCCTTGCCGTCACTCACACCCCAGCCAAACGCCAACACAAACTTCCCGCTGGACGAGAACAACTCCACCCGCGCGTTGGCCGAATCAGCCACATACACCAGACCCATTGAACTGATCCACCGCCACCCCCACCGGCGACTGGAACTGCCCCGCACCCGACCCCGCCGAACCAAAACTCCCCACCGGCAACAACAACGCCCGCGCCGCCCCCACACCAAACACCAACACCGCACACCACACACCAACACCAACAACAACGCCAACCGACCCACACCCCACCGCCCCACACGACCCACCAACCCAGGAACACAAACCACCGCACCACCAACCCCGGTCAATGCGCAGGACGCGTCCAACCTCCGGTCTGAGGCCATGCCGGACCCTCCCTCAATCTCTCTCTCCCAGCCACCACAACGGCGACCAAGCTGCAACTGCGACGCGACCTTGTACACCCGTGACTATGAAAAGTCAAGACCCACTTCGCCACTCCGTTAACGCAACCGTCCGCAAAGCCCACAAATCCCAGGCTTTACGCGGGTCGAGAGACGGCTAAGCTTGCGCGCGATGTCAGCCCTGGACCGATCAGGCAACGCGGCGCGAGCCGAGCCGCGTAGCAGGCAAGCCGGCGCGCGGCCGCGGTTCACCGTCCGACGCGAGCTTCGTGGTTCGGTCGCAGCGCGATCGGCTGCTCGACGCGATGGCCGAGGTGTGTGCGGCTCGAGGGTTACGGCGCCGCCAGCGTCGGCGCCGTGGTCGCCCGTGCCGGCGTCTCGCGGCAGACGTTCTACGAACACTTCACCGACAAGGAGGACTGTTTCCTGGCCGCCTACGACGCCATCCTGGGGAAGTTCCTCGGAGTGGTCATACGCCGCCTACGAGCAGTCCGCATCGTGGCCTGAGCGGATCCGCGGCGCACTGGACGCGTTGCTGTCGTTCCTCGCCGCCGAGCCCGCGTTTGCCCGGATGTGCATCGTCGAGGGGCTGGTCGGCCGGCCCGCGAGCACTGGAGCGCTACATGTCGGCGGTCCGGGTACTGGCGAGCCTGCTCGACGAGGGCCGCGGCGAGCGCTCCGGCCACCGGACGAGCTTCCCGGCCGAGTACCGCCGTCGCCGTCGTCCACGGCTGCGCCCTGGCGATTCGCGACCACATCCTGGCGGCGAGGCCACCGGTCAGCTGCCGGAGCTGCTACCCGATCTGCTGCTACGCCACGCTCGTCCCCTACATCGGCCAAACGGAAGCTCTCCGCTTGGCCGCGGAGCCGGCTCCGCAGCAGGCATGACCGACACCGGGTCCGGCCCCGAGCCACAGCAGCTCCCGAGCGGGCGCCACGGTCTCCCGCGCGAGGTGGTCGTGCGCTCGCAGCGGGAGCGGCTGCTCGAGGGGATGATCGCCGCGGTCAACGACAACGGCTACCAGCGCCACCAGCATCGTCGACGTGGCCGCGCGGGCGGGGGTCTCGCGCAAGACGTTCTACGAGCTGTTCGGGGACAAGGAAGGCTGCTTCCTCGCAGCCCACGACTGGCTGCTCGAGCGGCTGCTCGCGTTCCTGCGTCCGGCCTGGGAGACGGCCCGGCGACTGGAGCGACCACATCCGCCGCTCGCTCGCCGCGCTGTTGACCGCGATCTCGTACCGGCCCGAGGGGGCCCGCCTGGTGATGCTCGAAACGCTCGCTGCCGGGCCCCGAGGCGCGCGAGCGCCACCGGGCAGCGGACTCGGGGCGCTCTGCTCCGTTCGTGGACGAAGGGACGCAGCGAGACGCCCCTTGGGACGCGACCTCCCCGGCAGCATCTCGCGGATCGTCGTGCGGAGGCGCGTCGGCGCTGATCTTCGAGCAGGTGACGTCCGGGCGGGCCGCCGAGCTCCGAGCAACTACACCCCGAGCTCGTCTACTTCGTCCTGCTCCCGTATCTGGGTCACGAGCGCGCGCTTGCCGAAATGGAAGGGGCCCGCGGTTGACGCTGAGGTTCGTCGAGACCTCAGACCTCGGCGACGAGATCTTCGATGTCGGCCGGCTCGCTCGACGCCTCGATCTCGGCGAGGGTGCGGTCGCGTGCCCTCGAGATGCGGTCAAAGCGCTTGCGAAACTGGCTCTGGGCGAACTCGCTGAACTCGTCGACGCGCAGACCGAACGGGTTGACGCCGCCTGGGTATGCCTCATACCCGGAACGGATGATCGCCTCGGCCAGCGGTCGGAGCTCCGCCATCCTCTCCTCGATCGTCTCCCAGACCGATGGGTCCTCGGAGACGAGCCGGCTCAGGAGATAGACGCCGTAGGCGATGTGCCGTGACTCGTCGCGCTTGATGTTCACGAGTCCGGCACAGAGCCCCGGCATCAGACCGTTCACTGCCAAGGAGCGGTGGTAGCTGTGGTAGCCGGTTTCGGCCAGGACGCCCTCAATGATCATGTTGTACGTAACCGACGCTCGCGCGATCGCCACCGGCGACTGGTCCTCGATCAAGGCATGCATCGCGTTCGGTAGCTCTACGTCGAACAGCTGCACCGAGGGCTCAGGCGCCGGCGGCAGTGTGGCTGCGCCCGTCACCTCTCTTATCCATCGGCTGAAGAAGTCCGTGTGCTTGGCCTCCTCGAACAGGAACGTGGTGAGGAACAACTCCTCCTCGAGCCGTCCCTGATGGGCAATGGCGAGGATCAGCGGCAGCAGGTCCAGTGTCACCGCCTCCTCGCCTCCGAGAAACCGTGCCGTCAAGCGCAGGATCGCGGCCTGCCGGTCGCCGTCCATGGCCTCCCAGTCCGCTCGGTCCCGCGAGAAGTCGAGGTCCGATGGGTTCCACACGCCGAGACGCTTCGCCTTCTCGTACAGCCGCATCGGATACGCATCGCTGCGGAGCCTGGTTGGCTCGGAATAGTTGTGTGCGGTGCTGGTCATCTCGCTGGGATGCTCGCACACAAGCGGCCCCCACGTGGGGGCCGCTTGTGAACTCGGGAACAGTCGAGGCTAGTTTGGGCAGCCGCCCTCGAACTGGGTGATCTGGTCCTGCTCGGCCTGGGCGGCGATGTCCTCGTCGGTGACCGGTTTTGTGGCATCGGCGAGACCGGACGTCGGATTGGTGCCGGTCACGTCGGCGGGCCCGCACTGGTGTTGACCCTGCAGTGTGTAGTTGGCATGCGTGATGCAGTGCCCGGCAACGCAATAGTTGTGCCACTGGGCCTGCGAGGTTGCGGGTGCGATTCCGGCGGCGGCGAAGCCTGCCCAGGTGGCGAGGGCGATGATTGCGGCGCGGGTCTTGGTGATGATCATGGTTTGCCTCCAGTGCTGGGGTGGATTTGTCGCTCACCAGTCTGCGTTGCCGTAAGGCCCGCGCATAGCCACCCTTGGAGTGGTGATCGCCACACCGGTTCGAAAGCAAGGGCCGGCGCGATCGCCGCCGATCAAGACATCTGTTGGAGCCGGTCCAGGTGCCGGCGACCGATCTGGTTGGTGGCGCGGAGGAAGTCCGCGATCCGCACGAGCTCCTCTACCGTGAAGCGCTTGGTGAGTGCCGAGCGCCAGTCGGCCGCCAGCGGGCCCCAGATGCGCTCGGCCTCGCCTGTAGAACTCCGGCGTCACTTCCACCCTCACGCGCCTGCGATCGGCCGGGTCGGAAATGCGGCGCGCGAAGCCGGCCGTCTCCAGCCGGTCGATCACGCCCGTAATCGCTCCGGCCGTGAGTCCGGATTGGCTTGACAGCTGGCCGGCGCTGAGCCCGGCAGCGTTTTCGATGATGTTGAGGCAGCGGAGATCGGTCTCGGTCACACCCAGCCATTCGGCGGCGAGGCTGTCGAAGGCATCGTCCTGGTTGCCGCTCACTCTGAACTCACGGATGAGTTCCTCAACCAGCTGCCCTTTCGATCTCAGCGCCATGATTTGTCTGCTATACTTTAGTAGCTAAAAGATTTAGCCACTAAAGCACCACGGTAGCACGAATAGCCGATGGTCCGACCGAAGGAGACCCAGATGGCAAGCGACATGCGGATCGAGCTGGTACAGGTCCCGGTATCCAACATCGATCAAGCCAAGGCGTTTTACGTCGACAAGGTGGGCTTCAACGCCGATCACGACCACCAGGTCACCGATGAGCTCCGGTTCGTGCAGCTCACTCCTCCGGGCTCCGCCTGCTCGATCGCGCTCACCTCGGGCGCTCACCAGATGCCGCCCGGATCGATCGACGGGCTACAGATGGTGGTCGAGGACGCGGAGGCGAGCCGCAAGGAACTCGCCGAGCGTGGCGTGGAGGTCAGCGACGTCCAGGTATTTCCGTGGGGAAGCTTCGTCTTCTTCCAGGATCCCGATGGCAATGGCTGGGCGCTGCAGGCGCTGACCCATCGGGGAGAGCAGGCCTGAGTGTGGGGTTGGCGGAACGGCGACTGGTGGGCTAGTCAGTCCACCAGTCGCGCTGGCCGTCGACGTCTTCGCGCGGAGCCTCGCCGAGATTGGGCGCGCCGATGACGAGGATCTCGAGGCCTTCCGCCCCGGCCTCGTAGCCTCGCCACGTACCGGGCGGGATGCGTACTGCGTCCCATTCCTTGAGCTCGACGATCTCGTTGTCGAGCTTCATCCGCCCGCTCCCGCGCAGGACCACATACACCTCCTCTTGCGTCTTGTGCGTGTGGCCGTACGGAAAGCGGTAGCCGGGCGGGACGCGCTGGTAGCTCAGGCCGGATTCCTCGAGCTCGAGTGCCTCGGTCGCCATGCGGAACTCCAGGTCCGGCGCGCCGTCGAACCTGGACCCGACGTCCTCCAGGTCCTCCTTGAGGTTCCTGAGCGTGAACGGCACGGTCGCAATCCTATGGCGCCCTTGCTGGGGCCGCCTATCTGATGTTGCCTGCGCGGGGGATTTCCAGGCACTTCGAAGCGGGAGCGACGGGACTCGAACCCGCGACCTCCGGCGTGACAGGCCGGCGCTCTAACCAACTGAGCTACGCCCCCAAAAGGGGGAGTCGCAAGTATGCCAAGAGAGTTTCTCGCCCGCTCGGCGCAACTTTCGGACGGCGTGCGAGTTTAGGAGGTCGAGAAGGTCTCCTAGAGGCCACACCCAACCCGGCCGTGGGTGTGTTCTTGGGATCAGCAGCGGGGACCCCGTGCGGGTCCCCGCTGCCTGTTTAAGGCGCTACCGGCTGGGTGCCGGCGCCAGCCGAAATGCCTTGCGGACGCCCTCGGGCAGGTACCAGTTCCAGTGCCCAAGCAGCTTCATCGTGGCCGGCACCAGCAGGGCTCGCACGATCGTCGCGTCGAGCAGGATCGCGGCCGACAGCCCGATGCCGAATTCCTGTAGCCCGACGAAGCGGCCGGCGGTGAAGCCGGCAAACGCCGCGATCATCACGATGGCCGCGGCCGTGATGATGCGGCCGGTGTGCTCCAGGCCGTAGGCGACCGCATGCTCGTTGTCGTGGGAGTTGTCCCATTCCTCGCGCATACGCGACAGCAGGAACACCTCGTAGTCCATCGACAGGCCGAACAGCACCGCAAATAGGAAGATCGGGATCCAGCCCTCGATCTGTGGGGATGACTTCAGCCCCAACAGCGTGTGTCCCCAGCCGTGCTGGAAGAACAGCACCAACACCCCGTAGGTGGCACCGACCGACAGCAGGTTCATGAACACCGCCTTGACCGGCAGGACCACAGAGCGGAACGCCCGCAGCAGCAGGAAATAGCTGATCACCAGCACCGCCACCACCAGCCAGGGGAACGCGCCGTAGGCCTTGGCCAGGAAATCGACGCCGAACGCCGGGGCCCCGGTGACGAACACCCGGGTGCTGCCCGGGAAGTCGGCCGCCGGGACGTACCGGTTGCGGATCCGGTGCACCAGGTCCATCGCGGTCTTGGTCCCCGAGTCGCTGTAGCCGGCCGCCCGGATCTGGGCGATCTGGTTGTCGGGATCGAGCAGGCTCGCGGCGTGGGCGCGCGATCCCGAAATCGCCGCCGGGGCGATGACGGTCGAGGCATCGATCTCCGGATCCGCGCGCAGCAGCCGGGCCAGGCGCAGCTCCGCGGCCTGCACGCTCGGGGCCAGCGCCCCGCCCGGTCGGCCGGTGTCGACCACGATTTGGTGTGGCGCCAGGGCTCCCGGACCTAGAGTTCGCTCGAGCACGAAAAGTCCCTCGGTGGCGTTGGTCCCGCCCGGTACGCCGCGGTTGTCACCGCCGGTCAGCTTCAACTGCAGTGCCGGGACCGCGATAGCCACCATCACGGTCGCGGCCAGCGACCAGAATCGCCACCGGCCGGCGCATGATCGTGCGCGCCAGGCGGGTCCAGAAACCGCGTGTCGCTCGCCGCCCGGCGCGCGAGCACACTCCGCGGTACGACCCGCAGCCGGTTCACCCGCGGGCCGAGCAGCGACAGCAGGGCCGGCAGAAGCGTGGCCGAGGCGGCGACGCTGACCACAGGTACCAGCAGGCCCCCGATGCCCATTGAGCGGATGAACGGCAGAGGCATGAATGCCAGCAGCGCCAATCCGACCGCGACGGTCATGCCGGAGAACAGCGTCGCGCGCCCGGCGGTGGCCATCGTGGTCAGCAGCGCCTCGTGTGGATCCTTGTCGTGGGACAGCTCCTCCCGGAAGCGGAACACAACCAGCATCGAGTAGTCGACCGCGATGGCGATCCCGATCAGGGACACGATGTTGGTCACGTAGGTCGCCATCTCGAGCATATGCGCGACGATCCATACGCCTCCCAGCGTGGTCGGAATCGTGATCGCCGCGAACGCGATCGGCACCACGACGGCGCCCAGCGTGCCGAACATGAACAGCAGCACGATCAATGCAATCGGGATCGCGATCGACTCCCCCTTGGCCAGATCCTGGCTGTACAGCGGCTGCGTGTCGTGGTTGATCGCGGGGAAGCCCGTCAGATACAGCCGGGCGCCAGGCAGGGCACCAACTGCGTGGCGCACCGCGGGCGTGCGATCAGAGGCCTTGGCGTTCTCCAGCGAGGTGTCGATCTGCACGTAGTCGACGGTGGGGCTGGCTGTGAGCACCGGCCCGGCCTTGCCGTTGATGAGCGCCGCGGCGCCGCGGCTGGCCGCCGCCCGCACCGCCACCGGGTTGAGTCTTGCGCCCGTGGACTCGGCAACCAGGGTGAACGCCCCGTCGCTGCGCTCATGGAACTTCGAGCGCAGCAGGGCCAGCCCGCGCTCGGAATCGGCGCCGGGCACGCTGAAGCGATTCGACAGCAGCGACCCCAGATTGGAGGCGGCCGCGATCCCGAGCACGGCCAGCACCACCCAAAGCAGGAGCACCGACCGGCGGTGTTGCACCACGATCTCGGTCCAGTCCCGCATCGGTCAGCCGATCTTACGCCCCGCTGCGAGGTCGCTCGGGGACGTCGAGGTCGAGCGATCCGGCGGTGGCACCCACCCGCCGAACACACGCTCCAGCTCGTGCGACCGCAATCGAGACGTGGTCCCCGATATGCGCTTCGACCACCTCGGCCGCGGACAGCTCGCGCTCACGGATCGCCCCCGCTAGGGCCACCGCGGAGCGCTCAGTGATCGGCTCCATCACGGCGCCACAGCAGCGTCATGACCCTCGCCACGAACTGCTCGTAGCGCTCCGGCGGGTAGCCACGAGGATCGGTCAGGACCATCCGTCCGGCCTCTTCCCCGAGGTCCCGGATCGCTCTGGCGGCGAGCTCCACGTCCAGATCGGCGGGCAGTTCAGGCCGCTCGAGGGCCCACCGCACCACGCGTTCGATCCTTTCCAGCGTGCGCGCGCGGTTGGTTTCCACGTGCTCGCGCACGATCGCGGGCGTGCCTTCCAGCGGCAGCAGGATGATGCGCCAGGTGGCGGGGCGGTCCGCGACGGCGGCCAGGAACCGTCGCACGCCGGTGGTGAGCAGGACATCGGGCTCGAGCGCGCCCGGATCGTCCGGCACGACCTGCGCAAGTTGCTCCAAAGCGCAGCGCTCCTCTCGCTCCACGAGCGTGTGCAGCAGTCGTCCGAGATTCGGGAAGTGGTCGTACACGACCGGCCGCGTCACGCCGGCGGCCTTGGCCACCGCCTCGATTGAAACGCCGCTGTAGCCGTGCTCGAGGATCACGCTGAGCGTGGCGTCGAGCAACTGCTCACGCCGCTGCTCCGGAGCCATCCGCGGGGCGTATGGCCGGCGAGGTTTAGGATCGACATCGGCTGGCCTGGATGCCGGGCGGGGTGTCATCCCGCGCGCAGGCTACTGGGTTGTCGTATTCCCGGCTCGGCCGGCGCGACGGGCATAGCACGCAGTGGCGCCAGTCGAACGGGCGCACAAGACCCCGAAGGCGCCGGTCGTTTTGGTGCCATTCGCGGTTCAGGTACCGCCCGAACACAACGGCGGCGACCCGCGCCGCGCCTGCCCGCTTGAGTGCGGCGGCGGCGCCCTGACCGTTGGCGCCGGTCGTCCATGTGTCGTCGATCAGCAGCACAGACGCGCCGGCCAGACGGCGGCTGCTCTCGTACTTCTGGGCGTGAAATTCGTGGGCGGCGGCCGGGACGGTGGAACGTTTGAGCAGTTGCTCGTGGCGGTCGCGCGTGGGCCCGCACAGCGTCCCGACGATCCCTCGCAGCGGATGATGCTCGTCGTTGCGCCGGTCACTCGACGGGACCGTCGTCACCAGCTCAAAGCGCTCGGCGCCGGCCGCGCGCGCGATGCACCCCTCATGCTGCTCGAGAAAGCGCCACAGGACGGCAGCCAGCTCCATCCGTAGCCGCCGCGCCACCTCGCCGTCGAGCCGCTTGTAGTCACGCAGTGCATGGTTCAGCTGCTCACAGCCGACGCTGTAGGAGATCGGCGCGAATGCGTCGAGCCACTGCTCGCCGTGCGCGCACGCGTAGCAGCGCCGGTATCCGTTTGTGAGGTTGAAGCAGATCTCGCACACGGCAGGGCCGCGGCTGGGCGCCAGCAGCAGGTTTTCGTATAGCGCCGTCAGTTCCGACACTGACGGCATGACCGGCTATCCGGTCCGGATTGACGTCACGGCCCCGAACCACAGCGGGCGGCGGTGATGGACGCGCTTCAGGTTCTCGGGGTGGGCGGGGTCGAGCACGGTGAGTCGGGGGAATGCCTTGCTCTTCCCAGAGCCTGACGTTGCCCAGACTCGCCCCCGTCACCTGTGAAAAGTCTGAACGCCGGCGCCCCGGCGTCGCCGTGGCGTCCTCAGACCGGCCGAGCCGCGGCCGCGATCGCCAGCATCTGCTGGTTGGTGAGGATGTCTTGATGGCGCTAGGCCAGGAAACGAAGTGGACTCAGCTGGCGTGCTCTGCCGGCTCGCGAGCCAGCTCCGAGCTCTCGGGCTCGGCCGAGGCGATCGGGCTCGGTGGGGCCACAGGGCCGGACGCGGCCGGGGCGGCGGGGGGTGCCGGGGCGGCTGGGGCCGGGGCGGCCTCCGCCGGGGCGGCCTCTACCGGGGCGGCGCCGGCTTGGGCCGCAGCTGCCGGCGGCGGGGCTGCCTCCACCGGGGCGGCGGCTGGCTGGGCCAGAGCTGCCGGGGCCGGGGCGGCCGCTGCGGGGGCGGCGCCGGCCGACGGACTCGCGGGGTTCATGACCTCGCCGGGCTGGACGGATGTGTCCGGAGCCAGCACGTCATGCAGGTCGTGCTCGTCTCCGCTGAGCGCGCCCCTGAAGTCGCGCAGGCCCCGTCCAAGCGAGCGTCCAACCTCTGGAAGTCGCTTTGGCCCGAGCACCAGCAGCGCGATCACAAGAACGAACAGCAGATGTGTTGGCTGAAGGATGTCGCCGATCACGATCAACAGCTTAGCCGGTGATCGATCTGGCGGCGAGGGGTGCGGGTCTGATGGCTCTCAGGGCCCGACGGCAACCGACATGCCGCGGCTGCCTGCGGACGCGAACGGATAATCGCTTTCGTGCGCGGTGGCGGCCCACAGGCGGTAGATCTCGGTGCCATTGCCCCGCAAAAACGTGTAGGTGGTGGCGAACCCGCCATCGAGGCGGGTGTACAGATGTCCGATCTCGGTCGATCCTCCGGACCATCCGATCCGCAGCACCACGAGCTCGCCGGCGGGCGGGATGAAGCCTCCGCTCAGGCGCCCGGTGATAGCGATCGTCCCACCCCAGTGTGTGCGACGTGGACTGATGCTCAGAGCGACCGAGGCCGGCACGATCAGATGCGCGGTGTTGGACAAAGCCGGCTCCACCGTCGCGCCGCCCTCATAGACGGCGCGGATCAGTCTTGACGGGCCAGGGGGCAGGCGCGCACTCCAGGTCCCGTCCTGGCGCGTGGTCGCCGTCGCGACCAGTGAATAGTTCTGCTTGCCGTTGTCGGCTGCGGCCATCAATGCGGACGGGCTGGTCCGCCAGAGCGTTGCCTCGAGCCGTCCCCAGCCAGCCGCTCACGGTGGTGCGGGCACCGAATCGGACGCGCTTGGACGGGGCGCGTACGCGCCGCGGCAGCACCACGACCCGCTGGGTCACCCACCGGCCACCGACGAGTACTCGACGCTTGACGATCCGGGGATGACAGCGCTCGACCGTGATCGTCCGCCGCTGGGCGGGAATCCGAACCCGTACACGTTGACCATGCACGCGCTCGATGATCCACTGCGCGGGGATCGTCACCCGCTCGCGCTTCTTCGCACATCGCAACATGTTCGCGATCCGCGCGAATGAGACCGAGCTCACGCTTGGCTCGCGGATGCTGAGCGTCCACTGCGCCAGGGTCGAGGTCGCCGGGTTCCCGCTAGCGTCCTGCGCGTTGTTCAGGGAGGCGCAGGTGAGATGGTGCATTCCCACGCCGCTGACAGGCACCCGAGCCACCGCCGCGGCATGCCAAACGGCGGGTCCACCATCGAGCGAGCACGAAATGCCGGCGACACCGGACGGCCCGGCCGCAGCGGTCGCGTTGATGTATTGAGTCCCGGCCGTCGACGGGGCATCGGTCGGCCCGGACAGGGCGATGGTCGGCGGGAGGTTGTCGACGGCGACGGTTCTGGTGAAGCTGGGGTACGAAGTCCACACACCCGCGGCGTTCACCGCTCTGAGGGTGAGTGCAAACGCCCCGGTGCCGTTCTGGACGTAGTCCGCCGTGTTGATCGATTGATTGAACGACTCGTTCGGGCACTGTTGCCAGGCGGTGTCGTTCGGAGCAGCCGACGGGCCCTGGATCGGCTGACCGGCCACGACTGCGAGAAGGTCGCAGACTCCAGAGGGATCCGAGGCCGAGAACTGCAGTGGCCATCGACCCCTCACATATCCGGTCTCGTTGAAGAGCCCCGTGGGCGCCGAGATTGATGGCGCGCGTGTTTCGGAAACGAGGAGCTCGACCGTCTTGACGGTTAGCTGGGCGAAGTCGCTCGAATCGCACTTTGCATAGCCGCAGACCACCTGCCAGCCGAAGTACTGAGAGTCGATGACCGGGCTGGCGAAGTGGTTGTCGCCGTCCGTGACTTCGGCCCCACCACCGTGCCAGTAGAACCCACCACCGTGCCCGGTCCGGTCATTGATGCCAGTTACGCTCAGACCGGCGATCGGTACTGATGCGGCCCTGATCGTCAAACCAGCAGGCGCGGTTGCCTGCCAGCTGGCCCGATCGCCCGCGATCGACGTTCCGCGGCTTGACAGATCGAGCCCATCGACTGGACACGTCGTGCCCCTCGTCGTAAAGCCGGCTCCGATGCGGGCCGTCATGACGCCCGTGCTTCCCGGCGTATAGGTTCCACAGCTCCAGACAGCGAAGCCGCCAGCGAATGCCTGTCCCGTTACGCATGCGATGGCACAAAACGCTCCGGCGGCCGCTCTGATGGCTATGCGCGGGCTATTCATATGGGCCGAGCGCCGGCGCGCGGCGAATCCCGAGGCGGTTTAGGGTGTTGTCGTTGTAGGTGAGCGAGATGGGGATTTTCAAATGAGCCGGTGTCTTCTCCGGCACGTCCGACGCCACGTCATCGGCTACGTCGCATTGATGATCTCGCTTGCGGGGACGTCGTATGCGGCGATGGAGCTGCCCGCTGGAAGCGTTGGTGGCCGGCAGCTTCTGAACCACAGCATCGATCCCGTGAAGCTGAATCCAGCTTTCATCGGCGGATCTGTTCGCCATTGGGCCAGCGTGAGTCGCAGCGGCAAGGTGCTCGCAGCGAGCAGCCGAGTCAGCGGCGGCTTGGGAAGTCTCGGAAGCGGCCAACTGAACTGGGGTACGCGATTCTCGACGCGATGCATCGCCCTCGCAACTGTCCAGTCCCCGAGCAATCTGCGCGTCCCGGGAACCGGTGGCTTCGTCGACGCGTCCGTCGTGCCCGAGCCGAACAACCCGACCGAGGTGTGGATCACCACGTTCAACCCGGCGGGCCAGCCGGTACCGGAGCCTTTCTACGTAGCCGTCGTCTGTCCGCCTGGCAGCCGGTGATACGAGCACCTGCCCGCTCATCCCAACTTCCCTGGACCGAATGGCGCGCCTGGGCCGACGGGTCCGGCCGGCTGTCCGCCGTTTCCACTGTCCCCGGCGCTGTGAGTGGCTGGGCTGGAGCTGGCAGTGCTCGGCTCGGAATGAGCTGAGACTGCCGCCACGGTCGGCGCTGAGGCTGTCGCCGCGAGGACTCCCGTGCTCGTCGTGCTGCCTCTCGCGGTCAGGTGGGATGTCGACGCGGCTCGATGCGGGGCGGACCGCTTCACATGCGATCGGGTTGGGGCTGCGGGTGCGCGCAGTCGGCTCCGGGCCACCCTGTTCAGATCGGTCGCGACTCCTGCCAGCCCGCGTTTCAAGCCGCCGAGCTTGAGCTGTGCGCTGAGCGGAATGGACGCCAAGGCACTTCGCTCTTTACCTTGGCCGGGTCGACCGCCCGACATCTCGATCACCGGGATAGCGATCAGAGCCGCGAGGCAGAGAGCCGCTGCCGGTACCACCCAGCGCGCTCTCCTCGCGCGCGCAGGCGGATCATCCTCCTGAGGCTCCTGAGGCCGGGTACGAAACGAGACCCGGCGTGGCCAGCGCGGCGGCTGGGCGGGTGGGCTGTGCGCCGATAGAGCGGATGTAGCGGCCGACTCAGGTTCCGACGGCGCCGGACCCTGAAGCGCGTCTTGGATCGCCGCGGACCCTTCGCCCCAGAAGTCAGAAGCGCTCGGCGGCGATCGCTCAGCGGTTCGGTCCGGCGGCGGGGAATTGGGCGGCGCGTCGCCGGCCGCCGGTTCGTCGCTCCCGAGCGGCACCAGCTCTTGCCTCGGTCCGAGCCAGTCGCGCGGAAACGGGACGACGTTGTCCTCGCGCCCTTCCGTGCCTTTTTCGGTTCTCGGACCTTCCGTTTCCACGGGGGGTTCCAGACCTTCTCGTTGCCGACCGGGAGCAGTATGTCCTGCTGGAGCGCTACTATTATAATCATTGAATTGGTTCCAGTTTGTCTCAATTAGGGAAGATGAGTGTGGATAGGAACGATCTAGGGGAGTCTTTCCTCACAGTCGCTGAGGTAGCGGAGCTGCTGAAGCTGAACCAACAGACGGTTCGCAACTGGATTGACCAGGGGTCGCTGCCGGCCCTCCGGGTCGGCCGTCGGGTTCGAATCAAGCGCTCGGACTTTGAGCGAGTTCTGGAGCGGAGCTATAGCGCCAGCCCTCCCGAACAGCCGGGTGAGCCCGGACCGAGCGCGGCTGACTTCTGGGGCGGAACGCCGGTCGGTCTGGCGGAGCCGGACCCCGCCGCGACGGCCAACGCGAGTTCCCGACTCGAGGCGGATCCCGCGCTCGACGAAGCTCGATGAGCTTCAGCGAAGATCTCGACCGCCAGCGCGCGCACGTCATGCGTCGGGTGCGCCAGGCGAGCAACGTCTGGGCGGAGGCGATGCGCGCCCATGTGCTGGCGCCACCGGATGCGGGCTTCGCCCGGCGACTCCGCGCGCTCTCCGACGCGGCGGCGACTGAGCAGGTTGCGTGGGAGCACGCGCACGCGGCGGGCCTTCTATGGCGGCCTGTGCCCGGTGCGGAGAACGCCGAACCGCCCTACGAGCTCAGGCCTGGCACCGGACGTCGCGGGCCGGAGGAACAGTGGGCGCGCTTCGACCGTGCCGTGGCCGAGCTGAACCGGGCGATCACGCAGCCCAACGCCGCCGAGGTCGCGGACGCGTTCGGGGAGGTCGCGGAGGTTTCCGCCGGCCTGGCGGATGCCGTCGCACCCGAGGGCGCCGTCTCCCCCTCGCCGGCGACCGCCGCCTAGAACCCCGGCGTAGCGACCGCGACCGCGCCCCGTCCGGTCGTCGGCGAGGGTGTCCGATAAGTGTGAACTATTCACACTTATCGGACAGGCTGCCGGGGACCGTTTTGCTGGCAGGCGTCCCGGGCTGGCGGAGCGCGGGCCCCGCCCGAGCCCACCGAGCGTCGGCGCCCACCGAGCCCACCGAGGCCACGGAGCGATCGAGCGAGCCGAGCGCCAGGCCCGACCGAGCTCCAGCGCCCGCCAAAGCCCGCCACCAATGCCCGCCCACCTAAGCCCCAACCCCCACCCTCCCCCACCCCGGGTAGGCTCGCCGACCTAGTGCCTCCCGTCCCGCGCCGCTCGATTCACCTGCCCGCTCCCGGCACCAAGCGCGCTGTCGTCATCGGGGCCGGGTCGTTTGGGACCGCGACTGCGGTGCTGCTCGCGCGCGGGGGGTTACGGACGACGCTCCAGACGCGCACGCGCGACCAGGCCGAGCAGCTCAGCCATGACCGTGAGAATCGCGTCTATCTCGCCGGCGTGGAGTTGCCGCGGGAGTTGCGTATCGAGGCGGTCCAGGACGGCGTCGCGCGCGCGGACTATGTGTTCCTCGGAGTCCCGTCCACGAACCTCGACGGCGTGGTCGGCAGCCTCGAGGCCAGCGGCCTGCCGCCCCGCGCCGCCGTCGTGTCGCTGGCCAAGGGCCTCGTCCCGCCCGACGGGACGCCGCCGACGGTCTTGCTCACACGGCGCTTTGGTGCCAGCCGCACGGGCTGCGTCGGCGGTCCGGCGCACGCTCGGGAGATGGTCTCCGAAGGCGCCGGCCTGGTGGCGGCGTCCGCCGAGGAATCGCTGGCGACCGCGCTGGCCGGCGTGTTCATCCGCGCAGGCGTGGTGTGCGAGGAGTCGAACGATCCGATCGGCGTGGAGCTGGCGGGCGCGGCGAAGAACGCCGCCGCGCTGGCGTCGGGCGCGACCGAAGCGCAGGGCCTGAACGCGGCCGGCGCTGCTGCGGGGCACATCTTCGCCGAGGTCTGGCGCTGGGCCGAGGCACAGGGAGCCAGACCCGAGTCGCTGATCGGGCTGGCGGGCACTGGCGACCTGGTGGCCACCGCGCTGGCGCCCGAGAGCCGGAACCGGCGAGCCGGCGAGCTGCTGTCGCAGGGAGTTCCGGCGCCGGAGATCCCGGGTCGGTTGGGTCAGGCGGTAGAGGCGCTGGACTCCGTGCCCCTGCTGGCGGACGCCATGCGGGCGGCGAGTATCCAAGCGCCGGTGACGAGCGCACTGGCCAAGCTGATTGAGGGTGAGCTTCCGCTGGACGAGTGGGTCGCGGTTGTTCGCACCACGATCCCGCCGCCGGCGCGTTGGCGTCCGGCCGTCAGGCCCGGATTCTGGCGTCGGTTGCGCGAGCGTGTTCGTGGCTGGTTCACCCGCCGCCGCACTGCGGACGCGCACGAAGTGAGTACAAAACCGCCACGAGATGTTTACGAACGCTGAAGCTGGGGATGCAACCCTGAGTGCGGAAACAATCGGAAGGAGAGCCGATGCCGCAGATCATCGTGACGGCGGACCAGACCACCGACACCGGAGAGGGGACGGTGATGTTGCGCGAACGCATCAATGTCGCCGATTTCGAGAGTGACCACTTCGCGGCGCAGCTGGTCGAACGACTGGGCTGGGCCGTGAGCGACGCGCACGAAGCTGAGCGCGACACCCCTGGGGAGTAGCCGCATCAGCTGACGGCAGGGGCCGGGCTGCCAACTCGGAAAACCGGTGGGGTCATCTGGCCTCGGCCAGCGTTGTAACCACCGCCTCATATACGCCGGCGCCGTAACCCTCGGACGCGACACGCACGCGCTCGCGGCTCGGCAGCTCGCCCGTCAGGGAGGGGTCGCGCTCGAGCGCGTTGGCCACCAGCCAGAAGGCCCCGACCACTGCCGCGGTGTCGAGATCCTCACGCGAGTCGCCCGCCGCCATGCAGTCCGACGGCTGATAGCCGTGGGCCTGCATGTGACGGGCGACCGCTCGGGCCTTCGACGCCGCGGCCGGCACCAGGTGGTAGGCGTGGACCCGGGGGAGGTCGGGCATGGTGTGTTCTCGGACCACCCCGTTGTCGACCAGCCGGAGCCAGCCGAGCCCGGCATCCGTCAGGACCGACGCCACCTCGTCAAGGTCTACTGACCCGCGGAACAAGTGGGACACCTCACGGCCGATCGACCACGGCGTGTGGTACTCGAGCCGACCGGCGTAGCGCTCCAGCAGCAGCGCCGGCGCGCCCGAGGCCTCGAGCTGGTCGTAGATCGAGCCCTGAGACACGGACGGGACGACGCCGTCGGTCAGCCACTCGAGCTCGCCGTCGATGACCAGCCCGCAGCCGAGCTCGAAGATGTAGGACGAGGAGCCAATCAACCGCGCGCCCTCGAACACGCTGGCTTGCCGGCGGCCCGAATACAGGACGACCTCGACGCCGGCGCGCCAGCAAGCCTCGAGCGCACGGACACCCAGACCGGAAAACCGCCCGTCGGCGCCGCGCAGTAGCGAAGCGCCCGGCCCGAGCAGGGTCCCGTCGAGATCGACGTACAGGCATTTCACGGCGCGGGCGACCGTAGCAGCCGGTCGCCCACGCCAATTCAGATCGACTTACGCGACCGTGGAACTACGCCGCGGCGCCGGCCGGCGCGGGCGTGACGCCGAGCTGACCGAGCATCCCGAGTGCGTCCCAGTTGGCCCAGCTTTCGACGATCTTGCCGTCGCGGACGCGGTCGATGCCGATTCCCGTCAGCCGGATCGACTTACCGGTGGGCGGGATACCCATGAGCTCGCCCTGATGCGTCCCGGATGCGGTCCAGCTGCCGGCCACGAGATCGCCCTCGGCGATCATCTCCCCGAGCTCGATACGAGTGTCGGGGAACGCGGCGCGGTACATCTCGACGAACGTCCGCATCCCGGCCGGCCCACTGGGAGCGCCGGCGCGAGCCGGATCGTGGTCTATGTGACTGTCGGCGATGTAGTTGCCGATCGCATCGAGGTTGCCCTGGTTCCAGACCTCGTCGATGAAGCCACGGACGACGGCCTTGTTCTGCTCGGACATAAACGAACCCCACGGTTTGTTGGTCGAGCGCCTCCGCCGCGAGCCTAACGCCATACTGGCGCCAGATGGCAATTGTTCGAGCCACCGAGCCCTGGGGACCCCTGCTGGAGCTGGGACGCAGCGACGAGCGGCTGGTTCACGAGACTGTTTATGGGGCGCGCTCCGCGCGCCTGGTTTCGGTGCCGGACGAGCTCAGTCCGGCGGCCAGAGCAGCCCTCGAGCGGGTGGGGATCTCGGCTCTGTATGCCCACCAGGCCGAAGCGCTCAGGGCGGCGTTCGAGGGACCGACGATCGTCACCACCGGCACGGCGTCGGGCAAGTCGCTCTGCTTTCAGCTGCCGACGTTGCACACGCTGACCTCCGACCGCACCGCGCGGGCGCTGTTCCTGTACCCGACCAAGGCACTCGCCCAGGACCAGGCGCGGACGCTTCACGGGTTCGGCTGCCATCAGGCGATCCGGCCGGCGATCTACGACGGCGACACGCCGCGGGCGGAGCGCGCCGCGATCCGCAAGCGCAGCAATCTGGTGCTCACCAACCCGGACATGCTCCACGTCGGGATCCTCCCCCATCACAGCTCGTGGGCGGATCTGCTGTCCAACCTCGCGTTCGTGGTGGTCGACGAGGCCCACGTCTACCGGGGCGTGTTCGGTTCGCACGTTGGCAACGTCCTGCGGCGCCTGCGACGGGCAGCCGCGATCCACGGCACTGCACCGCATTTCCTGATGGCCAGCGCGACGATCGCCAATCCGGTGGACTTGGCGGAGCAACTCACCGGGCTGCGCGAGTTCAACCTGATCGACGAGGACGCGGGCCCGCATGCCGCACGCGCGGTCGCGATGTGGAATCCACCTCTGCTCGACGAGCAGCTCGGGGTGCGAGCGTCGGTGTTGTACGAGGCGGCCGAGATATTCTCGGAGCTGGTCAGCGCCGGCGCACGGACGATCTGCTTCATGAAGTCGCGCAAGGGCGTGGAGTTGATCCTGCGCCACGCGGTCGATCGGCTCGAGCCTCAGCTGGCGGACAGGATCGCTCCCTACCGGGCGGGTTACACGCCGGACCAGCGCCAGGACATCCAGCGCCGCCTGACCGACGGGAAACTGCTCGGCGTGGTCGCGACCGACGCGCTCGAGCTGGGCATCGACATCGGCGAGCTCGACGCGGCGATCTGCGTGACGTTCCCGGGGACGGTCGCAAGCCTGCGGCAGATGTGGGGTCGCGCCGGGCGTCGCGGCCGCGGGCTGGCGGTGTACGTCGCTGGGGAGGACGCGCTCGATCAGTTCTTCTGCCGGCACCCGGACGAGTTCCTCGACCGTGCGGTGGAAGCCGCGATTCTCGATCCGCACAGCCCCGAGATCTACCGCGAGCATCTCCTGTGCGCCGCGCACGAGGCGCCGCTCACCGAGACGGACGCGCCGATCCTGGGCGAGCACTGGCGCGATCACGCCGAGTCGCTGGCCGACGCGGGGATGCTGCGGGAGCGGGCCACGGGGTTTGTGCCCAGCCGGGCTGACGACTACCCCGCCGCGCGGGTCGCGCTGCGCTCGGCCTCGCCCGATAGCTTCGTCCTGGTCGATGTCAGCTCCGGCGAGGTGATCGGATCGATAGAGGCGGGCCGTGCCTACTCGACGGTGCACGAGGGCGCGATCTACCTGCATCTCGGGCGCTCCTACCAGGTCACCGAGCTCGATCTTGCCGCGCGGCGGGCAATGCTCGAGCCGTTCTCCGGCGACTACTTCACCCAAGCCAAGCGGGAGAGCATGACTTATATCGAGCGCCTCCACGAGCGGCGAGACGTGCTCGGGGTAAGGCTCTCGTTCGGCGCCGTCGTGTACTCCGAGACGGTGCTCGGCTATCAGCGCAAGGGGCTGAAGGACCATGCCGTGATCGACTTCCAGACGCTTGAGCTGCCCACCGTCGAGTTCCCCACCCGGGCGCTCTGGTACGAGCTCGACGAGTTGATCGGTGCCGAACCGTTCCCGGCAGAACATCTGTTGGGCGCGCTGCACGCGCTCGAGCACGGGCAGATCGCGGTGCTCCCGCTGATCGCGATGTGCGATCGCTGGGACATCGGGGGCCTATCGACGAACTCCCACCCGCAGACCGGAGGTCCGACGATCTTCATCTACGACGGCCATCCCGGCGGCGTGGGGATCACCCGGCGTGGCTACGACCAGTTCGAGCGCCTAGCCGGGGACGCGCAACGTCTGATCGGGGAATGCCCGTGCCGGTCGGGCTGCCCGTCCTGCGTGCAATCGCCGAAGTGCGGAAACCTGAACGAGCCGCTGTCGAAAGCCGGCTCGCTGGAGCTGCTGCAACGGCTGCTGGCCAACTGAGTTCTAGGGCGCTCAGCTCCGAGTCAGGTCTCTGGGTCGCACAAGCGCTTGGAGCTCGGCGCGGCCGGGGCCCAGCTCACGCCACGAGCACGCGAATGACATGGTTGCCAGCGCCCCGGTCGGGAACTTGCGCTGGACCTCGGCCAGCATGGAACCAGGGGCCGCGGAGTCAATCGCTCCGGTCAAGCTGAGCACCAGTGTGTGAACCGCCGGGTTGTGACCGATAATCATCACAGACTGTGTTCGCGACGGCACCCGGCGCAGACGCCCGAGAATGTCGTCGGCCGTCGCGGCGTATAGGTTGGGCTCGACCAGCACCTCGCCGCCCGGCACGACTCCGTTGCAGGTCTCGACGGTACGACGAGCCGACGAGCACAGAACCTGTGCCGGACGGATCTCGTGGGCGGCGATGTGCGCCGCCAGTGCCGTCACGGCGCGCCGGCCCCGCGGAGCCAGCGGCCGGTCGTGATCGTCGAGGCCGGGGTCGTCCCAGCTGGATTTGGCGTGTCGCAGCACGTACAGCTGGTGGTGCGGGGGCATGGATCTTGATTGTCGCGGGTCGCGTGCATGTCTTTTGCCATCCGGCGTGACTTTCGCCCGTCCGCACCCATCTACAGGGGAAACCAACACAAGGAGGTTCCTCGGGAATGAGGCTTCAGAGCAAGACAATCGCAATCGCGGCCACGGTCTTCTCGCTTGCGGGTGGCGGTGGCGTGGCCTGGGCGTGCACCAACCCTGGTCAGTACACGGATCCACTCGGAACCACGACGACGGGCTCGAGCACCACGACCGACTCGGGCACCACCACGACGACCGCGGCGGCCAGTAGCACGACCAGCCGCTCCCACCACAGCTCCCGGAAGTCGCGCCGCCACTCCAGGCGGCACGCTCAGCGGCGCTAATCCCCAACTCCGGGGCGGGATCGATCAGCCCCCGTCGATCCCGCCCCGACCGCCGCGCTAACCAGCCACGGGCGGGCCGGGCGAGGCCCAACCCGTTCGGTTCGAGCCGCTAGCATCGCCCGGCCAGGGCGAGATAGCTCAGCTGGTAGAGCACACGACTGAAAATCGTGGTGTCCCCGGTTCGAGTCCGGGTCTCGCCACTGCCTTCGTGGTGGCGTCCGTGCCGTGACCGGGGACGTCGTCCGGACGGTTCGAGTCCGGGTCTCGCCACTGCCTTCGTGGTGGCGTCCGTGCCGTGACCGGGGACGTCGTCCGGACCTGGCCGGTGAGCTTCGCCGGCCAGCGGCGCCGCTCAGGTGACCGTGATCGTCATCCTCATTCCGAGACTGACGTGGAACGTGCAGATCAGCGTGTACGTCCCCGGCTTGCTGAACAGATGGCTGAACTTCCCGTGGCGGAGGTTTTTGGAATGGAACTTGACCGGGCCCTTGGTGACAGTCACGTTGTGCATCAGCCCGCTGGGTCCCCAAGTCCAGACTACCTTCGTCCCACGCTTGATCTTGAGCTTCTTGGGGCTGAACGAAAACTCATTGGAGCGTGCGCCGACGGTCACGTTCTTCGCTTTGCCCGAGCCGAGGGCCGGAACGGCGAGCAACGCAGTGAGCATCGTCGCAAGCACGAGGGCACTTAGCTTGCGCATCTTCTTGTTTCCTCCGATCGACGGGTACGGATGTAACAACTACCTGACACCCGGCCGGGGCGCATTCTTCCAGGACTGGAGAGCGAATGCTTCGGTCGCCTAGCCCGAGTTCGGCTCACGCCCTGCGAAAGCCCCTGGCCCCGGGGGCGTAGTCTCGCACGCTAACGGGTGCCGTGCTGGTCGGGCGTGCCCTCGGTGTCGCTCTCACTCGCGGATAGGCGGCTGGGGCCGGCGGCCCCGCTTTGGGCATCTCCGCGCTCGGGGCCCAAAGGCCGTTGATTGATGCCGCTTCCCCGTCGGGTGTAGAGGCCGTAGACAACGCCGACGAACAGAACGATCGCCACCACCAGGATGATCCACGTGGTTGCCACGCTGTTCAGACTCCTCTTCGGTCTTTCAGGCCGTTTGCTAGTGCGCAATCGGCTTACCCGCGATTGGCCACCGGCACGCGCATGGTGTTCCAAAACGGGACAGAATGACCTACTAAATGGTTCATCGAGCGCCGCTGGCACCTGATAGAAGTGAGACGATGGCCGAGCCAGCCGAACATCGGGTCGTGGCCGGGACCGGGGAAGAGGTCTCGCTGCGCTCCGATGCTCTCGCCAGTCGTCAGCGCGTTCTGACGGCGGCGCGCATGCTGCTCGGTGATCGCCACGTCACGATGGCCGAGCTGGCCGCGGCCGCTAACGTAAGTCGCTCCACGCTGTATCGCCACTTCCCCACGCGACAGTCGCTCGAGCGAGCGCTGGCCGAGTGGGAAACTCGTGAGCCGGAAGCCGCCGGTGGCTGGCCGCCGAGCGGAGAGGTCGCACCGATCGCGTTCCAGGCGCCCGGCCAGCTGGGCCGCAATGCGCCCGTCGCTCTCGAGGTGACGCGGATTCTGGAGGACGTCCCGCCCCACTTAGTCGCCGATCAGCTGGTGGCCGAAGCCCGGCGTGCGGCGGGCGTCGCGATCGCCCTGTACGTCGTCGAGATCGACGGATCACATTTGCTTCGGTTGGCCGGCTCCGAGGAGTTTCCCGAGCGGCTGGAGGCTCCGCCGGCGCTTGGTCCCGAAATTGTGCCGGAGGGCCTGCCGGAGTTTCAGCGCCGTCTCGAGCGCAATTTGCCTGGCTGTACCTGTGAGCCCTTGTGGCTGCGAGGGCGCGTGACTGCGCTCATGCTCTGTGTCGGTCGACCAGTTGCTCCGCTGGCCGACATCGCCAAGCAAGGCGCCGCGGCGCTGGAGCTCGCCAACGATTACACGGACTTCATCGAAGCGGCGAAGCGCCGCAAGGCCACCACCGCAGCCGCGGAGGTCCAACAGCACCTATTTCCCCCCCGGATTGCCCGTATCGCGGGGGCACAGCTGGCGGGCGCCCTGTTGCCAACCTATGAGGTCGGTGGCGACTGGTTTGACTTTGTCGAGAACCGGGACGGGGCGTGGCTGGCGATTGCCGACGCCGCCGGAACCGGGCCCACGGCGGCCGGTTTGAGCGCATCGGCGTTGGGGGCGCTCCGGGCCGCTCGGCGAAGCGGAGCGGATCTGGATGCGGCCCTGAGCTCGATTGACGAGACCGTACGGCGTCTGGGTAATCCGGACTTCTTCGTCACCGCCTGGCTGGCACGCTGGCGGGCGACCACCGCCACGCTGACCTGGGCCAACTGTGGTCACCCCAACGCCTATCTGGTCGACGTCGAAGGTTCGCTGCATGAGCTCCAGGGCCCTGTCGAGGCCCCGCTGGGCGCCGGAGGCGACGGACGCGAATTCAAACTCACGCGCCGTCAACTACATTCAGGTGAGCGTCTGATTCTGGTGACCGACGGCATCATCGATCGCCGCGTCGAAGGCGGAGGCACATTCGGCGCCGAGGGGATTGAGGAAGCCTTGGCCCGGGCCGCGAGTGCCACCGCAGCGGCGACGGCGCTGGCGATTCAGGATGCGGTGACCGACTGCTGGCGCGAGCCGCTTGAAGATGACGGCACGATCGTGGTGATGGCAATCGACTGATTGGGGGGTCGCCGAGGGCCGGCCCATCGTTGGGTTGTTCGGCAGCTGGCCGTCGGCCCGCCTCGCCACCACGACTTCCCGCCGACCAGGCGCGCGGGACGATCTGGGACAACCTGAGACACGGATGTTTCGCGCTGCCTGAACCCGGGAAGGTCCAGCCCAGCGCCGCTTTGTCCGACGAGTGGCGGGAGCAAAGGGTTCCAGACAGGAGGAGAGCGGATGACAAACGCTACGGAGACTCCGGACCAGGCCTCGCAGGCGTCGGTCAGCGAGCTCGTCAAGCAGCTATCCGAGCAGACGAGCCGACTGGCTCGTCAGGAGGTCGAGCTCGCCAAGGCCGAACTGGCCGTCAAGGGCAAGAGAGCCGGCATCGGTGCCGGCATGTTCGGCGGGGCGGGAATTTTCGGCTTCTACGCGTTGGGCGCACTGACCGCGGCCGCGATCCTGGCATTGGCGACAGCGGTAACTGCATGGCTGTCGGCGTTGATCGTGACGGTCGTGCTCGGCGCGATCGCCGGCGTGCTGGCTCTGCAGGGCAAGAACAAGGTGCAGCAGGCCACGCCGCCCGTACCTGAGCAAGCAACTGAGAGCGTGAAGGAGGATGTCGAATGGGCGAAGACCCGGGCACAGGCAGCGCGGCAGTAACCAGCACGGAGGATCCGCAGGAGATCCAGCGCGAGATCGAACAGACGCGCGAGGAACTCGGCGACACGGTCGAGGCCTTGGCCGCCAAGGCCGACGTCAAGGGGCGAGCCAGGCAGAAAATCGACGAAGCCAAGTCTTCGGCGGCGGACAAGAAGGAGCAGCTTCTGGGAAAGGCTCGGGAGGCGTCGCCCGAGAGCGCCACCACCGCCGCCACGCAGATGTCGGAGACGGTGCGGCGGAATCCGTTTCCGCTGGCGGCGGTCGGTGCCTTCGCGGCCGGCTTCGTGGCCGGCAGACTCAGCGGTCGCTGAGAGGGATCAGGGCAAGACATGGCTACTGAGGCGCCACGCCAGCGACACCCGGCCTCCACCGAGGACCGCGCCCCGCACAAACCCAGTCGCCTGGGGGGCAAGGCCTGGGGAGGAGTGCTGAAGCGGACCCTGACCGAGTTCCGCGCTGACAACGTCACCGATTGGGCCGCCGCACTTACGTACTACGGGGTGCTGGCGATCTTTCCAGCTCTGATTGCACTCGTGTCGCTGCTCGGGCTGATTGGACGCTCCGCCACCCAGCCGTTGATCACCAACCTGGGAACGGTCGCGCCCGGCCCGGCGAAGCAGATCTTCACCAGCGCGATCACAAATCTCCAGCACAGCCAGGGGGCTGCGGGGATCCTGTTCATCCTAGGAATCGCCGGCGCAGTGTGGTCGGCGTCGAGCTACATCGCGGCATTCATGCGGGCATCAAACGCGATCTACGACATCGAGGAAGGCCGACCGGTCTGGTGGACGATCCCAGTCCGGGTCTTGGTCACGGTCGTGCTGCTCGTGTTGCTCGCGGTCAGCGCCGTGGCGGTTGTCATCACCGGCGGGCTGGCACAGCAGGTTGGCAAGCTGCTCGGAGTCGGAAACACCGCCGTAACGGTGTGGGACATCGCCAAGTGGCCGGTACTGCTGCTGGTCGTGAGCCTGATGTTCTCGATCCTGTTCTGGGCCGCGCCAAACGTCAAGCATGCGGGCTTTCGGTGGGTCAGCCCCGGTGGTGTGCTGGCTGTGGTCATCTGGGTGATCGCTTCAGCCGCATTCGCTTTCTACGTCTCGAACTTCTCCTCCTACAACAAGACCTACGGGGCGCTTGCCGCGGTGATCATCTTCCTGGTGTGGCTGTGGATTTCGAACATCGCGCTGCTGCTGGGCGCGGAATGGAACGCCGAACTCGAACGCGCGAGGCGAATCGAGGCAGGCCATCCAGCCGACGAAGAGCCGTTCGTCGAGCCGCGCAGAGAACCGAAGAGCTAACGAAAGACAGGAGCAGCCGCGTGACCAAGATCTTGTTCGTTCCGTTCAGCATCATCACCGGGTTTCTGGCGGGCAAGGTCGCAACCATGATTTTCGAGCGACTTTGGCGGCTGGTCGATGACCGGGAATCGCCTCAACCCGATCAGGCGGCCATCAAGTGGCCGAAGCTGATCGTCGCCCTCGCGCTTGAAGGCGCGATCTTCAGGGCCGTCCGGGGCGGTTTCGATCGCGGGGCGCGCGAGCTCTTCAGTCGAGCCACCGGAAGCTGGCCGGGAGAGGAGGGGGAACCGAAACCGGCCTGAGTGAATCCCTCACGGACTCACCACCCAGGGTTGAGCCCGGGAGGTTCACCCGCCGTGAGCGCCGACGACGCTATCCCGGACTGAACCCGCGGTTCTCTCCCGCGCGCACAAGCCTCCCGACTACGTTTCCGCTCCGGTCCGGGCGAGTTAGCACGCATATGGTGATTAACCTGCCCCGATTTCCTCGCCGTGCGAGTTGGGGCGGGTGAATCACGGGCGCGACCGCGCGGGCGGCGCGCGACCCCGGGCGGGCGCGCGACCACGGGTGCGGGGCACGACCACGGGTGCGGGGCACGGCCGACGGGTGCGGCGCGCGAGCCCGGCCCCCACCCTCAGTCATGTATATGGAACGGGAGCGTGGCGACGATCACGCTCGTGCGTGACTTCAACACGGTCGCCAGGAGCCGACCGCGCTGGTTGTGGAGGATCTCGTGGCGGCGCTTGCTGGGCAGGATCTCCGGGATCAGCACGGTGATCGTCGCGTCAGTCTGATCGATCGAATCCACATAGCGCAGGACGCTGCGAATCAGCGAGCGGTGCGGGTCGACCAGCACTTCGATCGGAACCCCGCCGGCCCACTCGTGCCAGTCGCGCATGAGGCTCTGGCTCTCCTCTTCGTCCCCGGCGACGGCTACCGCCACCACGGTGTCTCCCAGCGACAGCGCGGCGCTGACGGCGCGCTCGGTGAGCAGGTTGACGGTCGAGGTGGGCACGATCACGACGCTGTCGAGCTTGTGCGGCTTCGGAGGTGTGCGCCCGAGCTTCAGCTCCCGGGCCACGCGCCTGTAGTAGCTCTCGGTGTGGGCGAACAGCCACATCAGCGCCGGCACGGCGATCGTGACGATCCAGGCCCCTTCGAGGAACTTGCTGCCGAGAAACACCACCACGGCGATCGCGGTGATCACGGCGCCGGTGCCGTTGAGGATCGCCCGGGCGCGCCAGCGGGGCGGCCGGTGGCGGCGCCAGTAGCGCACGAGCCCGATCTGGCTGATCGTGAACCCCAGGAACACGCCGATCGTGAACAGCGGAATCAGCCGGTTCGTCTCGGCGTCGACGGCGACCAGCAGCAGCAACGCCGCCAGCGCCAGCGCGATGATCCCGTGGCGGTACACGGGCCGCTCGGCGCGCAGGTAGAACAGATGCGGCAGGCGGTGGTCCTTCGCCAGCAGGCTCATCAGCACCGGCAGGCCGCCGAAGCTGGTGTTGGCGGCGAACGCGAGCACCGCGGTGACCGCGAGGTTGGAGACGTAGAACGGCCACCCGGTCCCGAACGCGCCGGCCGTCAGCTGGGCCAGGATCGTCACGTGCCCCCGCGGAACGACGTGGTGAGCCCGGATCAGCAGCGACAGCCCGATCAGCATCACGGCCAGCAGCACGCCGAGCGAGATCTCCGTGCGCTGTGCGGTCCGGACCCGCGGCCGCCGGAACGCCGGCACCCCGTTGGCGATCGCCTCGACGCCGGTGACCGCCGAACAGCCCGCGGCGAACGCCTTCAGGATCAGCACGAAGCTGAGCGCGGTCTCCGCATGGACCGGTCCGAGGTCCGTACCGATCTGGGCCACCGGCTGGGAGTGGAACGGACCGACGACGATCACGGCCAGGATGCTGAAGATGAACACCACGGTCGGGAGCATCAGCAGCTTCGCCGACTCCGTGATCCCGAACAGGTTCACCGCCGTCAGCAGGACCAGGCCGACCACCGCGACGAGCAGAAGGTGGTGCGAGAGTCCGGGGAACACGCTGCCGAGACTGGCCGCGCCGGCCGACAGGCTGACCGCGACGGTGAGCACGTAGTCGACCACGAGCGACCCGGCCGCCAGTAGGCTCGGCCAGCGGCCGAGGTTGCGCTTGGCCACCGCGTAGGCCCCGCCGCCGTCCGGATGGGCGGCGATCACCTGCGAGTAGGACACGACCAGTAGTCCCAGCATCGCGATGATCACGAGCGTGAGCGGGACCATGTAGCGCAATGCGCCGGTACCGGCGGTGATCAGCACAAGCAGCATCGCCTCCGGGCCGTAGGCGACGCTGGACAGCGCATCGAGGCTGAGGGCGGCCAGACCGCCGGGAACGCCCAGCTCGTAGCCGGCGTCGGTGTGCTTGCCTGCGCGCCGCGGCTCGCGGCGGGGCCAGCGACGTCGGTGCAATCCGCCTCCGGGTGGCGGTGGTCCGTGCACGACTTGCGTGGTGTCGCTCACGGCGGTCAGGCCCCGACGCCGGTCATCGGGCGGATCGTAGCCGTGTAGGGGGTCCTCCTCTAGCGCCGCAGCTCGGCGGACGGGCGGAAATCGCCGGCCAGCGCTCGCAGGTAACGCCCGACCGAACGGTTGATGGCTCCCCTTCCATCCTGGCTGACCACGCGCCCGAACCAGCCGCCGTAGATCCGCTCGAACGCATATGGCTCGAGCGCCGCTGCCATCCGCTGCACTTGGTCGCCGGGCAGCGGGATCAGGTTCGGATAGCTGCGCATGAAGCTCACCCAGCGCCGGTCCTGGGCCACCATGACGACATCGCTGCTCAGGAGCGCCCCGCGGCCGCCGTCGCCGGCCGCCCAGTGCAGGACGGTGGCGCCGGCGAAATGGCCGCCGAGGCGGATGAGGTCGATGCCTGGCTGGAGTTGGAGGGCATCGCCGCTCCACAGCGTCACGCGCGGGTCGGGGCGCATCACCCATTCGCGGTCGGCCGCGTGCACATAGACGGGTGCATCGAACGCCTGGCTCCACTCGACCATCGAGCCGTAGAAATGGGGATGGGAGATCGCGATCGCCGACAGACCGCCGCGCTCGGAGACAGCGGCCCTCAGTTCGTCGTCCAGCAGCGGTATGCAGTCCCACAGGACGTTGCCCGCCGTCGCCTGAACCAGCAGTGCGCGCTGCCCAATCCCGAACGACGGCTCGATCCCAATGCCGAGCAGCGATGGCTCCTGTTCTCCGCAGGTCCGCCCGGTGGTCCGTGCGCAGCTCACCGAGTGTGGTCCAGCGCTGGCCGTCCCAACCGACGAACTCACGTTCGTCCTGGCACACGGCGCAGCGCTCCGGCGGGCGGGTAGACGGTGCATGCTGCACTCCGCAGTTCTCACAGATCCAGGCGGTCATCGGCCCCTGTCAGCCTAGCCCGCCCGGCCGCGCGGCCTCGCCGGGCGCGCTACGGTTCGCCCGCGGGCCATCAGGTATGAGGTACTCGACCATTACCCTGCGTTCCGCCGGCGGACGGACCGAGGCGGACTTCGTCCCGGAGGCGAACCTTTTGTGCTGCTCGCTGCGACACGACGGCGAGGAGTGGCTGGATCAGGGCCAGGGCGTCCAGGCGTATGCCGAGCGCGGCAAGACGATGGGGATCCCGCTGCTGCATCCTTGGGCCAACCGGCTCGAGCGGTTCGGGTACGAGGTCGCGGGCACGGCGGTGGCGCTGCCGGAGGGAGATCCGCGGATTCCGCAGGATCCGGCGGGTCTGCCGATCCACGGCGTGATTCCCGGCCTGCTCCGCTGGAAGCTCGACCCGCAGCCCGATCACACGTCGCTGACCGCCAGCTTGGCCTGGAACTCGCCCAAGCTGCTGGAGCTGTTTCCGTTCGCCCACCGGCTGAGTGCCGAGATGACGCTGAGCGAGGGTGAGCTTACGATCGCCACCACGCTCAGGGCCACCGGCGATGCTCAGGTACCGGTCTCGTTCGGATACCACCCCTACTTTCGCTTGCCAGGTTCGGACCGGAACGCGTGGCGGATGCGGTTGGCGGCATTCCGACGGCTGGTGCTCGATCAGCGGATGATCCCCACCGGGGAGCGCCAGCCGGTCAGCCGGCGCAGGACCAGGCTGGGGCACGCCAGTTGGGACGACGGCTTCGACGGCCTCGAGACGCCCGCGGAATTTCAGGTGACAGGACCCGCCGCCCGGCTGACAGCCGCTTTCCTGTACGGATACGCGTTCGCCCAGGTGTACGCGCCGCCGGGACACGACTACGTCTGCTTCGAGCCGATGACGGCTCCCACCAACGCGCTCAACAGCGGCGACGGCCTTCAGCTGGTCGAGCCCGGCGAGGAGTACCGGGCCGCGTTCACGGTGCGGATAGCCGTCTGATCGACGACTCGACCCAGCCGCGAAGGGTGGATTGGCCTGGTCCAGGCTGGGTAATTAATTGCCAGCATGATCGCGCCGGTCGAGACCAACATCAGCCGGAGCTATCCAGCGGTGCCCGAAATGGTTCCGGTGGCTCGCGAGGCCGTCGCCGAGCTGGCTCGGACATCGGGGGCCTCACACGAGACGGTGGACGCGGTGCGGCTGGCTCTGTCGGAGGCGCTGACCAACGCTGTGCTGCACGCCTACCCCGACCGCCCGGGACCGATGCACGTCACAGCCGCTGTGGTCTCCGGCGACCTGTGGGTGCTGGTGGCAGATGACGGCTGCGGTCTGCGCATGCGGCCCACCCGGCCCGGGCTGGGCTTGGGACTGGCGCTGATCGCGCACGAATCCGACGAGTTCACCGTCGCGCCGCGCGCGGCGCGGGGGGTTGAGTTGCGGATGCGCTTCGACCTGACGCCCGCTGTTCTGACTCCTTCTCCTTTGCGTTTGGTGAGCCACACCAGATAGCCTGACGGGCCCCGTTGTTCCGCCTGAGAGGAGAGGGCATGCTCGGCAAGCACAGGATCTGGATGGCGATCGCGCTCGCGCTCGCGGTGAGCGCGGCCGTGACGGTGGCCTCGGCCGGTGCCCGGCAAGCAGCCCGCGCCAGTGCTGCCGCTCCCAACGCGCCGGCCCCTGCGGCCGACTGCCAGCCATTCAGCAGCCAACCGTGCCTGCTGCCGTTCCCCAACGACCTGTTCACGCGGCCCGACCGCTCGACGCCGACCGGCCGACGGGTCAACTTGCCGGCCGACGCGATGCCGATCAACACCGCGGGGCAACGCGTGAGCGTGACGGAGTACGACCGCAACGATGGCTTCGACCCGGGCAGCGCCCTGATCCTGCACGTGGCGGGTCTGGACAATCCGACCGCGTTCGCCAACACCGGTGCCGTCGGTCTCCCGAACATGTCGCGGTCGTTCGCTCGCCGAGCGCCGATTGTGGTGATAGACGAGCGAACCGGCGCCCGGCAGCTGATCTGGACCGAACTTGACGCCAACGCCACCTCGCCCCAGAACACAAACCTCCTGATCCACCCCGGGAAGGATTTCCTGGACGGACACACGTACGTGGTCGCGTTGCGGCGCTTGCGCGATGCCAGCGGGCACGTGATCGCCGCTCCGGCGTGGTTTGAGCGGCTGCGCGATCATCGCCGGCTGCTACCCGGTGAGCATTCCCAGCGGGCCCGGTACGCCAGGATCTTCCGGGCGCTCCGGCACGCGGGCATCGGTCGTCGCAACCTGTACGAGGCCTGGGACTTCACCATCGCCTCGCGCCAGAACTTGACGTCGAGGCTGCTGGCGATTCGAAACAACGCCTTCGCCCAGCTCGGGGACCACAACCTCGCCGACGGAGTGGTTCAGGGCCAGGCGCCGTCGTACACGGTCACAAGCACCGACAACCTGACGCCGCAGCTGCGCCGAGTGCAGGGTACGTTCAACGTTCCGTGCTACCTGGTGACCTGTGGACCGACCGCCACCACCGGATTCCACTACAGCTCCAGCTCGCCGGACGCCCTCCCGACCCAGATCACGGGCAATGTGGCGACGGCGCCGTTCGAATGCATCATTCCGAGCTCGGCCACGTCCTCGACTCCGGCCCGGATCTCGCTGTACGGACACGGGCTGCTCGGCTCGCATAGCGAGGTCGAGGCCGGCAACGTCGAGGCCATGGCGATGGAGCACAATTTCGTGTTCTGTGCCACGGACTGGTGGGGACTGGCTGAAGGTGACGTCGCCTACGACGCCAGCGTGCTGTCGAACCTCAACGGCTTCCCCAACGTCATCGACCGGCTCCAGCAGGGCGTCCTGAACACGCTGTTCCTCGGACGCCTGATGCTGAACCCGGGCGGCTTCGCCGCCAACCCGGCGTTCCAAACCGGCGGGCATTCGCTGATCGACACCTCGCATCTGTACTACGACGGGAACTCCCAGGGTGGGATCGAGGGCGGGCTGACGACCGCGGTCGCCCCTGATTTCCGCCGCGCCGTGCTGGGCGTGTCCGGGATGAATTACGGGAACGTGCTCGTCCAGCGCAGCACGGACTTCGCTCCGTTCGGTGCCATCCTCACCGGGGCGTACACCGACAACTCGATGTACACGCTGACACTCGATCTGATGCAGCAGCTGTGGGATCGGGGTGACCCCGACGGATACGCACAGTTCATGACCTCGAATCCACTGCCCGACACGCCGTCGCATCAGGTCCTGATGCAGATCGCCTACGGCGACCATCAGGTCACGATGTATGCCGCGGCGGTGGAAGCGCGGACGATCGGCGCCGCGGCGCACGAGCCGGCGCTCGACCTGAACACCAACCGGGTGCGGGACAGCAACCTGTTCTTCGGGATCCCCAGCATCACTCACTATCCGTACCACGGATCAGCGATCGTGATCTGGGACGGCGGCCCAGGATTGGTCGAGCCGCCGCCGTTCGCCAACCTCCCGCCCGCGGACACCGCCACGAACCACGATCCGCACGAGTTCGTGCGCTCGACGCCGGCCGCGCGCGTGCAGAAGTCGGACTTCCTGGCCCCGGGCGGGGCGGTGGTCGATGTGTGCGCGGGCAGCCCGTGTCACACCTACAACTACACCCCGTGAGACGAGATGTCCGGAGTTGCGCTGTGAGGCGATCGCGCCACTCGGCCAGCTGCCCGGCTTGACGGCGCACGTCGCGCTGGCGACCTGCGACGTCTTCCCGCGGCTGGCCGAGGACGACGCGCCCTTGGCCGATCAGCTCCGGCGCCGGGGGATCACGGTGGAGGCCGCGGTGTGGGACGACCCGACGCTGGATTGGACCGGCTACGAGCTCGTGGTGATCCGCTCGACCTGGGACTACACCAATCGGCGTGAGCAGTTCGTGAGCTGGGCCGAGTCCCTATCCCGGGTTCTGAACTCGGCCGCGGTGCTGCGCTGGAACACCGACAAGCGATATCTCGGGGAGCTGGCTCAGAGCGTGCCCACGAGGTTCCTCGCACCCGGGGACTTATTCGAACCGCCCTCGGGCGAGTACGTGATAAAGCCGGTGGTGTCCGCCGGGTCCAGGGACACAGCTCGCTATGGCAGCGGAGACGAGGCCACGGCGACAGCCCATGTGACCGAGCTGCTGCGAGCCGGGAGGACGGTGATGGTGCAGCCCTACCTGGCGAGCGTCGACACGCACGGCGAGACCGCACTGGTGTTCTTCGGCGGCGAGTACTCGCACGCGATCCGCAAGGGCCAGCTGCTACACCGCGGGACGGGACCCGTGGACGGCCTGTACGCGGTGGAGGACATCGCCGCCCGAGCGCCGAGTGCCGCGGAACGGGCGGCGGCGGAGGACGTGCTGGACTCGCTGCCCTGGCCACGCTCAGAGCTCCTGTACGCGCGCGTCGACCTGATCCGCGCCTCCAACGGGTCGCCGCAGCTGGTGGAGCTCGAGCTGACCGAACCTTCGCTGTTCTTGTCCTACGGCGACGGCGCCGCCGAGCGTCTGGCCGGGGAGATCATCGCGCGGCTTTAGAGTCGCGAGTTTAGGCCGCGGCGACCTCGAGGCGAGCGATGGTCGACATCGTGCACCAGTACAGGTCGCGCTCCCAGCCGGGAGCGGGAAACAGCACCGACTGAAACATCGTCGGCACCCGCGCCCGGGCGCGCTCCTCGCCGGTCTCGAGGTCGATGACGACCACATCGTCTCCGGACCGAGAGGCAGCCGCGCGCCGGACTCGCGCCGACTGGGCCGCCCAGCCCGCCCGGCGGCCCACGAAGCGCGCGGCCCGGGTCCGGGCGATCGATGGGCCGCTCCAGTCCTGCATCACGACCTCGCCGGTGTCGGCGTAGCGGATCATGTGCGCCGCGTGGGCGAGCCGCCGGTGCCACAGCGGCGTCAGCCGGTCGCCGAACCGGAACGCGCCGACGATCCCATTGGCCGAGTCGTATCCGAGCGCGATCCGCCGGTCCGGGTCGTAGACGGGCGGATTGGTCACCGCCCCCCGCGGCAGTCCGGAGATGGGGACCGCCTCGCGGTCGGCCGGATCGCTCAGCGAGATCCGGATCAGGTGGACGGGGCCGGGGGCGACGCCCGCGCCCAGCATCGTCGTCGCGTAATCGTGGGCGCCGTTGTCGAGGAACCACAGCTGGCCGCCCGCGATCACCGGGTCCCACCCGTAGGACTGACCCGGTCGCTCGAGATACCGCACGGCAAGATCGCGCTCGAGTCGATGTCCATCCCAGCCATACCGATACACGCTGCTGGCGCCCACGACGAACAGCGAGTCGGCATCGGCCGACAGCCGGGCGACGGCGCTCTCCGGGAGCTCGGTGTCCGGACAGCGAGGCGTCATCGTGTCGGGATCGAGCAGCGTCAGCCGGGCGGGCCGGGACAGGGAGCGGTCGAGGTCCTTCATCGCGAGCGTGCCGTCGCCCAGCACCACGAACGAGTTGTACGGACGAGGCTGTGGCAGCTCATAACTCGCCAGCCGCTGAAGGTCAGCGGACAGCCGGTGACAGAAGCGGCCGTAGACGACGTACAGCGAGCCGTTGGCGTGGGCCGCCAGGCCGCCGGGCCAGAACGGACCTGCCGCGAGCTCGGGCGAGCGTGCGACGGGCGCGAGAGTACGCGGATCGAGCCGCTCGATCCAGGCGGAGGTCGGATCGCGCAGGGGCCGGCGGCCGAGCGTATGCCGCAGCGCGTACAGCTCTCCGGCATCCCGCAGGACCAGCATCGTGGCGCCGAACGCGTCTCGCACAGCACTCACCGCAAGCCGCTCGCCGGTCCCGATCCTGAGTCCCGGACCGTCCTGCGGCGCCTGGGTCCGCGCCGAGCCCGAGTCCTCGGCCGGCCACCGGCTCGGCCACAGGCCACGCTGTCCGGCTGAGCCGAGGGCGGCTACGGCCGACTCCTTCGGCTCTCGGGACCCGGGTGACCGATCGGCTGGAACACCTGGATCGACGTGCCCTCCCGCTCCGCGACATCGGCCAGCACGGTCCAAGCGCTCCGGCGGGAGCAGGCCCATCAGGTGATCGAGACGGTCGGTGGCTTCCAGCACGAACGCCACGCGCAACAGCGCCCGATCGTCGAGCACCTCAAACGCGGCCCGGACGGCATCATCGCCGAGCTGGCCCACGAACCGGCCCATCGTCACGTACTCCTCACGTCTCACCAGCTCACGGGTGACCGCGGCAATTCGGGCGGGCGTGATCCGCGAGATCACATCGCTGATCCGGCGCGGGTCGAGCTCGACCGCCACGTCAGCGAGAAACCCGATCGGCATCGTCTCGGCCATCTCGACGGCGCGATTCGGGTCGAGCAGCCCCGCGATCCTGGCCGCCAGTACCGGCCCGAAGGCTCGCTCGCCGATCGTGGCCACGACGCGGATCGGCAGCAGCTTGCTGGCAGCGGCCAGCCGGCTGAGCACGCGTCCGTCCGCGGTGAACAGAAGCTCTGTCACCTGCTCGCGCAACGCTCGCAGATCTGCGGCCGGGACCGCCTCCAGGTATTGGAGCTCGCCGGGATCGCGGCGCAACAGGCGGGCCAGCTTCAGCACTTCCGCCTGCACGGCGAGCCCGCCGTTCATCCAAACACCCGGCGGACTGGTCCGCGCAGCAGCCCGGGAATGTGAGACAGGGCCTGCTCGCTGGCGGTGGCCAGCTCGGCCCGCTGTCGTCGCCTGGCGTCGGCGACGGCGCCGGCCAGATGCTCAAGCTGTGGAGGGCTCAGCTGCGCCATTCCGCGGGGCGGCGTGGCTCGCAGCTCTGCTGCCAGCGCATCCCAGCCTGCGTTCGACATACCTCGTCTCCTTTGCACGTCGGCCCCCTTGGTGCGCTTCAAACTACCGGCTCTAGAGGCGCTAAGGCCCCGGACGGCCCAACTAAGGCCCTGACCGCCGCGATCTGATCCGTTTTCCCGATGTGCGGGCCAGCCTCTCAGTCCAAGCTGCTCGTAGATGGATCCGACTCAGAGGAGCGAGGCATGCACCCCACAATCACTTCCGGACTGGCAGAGGCGCGACTGGAGGAACTCCGGCGCGAAGCGCAACAGCGTCGCCGCGTCGCTCCACAGGGCGGCGCCCGAAGACGGCTCCGGGCGTTCTCGCGATACTTCGGACATGCGGGCTCGGCTCACCAGCAGTCACTTCGTGGGACGGGTGGGCGAGCTGGCGGAGCTCGAGCTGGCGCTGCGCGAATCCGCTAGCCAGCGTCCGGTTCTGGTCCTGCTGGGGGGCGAATCAGGCGTCGGCAAGACTCGGCTGATCACCGAATTCGAGCGCCGCCTGACGGACGGCGCAAGGGCTCTGCGCGGAGATGCCATCGAGCAGAGCGAAGGCGAGTTGCCCTACGCGCCGCTGCTCAACGCTCTGCGACCGCTGGTACGTGAGCACCATCCGGCGCTCACGTCGCTCAGCTCGGGCAGCCGGGCGCAGCTGGGCGCGCTGCTGCCGGGCCTCGACGACGGCGGCGGCACCCCGCGAGATCGCCAGGACCCCTCCGCCCAGCTGCGGCTGTTCGAGGCGCTGCTCGAGCTGCTCGACCTGCTCAGCGAGGCCGCGCCGCTGGTGCTGATCCTGGAGGACATGCACTGGGCGGACCGCTCCACGCGGACGTTCGTGGCGTTTCTGGCCCGGAGCCTGCGGCAAGAGCGCGTGCTGCTGCTGCTCAGCTACCGCACCGACGAGCTGCACCGCCGTCACGCCCTGCGACCGCTTCTGGCCGAGCTGGAGCGACTCGACCGGGCGCGGCGGATCGAGCTCGAGGCGTTCGACCGGGACGAGCTGACCGAGGCTCTGTCGGACATCCTGGGCGCCGCCCCCAGCGCGGAGCTGGTGGAGCGGCTATTCGCCCGCAGCGAAGGCAATCCGCTGTACACCGAGGAGCTGCTGGCCGCCGGGCTGGACGGCCGGGGTGCGGCGCCCCAGAGCCTGCGCGACGCCTTCATCCTGCGGATCGAGCGGCTGTCGAAGCCGACGCAGCAGGCGGCGCGGACGATCGCCGTAGGTCGCCGGCTGGACGAAGGTGTGCTCGAGGAGCTGACCGGGATCGAGCCCGACGCGCTGGTCACGGCGCTGCGCGAGGCGGTGGCCGAGCAGGTGCTGATCACTGGTGAGGACGGCGGCTTCTTGTTCCGCCACGCGCTGCTGCGCGAGGCGGTCTACGACGACCTGCTCCCCGGCGAGCGGGGAGAGCTCCATCTGGCGCTGGCGCGGCTGTATGAGTCGCGTCCGGTGGAGGACGATCAGCGGGACGTGGCCCGAACCACCACAATCGCCAGTCACTACGCGGCAGCCGGCGATCAGCCGGCCGCGCTGCGAGCCATGGTCCGGGCCGCGCTGGCCGCCACGGAGGTGCGCGCTTACGGCGAGGCGTCGCATCTGGCTGAGCGAGCGCTGGAGCTGTGGCCCCGGGTCCCCCCAACGGCCCGGACCGATGAGATCGATCATGTCGGGCTGCTCAGCCTGGCCGCCAGCGCGCATATGATCGGAGGAGACCGGGCTCGAGGTGAGGTCCTGCTACAGAACGCCCTGGGCGAGCTCGACCCCGAGGCCGATGCCCGGCGCTACGCGGGCGTGCTGGCGCGGCTGGCGCGTGTCCAGTGGTCCATGAACCGCGGACTGCAGGGCGTGGAGACCGCCCAGCGAGCGCTGTCGATGCTGCCCTCGAACGACACCGAGGAGCGCGCGTCACTGCTCGCCTGGCTGGCGCGGACACGATTTCTGCGCGGCCGCTTCCGCGACGCTCTGCGGGACGGACATGAGGCACTGGCGGCGGCCGTCGCGGCCGAAGATCGCTGCGCCGAGGGCGAGGTGCTGAACACCCTGGGCATGACTCAGGTGGCGCTCGGCCATGTTGAGGAGGGGATCGCGGCGCTGCGCAAGGCGATCGCGATCGCTCGCGAGACGGAGGACCTCGACAGCTACGCCTACGCCAATCTGGCGGACATGTTGAACATGGTCGGGCGCGGCCGCGAGGCGCTGGAGGTGGCCCGGGAGGGGCTTGCCGAGATCCCGCGCCGCGCCAGCCAGAGCCATGACTGGATGTTGCTGACGGTGTCAGAGCTGGAGTTCGCGATCGGTGAATGGGAGGCCTCGTGGGCTCATCTGGGGCCCCCGCCCGAGCAGCTGCTAGGCCTGCTGCTGATGTTCCGGCTGCTGCGCGAGGCGGAGCTCGCGCTCGGCGTCGGAGACGAGGAGCTGGCCGGTCGCTGCCTGGAGCAGGTCGAGCCGCTGGTGGAGAGCTCGTCCGAGCCGCAGTGGATCGGCTCGATGGGCACGCTGCTGGGAGAGCTGCGTCGGCGCCGGCGTGATCTGCCGGGCGCGAGAGCCGCCGTGGCCCACGCGCTTGACCGGATCGAAGTGTGCACCGATGACGTGATGCGGATCGCCCGCATCTCCGCGGTGGGAGCGGCGGTCGAGGCCGATTTTGCGCAGCGCGCGCGAGACCTGCGCGAAAAACCTGAGGAGCGCGAGGCCGTGACCCGGGCACGAATTCACGCGCAGCGGCTGCGCGCGGCCGCCCAGGAAGGTGGACCTGTGGAGCGAGCGTGGAGTCAGGTGGGTGCGGCGGAGCTGACCCGCGCCCGTGGACGCAGCGATCCGAAGCTGTGGGCCAAGGCGGCGCTGGAATGGGAGGCGATGGGGCGCCCCTATCCCGCCGCGCTGTGCCGCTGGCGCGAGGCCGAGGCGCACGTCGAAGCCGACGACCGCGAGGCCGCCGCCCAGGCCGTGCGCGCCGCGCTCGACACCGCCCGGCGTCTGGGGGCGCGATGGTTCGAGGCCGAGTTGGGCGCGCTGCGCGATCGAGCCCGGCTGAATTTGTCGACCGGCGCGGATGAGGAGCCGGCCGCGGCGACCGGGGAGGGCAACGGCGCCCAGCCCGATCCGTTCGGCCTCACTCCGCGCGAGCGGCAGGTGCTGGCGCTGATTGCCGAAGGCGCCACCAATCGTCAGATCGGCGCCGCGCTGTACATGGCCGAAAAGACGGCCAGCGTGCACGTGTCGCGGATCCTCAGCAAGCTGGGCGTGCGCAGCCGCACGCAAGCGGCGGCTGTGGCGCACCGGATGCACCTCGACAGCTAGAGCTCGCCGGCATTGGCGTACGCTGCCTCGATGCGGACGCCGGCGGAGTGGGAGCCACACGAGCGAACGCTGATGGGTTGGCCCTGCCGGCTGGAGCTGTGGGGTGAGATGATCGCGCAGGCACGCTCCGACTACGCCGCCGTGGCCAACGCCATCGCCCAGTTCGAGCTCGTGACGATGGTCGCCAATCCGGGTCCGGACGCGGACGGCGCCCGCGCCGCGTGTAGCGACGCGGTCGACATCGTCGAGCTGCCGCTCGACGATTCGTGGCTGCGCGACTGCGGTCCGATCTACGTCTACGACTCGGGCCGGCGCGTGGCCATGCACTTCGGTTTCAACGCCTGGGGCCAGAAGTTCACGCCGTGGGACCGCGACGCGGCCGTGGCCGGGCTGATCGCGGAGCGCCTGGGAGACGAGGTGCGGCGCGTCGAGATGGTGCTCGAGGGCGGCTCGATCCTCGCCGACGGCGGCGGGACGCTGCTCACCACGGAGCAGTGCCTGCTGAATCCGAACCGGAACCCATCCCTCTCCCGCGAGCAGATCGAAGCCACGCTGCGCTCCGGTCTCGGCGTCGAGCACGTGGTGTGGCTCGGGTCGGGCCTGATCGAGGATCGCGACACCGACGGCCACGTGGATCTGATCGCAGCGTTCGTGGCGCCGGGGCAGGTGCTGCTGCAGACCGTCGGCTCGGACAACCCGAACTTCGAGCGCTGCGAGGAGAATCGCGAGCGTCTGCGGCGGGCGGGGATCGAGGTGCGGGCGATGGCCCACCTCCCGTATGTCCAGGTTGCGGGTGAGACGGTCGCCGCCACCTACCTCAACGCCTACCTGTGCAACGGCGCGGTGGTCGTGCCGGTGGCCGGGGCCGACACGGACGAGGACGCGCTGCGGATCTTCGCCGAGGCGTACCCTGGCCGGGAGGTGGTCGCGGTCCCGGGCGCGGTGCTCGCGTATGGCGGAGGAGGTCCGCATTGCATAACCCAGCAGGTCCCCGTGAGGCATGGCTGACACGCCCCAGCTGCTGACCTCGTTCCCCCCGCCGCCGTCACCGGCGCGCACCCGGCCGGCGGACCGCCCTCCGCTGCGGGTGGGCCTGGTGCAGGAGCGCTGGCACACGAATCCCGAGCAACACGAGCAGGCGCTGGCGCGCGGAATCCGGATGGCCGCAGCCGAAGGCGCCGAGATCGTGTGCCTCCAGGAGCTGACCCTGTCGCCGTACTTCGCCGTGACTCCCGACGGCCCCGGTGGCGCCAACGTGAACGCGGAGGACCTGGAGAGCGGGCCGACCGCGGCGTTCGCGCGGCGGGTGGCGGCAGACACCGGAGTCCACGTGCACGCCTCGCTGTACGAACGCGCGGACACCGGAGACGGACTGGGTTACAACACCGCGATCGTGGTCGCGCCCGACGGGCAACTCGTGTCGCGCACCCGCAAGCTGCACATTCCGGTGACGGCGGGGTACTACGAGGACCGCTACTTCAGGCCGGGCCCGGCTGACGGTGAGCCGTACCCGTTGATCGCGCTGCCGACGTCGAGCGGCACCGCGATGCTGGGCGCTCCGACCTGCTGGGACCAGTGGTTTCCGGAACTGGCGCGCGCCTACTCACTGGCCGGAGCCGAGGTGCTGATCTACCCGACGGCGATCGGCTCCGAGCCGGACCACCCGGACTTCGACACCGAGCCGCTGTGGCAGCAGGTGATCATCGCCAACGGCATCGCCAACGGCACGTTCATGGTCGCGATCAACCGGATCGGCTTCGAGGATCCGCTGACGTTCTACGGGTCGAGCTTCATCTCGGATCCGTACGGCCGGATCCTGGTGCAGGCGCCGCGCGACGAGCCGGCCGTGCTGGTCGCCGATCTGGACCTCGACCAGCGCCGCGACTGGCTCGAGCTGTTTCCGTTCCTGCGCACCCGGCGGCCGGACGCGTATGGCCCGCTGACGGCTCACGGTTCGGCCTGACCGCTCGGTTTGGGCGGTCGGCTCCCGCTGGCCAGCGGGAGGGAGTAATACACCGCCAGCAGGAAGCAGATGGCCAGCGTAACGTACGGGGAGACGGCCGCCAGGGCGGTGGCCACGCCGTACGGGATCAGCCCCACGAACGAGCGCTGGATGATCGATCGCCGCTCGGGCTCGGACAGTGACTCCGTCAGCAGATGCGGCTTGGCGAACAGGATGTGCCGGTTGAGGGTGAGGAAGAACACCGACATGACCAGGAACGAGCCGGCATAGACGGCGGCGGCCAGGTGCTCGCCGGTGGACTGCTTCAGGTACGTCGCCATCAGCGAGGTCGCGAACGGCAGCACGCCGATGCTCAGCAGCAGCAGCAGATTGAGCGTGAGAATCGCGTGGTCGGCCTCGCGCAGGCGGGCCAACATCGCGTGATGGTTGATCCAGATGATCCCGATCGTGATGAACGACGTCACATACGCCGCGTAGCTCGGCCACATGTGCACCAGCGCGTGCCCGAGTCCGGAGCCGGAGTTGACCTCGGGGACGTGCAGGTCGAGCACGAGCAGCGTGATCGCCACGGCCAAAACCCCGTCGGAGAACGCCTCGAGCCGGCTCTTGCTCACGCACAGGGATTCGTCGGCGCCCCGGCGGCTCCTGTCACCTGGACACCACGCCGCAGCTGCGCCGGAGCGTCTCGGTCACCGCGGCCCGGTGGCGGACACTCGTGCACACCGCCACGATCGCGCCTCCGGAGCCCGTGTAGTTGGCGGCCGCGCCAGCCGCGCGTGCAATCGCCACCATCTCGACGTGGCGAGAATCGAGCCGGAGCATCCGCTGCCGGGCGTCAAAGCTCGCGTCGACGCAGCGGGCCAATCGCATCACGTCGCCGTCGGCGATCGCCGCGCGTGCGGCCCGGGCTGCATCCGCCAGCTCCGCCATCGCCTCGAGCACGATTGGCTCACGCTGCTCGAACCGGTGGCGCAGACGCTCATGTACCGGTCCCGAGTCCGCGGACGCGTCGGCTCGCCAAGCAATCACCAGCGGAGGGAGCTGGGACCCGTCCAGCGACTCGTACGATCCAGTCGCGAACTCCATGAAGTCAGGCCATCGTAGGATTGCGCCACACGGTCCTGGAGCCCGGCGGCGATCCCGAGCTCGTCGGTCTCGACCGCCAGCGCGAAGCCGGCCAGCTCGGTGGCGGTCAGCGCGACGCCGTGCAGCTGGCACAGCGCGCGGATGGTGGCGATCACGATCGCGCTCGATCCGCCCAGCCCCACGCCGCGGGGAATCGTGGTGCGCCAGGTGACGCCGGTCGCGTCCGCCCGGGACGCGAGCTCGCGCGCGAACCGCCGGATGGTCGCCTCGACCAGCAGGTTGCCGGGTTGGACGCCGCTTGCGGCGCAGTGGCGCGCCACCGCCTCGGCCCGCAGTGCGGGCACGGTCACCGCGAGTACGGCGCCGCCGTAGCCATCGGATGGATTGCCGGCGAGCGCCGCGCGCGCCGCTGCCGCGCCCCGGCCGACCGGTTCAGCGCTGGTCATCGAGCAGCGCCGCCACGCGCGGCCGCAGGGCGGCTCCGAACCGCGGGTCAGCCAGCGCCCACTCGATGAAGGCGGCGCAATACCCCTCAACCGATCCGATGTCGTGCCGTCGCTCGCCTGGCCCAAGCGGCACCGCCACCACCGATCGGCCGGCGGCTATCAGTCGCTGTAGCGCCGTGGTCAGCTGCACCTCACCGCCCGGCTCCGGTGGGGTACGGCGCAATTCGGAGAACACGTCGGGGCCGAGCACGTAGCGGCCCATGATCGCGGTCCGGCTCGCGACCGTTTCGGGATCCGGCTTCTCGACCACCTCGGCGACCTCGAAGGGGTCCGCTGCGGCGCCGGACCCGATCGCGATCCCGTAGCGCGATACCCACGCGTCCGGAACTTTCTGCACTGCGAGCACGGCGCAGGCGCCGCTGGCTGCGTAGGTGTCAATCAGGCGGGGGACGATGCCGGGCGCTGCGCGTGGGGGCGTCTCGATCAGGGCGTCGCCCAGCGCCACCACCAGCCCGTGGTCGGACGCCAGGCCCTCCGCGTAGCGGAGTGCGTCACCCAGACCAGCCGGGTGTGCCTGGCGCGTGTACAGGATCTGCAGTCCGCTGCGGGGATCGATCAGCGGTCCGCTGCCGAGCTCGGGCTGGGCGTCGAAGTGATCCTCGATGGCCCGCTTGCGCCGGCCGGTCACGAACAGCACCCGGGAGATCCCGGCCCGCACCAGCTCCTCGACCACGTACTGCACCACGGGCTTGTCCACGATCGGCAGCATCTCCTTCGGCTGCGAGCGAGTGGCAGGCAGCAGCCGCGTGCCGAGACCACCGACCGGGATCACCGCATCGGTGATCGAGCTCATGCCAGAGACGCTACGCGGCCCGGCGGTCGACAGACGGGACCGCGCCGCCCAGGGCGGCCCGGTAGCCGTCGGCCAGGAGCTCGAGCGCCGCCGGCCAGGTGCGTCCCTGGACCGCGGCCAGCGCGCTCCGGCGCAGTCGCTCGCGCAGCAGCGGCGCCGTGATCAGGCTCTGCACCGCGTCGGCCAGTGCCTCGGGCTCAGCTGCGGCCAGCAGGCCCGTGTCGCCGTGTTCGATCAGCGATGACGGGCCGCCCTCGTCGACGGCCACGACCGGGAGCCCGCTCGCCTGGGCCTCGAGGATCACCTGCCCGAAGGTATCCGTGCGGCTCGCAAACAGGAACACGTCGGCCGACGCGTATGCCCGCGCCAGCTCCTGTCCGCCGAGCCAGCCCAAGAACGTTGCGTCAGCTCCGAGTCGTTCACGCAGACGCTGCTCCTCGGGGCCGCCACCGGCCAGCACCAGGTGCAGCCGGGGATCATGCTCGCGAGCGGCCAGGAAGGCATCGGCCAGCAGCTCGACTCCCTTCTCCTGGGTGAGTCGCCCGGCATACAGCACGTTCAGCTCCCCGGCAAACAGCCCCGGAGTCCGGAGCCCGGGAGTGAAGCGGTCCAGGTCGACGCCGCGGTCCCAGCGGCCGATCCGCTGTGGCGCGATGCCCAGCGAAGCCAGCCGCTGATCGCTGGCCGGACTGGGCGAGAGCACGACGTCGCAGGCGCCGTAGAAGCGGCCGAGGGCGATCGAGGCCAATCCCTCCAGTCGCTGCTGACCGCTGCGCAGGCCGGCGTAGGCGGCCAGCTCGGTGTGGTAGCTCCCCAGCAGCGGGAGCTGCGAGGACGCGTGCCAGCAGCGCCGCCCCGATTCCCGCCGGACCCGGGGCCACCACGTGGATCAAGTCGAAGCGGCCCTCGCTGAGGGCCTCGACGATCGCCGGCAAGCCCGGGACGCCGATCTTCAGACCCCGGTAGTAGGGGATGTCAACCTCGGCCACCGCGCTGAGCCGCCGGTCGACGTCGGCGTCGGTGCCGATCACCTCGACGTCGAAGCCGGGCACCCCCCGGTCGCGGATCTGCTGCAGCGTGTGAGTGACCCCGTGCATGCCGCCGACACCGTCGGCCACCAGTGCCACTCGCGGACGATCGCCGTCGCTGCGGGTCAGCTTGGCCTTCTCGCGGCCCAGAAACGCCGACGCGGCGGCATACGGGATCGCGGGCAGGCAGGCGTCGAACAGCCGGGACGCGGCAGTGGCCAGGTCGATGGCTCCGGTGTCAGCCATGTGCACAGCCTCCTCGACGACCGCCGCCAGCTCGCGCTCGTGAATGCGCCGGGCGCGCCGGTACAGATCGGGATGACCGAGCTGACCGTCCTGCAACTGCCCCAGCAGCTCCCGTTCGTCGATGCCGAGATCCATCGAGGCCAGCCAGGCGCGCAGCAGGGCAAGCGCATCGTCCGGTCCGAGGTCGGAGCCCGTCGAACCGTGTCTCGAGTCACCCTCGCGCATGACTCGCTCGACGATCTTGAGGACCGCCGCCGGGTCCGGCCGATCCGCGTCCCGCTCGCAGGCCGAGCGAGCGGATCGCCAGCGCCATGGCGGCGTGGGTCCATTTGGCGGCGCTGCCCTGAGCTCCGTGGGCATCTGCCCGGCCCGCCCGGATGTGCGCCAGAAACTGTTCGGGAGACGCCGCTCGCGGCGTCTCCGTGAACGTGCGCCCGATATCGATTCCGGCGTGATCGTCCGAGCCCCCGATCGGCGTCCCGCCGCGGGTCTCGATGTAGACGAACGCCGGCAGGTTCAGCTCTTTCGCGCGGGAGCCGTTGCGCGTCTCCCAGATCGGAAACAGCTGGGCGAGTCGGCGGCGATGATGCGCCGTCAGCGGCGCATGCACCGCATAGAACGGATGCGCGAGCGCCGCCGTGATCTCCCGTTCGCTGAGGTACGCGGCGCACGTCTCCAAATCGTCGCTGTGCGCCTGGAGCCAATCGTGGTCGTCGGGCTTGATCCCGTAGCACAGCACGTGCACGGCCTGTGGCTCTCCCTTGAACCAAGCCGTCAGTTCTTCCGACACGAACGTGTCGGGCAGGTGCGCGAGTTCCAGCGCCCCCTCGATCGTGTCGTGATCGGTGATCGTCACGAAATCCATCCCGCGACGTTTGGCCAGCTCGTAAACCTCCTGCGGCGAGGTGGCGCACTCCGGCAGCTGGAGCGAGCGCTGGATTCCTAGTTTCGACAGCTCCGACGCCGTCGAGTGCACGTGCATGTCGGCACGACTGGTTTCGTTCATGCGTCCAAGGATTCACCTGCAAAGCGGGTCATTCGTGAATAACGAGGGCAAGACCTGTGACCTTCTTGTGAACGCGAGCATGGGTGCGCGCCCGGTTCGAGAAGCTTGCGGTATGCCGGCGGCGATCGTCTCGAGCCCGGACCAGGTCGTCCTGGCGCGGGAGCTCCTGCGCGTCGAGGTGGCCCTGCGGCCCATTCTCCCTGACGGTCAGGCGGGACGGCCGGCTCCTCTGGCACTCGGCCGGCGCCTGGGTGGCGGACGGCGCGGTGCGCGATCACTTCGTTCGCTTCACCGAGGGGGTGATCGCCCGCGAGGAGCTGAGCGCAGTCGAACGGGCGGTGCGCGCCACGGTGGTGGCCGACCAGGCCGATGGACTGGTCCTGGCGCTTGGCTGCAGCGGCGGCCGCACGGCCCGGCTGGGCTCGGGCACCGGCTGGTGGAACGGTGTCCCCCGGAACTGCTGGTTCGCTGGCTGCAGTTCGGATGCTTCACGCCGCTGATGCAGGCGCATGCGCGCATGCCGCAGGAGCCGTGGAACTACGGCGATCGGGTGCTGGAGCTGTACCGCGCCTACGTGCTGCTCCACGAGCAGCTTGTGCCGTATGTGCGGGGGGCGGCCCGGACCGCCGCGCACACCGGTGTGCCGATCATCCGTCCCCTGTGCCTGACCGACCCGACGGATGAACGCGGTTGGACGATCACCGACGCGTACGGCTATGGCCCCTCGCTGTGGGTCGCGCCGGTACTCGATCACGGAGCCCGGGAGCGCGAGGTCTCATTGCCTCGAGGGGAGTGGATCGAGAGCTGGTCCGGGAAGCGCGTAGCGGGTGGCGGCGAGACCGTGGTCCCGGCGCCGCTGGAAGGCATTCCCGTGTGGGTGCGCAATGGTTCGATCATCGTCACCTATTCCCCGAAGCACGTGGCCCGCGGGCTGGGTGACGGCGGGGAGCGGGATCGCCCGCTGGTGGCGACCCTGTGGGGTGAGCCGCCACTGGGCCAGGTCGCCGTTCGGCTCGCCGACGGGACCCGGGTGTCGTGGCGGCGCGGCACGTGGTCGTTGTCGCCCGAGCGCGAGGTGGAGTTCGCGTCAAGCTCCTGAAGCGGTCGGCGCCGAGGCGGCTGGGGCCGCCGGCGGCGACGCCGACCCCTCGCTGAGCCCGATCCGGGCGTGGAGTCGCCGCAGTGGTGCCGGCGCCCACCAGTTCCATTTGCCCAGCAGCTCCATCAGCGACGGCACCAGCAGCGCACGGACGATCGAGGCGTCGATCAGCACGGCCAGTGCCGCACCCAGGCCGAGCTCCTTGATGAACACCAGCTCGGAGGTGCTGAAGGCGCCGATCGCGACGGCGAACAGCAGTGCTGCGGCGGTCACGATCCGGCCGGTGCGTTCAAGCCCGATGGCCACCGACTCCGAGTCGGAGGCACCACCGTCGCGCGCCTCCTTGATCCGGGAGAGGAGGAACACGCCGTAGTCGGTCGCCAGGCCGAACGCGACCGCGAACAACAGGATCGGCTGGGTGGCGTCTAGTGCTCCCTCGCTGTGGAACGACAGCAACCCCTGCAGGTGGCCGTCCTGGAAGATCCACACCAGGATCCCCAACACCGCGCTGAGGCTGAGCGCGTTCATCAGCACGGCCTTGAGCGGCAGGATCACCGAGCCGGTCATCAGGAACAGCACGATCAGGGTCGAGACGACGACGATCGCGAGCACGGCCGGCAGATGGACGGTCAGGCTGTGCTCGAGATCGATAAACCCGGCCGTCTCGCCCGTGACGCCGATGTAGACCGGCGCCCGCAGCGCCCGGACCCGGTGCACCAGTTGCTGGGTCGTGCTGCTCAGCGGATCGCGAGCGGGGGCGACCGCCAGCAGCGTGTTGAAGGCTCCGGCCGGCTGGGGTGGCGAAACCGCTGAGACATCCGGCAGCCGCTTGATCCGGGTCGTCAGCTCCCGCACCTGAGGCGACCGGGCCGACGCTCCGACCACGACCTCGAGCGGGGTGGTCCGATTCGGCGGGAACTGGGCCGACAGGATGTCGTTGACCCGGTGCGCGCTTGCACTCGCCGGCAGCACCCGAGCATCGACCGAGATGAGTTTGATGCTGGTGAACGGGATCCCCAGCACGATCAGCAGCGTCGCGCTGGCGACGGCAATCCGTCCGGGCCGGCGCATCACGAACTGAGACAGCCGATACCAAGCGCCGTGCTCGGCGGGGATGGCGTCACGCTCAGCGGCGCGCGCGAGGCGTTTGGGCGCCAGCGCGTTCACTCGCGGGCCCAGGACTGCGAGCAGCGCGGGCAACACCACCAGCGCCAGCGAGGCGGCGATCAACGCCACCATCGCGCCGGCGATGCCCATCGAGTAGAGGAACCGCTGCGGGAAGATCGCCAGCGATGCGATCGCCGCGGCCACCGTCACCGAGCTGAACGCGATCGTGCGCCCCGAGGTCTGCATCGTCCGCCGCAGCGCCTCGACGCCGAAGCCCTGCACCACCGCCTCCTCGCGATACCGGGAGACCATGAACAGGCTGTAGTCGATCGCCAGCCCGAGCCCGAGCCCCGTGACCAGGTTCAGGGCAAACACCGACACATCCACGAAGCTGGACACGATCCGCAGCGCCAGGAACGTGGTGACGATCGCGAGCCCGCCCAGCAGCGGGGGCAGCAGCGCCGCCACCAGGGAGCGGAAGAACAGCAGCGACAGCAGGAAGATGAACGGGAATGCCAGTAGTTCCGCGCGGGCTAGGTCGTGGCTGACCTGCGTGTTGGCCTGGAGGTTGGCCATCGCCTGACCCCCCAGGGTGACGTCGCCCTGGTCCCGGAACTGGCGCTGGATGTGCTGGGCCACATCCTTCAGCTGCGTGTCCGACAGCGGTTTGAAGTACGCCAGCGCGTACGTCGACGCTCCGTCGCGCGACACCATGGCCGGGTTGTGGGTGTCGTAGTAGGTCACCACCCGTGCGACGTCCGGCTGCGCGCGCAACTGCGCCGCGACCCGATCCACACGCTGCCGCGCGGCGGCGCGATGCACGTTGCCGGACCTGATCAAAGCCACGATCCCGGCATCGATCTGACGTCCGGCGGCAGCCTGAAAGCGGTTTGCCGCCTGGACCGACTGGGTCGCCGGATCGTTGGCGCCGTACGGACTCAGGTGACTGGCGACACCGGAACCGAACGCGGTCGCCAGGGCGGCGCCGATCACGGCGAGCGCCAGGACCCGCCGTCGGTGGGCATACAGGAATGCCGCGAGTCTCGACACTAGTTCTCCATCGCCTCGGCGAGCCGGCGTTCGGCTGTCTTGCACCAGTCGATGAACCACTCGGTGTGGCTCAGTCCCATATCGAGCGCCAGCGCCGTGCCGACGGGCATGCCCGGCCTGATGGACTCGAGCTCGCGCAGCTGCGCCAGCTTGCGCTCCTGGCGCACCCGCATGGCGCGGATGTTCTCGATCCTCCGCTCCGGCAGCGCGTCGGAGAAGAACAGCTTGAGCATCCCTTCGTCGCGCAGCTCGTATGCCGGCTCGGCGTCAGAGGCCAGCCAGCTCTGAAGCGCCTCGCGGCCCGTCTCGGTCAGGTCGTACACGATCCGCGCGCGACCCCCGGTCGGCTCCGACCGACCTCGCACCAGGCCCTGGTCCTCGAGCCGCCGCAGCTCGGGGTAGATCTGTCCGTAGCTGGCAGCCCAGAAGTGTCGCGTGGACTTGTCCACCAGCTGCTTGATGTCATAGCCCGACGTCTTGCCCAGCGACAGCATCCCGAGGATCACGCGGCCGGTGGGGCTGAGGTCGGTGGAGGTGGTGGAGGAGGTGGCCGTGGCGTTTGCGGCAGTGGCGGCACGCGGGCTCATATCTCGACACGATATATCGTGGCGAGATATTCGTCAAGGCGTCGGAGCCTCACTCGCGCCGGTCGGAGCGCACCCGGGCGCTAAGCGTCGCCCGCGCCAGGCCACGCCGTCGCCCGTCGCCCGTCGGCCGTCAACCGCGCTGACATTTTCCCTCCCAGGCATCCTCGAGCAGCTCGGCGAGCAGTGCGGCGTCGGCCGCGGGCAGCTCGACTCGGACCGCTGCCCGTCGCTTGCCCCACCACACCTCGCTGCAGACCTGGGGGTGGGACTGCGTTGCGGTCAGGATTCCCGGCTCGTCGAGCATCACGTTCATGTGCTCGGGGTCCCAGAGCGTGGCGAAGATGCGGCCGGCGACGCGGAACGAGGGCCGGCCGTGATGGTCCTGCTCGATCGTGTCGGGCAGCTCCAGCGCCAGGCGGCGGGCTTCGTCGGTGGTGATCATCGAACCGGCTCATCACTCTATCCTCGGCGTGTGCACGTGGGTGAGTTGACCGGCCCGGAGCAGCGGGTGCTCGGTTGTCTTGTCGAGAAGCGCTGGACCACGCCCGACCAGTACCCGCTGTCGGTGAACGCGCTACGGCTGGCGTGCAACCAGTCGACCAACCGAGATCCGGTCACGGACTACGACGAGTCCACCGTGCGCGAGGCGGCCCAGCGCCTGTGTCGATATGGCCTGGCGCGCCTGGCCAGCGGACACTCGAGCCGCGCGACCAAGTACCGGCATCTGGCGGAGGAGGGTCTCGGCTTGGGACGCGAGGAGCTGGCCGTCCTGGCGGTGCTGTTACTGCGCGGCAGCCAGACGCCCGGGGAGCTGAAGGCCCGCACGGAGCGGATGGCGGTGCTGGCAGAGCTGGCCGACGTGGAACGCGTGCTCCAGGTTCTGATCGACCGGGGCTACGTCCGGCGCCTGGCGCGGCGTCCCGGCCAGAAGGAGGACCGCTTCGAGCAGCTGCTCGGGGGACCGGCGCCGGCGGGGGTGGTCCCGGAACCGCACATGCCCGACACCGAGCCCGCGGCCAGTCCTGGCGGCGCCAACGACGGCCTCCTCGGGCGCGTCGAGGCGCTGGAAGCTGAGGTCGAGGCGTTGCGGCAGGAGCTCGCGCGCCTCGCGGCCACCACGTCGCCGTAGCTCGAGGCCCCCGGAACCCGGCAGCGACCGAGTCTAAGTCGGGAGCGCCAGGCCGACGAGATAGGTGGCGCCGCCCACGATCACGCCTGCGAGCGTCATCTCCAGTCCCGCGGCCCACCAGGTCCGCAGCGTCACCAGCGACTTCGCGGCGCCCACCAGGAAGTGCGCGATCAGCGACACCACCGCCGCGGCGATGATCGCGGTGGTTCCGGTGGTGATCATGAACGGGATCACCGGCACGATCGCGCCCAGGCCGGTGGAGATGCCGGCGGCTGCGGCGGCCTGCAGGGCGTTGCCCCCGTTCGCGCCCGCGACGCCGAACTCCTCGACCACGAGCGCCTGGAGCATGGCGTCGGGGTTCCGCGCCATCCGCTCGGCGAGCTCGCCGGCGGTCGCCTCGTCGATCCCCTTCAGCTGGTAGAAGAGCGAGAGCTCCTCGCGCTCCTCCTCCGGATGCTCGGCGATCTCCTGGCGCTCGCGCTCGATGTTGGCGGCCTGGACCTCGGTCTCGGAGCGCTCGGCCAGAAAAGCGCCGGTGGCCATCGACAGCGACGAGGCGATCGCGCCCGCCAGACCGGCGGTGAGCACGGAGCTCGAGCCGCCGGTGGCGCCGGAGACTCCCGCGACGATCCCGAACACGGCCGCGAGCCCGTCGTTGGCGCCGTAGATCGCGCCCGAGATCCAGCTTCCGCCCGTCCGGTGCCACTTCTCCCGCCCGAGGATCCTGTCCAGACGGGCGCGGGCGCCGGGCACGGCCAATGGGGTCTCTGCCCACCGGCCGGTCGCCGCGGAGCCGTCCCGGTTCCCGGCGCCCGAACGAAGCTCCTGGACGGCGAGCGAGTGCGAGCGCTCCTCCCGCCGGATGTCCCGCAGCAACGTATCAGTGGCTGAATCCCCGGTGGAGCGGCGGTACAGGTCGTCGACCTCGTCGTCCTCCGCCGCCTCGCGGGCGGCCAGCAGCCGGTCGACCGGCGCCAGTCTCGCCTGTAGGCGCAGCCACACGGGCACCCGCACGGAGGCCGGGTCCGGCACCGCGATCTCGAGCTCGCGCATGCGCGCCTCGAGTCGCTGACGGTGGCCGGCTTCGGCCTCGGCCATGCGGCGCAGGATGTCCGCCTCCCGCCCCGGCATCCGCCGGGCGATCAGCTCATACACGGCGCCGGCGAGAATTTCGCCGCGCCACGCCGTCAACAGGCGCTCACGGACTTCCTCGGTCATTGAAGGGAGCGTAATCGGCGCTCGCTAGCCTTGCCCGACTGTGCCCCGTCCACGCTCAGCCGCGATCGTCGCCGCGCTGCTGGTGGCCGCTGCCCTGCTCAGCGGCTGCGGCGGCAGCAGCACGGCCACCACCCACACGGACCGCTCCTCGGCCAAGCGCGGCCCCGCCGGCAACACCGCCGGGACCGAGGCCGCCGCCCGCCGGGCCGTGCCGGCGTTGATCCCACCGCCCGGCGCGCCCGTGCGCAGCGTGCACGTGCCGGTGCTCACCTACCACCGCGTGGCTCCGCTCAGCGCCGTGGGGCTCACGGACCTGAAGGTGGACCCGGCCAACTTCATCGCCGAGCTGTCGGCGCTCCAGTCAAATGGCTACCACGCGATCACGCAGGCGCAGCTGTTCGATGCGCTGTACCGGGGCGGAGCCCTGCCCCCGAAGCCGGTGATCATCTCGGTGGATGACGGCTACGTCGACGACGTCACCCGGATCCTGCCCGATCTGGAGCGCTTTCACATGGTGGCCACGTTCTTCGTCATCACCGGCCGCATGACCGAGCCCGGTTTTCTGGACGCGAGCCAGATCCGCGAGCTGGATCGCGCCGGGATGGATGTCGGCGACCACACTGCCCATCACGTCGACCTGCGATTGCTGACCCCAGCGGAGCTGAAGATGGAGACGACCGGCTCGCGGCGTGTGCTCGAACAGGTTCTCGGACACCCGGTGTACTTCTTCGCCTATCCGTTTGGCGCCTACGACAGCGCCGTGATCAGCGCGGTGCACGCCGCCGGGTTCACGCTGGCCTACACCACCGCCGGCGGGATCACCGAGACCACGTCCACGCCGCTGACCATGCCGCGGGTGCACGTCGGCCGAGCCGAGACCCCGAGCGGGCTGATCTCGCTGCTCGGCAACGCCTGACCGATGCCGAACGCGATCGAGTTCCGGGACGCACGGGTGGACGCCGGGCCCGGGGGAAGCCTGGCCCAGGCCATGCGCGATGAGATCGCCGTCATGTACGACGGCCTCGAGCTCGACGGCGACACGATGCCCCGGGCCGGGCCGGCGGAGCTGAGCCAACCGCAGGGCGCGTTCCTGGTCGGTTACCTGGAGGGCGAACCGGTGTGCTGCGGCGGCATCAAGCGGCTGGATCCGCACACCTGCGAGATCAAGAAGATGTACGTCGTCCCGGCGCGGCGCGGCCAAGGGGTTGCTCGGGTGCTGCTGCACGCGCTCGAGCACGAGGCCCGGCGCCTGGGCTACGACGTCGCGCGACTCGACACGGGTCCCAAGCAGCTGAACGCTCGCGGGCTATACGAGTCCGAGGGCTACCGCCCGGTTGCGGACTTCAACGGCAATCCGGTGGCGGCGTTCTGGGGAGAGAAGCGGCTGGGCTGAGATCCGCCCCGGCGGTTACAGGATGCCGATCTCCGAGTTGTCGCCGACCAGGAACCGGTAGGCCCGCGGCTGACGCTCGTCGCGGCGGATCCGGACGTTGCGGCCGAGCAGCGATGACTCCATCCGACCCGCGAGATCGCGCACCGAGGAGCCGGCCAGCAGGATCGAGTGCTCGACCTCGGCGTTGTGGATCTCGCAGTCCTCGCCGATCGCGGTATAGGGACCGATGTAGCAGTCGCGCAGGCGGGCGCCGGCACCGATGATCGCCGGACCTCGGACGGCGGTGCGCTCCAGGCGGGCGCCGGTCTCGATCACCACCCGTCCGTCGACCTGCGAGTCGATCAGCTCGCCCTCGACACGTCCCTCGATCGTGTCTAGCACCAGCCGGTTGGCCGCCAGCATGTCGTCCAGCCGGCCGGTGTCCTTCCACCAGCCCCGGACGATGTGCGGCTCGACCCGCAGGCCCTGGTCGACGAGGTGCTGGATCGCGTCAGTGATCTCGAGCTCGCCGCGCCCGGAGGGCTTGATCGCCCGGGCCGCGGCATGGACCGACGGCGTGAACATGTACACGCCCACCAGGGCCAGGTCGGTCTGCGGGGCGAGCGGCTTCTCGATCAGGCGCACCACCTTGCCGTCGTTCAGCTCGGCGACGCCATAGTGCTCCGGATCGGGCACCGGGGTGAGCAGAATCAGTGAATCGGGCGCGTCCTCGCGGAACGCGGTGACCAGGTCCTCAATCCCGCCCTGCAGCAGGTTGTCGCCCAGGTACATCACGAACGGCGAATCGGCCAGGAACGACTCGGCCGTCAGCACGGCATGCGCCAGCCCGAGCGGTTCGTCCTGGACGATGTAGGTAAGTCGGACGCCGAAGCGCGCTCCGTCGCCGGCCGCCGCCCGGATCTCGTCGCCGGTCTCAGGCGCGATGATGATCCCCACGTCGTCGATCCCGGCCTGGGCCATGGCCTCGATCCCGTAGAACAGCACCGGCTTGTTGGCGACCGGGACCAGCTGCTTGGCGCTGGTGTGCGTGATCGGCCGCAGGCGGGTGCCCGTGCCCCCGGACAGAATCAGGCCCTTCAGGTCTTGCATCGCGAGGAGGGTACCCGGGCGCCCGCACCACGGGGCGCGCCCCCTCTAGTAGACCCCTCCGAGCTTGCCGTGATCCCAGGTGGCGATCCGCTGCGGAACGAACTGGAGTGCCACCCGCTTGGCGGCCTGGGCACGGATCACCTCGAGGAACTCCGGCCCGTTGCCGCCGCCGTAGCGCTGGAACAGCCCGGCCCCGAACTCCGCCACCAGCTCGAGCTCGCGGTGAATCTCGCCCCGGGCCTCGATCATCACGCCGCGCAGCTCGTGGTACTGCTCGCCGGTCTCGATCTCGAGCGTGGCCCGCGGGTCACGCTCGAGATTGCGCACCTTCTGCGACTTCGCATACGTCCAAGCCCACAGCTCGCCGTCTCGCACCAGGTACCAGAGCGGCATCAGGTGGGGCCAGCCCTGCCGGCCGTTCGTGGCGCACACCACCACGCGCTGCTCCGCGAGGAACGCCTCGACCTCCTCGAGGGTCATCTGGATCTGGTCGCGCCGGCTCAACTGGTCATCGACGCGGCGGCGGAGCCGATCGCCTCGGCCGCGGCACGCACCGCGTCCCGGGCGTCCTCGGGCTCGAGCACGACGGCGTCGCCCGCCTCCTTGAGCACATCGCGCACGAGATAACGGACCCCGGCAAAGCCGCGCTCGACGATCACGGCGCCGTCGGTGAGCTCTGCGATCACGGTCCGTTCCTCGCGCGCCCAGCGCGCCCGTTCCGGTGAGATCCACACTCGGGCCCGGCGCGAGGCGGGGACCTCGCCGGTGCGCGGCCAGCCGTCCACGTCGGCGGCCGGGTCGACATCGGGTCGGGGCTCGAAGCGCTGATCGCCGGCGGACGCGGACTTGATCCGATCGAGGCGGAAGTGCCTCACGCTGTCCCGCGAGGGGTCGAATGCTGGCCACGTACCAGCCCTCGCGGCCGTTGATCAGCGCGTACGGCTCGACTGTGCGGGTGGAGAACTCGTCCTCGTTCTCCTTGTAGTACTCGAACGACAGCAGTCGCCGCTGGGCAATCGCGCTGGAGACGGCCGCGGCGATCTCGGCGTCCTCCCCACCGGGTGGCGCGACCTGGAGACCCTCGTGCACCGGGTCCTCTCCGAGCGCCTGCACGACCTTCTTGCGCACCGAGGACAGGGACCCTTCGGGGATGTGCTCGCCGATCAGGTCGATCGCGGCGATCAGCGCCTTGGCCTCGACCGGGAGCAGCCGGGCGGGGCGCGCAAACGAGTCACCGTACGGTTCCGGATCGACATCGATCATCCCGTCGGCGTCGATCTCGGCGTACAGGACGTAGGTGCCGGCGCCGAAGTTGACCACGTTCAGCACCGAGATGTCCTCACGCAGCTCCTGATCGGAGATGCCCAGCTCCTGGCACAGCCGGCCGGCATCGAGGCGCCGCGCGGCCCGGCCCGCATCGATCAGGATGCTGGCGAGGGTGACCAGCCTCGCGAACCGCTCGGGACGGATGGCGGCCTCGGGATGATGCCCGTTGCCCTCTGCGGCCTCGGCATCGTCGTCGCCGGCCGCGTCGGGCGGTCGCTTCGGCGCCGCGGCGGCTCGCTTCGGCGCCGCCACCGCCGGCTCGCCGGTGTGTCGCTCGACCAGGAGCCGGACGCGCTCGAGCAGCTCGGTTGAAAGCGAGGGGGGCCCGAGAATCCGGGCGTGCTCTCCCAGCCCCAGGACCCACGCGATCAGCTGCCGGGCATTCGCGTAATCGGTCGTGAAGATGACATCGCCGTCGTCGGTGGGAACGGATGGTCCCGTAGCGGCCGAAATGCCGCTCGATCTGCCAGGCGATGCGACTACCGATCCACACCTCCGCGGTGCCGACCGGATCGCCGAACTGCCAGTCGACGCGGTTGGCATAGGCGCGCGGGTCGAAGTCCGCCGGGCGCTGGAAGTCATGTTCGGCCTTGGTGGCGTAACCCACCTTGGCCCGGATCCGGGACAGACGGAACACGCGGATCGCATCGCGCTCGTGGGAGCGGCCCACCACGTAGAACTGGCCGCCTTGGTAGAGCAGCTGGTAGGGATCAACCCGCCGGCTGCCGACCTCGTCACGCTCGATCGTGTGGTACTCGAACACGATCGTCTTGCGCCGGAAGATCGCCGTCTCGATCTTGGCCAGGCGCTGCGAGACCTCGTGGCCACCGGCCGATCCCGTGATCCCCAGCGCGACCGTCTGCTGTTCCGGGGAGCTGAGCGGGCTCGGGCGTCCCCAGGAGATCTGCTGCAACGCGAGCCGCAGCGGCTCCGCGTAGGCGAACTCGCCGTCGAGCAGCTGAAGCGCGGTGTGGAGCGCCGCCAGCTCCTGGTCGGCGAACTCGATCGGCGGCAGATGGAAGTTCTCGGGCGGCAGCGAGTAGTTCTCCTGCTCGACCAGGCCGTCGACCGGCTTCTCCACCGACAGGACGATCCCCAGGGCCTCGAGCTCCGAGCGGTCGGCGTAAAAGCGGCGGGCGAACGCGTCCTCGTTCATCACGCTGTAGCCCTCGACGTCGCGGCGGATCTCGGGCGCCGTCACCGGCCGGCGCTCGGCCATCAGGTACGAAATGAGCGACAGCTGACGGATCAGCTTTTCGGTGTCTTTGGCCATGCCCGGTCAAACTGTAGTTGGGGATCGTCGGCAGCCGGGCCGCGGCGCCGGAGACGGCACGCTATTTGCGCAGATTCGGAGCGGAGTCGTGACCCGGGGCGGGCGGCAGCTACGCGGCAGTTTCTGGGGTCTAAGAGTCTGTCTAAGCCGCTTCGCGCTCGGTTTCCAGCCGCCCGGCGAAGAACGCGCCGCCCCCGATGCCCTTGTCGTAGGCGGTCCATTGCTCGCCGATCGGGAGCTCCTTCTCGAGCCGGTCGAAGCTCCCCAGCTTGCCGCCGAGGTTGTCGATCATGTGCACGAGCGTAGCCTCGCGGGTGCAGGGCACGACCGGGCTGCCGTGCTCAAGCGCGCCGTGGTGGCTGAGGATGATGTGCAGCAGCGCCTGCTCGAGCTCCTCCGGGAACCCCTCGAGGCGCTCGATGACCCGGCGCACCCGGTAGTAGCCGAGCGGAATCTCCCCATACAGGCGCCCACGATCGGACATCGAGATCGCGCCGCCGTGCAGCTCGTAGGCCTCGAGCTTGCCGATGTCGTGCAGGAGCGCTCCGGTGACTGCGATGTCACGGTCGATGCCGGGGAAGGTGGCGGAGATCGCGCCGACGGCCTGGGCCACGGTGAGCGAGTGCTCGAGCAGGCCATGGCGGTAGGCCTGGTGGTACTTCTTGGCCGCCGGTGCGTCGCGGTATTGGGCCCACGTCGAAGTGGCCTCGCCGAACACGATCGCCAGCAGTCGCCGCAGGTGCGGATTCTGGACGGTGCCGATCAGCTCGCGCAGGTCCTCCTCCATGTGCTCCGCGTCGCGGGTCGGGCCGTCGACGAGCTCGTCGACGCAGAACTCATGATCGCCCGCGACACGCACGGCCTGGACCGCGAGCTGCGGGCCGAATCGGGGATGAATCGAAAACCGGCCAGTGGTGTGCACGACCTCGCCGGGCCGGCACAGGTCGCGGGCCTCGGTCACGTCGTCCCAGACCATCGCCGGCACGGTGCCCGTCCGATCGCCCAGCATCAGCTTGAGGTAATCGCCTCCGTCGCGGCGCCGACGCAGCTCGACGTCGCGCACGAGCAGTGCCTGAGCAATCTCGGAACCGTCAGCAAATTCCCGGACTTTCATCGCCGGCCGAAGATAGAGTGGCGTGCGGACGGCAGCGCATGGCAGCAACGGCAATCATCACGGGAGGAACCGGCGGCCTCGGCGCGGCCGTCGTCGCCCGGTTGCTCGACGACGGCTGGCATGTGGTGGTGCCGTGGATCGTCGAGCGGGAGCTCGAGCGAGTCGAGCGTCGCGAGCGCCTGGAGCTGATCCAGGCGGACCTGTTCGATCCGCAAGCGGTGGGCGGTGTGGTCTCGGCTGCCTGCCGTGACTCCGGCGCGCCGTTGCGCGGCGTGGTCAACCTGGTCGGCGGCTTTGCGGCCGGTAACCGGGTGCACGAGACGCCGGTCGAGGAGTTCGAGAAGCAGTTTCGCCTGAACCTCCGCTCGACGTATCTGATCACGCAGGCAGCGCTGCCGCACCTGGTCGAGGGAGGGGGCGGGTCGATCGTATGCGTCGGGACCCGGGCGGCACTGCAGCCGTTCTCGGGGGCCGCCGGCTACGTTGCCTCCAAGGCGGCGGTGATCGCGTTCGCGCAGGCCGTCGCGGTGGAGTACAAGCAGGACGGGGTGCGGTGCAACGCGATCCTCCCCAGCGTGATCGACACACCCGGAAACCGGGCCTCGATGCCGAACGCCGATCACGACCGCTGGGTCAAGCCGGCAGAGATCGCCGGCGTGATCGCCCACCTGCTGTCGGACGACTCGGTTGCGACCAGCGGGGCGGCGATTCCGGTCTACGGCCGGGCCTGAGCTCGGCCGCGGCAGCGTTTGCGCCGAGCCCGGGGCGGGAATGGCGCAACCGTGGGCACGCGTGAGCGTTCACACCGGCTGTCCGGCCAGATAGGATCCAGCGCTTATGGAACGTAAGTGGTGGACGCTGCTCGTCGTCTGCGTGGCGACGTTCATGCTGCTGCTGGACATCACGATCGTGAACGTGGCGCTGCCCAAGATCGCCTCGGATCTGCACGCCAGCTTCTCGGACATCCAGTGGGTGATCGACGCCTACGCGTTGACGCTGGCGTCGGTGCTGCTGACCACGGGCGTGATGGCCGACCTGCTCGGGCGCAAGCTGGTGTTCTCGGTCGGCCTGGGGCTGTTCTCGTTCACCTCGCTGCTGTGCGCGCTGTCCCCGAGCGCGCTGTTCCTGATCCTCGCCCGCGCCGGGCAGGGGATCGGTGGAGCGGTGATGTTCTCCTGCGGGCTGGCGCTGATCGCCCAAGAGTTCCATGGCCGCGAGCGGGGCACCGCGTTTGGCATCTGGGGGGCGACGATCTCGGCGGCGGCGGCGGTGGGGCCGCTGCTCGGAGGCTTTCTCACCGAGGACTTCGGGTGGTCGTCGATCTTCTACATCAACGTCCCGATCGGGATCGCGGCCGTGGCGCTGACGCTGGCGAAGGTGACCGAGTCTCGCGATCCGGAGGGCAAGCGGGTCGACTGGCTCGGCACCGTCACGTTCAGCGCGGCGCTGTTCCTGATCGTGCTGGCGATCATCCGCGGCAACGCCGAGGGGTGGGGCAGCACGTTGATCGTGTCGCTGTTCGCCGGCGGCGTGGTGATGCTGATCCTGTTCTTGATCTCCCAGATCGTGCAGGAGGACGCGATGTTCGACCTGTCGCTGTTCCGCAAGCCGACGTTCAGCGGCGCCGCGCTGGTCGCGTTCACGATGTCGTGCTCGATGTTCGCGATGTTCCTGTACCTGGTGCTGTACCTGCAGACGATCCTCGGGTACTCGCCACTGCAGACCGGCCTTCGCTTTTTGCCGTTCACGGTGATCTCGTTCTTCGTCGCGGGAGCGTCCGGAAATCTGTCCGCGCGCGTACCCATTCGCCTGCTGCTGGGCACCGGACTGCTGCTCACCGGGACTGGGCTACTGCTGATGCGCGGCCTCACCGCCACGTCGGACTGGACTGAGCTGCTGGCCGGCTTCCTGGTGGCGGGCGCGGGCGTCGGGCTGGTGAACCCGGCGCTGGCCACGACCGCGATCGGCGTCGTGCCTCCGCGACGGAGCGGGATGGCGTCCGGCATCAACAACACGTTCCGCCAGGTCGGGATCGCCACCGGCATCGCTGTGCTGGGCGCGATCTTTGAGAGCTCGATCGCGAGCAAGCTTGCGCCCAAGCTGGTGGGCACCCCGGCCGCCGGACACGCCACCTCGATTGGGCACGCCGTGGCCGCCGGGGGCGCCGGCACGGTGGTCAGGTCCATCCCCGCCGGCCAGCGCGCGCAGGCCACGGTAGCGATCCACACCGCGTTCGCCGCCGCGATGAACGAGATCCTGCTGCTGGGCGGAGTGATCGCGCTGGTCGGGGCGGCCCTGGCGCTGTTGCTGGTGCGCAGCAGCGATTTCGTCACCTACGGAGCTCCCGAGCCGGCGGCGGCGCCGGCCGGTTGAGCTGGTACGGATCCGGTGTCAGCGTGATCCAGCCCCTGTTCGAGCACCGCATGAAGCTGGCCGGCTACGACACGCGGCTGCTGGAGCTCGAGGGCGACGGCGTGCCGATCCTGATGTTCCACGGGTACGCCGACAGCGCCGACACCTGGCGGCACACGCTGGCGCGGCTGGCGCGGGCGGGCCGGCGGGCCGTCGCGCTCGACCTACCCGGCTTCGGCACCGCCGATCCGCTGCTGGAGGATCCAATCCTGCCGCAGCTCGATCAATTCGCCGCGGCCGCGATGCGATACCTGGCCGGGCGCGACCGCGATCAGGTGCTGGTGGTGGGCAACTCGCTGGGCGGCTGCGTGGCGCTGCGGCTGGCCGAACGGCACACAGATGCGCTGGCGGGCGTGGTCGGAGTCGCGCCGGCCGGCCTGGAGATGTCACGGCTGCTGCATCTGGTGCAGCGCGACCCCCTGCTGCGCTCGCTGCTGGCGCTGCCGACGCCGGTGCCGAGCGCGGTGCTGCGAGCCGCGGTGGCGCGCCTGTACCTGCAGCTGGCCTTCGCCTCGCCGGGCGCGATCGATCGCGAGGTCGTGTCGGCATTCACCTGGCACCATCGCCAGCGCTCCACCGTGGCGCGCTACCTCGACACCGCCCACCGGGTGCTCCCCGAGTTGCGCGAGCCATATCGGTTGGAGCGGATCTCGACCCCCGTGCTGCTGGTATGGGGCGACCGCGACCGCCTCGTGTTTCACCGCGGCGCCGAGCGGGTGCTGCAGGCGGTGCCCGGGTCGCGGCTGGAGCTGCTTCCGGGGGTGGGACATTGCCCCCAGGTCGAGGCGCCGGACCGGTTCGCGGAGCTGCTGCTGGCATTCGAGGCGCGGCCGGCGGTGGCCGCGGCGTAGGTCGCGCGGGGCCGGGGTCGGGGCTTTTCTCGCGCGGCGGAACGGCAGCTGGGGAGGGGATACGGGGTGGCGTCGTCGCAGAGGCCCGGCGGCTTACGCCCGTGAGCTGCCACGCGTTCCTGTTCGATGCCCCAGAGCGGTCGATTCGGGCGACGGGGTGGAGTTCAAACATCACATAGATGGTCGAACTCCGTTCGCGCGTTCGGTCTGGGTGGGTTTGGGGTTTGGAACAGGTTCATCACCGCTGGCCCCGCCCCGGCGCCGGCCCGGCCCCAGCCCCGGACCGCCGGCCCAGGTTTCGCTGCGCGGCAGGAGCGTTGGGGCTTTGTGTTCTATATGGCAACTAAGATCCCAACCGCCCCGCGACCGCCGGCGACCGCCCCGCGACGCCTCCCCCCGCCCCGCCGTCTACAGCCCAGACGGGTGGCGGGCGACGAACTGGCTCAGGTCGGGCTCGTTGGCCGGACGGTTCGACCAGCGGGATCCGGTCTCGGCCAGCGCGACGGTGTCGAAGCGCAGGCCGGCGACGTACATGAACGTGTGGCCCGGCGCGGCGAACACGGTGATCCACTTGCCGGGGCCGGGCTGGCCCCAGCTCATCAGCTGGCCCGAGGTGACAGTCGTGTTCAGCAGGCCCCCGGCGGCGAGGACAAAACTCAGCGACCCGGAGCAGTCGTAGCCGGTGTCCACGTAGCGCCCATGTCCTCCGCCCCAAACGTACGGCAGATGAGCGATCTCGTTGCCGGCGGAGATCACGGCCTGGACCGCGGGAGGCGCATCCACCGGTGTGATCGCGAGCCCGGACGGGATGAGCTGCGCCGTGCGCGTGCTGGCTGACAAACCGCTGGCGGTCAGCTCCTGGCGGATCACGGCGTCGGACACGGGCTGGGCCAGCGCGCCCGACCCCGAGGGCCCGACGCTGACCGAAGCCGGCCCGGACGACCCCTCGCCCGAGGCGGGCGCCGCCGCGCCGGCCACCGGCTCGATCGCCTGAGGATGCGCGTGGAAGCCCGGGGCCGTCGTGGTGTTCACCGGGTGCGGCAGCGGGGTCTGGTTGGCGGAGCGCTGCCCGCAGCCCACGGCGAGGAGCGCCACCAAGACGACGGCCGCTGTCACGACTGCGCGCACGGCTACGAGTATGCCGTGCCCGGCCCGGAATTTCGCCGCATTGCTCAGATATTTGATTCCAGATGGCGTACGTCCGGATGCGTCCGGGAATGACTTCGCGGACGCGGCACGGTCGCTCGGCTCGCGTTGCGCTGGTGCGCATCGGCTCGCGCGCGCACCCTCGCGCCCCGGAATCTCGCGCGAACGTCTCAGTCGTCGAAGTGACCGGAGTACAGCGCGAACACCGCTCCCTGGGGGTCCTGCGCCACTCCCACGGTCCCCGGCCCGATCGGCGTCGCGCCCACCAGCTCCGAGCCACCGAGCTCGGAGACCCTGGCCAGCCCCGCCGCGACGTCGTCGGCTCCGAAGTACACGAGCCAGTGGGGCGGCGTGCCGGGCGGCATCACCGGGCGAATCCCGCCGTTGCTGTGGCCGTCGCGGTTGCGGATCACCCGGTAGGGCATCTGGGGACTGTCCATCGGCTCGAAGCTCCAGCCGAACAGCTCGCCGTAGAACTGCGCCGAAGCATCCATGTCCAGCGAGGCGAGCTCGTTCCAGGACAGGGCACCGGGCGCGTTGACGAACGACGCGCCGACGTGGCTCTTCGGCTCCCAGGCCAGGAAGAACGCCTGCCCGGGATCTTGGATCACGGCCATCCGGCCCACGTCGAGCACGTCGAAGGCGGGGGCGTGGACGGTGGCGCCGAGCTGTGTGGCCCGCTCCGCCGCGTCGTCGGCGCTCTCGACGGTGATGTAGGAGTTCCAGGTCGGCGGCACGCCGGCGTCGCGCTGCTGCTGGGGCTGCGACGATATCGCCGCCACGTCCTTGCCATCCAGCCGCATCATCGAGTAGACGAGTCCCTCACCGACCGGGTTGTCCTCAGCCTCCCAGCCGAACAGCGAGCCGTAGAAGGATTTGGCGGCGTCCTGGTCGGTGGTGGTCAGGTCGGTCCAACTGAACGTTCCGGGTGAATATGTGGTGCGATCGGCCATAACCCGACCCTAGCACCGCCCGGTCCGCCGGGAGTGAACGCTTCGTAGACTCAGCCGATGTCCAACTACGCGATCGCCAATCTCAGAGAGCTGAAGAACGTCACGTCCGATCCGGCCGTCGACATCGAGGCTCGGTTTGCCCGCAGCCAGCTCGAGTCCGAGCACCTGGGCGTCAGCCTGTTTCGCTACGGCCCGGGCTTCCGCGCGCCGATCGGTCACCGCCACCGCGAGCAGGAGGAGGCCTACGTGATCGTCGGCGGGTCGGGAAAGGTCAAGCTCGACGACCAGGTGGTGTCGGTCAAGCAATGGGACGTCATCCGCGTGGCTCCGGGCACGGCGCGCGCATTCGAGGGGGGGCCGGACGGATTGGAGCTGATCGCGATCGGCTCGGATCGCCCCGAGGGCGGCGACGGGGAGCGGATCGAGGGGTTCTGGACGGATTGACCGTACCGGCGCATGCGCCGGTACCCCGGACCGCGCATGCGCGGTCCGGCGGGGGCGCGCATGCGCGCCCCCGAACAGCGGGCAGGTCTCGAAAGCTACTCTTCAGCGCCGGATGCGATTGCTGATCACGGGCGCGGCCGGGATGCTGGGCCGGGACCTGACCCGAGCGGCGCCGGACGCGGTCCCGTTGTCCCGCGCGGAGCTCGACATCACCGATTCCGACGCGGTCACCGCCGCGGTGGCCGGTGCCTCGCCCGATGTGGTCGTCAACTGTGCCGCCTACACCGACGTCGACGGCGCCGAGACTGCGACCGACACCGCGTTCGCGGTCAATGGGCGCGGGGCGGGAAACGTCGCTGCGGCGGCGGCGGCCGCGGGGTGTTGGGTAATTCATGTCTCGAGCGACTACGTGTTCGACGGCTCCCAGCGCGAGGCGTACGTGGAATCCGACGCAACCGGGCCGGTGTCGCGCTATGGCGCGTCCAAGCTCGCCGGCGAGGCGGCGGTCAGAGCGGCTGCACCGTCCCGCCACACGATCGTGCGGTCAGCCTGGCTGTTCGGCGCGTCGGGGCCGTGCTTCCCGGCCACCATCCGACGGCTGGCGGCCGAGCGGGACGAGCTGGTGGTCGTCGACGACCAGGTCGGATGTCCCACGTTCACCGGGCACCTGGCCGCCGCGCTGGTGCAGGTGGCCGAGGCGTGCCCGCTCGGCATCGTGCACGTGGCCGGCGCCGGGCACTGCTCGTGGTACGAGTTCGCGCAGGCGATCGTCGCCGGTGCCGAGCTCGACTGTCGAATCCGGCCCGGGCGCACCGAGGATCTGGCCCGGCCGGCGCCGCGGCCGGCGTACAGCGTGCTGGGCAGCGAGCGCGGCGACGACGCCCCTCGCCTCCCGAACTGGCAATCGGGGCTGGCCGAGTATCTGCGGCTGGCGGATCGGGTGCCGGCATCGTGAGACTGCTGGTCTGCGGTGGAGCTGGGTTCATCGGCTCGACGTTCGTCCGCCAGCGCGTGCGAGAGCACGGCGATGCGGTGACCGTGCTGGACAAGCTCACCTACGCCGGGCGACGCGAGAATCTGCAAGACGTCGAGGCGGACATCCGGTTCGTGCAGGGCGCGATCGAGGACCCCGCGGTCGTGAGCGACGCGATCTCGGGCTGCGACGCGGTGGTCAACTTCGCCGCCGAGACCCACGTGGACCGCTCGATCTCGGGGCCCGAGGCGTTCATCGTCACCAACATGCAGGGGACGCACGTGCTGCTCGAGGCGGCGCGCCAGCGCGGGCTCAGATACCTCCAGGTGTCCACCGACGAGGTGTACGGATCGATCGAGCAGGGATCGTTCACCGAGCACTCGCCACTCCAGCCGTCCTCGCCCTACAGCGCCACCAAGACCGGGGCCGACCTGCTGGTCTCGAGCTACTTCCACACCTACGGGCTGCACACGCTGATCTGCCGCGGCTCCAACAACTACGGCCCGTACCAGTACCCGGAGAAGCTGATCCCGCTGATGGTCCTCAACGCACTGGCCGGCGATCGCCTGCCCGTGTACGGCGACGGCCGCAATGTGCGCAACTGGCTGTACGTGGAGGACTTCGCCCGGGGCATCGCCCACGTGCTCGCGCGTGGCGAGCCGGGTGAGGTGTACAACTGCGGCGGCCCGGATGAATGCCAGAACTTGGACGTGGTGCGACGGATCCTGTCGCTCACGGGTCGCGACGAATCGCTGATCGAGTACGTCCCCGACCGCCCCGGCCATGATCGCCGCTATTCGCTGGCCTGCGACAAGCTTCAGGCGCTCGGCTGGCGGGCCCAGGTGCGCTTCGACGAGGGACTCGAGCGAACCGTCGGCTGGTATCGGGACAACCGGTGGTGGTGGGAGCAGGTCCGCTCGGGGGCCTACCGCGAGTATTACGAGCGCCACTACGGGCGCGCGCTGAAGACGTGACCTCCTCCCAGCCCGCCGCCCGAGGCCGTCACGCGCCGCCGCCCGAGGTTCGCCTGCCGCTCCAGCGCGAGCGCCTGCTACAGGCCGCGGCCACCGAGTTCGCCGAGCGAGGCTATGCCGGGGCGAGCTCGGAATCGATCAGCCGCCGGGCCGGGATGTCCAAGGCGACGTTCTACGAGCACTTCGCCAACAAGGAGGACTGCATCATCGCGCTGTTCGACGACGCGGCCACGCAAGTGGCGCAGGCGATCGCCGACGCCGCCCGCGATGCCGGGCAGGGCGATGCGGCGCAGCGGATGAGGGCCGGCACGCGGGCGTTCCTGATCGCGCTGGCCGAGCACCCCGAGTACGCCCAGACGCTGCTGGTGGAGATCATCGGGGCCGGGCCCACGGCCGCCCATCGGCGCGACGAGATTATGCAGCGGTTCGCGGATGTGCTGGACGCCGAGAACGCGGCCGCGGCGCGACGCGGGCTGTCGCCCCGCTTCGCCTCCTCGTATGACGCGTTCGCGATCGTCGGCGCGATCACCGAGCTCGTCTCTCGCCAGGTGCGGCTGGGCGAGCCCGCCGACGTGCTGGAGCTGGCGCCGGTGATCGACCGGCTGATCGGCGGTGTGCTGGCCCCGCAGGGCTCGTGAGCTCACTGGCCGAGCTTCACCGCGAGGTGGTCAACTGCCGGCGCTGCCCCCGGCTCGTGGCCTGGCGCGAGGAGGTGGGACGCGTCAAGCGAGCGGCGTTCGCATCCGAGGACTACTGGGCGCGCCCGCTGCCCGGCTTCGGTGACCCAGCCGCGCGCGTGCTCCTGCTGGGGCTGGCTCCGGCAGCCCACGGTGGCAACCGCACCGGTCGCATCTTCACCGGCGACCGCTCGGGCGATTGGCTGTTCGCGGCGCTGTGGCGAGCCGGATTTGCCAATCAGCCCGCGTCGGTCTCACGCCAAGATGGACTACGGCTCGATGACTGCTTCGTGACGGCGGCGGTGCGCTGCGCCCCGCCCGCCAACCGCCCGCTACCGGCCGAGCGCGACAACTGCCTGCCGTTCCTGGAGCGTGAGCTGGCCCTGCTGCGCCACGCGCGCGTGATTGTGTGTCTGGGCGGCTTCGGCTGGGATGCAGCGCTGCGGGTGATCGGGCGGCCGCGTCCGCGGCCCAGGTTCGGGCACGGCGTGGTCGCGGACGTGAATGGCTACACGCTGCTCGGCTGCTATCACCCGAGCCAGCAGAACACGTTCACCGGGCGCCTGACCGAGGAGATGCTGGACGATGTGCTGGGGCGGGCTCGGGAGCTCGCGGGATGAGCCGGCTCACCGAGCTGCACGTCGGCGATCCGCCCGAGCGGTGGGAGGCGCTCGGGTTCGCGGTCGAGCAGGGACGATGTGACCTCGGGGGCGTCGGGGTGCTGCTCGGAGGCGCCGGTGAGGGGATCACGGCGTGGGCGGTGGAGGGCATCGTGGAGGAAATCGACGGCCTGCCGAACGCGTCGCCCACCGTCGCCGGGGGAACCCCAGCGCATCCCAACGGCGCGCTCGGCATCGACCATGTGGTCGTGGTCACGCCCGACTTCGATCGCACCGCACGGCTTCTCGAGGCCGCAGGCCTGCCGCTCAGGCGCATCCGCGACGCCGGCGGCTTCCGGCAGGGCTTTCGCCGGCTGGGGCCCGCGATCTTGGAGCTGGTCGAGGCCCGCGGCGCGCCGCCGGGCCCCGCGAACTTCTGGGGACTGGTGGTGATCGTGGCGGACCTCGGCGCGCTCGCCGATCGTCTGGCTGACCGTCTCGGGAGCGTCAAGCTGGCGGTACAGCCGGGCCGCCACATCGCCACGCTCAGGCCCGCTGCGGGGCTGAGCACCAGGGTCGCGTTCATGGATCCGGAATCATCTACGCTGGCTTGAAGGTGCCGCTGTCGAGCTTCACTCCCAGGACCCGTGACTGGTTCACCAACGCGTTTGCGGCGCCCACTCCGGCCCAGGCACAGGCCTGGCCGGCGATCGCCTCCGGCGAGCACGTTCTGATCTCAGCCCCCACGGGCTCGGGCAAGACCCTGGCCGCCTTCCTGTGGGCGATCGATCGCCTGGCCGCGGATGAGCCCGGTCGGGAGCCGGGCATCCGGCTGGTGTACGTGTCACCGCTGAAGGCGCTGTCCTACGACATCGACCGCAACCTGCGGGCGCCGCTGCGAGGCATCGGCACCGAGCTGGACGTGGCCGTCCGGACCGGCGACACGCCGCAGCGTGAGCGCCAGGCAATGCTCCGCCGGCCGCCGGACATCCTGATCACGACGCCGGAGTCGCTGTACCTGATGCTCACCGGCCGCGCCCGCGAGCTGTTCGCGGCCACCGAATGGTGCATCGTGGACGAGATCCACGCGGTGGCTTCGACCAAGCGTGGGGCCCATCTGGCGCTGACGCTCGAGCGGCTGACACAGGCCGCTGGCCGGGACGTGCAGCGGATCGGCCTATCGGCGACCCAGAGCCCGCTGGAGGAGGTGGGCCGGTTCATGGTCGGCCCGAGCCGGGCCTGCCGGATCGTCGACACCGGCGTGCGCAAGCAACTCGACCTGGAGATCCAGGTGCCCGTCGAGTCGATGGTGGAGCCGGACGCGGACGCGCTGGTGGACCTCGATCCCCTGCAAGGCGGGGAAAGCACGCGACGTTCGATCTGGCCGGCGATCTACCCCGAGTTGCTGAAGCTGATCGAGTCCCATCGCTCGACGATCCTGTTCGTCAACAACCGGCGCGGCGCCGAGCGCCTGGCGATCCGGCTCAACGATCTGGCCGATCACGAGATCGCGCGGGCTCATCACGGTTCGCTGGCGCGGGAGGAGCGCACGGTCGTGGAGGAGATGCTCAAGGCCGGCGAGCTGCCCTGCCTGGTCGCCACCTCGTCGCTGGAGCTGGGGATCGACATGGGAGCGGTCGACCTCGTGATCCAGGTCGAGTCGCCCAAGTCAGTGGCCCGCGGGCTGCAGCGCATCGGGCGCGCCGGGCACTCGGTCGGCGATGTCAGCCGCGGGCGAATCTTTCCCAAGTTCAGGGCCGATCTGCTCGAGTGCGCGGTGGTCGCCAAGCGCATGCGGGAGGGCGCGATCGAGACCACGGTGGTGCCGCGCAACGCGCTCGACGTGCTCGCGCAGCAGATCGTCGCCATAGCCGCGGCGGCCGACGACGAGCAGCCGGTGTCGGTCGACGAGCTGCATGCGCTGGTGACCCGGACGCATTCCTACGCCGAGCTCAGCCGCACACAGCTCGAGAACGTGCTCGACATGCTGGACGGCCGGTATCCCTCCTCGGAGTTCTCCGAGCTCCGCCCCCGGATCGTGTGGGACCGGCTGGCGGGCACGATTCGCGCCCGTCCTGGCGCGCGCCAGCTGGCGGTCACCAACGCCGGCACGATCCCGGATCGCGGTCTGTATGCGGTCACGCTGCCCGACGGCCGCCGCGTGGGCGAGCTCGACGAGGAGATGGTCTACGAGGCTCGGCCCGGACAGACGTTCCTGCTCGGGGCCACCACATGGCGAATCGAGGAGATCGGACGCGACCGCGTGATCGTGACCCCGGCGCCCGGACTGCCCGGCGCGGTGCCGTTCTGGAAGGGCGACGGGGTGGGGCGGCCCAAGGAGCTGGGCGAGGCGATCGGAGCGTTCGCGCGGTGGGCGGTGGAGCAGTCACCCGAGGGGCTGATCAAGCACGGCTACGACCTCGACCGGCGAGCGGCGCGCAACCTGGTGGAGTTCCTGCGCGAGCAACAGGCCGCCACGCGGGTAGTTCCCTCCGACCGGGCGATCGTGGTCGAACGTTTTCGGGACGAGATCGGCGACTGGCGCGTATGCGTCCTGAGCCCGTTTGGCGGGCGCGTGCATGCGGCCTGGGGGCTGGCGCTCAGCGCCCGCATTCGCGACGAGCTGGAGCTGGAATCGGACGCAATCTGGTCAGACGACGGGATCATCGTCCATCTGCCCGACGCCGACGAGCCGCCCGGAGCCGACCTGGTGCTGATCGACCCGGACGAGGTCGAGGACCGCGTGGTCGCCGAGCTCGGGGCCTCGGCTCTGTTCGGAGCTCGCTTCCGAGAGAACGCCGGTCGGGCCCTGCTGATCCCGCGCGCGCGGCCCGGAAAACGCACGCCGCTGTGGCAGCAGCGGCTGAAGTCCCAGTCGCTGCTGGAGGTGGCGCGCAAGCATGGCGAGTTCCCAATCGTGCTCGAGACCTACCGGGAATGCGTGCGCGACGTGCTCGACCTGCCGGGGCTGGTCGAGCTGCTGCGCAAGCTCCACCGGCGCGAGCTGACGATGGTCGAGGTGGAGACACCAACGGCGTCGCCGTACGCCTCCTCGCTGCTGTTCGACTACGTCGCGACGTACATGTACGAGGGCGACACGCCCAACGCCGAGCGGCGGGCCGCCGCGCTGTCCCTGGATCGCGACCTGCTTCGAGAGCTGCTGGGCCAGGAGGAGCTCCGCGACCTGATCGATCCGGCCGCGCTGGCCGAGGTGCAGGACGATCTCCAGTTCTGCTCCGACCGGCGCCGGGTCGCCACGCGTGATGCGCTGCACGACGTGCTCCGGACGCTCGGGGACCTGACAGCGCCCGAGGTCCGGCTGCGGGTCATAGACCGGGTGGACGCCGAGGCCATGCTGCACGAGCTCCAGCGCGAGCGCCGCGCGGTCCGGGTGCGCGTCGGCGGACAGGAACGATGGATCGCCGCGGCCGACGCCGGCCTGTACCGCGACGCTCTGGGCGTGGCCCCGCCCGGCGGTCTGCCGGCGAGCTTCCTCGAGGATGTGGCCGAGCCGATGACCCAGCTGATCCGGCGCTACGCGGCCACCCACGGGCCGTTCACGACCGACGAGCTGCGCGCTCGCTACGGCGTCGACATGGGTCCCCCGTTGGCTTCGCTCGAGCGCGCCGGGGAGTTGGTGCGCGGCGAGCTGCGGCCGGACGGCAGCCAGCGCGAGTGGTGCCATCCTGAGGTGCTGCGCCGCCTGCGCCGCGCGTCACTCGCGGTCCTGCGCAAGGAGATCGAGCCGGCCGACCAGCGCGCGCTGGCCCGCTTCCTGCCCGCCTGGCAGAACGTCGATCGCAACCCCTCCACCGGCGCCGGCATCGACCGGTTGCGTGAGGCGCTGGTCGGGCTCCAGGCCCTGGCACTTCCACCGGAAGTGTGGGAAAGGGAGATCCTGCCTCGCCGGGTGGGCGCGTACTCGCCGTCGTGGATGGATCAGCTGTGTGCCAGCGGCGAGCTGGTGTGGATCGGCGCCGGCGCGCTGGGCCGCAGCTCCGGACGCGTGGCGCTGTACTTCCGCGACGATCTCCAGGCGCTCGGGCCGCCGCCGTTCAAGGGCACGATTCCGGAATCCGCGGCGCACGCCGCGGTGCGCGAGCGACTCGCGCAGGGGGCATGTTTCTTCACCGATCTGCTGATGGACGTGGCGCTGGCGCCGGAGGAGTTGCAGGAGGCGCTCTGGGACCTGGCCTGGGCGGGGCAGGCGACGAACGACGCGTTCGCGCCGCTGCGGGCGCCGCGCCTGACGCTGGCCCGGGCGCAGCGCGAGCGCAGTCGCGCGGTTCGCGGGGGCCGCTTCGCCAGCCGCCGGCGCACCTCCGCGGTGGCGCAGGTCCAGGGCCGTTGGTCTTTGACCGAGCCGTTGTTCCGCTCGCTGGCGGATCCCGCCTCGCGACGGCGGGCCCTGGCCGAGCTGCTGCTCGAGCGCTACGGGATCCTGACCCGGGAGCAGGTGCTGGCCGAGGGCGTGCCCGGCGGCTTCTCCGCCATCTACTCAGAGCTGGCCCAGCTGGAGACGCTGGGAGTGGCGCGGCGCGGATACTTCGTCGAGGGCCTGGGCGGGGCCCAGTTCGCGCTCCCGGGCGCCGTCGAGCGACTGCGCGCTCAGGCCGAGGGTGGGGAGGCGCCGGTGGTGCTCGCCGCGGTCGATCCCGCCCAGCCCTACGGGGCGGCGCTGCCGTGGCCCGCCCGCGACGATGCCCGCCGACCGGCCCGGACCGCCGGCGCCTCGGTGGTGCTCGCGGGCGGCGAGCCGATCCTGTACCTCGAGCGGGGCGGGCGAGCCCTCCAGACGCTGGTCGCAGCCGACGATCCACGGCTGGAGCCGGCGCTGGTGGCGCTGGTGGAACAGGTCCGCCGGGGTCGGATCAAGCGGCTGGCGCTGGAGAAGGTCGACGGCGAGTCGGCGCTTGTGTCCCGGCTCGGGCCGGCGCTGGTCGCGCTCGGGTTCCAGGAAGGCCCGCGCCGCCTGACGCTGAGCGCCTGAGCTGTGCCAGAGGGCGACACGATCGCGTACGCCGCCAACCGGATCCGCCCGGTGCTGTGCGGGCGCGTCCCGGAGGAGATCCGCACGCCCCAGCCGCGCCACGCGCTCGACCGCTGGCCGGAGCGCCTGCGGGACCAGGCCGTGACCAGCGTCGACACGCACGGAAAGCACCTGTTCCTGCGCTTCGCCGGCGGCCTGGTGCTGCACTCGCACCTGGGCATGACCGGAGCCTGGGGGGTATACCCGAGCGGCCGGCGCTGGCGGCGCTCCCCGGCCCGCGCCTGGCTGGTGTTGCATGTCGGCGGGCACGCGGTGGTCGAGTTCGACGGGCCTGTGCTGGAGCTGGTGACCGAGGGCCGGACCCACTTCGACCAGCGGCTGGCGGCGCTGGGTCCCGATGTGCTGGCGGAGCGCTTCGACACCCCGGAGTTCCTCCGGCGGCTGCGCACGGATGACCCCACCCGTCCGATCGGTGACGCGCTGCTCGATCAGCGCAATCTGGCGGGGATCGGGAACCTGTGGAAAGCCGAGGGCTGCTGGGAGGCTTCGGTGGATCCGTGGCGGCCAACCGCGGACGTGACCGACGCGGAGGTCGTGGCGGTGATCGACTCCTTGCGGCCGCGGATGCTGAGGTCCGCGCGTGAAGGGCCGCGGTCGATCCAGCCCCGGTTGTACGGCTTGGCGGGCCGCCCATGCCCGCGCTGCGGCACGGTCATCAGCGCGCGAGGCCAGGGCGACGCCAACCGCACGACATACTGGTGCACTGGATGTCAGAGCTAGGAGCACGGCTTCGGCGGGTGGGGCACAAGGGCGCTGATCTGATCGCCCCAGGAAACACCCACGTCAGCTTCGACGCCGCCGTCGCAGCAGGGGTCGACATGATCGAGTTCGACGTCCTGCCCGAGCGCGACGGCGATCGGCTGCTGGTGGCGCACGACTACGCCGATGCCGCCAAGCGCTCCCCGCACACGCTGGAGGAGGCGCTGGAACACCTGGCCTCGGACGCGTTCACCGGCATCGACCTCGACGTCGACCTGAAACTGCCGGGTTACGAGGAGCGCGTCCTCGACGCACTGCGAGCCTTCGGCCTGCTGGAGCGATCGCTGATCTCCTCGCAGTACCGCTCCAGCCTGGCGGCGATCCGCGCCGCGGAGCCCGGCGTCCCGCTGGGATGGTCGGTGCCCAAGCTGCGCCGGGATCCGTTCCGGTCCCCGGCGCTGGCGCTGCCGGCGCTGGCGGCGTTGCACGCGGCGCGGATCGTGCTCCCGGAGCAGGCGGCGCGGGCGATCCGGACTGGCGCCTGTGACGCGCTGATGGCCCACTGGCGGCTGGTCACGCCGCGCCTGGCGCGCAACATCGCCGCCGCCGGTGGCGAGCTGTACGTGTGGACGGTCGACGAGCTGCCGCGGCTGCGCGCACTCGAGGCGCTCGGCGTCACCGGCGTGATCACCAACGACCCGAGGCTGTTCGCGGCATTGGCCGCGTGATGGCTCTGGCGGGGCGTGACGGATCCGCGGGAGCGGCGTAGTAAGGGCGTGGTCGAGACCGCCACCTCGCCGGCCGGAGCGCTCGCGCCATCCTCCTGGGAGCGGTTCGAGCGGCTCTATCGGTCGAGCCGCGACGACGTCTACGCCTATGTGGCGACGTTGCTGCGGGATCGGGCGGCGGCCGAGGACGTGACGGCGCTGGCGTTCGAGCGCGCCTATCGTCGCCGCCGGAGCTTCGATCGCCGGCGGGGGGAGGAGCGGGCGTGGCTGTTCGGGATCGCGCGCAACGCCGCGCTCGACGAGCTGCGCCGCCGCCGGCGGCTGGCGGCGCTGGTGTCCGATCCCGAGGACCGCACCGGGGAAACCACCCAGGAGGAGGCCGACGTGGTGCTGCGGCGAACGACGGTCCGCAGCGCGCTGGCGGTCCTGACCGCGCGCGAGCGCGAGCTGGTGGCGCTCAAATTCCACGCTGGACTGACGAATGCCGAGCTCGCGCGCGTGCTGGGCGTGAGCGAGTCGAACGCCGGGACGATGCTGCACCGAGTCATGCAGAAGCTCAGGAAGGCTTGCCATGAGACGAGTTGACGACACCCCGATCGATCCCGAGATCGCCGCCGAGCTCGACGCGATCGACGCCACATTGGCGGGCGAGCCGGTCGATCCCGAACACGCCGAGCTGGCCGAGCTGGCGCTGCTGCTCGCCGGGGAGCGGCCCGGGATCGAATCCGAGTTCGCGCGGCGGTTGGACGCGCGGGTGGAAGCCAGATTCGCCCTGCCGGCCGATCGGGCGCCGGCGGGCGGGCGCCGGGTGGCGCGGCTCGGATGGCGTTCTGGTCGCTTGACCGCTCTCGGCGCGGTCGCCACCGCGCTGTGCGCTGCGGTGGTGGCCGTGCTGGTGCTGTCCGGGCATCGCGGACCGAACCCTGTGCCGCAGGCCCTCAGCACCACGACCGAGAGCCGCGGGTCCGCAGCGGTTGGCGCTGCCGTCCTCCTCGGCGGCGGCGAGCTCGGATTCGGCGCCCGCCGGCGGCGAGCTCGAGCTCGGGGACGAGCTCGAGCGCGGGTGCCCAGCAGTTCGTGCCGGGTCCGCCGAGCAACGGGCGCAAGACCGTGCAGGCCGCCAGCATCGCCCTGAACGCCGCCGCCAGCCGGATCGACGACGTCGCGCAGGAGGTGTTCGACGTGGTCGGCCGCGAGAACGGGATCGTCAACAGCTCCAACATCACGGCCGCCTCCACGGGCTATGCCCAGTTCGAGCTGAGCATCCCGAGCGGCAACCTCACTGACACGATGACCGCGCTGTCGCAGCTGCGCTATGCGGACGTCGGCTCGCGGACCGACACCACGCAGGACGTCAACGGTCAGTACGTCAGCGCCAACCGGCAGCTGGCCGACGACCGCGCGTTGCGCACCTCGCTGCTCAAACAGCTAGCCAACGCCTCCACCCAGCAGCAGATCGACAGCCTCAAGGGGCAGCTGCGAGACGCCGAGTCCGCCATCGCCCGCGACCAGGCGGCCGTGACGTCGCTGAACAACCGCATCAACTACAGCAACGTCGGGGTAACCATCAACGCCGATACGGAGCCCCTGGCGCACCATCACTCCAGCTCGTTCACGCTGGGCCAGGCGGCGCACGACGCCGGACGCGTGCTCACGGTCGCCGCCGGGGTGGCGCTGATCACGCTCGCCGCCATGCTCCCGCTGGCGCTCATCGCTGCGCTCGGGCTGTGGATCACGACCGCGGTGCGGCGCCGGCGCCGCGAGCAGGCGCTGGACATGGCCTAGTCTTCGGGCAGGCCTGGCTGGATTGCGTGCCCCGCTTTGTGGTATTCAACTTCGGTGGCGGCAACCAGTGAGGACACGATTGCGCTTCTGCATCGCGTGCCGGCGTTCTCGGCGCTGGTCCCCGAGGACCTGGCCCGTGTAGCCGAGGTGGCGGTTCCGCGGACGTTCGAAGCCGGAGAGATGGTGTTTCGCGAGGGCGACGAGAGCGACACCTGCTACATCGTCCGGTCCGGTCACGCGCGCGCGATCCGAGAGCATCCCGACGGCCGCTCGATCACGCTGGCCAACTTCGGACCCGGTGACATCTTCGGCGAGCTGGCGATGTTCGACGACGAGCGCCGCTCGGCCACCGTCGAGACGTTCGAACGCACGGAGCTGATCGCGATCCTCGGCGGGGACATGCGGCGGTTGTTGCGCCAGCACCCCGACATCGCGGTCAAGCTGATCATCGCGCTGGGGCGCCGGCTGCGGGAGACGAACGAGCGACTGGCGCGCCAATCGTTCCAGACGGTGCAAAGTCGCGTCGCGGCGGTGCTCTCGCAACTGGTCGCGGCGGCGAGGACCGAGGGCGCGGGCGCCTCGAACGTGCTGATCACGTCGACTCAGGCCGAGCTGGCCCAGCTGGCCGGATCCTCGCGGGAATCCGCGAGCCGGTTTCTGGCTGTGCTCGAGCGGGCAGGCATCATCACTCAGGGCCGAGGGCGGTTGGTCGTGCACGATCCCGGTGCGCTCGAGCGGTACGTCTACTAGCGTGAACCAACCGCCGGAATTCTCCGCGGGGGGAGTCGTGGTCCGTGGCCGAGACGTCGCCGTGATCGTGCCGGTCAAACGCGACGCGGCCGGCAATCGCGTGCTCGGCCTCCCGAAGGGCCACGCCAACCCGGGCGAGACGCCCGAGGCCGCCGCGGCTCGTGAGGTTCGAGAGGAGACCGGAATCGATGCCGAGCTGATCGAGGAGCTCGGCGAGGTGCGCTACGCCTACGCCCGGCACGGCCGCCGCGTCGAGAAGCTGGTGCGGTTCTACCTGTTCGAATATCGCTCCGGGGACGTCGCCGATCACGACCACGAGATCGAGGACGCACGCTGGCTGCCGCTGGAGGAAGCGGTGCGAACTTTGAGCTACGAGGGGGAGCGCGAAATGGTCTCGCGGGCACTGTCACGCACCGCAGCGGACCTGTAGGCTGGCGTCGGTGCGCGTACTGAACTTCTACTCGTCGGTGTTCGCCGACCAGCTTCGTCGTGGCCGCAAGACGGCCACGATTCGACTCGGCGACAAGTCCCACAAGTACCGCAAGAACGACTGCGTGCTGGTGACGATCGGCTACCAGCACTCACCGCGCGAGAAGATCTTCTACGCGGTCATCGATCAGGTCGAGGTCAAGCGAGTGAGGGACCTGTCGCCGCGCGACATCGAGCACGACAACCCCGAGTTCCGCCGGGTCGACGAGATGGTCCACTTCCTCGAACAGATCTACGGCCGCAAGGTCGAGCTCGAGGACACCGTGACCGTCGTGCGCTTCTCGCAGATCATCGAGGACCGACCCGGCGTGCGGGATCGGATGCACGGGTTGGGGGCGGCCCAGAACTGAGGGTGGGGCGTTGGGGGTGCGGGGCTTTGGGGGGTGCGGGGGCGTGGGGGGGGCGGCACGTTATGCCTGCTCAATGTCGACAACCCCGCCGGTGCGGCCGACAAATCGACATCGAGCAGGTCCCGGCCGTGGTCGAACTCCGAACCTCACGGCTGGGAGGGTGAGTTGTGGGCCTGGAACAGGGATCGCCTCAGGTGGTTGGGACCGAGCGGCCTGATGTCCAACCGGACCCGCCCGTGCCGCCCCCGGCACGCCCAAACCCTGGCACTCTTTACCCGAGAGTGCCAAATTTCCCTTGAGTGACGCTGTAGAACGGCTATAGTGGTGCGGCGCTGGCACTCTGCCCCTACGAGTGCCAGGCGTCATTCATTTTCCACCCGGAGGTTGCATCACATGAAGCTCAAGCCCCTTGGCGATCGGCTGATCGTGCGGGCAATCGAGGAGGAGGAGACCACGGCCAGTGGCATCGTCCTGCCTGATACCGCCAAGGAGAAGCCCCAGAAGGGCAAGGTGCTCGCTGTCGGCGACGGCAAGGTGAACGAGGACACCGGCAAGCGCACGCCGCTCGACGTGTCCGAGGGAGACGAAGTCCTGTACAGCAAGTACGGCGGCACGGAAATCAAGGTGGATGGCGAGGAGCTCCTCGTCCTCCGCGAGTCGGACGTGCTGGCCAAGGTCCAGTAGCGCTTTCCTAGGAGAAACAGAAACACATGGCACACAAGGAACTGAAGTACGAGGCGGACGCCCGCAAGGCGCTCGAGCAGGGCGTCGACGCGGTCGCTAACGCCGTCAAGGTCACGCTCGGCCCCAAGGGCCGCTATGTCGTGCTCGACAAGAAGTTCGGCGCTCCGACGATCACCAACGACGGTGTGACGATCGCGCGCGAGATCGAGGTCGAGGATGTCTTCCAGAACCAGGGCGCGCAGCTCGTCCGCGAGGTCGCAACCGCGACCAATGACGTTGCCGGTGACGGCACGACGACGGCGACCGTGCTGGCCCAGGCGATCGTCCGGCAGGGTCTGAAGAACGTCGCCGCTGGCGCCAACCCGCTGGCGCTCAAGCGCGGCATCGAGAAGGCCGTCGAGGAGGTCGTCAAGAACATCGAGACGCAGTCGACTGACATCTCCGGTAAGGAGCAGATCGCCCGCGTGGCGACGATCTCTGCCGGTGACGAGGAGATCGGCGACGTGATCGCGGACGCGATCGACAAGGTCGGCAAGGACGGCGTTGTCAACGTCGAGGAGGGCCAGACGTTCGGCATGGACCTCGAGTTCACGGAAGGAATGCAGTTCGACAAGGGATACATCAGTCCGTACATGGTCACCGACCAGGATCGGATGGAGGCGACCCTCGAGGATCCCTACATCCTGATCGCGAACCAGAAGATCGGCTCTGTCCGCGACCTGCTGCCCGTGCTCGAGCAGACGATCCAGTCCGGAAAGCCGCTGCTGATCATCGCGGAGGACGTCGAGGGCGAGTCGCTCGCGACGCTCGTGGTGAACAAGCTCCGCGGCACGTTCACCGGCGTCGCGGTCAAGGCCCCCGGCTTCGGCGATCGCCGTAAGCGGATGCTCGAGGACATCGCGATCCTCACCGGCGGCGAGGTGATCACCGAGGAGATGGGTCTCAAGCTCGAGAACACCCAGCTGTCGCAGCTGGGCCGCGCCCGGCGCGTGGTGGTGGCCAAGGACACGACCACGATCGTCGACGGCAACGGTGAGTCCGACGCGATCAAGGGCCGGATCAACCAGATCAAGACCGAGATCGAGAACACCGACTCCGACTTCGATCGCGAGAAGCTCCAGGAGCGACTCGCGAAGCTGTCGGGCGGCGTCGCCGTGGTGAAGGTCGGCGCGGCCACCGAGACCGAGATGAAGGAGAAGAAGCATCGCGTCGAGGACGCGCTGCAGGCCACCCGCGCGGCCCTCGAGGAGGGCATCGTGCCGGGCGGCGGCGTGGCGCTGCTGGCCGCACAAGCGGCTCTGAAGGTCGACGCCATCGAGGACGCCGACGAGCGCACCGGCGCGAAGATCGTGCATCGCGCGCTCGAGGAGCCCACGCGTCAGATCGCCGAGAACGCCGGCCTGGAGGGGTCAGTGGTCGTCAACGACGTCCGCAAGGCCAAGAAGGGCCACGGCTTGAACGCGGCCAGCGGCGAGATCGTCGACCTGGTCGGGGCGGGCATCATCGATCCGGCGATGGTCACGCGCTCGGCGCTGCAGAACGCGGCCTCGATTGCCAAGAACATCCTCACGACCGAGGCGATCGTCGCCGAGGTCCCGGAGAAGGAGCCTGCTGGTCCGGGCGGCGGTATGCCGGACATGAGCGGAATGATGTAATTCCGCTCAACAGGCGAGTGTGAAAAGGGCCCGGCTCGCGCCGGGCCCTTTTTTTGAGGGCGCCGTCAGTCGCGGGCGGCCTGGATCGTGGCTGCCAGCGTCTCCGCCAGCAGCGGCAGCACCTGCTCGCCGGGGACGCCGGTCTCCCGGGCTTCGTCGAGCACCGTCTCGGCCAGGGAGATGAAACCGATCAGGGCCAGCCGGGCCATGGGGGACGGATCCGGTGTGCCCAGATTGTTGAGCGCCACGCTCGAGATAACTCGCTCGCGGTAGCGATCGCCGACCTCGGTCAGCGCCGAGGGGGCGGTCGCGCGGGCGTGACGATGGATGAGCCACGCATCGCTCGGTCCCAGTGCGTGCCGCGCGATGCGGCTGAAATTGGCAGCCTGACGCTCGGGCAGCGACAGCGCGTCGTCCACCACCCAGTCGTCGGTCAGCTCCCGACCCGCCTGCTCGACCACCGCCAGCGCCAGGTCGGGACGGCCGCGGGGGAAGTAGTGGTAGAGGAGGTTGCGGGTGACTCCGGCGCGGGCCGCGACGTCCTCGAGCGAGAGCTCCGAGAGTCCCTGCTCGGCCGCGATCGGCATCGCCGCCGTGACGAGCTGTTCGCGCCGGGCGTCCCGGGACAGCCGCCGAGGCATGCGCTGCGGGGAGGCGGACACGAGGCCAGCTTATAGCGGTATTTACGCAGCGTCAACTTGACAAGTTGTAAATACCTGCAGTAGGGTGCCTTGCGCCGCACGTCCCGTCCGCGCAGAAAGGCTCCGGATGTTCCGCCCCCCGCTCCGCGTCCTGCTCATTGCCTCGCTCCTGGCCGCCCTTGCCGTCGGCCTGCCCGTCGCGTACGCGAGCGCCGCCGGCGCGACCGAGGCCGCGCCCGCCGCCGCCGCCACCCCCAGCCAGCTGGCGACGGACGCGTATGACTACGGCATTCCGCTGATGGAGTTCCTGCGCACGGCCAAGCAGCAGACCAGCGTCACGGTGCCGAACGCGCTGTCGGACGCGCCGATCAATCAGCTCGGCAACGCCCGGCACCTGGCTACCGCCCAGAACCATGTGATCGTGCAGCCGAACAACGACACGCTGTACACGATGGGGCACCTCGACCTGACCGCCGGGCCGCTGGTGCTGCACGTCCCGCACGTGCCGAACCATCGCTACTACAGCTTCGAGTTCCTCGATCCCTACACCAACGTCTTCCACTACGTCGGCACCCGGACGACCGGAGAGGGCCCGGGCAACTTCGCGATCGTCGGACCGCGCTTCAAGGGCAAGCTGCCCCGCGGGCTGCGTCGTATCAATTCTGCCTATGAGCGCGTCTGGGTCGTGGGCCGCACGCTGGTCAACGGGCCTTCCGACCTCCCGGCCGTTCACCGGGTCCAGGATGGCTACAAGCTGATCCCGCTGGCCAAGTACAAGCGCTTCGGCCTCAGCTGGCACCCGCCGCGGCCACACCGGATCATCACCAAGCACACGACCTACACCGAGCCGACCGGGCTTGCCTTCTTTGACGCCCTGGGCGACGCGCTGGCCCAGAACCCGCCGCCGGCCCGGGACCAGCCGATTCTGCGCGAGCTGGCCACGGTCGGGGATCGGCCCAGGAAAGCATCCCTCCGCGGAGAACCTGCCGGCGGCGACGGTCGCGGCGCTGAAGGCCGCGGTCGCCGGTGGGCCCAGCCACATCTACGCCTTGCGCACGAAGGTCGCGGCCAGCTCGGTTGTGGCCAACAACGGCTGGTTCGTGCCGCCGCCGGACATCGCCCAGTACGGCACGGACTATGAGCTGCGCGCGGTGGTGGCGCTGTACGGGATCGCGGCCAACCGCCCCGCCGAGGCGATGTACATCGTCGGCGTAACGGACCCGTCGCACTCATTTCTCAACGGTGCGGACCGGTATGTCGTGCACTTTGCCGCCGGGCAGCTGCCTCCGGCGCGGTACTTCTGGTCGCTCACGATGTACAACCAGGCGTTCTACCTGGTTCCCAATTCGATCAACCGCTACGAGATCGGGAACCGCACCGCCGGCCTGAAGTACAACTCCGACGGATCGCTGGATATCTACATCCAGTCGACCGCCCCGGCGGGACACGAGTCCAACTGGCTGCCCAGCCCGACCTCTGGCCAGTTCCAGGTCACGCTGAGGCTGTACGGGCCTAAGCCGGTGGCGCTGCACCGGACGTATCGGTACCCGCCGATCGAGAAGGTGGGATGAAGCGACTGACCGTGGGGCGCAGTTAGCCGGAGTCTGCGGCGTCGGCGCGGGCCATTGGAGTGGCGCCGCGCCGGCCCCCGGCTGCCCGAACCGGCGGCCGCGCGCGGCCGCGGCCCGCGCCTGCCGTCGCCGGCCGCACCGCTGATCCCACTACCCTTGGGCGGAAGATGCCGGCCAGCGGCCACGATCCCTTCCAGACGCTCGGCGTCAGCTCGCGGGCGTCCGACGATGAGGTGCGCACGGCGTACCACCGGCTGGTGCAGCAGCACCACCCCGATCACAACGGCGGCTCGGCCGAGTCCGCGCGCCGCTTCGAAGAAGTTCAGGACGCCTACGCACGTATTCGCGAGCTGCGCCGCCGCGCGCAGCCACCGCCGGCCTCCGGCCCCGACCCGGACGGCGACGCGCGTCTGGCCGACCTCGAGCGTCAGGTGCGCGAGGCGCAAGCCACGCGCGAGCGCGCCCAGCGAGCGGCTCGGGAGGCTGCGCGCGACGCGGCGGCGCGGGCGGGACGCAGTCAGACCGGCCGCCGCGCGTCCGACGAAGAGCTGGGCTACGTGACCACCGACGACAGCTTTTCGAAGATCTTCTCCGATGCTCGCGACGAGCTGGCCGAGCGGCTGTCAGGCGCGCGCGAGCACCCGGCCGCGCAACGAGTCGCAGACCTGATCGACGAGCTCGAGGGGCTGATCTCGCCCAAGCCGCCGCCGCGCAAGTAGATCTAGCGCGGCGCGACCGCGGCCGTCGTGAGGCGCTCGTACACGTCGCACGTCCGCCGGGCCACCTCGCCCCAGTCGAATTGCAGGACGTGCTCGCGAGCCTCGGCGACGAACTGGGTCCGGGCGTCGTCGTCGCTCAGCACCTGGGCCAGCATCGCCTCGAGGGCCGCCGCGTCCCGCGGGGGAAAGCGCAGGCCGACCGTGCCGTCACCCGGCACCACCTCCCGCAGGCCGCCAGTGTCGGCGACCACGCACAGGCATCCGGAAGCCATCGCCTCGAGCGCCACCAGCCCGAACGGCTCATAGATCGACGGCACGATGCACAGGTCCGAGACGCGGTACAGCGCGTGCAGCATGTCATCGCCCAGCCAGCCCAGGAACGTGCCGTTCTCGGTAAGACGCAACCGGCGCGCCTGGCGCTTGAGCTCGGCCTCGGCCGTCCCCGTGCCTGCAACCACGAACCGTACGCCTCCCAGCTGGCGGATCACCGGCGCCAGCGCATCCAGCGCCAAGTGGAAGCCCTTCTCGTAGACCAGGCGACCGACGAGCAGCACGAGCCGCTCATCCGATGCGGCGAAGCGCTGGCGGAGCCCCGCCAGGTCGGCGATCGTGGGCTCGAGGTCGCGCGGGTCGATGCCGTTGGGGATCACGGCGATGCGGGCGGGCGAGGCGCCGAACACGGTGGCCACGTGGCTGCGCATGTAGTGCGAGCAGGTGATGACCCGATCCGCCCGGCGGACCATGGCGCGCTCGACCGCATGGATGTGAGATTGGGGATGGTTCTGGACCCAGCCCTGGTGACGGCCGAACTCGGTCGCGTGAACGGTGGTCAGCCACGGAAGCTCGTAACGTCGCGCGACGAGCTCGGCGGCCCCGGCCACGAGCCAATCGTGCGAGTGGACGAGATCGAACTCGAACTGCTCGCAGAGCTCGGCGCCCAGCTCGCGCATGTCGGCGTTCATCGTGTCCACCCAGTGCACGAACGCTCCTGGATCCTTGGGGAACTCGGGCTCGCGCACCCGGTGGACGATCACGCCGTGGCGCTCCTCGGGCCCGGCCAGCCGTCCACCGCCGCGGGTCAGTACATGGACTTCCGCGCCCTCGCGCACGAGGTGCTCCGAAAGCTTGCGCACGTGGCGGCCCAAGCCACCCTCGATCACGGGCGGATACTCCCAGGAGATCAGCAGAACACGCATCGGCGGCGGGACCCTATCGGGCCAGCGGCTCGAACTGCGGCGAGCGCCGCTCCACGAAGCTGCGCACGCCCTCGGCGAAGTCGGGTCGCGAGAACGACTCGAACATCAGCTGATCGGCCTGTGCCAAAGCCTGATCCAGGCCACTGGAGTAGTCGCCGTAAACCTGGCGCTTGATCGTGGCCATGCTCGTGGGGGAGCACTCGGTGGCCAGCTCGCGCGCGTATCCGAGGGCTTCATCCAGCACTCCCTCCCCGCTCACCGCGCGGTTGACCAGTCCCAGCTCCTCCGCCTCGCGGCCGAGCACGACCCGGCCCGACAGCAGCAGGTCCAGCGCTCGCGCCGGGCCGACCAGCCGTGGCAGGATCCACGAGATCCCGTGTTCGGCGATCAGGCCACGCCGAACAAACGCCGTGGTCAGCTTGGCCTCGGCGGCGGCGAAGCGGAGGTCAGACATCAGCGCGATCACCAGGCCGAGGCCGGCGCAGGGTCCGTTGATCGCGGCGATGATCGGCTTTGGCACGGTCAGCGGGAACGTCACCGGCCGCGAGTCGTAGTCGCCCGTGACGCGGCCGTCGCCATCACCGTCGGCGGCGAGCGATTGCAGGTTCTGCATGTCAGCGCCGGCACAGAATCCGCGTCCGGCGCCGGTGAGGACGATCGCGCGCACGTCCTCGCGTCCGCCGCAGTCGGCCAGCGCGTCGAAGTAGGAAACCTGCATCTCGCCCGTCCACGCGTTCAGCCGGTCGGGCCGGTTCAGCGTCAGCAGCGCGACTCCGTCGGTCACTTCCATCAGCACGACATCACTCACGGCTCATCCTCCTCACTTCGCCAGACTATCCGTGCGCTTCCGATCTCGATCGGCTCGCGCGATTGCCGCCCGCCCGCCACCGTGACCTCCACCAGTCCGGGATTGGCGTGGTCGGCCACGAACGCCACTCCGGGCGGTGAGCCGATCACCTCGCGCCACCGCGCCGAGGCGACCTCGGGGTCGGACACGGCGATCTTCACCCCGGTGACCCGCACCTCGGCAGCTCGCTGCTCCCAGTCCGGACCCCCCCAGCGCCAGGCACCCGCGGGCTGCGGCGAGCTCAGCGACACGATCGCGCCGCGCATGTCCGCCGGATGCAGGTGGACCTCCTCGATGTCTGGGAGCGACACCTCGAACACCTCCCGCACCCCGGCGCTGCCCGCCCGGGCGCGCGCGGCCGCCAGGTCGTCGACCTGAAACATGACCATGTAGCCGCAGTCTCCGTGGCGGCGGTCGAGCAGGCGCCCGGCAGAGGTGTCGGGGCGCACCGGCGAGACCACCTCGAGAAACGTGTCCCCGAGCGCGAACACCGCGTTGTGCAAACCGAAATGACCGACGCCGGGATCCGAGAACGGCTCGCCCAGCGAGAGCGCCTCGCGAATCCGACCCGCGACCGGCTCAAGCTCACGAGCGGCGAGCACCGCCTGGCGGATCCGCGCGGACATGTTGCGCGCAGACTATTGATCCACGCGCCCGGACATAGGCGCGGTTCGCGATGCGGGCTTCGCTACGCTCCGTTGAGCCCCGATTCTGCGCGAGCCGGATGCTCAGCTTTTGGGGGTGGGCATGGGAAGGTTTACCTGCCCCGGGACGTCATTAATCTGAATCGCAAATGACCTCCACAACTGACAGATCCGAGCCCGATCCGCGGCGATTGGCCGACCTTTCCGCTTTGGCGGACGGAACGTTGGATCCTGCCCGCCGCGGGGAGGTCGAAGCCTGGATCGCCGGCTCCCCCGAGCTGACGGCGCTGTACGAGCGCGAGCGGCGGATCGTCGGCATCCTGCACGAGGCCCGCGCCACCGACCGCGCCCCCGCGGGCCTGCGGGCCCAGATCGAGGCCCAGCGCCCACGCGCCGCCACCCGCGCCCGGCGCCGATTTGTGTATGGCGGTTCGCTGGCCGCGGCGCTGGCGGGCGTGGTGCTGGCACTGGTGCTGATCCTGCCCGCCGGATCTCCCGGCGCGCCGTCGGTCAGTCAGGCCGCCGGCCTCGCCTACCTGGGTCCGGTCGCGCCGGCGCCGACGTCCGACGCATCTGATCCGGGAGTCAAGCTCGGTCGCAGCGTCGACGAGGTCTACTTCCCCGACTGGTCGCAGCGCTTCGGCTGGCGCGCTGTCGGCCAGCGCGTGGATCACATCAACGGCCGCCTGGCCGTGACCGTGTACTACGAGTGGCGCGGGCGCCGACTGGCTTACACGATCGTCGGGGCCCCCGCGCTGGCCTTACCGGCGGGCGTGGTTACGACGCTCAACGGCACCGAGTTGCGGACGCTACAGCTGCGCGGGCGGCTGGTGGTCACCTGGCGGCGCGCCAACCACACGTGTGTGCTGTCCGGCACGGGCGTGTCGGCCAGGACGCTGCAACAGCTGGCCGCCTGGCGCGTGCCCTGAGGGGGCTCCTGGGCCGTCGGGCGCCCCAACGCCACCGGGCATCCGAATTGCCCCAATCTTCCCTACTGCTCCACCTGCTCGGACGCCGTCAACGTTCTGGCCACCCGCTGCCGGGCCCGGTGCAGCCGGGTCGTGATCGTGGCCTCACGGACGCGCAGGGCGCGCGCGGCTTCGCGGTAGGAAAGGCCGACCACATCGATCGCCACCAGCGCGTCGCGGAAGTCGTCGGGCAGCGCGGAGATCGCCGCGTACAGCTCGTCTGACTCGATCTTGGCCTCGGGCCGGGTGGCGGAGGGGTCCTCGACGAGGTCGAGCTCGTCGGGCAGCGCCACCGTCTGCGGCCGGCGGGCGGCGGTCCGGCGCGTGGAGAAGAAAGTGTTGCGCAGGACCCTCAGCAGATAGCCCAGATCGTCCTCGGAGTGGAGGATCCTCGGCTTGCGCAGGACGCGCGCAAACGTCTCCTGGACCAGGTCTTCTGCTTCTTCGCGCGAGCCGCACAGGCTCCACGCGGCGCGATACAGCCGATCGATGTGATCGCCGAGCGCCTCGGGGTCAAGCTGACGTTCGGGAGTCATTCGGGGGCGGGTCCAGCATACGGGCTGGCGCCCCCACGGCGGGCTCCCCTGTCGAGGCGCCTCTAGTCCAGGCTCGACAGCGGCCGGGGTCCGGGCCCGACGTACTTGGCCGTGGGCCGGATCAGCCGGCCCTCGCGCTTCTGCTCGAGGATGTGCGCCGACCAGCCTGCGGTCCGGGCACAAGTGAACATCGAGGTGAACAGCTCCGGCGCCACCTCGGCGAAGTCGAGCACGACCGCCGACCAGAACTCGACGTTGGTGGCCAGCACGCGATCGGGCTTGCGCGCCTGGAGCTCCGCCAGCGCGGCCTCCTCGAGCGCCTCGGCCACCTCCACGCGCGGCGAGCCGAGCTCGCGAGCGGTCCGCCGCAGCACCCGGGCGCGAGGATCCTCCGCGCGATAGATGCGATGGCCGAACCCCATCAACCGCTCGCCGCGGTCGAGCAGCTCCTTGACGTAGCGATCGGCGTCGCCCATCCGATCGACGTCGTCGAGCATCTTCAACACCCGCGAGGGAGCCCCGCCGTGCAAGGGCCCGGACAGCGCCCCCACCGCTGCCGACAGCGCCGCGGCAACGTCGGCTCCGGTCGAAGCGACCACTCGGGCAGTGAACGTGGAGGCGTTCATGCCGTGCTCGGCCGCCGAGATCCAGTAGGCATCGATCGCCTCGACGTGCTTTGGGTTGGCCTCGCCGCGCCAGCGGATCAGGAATCGCTCGGCGATACGGGTCGCCTTGTCGACCTCGCGCTGGGGCACCGGCGGCTTGCCGATGCCGCGAGCCGATTGCGCCACGAACGACAGTGCCATCACCGATGCCCGGGCCAGATCGTCACGCGCCTCCTCGTCGGAGATGTCGATCAGCTGGCCGAAACCCCATTGCGGCGCCAGCATCGCCAGCGCCGACTGCACGTCGACCCGCGGGTCGCCCGAGTGGACGTACAGCGGATGGGGCTCGGCTGGCGGCATGCCCGGCAACCGCTGGCCGTCGACCAGCAGGCCCCACACCTGACCAAACGGGACGTGGCCGACGAGCTCCTCGATGTCGACGCCGCGGTACCGGAGTGCCCCACCCTCGCGGTCAGGCTCCGCGATCTCGGTGGCGAATGCGACTACTCCCTCGAGGCCTGACTGTACTTCAGCAGTTGCGCTCATCTTTGATCGTTCTCCTGGGGGCGGCGAGTTCGAAGATCGACACACAGGCTAGTAGGGAGCCGCCGGAATCACTCCCGTATAGGCTCTACGGGCGATGACCGCGTTGATGTTCCACTCGATCTTCGAGCTGGCTGGGCAGGTCAGGTCGGGATCGCTCAGCGCGACGGAGCTGGTGTCAGAGTCGCTGCGGCGCATCGACGAGCTGGGCCCGGCGATCAACGCGTTCACGTTCGTGGCCCACGATGATGCGCTCGCCACGGCCGCGGAGATCGGCGCCGACGACCCGCGCCCGTTCGCGGGGGTGCCGATCGCGATCAAGGACAACCGGCCGGTGGCCGAGATGCCCATCACGATGTGCAGCGACCTGTTCGGCGACCGCATCGCCAAGCACGACGCATACCTGGTGCGCCGGCTACGCGAAGCGGGCTTCGTGATCGTGGGCAAGACCACGCTGCCCGAGATGGGGATCCTGCCCACGACCGAGTCGCGGCGCTTTGGTCCGACCCGCAATCCATGGGACCTGTCCCGCACTCCGGGCGGGTCGAGCGGGGGCTCGGCGGCGGCCGTAGCCGCCGGTATGGTCCCGATCGCGCACGGCAACGACGGCGGCGGCTCGACCCGAATCCCCGCGTCGTGTTGCGGTCTGGTGGGTCTCAAGGCCTCGCGCGGGCGGGTGTCAGTGGGTCCGGACGGCGGCCAGAGCTTCTTGACCATCGACGGCGTGCTCACGCGTACGGTGGCCGAGACGGCGGCGGTGAGCGATGTGCTGGCCGGCTACGAGCTTGGCGACGCCACCTGGGCGCCGGCACCGGCGGAGCCGTTGGCCAGTTCGTGCGCTCGGACTCCGGGCCCGATGCGGATCGGGCTGGCGCTCAACTCTCCGCTGGAAGGCGCCGAGCTCGACCCGGTGTGCCTCGATGCCGCCCGGGACGCCGCCGCGCTGCTGAGCTCGCTGGGCCACTCGATCGAGGAGATTTCGCCGCCGTGGTCGGATCTCGGGCTGCATTCCGAGTTCACGCGAGTGTTCGGGCCGATGGTCTCGTTGACCGTGCTGATCGGCGGCTACATCGCTAAGCGCGAGCCGACCGAGGCCGACGTGGAACCGCTCACCTGGTCGCTGTGGGATCGCGCCCGCAACCAGGACACGATCAGCTTCCTGGCCGCCGAAGGCCGCCTCGAATCGCACGCGCGCAAGGTGGTCACCGCCCTGGACCCCTACGACGCCGTGCTGACTCCGGCCCTGGCGCGCCGCCCGCTGCCGATTGGCGAGGTCCACGGGCTTGGTCCCGATCCGTGGGACCACTACCGGCGTTCGGGCCTGTTCACGCCCTACACGGCGATCGCCAACATCACCGGGCTGCCGGCGATCTCGGTGCCGCTGTACCACGGACAGGATGGGCTGCCGACCGCCGTCCAGCTGATCGGCCGGCCGCTGCGCGACGACCAGCTGCTGGCGCTCTCGAGTCAACTCGAGACGGCCCTGCCCTGGGCCGGCCGGCGCCCCGAGCTGGCCGTCGGCGCGCCCGAGAACGCTTAACCCACTCCCAGCACCGCTCGCATCGACTTCGGCACCACTCCGAGCCGCTCGGCGTCGGCGGTGCCGTGGCGGGAGGTCATCGACACCTCCAGCAGCTCGGCCTCGTCCCAGGTGGCGAACGCCGCCGGACCGGTGAGCAGCTCGATCGTGTTCAGCGTCCGCTGCACCAAGCGGGGTGGCACCTTGACGATCGGCCGGCGCCGGTGGAAGGAGCGGAGCCCGATTTCGACGATGTCGCGGTAGGTGAGTGTTTCCGGTCCGGCCAGCTCGTAGCGGGCACCGTCGGACTGAGCCGCCAACGGGCCGCCGGGCAGCGCCGCGATCAGGCAATCCGCCACGTCCTCAGCCCACATGGGCTGAAATGCGGCCCGCCCCGATCCGGGGATCGGCATCACCGGCAGGAGCGACATGCGCTGGAGCAGCGTCAGGAACGGATCGCTCGGCGAGTACACCCACGACGGCGCGAACACCGTGTGCGCCAGCGAGGACTCGACCAGCGCCCGCTCCGCGACCGCCTTGGCCTGCATCAGACGCGAGCGGCTGCGGGTCGAGGCGCCGAGCGCGGAGAAGAACACGAAGCGCTGGACGCCCGCCCGCTCGGCGGCGCGCACCAGCCGCCAGGTGGCGACGCCGGCTAGCTCCTCGATCGATCCGGTCGGCTGGTCACGGATCACCGAGGCCAGGTGCACGACGGTGTCGACGCCGCGCAGCGCGTGCCGGAAAGACAGGTGATCGGACAGGTCCCCGAGCGCGATCTGCACCCGAACGCGCTCGGTCCCCAGGCGGCGTGGATCGCGAACCAGGCATCGGACTGGCACGCCGCTGGCGGTCAATCGCCGGAGCAACGGCAGCCCGATCGTGCCGGTGGCGCCTGTCAGCAGCAGCACGCGCGAGAGGCTACCGACGGACGCACCCAAAGCGGCCGCCGTACAATGAGCCGCCCGCAAGGCAACCGACCCGACTGAAAGACACAGAACCAAATGGCCTACGTGATCGCCGAGCCCTGCATCGGCACGAAGGACAATTCGTGCGTGGAGGTCTGCCCGGTCGACTGCATCCATCCGACGCCCGATGAGCCGGAATACGACCAGGTCGAGATGCTCTACATCGACCCTGAAGAGTGCATCGACTGCGATGCGTGTGTCGAGGCATGCCCGGTCGATGCCTGCTTCGCGGAGGATCAGCTGCCCGAGGAGTGGCAGAAGTACACGCAGCTGAACGCTGACTACTACGCCAACCGCTGACCGGCGGCGTGGCTGAGCCGGGGCACTATGCCATCGGCAGCGACATGCCGGCCGGCTTGGGCGCTGCGGCCGGTGCCGGCGCCTGCATCACCGGCAGCTCCATCGGCGACAGGGCGATCAGACCGCGAGCGCCCTGGTAGAGCGCCTGCGCCGCAGGATCGTCCGGGTTGGCGAACACCAGCGGCGTGCCGGAATCGGACTGCTCACGCAGTGGCATCGTCAGCGGCACCTTGGCCAGCAGCGGAACCTCGAGCTCTTCGGCCAGCAGCTGCCCGCCGCCCTCGCCGAACAGCTGAAAGCGCTCTCCGGAGGGCGTCACGAAAGCGGACATGTTCTCGATCACGCCGGCGATCTCGAGCTTGAGCTTGGTGGCCATCTCGGCCGAGCGCCTGGCCACCTTCTGCGCCACCGGCTGAGGCGTGGTCACGATCAGGAACTTCGACTGCGGCAGCAGCTGGGCCAGCGTCATCGAGACGTCGCCGGTACCGGGGGGAAGGTCGATCAGCAGGTAGTCGAGCTCGCCCCACTCGACGTCCTCGAGGAACTGCTGGAGCGCCTTGTGCAGCATCGGGCCCCGCCACACGACGGCGGCATCCTGCTCGACGAAGAAGCCGATCGACATCACCTTGATGCCGTCGTGGGCGGCCAGAGGGATCAGCTTGCGATCAGCGTTGACCCGCGGCCGCTCGCCGCCGAGCCCCAGCATCCGGGGCTGCGAATAGCCCCACACGTCCGCGTCGAGCACGCCCACCCGCTTGCCGCTGGCGGCCAACGCCGCCGCCAGGTTGGCGGTCACGGTCGACTTGCCCACGCCGCCCTTGCCCGAACCGATGCAGATCACGTTGCTGACCTGCGCCAGCGCTCCGGCTGGCAGCGACCCGCGACCGAGCTTGCGGCCCAGCGCTGCCTTCTCGTTGTCGCTGAGCACGTCGAAGCTGATGTTCACGCCCGCGACGCCCTCCAACCCGCGAATCGCGTTCGACACGCCGGTCTCGAAGTGGCTGCGGATCGGGCAGCCGGGGGTGGTCAGCGACACCATCACGTCGATTACGCCGTTTTCGTGGATATCGATCGAGCGAACCATCTCGAGCTCGACGATGTCGCGACGAAGCTCGGGGTCGATGACCGAACGCAGGGAGTCGAGCACTTGTTCACGAGTGGGCATGAGTTCATTCTAGGCATACCCTGAGGGGCGGGATCGGGCGTGGGGGGTGGGATCGGGTCACCCCGAGTGGAATGCACCGGGAAGGAGGGGGTGTCGGAAGTTAGTTGTCATATGGGCAACTAACTTCCCAAGCGCCGGCTTCAGGCCGCGCTTCTCGGATCCGGGAGAACCTCCAGCTTGCCGCCCGTTCGGCCTCCGGCCTCGCCGAATTGGGCGGCCGGGCATCCTGCCCGGTCCTTTAAAGACCGACGGGGCGCCACTTGCGTGACGCCCCGGCGGTTGAGGGAGGAGAGGGTGCTGCATTCGCCGGCGAGGTTATGAGGCCGGCGAATCTGTCCCGCATCCGACGTTCTCCTGGACGCCGGGCGGGGGAAGTCGTTAGGCCGTCGAGCCGAGCCGGCCCTGGGCCTCGGACACGAGCTTCTCGAAGCGCGCACCCACGACGCTGGACTGCTTCTCGAGGTCGCGGCGGACCGATCGTACCTCGCGCTCGAAGCGACGACGGTTCTGCTTTACGGCGCGCTCGACGCGACTGCGGCGCTGGCGCACCTCACGCTCGAAGCGCGTCCGGGTCCGGCGGGCCTGGCGCTCGAAGCGGTTGCGCGCGGTGGCGCCGCGGCGCTCGTAGCGCTTGAGCTCGCGCTCGAAGCTGGCCCGAGTGCGGTACCTGGTCGCGAGACCCTTGACGGTCGAGACGAGGTTGTCCCGCGCCAGGAGGCTCGCGCCGACCGGCACGAGCACCGCGCGCTCGGCGATCAGCTGCGCCTGCTCGACCGGCGTCTTGGGCTGGGTCGAGGTGGTCGTGGAAGCCGCGGGACGCCGACGCGTCTGGGACTTCCGGCGGGTGGTGGCGGACTTGCGCGCCGCCGGTCTGCTGCTGCTGCTGCTGCTGCTGGTAGCCATTGCTTCTCTTGCTCCCGATAGGACTTCGGTGGTCAGATCTAAGCTGTGTCGCGCTAGAGGATAGCCGAACACACGTTTGTACCCCGCGTGGTCGGCTCCGTTACATTGGACCGAGACACGAACGAACCGCATTCCGGCCGTGAACAGACCCCGCACCCGTTATGCCCACAGCGGCGATGCCAGCATCGCCTACCAGGTGTTCGGCGAGGGCCATGTGGATTTGGTCCTGATCAACGGACCGGCATCGCACCTCGAGCTGACCTGGGAGGAGCCCTCCACCGCCCACTGTCTCGAGCGGCTGGGCTCGTTCGCCAACGTGATCATGTTCGATCGCCGTGGCACCGGCCTGTCTGACCCGGTCTCGCAGCCCCCCACGTTGGAGCTCCAGATGGACGATCTGTGCGCGGTGCTCGATGCCGTCGGCCGGGAGCAGACGGCGATCTGGGGCGCCAGCGATCTGGGTCTCTCGGCCCTGTTCGCGGCGACCTATCCGGACCGCGTGAACGCGCTGGTGCTGTCGTCGGTGGCGCCGCAGGGGATGTCATCAGTCACGCCCGAGGTCAAGCAGGTGTTCCTCGACGCAATCGAGAACAACTGGGGCGAGGGAACGCTGCTGTCGATCTACGCGCCCAGCCAGGTGGGAAATCGGGCGTTTGAGGAGTGGTGGGGGCGGATGCAGCGCGCGGCGGCCAGCCCGGGGATGGCGCGGCAGCTGCTCGAGATGATCTCCCAAACCGACCTAAGCGCGATTCTGCCCACGATCCGGGTGCCCACGCTGGTCACGCACCAGACCGGCGATCGCTATATCCCGGTGGAGGTGGGACGCGAGGTGGCGGCGCTGATCCCGGGTGCGCGATTCCTGGAATACGAGGGTGAGGACACGTACGGGTGGACCGAGATGGAAGCGATGGACGATGTCGAGGAGTTCCTCACCGGCCGCCGCCCGATGACCGAGATCGACCGGGTGCTCGCCACCGTGATGTTCACCGACATCGTCGGATCGACCCAGCACGCCTCCAGCTTGGGTGACGGTCGCTGGCGGTCGCTGCTGTCAGAGCACAACACGATCATTCGCACCGAACTGGCCCGGTGGCGAGGTACGGAGGTCAAGACGATCGGCGACGGGTTCCTGGCCACGTTCGACGGACCGGCCCGTGCGGTGCGCTGTGCCGCCGAGATCATGCAGACGATCGAGTCCCTCGGTCTCCAGCTGCGGGCCGGTCTACACACCGGCGAGTGCGAGCTCGTCGGACAAGACGTGGCTGGGATCGCGGTCCACATCGGCGCCCGGGTGATGTCCTGTGCGGGGGCCGGCGAGGTGCTGGCGTCCAGCACGGTCAAGGACCTGGTGGTCGGCTCCGGGCTGCAGTTCGAGGACCGCGGCCTACACGCGCTCAAAGGCGTACCGGACAAGTGGCGCCTGTACGCGCTCGAGCGCTGAGCTCAACCGCGGGCAACCCCGGTCCGGGCCATCCAAGCGTCGGGCGTCTCCAGCTCGGCCAGCGTCGGCAGCGCCTCCGGCCCCGAGAACACGTGATGCAGCGCATCTGAGCCGCTGGCCTGGACGATCGCGTCGCAGAAATACTTCCCCCGCTCGTACTGGCGCAGCTTTAGATCCAGCCCGAGCAGCCGCGCCAGCAGCCGGGACATCGCCGATTGCGACTTGCGCCGCCGGTCCAGCGCAGCTCGCAGCTTCGGCAGTGACGGGAGCAGATCGGGCGCGACCGCGTCCATCACGTGCTCGGCATGGCCCTCGATCACTGCCATCACCGCCTGCACGCGGTCGAGCGTCGCCCGCTCGGTGTCGGTCGTGACCAACGAGATGAAGTCGCCGTGGCGCAGCGCCTGGCCCACCCGGCGCAGCTCATCGCCGGTGGGCATCCGCAGCTTCCGGGGCGTTTCGATTCGGACCTCGGCGCTGCGCAGCAGCTCGCGCACGAGGCCGGCCACGTGGGCGTGGAGCCACGGCACTCCCGCGAACTGCACCGCATGCGTCACCTCGTGCAGCGCCACCCAGGTCATGAACTCCTGCTCCTCGGCTCCGAACGCCTGGACCGCCTGCCCCAGGTTCGGCAGCACGAACAGCAGCCGCGGGGGACGGTCCTCGACCGCCTCGTCGAGCAGCACCAGCTCGTACTGACCCAGTACCCGCTGGGCCAGATACCCGAGCACGACGCCGACCTCGGTCGACAGCGCCAGCCCGATACCGAGCTGCATCGCGGGGCGCAGCGGTCCCATGCCCTGGCCGGCGCGCTCGAGCACCGGGTCGAGCAGCACTCGCATCGCGCCGATGTTCGAGGACACCCACTCACGGCGGCCGATCCCCTCCGGCTCCGGGAGCGGGCGAGCCGGATGCAGCCCCGTGTACGCGGTCACGCGCGCCTCGGACTCGACCGCCAGCGCTCGCAGGTCCGCGGTCGGCACGTGGCCGTTGCCGTGCCCGGCGACGTACGAGGCGATGCGCTCGGCCAGGATCCAATCGATCACGCGGGGATCCCTTCCAACCGCCGCAGCGTTTCCGAGGAGCGCGCCGCGATCACCGGGGCGCGCGGCTGAGCATCGAGCGGAGCCCCGAGCGGATCGTCGAACCCGGGGAAGCTGACCACGCCGCCGGCCTCACGCACGATCAGCTGACCCGCGGCCGCGTCCACCCCTCGGCAGCGGCGCAGCGACACCATCCCGTCGAACCGGGCGGCGGCGACCTGGCACAGCGAGGCGGCGATCGTCCCCAAAGCGCGGAGCCGATACGCGCTGCCCACCAGGGCGTCGATCGAGGCGGCCACCCAGCGCGGGTCGGCCGACTCGATGCCCAGCACCTCGACGCGCCCATCGCGGCTGCGGCGCTCCGTGAGCGTGGGGTCCAGTTGCATCCCACCCAGCCAGGCGCCCTCGCCCCGTTTGGCCCACCACTCCTCGGAGGTCCCGAAGTCATGGACGAATCCGAACGCGACGTCGGCCATCGTCTCGCCATCGGCCACGGCGACCGACAGCGCGTGGCTGGGGATTCCTCGCTTGGCATTCAGCGAGCCGTCGATCGGATCGATGATCACGCGCACGCCGGGGTCGCCGTAGTCGATCTGGCCGCGCTCCTCGGAGATGGCCGTGAACCGGAGGCCGGCCGCGCTCAACGTGTCCAGCTCCTGGAGTACGAGCGTCTCGGCAGACTCGTCGATCACCAGCGTGCGGTCCCCGCCGCTGCCGCGAGAACCGGTCTCGACCGCTCGCTCGCTGGTGCGGGGGGCCGCGGCCAGCACCCGCTGCACCCCGGCCACCGCCCGGCGGCAGGCCGCCAGCCAGTCGGCATCCAGCGCGGATCGAGTCGAGCTCATAGCGGACCTATGCTGTCAGACGTGGCGCTCACCCTTGATGGCCTGCTTCCCGCTCAACGCACAGCCGTCACGCATCGCGGTGGGCCTCTGCTCGTACTGGGCGTGGCCGGCACCGGCAAGACGCGCGTCCTGCGCGAGCGCTTCCGCTGGCTGGTGGAGCAGGGGGTGGCGCCGGAGCGGATCGCGCTCGTGACGCCATCGCTGGGCCGCGCCGACGCGCTCCGGGAATGGCTGGAAGAGACCCTGGAGCGGGGATATGAGCAGCTGTTCGTGCTCACGCCAGTCGGGCTGGCGGCGGAGATCCTGCGAGAGGCGGGCGAGGACCCGCTGGAAGCACTTCTCAGCCCGGGCGATCGTCTCGCGATGCTGCTGGACCGAATCGACGAGCTGTCGCTTCAGCATCACGACTTCGGGGGGAACGTCAACGCGCTGCTGGGCGGGTTCGTGCGCAAGATCGACCGGCTCAAAGCGGAAATGGTCGGCGTGGACGAGTACTCGAACTGGGCCCAGGCGGTAGCCGATCCGCGCGAGACCGAGTTCGCCGAGGTCTACCGCACGCATGAGCGGATGCTCGCGGAGGCTGGTGCCGGTGATGCCGGCGATCTGGTCCTGGCCGGGCTGCGGGCGGCCGGCGCCCGTCCGCACGCGCGGCGCGGCTTTGACCATGTGCTGGTCGACGACGCCCAGGAGCTGGGGCTGGCGGCGATGCGGTTGGCCCGCGCGGGGGGTGGCCAGGGGCTGGCGGGAGCCGGCGATCCGGCTCAGGCGCTGCGCCGCTTCCGAGGGGCCGGCGCGGCTCGGATCCAGACCCTCGCGGATGCGCACGTGATCCAACTCCAGCCCAGCGTCCGCTGCCCTGAGCGGGTGCTGAGGACCGCGCTCACCGCGCTGGGCCGCGGGGCTGAGGTCGCCGCCCGCGAGTCGCCCGTCGCCGGCACTCCCGGGGGTGAGCTCGAGTTCTGGCGGTGCGCCAACGACCGGGCCCAGGCGCAGTCGATCGCCGCCGACGTTGAGCGCCTGATCGCGCGGGAACGCGTCGATCCAGGGCAGATCGTCGTGCTGGTGGCGCAGGCCACCCGCGAGGGACAGGCCGTCGCGGTGGCGCTCGAGGAGCGCGCGGTGCCCCATCGGCTGGTGGGTGAGGCGGAGTTCTTCCAGCGAGCCGAGATCCGCGACGTGCTCGCGTGGCTGCGGCTGCTGGCCGACCCCTCCGACGCGGGGGCGGTCGTGCGGGCGTTGGCGCGGCCTCCGATCGAGTTGCGCTCCGTGGACATCGCGCGGTGCACGCAGATCGCCCGCCGGCGCAAGCTGGACATGGTCGCCGCGCTGGCCGCCGCCACCGAGTCGCCGCAGGTGCCGCCGGAGGCGCGGGAGCGGATCAGGGTGTTCCTCAAGCTGTATCGCTCGGGCATCGCGGCGATCGACACCACCCGGCCGGACCTGTACGTGCACCGGCTGATCGATCGGCTCGGGCTGCGCCGCCAGCAGCTGTTCGCGGCCCAGGCCGACGTGGTCGAGCGCCTACGGGCGCTGGCGCGGTTTGGCGAGCTGGCTGCGGCGTATGTCAGCCGGGCGCCCCAGGCGACCCCCCGGGAATTTGCCCGGCAGGTGGCCGCGGTGGCCGACTTCGGACTACGCGAGCAGGAGGAGCCCGCACTCTCCCGGGCCGCTGCGGTGCAGGTGCTGGCGCTGCACGCTGCCGGTGGGATCGAGGCCGAGCATGTGTACGTGGTGGGACTGCAGGCGGGGGTCGCGGTCCCCGCCCCGGAACCCGTGCCAGACGCCCTGCTGCACGAGCCGCTGCCGGCCGACGACGAGGCGAACCAGCGGACGATGCTCCGCCAGGCGCTGTATACGGCACTCACGCGCACGCGCGGACGGGCCGTGCTGAGCTACCCGCGAGCCAGCGACCGGGGGGCCAGGCGCGCCCCAGCGCCATTGGTGGAAGAGCTCCGCGAGGCGGCCGGCGTGAAGTGGCAGGACCGCGACGAAGAGCTGTTTGGACCGGCGGAGACACTGCACTCCACCTACCGGCTGCTGCGCGACGAGCTGCTCGAGAGCACCATGCGAGCCGGTGGCCGTCTCGGCGAGCTGCGGCTCGACACCGACCTCGACGTCACCCATGCGGTGGTCCGCTATCTCGAGCTGTTGAAGGTGGCCGCGTTGATCGCCCGGCCGGAGGGACAGAGCGTGGCCGAGGGTCTGCGCGATGTGAACGCCCGGATCCTCCAGGCGGTGACCGCCGAAGAGCGGGAGATCTTCACCTCCTCGGCGCTGGACGATTACCTGCTCGACGCCGAGCGCGACACACGTCGTCGAGCTCAGGCGATCGCCGCCCGCGATGAGCCGTCGCTGGAGCCGTTCCTGCCCAAGCGCGGCGACGGCGTGGTGCTCTCGGCATCCGACATCGACACCTACCGCACGTGTCCGCTGAAGTACAAGTTCGCCCGCGTGTTCCGGATCCCCCAGGAGCCGACGATCCACCAGCGCTTCGGGATCCTGCTGCATCAGGTACTGGAGCGGTTTCACGCCCGAGACGAGCGGGACGGCAGTCTGGCTGAGCTCCTGGGCCTGCTCGACGCCGGTTGGCGACGGGGCGGGTTCGGCGACTCCGAGGAGGAGCGTCAGCTGCGCAGCAAGGCCGCCACGGCGCTGAGCCGCTACCACGACCGGTTCCAGTCCGAGGAGTCGGAGCCGATGTGGTTCGAACGACAGTTCACGTTCAAGCTCGGGCCGCATCTGCTGCGTGGCCGGGTCGACCGGGTCGACCGGCTGCCGGGGGGCGAGTACGAGTTGATCGACTACAAGACCGGCCGCCCCAAGACCGCCACCCAGCTCGTCGAGGATGTGCAGCTGTCCCTGTACGCGGTCGGCGCGCGCGAGGCCTGGAGCCTGGATGCTTCGCGCCAGGCGTACTACTACCTGCTCGATGACCGGAAGGTCACGGTGCCGTTCGACGAGGATGATCGCGCCGACTGGATTCGCGAGGTGGCGATGGAGGTGGCGGAGGGGATCCTGTCGCAGGGCTTCGAGCCCACCCCGTCGCTGACGGCGTGCTCGGTTTGCGACTACCGGCTGGTGTGCCCGGCGGCGGAGCGGTAGCTGGGGCGGGCCGCGGGCCGGGGTGGTCGATCAGGCCGCAGGCCGCGGCGGTTCGTCCGGGCCTCGCTGCCGCAGGAAGCGCTGTAGGTCACGCGCGATCGTCTCGCCGGACGGGAGCGGCCCCGGGTCCTCGTCTGGGTCGACACCGGCGGCCTGCTCGAGCCGCTCGACGAACGCCTGCACATCCGGGTCGCTCTGCACGGCGACGTTGACCTGGCGGTCGTACTCCGCCGCGGCGGTCTCGAGCTCTGACGCGTCGACCGCGATCCCGACCAGCCCCTCCAGCTTGCGGACCAGCGCCAGCGCGGCCTTCGGGTTGGGGGTGGCGGCGATGTAATGGGGACCGCGGCCCACAGGCTCGCGGACGGCAGGCCGGCCTCCTGGCAGGCCGCGTGGAGCACGCCCACGATCCCGGTCGGGCCTTCGTACGACGACGTGGTCAGGCTCAGCCGCGCCACCAGGGCGGGGTCCGACGCCAGTCCGGTCACCGACACCGGCCGGGTGTGCGGAACGTCAGCCAACAGCGAGCCGAGCGTCACCGCCAACTGCGCACCCAGCGCCTCGACCAGCTCCACGATCAGCTTGGTGAACGTGTGCCAGCGAAATGACGGCTCGTTGCCGGTGATCACGATCAGATCCCGTGGCGCGCGCGGTACCCGGGCCTCGAACAGCTCCACCTCCGGCCACACGATCTCACGGGTGGCGCCCTCGACCAGCTTGATCCGCGGGCGGGTGGACTGGAAGTCGTAGAAGTCCTCCGGATCGATCGTGGCAAACCGGCGCGCGCTCAACGCGCTGCCGACGAACGTGGCCGCCGATGATGCCGCGTCGGCCGCGTCGTTCCAGCCCTTGAACGCACACACCACTGCTGGGGCACGCAATCCATCGGGTCGATACTCCCATTGCAGCGGCTGCATCCGGTTCACCGTACATCATGGGCGCATGGGCCCAGCTCAATCGGTCAGCACGCTCCGCCCGGGGGCGGAGGTACAGGGCGTGTTCGCCTGCACGCGCAAGGACCGGCGGATGACCCGCACCGGTGGCGCCTATCTGGCACTCGAGCTGCGCGATCGCACCGGATCGTTGCCGGCGCGGGCGTTCCGGGAAGCGGACCGGCTGGCCGGCCGGTTCGAGCGCGGCGACCTGGTCCAGGTCACCGGCCGGGTCGAGCGGTTTCGCGACGAGCTGGTGCTCGACGTGGCCGACATCGGCCGCGCCGATGGCATCGATCCGGCCCTGTTCCTCCCCACGGCGTATCGCGACGTCGACGAGCTGGATGGCTTTCTCGAGCACCTCGCGGGCGAGGTGCTACGACCGCAGCTACCGGGCGCTGCTCGACGGCTTGCTGGCCGACCGCGTCTTCCGGCAGGGGTTCCGCCGCGCCCCGGCGACCCGAGCCAGCCACCATGCGTATCTGGGAGGTCTGCTGGAGCACACCGTGGCGGTGGCCACGCTGGTGCACGAGGTGTGCCAGTTGCACCCGCGGCTGAATCGCGATCTGCTCCTGACGGCCGCACTGGTCCACGACATCGGCCGCTCCCGCGAGTTCACCTATGGCGCCGAGATCGGGGTAACCGACGAGGGCCGCCTGCTCGGACACCTGCTGATCGGCCAGCGGATGCTGGACGAGCGGGCCTCACGCGTGCTCGACCAGGAGCGACGGCTGGCGCTGCTGCACTGCGTTCTCTGCCACCACGGGCCCGGGCCCGCCCCCGGTGGCAGGTTCGGCTCGGCGGAGGCGTTGGCGCTTTACCGCGTCAACGCCCTCGACGCGAGCGTGAAGGGTGCGCTCGAGGGAGGCGTCGCCGGCCGAGACGCTGAGGCCGCTTAGAGGCCCCGCGCTCAGACCGCGATCAGGGGTCGCGTGATCGAGTCGTCGGCCTCCGGCACGTACGGGCCGGGCTTCGGGGCCGGCTTACCACCGGGGAACGCCAGCCGGAGGATCGTGCGCTGCACGCTGCCGAGCTGTTCGCCGAACCGGCCGCTGTTATAGGGCAGGCCGTAGCGCTCGCAGATGTCCTTCACCTTGGGGGCGATCTCGGCGTACCGGCTGGACGGCATGTCGGGGAAGATGTGGTGCTCGACCTGGTAGCCCAGGTTGCCCGAGAGGACGTGGAAGATCGGCGAGCCCTCGATGTTGGCGGCGCCGAGCAGCTGGCGCACGTAGAAACCGCCCCGGGTCTCGTCCTCCACCTCCTCCTGGCTGAATGTGTAGGTCTGGTCGGGGAAGTGCCCGCAAAAGATGATCGCGTAGGACCACACGTTGCGGATCAGGTTGGCGGTGAAGTTCGCGGCCAGCGTGCGGCGGAACCCCTTCGGGCCCGATAGCGCCGGATGGGCGATGTAGTCCTTGACGATCTGCCGCCACGCTTTGCGCCCGATTCCGCGCAGCTCGTGGAGCAGCTGCGCCTTGCTCTTCTCGCCGGACTTGATGGCGTCGATGTCGAGGTCGTGAAACGCCACGCCCCACTCGAAGAACGCCGCCAGCAGCACGTTGTAGACCGGCTGCAGGAGATACACGGGGTGCCAGCGCTGGTGAGGATCGATTCGCATGATCTCGTAGCCGAGATCCTTGTCCTTGCCGCGGATGTTGGTGAACGTGTGGTGGACGTAGTTGTGGGAGTGCTTCCACGCCTCGGCGGTCGAAGCGGTGTCCCAGTCCCAGGTGGTGGAGTTGATGCGCGGATCCTGCATCCAGTCCCACTGCCCGTGCAGAACGTTGTGCCCGATCTCCATGTTCTCGAGGATCTTGGCGATGCCCAGCACGCTGGTGCCCAGGATCCAGGCGGGCGTGTACCTCGAGCCGAGCAGGATCGCGCGGGACAACAGCGCCAGCTGGCGGTGCAGGGCAATGACGCTGCGGATATAGCGGGCGTCGCGATCGCCGAGGCTGTTGAAGACCTCGTCGTGGATTGCGTCGAACTCCTGTCCGATGGCTTCGATCTGCTCGTCTGTGAGCCGCGCCAGCGGGCTCTCGATCATCGTTTCTGGCATCGCCATTCCTCCTAGAGCTCGATCGTAATTGGCCCGTCCGGGCAGTTGACGCAGGTGCGGATCTCGGTGCCCGAGTGGGTGAGGTCGCCGGTGCGCAGGTCACGTACGGAGCCCTCGGTGAGCTTGCCGATGCACGTGTGGCAGATGCCCATGCGACAGCCGAACGGCAGCGTGGCGCCCGCGTTCTCGCCGGCGACCAGGATCGGCGTGGTGCCGTCGCATTCGGTATCGAGGCCGGTCTGGGTGAAGTGGATGATCCCGCCGCGACCGTTGATGGCGCCCAGGACGAAGTGCTCGAAGGACTCCATGTGCAGGCGCTGGTCGAGATCGACGGCGTCGAAGTGCTGGCGCAGCGCATCGAGCATCTCTCCAGGGCCGCAGGCATAGGTCTCGCGCTCGCGCCAGTCGGGGCACAGCTCGTCGAGATGCTCGGCCTGCACCCGGCCTTTTTCGCTGGTCACCCGCTGCGTGATCCGGTAGCTGCCGTGGCGCTCGGCGAGCGCGGCCAGTTCGCCGGCGAAGATCGCCTCCGGCGGGTTACGAGCCGAATGGATGTGGACTACGTCCGGGACGGCGCGGCGCCGGTCCAGCGCCCGCAGCATCGACATCACCGGCGTGATCCCGCTGCCGGCCGTCAGGAACAGCAGCTTGGGCGGTGTGGGCTCGGGGAGCGTGAATTCGCCCTCGACATCCCCGAGCGTGACAATCGACCCGGCCGCCTGGGTCGAGTGGAGGAACTGCGACACCACGCCGTCCCGGGTGCGCTTGACCGTGATCGTGATCTGTCCGTCAGGCCGGGCCGAGTCGCTGCTCAGCGAGTAGGCCCGCCAGTGCCGCTTGCCTTGGATGTCGAAACCAATCCGCAGGTACTGCCCGGCCTGGTGACCGCGCCAGCGGAAGCCGGGGGTGATGAACACCGTGGCGGCGTCCTCGGTCTCCCGGTGCACCCGCTCGATCCGCCCGCGCAGCTCTTTCGTGGACCACAAGGGCGAGATGAGCTCGAGATAGTCGTCTAGCTGGAGCGGCCAGGTGAAGTACTCGAGCCCGCGCAGCGCCAGCTCGGCGAGTCGCGGCATCCGGACCTGTGCCCCGCGTTCAGGCATCTGTGCTCACTCCTCGCGATCTTCGCACAGACATCCTCATCGAGCATTACCCGAGCGGGGCCTGCCCAATCCCATCATGAGCGCGGACCTTCAGGCGCGTAGCATCACCGCCGGCGCGGCACGGGCCTGGTGGCCCATCCAGTCTTCAAAACTGGCAGGGCCGGGCAGCCCCCGGCTTGGAAGGTTCGATTCCTTCGCCGCGTCGTGGCTGGAAATGGGCGGGTTTTGGGCTCGAGGCGTGGGCTATCGAGTCGACGCAAGCTAGAAGTTCATGTCCCAAATATGTCCCGAGAAGAGGCGTAAAGATTGGCCTGATGCGCAGGCCGTCACCGGCCACGTGTTCAGACGCGAGGGAAAGCGCGGCGGCCGGTGTGGTACATGAAGTACCGGACTGGACCTGACGGCCGGCAGGTGCAGAAGAAGATCGGACCGGCGTGGACCCAGCCGCGGTCGGCCTGCGGCGGGCTACTTCACGAAGCGGCACGGCCGAGGCGTGGCTGGAGGATGTGCTGGCGCAGGCGCGTCGACAGGAGCTTGCCGGGAATGGTGGCGACCGGCGCGACGGTCGCCGACGCCGCGGCCGAGTGGCTGCGCTACTGCGAGCACGATCGGGCGGTGAAGGCGTCGACGCTGACCGAGTACCGCCACACGGCCGATCGAATCGTGCGCGACCTCGGCGCCAAGCGGCTCGAAGACGTGACGCCCGAGATGCTCGAGCGCTGGAAGGGCGACGCTGAAGCTGTCGAATCGGAGCGTCGCACAAGTACCTGGTGAACCTGCACGGGATCTTCAAGCGGGCGATGAAGGTGTGGGGGCTGCCACGCAATCCGGTGGTCGATGTGGAGAGGCCCCGCTATCGCGGTATCCGACGACCTCGAGGCCTTCTCGCCCGAGGAGGTGTGGGCCCTAGTTCGTGCGGCCGGCTCTGAACAGGATGCCGCCCTGTTTCTCACTGCGGCTTTCACCGGGCTGAGGATGGGGGAACTGCTGGCGCTCCAGTGGCGCGATGTCGACTTCGCCGGCGAGGCGATCCGGGTGCGCCGGAGCTACAACACCCACGGCGGTCTCGGGACCCCGAAGTCGGGGCGTGTCCGCTCGGTGCCGATGGTCGCCGACGTTGCGACCGCACTCGCGCGTCTGGAGAACCGCGACGACGTTCGTCGGCGATGAGGAGCTGGTGTTCCCCAACGAGCTTCGGTCGGTTCCAAGACGCCTCTTCGCTACGCGATGCGCTACAAGGCGGCGCTTGTCCGAGCCGGCCTCCGGGCGCTGCGCTTCCACGATCTCCGCCACACGTTCGGCACGCTGGCGGTGCGCCAAGCGGAGGTGCCGGCGGTTCAGGCCTGGATGGGCCACGCCGAACATCCAGACGACCATGCGCTACGTCCATCATCGGGATCGCGGTGGAGAGGCGAAGCTGCTGACGGCGGCGTTCGCGATCAGACGGGCCGGATGCGATCACTGGCAGGAATGAAAAAGCGCTCATTTGCAGGGAGTCGTCCCAAGACGTCCCAAGTCGTCCAAAGACGTCCCGGAGCTTGATGCGTGGCGGCACGGTGAGCGGCGTGAAATCCCGCCAATACTGGGCTGGGGCGTAGGGACGTCTTGAGGGATGTGTTGATCAGCACCTTGTGCGTACAGTGTGTCCCTGTTGTAGGGGTTGGTGATTGCGCGGTGAGGGCTGGGGCGGCTTTTGGCGAGGGCTTTGGGACATCGGGCATGACGAGTTGGGCGAGCGGTGCTGAGCGATAGAGCGGGCGTGGTGGGGGTCGCTTTGCGGCGGCTGCGCCTTAGCTGCAGCGGAGATGGGAGCGCGAGGCTTTGCGGTAGGCGTGGGGGCGGGGTTACCCGCGCGCGCGGAACCTGATCGAGCAGGATGCGAGGTCGATGCTTCGTGTGCGCGCGTGACTCTGTCGTTCGCCGGTGGTCAGCGGCTCGGAGCATTGGCGGTCGGCGCGCGCGGCGCCTGGGACCGGGCATGGATGCCCGGTCGATCTCCGCGCGCGAGAGGTGCAATTGGACCGCGGAGGGTCCTCCTCCTCGATGCCGTGACGTTCGAGTACCGGGCGCTCTTTAGGTTAGTGACCGCGGCACGAGGAGCGATGGGCGGGCACGCGGGCCCGTTTCTGATCACGGCCGGAGCGGTAGCCGGGTGTTGCCGGTCCGCGAGGAACCGCCATGCTCGCGAAACTCGGGTGGCGACGGCTCGTTGATGCTGTCGATGGGGTTGAGGCTGAGGTTTGTGATCGTCGCGATGCTGGTGGTTGGGGTCATGCTGGGCGCCGTGGGCTCGGCCGATGCCGCGTGGCGGCCGTGGCGGGTGGCCGGGGCGGATCGACCCGGGCGGACAGCTGGAGGGTTTGTCTTGTGCGTCGGTGTCGCTGTGCGTCGCGGTCGATTTCGGTGGTCATGCGGTGGTTTCGACGAATCCCGCTGCGGCGGCGTCGGCGTGGCGGATTGAGAAAGCTCGAGGGTGCCACTGCGTTGAGGGATGTCTCGTGTCCGTCTGTGTCCGCGTGTGTGGCGGTGGACGCCTACGGGAGCGTGTTCTGGTCTCTGATCCGGGCGGCACCGGCGCCTGGAAGCAGAGCTACGGTGGATCCGGGCGGTGGGCTGATCTCGGTGTCGTGCCCGTCGGTGTCGTTGTGTGTGGCGGTGGGTGGGCGGGACGTGGTGATCTCCACCGATCCGACTGGTGGTGCGGGCGCGTGGACGCTGTTGCCTGGGGTCGATCAGTCGGTCGGTCCGGAGTGCGGCAAGTACGCGCCCAATGAGGACTGCGCGGCGAGTCTGGTGAGTTTGTCGTGTCCGTCGGTGTCGTTTTGTCTGGCCAGTGACGATCAGGGCGGCCAGATCACGTCCACCGACCCCGGGTAGTCCCAGGCGTGGCCGGCGCGGGGCGGGGCGGGGCCGGTGACGCCGTGGGCGTGCGCGTCGAGGTCCGTGTGCGTCGGGATTTGCGCTGTTGGGGTGGGGTTCTTCGGCGCGGAGTGTCCGGGCCACGCGTACGACGTTGGCGATGTGTGTACCGCGAGCCGATGCTTCGCAGTGTCGCCGCAGGATCTCGGGTTCGTGTGGTGCCCGTTGCGCTCGGCGTGCTTCGCCGCTACCGAATCGGCTGGCTGTTCGTCTCCACGCAGCCCACGGCCGGCGCTGCCGCGTGGGCGTCGACTTTGAACCCCCCAATCTCGCAGGCCGTCGTCGATGTGTCGTGTCCCACATCATCGCTGTGTCTCGCGATCGACTCCGGTGGCGACCTGCTCACCGGGAGCCCACCTCCATCTGCATCACAGCTTGAGACGCTGCTTGGCAAACTTCGGCCCAGCGGCCCCGGGGCCAGGATCCCGGCGCTGCTCGCCCGTCGCGGGTTCAAGAGCTCGATCCTCGCCCCGAGTCGGGCAGAATCCGGATCTCCTGGTACGTCACAATGAGGCCATGCCGGGTCGAGCGCGCGGGCGCGGAGACCGGTGCTGATCGCCGCCGCCAAAGCCACCCTTCAACGAGCCGGCCGCGCAAGCCTGACACTCAAGATCACGAAACGCGGCGCGCAAGTCCTCAACCACACGCGGCATTCGCTCAAGCTAGTCATACAGTCCAGCTTACGCCAGCAGGAGGCGCAACCACGCACACCGTCGGCACGATCACGCTCGTGCGCTAACACCCGAACAAACTCCGGCCGACCTTTGAGTGATGGCACACTCCACTGCTGCTGCCGCAACAAAACATCCACGTCCGCGCGCGGTCCTACGAGTCCGTCGCGACCGATTCCACGAGCCTTCGGTATCCCGCGCCGCGCGCCGAGCGAGCGCCCAACCCGGCCGGGTTTGAGTTCTGGTGGAAGATGCTCGAGTTCGTGTTCGCCCTGCCGGACCCAACGACGTTTCCCGTGCTAGGGACCGCCCCTGTCGGCCGCGACGCAGCGATAGTAATGCGATACGTGAACGCGGCCGAGGAGATGGCCGAGAGCGACACCCTCAGTAGCGGATGCTGCGTTCACCGTCCATATCGCGGACGGCCCCGCAGGCGCCGAGCGGCTGGAGACGAGACACCTCCCGAGTAAGGAGAGCACACGGGGCTTCATCACGCTGTTTCGGCAGTTCGACTCACCGAAAGAGCCAGCCGGGTTCATCCAGGTTCAACGCATCCTTCGTGAAGCCGACGACGCCGCCTCGGACGAGCGCTCGGACCAGCGAGTGGCACAGCTCAGTCGCTGGGGCAAGGCCCGCGGCCGCCTTCACGCGACGAATCTGAAAGGTTCTGGTCGGTCAGAAGCTTCGCGATCACGGGCGGATGCCCGATGGCATTCCGGGAGAGGACGGGATGTCCCCGCAGCAGGTAATCAGCGCATACCAGTACGGGGACCTCATCCACTGGGGGGACGACTCGAAATTGATTGCCGTCGCGTCGGACCTGTTCCTCCAGGTCCGGCAGCAGATGGAGTTTCTTGAGGCGGTCACCGGGCTGATTCACGTGTACCTGGGATTCTCGCTGCTGGTCCGTGCCGCGCTGGGCACGTGGTCAGGTTCAGCTGGCTGAGCGTAGAACCCCCGGGCTGATTCATTCGTAAACACCCTAGGATCTGCGCGTTCGGCGCCGCTAGTAACCCAGGATCTCGAACTTCTCGATAGCCATGCACGCAAGGTTGCTGTGATCTCGCCGGTGCGAGCTTCAGCAGTTGGCGGATGCGCAAGCTCAGCCGGATGTGGAATTGCGGGAGCAAGCCCCGGGCAGCGCCCGGAGTCGGCGAGTCTCAGTCCTCGGGTGCGCAATACCTTTCCTGGCCAGCGGCAATCTGCTTGTCGAGCTCGGACACGTTGACTTCGAGGCCGCGGTGGGTGGCGAGCTGCACTGCGGGCGAATGGTTGCCCGGACGAGCGCCGGACTGCTCCGCAGGCGTCATCGGAGCCCCGTGCTCCGGTTTGAATCGCGGCTTGGCCCTAGTCGTTCGGCGGTCTGATCACGCGATCGCCTTTGGTCTCCGGTCCTTGGGCTAAATCCCCGTCTCGCGACGGACCATCGAAGTGAGCGAGATCCTCGCGGCTGCCTACGCGCTCACAGACCAGAGGAGGCGGAGCAGGGGCTGCGGGGTCGAGAGCCGGTAAACCGAATGGGTCAGAACGATTGCCCGTGATGTGCATGAATATCCATACAGAGCAGATTCAATTCCTGAGGCCGACCGGTACCTTCAACCTTCGCGATGGTTGTCGCCGGTCTAGTCGACAAGGGTTAGGCCATAAGCGTCGAGCACGGCTTGGAGGTCAGCGTCCTCCTCGGTGATGTCGGCGTGCAGGAGCGTCGCCGGTTCGTTGGGCTCGAAGATCGCCCAATTGGTCAGCTCGTCGCCGAGGCGTGATGCGTACTCAATCCCGTAGAAGGCCGCGGTGCCGTCAGCCGCGGTTTGCGTGAATACATACCGGCTGACTTCTTGCGTGAGCCGCCGCGGCGCCCGGGTGCGAAGATCGCCGGCGTCGACATCGGTGAGGCCGTAGTGGAGGATTCGAGGGGCGAGCGCGTACCGCAGGTGTTGAACGGAGTCGGAATGGCCGATGGCGCAGTAGATGCCGATCAGTGTGGCCGAGCCCATCAAGCGCCGCGAGAGCCAGCTTCGCTTGACGTGACCGGCGGGTCGAGTGGGGGGTGCGTCTTTGTCGTCTTCCTGGATTACCTCGGCGAGCACCACGAGGTCGGGACGGAACCGCGCCAGGCACTCGCGGAAGGTCGCCTGGCGTTGTGTGGAGGCATACAGGACGCGGTATTGGCCTTCGGGGTCGTCGTAACGGTTTCCGAAGGTGCCGTCTTCGCGGGAGTACGTCCAATCAGGCCACTCCCAGGGATCCGGCGCTCGGCCGAGCCGGTAGACGAGGTCCGGGAGCTCTGCAGGATGCAGCGACGGAGCCGGCGTCATCCGCCAACGAGGAACGCCCGGGCGGCGGCGATTACGTCCGCCCCGGCTTCGTCGAGGGCCCCATCGCGGAGCATGCGCGCCGGAGAGCGGTCGTCGAGTTGCGGGTTCATCCCCTGGAACCAGGCTTGTGCGATCTCGTAATCGTCCGCCTCGGTGATGAGGAGCGCGACCTGGAGGGCCAAGCGCAGGCGCTGCTGCTCGTCCTCGGACGGCGTGTGCTTGCCTTCGGCCCAGTCGCGGACTGCTCGCGTGTTCTGAACGCCGCCAATGTACGCGACGAGCCTCGCCCCAAGAAGCTCACGCAGCTCCTTAGCCACTTCCGAGAATGAGGCGCGGATGGCCCGCTGGTGGGCCGCGAAGTCGGGCTTGGGGTGTGTGGCGGGCATGGTGGCCTCCGTCCGGTGGGATCGACCAGAGATCCGATCGACCTTACGCCCCAGTTATATCACATAAAATCCCGCCTTTAAACGCAAACTAATCTCACATATAATCGCGGGCAGAATAGCGCCTGCCGGGCAGCCGAACCACCCCGGCGCCTCACCGCTCCCGAACACTTTGTCCCGAATCTCGTCCCGAACTCAGCAATTCTGAGGTGCACCAGCCTCACCTAACTGCTTTCAGGCGCCCGTATCTACCGCAACCGCCCTGAAAATGCGGGCCTTCAAAACTGGCAGGGCCGGGGCAGCCCCCGGCTTGGAAGGTTCGATTCCTTCGCCGCGTCGTAGCTGGAAATGGGGGGTTTTTGGGCCCAACTTCTTCTGCACCTGCCGGCCGTCAGCCAGCCGGTACTTCATGTACCACACGCCGCCGCGCTTTCCCTGGCGTCTGAAATACCTCACGAGGCGGCTGGCGGGGGTATCGCTGGATGACGTGCTGGCGCAAGCGCGGCGACAAGAGCTGCCGGGAAGGGTGGCTACGGGGACGACGGTCGCCGACGCCGCGGCTGAGTGGTTGCGCTACTGCGAGCACGATCGGGCGGTGAAGGCCTCGACGCTGACCGAGTACCGCCACACGGCCGATCGGATTGTGCGCGACCTCGGCGCCAAGCGGCTCGAAGACGTGACGCCCGAGATGCTCGAGCGCTGGAAGTCGACGCTGAAGCTGTCGAATCGCAGCAAGGAAGCGCGCGGACGGGCGAGCAGCTCACGTATGAGTCCTGCTCTTGTGTGGGCTCGGGCATGCTGGGATCGCGTGGCAGCCGTCCCTATGCCACCCCGTTTTCCGAGCCGGTCACGGGGCGGGTACGATCTGCAGCGTTGCTGATCTACTCGATGGGCGTTTCGGTGGACGGCTTCATCGCTGACCGCGAGGGCGCGTTCGGGTGGACTGTCCCTGACGAGGAGCTGTTTGGCTTCCATCTGGCGCGGGTGCGCGAGCTTGGCTGCCATCTGTGCGGCCGCAAGCTCTACGAGACGATGCTGGTGTGGGAGACGGATGCGTCGCTGCGCGACACCGAGCTGCATGCCGCGTTCGCCGATGTCTGGTGCGCGCTTCCGAAGGTCGTCTTCAGCCGCACGCTCGACAGCGTCCAGGGCAATGCTCGGCTCGCCGAGGGGTCGGTGGAGGAGGAGGTCGCCGCCGCACTCGCCGCGACTGACCAGGACATCGAGATCGGCGGCGCCGGCCTCGCCGCGAGGGCGATCGAGCTCGGCCTGGTCGATGAGCTGCGCATATTCCGCCATCCGATCGTCGTCGGTGGCGGCACGCCGTTCCTCCCGCCGGTTACCGCGGACGTCCAGCTGGAGTTGATCGAGACCAGGACGTTCGGCTCGCGGGTGATCTACGAGCGCTACAGGCGCATCCGCGCTGACATGGACTGATACCTCTGACGGTGCGGTCACGCGATCGCAGCGTCTGCCGCAAGCGGAGAGAAGCGGCGCCGCGAAGCCCTCGCGTCGTGCCCGGTGCTGCTCGGTGGCGAAACCTGCGGATCGGGCTTGTGTTGGCTATGGGAGCTGATTCGCGAGCGCCGGCGCGGCGCGTCGATGATCATTGTCCGCCGGCGACGAAGCCCGATCAGCGGCTTCTTGCGTGCTTGCGTGCGATTGCAGCCTCGGCGAGAGCTCGATGTAGCTCCTTGATCGCGTCGATCAGCTCAGCACGTCGCGCCGTGGGGAGGTCGTCAAGCAGTTCGGAGAGAATCGGCTCTGCCCTGCGAGCGCGAGCCTGGGCGGTGCCTCGCCGCACGCGCTCGGTGACCGCGGCGATCGTACGGCGACGATCGGTCTCGTCGACGGAGGTCACGACCCACCCCCGGTCACGCAGAGAGGCCACAGCGGTCGAGACGCGGCTGTGAACGAACCCTGTCCGCGAGGCGATCTGGCTGATGGTGGTCGGACCGTGGGCGAGCAGATCACGCAGCATGACCACCTCGGCCGGCGAGACGCCCACGTCTCGATCGCTCATCGCGCTCTGCGCGAGTTCCTGGAGGCGACGGCCCAGTTGGTAGAGCTCGTCAAGTCTCATCCGCCTAACAGTATACGTCTCGCAAGACGCGTCTGGTAAGATACGTCTCAGCAGACGTAACCTTAGCCGGGAGACCAGAGATGAAAGCCGGCGACTACATCTTCAGCGCGATCTTCATCACGCTGATCTTCCGCCAGATCCACGGCAGGCGACTGACCGCCAAGGGCATCCTGATCCCGATCGCGATCGTCGCGATCGCCGCCAACCGCTATCTGCACGGGATCCCGACCGCGGGCAACGACCTGATCCTCGTCGCCTCCTGCATCATCATCGGCCTAAGGCTGGGGGCGGCCTGCGCGCTCGCCACAGCCGTGTGGCCTGGCCCCGACGGAGTGCCGCTCGCAAAGGCCGGCGCGGCGGCGGTGATCCTCTGGATCCTCGGGACCGGATCAAGGCTCGCCTTCGGGATCTACGCGACCAACGGTGGCGCACACACGATCGCCACCATCAGCAAATCCCTGGCGATCACCGGCCAAGCCTGGGCCCCAGCGCTAATTCTCATGGCCTTCGCCGAGGTGATCGCCCGCTACGGCATCCTCGCCCTACGGGCCCTGACCCTCGCTGGTGGCATCCAAGCCCTGATCGCAAACTCCCAGCTCGCCAGCGCCGAACCACCGCAGACCCGGCACCCCAAGCCGTAGCGTTTCCAGTTCAGGGAGAAGCCCGATCGGAGCGCCGCGGTCATCGCGCTCGTGCCTCGAAACGGGGTGAGCGGCATCCGGGCTCGCACGCTCATGCTCAACGAGGCGATCAGCCACTGAGCTTGCGGCCCAACGCCGGCGATGTTGGCGGGGCCCACCGAGCACCAGCGAAACCTGTCTTCACTCGGCGACGAGCATCCCGTCGCGGACGACGAGCGACGCGCTTCGCGCGGATCAGTGGCTTCCGCCAGGGTGAGGATCGGTGCCGCGCGTGGGGGAGATCACGAAGCAGGTCGTCGTGGGCGCGGGCGACCGCGCCGAGTTGGCGCGAGCGGTCGGGGAGGAAGCGTTTACCGCCCTATGCGATAGGTGACGTGCGTCGCCTTCGGCGAATGGATCACATCGACCGGCTCGAGCCCAGGATCCTCTACATCTTCGAACAGCGCCTCGCCGTCCCCGAGTAGCACCGGCGCGATGTCGAGCACGAGCTCGTCGAGCACGCCCGCTGCGAACGCCTGGCGCACGGTCGAGGCACCGCCCGCGATCAACACCTCGCGCTCGCCCGCGGCGCCCACCGCCTGCGCATAGGCGGCGTCAAAACCGTCGGTGACGAAATAAAAGACCGTCCCGCCGTCCATCTCGATCGGGTCGTGGGCGTAATGCGTGAGCACGAACACCGGCGCGTGGTAGGGCGGCTCCTCACCCCACCACCCGCGCCAGTCCTCGTCCCACTCGCCACGGATCGGACCGAACATGTTCCGGCCCATCACGTAGGCACCGCGCTGCTTGGCTAGGTGCTCCCGGGAGCGAGCGTCTCCCTCGTGGAGTGGCTCAGCGAGGTGCCACTCGTGCAACTCGAGACCGCCGATACCGATCGGGTTGTCGCGAGCCTGGTTCGGCCCCGCGATGAAGCCGTCGAGCGAGATTGAAAGATGAGCAGAGGTCTTAGTCATAGACCCGGAGACTGTCGCAGAGGAGGAAACTCATCGCCAGCGAGCGGTCGAGCGCCCCTCGGCAACCGGACGAGGCGCGACACGCGAGACCGCAGACGCTAGCCGAGACCCGCCTCCACTCCGTCGCGGGCTTCTCGAGCGATGACGGTTGCGCCCTGCTAAGCGCGCGGGTTGCAGCGCTCGTGGTGTCTAGCCCGGAGATGCCACCTTCAGCCTGCCGATGAATCTGGCCGCGGCCCGAGGTCATTAACGAGTACTGAGAACCCCCAAGACGACGGGAGGAAGACAGTGGCCATGTTCATAACGATTGGTTACGGCGATCGCGAGGGGTACGACGCGACTGATCCAGCTGTAAGGGACGCTGCTCACGAACACGACACACGGCTTCGCACCGATGGGGCGCTCATCGGCGTCGCTGGCGCGCCGGTCCAGGTGCGTAACCATGACGCAGCTGGCGTCCAGACCGAAAACCGGCCATTTCTACAAGCCTCGCTACCGGTAGCCGGCTTCGCGCTGATCGAAGCGGAGAGCGTCGAGGAGGCAGTCGAGATCGTCTCGCGAACACCTTGCGCGGTCGCCCACGGCGTCGTTGAGGTGTGGCCGCTCGAACAGACGCAGTAGGGGGATCGCGCGCCGAGCGGCCTCCTGCTTTGCGGGCGCTGCACTACTCGCCGGCCGGTGGAGGTTGCGTCTCACAACTGCTGTAAATACGCGCGGGGTGCTGTTGGAGAGACGGCGTGGGTTCCCTCAAGTCCTGCAAGACGATGAAGGAGGCCTACGCCGTGAGACGCACCGTACCGCCGTCGGCGGAGATACAAGCTGAGATCGACAGGTTGTTGTCGAGGGGGATGGTTGATGACCCGCAGGAGATGCTCGGGAACCTCGCGAGGCTGGGTGCCCGGTTGATCATTCAGCGGGCGGTCGAGGAGGAGTTCGATGGCTGGCTGGGTCGTGCTCGCTACGAGCGTCGCCCCGAGCGCGAGCGCGGCCTGAAGAGCTACGAGGCGGGGCTGCGCAACGGGTTCCGTCCCCGGCATCTGCAGACCGGGGAGGGTGAGCTTGAGATCCAGATTCCGCAGGCGCGCCACACCACTGTGCCGTTTGTGTCCAAGCTGTTCTCGAAGTGGCATTGCAAACGGCTGTTTCGGACCGATCCTTTGAAGACGTTGGTGATCGGCGGGTTCGTCAGGGGCCTGTCGATGCGTGACATCGAGTCGTTGTGCGAGGAGGCCGGGGTTGGGAAGCTGTCGCGCTCGACGGTCGCGAGGATCTGCGCGGAGCTGCACGAGCGCTTCGAAGCGTTCAAACGCCGCTCGCTCTATGACACCGATCTGGTGGTGCTGTTCCTCGACGCGATCTATCTCTCGGTCCGCCCCAGCGGCCCGAAGGAGGGCGTGATCTGCGCCTGGGGAATCGATCAGAACGGCCGCAGGCAACTGGTTTCTGTGCAGTTGGGATCACGCGAGTCAAAGGAAGACTGGCTCGAGCTCGGGCGTGATCTCACGGCCCGCGGGCTAGGCGCACCACGCCTGGTCATCGCCGATGGCGCCCCAGGGCTGACAGCGCCGTCGGTGAGCTCTGGCCCCGTGCTGACCGTCAACACTGCTGCGTTCATCGCCTGCGCAACCTGGTCGCGAAGCTCCCCAAGTCAGAGCATGACCGAGTCCGCTTCAACTACTGGTCGGCGCTCACGACGCCACATCAGTCAAGGACGGCAAGCTGCGTCTGCAAGTCCTGATCTCCGAGCTCGAGCACCGCGGCTACGAGGCTGGCGCCCGGTGCCTAGCCGAGGACCTCGACGCCTTGGTCGTGCACCTCCGCTACCCGCTCAGGCACCGCGAGCGGTGGCGGTCAACCAACCTGCTCGAACGCTCGCTCGGTGAGGTCCGCCGGCGCACCAAAGTGATGGGCCGCTTCCCCGGCGAGAGCAGCTGCCTCTCACTCGTCTTCGCCGTCCTTGACCTGTTCATCGCGCACGCCTCAAACGGCGCGACATTCACCGAGCTCGACCGCCAACACCTCTACCGAATCAAATACCGACAAACCGACCCAGACACCATCGACGAGGAGGTCACAGCCGCATAGACTCACCCCCGGGAACCGCAAAGCCGCAGCGAATATACAGCGATTAAGAAACGCAACCCCGGTGGAGGTCGAGACTCGGGATGCGCGGCAACCAAGGTCCCGACACTTTTGTCCCGAATCTCGTCCCGAACTCAGCAATTCTGAGGCGCCTCAGCCTCACTAACCGCACTCAGGAGCCTGTATCTACCGCAAATGCCCTGCAAATACGGCGCTTCAAAGCTGGCAGGGCCGGGCAGCCCCCGGCTTGGAAGGTTCGATTCCTTCGCCGCGTCGTGGGTGGGTCTAAGGGGTTTAGGGATTTGCAAACAGCGGGCGGGATGTCCGCAAAACCAAACTTTGTCCCCAACGACGACCATGACTCAGGCTCACGACCGACCGGGAGGCAGGTAGATGGCACGCACACGGATCCACAACCTCTCCATCTCGCTGGACGGCTTCGCCACCGGCGAGGGGCAGCGCGCCGATGCTCCTATGGGGCACGCCGGCAGACGGCTGCATGAGTGGATGTTCGCCACCCGCTTCGGCGCGCCGATCGTGGGTGCTGGCGCAGGCAGCGAGGGCACCGACGATGCCATCGCCCAGCAGCACGAGCCGGGGATCGGTGCAGAGATCATGGGCGCGGGCAAGTTCGGCCCGCCGGGCTGGCAGGACGACGCCGATTGGAAGGGATGGTGGGGTCCCAATCCGCCGTTCCACACTCCGACCTTCGTGCTCACCCACCGGCCGCGGCCGCCGATCGAGATGGAGGGCGGCACCACGTTCCATTTCCTGCACGCCGCGCCGGCCGAGGCCCTCGACGTTGCGCGGGAGGCGGCGGGCGACCGGGATGTGCGCATCGGTGGCGGCCCGACCGTGGCCCGCGACTTCATCGCGGCGCGGCTCGTCGACCATGTCCACCTGGTCCAGGTGCCGATCGTGCTCGGCCGCGGGGTACGGCTGTGGGACGGCCTCGAAGCGCTCGAGGCGGATTACGACGTCGAGGCGGTCTCGACACCCAGCGGCGTCACCCATCTCATGTTCACCCGGTCCGGGTAAGTCAAGAGGTTCCCCTCCGAATGCGCGAGAACCAGGGCGGCCGGCAGCGGCGGTTGGTCTATCGGCGCGGTCGTCGCCGGCAAGGGAACAGTCGAGCCCGCCGGCTACTGGGGCGGTGACCATCACGAGGGCGTGCCGATCTTCATCCTCACCCGCCAGGACCCCGCCAATCTCAAGCCGTGGCCGCTGGTCACCTACGTGAACGACATCGCGGCCGCAATGACTCAAGCCAAGGAAGCCGCCGGCGAGAAGAACGTACTGGTCCCCGGGGCCGGAATCACGGAGCTCCGCACTCACCGCCGACGCCCTCGACGAGATGGAGCTCCACATCATCCCCGTGCTCTTCGGCCAAGGACGCCGACTGTTCGACGGCCTCGCTGCCAAGCAGATCGAACTGGAGCGCACCCGGATCCTCGAAGGCGAGAACGGAGTCACCCACACGCACTACCGGGTTCAGCGCTGAGATCACCGTCACCTCGCCTTGCGAACCGCTCCCTGAGGGAGCACGAGGCAGTGTTCGAAAGCTCCCGCGGCTCCGGCGGCTGATTAGACTGCGCGCTGCGGCGAGGGCCGCGTCCAGTCCGCCGGAAAGGGCCGAGCCCACCCTCTCTATTTGAGGACGCAAACGAGCTTCCTCTCCAGCCGGACCAGGCGGACGCCCGGCGCGACGGAAGGGAGCGACAGTGACGTCTCAGCTCAATCTCGAACAACTGCGCAAGCAGGCGAAGGAGCGCGTGCACAAACGCCGCGCGGCGGGACGCGACGCGAAGCTGTCCGAGGTGCAGTTCGAGCTTGCGCGAGAACTCGGTTTCCACAGTTGGCCAAAGCTAAAGGCATACGTCGAGCGACTCGCGCTTGAGCAGCCGTTCCGAACCGATCTCGACTACTACGAGGGCCGCGCTCACGGAATCGCCTCAGTGAGGGGCGTGGCCATCGCTGAGGCGCGGCGCGATCTCGCCGCGCGCCACGGTTTCTCGACCTGGCGCACGCTTCGGCGGCACGTCGAGGCGATGCAGAGCGGACAGGAACCACCGACGCCGTTCGTGCTTGCCTACAGAGCGGTCGAGGAGAACGATCGCGAGCGCCTCGCCGAGCTCCTTGACCGGTTCCCCGAGCTCGTCGTTCAGCGTGGGACGAACGGGAATGACCTGCTCGGAATGGCCGGAGACCTGGGGATCGTCTCGCTGCTGCTGGCGCGGGGCGCGGACCCGAATCGCGGAAACGACTACGGCTGGACGAAGCTCCACCAGGCCGGCTATGGCAATGATTGCGAGCTCGCCAAGCTGATGCTCGACGCTGGCGGCCACACCGACCTATTCGCCCGCGGGGACGGCGGTACCCCCTCGTCCAGGCGCTGTTCTGGGGCCATCGCGAAGTCGCAGAGCTCGTGGGCCGGGAACCAGCCAACCTGCGCGTCGCAGCGGGCCTCGGCGACCTCGCGCTGATCAACGATCTGGTCGGCACGCCAAAGGCCGGCGCGCACCGCGGCTTCTACCGACCCCACGGCGGCTTCCCTGCCTGGAAGCCCTCCGACGACCCCCAGGAGGTGCTCGACGAAGCGCTCGTCTGGGCCGGCAAGTCCGATCGCGCCGAGGCGATCCGGCTGCTCGTCGAGCTCGGCGCTCGGGTCGACGCCGATCCATACCGCGGTACCGCGCTCACTTGGGCGGCGGTCAACGGCCGCGTCAGGTCAGTTCGCACCCTCGTAGAACTTGGCGCCGACCCCAATCAGCGCGGCACCTTCGGGGGACCAAGTCACGGAGAAGGCGTGACCGCGATCCATCTCGCCGCACAGGCGGGACATCGCGAAGCCGTCATCGCCCTGCTCGATCTCGGAGCAGATCCACTCATCCAAGACAAACTCCACGGCGGCAACGCCCTCGGATGGGCACGCCAAGACGGGCACGAAGAACTCGCGGACATCCTCCCCTGACCTCGGCATTGCGTGGGCTCGGACGTCGCTTGGCGAGAAGCGGTCGTGCCAAGCGCACCTAGCTGCACTCAGACGCCTGTATCTACCGCAAATGCCCTGCAAATGCGACGCTTCAAAGCTGGCAGGGCCGGGCAGCCCCCGGCTTGGAAGGTTCGAGGTCGGTCTCTGGGCTGGTATCGGTAGCTTCTTGGTTCGCCTATGCGTGTTCTCTGTACGACAACGCCTGGGTGGGGTCACGTCCATCCGATGGTTCCGCTCGCTCAGGCCTTCCGTGACCGCGGTCACCAGGTCGTGTGGGCGACTGCGGATGAGGCGTGCACGCGTCTGCGCGGTGAGGGTTTCGAGACGTCGACCGCCGGCCTCGATCTCAACGACAGCCTCGAACGGGCTGAGCGGCGGTTCCCTGAGCTCGCGGCGCTGCCGCCCGCAGAACGCGCGGGGCCAATGTTCATGCGGGTGTTCGCCGATGTGCGCGCACCCGCGATGCTCGCCGATCTCCTGCCGCTAGTACGTAGATGGAAGCCATCCGTGGTGATTCACGACGCCGCTGAGTTCGCCGCTCCGATCGCAGCCGCAGCGACTGGCGTGCCGAGTGTGACCCACTCCTTCGGCCGACTGATGCCGGCCCGGATCACGGCTGAGATCGGTGAGGCGCTCGCGCCGCTGTGGGCGCAGCATGGGCTGGAGCCTCCTCCCCACGCGGGCAGCTATCAGCACCTGTATGTGGACATCTATCCCCCGAGCCTGCAGACGACCAAGGTCTCTCACGTGCCGACGGTGCAGTTGCTCAGACCCGTCACTTTCGCTACGGGCCGCGCGGGGAAATTACCAGCATGGATCATGGGCGGCGCGCCACGGCCGCTCGTGTATGTGACGTTCGGAACGGCGCGTCTAGCGGACGTGTCGCTGCTTTCAACCGTTGTCGAGGCGCTGCGCGAGCTCCCGGTGCGCGTGGTGGTGACCGTTGGGCCGGATAGAGACCCCGGTCTGCTGGGTGATCAGCCAACAAACGTGCACGTTACGAGCTACATACCCCAATCGCAGTTGATCCCCCACAGCGCCACCGTCGTCTCGCACGGGGGATCTGGCGTCTTCCTCGCGGCGCTCGCACATGGACGACCTCAGCTGTGTCTGCCGCAATTCGCGGACCAGTTTTTGAACGCGGCGGTCTGCGTACGTGCCGGAGCGGGCCTCGCACTGCAGCCCGGAACCGTCACTGCACCGGCAGTCCGCGCCGCCGCCGAGCAGCTGCTATCAGACCCCAAACTGCAGGCCGCCGCTACCAGGATCGGGCACGAGATCTCACAGTTGCCCGCCCCTCCCGACGTGGCCCAGAACATCGCTGACCGATTCGGGTAGCAGACGCGCAATCGTCCACTCGAGCAGCGGCGGGAACGCCCCCGGCTACACGCGTCCCCTGACCATCACGCGTCCGCCGCGCGCGGGGATCATCGTGACGTTGCGATGCTTGGGCCGCTCCGGCTTGTCGTCGGCGGCCATCAGGTCCAGCCGTCGCACCATGGTCTCGAGCACGATCCGCTGCTCGGCCATCGCCAGCGTCGCCCCGAGGCAGCGACGGGTGCCGCCACCGAACGGGATCAACTCGTAGGTTCCCGGCTTGCGGTCCAGCCAGCGCTCGGGGCGGAAGGAGCGCGGGTCCGGATACAGGTCATCTCGGTGGTGCAGGAGCAGAATGCTGATCGCGATTGCGGTGTCGGCCGGCACCCCGTAGCGGCCGAGCCGCCAGGGAACGCGCACGCGACGGCCGGTAATCGGGATGACTGGGCGTGAGCGCATCGACTCGTTCAGGGTGGCCTCGATGTACTCGGCAGCATCGATGTCGGAGCGCACCGCGTCGCGGAGTCGCTCGTAGGCATGGGGCGCGCGCACGAGCCGCTCCCAGGTCCACGCGAGCTGGTTGGCGGTGGTCTCATGACCGGCGAGCACCAGCGTCATCAGCTCGTCGCGGAGCTCCCGGTCGGTCAGCGCCTCGCCCTCCTCGGTGCGCGCCTGTATGAGCAGCGAGAGGATGTCGTTGCGCTCCGAGACGTCCTGCTCGGCGCCGGCGCTTGGCAATCAGCGCGTAGATCAGCCTGTCGGGTACGAGAAGCCCGAGCCGGGTCAGGCCGAACGGCTCGTCGTGGCCGAGGTTCATCCACTCGGCGAGCTTGGCACCGGGCCGCGTCGAGCCGCGCAGCAGCTCGCGGATGGCCAACCGGAGCCCGTACTCGAGCGTCCGCTTTTGCGGGCGTCCTTCGATCCCGAAGATCCCGGCCATGATCACGTCCAGCGTGATGGCCTGCATCCTCGCGGCAAGCGAGAACGGCCGGCCCACGGGCCAGCGCGCGATCTCGCGCTCCGCGGCTTCAGCGATCATCTGCTCGTACTGGGCGATCGCCTCGCCGTGGAACCTGGGCAGCAGCAGCTTGCGCTGGCGCAGATGCCGTGGCCCATTGGAGGTGAGGACCGAGCCCTTCCCGAGCACCGGGCGCAGCGGCGACTCCGCGGCCAGCGTCGGGACATCATCCGGCGGAGCCGTGAACAGCGAGCGGACGTGGTCCGGGTGGTACGTGACGACTGAGGTGCCTCGGACGTAGCCGCGGGCACTCCACTCTCCGCCGAACTTCGCGCGATTGCGGAACACGTAGCTGGACTGGCGCTGGCCGAACCACAGCACCTGCAGGAGCCGCGGCAGCCGCACCGCAGGTGGCCGCGGCAGGGTGCCCAGCTCGGCCGCGTCGATGGGACCGGCAGGAGACGGCGGGGCGCTTCCGACCAGCTGGGCTGGTTCCGGCTCGGTCATAGGGGAATGGGTCAGGGTGGTCACTGAGCGTCAGGTTGGCAGCCTTGAGCCTTCGGCCAGAACTCGTACCATAGTTGATGTAACATAGATAATGTAATGGTTGGTCCAGCTCACGATCCAGCCGCCACGGACGAGGCGCCGGAGGAATCCCTGACGCCCGAGGCGCGGCGCGAGGCCCCGTACGAGGCGCCGCCCGACCCGGCGCACAAGCCGCCGTCCGACCTGACCGAGGAGCTGACGATCGACGAGCTCGGCCGGCGTACGGAGACGACCGTGCGCAACATCCGCGCGTACCAGACGCGCGGCCTACTGCCGCCACCGACGATCCGCGGGCGGACCGGGTATTACGGCCCCGAGCATGTCGCCCGGCTGGGGATGATCCAGGCGATGCAGGCTGAGGGCTTTCGTCTCGACGCGATTCAGCGCCTGCTCGAGCGGCCGGGCGGGGCCGCGGAGCACATGTTCAGCTTTGGCCGGGCGCTGCTGAGCTCGTTCGGCCAGACGCTGCCCGAACTGACGACCAGCGAGGAGCTCGGCGACCGCTTTGGCGGGCCGGTGGACCCGAAGCTCATCCGCAAGGCCGGGAAGCTCGGGCTGATCCGCCCCCTTGACGAGGGACGCTGGGAGATTCTCAACCCGCCGCTGCTTGCCGCCGGCGAGGCGATCGTTCAACTTGGGATCCCGCTCTCGCACGCGCTGGGGGTGGCGGAGACGGTGGAGCGCCACACCCGAGCGATTGCTCAGGCCTACACGCGTCTGTTCCTGACCGATGTCATCGGCGGCTCGAACATCGCCGAGCGCAGCGCCGAGGACTGGGATCGTGTGGCGCAGGCGCTCGATCGGCTGCGGCCACTCGCAATGGAGGCGATCCGGGCGAGCTTCGAGCAGGCGATGGGCGACCTCGTCGAGCGTCAAGTGAAGCGGATGATCGAGCACTGACGCGCGCAACTCACGCTGAGACGTCGCCGAGCCGATGCGGGCCGGGGGCGAATGGCGCCTCGCGCGTTGATCCTCACGCCGCCCGGCGGCGTGTGTAGGCGCTGGTCAGCGGGAGGACGGCGTCGACCACCCGCGGGTCGAACTGAGTCCCGGCATGTCGCTGGAGTTCCTCGAGCGCGTGGGCGGCGGGAATCCCGGAGCGATATGGACGATCGGTGATCATGGCGCTGAACGCGTCGGCGACCGAGATGATCCGCGCGCCCAGCGGGATCTGGTCGCCGGCCAGTCCATCCGGGTAGCCGCAGCCATCGAATCGCTCGTGGTGGCCGCGGATCAGGGGCAGGGCGTCGCACAGGGCCGGGATCCGGCCGGCGATGTCCGCGCCGATCATGGGATGGCGGCGGATCAGCTCCCATTCATCGGAGTCGAGCCTGCCGCGCTTGGTCAAGACCGCGTCCGGGACCGCCACCTTGCCGATGTCGTGCAGCCGCGCGGCGAGTCCGATCACGTGCGCCTCGTTGGCGTCGCAGCCGAGCGCCAGCGCCGCCTGGCGGCACAGGTTCGCCACCTCTGTGGAGTGTGCTGCGGTGTAGCGATCGCGAGCGTCCACGAGCGCTACCAGAGCCTCGACCGCCCCGAACAGCAGGTGCCCATCGCGGTGGACGGCGTCCGCGTCCGCGGCCAGCGCGGCGGCCGCACGGTCGCTCGCCGCGATTACCTGGTTGCGCCCGAGGCGCTTGCTGGCATACATCGCCTGGTCCGCGCCTGACAGCAGCGTGTCCCGGTCGCTTCCGTCCCCGGGGCACACAGCGACCCCGATCGAGCATGTCAGATGCGCTCCCTGGGCCGAGGCGAAGCTGTGCCGGGCGATCGCCGCGCGGATTCGCTCGGCAGCATCGAGGGCGCCGGCTGAATCCGTCTCGGGCAGGAGCACGATGAACTCCTCGCCACCCCACCGGCCCACGATGTCCACGCCTCGCGCCGACCCACGGATGACCTCGGCCGTCTCGCGCAGGGCGCCGTCGCCCGCGGCATGCCCGAGCGCGTCGTTGAACTCCTTGAAGTTGTCCAGGTCCAGGAAACAGAGCGCGAACTGGCGTCCGTAGCGCGTCCGGCGCTCGAGCTCATGGTCGATCGCCAGCACCATGGCTCGATGGTTTGGCAGCGTGGTCAGGAAGTCGGTGGTGGCCAGAGCCGCCAGTTCATCGTGCGCCTCCTGAAGCTCGCAACGGGCGCGCCGCCAGCGTCGCTCGGCATCGAGCAATGGCTGCTGGACGACCACCAGCGCGGATAGGAGCACCACGACCCCGATCAGAGGCGCCGGGTCATGGGCCAAACCCGCAGGTGTCGCGGCGAGCACCAGGGCCAAGGTGGCCAGCAGCGATCCGACCAGGAACACGGGCAGACGGAACCGGGCGGCGGCGGTCACGATCGGGATCGCCACCCAAGGCAACAGCGGGCTGTGCACTCCGCCGGTGATGCTGACCCCGACCAGGATCAGGCAGGTATGGAGCGACAACGAGGCCGCCACGAAGCGCTCCGGCCGGCGCGCCCGGGCCAGCAACCGATCCAGCAACAGCAGGGGTCCTGGCACCAGCGCGAACACCGCCACCGGCACCCACCCCAGCCACGGCACCAGCGCGAACACTCCCACACCCGCGAACAGCCCGGCCAGCAGCCGGGCACGGCGCACGGCCGGGCTCATCTCGACCAGCCGCACCCGATCGGCGGGGGTCGGACACAGCCACCCGCCGTCGTAGCTCAGTGCGTCGCTTGCTTGCGAGAGCCTCTCCATAGTCCTCAACAGGACAGTTATCGACGTGGCACGCGTTCGCCTGAACCGTCTCTTCTAAGGAACCCACGATCGGATGCGCCCCGACAAGGCCGCTTGACATAGTGAGCGTTATCTGACATAACGCATGCTATGACCGGTCTACGACAGCGGCAGAAGGCGGCGACCCGCCGGATGCTGCTCGAGGCTGCCGAGAGCGTGTTCGCGCGGCAGGGGTTCCACGGCGCGACGGTCGATGAGATCGCACGCGAGGCGGGGGCGACCACGGGCGCCCTCTACGCCAACTTCGCCGGCAAGGAGGACCTGTTCCTGGAGCTGCTCGACCACACCATGGCGCAGGATGTTCGCGGTTACTCGCAGGCGTCAGGTGGGGGCGCGACGCTCGAGGAAGCGGCTCGAGCGGGCGCCGACCGATGGATGCAGGTCCTGTCGGAGCGTCCGGCGTACTTCCCGCTGTTCATCGAGTTCTGGGCATACGCGGTGAGGGAGCCCCGAGTCCGCGAACGGTTCGCCGATCGGTTTGCCGCGTTCCGCCTTGCGACCGGTCAGATCGTGGCCGCCAGCGCCCGGATGCGAGGAATCGAGTTGCAACCCGAGCACGTAGAGCGTCTCGGCACGTTTGTCAACGCGCTCGGTAACGGCCTGGCACTCGAGAAGCTGGTGGACCCGGCGGCGGTTCCTGATGAGCTCTTCGGCGACCTGCTGGTAATCGTCTTCAACGGTCTCGCGGCGCTGGCAACCCGTCCAACCCAATGGAGTCGAACGTGACCGTTCAGGTGCAGGTCGACACCCGCCAAGCGGCGGTTGCGGAGCAGGCCGAGCTGGCAAGTTCGCTCGCCGCTGCCTTCGCCAACGACCCCGTGTTCGGCTGGCTGCTGCCAGACGAGAGCATGCGCGAGGAGCGGTTGCGACGGTTCTTCACGATCGAGCTGCGACATATGGCGTTTGCACGTGGCACGGTCTGGACCTGCGAGGGACTGCGCGGCGTTGCGATCTGCATGCCGCCGGGCGCATGGCAGCTGCCGCCGCGTGTCGCGCTCAGGCAGGGGCCTGCGTTCGCGCGCGCGTTCGGGCGGCGGCTGGCGCTGGCGACGGCTCTGCAGACCGCAATGGAGGTGCGCCATATTCGGCGCCCACACTGGTACATCCTCGCGGTCGGAGTCCGCCCGGAGTACCAGGGTCAGGGGCTCGGGACCGCACTGCTCTCCCCGACGCTCGCGCGCTGCGACCGCGAGGGGATGCCCGCCTATCTCGAGGCCTCGAGCGAGCGCAACGCGGCGCTGTACGAACGACTCGGGTTCGAGCACGTGCGGCAATTGCGGCTCGCCGGCAGCCCGCCTTTGCGGCTGATGCTGAGACCACCGCGCTAGGGACGATGAACGTCGCGATTCCTAATCCTCATTCCAGGAGACGACCTACCACTTCCCGTTGACGCAGCCGCCGCCAGTGTTCGTGGAGGTGTTGCCGTTTCCGCCGGCGACGATGCAGCTGCGCGTAACGACGCCGTTGGAGTAGTTGAGGTTGAACGTGTTGGCCGTGCTCGAGACGACGGTCAGGAGGTATCCGCTGACGGCGGGCGCGGCGTTGACCAGGACGGCCTGGCCGTTCGCAGTGATGTTGATGCTCGGCTCGATCGCCTTGAGCGCCGCTGGCGTCATCGTGAGGTAGGTGTTGGTCAGCCCGTAGTTGACGGCCGTTTGCTGGGCGGTGTGGATCAGCTCCTTGGCGACGCCGTCGCCTGCTGTGACGCGCTTGGTGAGGAACGTTGCGAGTGCGGCCGAGGCGAGGAGACCGACGATGACGATCGAGACAAGTAGCTCGATCAAGGTGAACCCGGACTCGTCGCTGGCACGTTCTCGGAATCTCGATCCGGGCATGCCTTCTTATCGGAAGCTCAGCGAGGGACGCCCGTCGCACGGGTAGAGTCTTTGTCGCTGTTATGCGGGTGACAGCCGTGGAGACGACACGATGTCACCTGTTCGGAGGTATTGCTCCTGGTGACTGCTGCGCGGGGCCTCGTGCGACGGGAGCGTTACTCGAACGCTAGTGCCGCGGCCGGGGGCGGTCGTTACGGCAACCGAACCGTGGAGCGCCTCAATGCGCTCGGTTGCGGCGGCCAGGCCGATGTGGCCGTCAAGGAGCGCCTGACGCATTCGCCCGTCCTCGATCCCACAGCCATCGTCTGTCACCTCCAGCACGATGCAGTCCTCGCGGCGCGTGAGCCGCAGCCGAATCTCCCGTGGCCGCCCATGCTTGGCCGCGTTGCCCAGGAGTTCGCGTCCCAGCGCGAACAGTACCTTCTGGTGGGGGAAGTCGGCCTCCGGCGCGACCTCGAGCGCGACCCTCACGCCGGTCTCCTCTGAGTGCCGGCGCGCGACCTGCTCTAAAGCCGCCCTCAGGCCGACATGGTCGAGGACGTGGGGATGGAGCCGGACGATCTCGTCCCGAAGCTGCTCGATCGTGTTGTCGAGCGCGTCATGCACCCGCCTGAAGCTGTCGAGATCGGCGGAGCGTTCCGCGCGACGCAGATCATGGCGAGCCGCGATCAGGTTCTGGACCGGAGAATCGTGCAGGGCGCCAGCGAGACGGGTCCGCTCACGCTCGACCGACTCAATCGCATGGGTGACCAGCCGCAGGCGCGCGGCAGCGAGCTGCTCGATCTGCTGCTGCCGTCGCCGCAGCGCCAGCGCCAGCAGCGTTGCCGCCACGCCCGTCCACGCGAGGTACAGATCCTGAATTGCCGTTGCCTGCAGCCAGCTGTTCTGCGCCCCCACGGGGCGTCCCTGCGCAAACGCCGCTTGAACGGTGAAGGCAGCGACCGCCACCAGTGACCATCCCGCGGTCTGTCGAGGACGTTCCCTAAACGCCGCCGCCAGCGGAATGACAAAGAATGCCTTGCGGAGGTCGGAGAACCCGCCTCCCGAGGTGTACGCCAGAGCCGCGAGGAACAGGACGTCCAGCGCCGGCTGCAGCTGCTCGAACTTCTGGGCCACGTGTCCATGCAATCGGCTGCGGACGAACACGATCCCGGCTCCCGCATACGCGGCGGCGGCCGCCAGGACGTAGAAAAATCCGGAGTCGGCCAGCTGGCGCGTGTCGATCAGCTGCTCGCCAATGAGGATGATGATGACGAGCGTCGCACGCAACAGTGCGAGCGCGATAGCCGCGTGCCCGTCCTCGCTCATGTGAGCAGCCCACGGCGCAATGCCTCGGCAACTGCGCTCGCACGGTCGCCAACTCCGAGCTTGTCGTACAGGCGCTGCCAGTACGTCTTGACGGTATTGGGCGACAAGAACAACCTCGCTGCAATCTCAGCTGTGGTGAGTCCCTCCGCGGCGAGCTCAAGCAGCTGCCGCTCACGCACCGACAGGCGGGCTTGCCCGTTCCGCTCCCGAATCAGCTCTAACAACCCCGATTGCAATGCCGGCGAAAGTACCGAGCGGCCCCTCGCAACCTCGACGATGGCATCGGAAATCTCGGCCTCTTCCGCGTCCTTGGACAGGAATCCTGCGGCGCCCAAGGCGATCGCCTCGTGCGCGGTCTCGCTGTCGTCGCTGCCGGAGATGAGCAAGATGCGGACGGGGGATCGGTTGGCGATCACGTCGCGCAGGACCTGCAGCCCGTCGAGCTTCGGCATGCGGACGTCGAGCAGCGCTACCGCCGGCCGCAGCGCATCGATCATGACGACCGTCTGCTCCCCGTCCGCCGCCTCGCCGACAAGCTCCAAGCGGTCGTCGTCACCCACGAGCCGCGCCAGGGCCCCGCGCATCGCCGGATGATCATCCGCGACAAGCACACGGACCGAACCGCCGCGAATCACCTGCTTTGCACCCATAACGCTCACATCATCGGCAGCCAAGGCCTGTAACACGATCTTTTCGGCCTAAACGGGCTGAGCCCCGGGCAGGCCTCGCCTCGGCTGCCGCTGCCGGAGCGAGGTGAAGGTCTGACGAGGCTGCCGTACCATGCTTTGCAGTGAGCGGCCGGCGGACTGTGTTCGGGGCGTTCGCCCGAAGGCCTGCGCTGGCTGCGGCTGGGCTTTATGCCGTCGTGGCGATCGCGTTGGTGGCGCCGGCGCTGTTGCCTGGGAAGACGCTGTCGATGTCGGACCAGTTGAGTGTGATGGCGCCGTGGCAGGGCGCCCACACCTCGCATCTGACCCGGCCAGCGGTTCCGGCTACGGAGAACTCGGACGCCACCACTCAGCTGCGCCCGTTTCTCGAGTACAGCGCGCAGCGGTTGCCGGGGATGCTGCTGTGGGATCCGTACATCATGAACGGGCGTCCGTTCATGGCCAACGCGCAGTCGGCGGTGTTCTCGCTGTTCCACGATGCGGCCCTGCTGGAATGGCTGGTTTTCGCCGGCCTGGCATTCGCGTTGCTCGCGCTCCGGGTCCGTGGCCGCCTGGCCACGGGTCCGTTCGTGGCACTTGCGGTACTCCTTCTGGTCGCGGATCTGTTGAAGGCGGGGATGGGCTACAACCCGGCCGTCCATCGGTCGGACACAAACCCCCCTGCCACCGGCGCCATCCGCTACCTGCAGCGCGATCCGAGCACCCACTTCGTCAGCCAGACCCTTGACATCCCGGACAACGTCATTCCGCTGCGCTACCGCCTGCTCGGCGCCGGCGGCTACGACCTGCCGATCATCAAGCGCTACGACCGCTTGTGGCCAACGCAGGTCGAGCCAGAGTGCCCGACCGAGATCAGGGGCTTCCTAGGTCCGGATTGCATACGCCTCGCCCTGATCAACGTCACCGAGCGTGGAGTGTGGACGCTGGGCCTGCTGGACGTGACCCGGCTGCTACAGCCGCCCAGCCAGCCGCTTCTGCACTTGCCCAACCTCGTGCCCGCCTATCTCGGTCCCGATGCACGCGTGTACCGGATCACGAATGCACTGCCACGAGCGTTTGTGGCCGGCGCCCAGCACGTGGTGGGCAGCGGCGACGCCGCTTTGGCAGCGGTGACCAACCCTGGCTTCGACCGGACCGCGGTGGCCGTCACCGAGCGAGCACTTCCCGGCGTAGCGACCGACACTTTCGCTCACCCTGCCGCCGCCGGCACAGCCACGATCGTGCACAGCGGCGAGGAATCGGTCGCCGTCCGGGTTAACGCCTCAAGACCCGGAGTGTTGGTACTGACCGACACCTACTTTCCCGGCTGGAGCGTCTCGGTGGACCAACATCCAGCCAGGTTGGCGCAGGTCGACTACATCCTGCGCGGCGTGCCGATCGGCCCCGGCGTGCACACAGTCCGCTTCAGCTACGCGCCGGCCAGCTGGACCGTCGGCTGGATCCTGTCGCTGCTCTCACTGCTGGCGGCGTTTCTCGCGGTCGTATTCGCCCTGGCACGCCGCGCGATCCGGGGATCAAGTGCCGGCCCACGGATCGAGACCCCGCCTCCGCGTGCAACGGCACGGACTGCCTGAATGCGGACTACGCGCTGCGGGTGGCTCACCGAGCAGCAACCCCGCCCAGGCTGAAGGCGACGTGACCCTCGATGTGCGCCTCAGGCGGTCCGGCCGCGACCGTCCGCACCGAGCAGACGCGCGCGCACGAAACGGCGACCGTGGCCGCCCCGCCCTCTCCAACCAGCAGAAGGTCCCCTGCGCGCACGCCGGCCGCGGCAAGCGTGGCCGCTGACAGCTTCAGGATGACGTCATCGCCGGGATGCCGGTTGCGCGCGGTGAAGCGGTCGGCCACGAGTGCGTTTGCGAAGCGTCGGGGGACGAAGCCGCCGCTCTCGACGCCAACGTCCTGTCCGTGGGGGACGCCGGAGCGGCTGACCACGGTGCCAGTACCGTTTGGCGCGAACGCATAGATCTGTCCCGAGATCTCGTCGGGCGCAATGAGGTCACCGCCAAAGCGGCCGAAGCCGGGCGGCGCGACGACCACGCCGCCCTCGACCCGCGGACCGCTACGCGTCAACACATGCACGCGTGCGCGGCAATCGATCGCGAACAGCGTCGTGCGGCCGTGCGCGCTCGCGGTCACGAGCAGCCGGTGGCCGAACCGGCCGGTGAGATCAAATGCGATCCCGTTCTCCAGGCCTGCCCGCGGCAGCGCCGCGAACCGGCGCACCGACCCACTGCGGCTAACCGCGGTGACGCCGTTCCCGTGCGCCAAACGCAGGGCGTAACTCTCGGCCGCAAAACGGCAGCCCGCGCCGGGCACCGCCTGGCCGGATGAGCGAACGATGTACGGCTCGAGCCCGCGTGGCGCGGAATACGCGGGCGCAAACCCCCGCACTCGCCCCGACGGCGCAAGCGTCAGCAGGCGGCCGGCAGCGGCAACGATGATCACGCCATGGTGGTCGGGTGTGGTCAGGTCGACCACGCCGTGCACGTGAACCCATGCGCTCCATGCCGGACCGACCCGGGCCGGCTGTGCCGCCGGCCCCGAGCGGGTGGCTCCCCCGCAGGCGACCACACCGCCACAGACCAGCGTCAGCCCTGCCAGCCACAGCTTATTCACGCCGCTACGGGCGCGACCGGAGCGGCCCGATGCGGGCGTCATCGATGCGTTAGAAGCATCAGTTCAACCGTGGAGAGGGCGAGATATGTTGCTGTCGCAACGAAAGCGCCGAGCGGCCAGTCCAGATTGCTATGGATGAGCGCGACGAGCGTAGAAGCTCCAAGCGCACCGCCGACAGCAAACAGGTGGACCATCCCGGTACGTTGCAGGGCACCCTGCGGCGGATCGAACGGGACGCCTCGGCCCAGGTTCACGATACTCGCGAGCAGCGCAAACCCGGACACGGCACCCAGTACGAAGAGGAACGCCTCGCCGGTCGTGGGCAGGCCGCGGTGCCGAATGAGCACCACTCCGGACGTCCAGACGGTCACCGTGTACCCGTACGGGAGGGTGCTGCGGCGTAGCACGGTCGCGAGTGCGGATGCATACCGATTGCCGATCATGAAACCGCAGCCTACCCTGCCCCCGAGAGATCCTGGTCTGGATTCTGACGCCTAGGCGCGCGGCTGAGCGGGTCAGGTCAAGCCGGTGACTGTTGCGCCGTAAGATCGTTCTCTGATGACGACAGACGACCGACACGCCGGCTGGGTCGGCGACTGGGCGCGTAACCACTACAAGCAGGCGATCGTCGTGCGCACGCTTCTCGCGCCGTGGATCCTGTTCGTCACCGTGTTTCTCTGTGTGAAGGGCTACTGGTGGGGACTCGTGTTCCTTCCGTTCCTAGCGCTCGACCTCTGGCTTCTGCGCAACCTCGTGCGCTACGCACGCACGCAAGCCCGGTGACTGAGCCACGGGCCAGGGATGAAGCTGACGCGCCTTACCTCACCGCTAGAAACAGGTATCGGTTGAGGCTGAAGAAGTAGTCATCCCCCAGCGTCTTTAGATCCTCGGCCCAATCTCGCGCATCGCGCTCGTTCAGCCCCTGCCGGCCCGGGATGAACGCGGTGATGAACCCGATCATGCCGGCGCTGAGGGTGTTTGGGTCATAGCCGGCATTCAGCAGCGGGATCGCCGCGCGGCGCCTGACCGAGAATCCCGCTCCCGACAGCAACCCCGTCAGCCGCCGGGGGAGATGGGGGTCGACGAGGTGCTCTTCCCAAGCGGCGAGCACGCGCTGCATGCGGTCGGGGTCGCGTGAGTGCCACACGATCGATGCCCAGTCGGTGTCGAGCACGAGCAACCGGCCACCCGGTCGCAGGACGCGGAACGCCTCCCCGAGCGCCGCCGGCACGTCCTGCACGTACTCGTACACCTGCGTTGAGACCGCGGCGTCGAACGTTTCGTCCCGGAACGGAAGCGCGCAGGCGTCGCCAGCGAAGAACCGGATCTCGGCGGCACCCTCCGGCGGCTCGCGGCGGCGTGCGAGCTCGAGCATGCTCTCGCTCGGGTCGATGCCGTCCACCGAGCCAACGGCGCCCACCTCGGCCGCCATCTCGCAGGCGAGGAGTCCCGGCCCCGACCCGACGTCCAGCACGTTCTCCCCCGGTTGGAGCGCCAGGGCCGCGCGGGTGGCACGGCGCTGCGCGACGAAATCAGGCGTCGCATATGTTGCTTGCGCCCGCCGCGAAGCCTCCTCGTCGAACCGCAGCGTGGTGCTCACTCCACAATCTTGTCAGCGTCGAGCCCGAGTGCTAACCCGGCAGCGGTTGCGGGCGGCTCAGGTCAGCGGACCGCGCGTCGAGATCTGGTTCTTAGTCGAGGTGCCGTGCACGCTGAGCACCTTGACGTGGGCGACGTAGCGGCCATCGCGTGCTTGGAAGTAGCAGCTGAAAGTCTGGCCGACGGCCTCCGGCACGCCGCTCGGGCAGGTGACGCGGACGTGAAGCGCGAAGTGGTCGAACACGAAGCGCTCGACCATCCGCGACGTGCGGCTCGGGATCAGCACTGATTGGCCACAGCCTGCGAGCAGGGCTGCAGCGGCGATCGCCGTAAAAATGCCCAGCAACCTTCGCATTCCTGGCGTAGATCGGCAGGTCTGGCGCTCGGCTTTAAGGCTCCGACGCGCGGGATCCCTGACCTGACCTTGTCGGATTCAGGCCGTGCGTTCGTCGAGGTCAGTGTGCCACGGGGCTCCGGACTCGAGGACGATGACGATCGCGGTGCCGGGTGGTGGATCCGAGGAGGCGAGGAGCTCCCAGGATGTCGCTGGGGCGATGCATAACTGTCCGGGTCGAAGCTCGTCCGCCCAGGCGGGCCTGTCGGGTTTCCGCGCGGTTATGTTGCGGCCACCCACTCGCTGCGCGAGCTCGGTGGCGAGCCGGGTGGCGTTTGAGGCATCTCGCATGGGATGGGGTTGGTCGTTTCGGATCAGCTGGACCTCCCCGATGCGCTCTAGATCTCCCAGCAGAATCGCAACCGGAACCGGTGTGGCGGCGGCGACGGCCTCCGCGGCGGTGCCGAGCGCCGAGGCGGACTCCGCGGAGCGCTGGCCGATCAGTACGAGTGAGGCCTGTTCAGCGAGCGCGGCATTGAGGATGCCTTCGGCGAGGGCGCTGTGCACCATCAGGCGGGGTTCGGTGTCGACTCCGGCCGCAAATCCGGCGGCGCTGAGTTGGGCCAGCAGCGCGCTGCGCGTGTGCGCGTCGGTGGGCGAGCTCGCCAGGATCCCTCGGACGACACCGCTGTCCGGGGCGGCAATGCGCGCGCCGATCGCGAAGCCGAGCGGCGCTTGGCCGGGCTCCTCGACAGTGACGAGGATGCGCTTGCCCAGCCGCGCAATGGCTCTGGCCGGTACAGGCACCGTGACCTTGGCGTGCTCCACGATGAGCGTCCCGACGACGATCGAGACGAGAATCAGCACCAGTACCGCGTTCACCACGGATTGATCGAATAGGCCGATGTTGAAACCCACGACGGTCGCCGCCAGGGTAGCCGCGGCCTGTGGAATCGTCAGCCCGAGCATGAGCGCTGCTCGAGGCCGTGAATAACCCATCGTCCGGTGCGCAAGCTCGGCGGCTAGGGCTTTGCCGCCAACGCTTGCCGCGATGAATAGGGCGGCAAGTTTCAGTGTCTCGCCCTGAACCATCACCTTCGGGTCGAGCAGCATGCCGACCGAGACGAGGAAGATGGGCACGAACACGGCCGAGCCGAAGAAGTCGATCCGCTCCATCAGCGGACCCTCGTTGGGGACGAGCCGGTTGAGGGCGAGTCCGGCAAAAAAGGCCCCGACGATGGGCTCGATACCGAAGCTTTCAGCCAGCGTTCCAGCGGCCAGGAATGACGCGACCGCGAGCAGGTAACGCACGACTCGGTCGGTTCCGAGGTAGCGAAAGCCGAGGCGGGCGAGCCGCGGCAGCACGCCGAGCGAGAAGACGATGAGGACCGTCAGGCCAACGACGATCTGAAGCGCGATCGACGCGGGCGACCCACCTGCTAACTGTGAGCCCGAGACGGCGGCGAGCACGACGAGCGCCGCGGTATCGGTGAGGACGGTCGCACCGACGGCCGTGGCCACGCTGACATCGGTCGAGAGGCCGGCCTGGCGGACCGCTGGATAGAGCAGGAGGGTGTGGGATGACAGCAGCGCGCCGAGGAGCAGCGCAGCGGGTAGTGACCAACTCATCGCCGCCCCGATCAGGCTGCCGAACAGCATCGGGAGCGCAAACGTGATCGCGCCGAACGTGAGCACGGCGCGGCGGTGGACCCGGACCAGAGCGAGATCGAGTTCCACGCCGGCGACGAACATCAAGTACAGCAGCCCCAGCTGCCCGAGCTCGGGAATCGTCGTGTTGCCGGCCCCGATCAGGTTGAGGCCATAGGGGCCGAGCGCAAAGCCCCCGATGATCAGGCCGATGATCCCCGGGCCTCTGGCCCATCGGACCAGCGGTGGCCCCAGGATGACCACCAGGAACAGCAGGAGGAACTCCCAAGCGGGACCCGATGGAGATTTGATCGACAGTGAGGCGAGTGGCAGTGGCAAGATCGAACCTGGCATCACCGGGTCGTATGCAGCAGCGGGATCGATGTCTCAGCATTCGCGGCCGCAGATCCCACCCAACGCTTGAGCAAGCGGGTGATCGTGCCGTCAGCTGTGAATGCACGGATCGCCGAACTGACAGCCTCGCCGTTGCTCGAGCCCTTCGGAAGCGCGGCGGCAATGGTCTCGCTCGTCGGAAGCTGCGCCGCCACCTCAAGTCTGCCCCCCGAGTGCTCGGCCGTCGCCACGGCGAGCGGCATGTCGAGCAGGACCGCATCGACCACTCCGTTATCCAGGGCGGTCAGTGTCTCGCCCTCCTGATCGAAAATCCGAACGGGGGTATTGGGGTCGATCGACTTCTCGATGTCCTTGATGAAGGTGGTCGACTGCGTCGCCCCCCACCGCAAAGCCTGGGCTGACGCCAGGTCTGGGATCGAGGTACCGCGGCGGACGACCACGGTGGGAGCGTCGGTCAGGTACGGCGTCGAGAAGTCCAGACGCTGCTGGCGTTCCGACGTCGGCGTGATCAGGTCTAAAGCGAGATCCGCACCGCCCAGCTCCCCGGCAACGATTTGGTGAAAATGCTCCACCACCACCCGCACAGACCTCAGACCAAAACGCTCGGCGAGAGCCTTGGCGAGTTCGAATTCGAATCCACCAGTGGGATGCGCCGGCGTTCCCTCCCAGAACCCCGGCGTCGGGAACCCCGACATAACCACGGTCAACACTCCAGGCGTCCTCGGCTTGAAAGTACCCGCGGCCGGAGACGTTGAACGAGTCCCACAGGCGGCTGTCCCGGCAGCCAGCAGCAATACGCAAGCCGCGATTGCCCGAGACGATCGCCCCGCCAGCAAACCGGGCGCACTCGAACACATCCTCGAATCATCCCGGTTCGCCGAGGACGACGACAGCAAGCTCCGTGGTCGGACTCACCGCGTCGTCCCTGGCGACCGACTCCGGACGAGGCTCACTGCGGCCCCGGCGGCAAGCAGCGCGACGACCACGGCGAAGATCGTCGGGCCCGTCACGAGGCTAGTCGCCTGATCGAGCACGCCCACGCCGACGACGGGCAGTGAGATCCCCACGTAGGCGACGACGAACAAGCTCGAGGTGACCGCGGCGCGGCGACCTTCGGGGGCGCCGCCGGCAACCAGCGCGACACCGGCGGCGAAGCTCAAGCCTTGGCCGGCGCCCGACACGAGCGCGGACAAAATCAGCAGCGGCACAGAGCGCAGTTGCACCGCGAGCACCAGCGCGCCCATGCCTGCGACCAGCGTCGCGCAGCCGCCGGCCAGCGCGGTCCTGTCCTCGACGCGGCGGCGCAGCAGCTGCCCGAGGACCGACCCGCCGAAGATGCAGAAAACCACGGCGCCGATCGACGCCAGGTTGGTGACGCCCAGCACCTTCGCGAGGAACCCCCCGGCGACGGCGGAGAACAAGCCGGCGACCGCGAAGCCCGCAAACGCAGCGACGCTTGCGCGTATGAACGCCGCGCGGACTTCGCGAGGGACCACCAGGCCCTGAGGACGGATGCGCACCGGCTCCCGGTGCTGTACCGGTTCGATCAGGCCTGCCAGCCCGAGCCCCGCCAGCGCCACCAACGCCAGGTGCACGAGAAACACCAGCCGGATACGGTCAGGCAGCCACTGAGCGAACACGCCGCCGAGCAGCACGCCCAGGCCGAGACCGCCCATGTTGACGATGGTGGCCACCAGCGACGCGCGGTCGCTGTCGCCACCGGGAGCGAGATCCACGAGCGTCGCGGTCGCGGTGCCGCTGAAGATCCCCGCGCTCAGTCCCGACAGGACACGGCCTACCAGCAGCAGCGCAAGCCCCTGGGCGAAGAGGAAACAAACCGCGCTGAGGGCGGCGAACCCGAGCCCGGGCAGCAGCGTTCGCTTGCGGCCAATGTGGTCAGACAGGTCGCCAAGCAGCAGCAGGGCGGCGATCACGCCGATTGCGTAGGCGGCGAAGATCACGGTCACGACCAGTCCGGAGAAGCCGAACTCGTCCTCGTAGAGCGGATATAGCGGCGTTGGCAGCGTTGTGCCGACCATCACCACCAAGAAGGCGAAGGCGACCAGCGCGAAGCCGCTAGGACGAACCATGCGTCCGGTGATGCGCGTCGGGGCTCGGCACGTCTTCACAATAGGATCCCCAACCATGGCCGAGATCTCATCGTCTCTGTACCGGGCTGGAGAGGGCGAGCCAGTGGTCCTCCTCCATGGGTTCACCGGCCACTGGCGCCACTGGAAGCCGGTGCTTGCGGATCTAGTCGCGCGCTACGAGGTGATCGCGCCGACCCTGTCGGGGCACAACGGCGGGCCAGCCTACCCGAGCGGCATAGCGCTCGAGAAGGTCGCGGACGCCGGTGACTCGCTCGAGCGCCATCTCGACCGCCTCGGCGTCGGTACCGCCCATTTCGTCGGTAACTCGATGGGCGGCACACTCGCACTCGAGCTCGGCAAGCGCGGCCGCGCGCGCAGCGTCGTCGCGCTCTCGCCTGGAGGCGGCTGGGAGCCCGGCGGTCCCGAGCCGGAGCGGATCGCGCGCTTCTTTGCGCGCCAGATGAAGATGCTTCGCGCCTCGCGCAAGCAGATCCCGCGCCTCATGCAGCGACCCGGCGCGCGCAGGCTCGCGATGCGAGACATCATGCGCCACGGCGAGCTGATCCCCGCGCCCGACGCCGTCGACATGAGTCTCGATCCGCTCGGCTGCACCATCGTCAACGACGTACTCGCGGGTCTCCGCGACGGTCGTGCGCACCTCGAGGGCCTCGACGAGGTCGACGCACCGACGCTCATCGCCTGGGCCGAGCTCGACCGGATCCTCCCACTCGCGACCTGTTCCGCGCGCTTCAAGCGAGAGATCCGGAACGTGGAATTTCAGGTTCTGCCACGTGTCGGCCATGTGCCTATGTGGGACGACAGTCGTCTCGTCGTGAAGACGATCACCGACTGGGTCGACCGGACACTGCCGGCGGTCAGCCGGGCGAGCTCGCTACCGGCTCGGGCGTCGTAACGGGGCGGGGTGCGGCCTCCTCCTGGCTCGGCGTCGGCAACCGCGAGACCATCAGGGTGACGATGTAGGCCACTACCACGCCGACGATGATCAGCGGCTCGACGTCCGGTACCGCGTGGCTCGTCAGCATCGTCGCGACGACAACGGCGGACAGGGGCAGGCGCAGCACGGCGACGACGGCCGCGCCCATGCCGACCGCGACGGCGGCCTGGATTGGGAATCCTGGGAGATGCGAGCATATGATCCCGCCTGCGGCTCCGAGGAACAGGGCAGGGAACGTGGGGCCCCCGCGGTAGCTGCCGAGGGACAGGCCGTAGGCGATGCCCTTGAACACCAGCAGCCACGCCAGCGCTGAGAGCGACCAGGTTCCTGCCTGACCGACCAGTCCCGGGAGCTGATCCTGGCCCGAGAACAGCACCTCGTTGACGCTCTTGTCGGTGATCTGCGAGAACGCGATCGCCAGCCCGCCGATGATCAGCCCGATGATCGGCAGGAGCATCAGCAACCGTCGGCCGGACACGAGGCGGTAGGTGAATAGCCCGCCGCGGATCACGACGCTGGTGACGAGTGCGACCGTGATCGCGAGCGCGATCGTCCATCCGAACTCCCCCACCTGCGGATGGTGCGTCGCGGACAGGGGAAGCGGCCCGAGCGCGTAGGCGCTGGTGCTAAGCCCGGTGAAGTGCCCCATTCCGAGGGACACCAGCGATCCGATCCCGGCAGCCAGCAGTCCGGGCAACAGAATCACCCGGAGCTTGGGACCACCTATGCCCGTCACCTCGATCATCAACACCGCCGCGATCAACGGGGAGCCGAAGATGAACGACACCGCCGAGAACGCGCCCGCGGCGGCGATCACCATCAGCGCCTGCGGCGGCGTGTCACGGCGGCTCAGGCTCATCAGCAGCGTCGCCATCCCGGCGCCGAGCGCGATCAGCGGGGCCTCCGGGCCGAGCACCAGCCCGAAGCCGATCGTCGCCAGCCCGGCCAGGATCACGCCCGGCAAAAAGCTCGCGGGCGAGGTGCCGCCGGCCGCCAGGCCCTTGGCGGGTATGTGGCCCCCGTTGCCGGGCAGGAACCGGATCGCCAGCGCCACGATCAGCGCCCCGATCGCCAGGATCGGGAGCGACCACCATTTCGGAGGTCCATGCTGATAGCCGAGCGCATGCGGGAGGTGGGTGTAGAGCTCCTGCTGGATCTGGTGGATTCCCTCGAGAAAGCACCAAGCCGCGAGCGACACGATCACGCCGATGATCGAGACGACGATCAGCAACACGACGTAGGGCCTGCTGCGGATCATCGCGTCGGCCTGCTCGGCGGACAGCTCTGGCGGGCTGGCGGTGTCCGGGGTGGTTGGCGGGCGTTCGCTCATGCTCGGTCAGGATCCGCTGTGGGCGAGTCGGGCGCGGCGCGCTCCGAGCTGGCTGGGGTCGGGTCGGACGAGGCTGGGGTCGCTCGACTCAGTTCAAGTTCGGTTCGCATGGTGTCCAGCTGCGTTGCCAGTTGGTCCAGCCGTTGCATGACGGGATCGGCTCCAGCGGCCCGTCGCCGGTCCTCCGCTCGCGAGACGAAGCCGCTGGTGATCGCGGCCGTCACGACCGAGAGCAGCGACAGGCCCCCGAGCATCAGGAAGCCAGCGATTAGCTTGCCGGCGGTTTGGCTGGGGACGATGTCGCCGTAGCCGACCGTCGTCACGGTTTCGATGGCCCACCACAGTCCCAGCCAGACGGAGTGAAACGTCTTCGGATCGATCAGCCATTCGACCACGCCGAACAGGACCACCGCAATCGCCCAGAAGGCGCCGATCAGATACGCGGCGTCGCGGGGGCGTATGCCCTCGCGCCCGAGGCGCCGGTCCAACCAGCGCTCAGACCGAGCGACTGACGACTCGTCGTCCACCTGCACGCTCACCACCCGGGCCGATGAATACGCGAGCTCACTCAATCCAACCGTCAGTACGCCGGCGAGCGGCGGTCGTGGACGAGGTACGCGGGGTTGACAGTGAATATGTGGCTGCCCTTCCGACAGCGGTTATGTCCCTGACGAGCAGCATCAGCTGACCAGCCCGACGATTCCTTTGATTACAAGCAGCGAGCCGATCGCGGCGCACCCGCGCACGGCAAACGTGTGCGCGTGCCGGCTGACCCATGCTTTAACTCGCTCGATTGCCTGTGGCGTCCACTCTGGCGCGGCCACGAACGCGGCGAGCGGCACCTCGAGCAGCCACAGCATGACCAGGTTGAAACCGACCACGACCAGCACGGTCACGGCAGTCGAGTAGTGCTGCTTGTGGATCTGATCGAGGCCCGCCAGGTAAGAGGCGCCGGGCAGCGTCAGCAGTGCCCCCACGACGAACGTGGTCCGGGCGGACCCCTTGCTCAGCTCTCGCTGCCAGCGCGGCGGACCCTTGTCCGGCTTGGCCGCTTTGCGCTCTCGGCGGCGCTCCCTGAGCCGTGCGCCACGGCCGGTGTAGAGCACGAACGCGACGGCGAGCAGGATCGCTCCCAGCGCGATGTCGACCGCCGGGCTGATCGTGTTCTGGGTGGTGTTGGTCGTGCTGGAGTTCGGTAGCGCGAACACGATCACCAGCCCCAGCGTGATGCTCGTCAGGTAGGCGCCGATCAGATAGCCCAGCATGAGCCCGACGGGCCTGTCGAGGAGCAGCATCACGGTCGTCGCCGCGACAAGCGTCGGATTGAACGAGGCGGTGAGCGACAGAGCGATTACGTCACCCATGCGCTGGACACCCGCAAAGCTTGGCCGCGTGGACTCGGTCGCCTAGGTGGACGTCAACTGGACGATCCCGAACGCAAGCACACCGATCCCGATGATCAGGGTCAGCGGTCCGACGATGATGGGCCAGTGACCGAACAGCCAGTCGCCAATCGGCAACAGCATCGCCTCCGCGCGCTCGCCCTTGACGGCGCACATCACGGCGATCACGATCAGCGGCAGCGCGTAGACGACGCAGTAGAGCAGCAGCAGGAACACCTTGCCCGCGTCGGACACACCGGAGCCGACGATCAGCGCGATCGCCGCGAAGTACGGGAACGCCGTCAACAGCTCGAGTCCTGCCAGCCCGGCCCCCAGCGGGCCGGGTGAGCCGTGCGAGCGATGGTCGGAACCCGGCCTGGACCTGGTGAGAGCGTTGCGCCGGATCAACGCGAGGAGCCCACCCGCCGCGAGCACCACCCCGGCCGCCGTGATCAGTGCGTACTTGACGGTGGCGCCCGGCTTGGGGATGAACGAGAGAATGAGATCGCCCAAGCCGAGCGCGAACGCCAGCCCGAAGCCGAACGTCACCGCCAGCGCGGCCAGGGTGAACGCGGCGGTCCGCCGCCTTGGATGAGAGCCCATCGCGACGAACAGCTCCCCCCCGATCAGGCTGGGATTGATGCAGTCGGGCAGCGCGATCGCCACCATGGTCACGGCCAGCTTCAGCATGGCGATGGCTCGAGCATCGCGTCGCTCCTAGGGTCGCACTCGTCAGTTCCATGGGCGTTGTTGTCGAAGACTGGAGCTCAATCCTCTATCGAGTGACTCCGTCCGCCATCATCCGGTTTGGGTGATCAACACCGATGCGGATCCCGTGGGATACCTAAACCGAAGCTGCCAAGACAGGAGGCCGCGATGAGCAAGTTCTTGACCCGGCTGGCGATGCTTACCGCGCTGGCGGTGCTCGCGGCTGCTCCCGTCGCCCGAGCCAACACGCTCGTCACCGTCACTCTCCCGGATCGCCATGGCGAGATCCCGGGCAAGTGGCTGAGCTACCCGGCGCCGCCGAGGGCCCGGGTGCTGCTCCCGGCTGGCTATGCGCCCACGCGCGCCTACCCGCTGCTGATCATGCTGAACGGGCTCCAGAACAACTACGCGACCTTCACCGATCCCACCACGCTCGACGCCCAGAAATACTTCGCCGACCTCAAAGCGATCGTGGTGTTTCCCGAAGGTGCGGCCGGCTGGTACACGGACTGGTGGAACAACGGCGCCTACGGCACGCCTGAATGGGAGAGCTACATCCTCGATGAGGTGATCCCGCAGATCCTCCACCGCTACCGGGTTCTCCCGCAGCGGCGCTTCCACGCGCTGTTCGGGATTTCAATGGGCGGGCTCGGGACGGCGTACCTCGGCGGGCGGCTCCCAGGATTCTTTGGCTCGCTCGGCGTTCTCTCGGGGTTCGTCGACCCCCAGATCTCCTCCGGGATCACGCTGGCGATGGATACCGCCACCGGAGTGCCACAGGGTTCGATCGTCGGACCCGACGACGGCTTCTACGCCACCGGCCACAACCCGACCCGGCTGACGACAAACCTCCAGTACACGCGCGTGTTCATGAGCGCGGGCAACGGCACCCCGACCAGCGGCGACGGCCCTAACCCCGGTCCGGTCAGCATCGCGGAAGAGAAGTCGATCATCCGGCCGATGTCCGATGCGTACGCGGCAGCGCTGCGGTCCGCCGGGATCGACCTCGTCTACCACACCCACGCCGGCTGCCACTGTTGGGCTGACTTCAGAGCCGAGCTGCGCGATGCCATCGCCTGGGGGCCGTTTAAGCCCGTGATCGAGCACCCGGCGCCTTGGGTCAACGAAACGGTCGCGACGCACGGGCAGCTGTGGGACATCGGCTACCGCTTCACGTCGCACCCAACTGCGGTGGTGCGGTTCGCCCAGACCGGCAGGCGGCTGCAGATCAGCGCGGCAGGCTCACCGGTGACGCTCACCACGACCGACGGCTGTGTCTTGCGCGTGGCCACCCCGGCGGACCTGAAGATCCCGTCCAAGGCGTGCCGGTCCCGGCAGCACGGCGGTCACCGATGATGAGGACCGCGTGAGACGTGTCATCCGAGCGGGCGAGTTCCGCAGCGGGTGAAGTAGGGGAGTCGTGTGAGCGGGGCAGACACCGTCCGGCTGCCTGGCCCGCGCACGGTGATGTGAGCCTGGGGCGAGCGCCAGCAACCAGGGGGGAAGTACACCTGCCGCGAGCGAGCGCCCTCGGTCACGACGGGTGCGACCAGCAGGTCCGGGCCGAATAGCCATTCCTGGTCCTGGCGGGCGGCGGCTCGGTCGCCCGGGTAGGCCAGCCACAGCGGCCGGGTGGGTGGCATCCCGGTGCGGTCGGCCACGCGCCACAGCCGCTGGATCAGCGGCACGGCCTGCTCATGTAGGTGCGAGAGCTGGTTGTACACGCGCACGGTCTGCGCGTCGAACGTCCAGGGCAGGTGGACGCCGTGGAGCAGCGATCCGTGCAGGCGAAACAGCGGTGTGAACACCGCCAGCTCGGCCCAGCGCAGGAACAACTCCTTGGTGGTCGGCTGGGGGGTGTAGACGTCGAAATAGCCGCCGATGTCGGTGGTGTAGCCGTAGGCGCCACCGATGGCTCGATTGAGCATGTCCGGGATCACCGACTGAAGGCCCGAGGAACGCGTCCAGTCGGTGGTCTCGTCGCCGGCGAAGTTGCCGCCCTCATACGCCGCCGACCCTGGGCTACCGCTGTATCCGTCGCGCGTGTAGAAGAACAGCTGGCGGCCGGGGTGCTGTCGCATGTATTCGCTGAAGATCCGGCGGGTGGCGCGCGCGTAGAGCACCGGATAGCGGTTGTGCATGCGAAGGCCGGACTCGCCGTCGCTGAAGATCATGTTCGGCATGACCTCCTCGCCGAAGTCCTGCATGAAGCCGTCGGCACCGAGGTCGAGCGCTGCCCGCACCCGCGAGCGCCACCAGCTGAGCGTGGCCCGATTGGTGAAGTCGAGCAGCGCTGCCTTGCCTCCGAAGGGGTCACCGAACAGATACGGCGCGCCCGAACGAGTACGGGCCACCAGCCGATGCGAGGTCGCGTACGCGAACGCGCCTGGGGCCTCCGTGCCGGCGGTGTCGTTTGAGACGAATGTGCGGAAGTAGACAAGCGCATGAATTCCCATCCGATGCAGCTGGACGATCAGCCCGCGCACGGTCGCCGCCGGCAGCGCACCCCACCCCTCGAGCCGGTACCCCTCCAACGGCAGGTGATAACGCTTGATGTCGGTCAGGTCCTGGCGCACCTGAGCCACGTATGTGGAGGGCTTCTGGTTCAGCTGCGTCTCACGATCAAGCGAGGGCTCGAGGGCCCAACGGGGCGCCACCGGCTGGCGCCCGCCGATCGCGGTCAGGGCGGCGACGGCCTGTGCGGCCGAGCCGGGCACAACCAGGTAATCCAGCCGCCGCGCGGCCACGTCCGCCTGCCAGGAGCGGCCGCCGTCGGCATCGAGCCGGAACCGAGCCAGCTCCGGCTGGTCGAGCGCGAACCCGTACGGCCGCGAGGAGACGAACGACGCCTGCGGGTAGTACTCGGCCTGCGGTCCGTTGGGGTAGAGCAACGTACCCGCTTCGGATCCCGGCACGTGGAACGCCGTCGCATTGACGTTCTCCTCAGCCGTCCAGGAAAAGAACGAGGCTCCGGACTGGTCGAGCCCCAGGTGCATGCCGCCGAAGCCGTGAAACAGCTCGCCACGGCCGGACGCAAAGCTGTCGCCCATCCCGGCCACACCCAATGCAGGTGATGGGCGGGCGGAGACGCGTATCGTGCCGGCGACGCCCGGCGAGATGGTCACGATCAGCATCCGCCCCGACGGGTCGGTGGTCGACACCACGAGCCGCACACCATGGCCGGCTGGCCGGGCTGAGCGCACCCGCAGAGCGTGATAGACCGTCCCGGTGCGGACGGCGGAGAGCAGGTCACCTGCCCAGGTGCCGCTCTCCCGGGTGACAATCGACTCGTGGCCGACGGTGAACTCGAGCGGCGCATACAGCGTGTCCTGCAGAGGCGGGCCGAACATCGGCGCCAGCGGAGGGGGCGGGGGAGCCAGCCGCAGCGAGGCAGCCCGCGAGGCGACCTCCCGCAGTACGGTGTGGCCGCGGGAGTCGGTGAATCTGATCTGCAGCGGCGAGCGAGTAACCACCGCGTCTCCGGCGGCCGTCGAGAGCACGATCGTGCGGGAGCCGATCCTGACCGCTGCCCGAGCGGCGGGAGCGACAGCGGCGGCCAGGACTGCGGATATCAGGAGCGCGAGTCGGACGCGAGACATGGTGTAGTCGTACCAGCCCGGGCTGCATTGCGTCGAGCATGACGGGGTACATTTCCGATCGTGCGGTCTCGCTGGCTTGGTTTGCTGGTCGCGGCTGGGTTGGTGGCGGCGCCGTCAGGATCGATCGCCAAGCCGGTTTATCGCGCGACGGTGACGCGCGACTCGGCGGGGATCCCGCACATCACCGCCCGCGATTTCGGCTCGTTGGGCTATGGCGAGGGATACGCGTTCGCGCAGGACAACCTGTGCGTGTTCGCCGACGATGTGGTGACGCTGCGGGGTGAGCGCACGCGCTATTTCGGCGCGGGTGGCGTGGCGGTGGGTTATGCGAACGGGGCGCGCGATCCCAACCCAAAGTCGGATCTCTACTGGACGGCCGTGCGGTCTTCGGGTCGGATCGCGCAGCTGGTTCGGGGCGTGCGCCCCGAGGTGCGGGAGCTCTACGCCGGACGCGGCGGGTTGGTCAACGCGTGGTATGGCTCGAGGTCGGTTGTCGTGATCCGCGCTGCAAGGGAAGGCCGTGGGTCAAGCCGATCACGCTCAGGATCTATCTGCGCGGCTATCAGAGCCAAACGTTTGCGGCCTCGGGCGTATATCCAGTCGCGATTTGGTGGACGACTCCAACGACGCCGACGTGGCTGGCGCGATCCGTCGCCTCGCCGAGAGGAGGCTCCGTTTCGCCACTACTCGCCGATCCTCGGCCCCTACCAGACAGCGCAGCTGTTCCGCACCAGGCAGGGAAATCTGATGGTCGAGGCACGCCTCGCGGGTACCGATGGCCTCGGCCCCCGCGGGTTCGACATCCGCTCGATGGAGCGGATGCTTGGGCGGTTTGACAATTACGGGGGCAAATCGTGACCAGACAGCTGGCCGCAGCCTGCGACGCGCACCCAACATCAAGCTCCCCGCCGGCACCACCGTGGACGTGCGCGCCGCCTGCCCGGTTCTGCGCTCCTACCGCGGCACCGGCCTGCTGGACGATCCCGGCGCGTGGCTGTTCACCACCGTGGCTGAACGGGACCATCCCGGGCCGGATCATCGCTGATCCCGTGGCTGGACCGTTCTCGATGTCGACCTCAACCCGCTCACCACGCCCAAAGTGCTCGAGGTCGGCCCGTGATCGCGCTCATCCGCCACGCTCAACATCCTTGGGCGAAGCCGTGCTCGAGCTACGCGCCCATCCGTGCCGCTGAATGCGACCCTCGGCCAGGTCGATCCCCTCCACACGTCGCCAAACCGGCACGAAGACGGCCGATCGACTGGCAGATGGTTTGGCTACCAGGCAGACGAAATCTGACGGCCAGCCACGGCAGCGTCTCGCGGACGCGGCGCCCTACGGGCAGATTATCTTCGGCGACTCGCTCCTGATGTTCACCGAGCTGCGCCAAACCGGGCCCCAGGCGGAAGGGACGCTGACCTACTCGCAGGCCACGGACCCAACCTCGAAATGGCATAGCAACCTGACCCGGCTCTACGCCAAAGGCCGGTACGTGCCGCTGCGCTACTCGCCAGCCTCACTGCGCTCGGATCACGGCGCACGCGTCCAGCATCTGACGGCAAGTTAGCTGGTCGCGCTCAGTCCCCCTCCTCGGGGCGCCACGGGGGTTGGGGAGGCGCTGAGATGAGCGCTCGTCGCAGCAGCGTCAGAAGCTGACCGCGATCTGCGGCGGTGAGCCCGCCCAGCACCTCGTCTTGGACCTGCATCACGAATTGCCTGGCCCGCTCAAGGGTGCGCCGGCCCTTCGGCGTGATCGATACCTCCCACGCGCGGCGATCGCCTGGACGCCGGCGGCGCTCGGCCAGCCCCGCGCTTTCGAGTTCGTTGATCAGCTTGACCATGGCGCTTGGATCGATGCCCATGTCGGAGCTCAGCTGCTGCTGGATGGCTCCTTCGCGGGCGCCCAGCACGTTGAGCAGCGCGAACAGCGCCGGCGTGAGGGCCATGGAGCTAAGCCCTTCCGCGGTTCGCGTGTGCGACGCACGCCACAGCCGGAAGAAGAGTTGGCCGGCGAACTCGGCTACCTCGATATCGGTCGACGCGGACGCTGTCATTGCTCAAGCTTTGCACATTCGCTGGACGCCTACAATGATTGACTAACACCATCATAGTGTGATACCATGATGGTCGTTATCCAGGAACTGCCAATACCCTGACCGAAAGGACCCGCCGTGACCTCGATCGAATCCCTCACCCTCGACGTGTCGGACCCCACCGCCTCCACGGCCTTCAACACGGCCGCGTTTGGCTTGGAGAACCGGGTGGCCGTGCGCGCCTCGGATGCGCCGACGACCGGTTTCCGCGGCTTCACCCTGTCGCTCGTGGTGTCCCAGCCAGCCACCGTCGACGGACTCATCGGCGCCGCACTCGACGCCGGCGCGACGCCGTTGAAGCCCATCAAGAAGTCGTTCTGGGGCTACGGCGGCGTCGTCGAGGCGCCGGACGGCACGATCTGGAAGGTCGCGACGTCATCGAAGAAGGACACCGGCCCGGCCACACGGCAGGTCGACGAGATCGTGCTCCTGTTAGGAGTCGCGGACGTTGCAGCGAGCAAGCGGTTCTACATGGACCACGGCCTGAAGGTGGCGAGGAGTTTCGGCCGCAAGTACGTCCAGTTCGACACCGGCGCCGTCAAGCTGGCCCTGTACGGGCGCGGCGCGTTGGCCAAGGACGCCGGCGTCTCCCCGGACGGAACCGGCTCGCACCGACTCGTCATCGGCAGCGATGCCGGCTCCTTCACCGATCCGGACGGCTTCGCGTGGGAGCCGGCGGGCAGCGCCCCGCGTCCGGCCTTCGCAACCGCGACGTCCGCCGTCTCGTAGGCGGAGCCCGGACGTGCGATCAGGCGAAGACGCGCTGGAAGGCGCGCTGGAACGCCGGTCTCTGCGTCAGCTTGGCGACGTAATCGGTCAGGCTGGGCGGCAGCTGATCCGCGATCCCGGCGCGAGTCGTGAACATCAGCGCGGTCCCCACCATTACATCGGCGACCGTGAATCGCCCCGCGACGAGATGCTCGGAGCCGTCGAGCGCCGCCACCACCGTGTCGGCTGCTCGAGAGAACCGATCGCGCGCGGCGGCGGCACGGTCCGGGTCCCGGTCGGCCTGGATCCACGCCTCGAACAACGGTGGCTCGAGTTCAGCGGGAGCGAAGCACGTCCACTGATAGACCAGCCCACGATCGTGCGTGCCCGGCGGCGGGAGCAGACCCGCTTCCGGATGCAAGTCGGCGAGGTGCAGACAGAGCGCCGCCGACTCGAACAGGAACCCCTGACCGTCGTCGAGCACTGGAACGCGGCCGAGCGGATGGCGGCCACGATGCTCCTCGCTCCGGCCCTCCTCGCGTGTCATCACGATTAACTCGTAGGCCGCACCGACCTCCTCGAGCGTCCAAATCGTGCGAAGCGGCCGTCCAGCCCGCTCCCGGTGAAAGACCCGCATCACAGGCAGGACGATTGGCTCACGACGGACGGATACCTCCGTCGATCAAGATTGACTGGTTGGTGAGGTACGGGTTGCGGACGATCGCGGCGATCAGATCGGCGACCTCGCCGGCCTCTCCGAGCCGCCCGACTGGAATTCGCTTGGCCAGCTCGCTGCGGATCCGCTCATCGCTGGGCATCATCGCCGTGGCAATCAGGGCGGGCGCCACCACATTGACCGTTACACCGTGGCCGGCAGCAAACTGCGACAGCGAATGCGCGAGCCCGTGCAGGCCGGCTTTGGACGCCGCGTAGTGAGGCCCGATGATCCCGCCGGTATATGCGGCAACCGAGGACACGAGCACGATTCGTCCAAAGCCGCGCTCAAGCATCCCGCCGATCGCGGCGCGCGCGAGTAGAAATGGGGCCCGCAGATTGATCGCCATCGCCCGGTCCCAGCTCGCGATATCGAGTTTGCGCGGGTCCTGCTCCACCGGATCGATGATCCCCGCGTTCGCGATCAGAATCTCGACGTGCCCGAACTCTCGCTCAACCGTGGGCACGAGCCCATTCGCCCCATCTGCGTCCGCCATGTCGGCGGCGAACGTCATCGCCCGCCGGCCCAGGGCTCGCACCTCAGCCGCAACCTGCTCGGCTGCGTCACGACTGGAGCCGAACGCGACCGCGATGTCGTGGCCCTCGCCGGCCAGACGTACCGCGGCGGCAGCGCCGATCCCCCGCGAGCCGCCTGTGATCAGGGCGAGCGCCATTTCAAGACCATAGAGTAGGATGCGATCGAGACACGTGAGCAGTCCGGCGCCAGAACGTGAACTACCTGAGACCCATCCGGCCACTCGGGTATATCGAATATTCACCGGACTCTTTGTGTTCGGTCCCCCCGCTCTGCTCGTGGCGTCATTCCGCAAGCGGTGGTTTCTGGCGACTCCCACCAACCGTCGCATCTTTGCTGTGGCCTACTTCCTGAGTGGGTTCGGCATAACGGCGGGTTACCATCGGCTATTCACTCACCGCAGCTTCAGGACCTACCCGCTGATCCGAGGCATCTTCGCTGTTCTCGGTTCGACGGCAATCCAAGGGTCAGTCCCCGACTGGGTCGCGGACCATCGCAAGCACCATGCTTACGCCGATGAGGCGGGCGATCCGCATAGCCCTCATGTCGGCCACAAAGGCGGCTGGATAAGAGGCTTTGTCCATGCCCACTTCGGCTGGCTGTTTGCCGACGAGAAAGCATCACGGCAGCGCTATGTCCCGGATTTGCTGGATGATCCCGTTGTGATGGCGGTTCACCGCCGCTTTGCTCTTGTGGTCGTGCTGAGCTACTTTGTGGCACCGTTCACAATTGGACTGATTGTTACTAGAAAACTTCGGGGTGGACTGGGAGCGTTCGTGTGGGGCGGTGCACTGCGCGTGTTCTTCGTGCACCATGCCACCTGGAGTGTCAACTCGGTCTGCCACCTCTGGGGCAAGCGTCCGTTCGACACCCGAGATCAGAGCCGCAACAATCCGTTTGTTGCACTGGTAGGCCTTGGCGAGGGCAATCATCACAACCATCACGCGTTTCCGAGGTCAGCCAGGCATGGCTTGCAGAGGTGGCAGTTCGATCCGACGTGGTGGCTCATCTGGACAATGGAGAAGACGGGCTTGGCGTGGGACGTACAACGCGTCACCCCAGAGGCGATGGAGCGCAAGCGGGTCGCTGAACGAGTCGAGGTCATGCCGGGGCGACGGTAACGGGGGCGGACGGGGTACCGCATGGCCCCCGAGCACGCCCGCCGGAACGGATACGATCGCGGCAATGCAGGATGCGACGGTGGCAATCTCTCTTGCCCGTGGCCGGATCGCGCTGGGTGTGGCTGCGGTCGCTGCTCCAGGTCTGGCCGCCCGGGCCATGGGCGGCCCGCGGGCGTCGGAAGGAATCGCGCCGCTGTTCGCCCGCATGCTTGGAGCCAGAGACATCGCGCTGGGGCTGGGGACCGTCATCGCGTTGGACCGCGGAAAGCCGGTGCGAGGCTGGCTGGAAGGTTCCGCGCTCGCGGACACCGTGGATTGCGTCGCATCCGTTCTGGCGCGGAGGCACATGTCTGCCGGCGCCTACCGAGGCACAGCCGGACTGGGAGCCGCGTCCGCGATGGCAGGGATCCTGTTGTCCCGACGACTTGACCCGCCGCCACCGGGCCAACCGGGGCAGCCGGAGGCGCGCGTGACGGGCCACCCATAATTCGTCGTCGACGTGCATGAGTCGCGGGCCGACATCGAGGCGGTGCAGGGGTTGCTCGACCGCAGCTATGCGGCGGCCGGGGCGCACCTGCTGAGCATTCATACGCCTGAGCGGCGGCTCACCGCCGAGCAGGTTGTCGCGCGTCTAAACGGGATGTGCCTTCTGACGCTTGGCACGGCAACCGCCGACGGTCGCCCGATCCTGGGTCCGGTTGACGGCATCCTCTATCGCGGCGCATTTCACTTCGGATCGAGTCCCGATTCGATTCGGTTTCGTCACATCCGCCGTCGCCCCTACGTGAGTGCGACTCATCTGCCCGGTGAGGAGTTGGCGATCACGGTGCATGGCCGGGCTGTGCCAGTCGAGGTGAGCGCCGAGAGGGGCGCTGGTCTCCGGCAGGCACTGTTGGAGGTCTATGAGCCGCGCTACGGCGCCGGGTGGGCGGAGTTCCTGGATTCTGGCCCCGTGTATGCCCGTATTGAGGCCGACCGTATGTTTGCCTTCGGGCTGCCAGGAGCTTGAACTCGGACCGCCGTGCGTTGTAGCCCATCGCGTTCAGCGTCGCGCGCTCAGCTCTGACCAGGGTCGGGTGTTCATTACGTCCGCGGTGGTGGCCCAGCCGCGGCGCGCGGTCGCGACCGACAGCGTCATGTTCCCGAGCCCGCGGATCGAGTGCGCGTCGGTCGAACACACGATCAGCACGCCCGCAGCCAGGGCCTCCCGGACGTGCTCGGCGCTGAGATCGAGGCGAAGCGGGAGGCCGTTGACCTCGAGCGCGACCCGATGCTCAAGCGCCACCTCGAACACGCGGTCGAGGTCAAGCGCGTTCTCTGGACGGCGGTTGATGTAACGACCCGTCGGGTGACTGAGGCACCGGACGTACGGGTTTCGCAGCGCTTCCTCGACGCGCTCGGTCATCGCCCGGCGTGGCATCCGCTGTCCGCCGTGGACGCTTGCCTGGACCCAGTCGAGCTCCGCGAGGACGTGGTCGGGTAGGTCGAGCCGGCCGTCGGGGAGGATGTCGCACTCAATCCCGCGTAGGACGCGGAACGGAGCCAGCAGCTGATTGGCAGCGGCGATCTCCTCCCCCTGACGGCGGACATCGTCGGGGGTGAGCCCGCGCACAGCGCCCACCGCAGGGGTGTGATCGCAGATCGCCAGATACTCGTAGCCGCGCTGCAGCGCCGCCCGGGCCATCTCCTCGATACTCGCTCTTCCATCCGACCAGGTGCTGTGGCAGTGCAGGTCGCCGCGGATCTGTTCGGGCTCCACCAGAGCGGGCGGCTCGCCGGCGAACGGCTGCTCCCGGAGCTCCGGTGGGCACCAGGGCAGGCGCAGCGCCTCGTATACCCCGACCTCGTCGGGCGCGTCGGGCAACGGCTCAAGCGCGGAGACGTATGCGGCCGAGCCGGTCGCGCGGATCAATGCAGCCCCGTAGCGGTCGGGCTCGACCGCCAGCAGCTCGACCGGTACCCCCTCCACGGTCAGCCCGACCGCTCGGCGGTCGCCGCGCCGGAGCAGCGTGACGATCTGCGGCAGCTCTACGAAGCGCGCCAGGACGGGACCTGGCTCTGGCGCGATGCAAACGACCGACAGCAACTCGCAGGCGTCGCGCCAGCGGCGCGCGTCGCCCGCGGGCGTGCCGCTCAGCGCATCCGCAATGCCGCCGAGGAGCTCCCGCGCGCGGCTGAGTAGTAGTCCTTGCCGCGGCCGTGGCTCGCGTTCCCGGGCGAGCGCCTCGAGGAGCCGCGCCTCGGTCTTGGCTCCGATCCCGGGCACGGTCCGCAGGCGGCCGTCGGCGGCGGCGTCGCGCAGCTCGGCCGCGGTTCGGACGCCGAGCGTCCGCGCGAGCTCGACGCAGCGCTTGGCGCCAAGCCCGAGATAGCGACCGAGACCGACCAGATCCGGAGCGAGCTCGCGCTCGAGCTCCTCGAGCTCGGCGATTTGCCCTGTCTCGATCAGCTCGCGCAGCCGCGCCTCGATCCCGGGACCGATCCCGCGCAGCCGTCGCACGTCGCCCCCCCGCACGAGCTCAGCGACGGGCAGCGGCGCCTCCCGGATCGTCTCAGCCGCACGCCGATACGCGCGGGCCGAGTACGGGTTCGCCTCGGCCAGCTCCAGCAGCGCTGCCATCGCGTCCAGGCGGTCGGCGACCTCGCGGTTCTCCACAGCCGTAGTTTCCCTGGGGGGCGCGCCCGGCCAGCCTGGTTCTGAGGGGAGGGTCTGACCGGACGCGCGGGCGGAGCGTGGGCGCGTCACTCCGCCAAGCTGAGAGCCGCCTCGATCGACTCGCGCCCAGCCCGTCGATCGCCGGCGGTGTCCTCCGCGCAGCCGTCGATTGCGATCAGCTCATCGAGCAGTGACAGACACGGCCGCGTGGGACTGGTCCGTGACCCTGCGGATCGCCTCGATCGCATAACGGGCGGCCATCTCGGGGTCCCGGCTCGGCCCAGCTCGCATGGCCCGGCGCCGACTGAGGCGAGTGAGCACCGGCCAGCGGGTACCACGCCCCCACATCTGATCACCCCACGCGATCAGATGCTCGGCACGCAGCGCTTCGACGGTGTCCGAGGCGACGGTGCCCACGGTGCGCGACGCGTACTCGTACAGGTCCTGGCGCCGATCGCCGTCGAGCATGTCGTTATAGGCGCGCAGGAAGCAGGCGATCGCCGGCGACACGCTCTGCGGGTGATCACTGAAGGGCTCGCCGGCGAGCATTGACGCAAGCTCCATCACGCACGCCCCGTGTGCCGGCGATGCGTGCTTGCCCTTACCGAGCCTCACGGTTTGATGACTGATCTGCTCCACATCAATCTCCTTCGTATCAGGGGCTGAGCCGCGGCGCCGTGAAGCCAGTACTAGGCTGCTCGAATCTGGCGCGGATGAATCGCGCGGTGAGCGGCGATCGTCTCCGCGATGACGAAAACCGTCCCGCGGCACTGCTTCCGGCAGCTGGCGGTCGCGTCTCGACTTGACTTGTCATCACGCAGACGCGTGGCGCCGGCACCGGATTGATTATCGAGCGCTGGTGGTACGCACAGGTCGTGCTGTCCGTGCAACGATTGTGTGCCCGCGCGCAGCTGGATGATTCTCCGGAGGCGTTGACACATGCAAGCGCGGAGGCAGCCGCCGGCGATGAGTCCTGGCAGCAATGGGTGGCGGAGTATCAGCGCGGGGAGGCGCTGATCTTGCGCCTTGAACTAACGCTCGAGATCGGCGACGGCGAGCGCGAGGTCTTGCGCAGCGCCAGCGCCGGTCTGTTCATCGAGTGCGATGTGCACACACCGGTCGTGGAGCAGCAGATTGCCGAGCTGGCAGCGGGCGACTTCGTCGCGCTGGCGCGGGAGCTGACGGCTCGTGGTCTCGACCTGAATGTGTATGAACTCGCGGAGATGTACGTGCACGTGGAGCTCGACGAAGCCGTGCGTCACGAACTACTGGCCCGCCACACCCCCCGGACCGGCGGGCGGCCTCCCCCGTCTGAAGACGATCTCGCTGCGCGGTAGCAGCATAGCCCCGACCAGCAGAGAGAGTCAGGCTGTCAAACCGCTCTGGCGAGCGAGCTTTGTCAGGATCGGTGGCGGCTCTCCGGGGAGCAGCCAGTGGTAGCGATCCGTGCGCACGACACGGCCGTGCGTTTGCAGGCGGCCGACCGCGGTGCTCACCGATGGGCGCTGTGCCGCGAGCATATCCGCCATTTGGGAGTGTGTGATCGGCAGCTCGAGTGCGATTCCCTCCGGGGTCACGCGCCCGAATCGGTAGGCGAGCTCCCACAGCGTCACCTCGAGACGTTCCTCTATCCGAGAGATCGAGTTGACCGCCGCTTGGAGACTCAGACGACGAGATCGGACGATCAAACGATGGGCCAGGGCTGCGTGGATCTCGGGCCACCGCGCGGTGCGCAATGCGAAACCGCGATTCAGCAAAGCGATGCGTAGATTCGTCACCACCGAGGCGTTGACGACCGAGCGGATCGCTAGATCTTCCCCCGTTCCAACCCACGGACTGATCACGTCGCCTTGACCCAGCACTCGATGTGCGACCGGGCCCCGGCGTCGATCCTGATGACGATCATCCCTGTGAGCACGAGCGCGCCAAACGAACCGTGATCGGGTGGGGGAAAGAACCGGAGTGGCCCGCGACGTAACTCGAGGCCCGGAGCCACAGCGGTAGTGAGCGCGAGCTGCCAGTCGGCGGGGTCAATGCCGACGCCGAGGTCTGGGTCCTCCTCGAGCACCCGCACGGCCGATGCCTTTGACTCGGGACGCAATTTGCGCCTATTGAGGCATATCTGCTCGGCGTGAAGGTAGCTGGCGTCTGGGCTCGGACACCAGCGACCGCGACGCGCAGCAGTCCGGGTAGCTCTACCCGGCGTGAGCCAGATCGCTTCGGAACATCGCGCGTCCAGCCAGGCGCCGCTGACGTCGAGCGACTACCGAACGCTCGCGGTCCTCGGACTGCCCACGTTTGGCCTGGCGCTCGCGATCACGATGGTGTCCACCGTACCTGCCCAAGGTGGCGAGCCAGTTCACCGGGTCCACAACCGTGATTGGCTTGATCATCGGCGCCGAGGGATTGATGGCGCTGTGGGTGCCGCTGGTCGTGGGACCTTGGTCTGATCGCATGCAGTCGCGCTTCGGCCGCCGGCTCCCGTTCATCTTTGCCGGGGTGCCGCTGCTCGCCGCGGCACTGTTGCTGATGGGTGTGGTCGAGTCACTGCTCACGCTCGGCTTGGCCGCCGGACTGTTCTTCTTCGGGTACTTCGTTGTCTACGCTCCCTACCGCGCGTTGTATCCGGATCTGGTGGCCGCCAATGCTGCCGGGCGCGCGCAGAGCATCCAAGCTCTGTGGCGGGGAGCTGGGACGGGCGTCGCACTGGTGGGAGGGGCGTACTGTTGGCGGTCGGCCTCGCCGTCCCGTTCCTGCTGGCGATCATCGCGCTCGGCATCACGGTCCCCATATTTGCCGCGCAACTGCTTCGCTTTCACTGGGCCCCGCCGCCGGCCAGTACCGTTCACAGCGCCGGTCAAGTGGCGGCCGAGCTTGGCCGCCTGCTGATCGAACAACCCCGGCTGCGGTTCTTTCTGGCCGCAAACGCTCTGTGGGAGCTGGCGCTGGCAGCGCTGAAGACATTCGTGGTCCTGTACATCACCGCGGGACTGCACCACAGCCTGCGTACCGCCTCGCTGGTGATCGGGCTGGGGGCGGTGTTCGTCCTGATCGCAGCGGGCTTCAGCGGCCGACTGGCGGACCGGTTCGGCGTCTCACGCGTGGTGTACGGCGCGCTCGTGATCTACGCGCCCGGCTTGCTGATCCCATTTCTCACCCGTAACACCGCCGTGCTGGACGCGATTGTGCCGCTGGTCGCGATCGGCGGGGGCGTGCTGATGACGTTGCCCTACGCGATCTTGATCCCGCTGATGCCATCCGACGAGCATGGCGCGCTCACCGGGTTCTACAGCCTGACCCGTGGACTGGGGACGTTGCTCGGACCGCTGATTGCCGGGGTCGCGATCCAGATCTTCAAGGCCCCGCTGTCCGGCACCGGCGGCTACCAGGCGATGTGGCTCGTTTGCAGTCTGTCGACTGCGATCAGCATCCCGCTCACGCACCGTCTCCTGCGCGATCAGTCCGTGCGGTGACGCTCGGCGCTCGCGCTTCTCCTCGTGGGGTAGTTCATAAGGTGGTCAATGAAATTGCCGATCCGAAGGATGAAGCGATGAAACGAGAGCTTTTCGATCCCACCGCAGGAGAGCGAGCCCGAGCCATCCAAGAGCATGGCGCGGTGCCGGCGATCACCGATCCGACCGATCCGCGCTGCGCAGCGTCCCCGGGGTGGTGGCGATCAGCGCCGCGCGCTCCAGCGCGTTCGTCCGGTGATGAACGATCGCCTGGTAGGCCTCGTTGAACGCCATTTGCAGGAACGCTTGGACGGACGGGTATTCAACGGTGATGATCGCGTCCCACCACGGCCGCTCGTCCTCGCCGACGACGGTCTGGCGGGTGGCGCTGAGGGCGATCAGCCGCGCGCCGACGGCGTCCAGGTGCGGCTGTACCTCGGCCGCATAACGCTCGTAGCTCTCGATGCCGCCATCGGGTTTGAACTGAAGCAGGTTGATCATCTGGACCGGACCTGCATGACCGGACTCGGCCAGCGCCTTGATCTGCTCCGGGGTCGGGTCGATGACCGCCACCGCTCAGCCCTCGAAAACGTGGTCGGTGAACGTGCACGGGGAAAGCGTCGGCATCGAAGATCCTTTCGGTCGGTTACGCGCACCCTAACCGCCCGCCGCCGTGGTCCTGGTTGAGTCGGCGCTACGTTAGCTCGCGTCAAGTTCGCGGGAGACGTACGTTGATGCTCGACAAACTGCCGGGCCGGTTGGTTCGCCGCACGTTGACTGGGGCGCTACTCGACATGCACCAGGACTCTGGTCGCCCTCGGCGCAGCCGGGGAGCGGCGACGGCGCGCCGGCCTGGGTGGGTCGAGCTCGCGCACGCTCGTCGCGGAGCGACGGTCACGGTGACGATCAGGCCCCGCGGGGGCTCGCGTACGCTGACCCCGATACAGACACATATGCTTCCGCTCATGCCGCCCGCTCGTGATGGCAGCTGCAAACGCTCGCGTTCTGACGCCCGCCCGCCATGCGAGCAGTGGTGAGCGGCCGAATCACGGTCTCACGCCTGATCGCCGCCGCGTCCGCGCTGGTAGTCGTGTTGTGGGCCGGTGTAGCGGGTCCGGCGCGCGCGGCGTCGTGTCCGTGGATGAACCGCTCGCTGTCGCCGAATGCCAGGGCGATGAAGCTGCTGCACGCGATGTCACTGACCGACAAGGTCGCGATGACCTACCAGAAGTACGGGATCGCTCACTACTACGGGACGGCCGGCTACATCCCGGCGATCCCGAGCCTGTGCATACCGCCGTTGGCGTTCAACGACGCCGGTCAGGGCGTAGCGGACGCGCAGAGCGGGACCACCGCGTTTCCGGCGCCGATCGCTCAGTCGTCGAGTTGGGACCCGAAGCTGCAGTACCAGTTCGGCCAGGCGCTCGGCCGGGAGGCCTGGAGCAAGGGCATCGACGTGCAACTGGCCCCCGGGATCGAGACGGACCGGTTGCCGATGAACGGACGCAACTGGGAGTACATGAGCGAGGATCCATTCCTGGCCGGTCAGGGAGCCGCGGCCGAGGTGCGGGGCGTCCAGTCCCAGCACGTGATCGTGACGCTCAAGCACTTCATCGCCAACAGCCAGGAAACGGATCGCGTAACCGATTCCGCAGACCTCGACCTACGCACGCTGGAGGAGATGTACGCGCCCCAGTACGACGTCGCGATCCATCAGGGCGGAGCGATGGGGGTGATGTGCTCCTACAACCGCATCAACGGCGTCTACTCGTGTCAGAACCGGCAGACGCTGGGGATGCTCTACCAGCAGTTCGGGTTTGCCGGCTTCGTCGTCTCCGACTGGGGTGCGACGCACTCGACCGTCGCGTCGGCCCGAGCTGGACTCGACATCGAGATGAACGTGATCCCGGGCATCTATTTCGGACCCGCGCTCCAGATCGCGGTCGGGCACGGTCAGGTAACGATGGGCACGCTGAACGGGATCGTGCTGCGGATCCTGCGGGCGATGTTCCGGGTCGGCGTGTTCGACCATCCCCCGGCGGCCCAGCCGGCCGCGTTCCACGCCACGGTCTCGAGTCGGGCGCACGTGGCGCTGGCGCGGCACATCTCCGAGGAGGGCACGGTGCTGTTGAAGAACCGGGACCAGGTCCTGCCCCTCCGGGCGCGGCACCGCACGATCGCGGTGATCGGCCAGGACGCCGGACAGGCCGGCGCCGACAACGAGTACAACGGCGGAGGCAGCGGCCACGTCCCGCTCAGCGGCAGCGTCCCGGGCGTGGTGAGTCCGTTGCAGGCCATACGCCGCCGGGCGGCCGCCGAGCAGAGCCGCGTCGTGTACGCGGATGGCACGGCCACGGCCGGGGCGGTGGCCGCCGCTCGGAAGGCGAGTGCGACCGTGGTGTTCGTGGGCGACTCAGAAACCGAGGGTCGCGATCGACCCAATCTGACCCTCACCGGCGGCACCTGCAGCCTGGGCGGCTGCACGCCGCAGACGCTCGACCAGAACGCCCTGATCTCCAAGGTCGCGGCCGCCAACCCCCACACGGTCGTCGTCCTGGACACCGGCGGCCCGGTGCTGATGCCGTGGATCCGTCAGGTCAAGGGCATCTTCGAAGCCTGGTATCCCGGACAGCAGGACGGGAACGCGATCGCCGCGCTGTTGTTCGGTGACCTCGATCCGTCGGGCCACCTTCCCGAGACGTTCCCGGCGGCGATGAGCCAGCTTCCGATCCGCTCCGACGCCCAGTGGCCAGGCGTGATGAAGCCGGGGGACGCGGTGGGCCCCCACTCGGGCTATAGCGAGCACCTGCTGGTCGGCTACCGCTGGTACGACGCCAAGCGGATCAAGCCGCTGTTCCCGTTCGGCTACGGCCTGTCCTACACCACGTTCCGCTTCCGCAGACTCGCCTGGTGGAGCAGCCCCGCGCGTACTCGGTCAGCTTCACCTTGACCAACACCGGCCGCCGGGCCGGCGCCGACGTGGCCCAGGTGTACGTCGGAGATCCGAGCGCCACCGGTGAGCCGCCGCGACAGCTGAAGGGTTATCAGCGCGTCACGCTCCGCCCGGGCCAGTCCAAGCGTGTGACGATCTCGCTGAGCCGGGTCTCGTTTGCCCACTGGAGCAGCGCGCCGGCACCTGGACCGTCACCAGAGGGCGCTACCGGATCTTCGTCGGGGACAGCTCACAGAACCTCCCGCTGCGAGCCACCGTCACCTTGGGGTCAAGCCGGCTGGCGCCGGGCGCCTACTGAGCCGGCTCTAGCCGTCGACCTTGTAGTAGTGACTTGCGTAGTGGACACGAGATCGCTCCCAGGCTTCATCGCCTGACTCATACATTCGCGTCTCGAGAGCCTCGACGCGACCCACGAGGTCTTCTCCTAGCACCGCCCGCTGAATCAGCCTTCTGAGCCCGCGGCGCCTCTGAGCGGGAAGAACAACATGCGCCATATCGCGGACTCGAGTTAGCGCATGCCCTCGCATCCAGCTCCAAGTCTCGTCCGAGCGACCGATGTCAGCCAGCGCCGATCCTACACACAGCGCCCCTGACGACCATCCCGGCCGGCCGAATTTTGCTCGCCCGCCAGTCGCATCCCAGGCGCCCCACCGGAGCGAGCTCCCCGCCGTGAGAGCGTGTAACGTCGCGCCGCGATATGGAATTTCGCGGCTCGCAGGCCCGTCGCGTGCGGCAGGTGCAGGAGCGTCAATTTCGGGTGAGGAGAGCGCGGGTGGCGGCGCTGGCGTCGTTGATCGCGGTCGTCGTGATCGCCACGGTGCTCGTCGTCTCCTCGATGAGCGGATCCGGCTCGCATGCGTCGAAGAGCTCGGCCCAGCGCTCGAGCGGCTCGGGTACGACAGCATCGAGCGCCGATAAGCCGAACGGCACGGTCGTTCCGATCCTCACCTACAACGTGATCAACGCCCAACCGCCGGGAAGCACCGCCCCCGCCGGCCTGTACGTGCCCGCCGACGAGTTCTCGGCGCAAATGGACGCGCTCAAGGCTGCCGGCTGGCACGCGGTCACGCTCAACCAAGTCGCGGCCAACTGGGCGCACGGGACATCCTGGGGCCGGGCAAACCAATCGTCATCACGTTCGATGGAGGCTTCGCCTCGCAGTACACGAATGCGCTGCCGGTGCTCAACCGGCTGGGCTGGGTCGGGGTCGAGAACCTCACGGTGAACGGGCTGCCCGCCTCAGAGGGCGGATTGACCGACTCGCAGGTTCACGGCTTGGTGGCTGCGGGCTGGGAGCTCGACAGCGAGGCCATCACCCGCACCGATCTGACCGCGATCGGTGCCAGCCAACTCAACGACGAGGTTTCCACGTCGCGTCAGATACTGCGCAGTCGGTACAGCGTGCCCGTGAACTGGTTCTGCTATCCGCTGGGCCGTTACGACGCGACCGTGGTCGCCGCCGTGCGCGCGGCCGGCTATCAGGGCGCGACCACCGCGATAACGGGCTGGGCGAGCCCCCAGGCCGACCGGTTCCGGCTGCCGCGGATTCAGGTGACAGGCGGCACCAGCCCGCCGCACTTGATGTCGCAGATCACCGCCGCGCAAGCGATCACCTCGGCTCCGGCGTCATACACCGGCCCGGGGATCGCCTGACGCCCGCCGCGCTCAGGCGACCGCGACGGTCAGACGACCGCCCATTCCGCCAGTCGTCCCGCGCGAGCCGGCAGCTCGAACACGACCGCGCGTCCGCGCGTACGTGCCCTGACCCGCCGCCCATCGGCGAACACGGCGACCGCGCCTTTCGGCACGCCCCGTGGCCGGGCAACCGTCATCGTCAACGTCCCGGAGGCAGTGGTGCGAACGTAACCCTGAAGCATCCCCGGAGCCGCCTGCACGCCGATATCGGGCAGGCGCAAGCTGAACCGGGGCGGCGGCAGGTGAGGCATGATCGTGAACCCCGCTTGCGTGGGGTACACCCCGGCCAGGCGAATCGCGTCCATCACCATCCAGGTGGGCTGTTCGGTGTTCTGTCCGTCGAACTGGCTCGAGAGGTCATTGCCACACAGCTGCGGCTGGCTCGAGTAGTAGCCGTTGCAGACGTCGTCGCTGGAAATGGTGCCGTCCCAGGCGTCGGGGAACGCGGTCGCGTGCCGGGCGAGCGTATTACTCAGGTACTCGTGCCAGGCGTCCTGGCGTGCGTCGGCCAGCTCGCCATCGAGCGAGCCGAGCGCCCACGTGAGCCACCCGTTGACGTCGAACCAGCTGCCGCCGGGCCACTCCGCGGCATTCCCTGCCGGGGAGTCCGGTAGTGAGTGGCTCAAGGCCAGAAAGCCACTATCTGCGCGCTCGGTGATGTCCGGGGCGGTGTACGCGGGAATCATCGCCGCCCCGATCCGTGAAGGGCCACCGGGCTCGCCGTAGCCCTCAAGAAAGTGCCGGATGTTGTGCACCAACCTGGCAGCCTGGGGGCGCCTGGGGATCCCGGCGAGGATCGCCCAGGGTTGGGGCTCACCGAAGATCACGCCGTGACCCACCTGGCGCGCGCCCGCGTATCCCCGCGAGTACCAGCCACGGCCCGTCCATTGACCCCGCATAACGTCCCGCAAAGCGCGGGCGCGCTGCTCCAAACGTCGCGCGAATGAGACATCACCCAGCCGCTTGGCGAGCTCCGCCAGCCTGGGATAGACGTAGGCCAGCTGCGCGGCCACCAGAGTTGACTCGGTCAGATGCTCGAACTGAGCGCTGGCGTCGTTCCAGTCACCGAAGAACCCGGGTGGCAGCGCATACAGGCCATGGGGTCCGACCAGCGATTCCTGGTGTGCGACCGCGATCTTGATGTGTTGCCACACGGTCGCGGCCCGGCGCGAGCCGAAGAACCGCACGCGCTGGTGGAAGAACGCGGTGTCGCGACTGCCGAGGCCGTACTCGACCGCGCCCAGCATGAGCCAGAAGTCCAGGTCGTTGGACTTGACCCCCGGGACGATCCGGCAAAACGCGCCGAGGCCGTAGGGCAGCAGCGCGTCACGGGATGGCCCGGGAGGCTGGAGTCTCACCGCATACCGCAGGATCTGCCGCGCCAGGTCCGGATCGGAGTAGGTGATCGGCAGCAGGTAGTGCAGCCAGCTGCGGAATCCCAGGTTCTCGCCGCTCGCGTACTGGTAGTCCCCGCCCTGGGTGATCGTGTGCTCGCCGCAGCCCTCCTCGTAGACGGTCGCGGAACGGAGCAGGTAGGCGTCCCACACCAGCTCTCGCGCCACCCATCGGTACGCCGGCCCGAAGCTCGCCTTCGGCAGCCAGTTCCTCCAGGCCCGCTCGCTGGTCCGCAAGGCGTCGGCAGTGTGGGCGTACCGCGCCACCAAGCCCGGGATCCGCTGGGGATGGGTCATGCCGTAGGCGTAGCGAAGCGTCAGCGACTGGCCGGGCGCGAGGCGGACCGGCGATCGAAGCACGAACGCAGTGCTCCCAGTGTGGCCCACCGGCACCGGTGGGGCCAGCGAGTCCGACACGCGATCGGCCACCACCTCTGTGGGAGCGGCACGGGTGCCGTGCCCGAAGAATCTCGTCACCGAGGTCTCGAACCCCGACACGGGGCCGGACAGGGCCGCGGCGAAGATGCTCAGCGGGCGAGCATCGCCGGCGTCTTGCTCGGGGACCTCGAGCGTGCGCGATGCCGGTTGCCACCGCGGTGTGCCGATCGGCACCGGGTCGCCGCCCTGGACCTGGTTATGGGGGTTTACGTCCCAGTACTCGTACCAGGTCACGGTGCGCGCGCGGGCTCCGTGGTTGGTGAGCGTGACGTCGTGCAGCAGAATTGGGTCGTCACCAAACGGCGCGTAGACCGTCTCATCGATGTCGACGCGATCGGCGTGCAACTGCCGGTGGTAATAGCCGACGCCGAACTGGCGGCCGAGCTGAGATCCGCGGGGGCGGTCGAGGTACAAGGTGCTGAGTGTCCTGCCGGCCAGGTTCAGGTACCCATAGCCACCGGCAAAGTGGCGGTCCTCCGGCTGATAGAGGTTGGCCCACTGAGCCAGGCGGTCCTGGCTCCAGAACAGCGTGTAGCCGTCGTTGTACGCCATCCCCTTGATGTGGTCATTGCCGAGCTGGTGCTGCGCCCGGGTGGAGCCGCCCAGCTCGACCTGCCGGGCATGGGGGTCGCGCTGTTCGTCGGCGGTATAGCGATACACCGGCAACCCGAAAGCGTCGACGCCCCAGTTCCCGAAGGAGCCGCTGCCGTACGCGGACGCAATCGATGGCGTGGGCTGCGCTGCGAGAGCCGGCGGCTGCCTGACTGCGGCGCGCGCCTGCGGCGACAGCAGAGCCGCCCCCGCACAGAGGCTCAGAATCAACCAGCGCCAAGCTGGGGCGCGTTCACCAGACAAAGACTCGTCCACGAGTGACAAGGATGACGTAGGTTGTGCGCTTCCGGTCTGGTTCTGAGGAGTCGATGGCGTACGACGGCAATGTTTTCGCGCGGGGAGAGGACGGGTACGAGGCCGCACGCCGCGCGACGTGCTGGAACGCTCTTCACGCCTGACCGCTTCCCGGACCTGATCGTCCAGGCCGCGAGCGAGCGGGACGTGGTCGACGCCGTGCGCGCCGCCGCCAGCGATGGCGATGAAGATCGGCGTGCGCTCCGGCGGCCACAGCTGGGCCGGCAACCACGTCCGCGACGGCGGGCTGCTGCTCGACCTCTCCCGGCTGCGCGACGTCCAGATCGACGCCGCGGCGATGACCGCGACGGTGCGGCCGGGCTGCCCGGGCAACGAGCTGCTCGCGGCGCTCGCTCGAGCATGGACCTGTTCTTTCCCGCCGGCCACTGCGTCGGCGTGGCGCGTCGGCGGCTACCTGCTCCAGGGCGGCTTCGGCTGGAACGGCCGCGTGCACGGGCCGGCGTGCATGAGCGTCGAGGCGATCGACGTCGTCACCGCCGAGGGCGAGCTCGTGCGCGCCGACGCCGAGCGAGAACGCCGACCTGTTCTGGGCCGCGCGCGGATCGGGACCGGGCTTCTTCGGGGTGGTCACGCGGTTTCACCTGCGCCTGTACCCGAAGCCGAAGGTGATCGCCAACGGCGTCTATCTCTATCCCGATCGATGTGCTCGACGAGGTGTTCCGCTGGGCGCACGAGATCGGACCGCGGGTGTCGCGCGCAGATGGAGCTGATGCTGCTGGTCCACCGGACGAGGAAGGCGAGATGGAGATCGCGGTCACGGGCCCGGTGCTCGCGCGATCCGACGACGAGGCGGCAGGCGCGCACTGGCGGTGCTCGAGACCTGTCCGGTGCGGACCGGGCCAAGATCGCGCTGCCCAACGTGCCGGCGAGCGATGGCGGACTTCTACGCCGGCTCGCACGCGATCTATCCCGACGAGCACCGCTACGCGGCCGACAACATGTGGACGCACGCTCCGATCGACGAGCTGCTGCCCGGGCATCCGACGCATCGCCGAGACGATGCCCTCGGCCCCGTCGCACATGCTGTGGATGAACTGGCAGCCCGGTCCGCAGACCCGGACCCGCCCGCCCGGACATGGCCTACAGCGTCGAGGACGACACCTACATCGCCCTGTACGGCAGTGTGGCGCGAGCCGGCCGACGACGCCGCCAGCGTCGCGTGGGTGACCGACCGGATGCGGGAGATGGAGCCCCTGTCGACGGGCATCCAGCTCGCCGACGAGAACCTCGGCCGGCGCCCGACTGCGGTTCGTCACCGATGAGCACATGGCGCGGCTCGACGAAATCCGGGCGGCCCGGGATCCCGACGGCCGGTTTCACCCGTGGATGGGCCGGCCATGAGCACCGCGGAGCTGGCGGCCGTACCTCGAGCGCCCGCTGACGCCGCCGGCAGCCCAGAGTCGCTGGTCGCGATCGAGTCGCGGGCCGATCGATCCCGAGGCGGCGCTGGCGCTGGCCGACGTCGACCGGCTGCTCGATCCGGCGCCGCTCGAGTGCGAGACGGGCTGGTGCTGGCTGCACGACGGCGTCGGTTACGTCGCCGTGCGAACCGAGATGCCGGCAGTCACCGGCGAGATGCTCGACTGGTGGTTCGACTGGCACGCCGGACGATCCGATCCGCTACCGGATCTGGCATCCGCTCGCGCACAAAGGCAACACGATCGAGCGGCCCGGCCGCGACCCGCGCCAAGGCCCACTGGGGCACGGTTCACCACCCCGTCGAGGACGTCGGCACTGGCGGTGGTGCACGCGCGGATCGCGTTCCTGGCCCCGACCGCGATGGGCATGTCGACCGACGCACTCGACGACCCTGGCGTGGCGACGATCGTGTGCGGATATGCCGGCGACGACAAGCGCCGCATGCGTCACACGCCGATGTTCCACGTGGTGCTTGCGCGAGGGCGACGGCGTGGTGATGCGCAGCCGCTTCTGGCTCGGCGCGGCGCATGCGGCCCTACGGCCCGCTCGGCGCCTCGGCGAGCCGTGTGGTGAACCGACGGTGCGTTCGCCGCGCGGCGCTGCCGACGGCGGCTGCCGCAGGTGCTGGCGAATCACTGCGCCGAGGAGTACGCCAACCTCGGCGGCTCTGCTGCCGGAGCTGTACGAACGCTTCGGGGAGTGAGGGGCGGGCGGGGGGCTTCTCGGCGGTCGGGGAGCGGAGCTCTCGGCGCTCGGGGTCGGCCGGCGCGGCTACCTGAACAAGGTGACGCGCGATGAGTGCGGGTGGCCGCGTGGCACCTTTGCCATGTGGGGCATGGCAAACGTGCCACGGGCGGTCCGCCGAGGAGGCGAATGGCACGTTGTTCAGGCCGCCGAGCCAGGCGCCCTGTCTGCGGCAGTCCTCCCAGGCCGGCGCCCCGGGCGTGCCGGAGCGACCGAGCGCCCCGGCGCGGCCCACGCGAGCTTTACTTAAGTATTTACTTGTGCTATGCTCTCGGATGTAAGCAACCCAGGGAGTAAAAATGGAATCCCAATCCCAATCCCAATCCCAACAAGTCACAGTTGAAGTTCCCGAGGATCGCGTGGCCGAGTTCCATGCGTTCTTCGCCCGGTTCCTCGAAGGGCCAGGGCGCCGCGGGCGCCGAGGCCGGCGCGCTCGTGCCTACGAGGGACACCGCGGCCACCGGCACGAAGGACATCGTGGACGGCGCTGCGCGCAGCGGCGTGAGGCCGCCGAGCAGTCCGCCCCGGATCTCGCCCCCGCCGAGCCGAGCCGCGAGCAGACCGACCCGGGTTCCGCCCCGACTGAGGTCTGATGGCGGACAAGCAGGTCACCGTCGCCGTGCCGGAGGAGCGCGTGCCCGAGTTCTACGCGTGGTTCGCGTCGTTCCTGGCGGCCGAGCCCGGCGTCCCGCCTCCGTTCCGGGGGCGCGGTCGCCGGCGCCCGGGCGGCCTGCGCCCATTCACCGCGGCCCAGCCCTGGTCGGCCGACGACGCCGATCAGGCGGCCTGGCTGTATCGCAAGCTCGCCCCTCCGGCACGCGAGCTGTTCGACCTGCTGGCCGATTCCCCCGGCCAGCGGGTCGCGGGCGAGGAGGTCGCTCGGCGGCTGGCGCTGGAGAAGGGCTCCCACGGGGTCGCGGGAATCTTGGCCTGGCCCGGCCGCTACAGCCGGCACCTGGAACGTGAGCTCCCGATCGCGACCGAGGGTCGCGACGACGGCGGCACCGATTACTTCATGGAGCCGGATATTGCCAAGCTGTTCACCGCCGCCCGGGAGACGGCCGGGACGAGGGTCAGGGGCCCTCGCCACCATCGGCAGCGCCGGTAGCCGCAGTCGGCGAGCTGAGCAGCCGCGTAGGCTGCCGATGTGCGGTTCGTGATCATCGGCGCAGGGGCGATCGGCGGCGTCGTCGGAGCGCGGCTGCACGAGGCCGGTCGCGACGTGCTGCTGATCGCCCGCGGTGCGCACCATGATGCGATTGCCGCGCACGGCCTGACGCTCCAGACTCCGCGCCAGCGGCTCACCCTGCGGATACCGGTCACGCGTTCGCCGCAACAGGCGGCCATCGGCGCCGACGATGTCGTGCTGCTGGCGACCAAGAGCCAGGACACCCAGCCGGCGCTCGATGCCCTGGCCTCCGCGGCTCCCCTCAGCACTCCCGTCGTGTGCCTGCAGAACGGAGTCGAGAACGAGCGCGCCGCGCTGCGCCGGTTTTCACGCGTGTACGGCGCGGTGGTGATGGCGCCGACCGCACACCTCGAGCCCGGCCTGGTGCTCGCCTACGGAGCTGCCCTCACCGGCCAGATCGACATCGGCCGCTATCCGGACGGGATCGATCAGCGCTGTGAGGAGATATGCCAGGCGCTGCGGGCGGCCCGCTTCAGCTCCGAGCCCGGGCCAGACATCATGCGCCTCAAATACGCCAAGCTGATCGCCAACCTGGCCAACGCCGTGCAGGCGATCTGTGGCTCCGACGCGGCTGCGTCCGAGCTCGTCGAGCGCGCCCGGGAGGAAGGCCGCGGCGTCCTGCGGGCCGCCGGAATCGAGTTCATCGCCGAGGACGTGTCCGACCTCCGGGGCCGCTGGGAACGCTGGCAGGTGGGAGAGATCGACGGGCACCCGCGCGCCGGCGGTTCGACGTGGCAAAGCGTCGTCCGCGGTGCGGCCAGCGTCGAAACCGACTATCTGAACGGCGAGATCGTCCTGTGCGGCCGCCAGCTCGGGATGCCGACCCCCGTCAACCAGCTGCTTCAGTCACTGGCACACGAGACGGTGCGCCACGGCCGTAAACCGGGGTGGCTGTCAGCCGAGGACGTGCTGGCACGGCTGTGAGCTAGACCTCCCTCAGCCCGGAGTTCGGGTTCGCTCCACGGCGCCACGCGCCTCGAGCTCATAGCGATTCTCCCAATAGCCCGAGCGATCGCCCCAGAAGGTCGAGGGCTTGACATAGGAGAGCCACAGGCGCACCCATTGGTGCTGGCCCTGCCACACGTGTACCAGCTCGTGCGCGATCAGCTCGTCATCGCTCTGGAGCCGGGCGGCGCGCAGCAGAATCGTGCTCCAGATCGTGTAGCCGTCGAAGCGACGAAACCAGGGCAGGGCAAACAGCCACGGCGCGCTGAGGATGCGCACCCGATCCAGATTGATCGGCCGCGGGTACAGCGCCAGCGGCTCGATGCGCAGCCAGGCCCGGTCGATCGCCATCCTCTCGGCTGTCGTCTGTCGCGCCACCGATCAGCTTCGGTCGACGATCACTTCGGCCTGGCGGTGCGGCGTGACCACGAGCATGCTGCGCCGGGCGCGCTCGGCCTCCGGGCGCGCCGGCCGGATCCTCAGCACCGTGGTCGCGCGCAGGATCTCGCGCATCTCCATCTCGGCGAACGGCGCGCCGGCGCAGCGCCGCACGCCGCCGCCGAATGGGATCCACGACAGCAGATTCGCTGGCGCTCCGTTCAGCCACCTCTCCGGCCGGAAGGCTGCCGCGTCCGGCCACAGGTCATTGCGCCGCATCGCCAGCCACAGGCAGGCGGCCACCTGGATCCCGGCGGGCAGCCTCCGCCCCCGGATCACGACCGGCTCCAGCAGCAAGCGCGGGGCGATCGTCAACGCCGGGCGAACCCGGAGGACTTCCTTGACGACGGCATCCAGGTATGCGGCCTCGCCCTCGCGGAGCCGGGCCTGCACCGCGGGGTGGCGCGCGAGCCGTTCGCACGCCCAGGCCAGCGAGGCAGCCGAGCTGTCGTGACCGCCCACCAGCAGCGCCACGAGCTGATCGCGCAGATGCTGGTCCGACGGCGGATCGCCGTGCTGATCGCGCTGCTCGAGCAGCATCGCGAGCATCGAGTCCTGGCCGGGATCAGCTCGGCGGCGAGCCAGCAGCTCGAACAGGATCGCGTCGAAGCGCTCGACCGAAGCACGGAACCGGCCCCAGGGCGAGCGGGAGCCGAGGTCAGCCTGGACCAAGGCCATGGCCAGCATCCGGGGCAGCGAACGAACTCCGCCCAGCGTGTCCTCGATCGCGGCCCGCAAGGGTTGCGCCTCGCGCTCATCGCGGGCGCCGAACACCACGTGCAGGATCACCTCCAAGGTCAGTCGCCGCATCCGCTCCAGGGCCTGCACTCGTCCATTCCAAGTGCTCAGCTCCCGGCGCGCCAACTCGGCGATCATCGGGGCGAAGGCGCTCATCCGCTCTCCGTGGAAGGGCGTCTGCAGCAAACGTCGCTCCCGGAGGTGCTCGTCCCCATCGAGCAACAGGATCGAGTGCGGTCCCGCGAACGGTCGCAGGAACTCCCAGCTCTGGCCGGCGGGCGCGACGGCCGGGTCGAGCCGGAACAGCTCGCGCACGGCATCCGGGTGCGAGAACAGCACCATCGGCTGCTCGGTCCAGTAGGTACGGATCGTAACCGGGTCGCCGAAGCGCGCGTGCACCCGCTGGAGGAACGCGGAGGGCCGGGTCATCCAGCCGATCGTCTGCCACGCGGCGGGCGCGCGCGGACCAGGCGGCAGCTCCATGTGCGCCAGCGTACGCCTCGGCGGAGCAGTTTCGCGCTGCGTTCACGCTGGCCCTACGGGTTCGTGCGATCGTGTGGCCGATGAAGCTCGCGCTCCTCTCACCGCATTTCGACGACGCCGTCCTGTCCTGTTGGCAGTTGCTCGCTGGCCCGGGCGAAGTGATCGTGGTGAATGTGTTCACGGCCGCCCCACCGGTCGGCACCCCGGCACCGATGTGGGATCGGCTCACCGGCGCGACCGATCCGGTGCACCGCATGCACGAGCGCCGGCAGGAGGACGTCGTAGCGCTCGCCACCGTGGGCCGGAGCTCAATTAATCTCGGCCTGCTCGACGATCAATATCGGGAGCATGCGCAGTCACCCGCCGAGGTCGCCGAGCTGATCGAGCGCGCGGTCGGGCCCGAGGTCACGCTGCTGGCGCCGGGGGCGTTCCACGCCCATCCGGATCACGTACTGGTCCGCGCCGCGGCGCTGGAGCTCGCTCGCCGGGGCCGGTCATTTCAACTGTATGCGGACCTACCGCACGCGATCCGGGACGGCTGGCCCGGGTGGGTCACGGGCGCGCGCGAGGGCGGGGTCGACGTGGCCTCGCACTGGGAACAGTCGTTGCACGAGGCCGGTATTCGTCCGGCCGAGCTGGTGGCTCGGGTGCGGGCGCTCGACGACGCGGAGCGCGCCCGCAAGCTTCAGGCGCTCGACACCTACCGGACCCAGCGGGCGGCGCTTGACTCGCTGGGGTTCGCGCCGCTGGCCGATCCGCGGACGCTGGCCTGGGAGGTCTGTTGGGAGGTCCCCTCCTCAGCCCTTGACCCGGCGCACGAAGTCCCCGGCCAGGCGCTCGTCGCCGACGGCGCGAGCCAGGCGCTCGACGATGGCGTCTGACTCGGCCCGCAGCCGGCTCGCCTCCTCGTCCCCGGCGACCCCGGCGAGGGCCGCGCGCGCCTCCCACTCGATCCCGGGCAGCTCGTGCTTCGCGGAGAGCTCGATCGCTCGGCTCAGGGCCTCCCGGGCCGCGTCGTCGTCGCCGCCGGCCTGATCGGCCAGGCCCAGCACCAGCGACGCAGACGCCGCCGCCTCGTGCCAGCCCCACCGCTGCGCCGCGGTGAGCGTCGGCGCCAGGAGCCCGGGGACGCGCTCGGCGTCGCCGGCTCGAAGTGCAGCTCTGGCGAGTGCCACGACGGCGCCGAATCCGAACAGGAACGTCCCGTCGGTGGGTGCCCGCAGGCGGGCGAGGTCCTCGTCCGCGATCGCGGCTGCGGCTCGGAAGCCGGGGATGTCGTCGACCAGCGCCCGGGCCCAGGCTAGATGCCCGGCCGCCCGCAGCCGGTCCGAGCGCAGCTCGCTGAACTTCATCGCGTGCTCCAGCACCTCGATGGCGGGCTCGGCGGCGCGGAGCTCGAGCAGCGTCCAACCCAGCGTCGCATGCGTCCACGATGTCCAGCGACCCCGGCCGCCCGGGGCGGTCAGCGCTGCGGCAGCCCGGCCTTCGGCCAAAGCCCGCTCGTAGTTGCCGCGGCTGCGCTCCAGCCATCCGACGGCGTCGTGGATCAGCGGCCGGGCGAGCGGGTCATCGATCCGGGCATTGACCGACAGGGCCTCTGCCAGCCGGGAGAGCGCAACTTCCCATTGGGCGCGCCCGAGCGGGGCGAATGCCGACTCGAACAGGGAGAACTGCAGGTACCACAACTCGCCGCGCCGTCGTTCGATCCGCTCGAGCTCGCTGGTCAGTGATTGCAGCTCGTCGGTCTCGCCGAGCTGGAGCGCCACGAGCTTAAGCGCGTCGAGCGCCATGGCGCGCCCCTGGTCGTCGTGTCCGGCCAGCTCGAGCGCTCGCTCGCCCAGCTGCCGCGCGCCAGCCAGGTCGAGCTGATTTGATAGCAGCAGCGAGAGCCGGTTCAGGATCCGCACCTGCAGGGCCTCGTCGCCCAGGTCCTCGGCGATCCTCAGCGCGGCGCGTTGGCGCACCTCCGAGCTCTCGGCGTCGGCCAGCTTGTCAACGTACCCCAGGCCGTCGAGCGCTTCGGCCTCCAGGCGGCGATCGCCTGCCGCGCGCGCGCCCTCGAGCGCCTGCTCGTAGTCCACGAGACCGGCGTCGGGATCGCCCCAGATGTGGCGCAGAAAGCCCCGCTCGACCAGCATCCGGCGCATGCTCTCGTCGGCCTCGGGCGTGTGACCCAACCGCCGGCCGATGTCGATGGCGGCATCGTAGTGGGCCATCGCCGCCTGGGCGGCATGGACGCGAGCGGCCGCCCGGGCAGCGCGCCGGAGGTACTCGAAGCTCTTGGGCTCGTCTCCGGCCGCCACGAAGTGATGAGCGAGCTGTTCGGCGTATTCATCCAGGTGGTCGGCGTGCGTGGCTTCGATCGCCTCGCCGGCCCGCAGATGCAGCCGGGCGCGCCGGGTCGCCGACAGCTGGTCGTCGATCGTCTCGCGAATCAGCGCGTGCGCAAACGTGTAACGCCCGACCGCATCTCGGGACTCGATCAGCACGGTCTCGCGAAGCGCCAGCTCCATGATCTCCAGCAACTCGTCGGCATCCGCGCTCAGCATCCGTTCGAGCACGGCGAGCTCGAACTCTGTTCCCAGCACGGCGGCCGCGGCCAGCGTCCGTCTGGCCGCCTCGTCGAGGCGCCGGAGCCGGCGCAAGAGCAGGTCCTGGACGCTGGGCGGCAGGCTGAATCCCAGGCCACCGCCGACGTGGCGGAGGACCTCCTCGACGAAAAACGGGTTGCCCTCGGTTCGCTCGGCCACCGCGTGGATCAGCTCGTCGTCGAGCTGCCCGCCCCGCTCGCGGATCAGCGCGGCGACGTCATCGTCACCCAGGCCGGTCAGTGTCAGCGTCGTGAGCGCGCGGGCTCGGCGCAGCTCGGCGAGCGCTGCGGCGAGCGGGTGCTCGTCGTCCACCTCAATCTCGCGGTACGTGCCCAAGATCAGCAGGGGCGATCCGGCCGCCGCCCGCACCACGTGGCGAAGCAGCGACACAGACGGGGGGTCGGCCCAGTGCAGGTCGTCCAGGACGAGGATCAGCGGCCGGCTGCGGGCGGCCTCGCCGAGCAACGACGCGACGGCATCGAACAGCGCGAACCGCTCTCCCGCGCCGCGCGTCTCATCGCGATCGCCGTCCGGCGGCGCCTGCCCGCCGACGAGCTCGGGGACCAACTTGCCCAGCACGGCTCGACGGGTCCCGATCTGCAGCAGCAGCTCGTCTGCGGGACACGCGTTGACGTAGTGCTGCAGCGCCTCGACGAACGGCTGGTACGGGGCGAGCGGGTCCTCCGTGCAGTGCCCTAGCAGCACTGCCGCACCGGCCGAATGGGCCTGGCGACACAGCTCCGAGACGAGCCTGGTCTTGCCGATCCCGGGCTCGCCGGCGACCAGCACCACGCCCAGCTCGCCGTCACGTGCCTGCGCCCAGGCCTGCGAGACGGCATCCAGCTCGGCGCGCCGGCCGACGAACGTTTCCTGGCCCTGCGTCAGCTCGGCGGGGAGCGGGAGACCACGTTCACCGACGGGCTTCCAGCTCAGCTCGCACGTCTCCACGGGTGTGGAGAAGCCCTTCAACATGAGCGCGCCGATCGGCTTGAACTCGAACTCGCCCCGGGTGCCGATCAGCTGTCGAACCAGCTCCGAGGCCAAGATCTGCCCACCCTCGGCGCGATCGCACAGGCGCTTGGCCACCACCACGGCGGTCCCGAAGTAGTCGCCCTCGTCACGGATCGGCTCGCCGACGTGAAGACCGACGCGCACGCCCATCTGGCTGGCGTGCTCGCGTCGGTTGTGGCGATCCACCGTCTGCTGAATTCCGATTGCACAGGCCGAGGCGTCAACGCTGGAGCCGAACGCGACCATCAGGCCGTCTCCGAGGTTCTTGACCTCCTGCCCGGCGTGGCTCAGGGCCACGTCGCGGAGCAGCGCGAAATGGATGCGGCGCAGCCGCTCCGCCTCCTCGTCGCCGAGATCGTCGAGCAGTTCGGTGGATCCGACCAAGTCGGTGAACAGCAGCGTCATTGTGCCCGACGCCCCCCGCGGCGCGGTCGTCGGCGGGGTGCTGGCTTGGGCGGAGGCGACGGCCGCGCTCGAGGCCGGGGCAGTCGTGGCCAAGTCCGCGGTGTCAGGGGCACGGAGCTCGTCGGCCAGCGCGCGCGTGGCGGCGGACGGGGCAACGCGCAGCTCGGCCCGCAGCCGGTCGGCGTATCGGTTGTAGGCGATTAGCGCCGCGGCGCGATCACCGGAGGCGGTGAGCCGGCGCATCAACGCGCGCTGGCCATCCTCCGCGAGCGGGTCCAGCGCCACGATCCGGCGAGTGTGGCCGATCGCCTTCGCCAGGTCCCCATCCGCCTCGGCGTGCTCGGCCAGCTGACTGAGCACCGCGGCCGCGTGCTCCCGCCACTCATCCCTCGCCACCAGCACCCAGTCGTCATCCAGGCCCGCGAGCAGATCTCCGCGCCACAGCTCCATCGCCTCCTCCAGGCGACCCGTCGCGCGGAGCGCGTCGAACTCGGCGACGTCGGTCGCGACCTGGTCGGATAGACCGGCCCGCTCCCGCGTGGCCAGCAGGTATCTGTCGGCGTCCGGGCCCAGCGCGCGCCGCACCGCGGTGAGCGCGCTGCGCAGGCTGGTGCGAGCGCTGTCGTCGAGCACGTCGGGCCAGAACCGGGCCGCCAGCTGCGGCCTCGGATGCTGGCGGTGATCGAGCGCCAGCAGCCCGAGCAGCGAGCGCGCCCGCCGGCTGACGGGTGGTTCTAGGCGGACCCCCTCCAGCTCGAGCTCCAGCTCTCCGAGCAGCCGCACACGCAGCATGAGTGAAAGCCTAGATGCGTGCCCCGATCGGTTTCGCGCTAGTTACACGTACGGTTCACGTCCAGGTGCGAGAGTGCAAGCGCACACAGGGTGAAAGGGACCGAGATGACGACGACGCAGAAACCGGCCGCGACGCGAAAACCTCAACCGGAGCAGTCACGGGCACGGTACCCCGATGAGACCGGGGTGGTGGAGCGCGATGGCGTCAGGATCTTCTGGGAGCGCTACGGCAGCGGAGATCCGACCGTGTTTCTGCTTCCGACGTGGTCGATCGTCCACTCACGGACCTGGAAGCTTCAGATTCCCTATCTCGCCCGCCACTTCGGGGTGCTGACATGCGACCCTCGGGGCAATGGTCGCTCCGACCGCCCGCTCGCGCCCGAGGCCTATCGCGAGGAGGAGTTCGCCGCCGACGCCCTGGCGGTGATGGACGCCACCGGCACGCAAGCGGCGGCGCTGGTGTCGCTGTCCCGCGGCGCCGAGCGAGCGCTGCATCTGGCAGCTGCACATCCGGAGCGAGTGTCCGCCCTGGTGTTCCTGGCCCCGGCGCTGCCGCTGCCGCCGGCCGAGCCGCGCGCCAGCGCTGAGCAGGCGTTCTCCGAGCCGCGCGATGAGTACCGCGGGTGGCGCCGGTTCAACCAGCACTACTGGCTCGAGCACTACGCGGAGTTCGTGCAGTACTTCTTCTCGCGGGTGTTCTGCGAGCCGCACTCGACCAAGCAACTCGAGGACGCGGTCGGCTGGGCGCTCGAGACCGATGCCGAGACGCTGGTGGCCAGTCAGCTGGCCCCGCGGCTCCGCGACGAGGCCGGCGTGCGCGAGCTCACGGACCGCGTACGCTGTCCGGTGCTGGTGGTGCACGGTCACGACGACGCCGTCCGTCCGTACGACTCGGGCGCGGCGCTGGCCCGGCTGACCGGGGGACAGATGGTCGGACCTAGCGGGCGCGGGTCATTGCCCCCAGGCTCGCGACCCGGTGAAGATCAACCTACTGCTCCGGGACTTCATCGCCCCGCGGCCGCGGACCACGGCCAGCTGGATCCGGGCCCAGGCCCGGCCCCGGCGGGCCCTGTACATCTCCTCGCCGATCGGACTGGGCCACGCCCAGCGTGACGTCGCCATCGCACGCGAGCTCCGCGCGCTGGTGCCAGACCTGGAGATCGACTGGCTGGCCCAGGATCCGGTCACGCGCGTGCTCGCCGCCGAGGGGGAGCGGATTCACCCGGCCAGCGCGCATCTCGCCAATGAGTCCGGTCACATCGAGTCCGAGTCGGCCGAGCACGACCTGCACTGCTTCCAGGCCTGGAGGCGCATGGACGAGATCCTGGTGTCCAACTTCATGGTGTTCCACGACCTGGTCGAAGCCGAGCCCTACGACCTGTGGATCGGCGATGAGGCCTGGGAGCTCGACTACTACCTGCATGAGAATCCCGAGACGAAACGCGCGGCGTACGTGTGGCTCACCGACTTCGTCGGCTGGCTGCCGCTCGACGATCTCGGCGATCGCGAGGCGTTTCTGACCGCCGACTACAACGCCGAGATGATCGAGCACATCGCCCGCGCCCCGCGGTTGCGGGACCGCGCCATGTTCGTCGGCAACCCGGAGGACATCGTGCCGGCCGAGTTCGGGCCGAACCTGCCGGCGATCCGCGACTGGACCGAGCAGCACTTCTCGTTCACCGGCTACGTGTCCGGGTTCGATCCGGCCGAGTTCGCCGACCGTGCGGCGCTCCGCGCGGAGCTGGGCTACGGCGAGGACGAGCGCGTGTGCATCGTCAGCGTGGGCGGCTCCGGGGTGGGCGAGCATCTGCTCCGCAGGGTGATCGACGCGCACCCCCTGGCCGCCGCCAAGGTGCCCGGGTTGCGCACGATCGTGGTGGCCGGGCCCCGGATCGACCCCGGGTCACTGCCGCGCCATGATCGTCTCGAGGTGGTCGGATACGTCCACAACCTGTACCGCCACCTGGCGGCGTGCGACCTGGCGATCGTGCAGGGTGGCCTGACGACCGCGATGGAGCTCACCGCCAATCGCCGGCCGTTTCTGTACTTCCCGCTCAAACACCACTTCGAGCAGAACCTGCACGTCCGCCACCGGCTCGAGCGCTACCGCGCCGGGCGCCGGATGGACATCGATGTCTCACCGCCCGAGGTGATCGCCGACGCGATCGCCGACGAGCTGGCTCGAGCGGTCGACTACCTGCCGGTCGAGACGGACGGGGCCCGCCGGGCCGCGCAGCAGATCGCCGAGCTGCTCTGACCCGGCCCGACCGGCGTTCGCGCCGAGAGGCGCGAAATTCACGGGGCGGTCACGGTCGCTTCGCGAGTCCAGGCACGGACGCTGAGGATCGTTCGTGGCCCGAATCAACTTCCACTCAGGAGGATCGATGAGCACAGCAGCAAAACCCAGCCACGAGAAGCTCGATGCCGCCAGCGCCCTGGCCGAGCGCCTGCGCGGGGAGGTCATCGGCGACTTCGACCCCGGGTATGACGAAGCCCGGAAGCTGTACAACGCGATGATCGACAAGCGGCCGCGCCTGATCGCCCGCTGCACCGACCCGGGTGACGTGATGGCCGCGCTCGGCTACGCCCGCGAGGCCGAGCTGGAAGTCGCGGTCCGCGGCGGAGCGCACAACGGTGGCGGACTCGGCAGCGTCGATGACGGGCTGGTGATCGACCTGTCGCTGATGCGTGGGGTCAGAGTCGATCCCGATCGCCGCACCGCCGTGGTGCTTGGAGGATCGCTGGTCGGCGACGTCGATCACGCCACGCACGCGTTCGGTCTGGCGGCGCCGTTCGGCATCATCGGGACGACCGGCGTGGGCGGGCTCACGCTGGGAGGCGGCCTGGGGCACCTGACCCGCAAGCTCGGCCTGTCGATCGACAACCTGATCGGCGCCGACGTGGTGCTGGCCGACGGTAGGTTCGTCAACCGCCAGCGAGACCGAGCACGAGGATCTGTTCTGGGCGCTCCGCGGCGGCGGCGGCAACTTCGGAGTCGTGACCGCGTTCACGTTCAGGCTCAGTCCCGTGCATACGATCGTCGGCGGGCCGACCCTGTTCTCGCTGGATCGCGCGGCCGAGATCCTCAGCTGGTATCGCGAGTTCCTGCCGGACGCGCCGGAGGATCTCAGCGGGTTCTTTGCATTCCTGACGGTGCCGCCCGCGCCACCGTTCCCCGAGGAGCTGCACATGCAGAAGATGTGCGGCATCGTGTGGTGCTACGCCGGGCCGCAGGACGAGGCGGACGCGGCGCTGCGACCGGTCCGCGAGCTTCGCCCCGACCTCGACGGATCTCGGACCGATGCCGCTGCCGGCGCTGCAGTCCGCGTTCGACGGGCTGTATCCGCACGGGGACCAGTGGTACTGGCGCGCGGACTTCGTCAAGGAGATCTCGGACGATGCCGTGGCCGCGCATGTCGAGCACGGCGCCGCGCTGCCGTCGTGGAAATCGACCATGCACCTGTACCCGATTGATGGCGCCGCCGGACGCGTGGCGGACGACGCCACGCCGTGGGCGTATCGCGATGCCAAGTGGGCCCAGGTGATCGTCGGCGTCGATCCGGATCCTGCCAGCGCGCCTGCGCTCAGGCAATGGACGGTCGATTACTTCGACGCCCTGCACCCGCATTCGATGGGCGGCGCGTACGTCAACTTCATGATGGACGAGGGCCAGGAGCGCGTGCGGGCGACCTACGGGAGCAACTACGAGCGCCTGACGCAGATCAAGCGCAAGTACGACCCCACGAATCTGTTCCACATCAACCAGAACATTCGCCCCTAGCAGATCGACCTCCCGGTCCCACCACTGCGATGAGCCCTCGAGCCTTCGCCGCGGTGGGGCTGAGGGGTCGCGGCGCGAACGCCAAACCCTGATCCACCCCCTCGCAGTAGAGTGCGGGCGTGGCGACTGCCCGGCCCGTGAACCGCTCGCAGCCAGACCTCGGTTCGCTCGAGTTCTGGGGCCAGACCGCAGAGGTGCGCGACCGGTATTTTGAGCAGCTGCGGCGCGAGGCTCCGATCTCGCGCCACGCCCCGCCGGAAGACATACTCGGGCTCGACGATCAAGGACGGCTGCACTACTGGGCGATCGTGCGCTATGACGACATCCGCCGGATCTCGCGTGACCCGGCCACGTACAGATCTGGCGACGGCGTGCAGTTCGGCGATGCCCCGCCCGAGATGCTGGAGGCCTCGCAGTCGTTCCTGGCCATGGACGCACCCCGCCACGGCAAGCTGCGCGGGCTGGTGTCCGCGGCGTTCACACCCAGGCAGGTGGCTCGGATCGAGGACGGCATCCGGGTCAACGCCAAGCAGATCGTCGACGACGCCGCGCCGACCGGCGGCGGGGACTTCGTCGAGCTGATCGCCAAGCGACTGCCACTGCAGACGATCTCGGACATGCTCGGCGTTCCGGACGCCGATCGCGAGCGCGTGGTTGAGGCGGCCGACACGTTGGTCTCCGCCGCCGATCCCGAGGTGTTCGGCGACCGGACGCCGCTCGAGGTGCTGGGTACCGCGCTGTGGACGCTGACCGAGTTCGCCACCGACCTGGCCAAGCACCGCGAGCAGCACCCGGGCGATGACCTGATGACGGCCCTGGTGCAGGCGGAGGTCGACGGTGACCGGCTGACTCATGCCGAGATCGCCGCGTTCCTGGTGCTTCTGTCGGTCGCGGGCAACGACACGACCCGGCACACCACTTCTCACGCGCTGCGCGCACTGACGGTCAATCCGGCTCAACGTGAGCTGCTGCTGGCTGACGTCGACGGGCGCCTGCCCGACGCGGTGGAGGAGTTCGTCCGCTGGGCCTCGCCGGTTCTGACCTTCCGGCGAACCACCACGCGTGAGGTCGAACTCCACGGCGAGGTGCTGCCGGCCGGCGAGAAGGTCGTTCTGTTCTACCACTCGGGTAACCGGGACGACCAGGCCTTCGCGGACCCCTGGAAGTTTGATTTGACCCGCAACCCGAACCGGCATCTCGGTTTCGGCGGCGGCGGGCCCCACTACTGCATGGGGGCCTCGCTGGCGCGCTCGCAGCTCAAGGCGATCTTTGGCGAGATGCTGCGGGTGATGCCGGACATCGAGGCCGATGAGCCGGAGCTGCTGCGTAGCGCGTTCATCCATGGGATCAAGCGAATGCCCTGCGTGTTCACCGCGCGCGCCTGACTGCGACACGACGCCAGGGCCGAGCCCGGGCGCGGCGATTAGGCTCGTTTGTCGACTGGCAGCGAGTAGTCGATCCAGGTTTCACGCCGCGCACCCACGCGGTCGTAGAGCCGCTGCGCGCGCTGGTTGTCGGGCGCCGTCTGCCAGCCCAGCGAGTTCGCGCCTCGCAGCCGGCAGCGCTCCAGACAGGCCGCGATCAGGCCCTCTGCGGTTCTCTGGCCCCTCGCCTCGGGTGCCACGAACAGATCGTTCATCACTCCGATCCTCGAGCCGGTGAGCGTCGACCAGGTCCAGAAGATGGTCGCGAAGCCGACGGCGGTGTGGTGTGACTCGCGCGCGATCAGTTGTTCGCCCTCGTGCTCGGGATCGCTGATCAGCGCACGCGCCATCGACAGCAGATCCGCGTCGCTCGGCGCCATCCCGTAGAAATCGCAGTAGGCCCGCATCAGCGGCAGGAGGTCGGTCAGGTCAGCGTCGGTGACGACAGCGATCACAGCCGGCCGCCCGTATCCGTTGTCGGTGGCAGTGTTGAGGAACGGAGCTCATCGAACGCCATCGTGTAGCCGTTCGCGATCGTGAACGCGTCGCGTCCGCGCCGCAGTGCACGCAGCGGATCGCTTGCTGCCCGATCCCATGAATCCGGGTCGCGGGCCACTCGGTCTGACACGCCGGACACACGGGTGCGCAGTAGGGGTCGCCGTTGCAGCGAGTCTCCATGGTGTGCGCGGTTCCCGATGCGGTCGCCATCGAGGTGACCGCGATGTGCTTGATCCGGATCGCGACCGCGTCCCCCGACTTCGGCGCCCGCGACCGCCACCGGCTGGCTGACCTCGTGGCCACCGCGAATCGACGGAGTGATCATCGGCCCCCAGCATCCCGGCGCGGAGTTCCACACGACGTGGCCTCCGTCGGCGACCGGTCCGAGCATCGCCACCTCGGGTCCCAGGAGACCGTCGGTGAAGGTGTCCACGAAGACGGTCTGCTGCGCCTGCTTGGAGCCCACTTCGAGCGGTCCGATCGCCATCTCGTTCCCTCTTCCTGGTCGACCTGCGGCGCCGCCCCGCGCCAAGCCTATCCCTCCGGGGCGACTCAGCCTCCGCCCGGCGCTCATGCCGGCGCGATGAATTTGCTCCGGCCCGACAGTCCTAGCCCCATAACCAACTTCGGAGGACTGACATGCATCCCCATCTACACCAAGCAATCAGCCAGGCCCACATCGACGAGCTCCGGCGCACCGCCGCAGCGCGCCGGCTGCTGAAGCCCCGCGGAGGCTGGTGGCGCGGGCGGACAATCGCGGCCGCACATCTTTGGCCAAGGGGCTAAAGATCAGGGCTGGCTCGGCCGACATCATGGCCACATCGCAAATGCGAACCGTGATCCCAATGACTCCTGAACGCACCCAGGCATACCGACGAGTCGTGAAGACCCTGTCCGACCTTGGCCCGAGCAAGCTGCTCGAGCCCGAGCAGGGACGGATCCGCGACGCGGCCGATGAGCTCATCTTCTGCCGCGACCCCGACGACGGTCCCGCCCGCGAGGCGATCGCCGACATCGAGAGCCTGTCCGGCGCGCTGGTCGCCAGCGGCCGCTGGGAGCAGATCAGCGCCGACCGGCTGCTCGATGACGTCGCCGCCTGCGGGCCGGCGCGCCAGCTCCAGATCCAGGCTGCCTGAGCGCCGCTCGGCGCACTTGGTCGGGGGAGCGCGCTACCTGGCGTTCGCGGCGCTGGCCTTCCGTGTCGCCGTGCCATCGCCGTGAACCTCGGCCGGCTCCCGATGAAAGCGGAGCAGCCGCCCGACGGGCGCAAACCCGATCCGCGCGTACAGCTCCTTCGGCCAGCCGTTGTCGTCGGCGATGATGAAAATCAGCTCGTGCTCGTCCGCCTTCGCAAGCTCCACGGCGCGGGTGACGATCGCCCGAGCAAACCCTCGACCCCGGGCCTCGGGCGCGGTGTAAACGTCTTCGATCTGCGCCGTCTCACCGTCAGAGCGGAGCTTGGCCATCGCCGCCAGATCTCCGTCCTCGCCGGCCACCGCCAGACCCCGATCGCCACGGGCGCGAGCCTCGCGGCGACCCAACTCGATCAGCTCGCTGAGCTCACCCGCGGTGGTCTCGGGCCGAGCCTCGAGCATCCAGCGCTTGGACAGACCAACAGTGGTGTCCGGGGCCGTCTCCAGCACTGTGCTGGTATCGACCTCGCGGTCCGGCTCGCGCACGAGCTCCATCAGCAGATCGTGCTCCGCCTCCCAGCCGCCCGCGATGAACTCCGCCTCAAGCCCGGGCTCGATCGCGTGGTCCTCGATCACCACGTTGCGGTAGGGCACGTGCGCCAACTCCCGATCGGCGACGGCCACCGCCTCATTGAAACCCACAGGCGCCTCAAACCGCACGTGGTTCAGGCTCCACGCGGCACTGAGCGACGGCGTCCTCACCGCCCAGCCTGAACCGATTCGCCTCACCTCATCCGCGGTCCGCTCGGTGGTGACGCGGGTGAAGCGCAGGATCGAGTCCAGAGCGTCGGCGGTCATGGTTGTGCAGTCTGGCGGAACTGGGAGGTGGGGTGGGGTAGGGAGTTGGTTTGGCTCAGGGTCGCTGTCGCGAGTCGTCGTGGGGCGATCGGTGACGGGCGGCTTTGAGGATGGGGCTGGGGAGGGGGTTTGAGTCTGGGGGCGCCGGGAGATTCTTCGCCGTCCGGACCGGGGGCTGGGGAGCGTTGGGGCGGGCGCCGACCGGCTGGGAACCTGCATAAGGTGCCCCGGCTTGGGTTGCGGACCATCGCGTGGCACCTTGTCCACGTGGGACATGGCAAGCGTGCCACCGACCTCCAAGCACCGGAAGAAATGTCACGTTATTCAGGTCGCGCGGGGAGCGCAGGCCGGGCGGGGAGCGCAGTTCGGCCGGGGAGCGCGGGCCGGGCGGAGTCGGCGGGCCAGCGCGATCGCGGGTCCAGGCGTCGCCGCCGGCTCGGTTAAGGTGAAACCCCGGGCGCTTGAGAGGCTCGACGTTCACGTTTCCGGCGTGGGCGGCCGGGTTCGTGCACATGGCGTTCGCGGCGGGGTCGAGTTTCGCGTTTCCGGGACGGCCCCACGACCCGCGCCGGCCGCCGGCCCCACGACCCGCGCCGGCCGCCGGCCCCACGACGCGAGGCCACGCCGCCGCCAGCACCCTTCCCAGCTGCCGTCGGACCGTGCACCGAGCGCTGACGACCGCTGGCGAGCCCCACCCACGCGCAAGACCTCACGCCAGCGGGTAGCGATTGCCCATGCACACGATCGCAAACGAGGTCCCTCAGCCCGCTGAGCCCGCGACGCCGGCCGTGCCGGATGAGCCGGTCACGCCTGCGGTGCCTGATCCCGGGTCGCCGGCCGCGCCGGAGGAGCCGGCGACGGTCCCGCCGCCGGAGGAGCCGGCCACACCGGCCGTCCCCGCGCCCATCCCGGACGACCCGGACCCGCGCGCCAGGACCCGCGAGCGACCCCACCCCGGACCCGGACGAGTAGTCGGACGACCTCCCCGTTCAGACGACCTTCCCGGCCACCGTCAGGACCGCCTCAGCCACCGCCGTCGGGCGGCGCAGAGGGAGCATGTGACCGGCGCCCTCCAGCTCCACCAGCTCGGCACCGCCAATCTGGGCCGCCAGCTGCCGCAGCGATGCCAACGGCACGATCCGGTCCTCGGTGCCGGCCAGGATCCGGGTCGGGACCGCGATCCGGCTCAACGCCGGCTCGAGCATCGGCAGCTCGCGCACCAGCGCACGCTGCTCGACCGCGAACGCCCGCCAGGCCCCGGGCCTCAGCAGCCTTTGACCCACGCTGAACAGGTAGCTCTCGTCCACCGCAAATAACCGGGCCAGCCGGCGTCGCGCCGGCGTCAAGCCCAAGCCCAGCCCCGCCAGGCTCATCAGGACCGCGCCGGCCAGCTCGCCGGCGACCGGCACTGCGATCAGATGGTCGAAGGCGTACAACGACGCGACGTTCGCGGACGGCGCCGCCAGCACCAGCCCTGCGACCCGATCGGGGTGATAGGCCGCCAGCCAGGCGGCCACCGCGCCTCCGAAGCTGTGCCCCACCACCACGGCGCGGGCGTGACCGCGCGACTCGAGCGCCGCCAGCGCGGCCTCGGCATTCCCCGCGACACCCATCGGCCGGCCCACTTGGTCCCATCCCGGCCGGTCGGGAGCGACGACCGGAGCGCCGGACGGCGCCAGCGCGGCCACGACCCCGGCCCAATCGGGCGCGCCGCCCGGCTGGCCGTGCAGCAGCAGGACCGCGGAGCTCAAGACGAGAGCGGCGCTCCCGGCGGGCCGTCCGGGTTGCCTCCCACGGCCTGGCCGTCACGCCCTACGTATCCGTCTTTGCCCCCGACGACCACGATCACCGCGTCGTCGTCGCCGATGTTCGTCATTCCCCGGGGCATGGCCGGGTCGACCCTCGCGACCCCGCCGGGCCCGAGCTCAAACGTACGGCCGTCGCCGAACCGGAACTCGACCCGGCCGCGGTGGACGAAGTAGGTCTCCTCCTGCCGCTCGTGGTAATGGACACCCGACTCGTAGCCGGGCGGCAGCACCAGCGCGTTCATCCCGAAGGCAGTCACGCCCAGCTCTCGGCGAATCTTGCGAAAGCCGTATCCCTCGCCGATCTGCTCCAGGCTCGACACTGCGTATCCGTCGCCGGTCTCAGTCATCGCGCGGGATCGTAGTCTGCGGGCACGGACAGGCATACTAGAGCGGTGACGTCAGCGCTCCTGCCTGAGGCGCTCGCGCCGCTACGTGTAAACCCGTCCCGCGCCGCGATCCTGTTTGACATCGACGGCACGCTCGCGCCGATCGTCGAGCATGCCTCGGACGCTCACGTCCCCGAGGGCACGCGACAGCTTCTGATCAGGATCGCCAACCGCTACGGCGTGGTGGCCTGCGTCAGCGGTCGCCGTGCCTCGGAGGCGCGCGCGATGGTAGCGATCGGCTCGATCACCTACCTGGGCACGCACGGCGCTGAGATGCTCCGCTCGGGCTGGACGGAGTCGGTCCTAGATCCCGGGGTGGAGGAATGGGTGCGCCGGATTCAGGAGTTCGGCCGCGAAGCCGACACGGCCGAACTGCGTCGCCGCCGGGTGCGGCTGGAGGACAAGGGTGCGATCGTGGCGTTCCACTGGCGCGGGGCCCCGGACGAGACAGCGGCGCACGCCGCGATCGAGACCATCGCCCACCACGCGGAGCAAGCGGGCCTCAAGACCCACTGGGGTCGCAAGGTGCTCGAGGTCCGCCCTCCGGTGAGCATCGACAAGGGCGCCGGCATCGAGACGTTCCTCCGCGAGGCGGACGTTGACAGCGCGCTGTACGCGGGCGATGACGCAACCGATCTGGATGCGTTCCGGGCGCTGCATGGCTTGGTCGATGCCGGCAAGCTCGAGTGCGCCATCCGGGTTGGCGTCCGCTCGGACGAGGGCCCATCCAGGATCACCTCGGAGGCCGATATCGTGGTCGATGGGACCGAGGGCGTGCAAGAGTTGCTGGCGATGCTCGTGGCGGACTGATGCGCTTTCCCGACTTCCTTCGCACCACGGTTTTGATCAGCGCGGCCGCGGCCACGGCGCTGGCGGCCGTGACCCTGGCCGGCGCCAACGGCAACAGCGACACGCTGGTGTTGCCGCTCGCCGCCGCCTGGTGGGTCCTCGCCGCCCTGATCGGGATGTGGCTGGGCCGACGCGCCATCACCAATCCGCCCATCGCGACGTTGCTGGCGAACGCCCGCATGCAGACGTCGCTGCCCGAGCTCAACCCGGGCCGCACCGTGCTCAACCGGCTGTGGCCGCTGTTGCTCTCGACGCTGGGCGCCGGGGCGCTGGCGTTCACGCTGCCCCAGGTCCCCGCCGTGGCCGCTGGCTTCGCCATCATCTGGTCGCTGGCCTGGAGGCGCCAAGCCTCGGCCGTGACCGCGATCGAGGAGCGCGACGGGGCGCGCTTCTACGTCGAGCGAACGTCGCCCCTACAGCCGATCAAGTTGGCACGCACACCGGGCTTCCGCTCGAACCTGTTCGAACTGAATGGCGCCTCGGGCCGACACTCGCGTCCGGCCCCGGGCATGAGCGCCGACGTCGACGTACTGGTTGTCTCGATCGACAGCACCATCGGCTGGCGCTCGGCGGCGAACGAGCTGGTGGGCGCGTTTCGTCGCGCCGGCGCCTCGGTGCAGCGGGCCAGCACCGGGCCCGTCCCGACCGTGCGCACGTTCATGCTGACCGACTACGTGCAGGCCCGCGCCGCCCGCGAGGCGGCGGAGAATGCGATTCCCGCCCACCGGCCGCGGGCGGTGGTGTATTGCTCGATCGTGGCGTCGCTGCTGTGGCCTGGGCCCGGTGTCGTATGGCTCGACTCGCTGGCGGCCGACAACCGTCCCGGGCGCCACGGCGTGTGGCAGCGCGTCGCCGAGCGCCGGCGCCTGAGCGAGGCGCAGCTCGTGCTGACGATGAGCGAGCGGTCGCTGGCGCCGCTGCGCGGACCGCGCCCGGCCAGCTTGGTGGTGCCCACGCCGGTTGATCCCTCGGGCCCGCCGGCCGCCGACCGCGACGTGCTGGTGGTCACCTACGCCGGCAACCCGCAGAAGAAGCGGCTCGAGTTCGTGCTGGACACCTGGGCCCGCGCGCGGCGCCCGGGCGAGACGCTGGTGATCGCCGGGATCGACGCTCTGCCGTCCACGCCGGAGGGCGTCGAGATCGCCGGGCGCCTACCGCCGGACGAGTTTCGGGCGCTGCTGCGCCGGACGCGTGTGTTCCTGGCCGCCCCCCGGCGCGAGGACTTCGGCATCGCCCCGCTCGAGGCGCTGGCCGACGGCTGCCAGCTGGTCACCACGCCCGCACCCGGCCCGTACCCGGCTCTCGACCTGGCCCGCACCCTGGATCCCCGACTGGTGGGGGAGGACCTGGTGGGGCCTCTGCGCCACGCGATCGACGATCCGCTCCCGGGCCACGCCGAACGCGCCCTGGAGCTGCTGGCTCCGTTTCGGCGGGCAGCGGTCGACCGGACGCTGGCGGATGACGTCCTGCCCAGGCTGCTGGCGTGACCGGCGCCGGCTTCATTCCCAGCCCACCGTCCAACGGTGTGCAGATCGGCCCGCTGTTCTTCCACGCCTACGGGATCGCGTACGTGTTCGCGGTGATCGCCGCGGTCCTGATCACCCGCCGTCGCTGGGGGGATGCCGGGCTGGTCAATGAGGTGGCGCTGTGGGGGTTTCCCGCCGGCCTGATCGGCGGACGCATCTACTTCCTGATTACCACGCCCAGTCAGGTCCCGAACCACTGGTGGGGGCCGTTCGCGATCTGGCAGGGCGGTCTGGGCATCTGGGGCGGCATCGCCTGCGGGACGCTGGCGGGTCTGTGGGTGCTTCATCGGCGGCGGGCCGACATCCCCGCCTTCCTGGACGCTGCCGCCCCGGGGCTGCTGGTGGCACAGGCGATCGGCCGGGTCGGCAATTACTTCAACCAGGAGCTGTTCGGCAAGCCGACCACGCTGCCGTGGGGCTTGAAGATCGACCTCGCCCACCGCCCGCCGGGCTACGCGCAGTACGCCACCTTCCAGCCCACGTTTCTGTACGAGATCATCTGGAACCTGTCGCTGGCCGGCTTCCTGGTGTGGCTGGGTCGTACCCGGCGCATCCGCCCGCCGGGGCTGTTCGCGCTGTACGTCGCGGGCTACTCCGCGTTCCGGATGTTCGAGGAGACGCTGCGCATCGACTACTCCAACCACATCCTCGGGCTGCGTCTTAACTTCTACGTGGCGGCCGCGCTGTGCCTGTCCGGCCTGGTGTGGTTCGTGGCGATCCAGCGGCGCTGGCGTCCCCGGCGGGGGGCGGCGACGCTGGGCCTGGCCTGGATCGCGGTGTGGGCGGCTGGCTGTGGATCGGGTGGGGGGGCTGCGCCGGCGGCGCAGCATCCGTGGGGCCAGAAATCCGAGCTTGTGAGCTACGTGGCGCCCGGGCAGCTCAGCGACGCGAGTAGGTCCGGATCACGGTCGTGATCGCCACCGCCGCGGTGTGCAGCTGATCCGCCCGGAAGCCGGGCTTCAGCCCCGAGGGGCCCGACAGGGCACTGAGGCTGATCACGTAGTGATGGGACTGGCCGTGCGGCGGGCAGGGGCCGCGGTAGCCGATCGAGCCGAAGCTGTTGCGGCCCTGGACGGCACCGGCCGGGACGCTGGTGGACGTCGGGCTGATCCCCGCCACCGCCCAGTGCACGAAGTCGCCTCCGGGGGCGTCGGGGTCGCGGATCACCAGCGCCAGCTCCTTGGCGCCCCGGGGGACGCCGGACCAGTGCAGCGGAATGGGTGTGTCGGCGCCGTCGCAGGTGTACTGCCTGGGGACCCCACCGCCCGGCCCGAACGCCGGAATGACGAGATGGAAGCCGGTCGCCAGCGGAGTCGGCGGCGGCGCGCTGGACACGGTCGTGTGGCTCGAGCCGCCGCAGCCCGCCAACGCGACCGCGACCGCGACCAGCCCCGCGCGTCTCACGCCGCCAGCCGGCTGCGCGAGCGCATCGCCGCGACCTCCGACCACGGTCGGGTGTTGGCCACGTCGGCGGCGGTCAGCCACGCCCGGCGCGCGGTGGCAATGCCGTAGCGCGCGACCTCGAACCCCTTCACTCGGTGGGCGTCGCAATTGATCACGATCGCCACGCCGGCAGCGGCCGCGGCGCGAGCACCCGTCTCGTTCAGATCGCGTCGGTCGGGGCTGGCGTTGATCTCGAGCATGGTCCCGTGGCGGGCGGCGGCCTCGATCACCGCCTCGATGTCGAACGAGTACGGCCGCCGGCGCTCGATCTTGCGACCCGAGGGGTGGCCGAGCACGTCGACCAGCGGATGCTCGATCGCCCGGATCATCCGTTCCGTCATCGCATCGGAGGCCATCCGGAAGGAGGAGTGGACGCTCGCCACCACCCAGTCGAGCTCGGACAGCACATCGTCGTCGTAGTCGAGCGCCCCGTCCGGGAGGATGTTGACCTCGGAGCCGGCCAGCAGCTCGAGCCCCTCCACCGAGACCGCCCGGATCCGCTCGATGTGCTCGCGCAGACGGTCCGGCGACAAATCGTCCCCGAACCCGAAGCTGGCGGAGTGGTCGGTGATCGCCAGGTACTCGTAGCCGGCGTCGCGGGCCGCGATCGCCATCTCCTCGATCGAGGCGGTGCCGTCGGATGCCGTCGTATGGCAGTGCAGGTCGCCGCGGAGATCGCCGAGCGTGATCAGGTCGGGCAGCGTGCCGCTGGCCGCCGCCTCGAGCTCGCCGCGGTTCTCGCGCAGCTCCGGCTCGATGTACTCGAGCCCGAGCAGGGCGTACACCTGCTCCTCGGTCTCGCACCGGTGCGTCTCTCCGGTGGCGTCGTCCAGGACCCCGTACTCGGACACGTGCAGGCCCCTGCGCACGGCGGCATCGCGCAGGGCCATGTTGTGCTCCTTGGAGCCGGTGAAGTGCTGCAGCAGGTTCCCGAACTGGTCCGGCGCGACGATCTTGAGGTCCACCTGGAGGCCTGTGTGCGTGCGCATCCGCGCTCCCGCTTCACCGGGCGTGCCGGCGGACTCGATCAGCTCGAGCTCCGTCGCGGCCCGGGCCAGCGCCGCCGGATCCGACGCGGTGGCGATCACGTCCAGGTCCTTAACGCTGTCGGTCATGCGCCGAGCCGATCCCCCCAGCTCGACTCGGTCGCTGGCCGGGTGCGCACGGAGCGCGGCGATCAGCTGCTCGCCAGCCGCAAGCGCCCGATCGAGCACCACGCGCACGCGTGGCTCGCCGGCGCCCCGGATGCTCAGCGCGGCCAGAATGCTCTCCTCGGCCTTGGGGCCGAAGCCCTTCAGCGAGCGGATGTGCTGCTGCTCGGCGGCCGATCGCAGCGCCGTCAGCGAGTCGATCTGCAGCTCCTCGTACAGCCGGCGTGCCCGCTTCGGCCCGAGCCCCGGCAGGCGTGTGATCTCGATCAGCCCGGGGGGGAACTTGGCCCGGAGCTTGACCGCCGCCGGGATCGCCCCGTCGTCCGCGAGCGCGATCACCTTCTCCTGGATAGTGGCGCCAATTCCCGGCAGCTCGGTGGCTCGTCCCTGGCGGGCCAGCGCGGCGACCGACACGGGTGCATCGCGCACCGCCTTGGCGCCATTGCGGTAGGCGACGATCCGGTGGATGATCGCGCCGTCGAGCTCGTAGAGGTCGCCGAGCTCGTCCAGCGCCGCCGCGATTTCGCTGTTGGTGGGGTCGGCCACGGGGTATCCCTAGGCTAGTAGGCCGCTTGCTATACTTTTTGAAGTAACCCAGCGAGATCCCTTAAGGAGCCCACCCAAATGGCAGGCACTGTCGCCGAAGTAACCGACAACAACTTCCAGTCCGAGGTCATCGAGTCCGAGGTCCCGGTGCTGGTCGACTTCTGGGCGCCGTGGTGTGGGCCCTGTCGCATGGTGGCTCCGGTGGTCGAGGAGATCGCCAAGGAGCGCGCCGGCGAGCTCAAGGTCGTGAAGATGAACACGGACGAGAACCAGGAGACCGCGCTGGCGTTCAACATCATGTCGATCCCCACGCTGATCCTGTTCCGCGACGGTCAGCCGGCCAAGACCGTGATCGGCGCCTATCCCAAGCGTCGGCTCGAGGCCGAGCTCGAGCCCGCGCTGGCCTAGAGCCTGACGCTACGCCAGCGCCACGCCCACCCGTAGCTCGCGCCCGTCGATCGTGACGGGCGCGGCTCCATCCAAGCCCTCGTAGCTCACCCGCAGCGCCAGCGTCTCGCCGGCGATGTAGTCCTGGTGGGCGCGGGCAGCATCGATCAGGTCCTCGTCGCCGTCGAGCGTCAGCGCGATCCGGTCGGTGACCTCCAGGCCGGCGTCGCGCCGGGCCGCCTGAATGGCATGGACGATCTCGCGCGCCCATCCCTCGATGCGCAGCTCGGCATCGATCTCGAGCTCGAGCGCCACGGCGTGCGAGCCCTCCCGCTCGACCTGATAGCCCTCGAGCGGCTTCATCGACACCAGCAGGTCCTCGGCTCGCAGCTCGTGATCCTGGCCGCCGATCGAGATCGCCACGGCCCGCTGCTCCCGCAGCGCGGTGGCGACATGGCTGGAGTCCAGACCGGCGATGGCCGCGGCGACCAGCGGCATCTGCTTGCCGAACTGCGGCCCGAGCGTGCGGTAGTTGGGCTTGATCTCGATCTCCCCGAGCTCGTCGGCCTCGGACACGAACCGCAGCTCGCGCACGTTGAGCTCTTCGCGCACGACGTCGCCCAGCCGCTCGATCGCCGCGCGCTCGAACCCGGTCGCAACGACCACGGCCGCGCGCAATGGCTGGCGCGTCTTGACCTTGGCCTGACCGCGCGCGGCCAGGCCCAGACGGACGGTCTCGCGGGCGACCGCCATTGTCTGCTCGAGCTCGGGATCACGCTCGCCGGGCACGGGAAAGTCGCACACATGCACGCTCGGCTCGGAGCCGTCCAGGTTGTCGTAGATCTCATCGGCGAGGAACGGGCAGAACGGCGCCAGCAGCTTGGCCACCGTCAGCAGGCACTCGCGCAGCACCCCGAAGGCAATCGGATCGCCGTCCCAGAACCGCGGCCGGGAGCGGCGCACGTACCAGTTGGAGAGCTCGTCGACGAACGTCGCGATCGTGCGCCCGGCCACGGTGGCGTCGAAGTCGTCGAGCCGGTCGATCACGATCTCGACGGTCGCCTGCAGACGCGATGACACCCAGCGGTCGAGCTCGGCGCCCGCGCCCGCGTCGCGCGTGGTGTCGGGGCCGATCGCGTTGGCGTTGGCGTACAGGACATAGAAGTGGTAGGTGTTCCACAACTGCAGCATGAACTGCCGGACCGACTCGCCGATCGTCTCCAGTGAGAAGCGGTAGCCGTCCCAGGGATGCTTGGAGGTGAAGAAGTACCAGCGGAACGCGTCGGCTCCGTAGCGATCGATCACCTCCCACGGCGCCACCACGTTGCCCAGCGACTTCGACATCTTGCGGCCCTCCTCGTCGAGGATCAGGCCCAGGCACACGACGTTGCGATAGCTGGCGCGGTCGAACAGCAGCGTCGAGACGGCGATCAGCGAGTAGAACCAGCCGCGGGTCTGATCCAGCGCCTCGCAGATGAAGTCCGCCGGGAACCGCTCCCGGAAGTGCTGCTCGTGCTCGTGCGGCGCGTGGTATTGGGCGAACGGCATCGAGCCGGAGTCGAACCACACGTCGATCACCTCGGGAACCCGCTCGGCCGTGGCCGAGCACTGCGGACACGGGAAGCTGACCTCGTCGACGTAGGGCCGGTGCGGGTCGGTGAGCAACGTCCCGGACAGTTGCTCGAGCTCGCGGAACGAGCCGATCGCCGTGACGTGCTGGTTCGGGCAGCGCCACACCGGCAGCGGCGTGCCCCAGTAGCGCTCGCGTGACAGCGCCCAGTCGACGTTGCCCTCCAGCCACTTGCCGAAGCGGCCGTGCTTGACGTGCTCCGGGTACCAGTTGACGCTTTCGTTGGCGGCCAGCAGCCGGTCCCGAATCTGGCTGGTGGCGATGTACCAGGAGGGCTTGGCGTAGTAGAGCAGCGGCGTGCCGCACCGCCAGCAGTGAGGGTAGGAGTGCTGAGGGTCTCGGCTCGCAGCAGCCGCCCGCGGGCTCGCAGGTCCTCGATCAGGTCGGCATCGGCGTCCTTGACCCACCGCCCCTCATAGGGCCCGATGCGCTCGTCGAAGGTGCCGTCCAGGCGGACGGGATTGACCACGTTCAGCCCATAGCGCTCGCCGAGCCGGAAGTCGTCCTCGCCGAACGCGATCGCGGTGTGGACCAGGCCGGTGCCGTCCTGAGCGGTGACAAATTCGGCCAGCAGCACCGTATGGCCCCGGGGGCCGTACTGGCTGCCGGGGAGAACGGGAACGGGGGCTCGTAGGACACGCCCTCGAGCTCGGAGCCCGCGAAGCTCGCCAGGATGTCCGCGCCGTCGGGCAGCACTCGCTCGAGCAGCTCCTCGGCCAGGATGTAGACCGGCCCACCGTCCGCCTGCGCCCGGACATAGATGAGCTCGGGGTGGACTGCGACCGCGGCATTGGAGACGAGCGTCCACGGGGTCGTGGTCCACACCAGCAGCTCGTCACCCTGGTGCGCCGCGCCGTGATCGCGCGTGACCGGCAGCGCGAACGTACACCGAAGGATCGACCACGTCGCGATACACGTCGGGCTGGCCGAGCTCGTGGCTCGACAGCGTGACCTCATCCCGGGTGCAGTACGGCACCACCTTCAGCTTCTCGTACAGCCGTCCCTGGTCGAAGATCGTCTTCAGCGCCCACCACACCGACTCGATGTACTCCGAGTCAAGCGTGCGATAGGCGTTGTCCAGGTCGATCCAGAAGCCGATGCGCTGGGTCAGGCGGTTCCATTCCTCGACGTAGCTGAGCACGGCCTCGCGGCAACGGGCGTTGAACTCCGCGATCCCGTAGCGCTCGATGTCGGACTTGGTGGTGAAGCCGAGCTCGGCCTCCACCGCCAGCTCAACCGGAAGGCCGTGGCAGTCCCAGCCGCCCTTGCGCTCGACGTAGAAGCCCCGCATCGTCCGGTAGCGAGGGAAGATGTCCTTGAACACGCGCGCCAGCACGTGGTGTGAGCCCGGCGGGCCCGTTCGCCGTCGGGGGTCCCTCGTAGAACCCCCATGGCGCCGCGCCGGCGCGGCGCCTCACCGACTCCGCGAACACGTCTCGCTCGCGCCAGCGCTCGAGCACCCGCTCCTCGAGCTCGGGGAACGAGGCACGCGAATCAACCGGGCGGTGGACGGGCGGGGGCGCCATCGGCGCGGGATTCTAGGAGGGGCCGCGGCCCGGTCATGCGGCGACAACGCCACCCGGCTCCGGGGATTCGCGGGGGCCGGGTGGCGTTGTTGCGGCAGGCGCGCTGGATCAGCGCTTCTGCAGCGCAACTGCTGGCTGGACCGGGGCGACTGGCCTCGACGCTCGCGCGGCGCCGGCCGCGTCGAGCCGCTCCAGCAGCCGGTCCCGGGCGCCGACCGGCATCTCGCCGAGTCGGCACACGGTGCTGGCACCGGTGTCAGGTACCGCGCCGCGGAAGTCGAACACGACCACGTCCTGCACCACTCCGCGCACGGCGTACACCAGCCGTCCGATCGAATCGAGCGTGACCCTCCGGCCGGTGAGCACGACCGCGCGGGGGTCGAGCGCGCGCAGTGCTCGTCCGAGCCGCGCGGGGTCGATCGCGGGCGACAGGGACAAGGTGCGCAGGCCACCCCGACGCAGGATCAGCTCCAGCGCCTGGGCGTGCAGGGCGTCGATGTCGAGCGGCGCCGAGGCGTCGAATACAAGGATCCCCTCGGGGCGGGCCGCCGGCGGCGACAGCCGCTTGAGCGCCGACAGCCACCCGGTCGCGTAGCGCCAGCCGAACTCGTACTCGGCGCCACCGGGTGCTGCGCCCAGGTGCACGGCCACGCCCTCGAGCAGGACCTCCTCGATCGTCCGCTCGACGGAGCGCAGCGTGAGGCTCTCCTCCAGGAGACGGTTGGCCTTTTCCTCGTCGAACGCCGCGAACGCGCCCGCTAGCCGCGACGACGAGGACGGGCCCTCGCCACGCTCACGCGCCAACGAGATCGCCGACGAGACGTTGTGCGTCTCGGCCAGCGCCAGGCGCAGGGACTCGATCTCAGCCAGCGAGTATTGCCGATGCCCGCCAGGCGAGCGCATCGGGCGGGGGAAGCTGTAGCGCCGCTCCCAGCTGCGAAGCGTGTTGGGGCTGACCCCGAGCATCACCGCAGCAGCGTTGGTCCGGATTCCACTCATTTGATGAAGTTATCGAGCTATCGGCGCGTCAATGCAACCCGCGCAACCTGCCCTGCAGGATGGGCGCGCGCGTGCAGCGGAAGGAGTTCGCCCTTGCGCGGCGCGGGCTGGGCGGCCTGGGGGCCCGGGGCGTGCGCGGGCGGGGGCCGGGGGGCCGCGCGTGCGCGGGCGGACCGGTGCGTGCGAGTCGGCCCTCTAACCCGTAACTCTCGACCCTCCCGCTGTCGCGAGTGTGACCGTAACGGCGCCCTGCGCCGTTACGGTCAAACTGGCCGGTTCGAGCCGGTCGAGTGTGACGGTTTGAGGATGGGGCCCCACCGCTCGCCCCATCCCCGCTGCCGCTTCCCGCGAAGCAGATAGGGTGCTCGAAGCCGCCGCCGCGCGGCGCGTGCCGCCTAATCGTCGAACACGATCAGCGCGGCTCGGGGCGGCCCGCAGCTGGAGATCCGCGCCTTCAGGCGAACCCCGAACGTGTTCGCCGGCCGCAGCGTGACCGCGCGCGTGCCGGCGTCTCCGCGGGCCGCCCACGTCACTGCGACGGCCAGGTTCTGACCCTCCTGGGTCTCGGCGTCGGCCGGGACCAGGAGTTCGGTGACGTGGCGGTTGACGGCCTGGGTCTCGGTGGTGGCGAGCAGTCCCTCGGCAGCCTGCGACACGGCGCACACCGACAGCGAGCCGTCGAGGACGATGAACGGCGCCCCCGGAGCCGGCGCGGAGTCGACGTCGGTGTGCAGGATCAGCCCCAGTCCGCAGTCGCCGCACACACGCGAGTTGGCTTCGGCGCCTGGTTGGGTGCCGCAGTGGCTGCAGAACGAGGTCGTCGGCTTCGGATCCGAAACCGGCGACCCGACTACAGACAGCGCGGCTCCGCGGTGCTTGATGGCCATGGTGATGTATCGCCCCCTTGTGGTCTCTCTTTACCTACAGACTCGCGGTCCTGGCGTTACTTGGTCGCTCGCCCGTCTGGCGGCTGGCCTGCGCGGCGGTGTCCGCTCGTCTCCCCTGCTCGAGTTCAATCAGTTCCAGCAGGCGCCGCTGCGCGTCGCCCGACCCCGGTGGCAGCACGCTGGCGCCGGTGGTGCGCATGCGAACGCGCTGCGGTCCGCGACGATAGACGGCTACCGGCATCGCGCCCGCCGCGAGCCGGACGGCGTACGCCCATCGGGCCACGGCGTCATCGCCGAGATGCCCGCCGGCGAGCACGACGAGATTCGGCTGGTGGACGCTGAGCGCATCCCCGATGCCCGCCACTCCCCGGGCCGACAGACTCAGCACCTTGATGCCGGCGCGCACGCAGAACAGCTCCAGAGCGCGGATATGTGGTGCGTCGGGATCGAGCTCGTCGCGCGACGCGTCGCCGACGACGATCGACACGGGCCTGACCGGCGGGGGCGCCAGGCGCTGGGCCCGTCGCAGCCAGTCGCCGGCCCAGTGGGCCGCGAACGCCCACGCCGCCGACTCGGCCGTGTAGCGCCGGGCGATCTCGTCCAGGGTGGGTAGCAGCACCTCCTCCACGGAACGCTCGACCGAGCGCAGCGCCAGGGCCGCCTCGATCGCGACGTCGGCGCGCTCACGTTCGTAGGAGATCAGCGCCCCGACCAGCGAGTTGCTGTCGGCTGCCAGGCCTTCACGCGCGCGGGAAACAGCCGACGAGATCGACAGCCCCTCCTGCAGGGCGTCTCGCAGAGCGGCCACCTCGCCATGGGTGAAAAGGCGGTGTTTGCCCGGCGAACGCTGGGGCTTGGGGAAGCCGAACCGGCGCTCCCACGCCCGCAGCGTATTGGGGCTGACGTTGAGCAACGCCGCCGCTTCGCTCGTCTTCAGATAGCGCATGCACAGGAAAGGTCAGGGTTGGGATTGCTAATTGAGTGCGCTATGCGTAAAATTGCACAAGTTTCCAACATAAACCTGTGCAGAAGCTATGGCGCAGTCACGCTTTTCGGGGGCGTAGGAGGCCCCGAGAGCCACATGGAAGTGGGGAGCGCGGTGCGAGGGCAAGTAGCTCGAGCCTAACCGCTGAGGAGGTAGACATGCACGGCCGCGGTGGTTGATTTGCATTAGTAGCGCCCGCGTGAATGACCCGGTACCTTTGGGCGCGTGCGCCCTACCCGGGCTCGTTTGGCTGCCAACCGACGGTCGGTCCTCGTCGTCGGTCTGGCTTGCATCGGCCTAGCCGGCTGTTCGGTCTGGGCCGTCCTGACCGCCGATCTCGACCACCTGAGCGGTTTGTCAATCGTGCTCGGAGTTGCGCGCGGTCACGGCTGGCGTGGGCGTCGCGGACGTCGGTGGGAACGCCTACGTCTCGGCCAATACGTTGGTGGATATGCTCGCCGCCGCGTTCCTCGGGCCGGCCTCGGCGTTCGTCGCGGCTGTCCTGGGCGAGATCTCGGCTAGCCGGGTCAAGCCCACGCGCCCGCAGGCAGTTGTGATCAACACATTTGGCGCGGCAGTTCCCGCGCTCGCCGCCGGAACGATTCTTCAACAGGAGGCGTTCCGCGATCACGGGCCCGCGTTCTACCTGACGCTTGCAGCGCTCACGCTGGCGGCGTTGCCGCTGTGCGTGGCGATCATTGCACCGTTCTTCATCGTGATGGATCGCGACCGGGAGAGCTGGACGATCCGAGCTTGGGCCCAATACGCCCCGAGCGTTGGCATCACCGCACTGCTAACCGTCGCGGGGGCCAGCATCTATCTGAAGCTGGGTCTCGGGGGGATCACGTTTGCGCTCGCCGCTGTCGGGGCCTTCACCTATATGGCGCATCTGCTCGAGCGCGCCAAGAAACGCGCCGAGGCCCACGCCGCTCTGTCGTGGGGCGTCCTCGCCGGGCTGATGCGCTCGCTGGACATACGCGACCAGCGCGCGGCACGACACGCGGCGGCCGTGGCCCGCTTCGCTCGCGACATGGCCCAGTCGCTCGGGATGAGCGAGCGCGACCAGGAACTCGCGCACACCGCCGGCCTGCTCCACGATATTGGCAACTTCGCGCTGTCGGACCGCGTCGCGGAGCGGGGACGGACACTGTCCGACGAGGATTGGCAGGCAATTCAGCGCCACCCGCAACTCGGTGCGGACATGCTGCGAGACCTCGGGCTGTATGGACCGGTGGCTGAGATCGTGCTCTGCCACCACGAGCGCCTCGATGGCCGCGGCTATCCCCGAAGCCTGCCGGCGGCACAGATCCCTGAGATCGCCAAGATCATTTCGGTCGCCGAGGTATACGACACGCTGACCGCCAGTGACACCTACCGCACGCGGATGAGCTCCTTCGAGGCGTTGCGCGAGCTCCGGCGGGTGGCCGGCTCGCAGCTCGATGCGCAATATGTCGAGGTACTCGCTGGCCTGCTATCGGGGGAGGGGATCGAGTACCGGCACGCAGATGCAGCCGACTTCGACACCGAGCTCGACATGGAGCGCCGTATCCAGGACGCAGGGACCGGGTAGGCCGGACGGACTATCTGGTGACGACTAGCGAGGCTCCGGCGCCGCCGTCATAGGTGCTGCCGGCGCCGCCGTCGCCGGCTGCAGGGTTCGGCGACGGGTCACTGCGATGGCGGCTCCGAGGGCGGCACCGCCGACCCCGATCAGCAACGCCGAGCGAATCCCGGAGTGCTGAATGACTGCGCCACCGACCACCGAGCCAATCGCTGCGCCTAGCCAGTTGGCGGTGAACGTCCAGGTGAACGCCTCGGTCGACGTGCCCGGAGGCGCGACATCCTCGATCAGTCCATACATACAGGCAGTCAGCGGCGCCAGCGATGCGCCGGCGACCGCCAGCAGGCCGCTCATCAGCGCCACCCCACCGGCGATCAGCAACGGTGTCATACCTGCTGCGAACAGCAGGGCCAGGAACAGATAGCGGCGGATGATCGGTGCGCGCCAGGTTCTCGATCCGTACACCAGGCCGCCGGCGAGGCTGCCCGCCGCAAATGCCGCGCTCAGCAAACCCGCCGCGGCAGGCTCGCCATGTTGGGTCGCGATCGCCGGGATCACCACCGCAAGAACCCCGAACACAAGCCCTGTGGGAAGGATTGCGTAGAGGAGCGTTCGCATCCCGACTGAGGCCAATGGCCCAGCAACTCCGTCACGCCGGCCGGAGCTTGGTCGCCACGCCCGCGACGGCCGCGCCGTGCACAACGCGAGCGTTCCGCAGAGCATCAGGCCGGCCGAGGCGAGGACAGCGGCGCTGGGCCCACTCAAGGCGACCAACGCAGCCGTCAGCAGCGGGCCCGCGATGAAGCAGACTTCCAGCTCCACAGTCTCAAGCGCGAACGCGGTCGTCCGGAGCGAGTCCTCGGCGATCATCCTGACCCAGATCGCGCGCATCGAACCCGACAGAGGGGGCGTCGCGGCGCCGCTGAGGGCGGCGATCGCGGCCAGGGCCACGGTGGCCACGCCGTGGTGCGCGGCGAGGACAAGTCCGACCAGCATCAGGGCATTTAGCGTTGCTGCTGGAAGCAGCATGCGTTGACCTGCGTGATCGACTAGCCGCCCTTGCAGGGGCGCGAAGGCCGCCCAGCCGACGGCCTGTGCAGCGGCGACCGCGCCGGCATCCGCGAACGAACCGGTCGTTTTGCGAATCAACAGCACGGTTGCCAGCGGCGTGATCCCGTAGGGGATCCGCGCGATAAATCCAGACACGACCAGCCGCGGGGCGTAGGGCAGCCGAAGGACGGATGCGAATGGTGCTAGCACCGAGGCACGAGCTTGCGAGCGGGAGCAATACGCGCCACCCGCAAATCTAAGCACCCTGTCCTGTCCTGGCGCGGCGGATTTTTTGCGGCGCTACGCGAGCTGCGTCGCGTTTCCGGGACGCAGCTCGACGAGCGCTATGTCGAGGCGATGGCTGAGCGCCGAACCAAGCAGCCGGCGCCGGCTAGGTCAGCTGGCGACTCGTTCGCGACTCTCGTGGGTGTCATGCTGCAGCGAACCGATGAACTGGTCGATCTGATCGCGGCTGAAACGGCGCTGGCCACCGGGAGTGCGGTAGGACTGCAGGTAGCCCATGTCCGACCACCGGCGGATCGTGCCGAGCGAGACACCGAGAGCACGCGCGGCCTGCGACGTGGACAGGCCCAGCGGACTTCTAGTGATTTGCTCCATGGCACGCATTTCAGCCTGATTTGGGGAGGGTTGGCGAGCCTCGTACAGGATTTGCACAACCTCTGGCGCAGAAGATCACAATCCGGTGTTTCGTTCCGGGCTGATGACGGAACGCGCCCGCGCTCGCCGGGGTGCGACGATCCCCGGCGATGAAGCTGCGGCTCTACCACCACCACGACGGGGCTCGAGTCGCCTACCGGGAGACCGGTACCGGCCCGGCGCTCACGCTACTACATTCGCTGGGGCTCTCGCACCGGGAATGGGAGCCGGTCGTCGCCCCGCTGTCGCAGCGCTTCCGGGTGGTTTTGCCGGACCTGCCCCTGCACGGGGACTCCGAGGACCGGCCGCGCCATCCGTACACCGCCGACTGGCTGGCCGAGGTGATCTCCGGCTTCAGCCGCGAGGTAGCCGGGCCCAGGCCGCTGCTGGCCGGCCATGACATCGGCGCCGAAATCGCGCTGCGGGCCGTGACCACCGGGCGGCTTGAGCCGCGCCGGCTGGTGCTGATGCCCAACCGCCTGCACCGCCGCTACCAGCACGCCGGCCGGCGTGGGGCGTGGCGGATGGCGTGCGAGGCAGCGGCGCTGCCGGGGCTCGACCGGCTGCTGGCGCACGGCGCCAAGCTCGTGTTCCGGCCTGCCGCCGGCGAGCGGCTATCGGCGCAGCGCAATCCCGCCGCGCGCGATCTGGTCCGGCACGCATTCGCCGATGTGGGAGGAAACGGCAACCGGGCTCGGTCGTGGGCCAAGTTCGCGCGCCGCTGGCCGGCCGACGCGCAGCGGCACCTGCTCGACGCCTACCCGCGGATCGAGCTGCCCGTCCTGTTGCTGTGGGCCGAGGAGGACGCGAACTTCCCCCCGATTGGCCCGCAGGAGGCGCTCGACGTGCTGCCCGACGCGCAGCTGCGCACGCTGCCCGGGGCCGGGTTCCTGATGGCCTACGACGATCCCGTCGGCGTGGCCCGCGAGCTGATCGCCTTCTGCGGCTGAGCGCGCGCTAGCGTTAGGGACACGAACCGAACCGGCGAAAGGACAGGCATGAGCGTGCAGGACACCGAGCAGCTCTGGGGAGGCGAGACCACGAAGGCGGTGGACAATTTCCGGGTCTCGGGCGAAACCGTGCCGGTGCCCGTCCTGCGCTGGCTGGGCCGGATCAAGGGCGCCGCCGCCCGGGTCAACGCCGAGTTGGGACTGCTCGACGCGGACGTGGCCGAGCGGATCGCCGGCGGCCGCGGATCGTGTGGCGGAGGGGGAGTTCGACGATCAGTTCCCGATCGACGTGTTCCAGACCGGGTCGGGTACGTCGAGCAACATGAACGCCAACGAGGTGATCGCCACGCTGGCCGGCGAAGGCGTCCACGCCAATGATCACGTCAACATGGGCCAGTCCTCCAACGACGTGTTCCCGTCAGCGGTCCATCTGGCGGCGCTCGACACCGTGACTGGAGAGCTGCTGCCGGCGCTGGCGCAGCTCGAGCGCTCGCTGAGCGCCAAGGCCACCGAGTTCCACGACATCGTCAAGTCCGGTCGCACGCACCTGATGGACGCGGTGCCGGTCACGCTCGGCCAGGAGTTCTCCGGCTACGCGGCGCAGGTCAGGCTCGGCGCCCGCCGGATCTCGAACGCGCTGCCCCAGGTGTCGCAGGTCCCGCTGGGCGGCACCGCGACCGGGACGGGGTTGAACACGCACAAGGAATTCGCCGCGCGCGTCCGGGCGCGGCTGACGGAGTCCAGCAAGCTGGAGATTCGCGCGCCCGAGGATCCGTTCGAGGCGCAGGGGAACCGTGACGCGCTGGTGGAGCTGTCGGGCGCGCTGAAGGTGCTGGCGGTGTCGCTGACCAAGATCGCCGGGGACCTGGCGCTGCTGGGCTCCGGACCCCGAACCGGCATCGGCGAGATCTTCCTGCCCGAGCTCCAGAAGGGCTCCTCGATCATGCCCGGCAAGGTCAACCCGGTGATGTGCGAGGTCGTGCTCCAGGTCAGCGCCCAGGTGATCGGCAACGACGCGGCGATCACGATCGCCGGCGCCCAGGGCCAGTTCGAGCTCAACGTGCGGGTGCCGCTGATCGCCCGCAACCTGCTGGAGTCGATTCGCCTGCTGTCGAACACCGCCCGGCTGTTTGCCGAGAAATGCATCGATGGGATCAAGGCCAACGAGGCCGGCTGCGAGCGCTCGGCCGAGTCGACGCTGGCCGCGGCGACCGCGCTGAACCCCTACATCGGCTACGACAAGGGCGCCGAGATCGTCAAGGAGGCGGCCCGCTCGGGCCGGCGCCTGCGCGAGGTGGCGGCCGAGATGGGCGTCGACGAGGACACCTACAACCAGGCGATGGACCTGCGCAAGATGGCGCAGGGGAACCTGTAGGCGCGGTCGGGCGGCGGGACGCCGGCCGGCCTGGGACCTGCTCAATGTCGACAACCTGCTCGGCGCGGCGAGGTCGTCGACATCGGACACGATATGCGTGCTCAATGTCGACCGTGGCGCGCTCCGGTGCGACCGATCGACGTTAGCAGCCCCGCGCGGCACTCCTCCCCAGCTCAAGCTCGGCCGGCCCGGCGATACATTGCGCCACCCGCGTACGCCCGCTAGGCAGAGCCCATCCTACGTCGCGACCGTCTCGGTCCCGAGCTCCTGGGAGATCGCCACGTCGATCGAGTAGTCGATCGGCACCACGATCAGCGACGGGACGTCCAGGGCCAGGGCATCGGTCAGCCGGTGGGAGAACTCGCCGGCCGAGGCGCAGCGCCAGGCCGGCATCCCGAACGATTCAGCCAGCTTGACGAAGTCGGGGTTGCCGAAGTCCACGCCGAAGTGGCGGCCGAACTTCTTGTCCTGCTTCCACACGATCGAGCCGTACTGGCCGTTTTCCCAGATCACGTTCACGATCGGCGTGCGCAGGCGCATCGCGGTTTCGAGCTCCTGACAGTTCATCAGGAAGCCGCCGTCGCCGCTCACCGTGACGACGTTGCGTCCGGGGTACACGAGCTTGGCTCCGATCGCGGTCGGGAGGGCGAAGCCCATGCCCGCCAGGCCATTGGCGATCAGCACGGTTCCCGGTTCGTGGGCGGGGAACATCCGTCCGATCCACAGCTTGTGCAGGCCGACGTCGGAGATCAGCAGATCGTCGCGGCCGAGGGCATTGCGGATGTCGCACAGGACCCGCGGCGGGCGCATGGGGAAGTGCTCGTCGGCTCGCGCGTCGCCCAGCGCCCCCAGCACCACGTCGCGCAGGCGGCTGGAGCCGGATGGGCTCGACACCCGCTCGCAGCCGGCGGCCAGCCGCGAGAGCACGTGCGCGATGTCCCCGATCAGCTCGACCTCGGGGATGAAGAACTCGTCGATCTCGGCCGCCACGCTGTCGATCACGATGATCCGCTTGTTCCCCCGCGGGTTCCAGTGCTCGGGCGCATGCTCGACCAGGTCGTAGCCGATGGCCAGGACCACGTCGGCGTCCTCGAACCCGGCCATCGCGTAGTCGCGCGACTGTAGGCCGACGGTACCTAGCGCGTGGGGATCCTCGTAGTCCAGCAGTCCCTTGGCCATGAACGTCTCCGCCGCCGAGATGCCGGTGGCGCCGACGAAGTAGCGCAGCGCGCGGCCGGCGTGAGCCCGGATTGCGCCGTTGCCCACGAGCGCGATCGGGTTCTCGGCGGCGGCGATGATCTCGGCGGCGCGCTGAAGCTCGCGCCCTCCGGGCTCGGGCTGCACCGGGTCGCGACGCTGGAGCGGCACGGCGTCCAGCGGCAGCGCCATCACGTCCTCGGGCAGCTCGAGGTGGGTGGCGCCGGGCTTCTCGGACTCGGCCACCTTGAACGCCTTGCGCACCACCTCGGGCACGATCTCCGGACTCGACACCCGGGCGTTCCACTTGACCACCGGTCGCAGGATGCCGATCAGGTCGATGTACTGGTGCGACTCCTTGTGCATGCGCTCGAGGTCGGACTGGCCGGTCAGGGCGACGAGCGGCGCGCGGTCCAGGAACGCGTCCGCCACGGCGGTGATGAGGTTGGTCGCGCCCGGCCCCAGGGTCCCCAGGCAGACGCCGGCCCGCCCGGTCAGCCGGCCGATGGCGTCGGCCATGTACGCGCCGCCCTGCTCGTGGCGGACGGGGACGAACCGGATCGAGGAGTCGGCCAGGGACTCGCTCAGATCGAGGGTCTCCTCGCCCGGAATGCCGAACACGTACTGCACGCCCTCGGCCTCGAGGCACTCGACGAACACGTCGGACGCTTTGCGCTCGGGCATGCTGGCAGCCTAGATGACCGCGGCCGCGGGGGTGGGCGGGGCGCTTGGGCGGCCCGCGCGTGTGCCGGCGGCGGCTCTTCGGTGGCGCGCTCCCGCGCCCGCCGCGCTCCGCCCGCGCTCCCCCCGCGCTCGTCCCTGAACAACGTGCCGCTCGCCTCGCACCGGGCGGGCGCGGGTCACCTTTGTCATGCCCCACATGGCAAACGTGCCACGGACCGACCTGAGCAGCTCGGCTGGCACGTTGTTCAGGTGACCGGTCGGTCCGGTGCAGGCGAGCGCTCCGACGCGCACCCGCACCGGCCGCGCGGGCCAGGGGTGGGCGCCGCACATCCCGCGCGCCCGCGGATCATTACCCTCTCGCGGATGCCTGGGCCGCTGCTGGCAATCGATGCGCCGTTCCTGCTGTACCGCTCGTTCTTCGCGCTGCCGGACTCGATCACCGGTCGCGGGGACCACGCGGTCAACGCGCTGCTGGGCGCGACCAACGCCACGCTGCGGGTCGCGGCCGACCACGAGCCGCGGGCGATCGCGATGTGCTTCGGCGCCGAGGCGGCCGCGTATCGGGTCGAGCGCTACCCCGACTATCACGCGGCGCGCCCCCCGGTGCCCGACGCCCTGGCCTGGCAGTTCGAGCAGGCGCCGAGCTTCTTCGGCGCGTTCGGCTGGTTCGATCTGACCAGCCAGGCGCTGGAAGCCGATGACCTGCTCGGCTCGCTGGCCTCGATCGAGGTGCATGCCGGGGGCGAGGCGCTGATCATGACCGGCGACCGGGACATGTACCAGTGCGTCGACGAGCGGGTCAAGGTGCTGTATCTGAAGTCGGGGATCAGCGGCTTCGAGGCGGTCGACGCTGCCGAGGTCAAGCGGCGCTACGGGGTCGGGCCCGAGCTCGTGCCCGACTTCATCGCGCTGCGGGGCGATCCCTCGGACGGGTTGCCGGGCGCTCCCGGCATCGGACCCAAGACCGCCGCCGAGTTGCTGGCGCGCCACGGCTCGCTGGAGGGAGCGATCGCCGGCGCGGCCTCGGAGCGGCCGCGGATCGCGGCGGCCCTGACCGAGTCGGCCGATCAGCTGCGCGCGTTCAAGGACATCGCGACGCTGCGGGTCGTCGAGCTCGACCGGCTGCCGGATCGGGCGACCGACCTGGGCGGCGGGGCGGCGGCGGCAAACGAGTATGGCCTGAAGCGCCTGGCGGAGCGTCTTCAGAACGCCGACCGGCTGAGCGACCTGTAGGCATGCGCCGCGCTCGGGTATTGCTGTCGGTCGTGGCCGTGGGACTGTTCGGCACGTCCGCGGTGTCGGCGGCCCAGGCGGCGGCGCGTCCCCCGGCCGCGATGCCGCTCGACGACGGCTGGCGCTACCAGCCCGACCCCGGCAACATCGGCATGAATCAGAACTGGGGTCAGGGTGGGGCGCCGAGCTCGGGCTGGGTGCCGGTGACGATCCCCAACGACTTCAATCCGACCGTGTCCGCCAGCGGCACGCGCGGCACCGTGGGGTGGTACGAGGTGCAGTTCACGGGCCCCGAGCAGCCGAGCGGCCGGGCCTGGAGCGTCCACTTCGAGGCGGTTCGCCGCAACGCCACCGTGTGGCTCAACGGCGATCAGATCGGCGGCAACTCCGACCCGTACGCGCCGTTCACGTTGCCGGCGCGGAGCCTGGTGCCGGGCTCGCCGAACACGCTGATCGTCCGCGTGGACAACATCAAGGGGCGGGGTGCGCTGCCGGAGGACTGGTGGAACTGGGGAGGGATCGTGGGGCCGGTCAGTTTGGAACCGGTCGGGCGTCTGTCGCTGGGCGACCTCGGCGTGATGCCGGAGCTGAGCTGCCATCTGCGCTGTGGCGATCTCCTGGTTCAGGGGACCGTGGTCAGCCGCGCTCTGACGAAGCTGAAGCCACAGATTGTGGTGCGGACGACCACGCCTCAGGGACACGTGAGCTCGAGCCGCCACGCGCTGGCAGCGCTGAAATCGGGCGGCTCGGCCCAGGTCAGCTACCGGGTGAAGCTGAAAGGGGCCCCAGCGCTGTGGTCGCCCGCCAACCCGGCGCTGTACAAGGTCGAGGTCGACCTCGACGTGGGCGCGAGGATCGAGCAGGCCCAGTCGCTGCTCGTGGGGATGCGCAGCGTGCAGGTTCGCGGCGGCATCCTGTACCTGAACGGACGCCGGCTGTGGCTGCACGGCGCCGCGATCCACGAGGACATGATCGGCCACGGCGCTGCGCTCACTGACGACGACATCAACACGATCGTGTCCGAGCTGCGGTCGGTGGGGGCCAACATCACGCGCACGCACTACCTGCTGAACGAGCGGCTGCTGGACGCGCTGGACGCGGCCGGGATCATGGTTTGGGAGCAGGCGCCAGTGGACCACGCCGATCCGGCGCTGCGCACCAGCTCCGGCCGCGCGCATGCGCTGTCGATGCTGCGCTCAACGATCATCGGCGATCGCAGCCATCCCTCGGTCGTGATCAACTCGGTGGGCAACGAGCTGTCCCCCAACCCGGACGCCACGCCGGGGACCGACTCGTATCTGAAGCAGGCGATCCCCACCGCTCGCGCGCTGGACCCGGTGGCGCGGGTCGCACTGGACACGTACTGCTACACCGGCTATCCCAAGCAGCGGATCTACTCCAAGCTCGACGTGCTCGGGATCTCGGACTACTTCGGCTGGTACACCGGCCCGGCGGGACACTCGATCGCGAGCTTCAGCCAGCTCGAGCCGTTCCTGAGCCAGGCCCACGCGCGGTATCCCAAGCAGGCGCTCGCCGTGTCGGAGTACGGTGCCGAGGGTCTGTACGACGGCCCGGCCACCGTCAAGGGCACGTATGAGTTCCAGAGCGACTACCTCCAGGAGACGCTCGCGGTGCTGAACCAGCTCCCGTTCATGAACGGCTCGATCTACTGGACGCTGCGCGAGTTCGCGGTCGGGCCGGGCTGGACCGGTGGGGCGCTGTTGCCGGCGGGCGACGTGCCCGATGGCCTACATCACAAGGGCCTGATCGCCTACGACGGCGTGCCCAAGCCGGTGTACGGGGTGGCGCAGCAGCTGTTGGCGAAGTCGCCGGCGTTCGTGCACTGACTCAGTACCCGACGGCGGTGCAGGCGGTGGCGGAGGCGCAGGAGACGGCGAGCAGGTCGCTGTCGTTGTTGGTCGGGTTGGGGGTTGGTTGGATGGTCCAGGAGGTTCCGTTCCAGCGCTCGGCGAGGGTGTTGGGGCTGCCGGTGTTGTCCTCGTAGGTGCCCACGGCGGTGCAGGCGTTCGCGGAGGTGCATGAGACGCCGTTGAGCCGGCTGGTGCTGCCCGGCGCGGGCGCGGTCTGGATCGTCCAGGAGCTGCCGTTCCAGCGCTCGATCAGGGTCGAGTAGCTAGTGTTGTATGCGGTCGTCGCCGTGTATCCGACGGCGGTGCAGGCCGTGGGCGAGGCGCAGGAGACGCCCAGCAGGTAGTTCCACTTGCCGGTCACGTTGGGGGTGGACTGGATCGTCCAGGAGCTGCCATTCCAGCTCTCGGCGAAGGTGGAGTTGGGGTTGGAGTCGGTGTGGCCGACGGCGGTGCAGGCCGTCGCCGACGGGCATGACACCCCCTCCAGGATGTCGTATGACGTGCCGGGGATCGTCTGGATCGTCCACGAGCTTCCATCCCAGCGCTCGGCCAGCGGCGTCCCCGAATTGTTGGAGCCGACGGTAGTGCAAGCGGATACAGCTGAGCACGAGATTCCGGACAACCCGCCGCGAGGGTCGCCGGGCGAGTTCTGCAGCGCCCAGGAGGCGCCGTTCCAGGACTCGGCCACTTGCGCGAACTCTTGCCCCGCGTGAAACCCGCCGACGGCCGTACACCCAAACGGGCACGACACCCCGAATAGATAGGCGTCGGTCCCGGGGGGATACACGGGCGTTTGCGCCGTCCAACTCGAGCCATCCCAGCGGTCCGTCAGCAGGTCAAATACGTCCTCGCCTACGGCGCTGCACGCGCTCGCCGACGTGCACGACACGCCGTTCAGCTGGCCTCGTCGGGGTCCGGGGCGGGCGGCACCGGCTGAAGCGTCCAGCTCGAACCATTCCACCCCGCCGCGATCGCTGGCTCCAGCGTGCCCGTCTTGAATGTCTCATAGTCCTGTTGGCTCGAGCCGTCCGGGTACGGGGTACCGCTGGGACCGACGCAGTAATTGTTCGCCCCGCCGTTCGGCGAGCCGCAGAACACCCAGTCATAAATATTGTAGGTACGCGAGGCCGGTGATCGTGGTGGAGAGATTCACCGGGCCGGTCTGACCCGAGACCGGGCCGTAGACGGGGGTCTTCTGCTCACTCGTGTTCCGATCGGTACCGTCAACCCAATACTCCCAGTACCAAGTGCACGTCTGACCCGTGTCGCACGAAGCCGTGGCGTTGAGCGTCGCGGAGGAGGCTTTGATGTTGGTCGTGCCGGTGACCGTCGCCGAACAACCTGCCAGCACCACGACCGCAGCCGTGGCCGGCAGCCAGCCGCCCAACCTGCGGATCCCACTCCTCAGCACACGCAAAACCACCGTCACCTGACGATACATCCGTCCGCCAGGTCGCGCAGCGCCCGCCGTCAGGGCGTGAACTTGACCGTGATCACGTCGCCGTCGGCGATCACGTAGTCGCGCCCCTCGAGCCGCAGCGTGCCCCGCTCCCGGGCGCCGGCGTAGCCCCCGGCGGCGACCAGCTGGTCCCACGCGGATCACCTCGGCGCGGACGAAGCCGCGCTGGATGTCGGTGTGGATCAGGCCGGCGGCCTGCCAGGCCGACTGCCCCCGCCGCAGATGCCAGGACTGGGCCGGCTTGTCCTCACCGGCGGTGAAGAACGCGATCAGCTCGAGCAGCGCGAACGCTCCGCGCACGACCGCCTCCAGCCCCGATTCACTGAGTCCCAGGTCGGCGCGCATGGCGGCGGCATCGGCCTCCTCGAGCTCGGCCAGCTCGGCCTCGAGCCGCGCCGAGATGGCGACGGCCTGGGCGCCGTGAGCGCGGGCGTGCTGCGCGATGGCGGCCGGTACCTCGTGCGCGCCCTCGTCGACGTTGGCCACGAACAGAACCGGCTTGGCGGTGAGCGGCTGGAGCAACTCGAGCGCGTCGGGCGCGTCGGCGGGAGGGGGAACCGTGCGCGCCGGCCTCCCGGCCTGGAGCGCGCCGATCAGCCGCTCCAGCCACTGCGCTTCGGCGACGGCATGGCGGTCGCCGCTCTTGGCCGTCTTGGATACCCGTTCTGACCGGCGCTCGGCCTGCTCGAGGTCGGCGTACAGCAGCTCGGTCTCGATCGTCTCGATGTCCTTCAGCGGGTCGACCCGGCCCTCGGGGTGCACCACGCCCGGGTCCTGGTGCGCGCGCACCACGTGGACGATCGCGTCGGTCTCGCGGATGTTGGCCAGGAACTGGTTGCCCAGCCCCTCCCCCTTGTGGGCGCCGGCGACCAGGCCGGCGATGTCGTGGAACGCGACCGTGTCCGGGACCGCCTTGGACGCCCCGATCGTGGTCGCCACCTGATCCAGTCGCTCGTCGGCCACCGGCACGATCGCCACGTTGGGTTCGATCGTCGTGAACGGGTAGTTGGCGGTCTGGGCCGCGACGCCGGTCAGCGCGGTGAACAGCGAGCTCTTGCCGGCATTGGGCAGGCCGACGATTCCGACCTTCATCGGGGCCACATCCGCGCCGTGAGCGTGCCCAGGGCGGCGCCCGCGAGCACGTCGCTGGGGTAATGGACGCCGAGATACGGCCGGCTGAGGCAGAACGCGATCGCGGCGGCGTACAGCGCCACCGGCGGCGCCACCCCCCGGTATGCCGCCGCGCCGGCGAATGATGTGGTGGCGTGGGCGCTGGGGAACGACAGTCGCGTGACCGTGGCGGTCAGCGGCGGCAGCCCGGGCAGCTGCGGGCGCTGGCGCCGGACGACGAACTTGATCGCCTGATTGACGGCGTAGGAGCCCGCGACGATCCACACCCCGCGCCGCCAGTCACGGCGGCGTTGCCGGTCGCGGTCCAGCCCCGCTCCCACCACTCCCAGCGCCAGCCAGCAGGCGCCATGCTCGGCCAGCCGGGAATACGCCGACACCGCTCGCTCCGCGGCCGGGCCGTGCCCGCGGGTGCGGGCCATGATCAGTAGTCTCGTGTCCAGGTCGTCGGCGCTCAGGTCCCGAAGCCGACCCGGTGCTCCTCGTGATCGACGAGCACGTAGTTGATCCGTCCCAGGTCGAGTGCCACCGTGCCGTCCTCGGCGGTCAGGTCGTGCCAGCCCTCGGAGCCGAGCGCGTTGCGCAGCCTGGTCAGCTCGGCGGGCGCCACTCGGGCGGACAGGACCTGCCCGCCAGTGAACCCGATGCTGACCTTTTGGGCTTTGTCGTCGTTCATGTCAGTGCTCCTCGGCCGGCTGCACGATCTCCGTCAGCACGCCGCCGGTCGACGCCGGATGCAGAAAGGCTACGCGCGAGTTGCGGATCCCCGCCCGGGGCCGCTCGTCGATCAGACGCAGGCCATTGGCAGCCAGCGCCTGGAGCGCCTGCTCCACATCGGGCACGCGGTAGGCGACGTGATGCAGGCCCGGGCCCTTGCGGGCCAGGAACTTGCCCACCGGCGTGTCAGCGCCGAGCGGTTGCAGCAGCTCCACGTGGCCGTCCCCGACATCGAGCAGCGCCGCCTCGACACCCTGCTCGGACACGGTCTCACGATGCACCAGCGGCATCCCCAGCGCGTCGCGGTACAGCGCCAGGGCCGAGTCGATGTCCTCGACGGCGACCCCCACGTGATCGATCACGGTGAGCATGACGGCGAGAGGATACTGCGCGTCTTGAGACGAGCTCTACGAGCCCTCGGCCGGCCGCTCGGCCGTGGCCGCGGCGATCCCGAGCTCGCCACCGCCCATCCGGGGCGGGGCGGCCGCGGGCACGCCCGACATGATCCGGTCTATGTCCCCGCGCTCGAGCACCTCGTTGGTGAGCAGTGTCGCGGCGAGCTCGTCGAGCTGCGCGCGGTGGCGCTCGACCAGTGAGCGGGCGGTGCGGAACGCCTCGTCGGCCAGATCCTGAACCTCGGCGTCGTGCACGCGGCGGGTGGCCTCGGCGGTCCGTTCCGCCGACACCTTCAGCGACCGCACGCCGGTACCCATGGCGTAGTCGTGCACCATCGCGTGGGCGATGTCCGCCACCCGCTTGAGATCGTCTGACGCGCCGGTGGTGATCGAATCGAACACGAGCTGTTCGGCGGCGCGGCCGCCGAGCAGCATGGTCATGAAGTCGATCAGCTCCTCGCGAGTCTTCAGATACCGATCCTCTTCCGGAAGATTGAGCGTGTAGCCCAGGGCCCGCCCGCGCGGGACGATCGAGATCCGGTGCACGCGGTCGACGGACAACAGCAGCTCACCGCACAGCGCGTGACCGGCCTCGTGATAGGCCACCACCCGTTTCTCGTGATCGGTCAGCGCGCGCCGCGACTGCATGCCGGCGACGACCCGCTCCAGCGCGGTGTCGAAGTCGCCCATCGCCACCGCTGAGGCCGACCGCCGCGCGGCGAAGATCGCGGCCTCGTTGCAGATGTTGGCCAGGTCCGCCCCGGTCAGGCCCGAGGTCTGCCGGGCGATCAGCTTGAGATCGACGTCGGCGGCCAGCGGCTTGTTGCGCGAGTGGACCTGGAGGATCCGCTCTCGGCCCCCGACGTCGGGCGGTGAGACGAAGATCTGGCGGTCGAAGCGGCCGGGGCGCAGCAGCGCCGGGTCGAGCTTCTCGAGCAGGTTCGAGGCCGCCACCACAACCACGTCCTTGTGCGTGGTGAAGCCGTCCATCTCGACCAGCAGCTGGTTCAGGGTCTGATCTCGCTCGCCGCTGATGTCCATGCCGCGGTGGCCGCCGACGGCATCGAGCTCGTCGATGAACACGATCGCGGGCGCGTTCTTGCGCGCGATGCGGAACAGGCGCCGGATGCGGGCGGCGCCCAGCCCGGCGAACATCTCGACGAACGAGGCGGCCGACTGCGAGTAGAAGCGCGCGCCGGACTCGTGCGCCACCGCCTTGGCCAGCAGCGTCTTGCCGGTTCCCGGCGGGCCGTGCAGCAGGATCCCCTTGGGCACCTTGGCGCCGAGCTCGCGGAAGCGCTTGGGATCGCGGAGGTACTCGACGACCTCCCGCAGCTCCTCCTTGGCCTCGTCCGAGCCGGCGATGTCCGACCAGCCGATCGACGGTGACGCCTCGGGCTTGATCTCCACCGGCTTGGTCCGCGGCATGTAGCGCATCAGCGCGAACACCGCGACCACCAGCAGCCCCATGAACAAAATCGGGAGCCAGTGCAGCATGAACGTCTGCACGTCCGGCTCCCAGAGGAAATTCGCGAATGTCATGACCTAATCCGGGTCATCGGCAGCGACAGTCGATCACTGAACCCTCTGCAGTCTCGGGTTCGGCGAGTACTCCCGGCCCACCTTGGCGCACGGCCGGCCGTCGACGATCACGATGTCGGCGGTGAAGTCGTTGTCGCCCCGGATCAGCGACGATCCGACGCCGTAGGCGTCGACCGGCACGCCCAGGTCCTCGAACTCTGCGATCCGGGTTGCGGTGAAGCCGCCGCTGGCAACGATCCGCACCTCCGGGAAGCCCGCGGCGTCGAGCGCCGAGCGAACCTTCTCGACCAGCCGGGGATTGACGCCGGTCGGCCGGTAGCCGCCCATCTCCTCGAACAGCGCCCGGTCGACGAGCGTCTCCGAGGTGTCGAGGCGGACGCCCCAGAGTTTGGGCCCCAGCGCCGCGGCCACCTCGAGTGCGGTCCTGCACGGAGTCGTTCTCCCAGTCGACGAGCACGGTGATGTTCATCTCTCCGAAGTAGCGGTCAGCGAACACGGTCGCGGCCTTGACCGTGTCGCCATGGTAGGCCGCGATCAGTCCGTGCGGAACGGTGCCGATGCCCGCGCCCGCCCCACCACGACGCCTGAGCGTCGGTTGAGACACCGATCGCGCCGGCCACGTGGGCGCTCCAGCCGTCCCCGGTCTGGACCAGCCAGTGATCGTGACGGGCGGGGAAGTAGAAGATCTGCTTGCCGCGGGCGGCCCGGACCACCTCGGAGACGTTGCGCATGATCAGCGAGCGCCGCGCCATCACCCCCAGGTACACGGTCTCCAGATGGGCGAACAGGCTGTAGTCGCCCTCGATCGTCAGCACCGTCTCCCGGGGAGCGATCTGGTCGCCCTCGTGCAGGGCGTGAACGACCAGCTCGTCCCAGCCCGAGACCCACGTGTCGGCGTCGGCGTGGCCGGAACACAACCTCAGCACGGCGATGGCCTCGTCGATCCCGCCCAGCAGGGAATCGCGCTTCTGGAACACCTGCATCGTCACCCGCGGGTGATAGCCCTCGCGCTCCAGCAGCTGCTTGGTGTACACGAAGTAGGCGTCGGAGTAGTAGCCGGACTGGATCCGCTCGACGGGGAGGCGAAACACGCCCGGATCCAGGCGTGTCGAGGTGTCCGTCGCCATGGAGGGAGTCTATTTGCACGCTGGCCGGGCGGAGAGGGCGGTGCTAGGGTCGCGCGCGGCCGTGGCAGATCGCGATTTTCCCCACGCCTCGATCGTCGAGGGCCTTCGCTTCACCGCGCAGGTGGCGGTGCCGAACGTGATCCAGGGCCTGTTTCGTCGGCGGCGCACGGCCACGCAGGTGGCGGCGAAGACCGGCGCCGACGGCCTCGCGGTCGGGTTCATGTCCGGGCTCAAACGCAGCTACGGCGAGGGACCGCTGTGGATCCGCGTGGCCACGGACGAAGCGCTGCTGGCGCTGGGTCCCGACGCCATCCGCCACGCGCTGGAGCACGCGCCGGACCCGTTCGCGGCCGATCCTGAGCCGAAGAAGAGCGCGATGGAGCGATTCCAACCCGATGCTCTGACGATCTCGCGCGATCCCGAATGGGCGGAGCGCCGGCGGTTCACCGAGGCCGTACTCGACACCGGCAAGCCCGCGCACCGTCTGTCCGAGCGGTTCGCTCCGGTGGCCGTGGCGGAGGCCTCGGCGCTGCCCTCTGCGCTTGAGTGGGAGGTCTGGAACGAGGCGGTCCGCCGGGTCGCCCGCCGGGTGATCCTCGGCGACGGCGCCGCGGACGACACGCAGCTGTCGCAGATGCTCGGCGAATTGATGGACAAGGCGAACCCGCCCGGAAAGGGCGACGCCGAGTTGCTCGATCGCTTCACCGAGCGGCTGGCTCGGTACGTGGCGGCGGCCGAGCCCGGGAGTCTCGTCGGGCTGTTCGCGGACGCCCCGGTCACCGAGCGCACGCGGCCCGAGCGCCAGGTGACCCATTGGCTGTTTGCGCTGGGCGACACGCTGGCGATAAACGCACTGCGGTGCCTGGCGCTGCTCGCCACGCATGAGTCTCAGCGCAAGCGCGCCCGCGAGGATCCGGCTTTCCTAGACGCCTGCCTCCAAGAGGCGATGCGGCTATGGCCCACGACGGCGATGCTGTCGCGGGCCACCGTCCGGGAGGCTGACTGGGACGGCGTCACGGTTCAGGCCGGAACGCAGGTGATGATCGTCAACACGTTCAATCATCGGGACCGCGACGCGTTCCCGGACACCGCCGACCGGTTCGCTCCGGAGCAGTGGGTCTCGGGTCCGGCCGCGGGCGACTGGAGCTTCAACCACTTCAGCCACGGTCCCCAGGGCTGCCCCGGGAGCGCGCTGGCTCTGCTGGTTGGACGGGAGATGCTGGGGACGATGCTGCGCGACCACGAGGTCGAGCTGCGCGAGCCTGAGCTCGACGCATCCAAGGCGCTGCCGCACTCGCTCGACTACTTCTCGCTGCGGTTCGAGCTGACGCCACGGTGAGTGGGACGGGCGCGGTTGTAGCGCGTGCTAGCTTCGACACAGAGATGGTTATGAGCTCTCGACAGCGCATCACGCTTCCAGCAGCCGCCGCCCATTAGGGCCTCCGCGGCTGTTCCGCTGTCCCGTCGTTCCGACCTGTTGAGAGTGCCTGATGAAGTCGTACCTCGGCGTTCTGCGCCACCCAAGTTTTCGCTACCTGTTCCTGGGCCAGGCGGCCAGCGTGGTCGGCGACCGCGTGGTCGTGGTGGCGCTGGCTCTGTTCATCACCCAGCGCACTGGCTCGCCCACCGACCTCGGTCTGGTGCTGGCTGCCCAGACGCTGCCGCTGGTCGCGCTGCTCCTGTTCGGCGGCGTGTGGGCGGACCGGCTGCCTCGCCACCAGATCATGATCGTCACCGATCTCAGCCGGGCGGCGCTGCACGCGGTGCTGGCCGGGCTGATCCTGGCCGGCACCGTGCAGATCTGGCAGATCGTCGTGATCGAGGCTCTATTCGGTGCGGCGCAGGCATTCTTCCAGCCCGCCTACAGCGGACTGATCCCGCAGACCGTGCCCGAGTCGCAGATGCAGGATGCCCGCGCACTGACCGAGTCGGTGGCGAACCTGGCGTTCCTGGTCGGCCCGGCATTGGCGACCGTGCTGGTGCTCACCGCCGGCGCGGGTGAAGCGTTCGCGTTCGACGCCGCCACGTTCGTTCTCAGTGCGGCGCTGCTAACACGCGTGCACCCGCGGGCCCGGGGCGACGCCGAGCGGGCCGACGCCGTGCGCTCCGCGTCGATGCTCCGAGAGCTGCACGAGGGTTGGCGCGAGGTCCGCTCCCGCGCATGGGTGTGGGTCACGATCCTCGTGTTCACCGGCGCTGTGCTGACCGTGTACGCGCAGTGGTACGCGCTGGCGCCGGTCGTCGCCCGAGACCTGTACGGAGGCAGCGCCGTGTTCGGCTGGCTCGAGAGCATCGCCGGCGTCGGAGCCGTGTGCGGGGCGCTTGCCGGGCTCAGCTGGCGCCCGGCGCGCCCGCTGCTGGCCGGCATGCTGCTGGTGCTGGCGTGGCCGGTCCAGGATGGTCTGTTCGCGCTCGGCGCCCCGCTCGAGCTGGTCGTGGTGTGCGCGTTCGGGACCGGTTTCGGCTTCTCGCTGCTGATGATCTGGTGGGAGACGGCGCTTGCGCGCTACATCCCGGCGAATGCCCTGTCCCGGGTCAGTGCCTGGGATTGGATGGGCTCCCTGGCGCTGCTGCCGGTCGGCTATCTGATCGCCGGTCCGCTGGCGCAGGCGCTGGGCGCTCGCGTCGGTGCTCGGGGTCGGCAGCGTGATCGGCCTGGTGCTGCTGGCGATCGGGTTGCTGCCCCGCTCGACGCGGGAGCTCGGTGACGGCCGGGCGTCAGTCCAACATCGCGCGCGCGATATCGCCATAGAAGTTCGCAGCGAAGCCTAGGTCGCGCACGTCGATTCGCTCGTCGGCGTTGTGCACCAGCGGAGCGGCCTCCAGCACGCTCATGTGGCGCTGGGGAAAGAACCCGTAGGCGATGCAATCCGGGAAGGCCTCCCGGAACCAGCGCGAGTCGGAGAACCCGGGCAGGATCACGGGCACCGTGGTGGCGCCTGGATCCTGGCCCTGGATCCAAGCGTCGATCGCCGACATCAGCTTGGTGCGGACCGGAGAGCTGTTGCCGCTGACCGTCTCGGTGAACTCGAGTTCGAGTCCCTGCGCCTGCTCGCCCAGCACCTCCTCGATTCTGGCTCTGGCGGTGTCCTCGCCCAGCCCGGGCGGCACCCGGCAGTCCACCTTCAGGTACGCGCGCGAGGGGATCACGTTGATCTTGTCCGAAGCGTGGGCCATCGTGGGCGTCAGCGTCACGCCCAGCATCGGCTCCAGGATCGTTAGCAGCGCCGGTGCGGTCTGAGCCAACTTCGCTACGGCGGCCTGCGGATCGGACGGATCCTCACCGAGCCCCGTGAGCAGGCCCTCCGGGCCTTCCGTCATGTCATAGGACGGCTGGTGCTCGGCCAGGCGCTGCAGGACCGCCCCCAGCTTGAGCAGCGCGTTGTCCCCGGTGCGCGGTAGCGAGGCGTGGCCGGCCGTGCCGCGCGCCGTGAGCGTGAACCGGAAGATGCCCTTCTCGGCACAGCACACCCCGTACAGGCGGTTGCCCCCTAGCTCGAAGTACTCGCCGCCGCCCTCGTTGAGGAGCATGTCGCAGCGGACCTTGTCCGGATGGTTCTGGCACAGCCAATGGGCGCCAACGTCGCCGCCCGTCTCCTCGTCGGCCACGAACACGAGCTTCAGTGCGCCGCGGCCCGGCCGCCATCCCTGGCTGGCGAGGGCGGCCGCCGCCACCGCCTCGGCCGCCACCTGAGACTTCATGTCGAGCGCCCCGCGGCCCCACAGAAAGCCGTCCTCGACATCGCCCGACCACGGGTCGTGGCGCCACTCTCCCGGCTCCGCCAGGACCGTGTCCACATGGCCCAGGTAGCACAGTGTCGGGCCGCTGTCGGGCTCGCCGAGGGTGGCGACGAGATTGGGGCGCTCCTCCTGCGCCGCCAGGATCTCGACCTCGAACCCAACCGCGCCCAGGTAGTCGGCCAGGTACTCGATCGCCGGCCGTTCGTTCCCGGGCGGATTGACCGTGTTGAAGCGCACCAGCCGCTGTAGGACGGTGGTCGTCTCGGCCTGAAGGTCAGCCGTCATCGCTCCGCAATCTAGCTGTCTCTAGGATGACTCGCCGTGCAAGACGAGATCGACCTGGCGCTGCAGCTGGCCGATGTAGCCGATGCGATCACGCTCGAGCGCTATCGCGCGGCGGATCTGAGGGTCGAGACCAAGCCGGACATGACCCCGGTCACGGAGGCCGACACGGCGGTCGAGCGAGCCCTGCGGGACCGCTTGGCGGACGCTTTCCCCGCGGACTCGGTGGTGGGCGAGGAGTTCGGGGCCTCGACCGCTCCGCGCGGGTCCCGGCGCTGGATCATCGACCCGATCGACGGCACCAAGAACTACGTGCGCGGGATCCCGGTGTGGGCGACGCTGCTGGCCCTCGAGGAGGAGGAAGAGCTGGTCCTGGGCGTGGTGTCCGCTCCGGCCCTCGGGCGCCGCTGGTGGGCGGGCCGCACGGACGGCGCCTACGTCGACGACCAGCTGCCCGGGTCGCCGCATTCGATCTCGGTCTCGGCCGTCCGCGAGCTGGGCGACGCGCAGCTGTGTTACCCGGGGCTCGAGGACTGGGACGAGCATGGTTCGCTCGACGCGCTGCTGGACCTGGCGCGCAGGTGCTGGCGCTCGCGCGGGTTCGGCGATTTCTGGGCATACATGCTGTTGGCCGAGGGAGCCGCCGACATCGTGTGCGAGCCGATCGTGTCCCTCTGGGACCTGGCCGCGCCGCTGGTGATCGTCGAGGAAGCGGGCGGACGGTTCACCGACCTGGCCGGGGTGCGCACGGCGGATGGCGGCGACGCGCTGGCCACCAACGGCCTGCTGCACGAGTCAGCTCGCGCGATCGTGGGGCGGTGAGGCCGGGCGGGGCCCGGTGGGGGGTGCGTTTCTCGACGGTGGGGCGGCGAGCAAAGCGCGCATACTTGTCTCCATGGAGCGACTGTTCGGGAGCGATGACCCCGCTGCGACGTCAGCCGGCGCGCCGCTGGCAGACGCGCCGCTGGCCACTCGCATGCGTCCGCGCAGCCTCGACGAGTTCGTGGGCCAAGCGCGACTGCTGGCGCCCGGCTCCGCGCTGCGAGGCGCGATCGAGGACGGCCGCCCGCACTCGATGATCCTCCACGGCCCGCCCGGCAGCGGCAAGACGACGCTGGCGCAGGATCATCGCCGAGGCCTCGGGCGCCGCGTTCGAGGAAGAGAGCGCGGTGCAGGCCGGACGGGCCGAGGTGCGCGCCGTGGTCCAGCGTGCCCGAGAGCGGCTCCGCGGCACCGGCACGAAGACGATCTTCTTCCTCGACGAGATCCATCGCTTCAACAAGGCCCAACAGGACGCGCTGCTGCCCGCCGTCGAGGACGGGCTCGTGACGCTGATCGGGGCGACCACCGAAAACCCCTACTTCGAGGTCAACTCGGCCCTGATCTCGCGCAGCCACGTGTACGAGCTCGACGCGCTGACGCCGGCGGAGGTGCGCAAGCTGCTGGACCGCGCCCTGCAACGAGGCGAATGCGGCCCGGATCGTGTGGTCGAGCCGGAGGCGCTGGAGTTCCTGGCTCAGCGCGCCGGCGGCGACGCCCGTGGCGCGCTGAACGGCCTGGAGCTTGCGTGCGAGGCCGCCGCGTCCTCGGGCGAGCCGGTGACGCTCGGGCATGCCGAGGACGCGCTTCAGCGCCGCGCGCTGCTCTACGACCGCCAGGCCGACCGTCACTACGACACGATCTCGGCCTGGATCAAGGCCACGCGGGGATCGGACCCCGACGCCTCGCTGTACTACTTGGCGGTGATGCTCGAGGGAGGCGAGGACCCTCGCTTCATCGTGCGCCGGATGGTGGTTCTGGCTTCCGAGGACATCGGCAACGCCGACCCGGAGGCGCTTGTGGTGGCCACCGCGGCCGCCCAGGCGGTCGAGCACGTCGGGCTGCCGGAATGCCAGTTCGCGCTGGCTCAGGCTGCCATCTACCTGTCGCTGGCGCCCAAATCAGACGCCGTCAAGCGTGCGGTGTTCGCCGCACGCGAGTGGGTGCGCGAGCGGGGAGCCGAGTTGCCGCCGGCGCATCTGCGGTCCTCCACCCGCAGCGATGGGGAGTACGACAACCCGCACCGCCGGCCCGGGCACCTGTCGCCCCAGGAGCTGCTGCCGGACCCGGCGATCGGCGTCCGGTTCTATGAGCCCGACGAAGCCGAGGCGCGGCTGCGCGAGCGGCTCGACGAGATCAGGAGGGCGCGAGGGAGGGCGTAGAGGGCTCGGGAGGTGGGGGGCTTTGGGGGCTTTTTTGAGGCGGTGGGGTTTTCGAGGCGGTGGGGTTTTGGGGCGGTTGGGTTTTCGGGCGGTCGGGTTTTGGGAGGCTGCCGATATGTATGAACTATTCACACTTATCGGTCAGCCTTCCCGGGGAGGGGCCGCGACCGGTGCGGATCACGGGGCCGCCGCCCGACGGCGGGCCGCGACCCGGTGCGCACGACTCCGCCCCCACGGCGCCCCCCGAACGGCGCCCCCGAACGGCGCCCCCGAACGGCCGCCCCCGAACGCGACGCCCCGAACGGCGGCCCCCCGAAAGCCGCCCGGCCCGACAGTCACCTGAAGCCACGACGATTCTGCATTTTCGGTGAGCCTCAACCCCGCAAACCGCCGCAAACCTTGCGCTCTTCGTTAGCGCTAACAAGACCTTTACGTAGGCGGCATTGAAGCTACTACTCTGTAGGAAGTGGCTTCGAGACCGGGTTTCATCGGGGCGCATCTTCATTCCTTGCCACGCGGGCCGCGGGTGCGGCTGCGCCTGGCCCAGATGCGCGATCTCAGGTCGATCAGCGAGTTCCTGCGCGTGCAGGGGAGGGATCCGGCTGAGCTCGAGGCGGCCCGGATCGCCGCCTTCGATCCGCGCCGGCGGGTGGCAATCTGCGCCACGACGCTGATTGGCTCGAGCGAAACTGTGGTTGGGATCGGAGCGATTGACGTTGGCGGGTCCGAGCCCGATCTGCTGGTCGTCGACGAGGCACTCACCGACGGGCTCGACGATCTGCTCGCGTCCGCGGTCCTCAGCCGGGCGGCTGCGATTGCCAGCCGGCCGGCGGCGTAGCTCCTCTGGCGGCGGCGGCGCTCATTCGAGGGTCCGAGGACGAAGCATCCGCGACGGTCCGCCTCGGAGACAATCGCTGGCGTCTGAGCCTGAGCCAGTACGCTGGCCCGGTGGAGGCAGTCATCGCTTCGGCGCAACTCGAGTCCTTCAACCCCGCCACCGGAGAGCGGCTGGGGTCGGTGCCGGTCACAGCTCCCGACGGTGTGCAGGCGATCGTGGACGCCGTCGCGAGCGTGCAGCCGTTCTGGGCTCAGCTGACCCTCCGTGACCGCGCTCGCTATCTGGAGCGGGCCGCGCAGGTCCTGATCGACGAGGGTGACCAGATCCGCGACCTGATCGTCACCGAACAGGGAAAGCCCCGCAACGAGGCGTTCACGATGGAGCTGTTGCCCACCATCGACGCGCTGCATTGGATCGCCGGCGCGGGCCTCGAGATTCTGGCCGACGAGAAGATCGCGATGCCGCAGCTGTTCCTGAAGACCAAGAGCTCGGCGTTCACGTTCGAGCCGCTGGGCGTGATTGGCGTCATCTCGCCCTGGAACTATCCCTGGAGCATCCCGTTCGGAGAGGTGGCGCTGGCGCTGATGGCCGGCAACGGGGTCGTGCTCAAGCCGGCGTCGCTGACGCCACTGATCGGCGAGCGGATCGGCAGGGTGTTCGAGCGAGCCGGACTGCCTGAGGGATTGGTGCGCGTGATCCATGGTCCCGGCACCGGGGAGGCCCTGGTGCGCTCGCGCGCGGCCAAGATCTTTTTCACCGGCTCGGTGCAGGCCGGCCGCAGTGTCGGCGAGGAGTGTGCGCGACGCCTCAAGGGCTCGGTCCTGGAGCTCGGGGGCAAGGATCCGATGATCGTCCTGCCCGACGCCAGCCTCGAGCACGCTGTGTCGGGCGCGCTGTGGGGCGGCTTTGCCAACGCAGGTCAGACGTGCTCCGGGATCGAGCGGGTCTACGTCCTGCGGGAGGTGGCAGACCGGTTCATCTCTGGCGTGGTGGCGGGCGCCCAGACCCTCCGCATTGGCGACCCACTGCGCTGGGACACGGAGATCGGGCCGATGGTCTCCCAGGAGCAGCACGAGCTGGTCCGGGAGCTGGTCGACGGTGCGCTGGCCACGGGCGCGACGCTGCGCTGCGGCGGCCCGGCCGAATCACCCCAGGGCCTGGAGCAAGGATCGTTCTACGCGCCCACGGTCCTCACCGATGTCAGGCACGACATGCGCATCATGCGTGAGGAGATCTTCGGCCCGGTGCTGCCGATCATGGTGGTCGACTCCGAGGACGAGGCCGTGGCGCTGGCCAATGACTGCAAGTTCGGGCTCGGGGCATCGGTGTGGACCTGTGACCGGGCCAAGGGCGAGCGGTTCGCCCGCGAGCTCGAGGCCGGGATGGTGTGGATCAACGACCACATGTTCAGCCACGGCGCGTGTCAGTGCTCGTGGGGAGGGGTGAAGGAATCCGGGCTGGGACGGACGCACTCGAAGTTCGGGTTGTACGAGTGCGTGAACATCAAGCTCCGGGTGTGGGAGCCCTCGAGAATGCGAAACCCGTGGTGGCATCCCTACGACGAGACACTCGGTCGGGCCCTGGCCCAGGCCACCACGATCGTCTACGGGCGGCCTTCGATTCGCGCCGGAGCGTTACGGGACGGGGCGCGGCCGCTGCTGAAGCTCGGGGCCCGGCTGGCGCGCGACGCGGTCAAGCATTAGACCTCGACCAGCGCTGTCGTACCCTTAGAACATGCCCGCTCAGGCCTACGCCGGCAAGGAATGCGTCTGCCAGCTACGCAAGGGAATCTGCGATCAGTCCTGCGTCCGGGACATGCTCGAGACACCTTTCTACATCGCCTGCCTGCGGCTCAAGGGGCGGCGGTGCCTGGTGGTCGGTGGGGGACAGGTTGGGCTGGAGAAGGTCGAGGGACTGCTGGCGTGCGACGGCGACGTCACGGTCGTGGCCCCCGAGGCGCGGCCAGAGCTCGTCCAGCTGGCGCTCGAAGGCTCGATTCGCTGGGAGCGGCGCCAGTACCGCCCCGAGGATCTCGACGGCTGCCTGATTGCGATCGCCGCCACCAGCAATACCGAGGTCAACATTCGCGTGTTCGAGGATGCCGAGCAACGCGCGATGCTGGTCAACGTCGTGGACGTGCCGCCGCTGTGCAACTTCATCCTGCCGGCGATCGTCCGCACCGGTCCGCTGGCGGTCGCGATCTCGACGGCCGGTGCATCGCCCGCGCTGGCCAAGCGGATGAAGCGAGAGATTGCCGAGCTGTTCGGAGAGCCGTATGCGCTCCTGGCGGTCCTGCTCAACGACGCCCGAGGTTGGGCCAAGGCCACGCTCGCCACCTACCAGGACCGCAAGGAGTTCTTCGAGTCGATCGTCAACGGGCAGCCGGATCCGATCGAGCTGCTGCGGGCCGGCGACGTCGATGCGGTCCGCGATCTGATCGCGGCGGCGCAGCGCACGCACGCACCGGCGTGAACGCGGACCCCGAACTTCCGCACCTCGACGCCGCCGGCCGCGCGCGCATGGTCGACGTGAGCGGCAAGCGGGTCACGGAGCGCCGGGCCGTGGCGCGGGCGGTGGTCAGGGTGTCACCGGCCACGGCGGTGGCTGTGCAGGCGGGCGACGCCCCGAAGGGCGACGTGCTGGGGGTGGCGCGGATCGCCGGCATCCAGGCCGGGAAGCGGACCGCGGAGCTGATCCCGCTGTGTCATCCACTGGGGCTGTCGTTCCTCGGGGTCGAGGGCTCCGTCGATCCGGCCGCGGGCCAGATCGAGCTGATCGCCGAGGCCCGGACCACGGGCCCCACCGGAGTCGAGATGGAGGCGCTCACGGCCGCCGCGGTGGCCGCTCTGACCGTCTACGACATGGTCAAGGGAATCGAGCGCGGGGCCGAGATCGCGTCCGTGGTGCTGCTGGAGAAGTCGGGTGGGCGCTCAGGCGAGTGGCGCCGGCCGGCTGAGTAGTGCAGCGATCGGTCCCGTAAGCTCGCGCCCGGATGCGAGCCGCGATTCTCACGATCTCGACGTCCTTGGCGGCCGGGCTGGGCGAGGACGTCTCGGGGACGATCCTGGCCGAGCTGACCGAGGCGGCCGGCGCCGAGGTGGTCGCCCGCGAGGTGCTGACCGATGAACGGGACGCGATCGAGGCGGCGCTGCGCAAGCACATCGGTGCCGACATCCCGTTGGTCTTCACCACCGGTGGCACGGGTCTGACGCCCGACGATCTGACGCCGGAGGCGACCAGGAACGTGATCGACCGGGACGCGCCCGGCTTTGCCGAGGCGATGCGGGCCGAGTCGCTGAGGCACACGCCGCTGGGCATCCTCACCCGGGGGGTGTCGGGCATCGCCGCCCGCACGTTGATCGTCAACTTCCCCGGCAATCCGAAGGCGATCCGGGAGCTGTTCCCGGTGATCGCGCCGACGCTCGAGCACGTCGTCGCGACATTGCAGCGCGAAGGTGGACGACCCAGCGGCCATTGAGCTGCGCGGGCTGAGTCGCCATTTCGGCGAGCGGACGGCGCTGCGAGACGTGTCGGTTCGTGTGCCGGCCGGCGCGACGCTGGCGGTGCTGGGTCGCAACGGCGCCGGGAAGTCGACGCTGCTGCGCATCCTCGCCACGCTGCTGCGGCCCCACGCCGGTGAGCTGACCGTGCTCGGCGAGCCGATCCCAAGACGGGCGTTCGCGATCCGTGAGCACCTCGGCTTCCTGGCCCACGAGCCGCTGCTGTACGACGATCTGACCGGGCGGGAGAACCTGCGCTACCACGCCCGGTTGCGGCGGCTCGAGCCCGGGCGCGTCGAGCAGGTGCTGGCGGCGGTGGGGATGGAGCATCGCGCCGATGACCCGGTGCGCCTGCTGTCCCGGGGCATGGTGCAGCGACTCGCCGTCTGCCGGGCGGTGCTGCATCGACCGAAGCTGCTGCTGCTGGACGAGCCCCGGGCGAATCTCGATCCGGCGGCCGCCGAGCTGATCGAGCCGTTGATCGGGCGCGCGGCCGGCTGCACTCGCGTGCTCACCAGCCACGATCCGGAGGCCGCGCTCAAGGAGGCCGATGTGGTGCTGGCGCTGAAGGATGGGCGAGCGAGGTTCGTGGGCGATCCGGACAAGCTCGAGACGAGGTCCGTGTACGCATGAGGACCGCGCTCACCGTGCTGCGCAAGGACCTGCTGCTCGAGCTGCGCACGTTCGAGACGCTCCCGGCGATGGTGCTGTTCTCGTTCGCCACGTTCGTGATCTTCCACTTCGGGCTGAACCGGGCCAGCATCGAGGGTCAGCTGGCGGCGGGCGTGCTCACTGCGACCCTCCTGTTCGCCGCGATGCTCGGCGTGAACCGGCTGTTCGTAGCCGAACGGGAGCAGGGAGGATTCGACGCCTTCCTCCTCGCCCCGGTCGACCGCACGGCGCTGCTGCTGGCCAAGGCGGTTGGGTTGTTCGTGTTCCTCAGCGTGCTGGAGGTGATCGCGGTCCCGGCCTTCGGGCTGCTGCTACTGGGCCCCTCGCTGGGTCCAACGCTGCTCGGCCTGATCGCGGTCCTGGCGCTGGCCAACATCGCGCTGGCTGTGATTGGGACGCTCGTGTCCGCGATCGCCGTCCACACCCGTGCGCGCGACCTGATCGGGCCGATCATCGGCCTGCCGCTGCTGATTCCGGCCCTGATCGGGACCGCGCGCGCGACCGGGCCGCTGCTAAGCGCGCACACGTCGGGATCGCCCCCTGGTAAGTGGATGGCAATCCTGGCTCTTTATGATCTGGTGTTCGCACTGCTCGCATACGCGGTGTTCGACTTCCTGCTGGAGGAATAAGTGCAGTCGACCCACGGCCCGGGCCTCCGCGGCCTCGCCCTCGCCACAGCCCTCACGATCACGGTCGCGCTCGGGCTTGTGTTCTTCTACGCCCCGCTGGACGCGGATCAGGGGTTCATCCAGAAAATCTTCTACATCCACGTGCCGCTGGCGATTGTGTCGCTATGCGGCTTCATCGCGGGCGGCCTGTTCGCGATAGCCCACTTACGGACGGGTGATCGCCGCTGGGACATGCGATCGTATGTCGCCATTCACATGTCGCTGATCTTCGCGGTCGGGGGCCTGCTGACCGGCTCGATCTGGGCCAAGGCGTCGTGGGGACACTGGTGGGTGTGGAGCGAGCCGACGCTGGTCTCCTACCTGATCGTGGTGCTGATGTACGCCACCTACCAGCCGCTCCGGTTCTCGATCGAGGACCCCGAGCGCCAGGCGCGGTATGCCAGCGTGTTTGCGATCGTGGCGGGAGCGTTCGTGCCGATGAACTTCATCGCCGTGCGGCTGGCGCAGAATTTCGTGCACCCGCGCGTGCTGACGCTGTCCGGCGGCAACCTTCCAGGGTCGATGCGACTCACGTTTCTCGTGTCACTGGCCGGAATCGCGTTGCTGTTCGTGACACTGTGGCGCTACGAGATGGCGGCCAAGAATGCCCGGATGCAGATCCGCAGGCTGCGCCGGTCGTTGCTCGGGGAAGACGCGGTCCGGCCGCTGGGCAGGAGCGCGGCGCCGTCATGACCGTGCTCGCCGCCCCTGCGCTCCCGCTGCACAGCGCCGGAAAGTATGTCGCGGGCGCCTACATCGTGTTCCTGGCGCTGATTCTCATCTACGTGGCGATCATGGCCCGGCGCCTGGCGCGGACCGAGCGCGAGCTGGCTGAGCTCAGACGCCAGGCGCAGGCGCCGGATGATGCCGCCGAGCAGCGCGAGCGTGAACCGGAGCCGGTCGGATGAGCGAGCTGCTGGCCATCGGCGTGTCGCACAAGACCGCTCCAGTGGAGGTGCGCGAGCGCCTGGCGCTGCCCGAGGCCCGGGCCACCGAGTTCCTCCGGGATCTGCGTGGGGCGGCTGACATCCACGAGGCGGTGGCGATCTCCACCTGCAACCGGACCGAGCTGTATCTGGTGGTGGGTGATCCGGTCGAGAGTGAGAGCACCGTGCTGGCGATGCTGGCGAGTCAGGCCGGCATCCGGCCCACGGAGCTCGCCTCAGCGATCTACTCACATCGCAACTGCGATGCCGCCCGGCACCTGTACCGGGTGGCGGCCGGGTTGGAGTCGATGATTGTTGGCGAGGCCGAGATCCAGGGACAGGTCAAGCGCGCCTACGACGCAGCCCTGGCCCAGGAGATGGTCGGGCCGCTGACCAATCGCCTGTTCAAGGCCGCACTGGCCACCGGCAAGCGAGTGCGCAGCGAGACGGCGATCGGGGAACGTCAGCTGAGCCTGCCGGGCGTTGCGGTCGCACTGGCTCGCGAGCTGCTCGGGGCGCTCACCGGGCGCGAGGTGATCATCATCGGCACCGGCGAGACCAGCGAGCTGACCGCGCGCGCGCTCGCCGACAGCGGTGGCCGCACGGTGTTCGTCGCCAACCGGCGCCGGGATCGCGCGATCAGCCTCGCGAGGCGCTACGGGGGCCAGAGCGTCAGCTTCGATCAGCTCCCGAGCGCGCTTGAGCAGGCCGACATCGTCGTCGCCGCCACCGCCTCGCCGCATCTGCTGCTCGAGGCACGGGAGCTGGCCGAAGTGATGGACGCGCGCGAACACAAGCCGATGCTGCTCATCGACCTGGCGGTGCCCCGCGACATCGACGCCGCCTGCGCGGAGATCGATGGCATCTCGCTGTACGACATAGACGACCTGCAGGCCGTGATCGCGCGCAACCGCAAGGTGCGACAGACGGAGGCGCGCAGGGCCGAGGGGATCATCGAGGAAGAGATTCAGCAGTTCGCGGCTTGGCTCGGTTCGCTGGAGGTGCTGCCGACGATCGCCGCGCTCCGGGCTCGGGCCACCGAGATCGCAGAGCAGGTGGTGAGGGAGAACGCCGGCAAGTGGGACTCGGCGTCCGCTCGTGACCTCGAGCGCGTCGACGCTCTGGCCCGAGCGCTGGTCAACCGCCTGCTGCACGAGCCGACCGTGCGGATGAAAGAGCTCCGCGACGATCGGGTGCACGCCCGGATGGCGCTGGTGCGGGATCTGTTCGGCCTCACGGCCGAAGACGCGGGCGCCGACATCGAGGAGCCACAGGAGCCCCTCGCCGAAGTCCGAGTGATCTCTGAGCGCCGTCGTCGCTGATGCGGATCGGTACGCGCGGGAGCGCGCTGGCGCTCGCGCAGGCGGCGTGGGTCGCGCACAGGCTGGGTGCGGACTCCGAGCTCGTGACCATCAACACCACCGGGGACCGGGATGGCCCAGTCGGCGACAAGGCCAGGTGGGTGTCCGAGCTCGAGCAGGCGCTGCTGGCTGAGGAGATAGACGTCGCCGTGCACTCGGCCAAGGACGTACCCGCCGAGCCCGCCGCCGGACTCGAGCTGATCGCGATTCCGCAGCGCGAGGACCCGCGCGACGCGATCTGCGGAGCTTCGTCGCTCGGGCAGCTGCAACCCGGTGCGCGCGTCGGGACCAGCAGCCTGCGCCGCGCTGCGCAGATCAGAGCATTGCGTGACGATCTGGATATCGTCGCGATCCGCGGAAACGTCGACACCAGACTGCGCAAGCTGGCCGAGGGCCAGTGCGATGCGCTGGTGCTGGCGCTGGCCGGACTCAGGCGTCTGGAGCGCGCCGTCGAAGCCGGGGGTGTGCTGGATCAGCTGGTTCCGGCTGCGGGCCAGGGGGCGCTGGCGCTGCAAACCCGCCCGGGCATGCCGGGATCGGAGCGGCTGGCTCGGCTCGGCGACCCCGATGCCACCGCCTGCGTCTCGGCCGAGCGCGAGCTCACCCGGCGGCTCGGGGCGTCGTGCAACACGCCCGTCGGTGCGCACGCACGCCGCCTGGCAGACGGCAACCTCGAGCTGGACGCATGGGTGGGTCTGCCGGACGGCTCGGAGTGGGTCAGCGATCGACTCGCCGCGCCGCCGGCTGGGATCGGCACGGCGGTGGCCGAGCGGATGCTGGCGGTCGGGGTGGGTGAGCTGCTGCGACGGGCGGAGCCGACCGGCCCATGACCGTGTTCCTGGTCGGCGCCGGTCCGGGCGATCCGGGCCTGCTGTCGGTACGAGCGCTGGAGCTGATCGCGGCGGCGGACGTGGTCGTGTACGACCGGCTGATACCGGCGACCGCATTGAGCCAAGCCCGCCCCGACGCCGAGCTGGTGTATGTCGGCAAGGAGGGCGGAGGTCCCTCGGCGGACCAGTCCGACATCGAGCGTCTGTTGGTGGAGCACGGCGGCGCCGGGCGGATGGTGGTCCGGCTCAAGGGCGGGGACCCATTCGTGTTCGGACGCGGCGGCGAGGAGGCCGAGGCGCTGGCCGCCGCCGGGATCTCGTTCGAGGTGGTTCCGGGTGTGACGGCGGGCGTGGCGGCTCCGGCGTACGCGGGCATCCCCGTGACCCATCGCGATCTGGCCAGTGCGGTGGCGTTCGTCACCGGTCACGAGGATCCGGCCAAGCCGGAATCCGCCCTCGACTGGGAGGCGCTGGCGGCGTTTCCGGGCACGCTCGTGGTGTACATGGGGATGCGGCAGCTCCAGGCGATCGCCGCCCGGTTGATCGCGGCGGGCCGGGCCCCGGACGAGCCGGCGGCGGTCATCGAGCGCGGCACGTTTGCGGAGCAACGCAGCCTTGTCGCGACGCTATCCACGATCGCGTCGCGGGCCGCCCAGGAGGAGATCAGGGCGCCGGCGATCGCCGTGCTCGGCTCGGTGGCGGCGCTGCACGATCGCCTGGCTTGGTTCCGGCGGCCGCCACTGGCCGGCCTGAAGGTGGCCGTCACCCGCGCGCGGGCCCAGGCGAGTGAGCTGGCGGCCCGGATCGCGTCGCTGGGCGCGCGCGTCGTCGAGGCGCCCGCGATCAAGATCGTGCCGCTGGAGCGCACGCTGCCGGAGCTCGGGCACTATGACCTCGTCTGTCTCACCAGCGCCAACGGCGTCGAGCTGCTGTTCGAGCAGCTCCAGGCGCGGGGGTCCGATGCCCGGGCGCTGGCCGGCGCACTGGTGGCCGCCATCGGTCCGGGCACCGCCCGGGCGCTGGAGCGACATGGAATCAGCGCGGACGTCGTGCCCGAGCGATTCGTGGCCGAGGGTCTGGTGGCGGCATTGGCCGAGGTGCCGATCAAGCGGGCGTTGATCGCGCGCGCGAGCGAGGCCCGCGATGTGCTGCCAGAGGCGCTGCGCGCCCGCGGCGCCACGGTCGACGTCGTCGCGCTGTACGAGACGGTCGCCGAGGCGCTGAGCGAGGCACAGCGGGCCGCGGTGGAGGACGCCGACTACGTGACGTTCACGTCGTCGTCCACCGTGCGGTTCTTCTTCGAGGCCGTCGGCGAGCGGGTGGGCGGGGAGACGCGGCTGGTCAGCATCGGCCCTGTGACCAGCGCCGCGCTGCGAGAACGCGGCCGCGAGCCGCACGTCGAGGCCACCCGGCACGACATCGACGGGTTGATCGACGCGCTGGTGTCCGATGCGCTCGGCGCAATCAGTCGTTGACTCATCATTCGGTCTGAGGCCGATACTCGATCGCGTCTTCCGCTCGTGACGCCATCAAGAAGCCGAGCGGTTGCTGCTGTTCCTCGACCAGGTGGGCGAGCAATCCAGCCGTGCGGGCCAGGATCGGGACGGCCTTGACGGCCGCGACCGGAAACTCGAGGTCGAGCATCACGGCAGCGATCGGCAGCGACACGTTCATCGTCAGCGGCTGCTCCCAGGTCTCGGCTGCGCAGTCGCGCAGGCAGCGCGCGAGTTGCACGTGAGGGCCGCTCACGCCCCGCTCGTCGGACAGCTCGAGGATGCGCTGCGCCCGAGGATCCACGGGTCGGTGGACGGGATGGCCAAAGCCGGGCAGCTTCTCGCCCTCTTCCTTGTACCGCTGAGCGATGTCATGCGCCACGTCTGTGGGTGCCGAGCCCGCGTCGACCCGCGACCGCGCCCGGGCCAGCAGGCGGGCGCACGAGTCGGCGGTGCCGAGGATCACTGGGCCGCACCCCAGGATTCCGGCGGCCACGGCCCCCTGTAGCGAGTCCGGATCTGCGCTCAGCGTCATCCGCGCCGCGATGTTGGTCGGCATCATGCCGTGCTCGGCGATGGCAATCAGCAGCAGATCGAGAAAGAAACGTTGGTCATCAGTCGGTTCGGTCCCGGTGAGCAGCAGGTAGACGTACTCGGTGAAGCTCAGCTCCCCCATCAGCTCGCCGCACAAGTCGCGTCCGCGCACCTCCACACGGTCGGGATATGCCTGGCTGATTTGGCTGACAGGAGTCCCCGGTTTACCGATCTGCATGGGGCGTGCGGCCTCGCTGGCTGGCGGGCCGACGCTACGCATAGGCCACTCCAGTGTCAAGGCGTCCGACCCACTAAGGTCAGTGTCGGTTTTCGATGCGGGCACCGGTGATCACGTTTCTGTCCGACTACGGCCTGGAGGACGACTTCGTCGGGATCTGTCACGGCGTGTTCGCCACCATCTGTCCCGAGGCGCGGGTGATCGACATCACCCACGGCATCGCTCGGCATGACATCCGAGCCGGGGCGCTGGTGTTGAGTGGGGCCCTGCCGTACATGCCGGTCGGGGTGCACGTTGCGGTGGTGGACCCGGATGTCGGCGCCGAACGACGCGCGGTGGCATTGCGCTTGGCCGACGACCGCATCCTGATTGGACCGGACAACGGATTGCTGTCTCCGGCGGCGGGCGCCTGTGGCGGCAGCATCGAGGCGGTGGAGATCACCACGTCCCAATTCAGGCTGAAGCCAGTGTCGGCCACGTTCCACGGACGCGACATCTTCGCCCCGGTCGCAGCTCAGATCTCCGCGGGCGCGCCGCTGGCCGAGGCCGGCGAGCCGTGCGATCCGGAGCAGCTGGTGAGGCTCGAGCTCCCGCGGCCTCGCCGCGAGCAGGGCACGTTGATCGCTCACGCGATGTACATCGACCGGTTCGGGAACGTGCAGCTGAACGTCAGCCACGACGATCTGGCCGACTCCGGTCTCAGGCTCGGACACCGGGTGAAGCTCGAGGTCCCGGGCCGCGACGAGCACGAAGCCCACTATGCCCGCACGTTCGCCGAGGTGGACCTCGATGAGCTGCTGGTATACGAGGACGCATACCGCAAGCTCGCCGTGGCGGTCAGCCGCGGCAGTGCCGCATCCCGCCTCGGTGTGGCCGTCGACGACGAGCTGCGGATCAGCTCCAAGTGACGCTCGGCCATCCGCGAGTCAACTTTCGGCTGACCGACTCGACCAACGCCCGCGCGCGGGATCTGGCCGGCCGCGGGGCACCGCATGGCACGCTTGTGACCGCCGCCGAGCAATCGGCGGGCCGAGGCCGCCAAGGCCGCACCTGGGTGGCACCCGCGGGGCGAGCGCTGCTCTGCTCCGTGGTAATCCGCGATCCGCCGCGGCTGCTGCCGCTGGCGGCCGGCGGCGCCACCGCCGAGGTGGCCGGGCCAGAAGCCAGCCTGAAGTGGCCGAACGACGTCTTGGTGGGCGGCCGCAAGGTGGCCGGCATCCTGGTCGAGGGCCGGCCACAAGAGGGCTGGTCCGTGGTTGGGATCGGCGTGAACGTGGCGCTGGCGGCAAACGAGTTTCCCGCCGAGCTGCGCGACGTGGCCGGCACGCTGGGGCTGGATCGCGACGCGATCGAGCCGACGCTCCAGCGCCTACTTGAGTCGCTGGAGGCGTGGCTCGCCCTCGATGCTTCGGCGATCCTGGACGGCGTCCGGGCACGCGACGCGCTGGCCGGGCACCGGGTGCGCTGGCAGGGCGGCGAGGGTGAGGCGGCCGGCATCGACGGGGATGGCCGACTTGTGGTAGCCACAGACCAGGGTCACGTCACGCTCGAGTCCGGCGAGGTGCACCTGACCGGCGTCAGCCCGCGCCGGTAAACGAGCGCCAGGTCAGGCCGCCGCTTCGGCGTCGCGCGCGTCGGGCGCCGGGAAATCCTCTTCCGGTTCGGCGGCGGGATCCTCGTCGCGCGCACCCGAATCGGCATCGTCGTCATCGGCCTTGGGGCGCCCGTCGTCGTCATCCTCGACAGCGCGGTCAAGGTCGGGATTGACTGCTTCGCTGCTCTCGGCCGCGACGGCGTCTGCGCTGCCGTCTCTGTTCTCGACCACGCCCGCGGCTGTGGTCTCGGCCACAGGCTGGCCGTCGGAGGCGGCCGCCTTGCGTCGCCGACGGTTCTTGCCTCGCCTTCCCTTGGGGAAGTTTCGCAGCAGCTCCCGGGCCAGGGCGGCCGGCTTGCGGGCCATTCGGGTGCGCGCTCCGCGCAGCGCCTCCTCCGCCTCCGGCGTGTGGGCAAGCGCGGCGGCGAGCAGCGCTGCCGACAGCCGACGATCCTCCTTGCGCGCCGCGTGCACCAGGCGGCGGGCGTTGCGCGCATGGGCGGAACCGCTCGAGTTGACCAGCAGCCCCAGCAGCCGCTTCGTCTCGGGCCAGCGCTGCACGGCGTACTCCTCATGGACCTCGCGCGTGTACTCCGCCATCCGCCAGATCCAGGCGTTGGCCTGATCCCGGCGGCCGATGCGCCGCTCGGCCAGCGCCTGCAGCATGATCTTGACGCCCTCGCGGCGCTCGTCACGGGGCCAGCCGGCCATGATGTCGATCGCGGTGTCGAAGGCCTCTGCATCGCGGGAGGCGGCGATCTCCTGCAGCGCGCGCAGGCGCAGCTGCGAGTTGCGGTTGCGCTGCACGGCGGTAAGCAGGAAGCGGCGCTTGAGCTCACCGCCCCGATCGAAATGCAGCATCGCCTTCGCGCGGCGCCAGCCGTTGGGAGCCACGCGCGCCCCGGCCAGGGCGGCCCACACGTGTTGTTCGCCATAGTCGAGATGCTCCACCGCGATCCGCCACAGCTCGCGCTCGAACACCTCGGCCCGCCGCTCCGGATCCGGCGTCACCGGAAGCACCCGGCGCTCGACGCGAACCCGACGGCCCCGGCCGCGGCGCACCGGTCCGACCACGATCGCCCCGCCGCGATACACGTCGCGGTCGAGCAGCGAGTGCAGCGTGACCACCGGGTCGTCGTGCTTGGTGGCCGGGTGCACGAAATCGACCACAATGCCCGCCTCCTTGCCCGGATGGCGGCGCGTGACGCGCCCGACGCGCTGCTGGTAGATGCGCTTGGAAGCGGTGGGCGCCAGGTGCATGCAGATCGTCGCGCGCGGAGAGTTCCAGCCCTCGGCCAGCAGCTGGGCGTTGACCAGCACGTCGATTTTGCCCGACTCGTAGTCGGCCAGAATCCGCGCGAGCTGGCGCTTGGGAGTCTCACCCGACACCCCCTGGGCCTTGATGCCGACCTCGCGGAACGCCTGGGCCACGTTGTAGGCGTGGCGCACACCGGCGGCGTACACCACTCCCGGGACGCCGTTGAAGCGTGTCTTGTAGAGATCGGCGATCGCCATGTTGAACGGCGTCTGGTCCAGCAGCTCGGCCAGCATCTCCTGGTCGAACTCGGTGTCCACCTCGCCGCGCCGCAGTGGCACCTTGGCGATCGTCCGCACACCGGGTCCAGGGGGGATGCGGATGCATCGCAGCGGCGCGATCACGCCTCGTCGAGCGGCTTGAGCGAGATCGAAGCGCGAGGTCTGTGTGGGGAACAGGTCGGTGACATGGCGGGCAATCAGTGCGCCCGTCGCGGTCATGCCGATGAAGATCGGGCCGGACCAGCTGCGGATCGAGGCGGAGGTCTTCTCGCCGAGTGCCGTGTGGGCCTCGTCGCAGATCACGATCGTGTAGGCGTCCGAGATCTTCCCGGCGTTGCGGACGAACCACTGGTAGGTCTCGACCGTCACCGGGCCGTTGGCGGCGTCGTGGCCGTTCAACAGCGGTCCCGAGATCCGATCTCGGTAACCCCGGTCGCGGAGCTCGCCGTGGAACTGGTCGACCAGGTTGCGCCGGTGCGTGAGGATCAGGATGCCGCCGGTGCGCGATGCCTCGACGAAGCCCAGCGCGGCCACGGTCTTGCCGGCGCCGGTGGCGTGCTCGAACCAGAAGCGACGATCGGCGTTGGGATCCTCCGGCGGCTCGCCGAAGTCCGCGTTCTCGTCCTCGTCCTCATCCTGCCAGTCCTGCGGTTCGTCGTCCTCGGGCTCGTCGTCGTCGTCGAACTCGAGCTCGGCGTCCTCCTCGCCGGGGATTGCCGCCGACGCGAGTTGCGCCGGCTCGGCGGCGCTGTTGCCGTTGGGGTTGCCATTGCCATTGCGCTGCGCCTCCGCCAGCAGCGCAGTGAGGGTGCCCGAAAGCGCATCCACCTGATGGGCCGAGAGCACGGTGCCGTCGATCAGGTGCGGCTCGTCCTCGGACAGCAGCCGTTCGAGTCCGAGCAGCAGCGAGAACTGCCGCCGCCATTCGAGCGAGGGCTGGGCCGCTCCAGCGTCGAGCTCCGCGATCGCAGCGTCCAGTGCGCGGCGCCTGGCGGAGCCGGCGGCCAGCGCATCTTCAAGTGTTTCGCCCTCGTAGACGAACCGCTCGCGCGTGAACAGCTCAGCACGCGCGATCGCGTCAGGACTCGGGAAAAGGGGGGCCTCACCCATAAGAATTGGACAGATTGCGTCTCGATGGGCCGAGCCGCGGCGCTACGTCGTAGCGGCTCAGCGGTCTCGGCAAACGCCGAACACGGCGAGGTCCCTCAGAAGCGATGCCCCCTCGCCGACTCCAGCTTCAGGATAACGTCTATTTAAGCAGATCGAGAACGGGGAGCGTCGAACGCGCTGTGTGGCAAGCTGTCGCAGTGCATTTACGCACCCCATTTGTGGTCGGTGCCGTGGCGGTGGTGACACTCGCCGGTTGCGGCGCCTCGCCGACTCACAGCGCGGCCCCCTCCGCGGGCACCGTGGCGGCAGCCTTCAAGGGCTCGCCCCCACCGCTGGCCGCCCTGCATGCCCAGGCCAACCGGTTGATCTCGGGAGGGCCGTCGGCATTCAAGTCGCTGCTGGCGGGTCTCCGTGGCTATCCGGTCGTGGTCAACAAGTGGGCATCCTGGTGTGGCCCTTGTCAAAGCGAGTTTCCGGCCTACCAGCAGGCCTCGGTGGTGTTCGGCCGCCGCGTGGCGTTCGTGGGCATCGACGGAAAGGACCACAATGGCGCCGCGACCGCGTTTCTCCAGCGGTTCCCGGTCACGTATCCCAGCTACGTCGACCCGCAGGAGAGCATCGCCCGCACGATCCAGGCCGCGACGTACTACCCCCAGACGGTCTACTTCGACCGTCAGGGCAAGATCGTGTTCGATCACGCCGGACCGTATCTGAGCGCCGGCTCGCTCGAGCGGGACATCCGCCGCTACGCCCTGGCATGACGGGAATCACAACCTACGAGGTCCGTCGCGTACGTGGAGAGAGCGAGATGCTCGAGGCGCTGGAGTTGCGCTACGACGTGTTCTGCGTCGAGCAGGGGGTTCCGGAGCACGAGGAGCTCGACGGCCGCGATCACGAGGGCATCCATCTGGTTGCGGTCGAGGCCGATCAGCTGCTCGGCACCTGCCGGGTGCTGCTCGTCGGTAGCACCGCCCAGTTCAGCCGGCTGGCCGTGCGCCGTTCGGCCCGCCGGCGCGGGATCGCCTCGGCGCTCTTGGAGCGAGCGGACGCGGAGACCCGGGCCGCCGGAGGGCGCAGGATCGTGCTGCACGCGCAGACGTATGCCCGGGAGCTGTACGAGCGCGCCGGATATCGGCCCCGGGGACGCGTGTTCACTGAGGCGGGGATCGAGCACCTCGCGATGGAGAAGCAGCTCTGACCGGATGACGGGCTGCTTCGCTCGGTCACCCGCCGGCCATGCCTGAACTTCGCATCGACCCCCTGAGCGGACGGCGAGCGATCGTCGCCGGCGAGCGGGCCGGCCGACCGGGTGGCGAGCTGAGCGCGACCCCGGCACCGGAGATCGATCCGGACACCGATCCGTTCGCGGAGGGCCATGAGGACCGCACGCCGCCCGAGCTGTATGCGGTGCGGCCGGGCGGCGGCGAACCCGACTCGTCGGGCTGGAGCGTGCGGGTGGTGCCGAACCTGTATCCGGCCCTGAGCGCCGACGGCGGCCAGGCACCCGAACCACACGCGAACTCGGACCTGTTCTGGGCCGGACCGGCGGTTGGCGCGCACGAGGTGATCATCAATTCGCCCAAGCCGGTGGTGTCGCTGGCGCAACTGACCGCGGATGAAGTGCAGCTGGCGATGGACACCTGGCGGGATCGGATGCGAGCGCACCCGGACGCTGCCTATGTGCACGTCATCGTCAATGAGCGCCGGGAGGCGGGGGCGTCGCTTCCGCACACCCACGCCCAGCTGTACGCGCTCGACTTCGTCCCCGCGGACGTGGCCCGGGAGCGGGAGCGCTTCGGCGCATATGCCACCAGGACGATGGGCGGCGACCTGCTGTCCGATCTGGTGCAGGAGGAGGTCCGCCAACGGGAGCGAGTCGTGGCGATCGACGAGGAGACCGTCCTGATCGCGCCATACGGGGCGCGGGTCCCGTTTCAGCTGCTGATCGCGCCGCGGACGCCCCGGATGCGCTTCGAGGAGGACGGTCCTGTGGGCGCCGCGATGCTGCACGAGGCGCTGGGTCGCCTGGCCCGCCGGCTCGGGTCCCACCCTCCGCTGAACCTGTGGGTGCGCACGGCTCCGGGCGGGGCTGAGTACTTCTGCTGGCGGATCGACATCCTCCCGCGGCTGACCCATTTCGCCGGGCTCGAACTGGGGGCGGGCATTCACCTGAACATCATCTCGCCGGAGCAGGCGGCGGCCGAGCTCCGCGAGGCGTGAACATGCGCGCTCTGGTCCAGCGGGTGAGCCGCGCATCGGTCACGGTCGACGGCCGGCCAATCGCCACGATCGGTCCGGGCCTGCTGGTCCTGCTAGGAATTGCTACCGATGACCAGGAGACAGACGCGGACTGGCTGGCAGACAAGGTGCGAGCGCTCCGGATCTTCCCCGGGGCCGATGGTCGGATGAACGAGCCGCTGGGCGAGCGTGAGCTGTTGTGCGTCAGCCAGTTCACGCTTTACGCCGACACCCGGAAGGGCAATCGGCCGAGCTATGTGGCGGCCGCGCGGCCGCAGCATGCCGAGCCGCTGTACGACCGTTTCTGCCGGCGACTGGACGCCCGCCGCGGCGCGTTCGGAGCGATGATGGCTGTCGAGCTCGTCAATGACGGCCCGGTGACACTGCTGGTCGACTCACGCTAGTGTCCCGATTCGGAAATTCGGCGCCACCAGGAGGGGCCACTGCCGGATGCCCCGGAAGGACGCAGGAGCCAGCCGGACGACTCGGGGACGGCCCGGTCGTTGGCGAGGCTGGAGGCCGAGCGGGCCGTCCCCGAGGCAGCAGCGCTGCGCGAGGCGACGAGGACGCCACGGGGCGCTGCCAGAGGTCCCTCGACTGGCATCCAATTTATGAATCGGGGCACCTAGGCGGCAAGCTTCCGACGCCGGGCGCCGCGCCACCGCGGCGGTGCCATGACAGCTTCCTGGTAAACGTCCCAGGTCGCGTCGGCGGCGTTGTCCCACGTCCAGGAGAGCGCCGGCGGCGCCGGGCGGCGCGCGGACTCGGCGGCGAAGATCAGCCCCTCGAGGTCGCCGACCTCGCGGAGCTCGACTCGTCCGTCCAGCACTTCGCGGAGCGCCGGGAGGTCGAACGCCGCCACCGGCGTCCCGCAGGCCAGGGCCTCCACGGGCGGCAGGCCGAAGCCTTCGTCGTCGCTCGGGAACACGAGCGCGTGGGCGCCGGTGTAGATGGCGGCGAGCTCGTCGTCGTTGACCGGTCCGGTGAGCGTGACCCCAGACAGCTCGCGGGCCCAGTGTGCCGTCGGCCCGACCAGCACCAGCGGCATGGAGCGGGTTGCAGTCCGGGCTAGTGCGGCCACCCGCTTGCGCGGGTCGGGCGTACGCATCTCCCCGACCCACAGGAGGTAGCGCTCCGGAAGCTCGTAACGATTGCGCACCGCTTCGACCTCCGCCGGCGGGCGCGGCCCGAGCAACGGCGCCGCGGCCTCACCGATCACCGCGATCCGCTCGGCCGGAACCCCCAGCTCGTTGATCGCGTCGTCGGCGACGGTATGAGTGGGAACGATCAGCCGAACGGCCCGCTGGGCGGCCAGGTACCGAAGCCGGAACCGCAGCCCGGTGCGCAGGTACTCACCCCGGCGCTTGAGCGGTATGAGGTCGTGGAGCGTGACGACCATCGGCACCGGCGAGTGCAATAGCGCGCCGTCGAGCCATGGAGAGTGGAACACGTCGCAGCGTCTGGGATCGCGTGACTCGACGATCTCGCCGCGCTCACTGCCGCGCATGGCTCCCAACAGGCAACGGCTGTACCGGCCGACGCCGGTCGGGTCCTTCGTCGGCCGGCTGTCGAACGCCGCCCTCACAGAGCGATCAGCTCCTCCACTGTGTGCACGTAAATCATCGAGTCAGGGGCGGCGGCAAGAATTACGCACGGCCCGATCGAGCTTTGCCATCCGTGGCGCCCCCGGCCGGGTAGGCGCATCAGATTGGTCTCGGGCCCCCCCGGCCGGTGCGGCCGGAGCGATCGCGAGTAACCGCCGGTGTATGTCCCGACTCGGCACTCTAACTGTGTGCGCGTTCACATGCAGCCTACCGGCGGCCGATAACGTCGCAGAATGCAGGATTACTACGAGTCGCTGTGGCAGCGCTTGCCCGACCGCCTGGAATTACCGGAGTTCGCCCAGCGACGCGCCTTCCTGCTCGGAGAGGTGCGGAGCGGCGACCGAGTGCTCGATCTCGGCTGCGGGAGCGGCGAGTTCACCGCCGCGGTGTCACGATTGGGTGCCAACGCGATCGGTGTCGATGTGGCCGAGGCGGCGCTCGAGCGGGCCAGAGCCAGCCACCCAGAGCTCGATTTCCGGCCTACCCCGATCGATGGGCCACTCGAATTCGACGATCACTCGTTTGACTTGGTGTGGGCCAGTGAGGTCATCGAGCACGTCGCCGACACGGCGCGATGGCTGTCGGAGCTGAGGCGGGTGCTGAAGCCCCGAGGCCGGGTGCTGCTGACGACCCCCTCCCACGGCCGGCTGCGTGTGCTGTTCGGCGGGGTCGAGCAGTTCTCCGAGCCGCTCGGTGATCACCTGCACCTGTACACGCGCGCATCGCTGGCGACGTTGCTGGCCGAGTTCGGCTTCGAGCAGGTGCGGGTGCGCAGCGCCGCGGGCCCGCTGCTGCTGCGTCGCCTGCTGCTGGCGCGCGCGGTCCGCTGAGGAGCGTGAGACACCGTCGACGCGCGGGCCGCAGCGTGCGGAGGTTTTCTTGAGGCGGCTCTGTCGCTTTGTCCACCCGGGCGCATAGTCTCTGACCTGAGGGAGGATGAAGATCGCGATCCTCGGCACCCGCGGTATCCCTGCGTCCTACAGCGGCGTCGAGACGGCCGCCGAACAGCTCGCCTCACGCCTGACGGCGCGAGGTCACCAGGTCGTTGTGTACTGCCGGCCGCATGTGGTGGACCCACGCCTCACCACCTGTGGCGGCGCGCAGCTGGTGCACGTCCGCACGGTGCAGAACAAATACCTGGACACCTTGGTGCACACGGCGCGCTCCGCGGTGCACGCGGCGCGCCACACCCGACCTGACATCGCCCTGTTCTTCAACGCCGGCAACTCGCCGCTGTGTCTGATCACTCGACGGGCGGCGATTCCGACCGTGATCAACGTCGACGGGCTTGACTCCGACCGTCGCAAGTGGCCTGCGTTCGCCAAGGCGTACCTGCGCTTCGCCGAGAGCAGCGCTCCGCGCTGGGCCGATCACACCATCACCGACAGCCATACCGTGGCCGACATCTACGAATCCCGCTACGGACGGCGAATCGGCGTGGTGCCATACGGGGTCGAAAATCCGGGCCTCGACGGCACCGAGATGCTGGAACGGCTCGGACTGGAACCGCGCAACTACATCCTGTTCGTGGGACGGCTCGAACCCGAGAACAACCCGCACCTGCTGCTCGAGGCGTTCTCGCGGATCGTTCGCCGTCGGGTCGGCGACATGAAGCTGGTGATCGTGGGCGGGGCACCCTACGCCGGCGGCTACATCCGAGCGCTGCGGCGCCAGGCCGGTCCGCGGGTGGTGTTCCCGGGGTACGTGTTCGGCCGTGGCTACTGGGAGCTCCAGAGCCACGCGTACGCATTCTGCGCTCCCACCGAGGCGGGCGGGACCCACCCGGTGATTCTCGAGGCGATGGCCGCGGGCAACTGCGTGCTGGTCAACGACCACAAACCCAACACCGAGACGGTGGGCGACGCCGGGATCTATTTTTCTGGCTCGGTCGGCGTGGACGACCTCACGAAGCAGCTAGAGCGGCTGCTCGACCAGCCGCGGCTGGTCGCGAAGTACCGCTCGCGTGCGCGGCGGCGTGCCCGGCAGTACTCGTGGGAGGCGGTCACCGATCAGTACGAGACGCTGCTGGCGGCCGTGTGCGCCGCCCAGGGACACGGACGGCTACCCGAGTTCTTGGTCGACCGGGAGCCGCTGGTGGTGGCCCGCGAGTCGCCCGCCGGGGTGTCAACCGGGCTGACCGGCTCACCGGGCTGAACCGGGGTCACCCGGCCAGCTCGGCGTGGGCCTGGGCCAAGTCCTGCTCTGCCTGCGTCGAGCTGAGGTCGAGCGCCTTGGCCTTGGCCAGCGAGACGATGGCGCTGCCAGGGCGGTGATAGCGGAGGTCGAACTCTCCCAGCGTCAGCCAGGTCTGGGCGTTCTGAGGCTGGCGCCCGATCGCCTTGACCAGCTGCTCGCGTGCCGTGGTCGGATCGCCCGCAGCGGTGTAGATGGCCGCCAGCTCGAACAGCGGGTCAACCGACACGGGATCGATCTTGGCTGCGGACCGCGCGTCGGCGATCGCGCCTGTCAGATCTCCCCGGACGACGGCGCTTAAGGCGGCGCTGTCGGCATCGGCCGAGCGCAGCGGTTGCCACACCGCCCAGGCGGCGAGCAGCGCGACAGTCACGACCCCGATCACAGCCGCCGCGGTTCCCGGGGCCTGGAGCAGGCGCGAACGCGGGCGCGTCCCCACCGGCGCCACGAGGGGCCCGCGGCCAGCCAGCCAGCCGGCGCAGGCCAATGCCGGCAGCGCCGTGCCCGGGACGAACCAGGTCCAATCGATCGCCGAGTGCAGTCCGAAGATCACCACCACGGCCAGCATGGTGAGCAGGCCAGCCCGCTCGGCGGTGTGCGCGGCCTGGTCAGACGCCGGCCCGGGCGAGCCCGGGCGGGCGAGTGTGCGCCGAGCCGCCAGCGACCAGCTCACCAGCATCGCGACCATCAGCGCCACCCCGATCAAGCCAAAATCCGCAAACGTCTCGACGACGTAAGAGTGGGCGTGGGCGACGATCCGCGGGTCGTTGGTGTAGCGCGTAACCGCGGTCCCGTAGCCGAGCGCACCGACGCCGTGTAGCAGTGAATGCTCGCCCACCTTCCAGCCTTCGCTCCAGTAGCGGCCTCGGCTGTTGCCGAGCTGCACCAGACGCGTGGGTGTGTTGCTGACGAGCGTGCTGGTGGTCAGCTGGTTCCACACATGGGAGATCTCGCCGGTGAGCCCTCGCGAGGAAACCGCCAGCGCGACGATCCCGCCGACCGGGATCAGCGATGCGGCGATCACCAAGGCCACCCCGATCCGATGGCGCAGCGAGCGCGACAGCCTGACCCGATCCATCGCCCAGGCCGCGGCGAAGCCAGCCGCCGCGAGCGCTCCCAGCACCACCAGCAGTACTGCGCCGAACCCGTGGCCGGCGGTGGTGCGCGCCGGCAACGCGACGAGGTCACCGGTCAGAGCGTGCGTGTCGATGGCGTACACCGAGACGATCGCCGCGCCCGCGGCGCCCAGCCCTAGCACCAGCGCCGCCCGGAGCCGCAGGGGCGTAATGGCGAACCAGCACACGATTCCGACCACGGCCACGAGCACCGCGCCGCGGGAATAGGACAGCACGATCACGGTGATCAGGACCGCGGTGGCCGGAACCGCGACCGCCCGAAGCGCGTGGCGACGGTCTCGGCGCGCTCCGGCCCACAGGCACGGGGGTAGCCCCAGAGCCGCGATCAGACCGGTGGCATTCCAGTAGTCGAACGGAGCCCGCAGGCGCCCGAACGTCTCCCCCGGGTCCAGGGTCGCCGGGAACACCTTGACCAGCAGGGCGTAACCCGCGACCACCGTGGTGGCGACCGCGATCGCGCCGACCAGTGCCGGCCAGCGGCCGGGGAGCAGCCGCGCCAGCGCCAGCGCGCCCCCGAACGCCGCCAGATACGCCAGCGTCCGTCCCGCCTCGGTCCAGGAGGTGGCCGGCTGGACGGACCACGAGATCGAGACGGCCGTCAGCACGGCCAGCGCCCCGAACAGCGCCAGCGTCACCGCGCCCCAGGGCCGGCCCGGGGCACCGACCAGCAGCACCGCAACCGCGAGCCCGGCGCCCACAAGCGTGAGCACGATCTCGGACCCAGGTGTTAGGACCGAGATCAACCCCGCCCGTGGCCACGAACGCGGACAGCGCCAGGCCGGCGGCGAAGCACAGCCCCAGCGCCGCATCCGTGCTTACGCGTACGCGGTCCAAGGGAATGCTCGCCTACACTGGCGTCGATGTCGTGGCAGCCCCGGGCCCGCGCCGCCGCCCAGGCAGTCGGCTTGGACCCCCGGTACGTGCGGCGGCTGCGCTGGATCAGCAAGGCCAGGGCGATCCGGAGCGTGGGGGCTTCGCTGCGCTCGAACCGCCGCTTCGTCCTGCTTGACCCCGAGTCGGCCAACTTCACCTACGAGCTGGCCAACCCGGACGAGCTGGTCCAGTGGGTGGCCGGGGTGACCAGCAGCGACCCGGCCGACGTCGAAGTCGTGGTCCGCGAGGGGCAGGGAGACGCCGCGTTGGCGGAGCGGCTGCATCACGCGACCGCCGGGAAGTGGCTGTGGACCAAGCGCTGCCCGCCGTTCGGCAAGCGCCTGGGCTGGTACGCGATCGCCCGGCTCCTCAAGCCGGAGCTGATCGTCGAGTCGGGTGTGCACGACGGTCTCGGCTCGATGGTGCTGTTGCGGGCGCTGGAGCAGAATGATCGGGGGCGGCTGGTCTCGTTCGACGTGAATCCTGCCGCAGGCTGGCTTGTCGGCCGGCATCCACGCTGGGAGTTGCGGATCGAGTCCAGCCGGGCCGGCCTGCACCGCGTCGTCAGACCAGCCGTGCCGGTCGGCATGTTCATCCACGACAGCCTGCACACCTACGAGAACGAGCGCTTCGAGCTGGGCTTCGCTGCCGCCCATCTCGCCGCCGGCGGCGTGCTGATCAGCGACAACGCGCATGGGACGAGCGCGTTTGCCGACACCTGTGCCGAGGCGGGGTTGGAGTCCGCCGTGTTCCACGAGCGCTCACGCGGGCACTTCTATCCCGGTGGCGCGATCGGCGCCGCATGGCAGCGTCCCATCACCAGGAGCGGTGCGTGACCAGGGTTCGCTGGGCTGTGTCCGCGTTCGTGTAGGGCCGTGCGGCCAGGAACTGGCGTGCCTCGGCGACGGCGGCTGTGCGGTCGTAGGAGGAACCGATCAACCGCGTTCCGTGGCGTACCGGGGTGGCGTCGATCACACCGATGGGCCAGCCGTGCTCGCGCGCCAGCGCGGACCAGTGCAGGTCCAGCCCCCAACCGGCCCGGAGCTCGGGGAAGGGCAGCAGCACATCCAGCGTGTCCGCGTGGAACGCCGTCACCGGTCCGATCTCGACGAACCCGGTCTCTCGCGCCACGCCGCCGGGCCGCCGGCGGGTGACCTGCCAGGCCGCGTGCGAGCGCGCCCGGTGGGCGGGCTGGGCCAGCCGAAACTCGAACCGCTCGGCCAGGAACAGGAACGCGTCGAGAAAGCCGAGGGGAGGGCGACATCGTCGTCGACGATCACCAGCCAGTCGTATCGTCTCAGCGAGCGACTCGGCCAGCAGCGCGGTTCAGGTTCTCGAACTTGCCCCGGTCGCCGACGACGGTGCTGGCGAACCGGACGTCGTGGCGCGAGCGCAGCAACTCGGTGCGGGCGGCGGCCAGGAGGTTGGTCCGGTCGGCCCGCTCGATGCCGAGCGCGAGCACCCGACGGCGCGGCCAGCCGGCCGCCGCCCGGCGCAGGCGCCAGCGGCTGCAGGCGGGCGAGCGCCACGCTGTCGGCCGCCGATATCCGTGAGGCCACGGCCCCGCTGTCGCGCCGGATCCCGACGACATGACCCGGGTGCCCGGAGAGGAAGTCGTCGCCGCTCGCTGCCCGGGTCCGACGTCGAGCTCAGCTCGTCTCGCGCTCGGCGTCCAGCGCTGCGCACCGGCGCGCCACTGCGCCAGCGCCTCACGGATCCGGCCCAGGCTATGGCGGCCAGCACGATGCCGACGGCGCAGCGCCGGGCGACCGTATGCCACGCGCACCCGGCCAGCGTACGCGAGCTTCACCGCCGAGCGCGGGGCCGGTGCCCTTGCGGACGTCGTTGCGCCGCGCCGCCGGCCCTGGCGGTAGCGAGCCGCGGCCAGGGCGCGGAGCCGCGCGTCCCGGGCGGTCCGGCGGTGTTCTAGCCCGGCGGCGGCCAGGTAGCGGATACTGGCCGCCGCCGGCCGGTAGCGGCGCTCCCACTCCTCCTCGTCGCCGATGCCCGACAGCGTCTCGTCGAAGCCGCCGATGCGATCGAACGCGCTTCGCCGGACGGCCATGTTGCGCCACCACACGAACGGCACGTCGCGGTCCTCCGGGCCCGAAGTCGAGGGTGGTGATGGGGCGGTTCGCGCCCGCAGACGCGCGGGCCTCCGCCCTCAAGGCGAGCGCGGATCGGTCCGCCGAACACCTCATGGTCGGGGGCGCGCGCGCACGCCCCGCAGCACCGCGTCGAGCCAGCCTGCGGCGGTGCCGTCACGTCGTCATCGATGAACACGATCAGGTCGCCGTCGGGCGGCGCTGAGCCCACGTTGCGGGCGGCATTGACGCCGCTCGGGCCTTGGGAAGCGACACCAGCGCGCGCGCCGTGCGCTGGCCGCGACGTGGCGGTGCCGGATCGGTGCCGTCGCTCACCACGAGCACCTCCGCGTCCGCGCGCCCGGCCTGCGGGACCACCGAGGCCAGCGCGACATCGAGGTAGCCGCGGGCGCCGCAGCGAGTGGGAATCACGATCGAGGCCGTCGGCGCACTGGACACGCCGCGCATTGTGGCTGCCCGTCAGGATCTGCGCACGGCGAACTGGTGGCCCAGCCACTGCCGCGAGAACGCGGCCAGGAAGCGCGGGTTGTAGCGGAAGTAGCGCCGCCACAGGCGGCGTGGCTCGTGGGCCAGCCGATAGGCCCACTCCAGTCCGGCCGCCTGGATCCAATTGGGAGCCTGGGGCACGAGCCCGGCATGGAAGTCGAACGCCGCGCCGACGCCGATCAGCAGCGACGCGTCCAGGCGGGGGCGCATCTGGGCCATCCACTTCTCCTGCTTGGGCACCCCGATCCCGACCCACACCACGTCGGCGCGAGCGTGATTGATCTCCTCGGCCACGGCCTCGCGCTCCTCGGTCGTGAGCAACCGGTGCGGCGGTGAATAGCCGCCGACGATCTTCACTCCGGGATAGCGCCGGCGGAGATTGAGGGCCAGCTGCACCAGCGCGCCCTGGTTGCGGCCGCCGTAGAGGTAGAACCGCTGTCCGCTGGCCGCGGCCCGGGCGCAGGCGCGCGACATCAGCTCGGGTCCATACACGCGGCCGGCGAGCGAATGCCCCAGCCCGTTGATGGCCCACACCAGCGGCTGGCCGTCAGGGACGTTCATGGCCGAGCCCTGCAACGCGGCTCGGAGCTCCCCGTCCTCGCCCGAGGCCATCACGGTGTGGACGTTGCAAACGCACATGTAGGCCCGCTCGCGCTGCAGGACCATGGCGTCGATCCAATCCAGTGCGCCCGGATAGTCGGTCAGGGCCAGCGGCACGTCGACCACCTCGACCGTTTCTGGCGAGGGGATGGACGCGAAATGAGGTTGGACGGAGCCGTTAGGACGCATAGGCTCGCTTTTGGCTGCTTTCCACTAGCGCAGGATCGAGAACGATAGGGGCTCCAACGAGATACGCATCAATGGGTTGCGGGGTTTCTGACGATTCCTGCAAATTTGCTTCGTCTTAACCTGGCGCGGCGGTATGCTGTCAGTTGACACGGAAGTCGCTCGGGCCCGCGAGCATCGCCCCCTTTCTCGCGGGTCTCGGACGGCCCCCAGCCCTACCAGGGTCGTCCTGCGGTCGGGCCCGTACCGCGCACCGTGCGGTGCGGGCCCACCACGCAGCGCCACGCTCCGACGCTCTAATCTGCCCGCGCCATGGACTGCATGGTCACAGGCGGAGCGGGCTTCATCGGCTCGAACCTGGTCGACGCGCTGATCGAACGTGGAGATCGAGTAGCGGTGATCGACAACTTGTTTCGGGCAAGCGCTCGAACCTGGAAGCGGGCGCTGGGCCGCGGCGCATCAGCTGCACGAGCTCGATGTCCGCGACGCCGCCTCGGTCGCCGAAGTGTTCGCGGCCACCCGGCCCCAGCTCGTATTCCACCTGGCCGCCCAGATCGACGTTCGCTACTCGGTCGAGCGCCCGGCCGGCGATGCGCAGGCAACGTGCTGGGGACGATCGCCGTGCTCGAGGCGCGCTCGCCAGCTCGGAGCGCGCCGCGTGGTCAACAGCTCCACCGGCGGCGGGCTGTACGGGGACGCCGAGCTGCTGCCCACGCCCGAGGATTTCCCGATCCGGCCGCTGGCGCCGTACGGCCAGGGCAAGTACGCGGCCGAGGGCTATTGCGAGCTGTACTCGCGGCTGCACGGTCTGTCGACGATCTCGCTGCGCTACGGCAACGTCTACGGACCGCGCCAGGACGTCCACGGCGAGGCCGGCGTGGTCGCGATCTTCTGCGGCTGCTGCGTGGAGGGGCGGCGTCCGACGGTGTTCGGCGACGGCCGGCAGACGCGCGACTGGGTCGAGGTTCAGACGTGGTGCGCGCCAATCTGCTGGCGGCCGACAGCGATCTCGGCCGGGCCGGTGAACATCGGCCACGGGCAGGAGACCTCGGTGCTCGAGCTGCTCGGACGCCCTGAGGCAGGTGGCCGAGCGAGCCGCTGCGGGAGGCCGAGTTCGCGCCCGAGCGCGCCGGCGAGGTGCGGCGCAGCTGCCTGGACGTGTCAGCGCCCGCGCGCAGCTGGGGTGGGAGGCCGAGGTCGAGCTCGGGGCGGGCCTGCGGCGATCCTGGCGGGCTGGCTACAGGTTCTCGGCCACCCGCGGCGCCTCGCGGGTGAAGACCCACCAGCCGAGCGCGAACATCGCCGGGATCAGCGCGATCGCCGACGATCGGGGCAGGTAGCCGCCGGCGGCGGTGGCGGCCGTCGGCAGCCGACCGGGATCGATGAACGCGTGGCCCATCTGGGTGAGCAGCGTCGCCGGCGGGTTCGACCATCGCGAAGTGCTCGAAGCCGTGGCGACAGGCTGTGCGTACCTGGTCGCCGTAGTACATCACCGGCGAGCAGTAGAACCAGGCCTGGAGCAGCGACCTCCCAGATCGGCTGGACGTCGCGGAAGCGCACGTACAGCGGCCGCCAGCAGCATCCCGAGCCCGGTGGCCAGCACCACGAAGCCGAGCACGATCGGGATCAGCTCCAGCCAGCTGCAGCCTGGGGCTGATCCCGTTGGCCAGCGCGAACACGAACACCGCGATGAAGTTCATGCCCAGGTTGAACAGCGACGTCAGCGACACCGACAGCGGGATCACCATGCGCGGGAAGCGGATCTTGCGCAGCATCGCCTCGCGCGCGACCAGGCACTGCACGCAGCCGCCGGTGGCCTCGGCGAGGTAGGTCCACAGCACGATCGAGGTCAGCAGGTAGACGCCGTAGTGCGGGCACGCCGGCGCCGATCTTGAAGATCTGGGTGAAGACCACGTACAGCACGCCGAAGAACAGCAGCGGCCGCATCAGCGACCACACGTAGCCGAGCACCGAGCCGAAGTAGCGCAGCTTGAACTCGGTGCGGGCGAGCGTCAGCGTCAGCTCGACGAACCGCCGGGAGCTGCCGCCGAGCGCGGAGGGGCCGTAGGTGCGGCGTGCCGCATGCGTGCTCATCGGCCCGCGCAAGCTAGCCAGCGGGCATAATCGGCGCGCGTGAGCGTCGCGCTGGATCGAGCCGGGCGCGAGCATCGGAGCCTCCCGCGGCGAGTGGTCGTCTGCATCCCCGTCTACGGCGGCCACGAGCATTTCGTCAGCTGCCTGCGCAGCGTGCTCGAGCACACCCCGGCCGAAGTCCCGGTCTTGATCTGCGACGACGCCAGCCCCGACACGCCGCTCCGTGGAGTTCGTGCGCGAGCTCGGCGAGGCGCGTCCGGCGGCGAGCCGCGCTGATCTACGCCCGGCGCGAGCGCAACGTCGGGCTTTCCCGCAAACGTCAACGCGCGCCTTCGCCGACCGCCGCCCCGGCGGACGTGGTGGTGCTCGAACTCCGACTGCGTCGTCGCCGACGGCTGGCTCGAGGGCCTGCGCGCAGGCGGCCTACGTGCGACAGCCGGGTGGCGACCGCCACGGCGCTGACCAACCACGGCACGCTCGTGTCGGTCCCGGATCGCGCGGCCCGCGCGCCGCAGCTGCCCGCAGGACTGGAGCCTCGACGAGCGCCGCGGCCGGTCCGCGCGCGCTCGCTGCGGCTTCGCCCGCGGCTGCCCACGGCGGTCGGCCACTGCGTGTTCATCCGCCGCAGCGCGCTCGAGCTGGTGGGCGACTTCGACCTGGCGTTCACGCCGGGCTACGGCGAGGAGGTCGACTTCTCGCAGCGCTGCCTGCAGAGCGGGCTCTCGCACGTGCTCGCCGACGACGTGCTGGTCCTGCACCACGGCGGCGGCAGCTTCTCGCGCAACGGCGGCGCGCAGCCCCGTCCAGGACGAGCACGAGCGCATGCTCGCCGCCCGCTATCCGTACTACCACGAGGCGGTGCGCAGGCGATCGAGGACGAGGGCACGGGCCGCTGGCGCGCGCGCTGGGCTGCGGCGCGGCGCGCGCTGAGGGGCCTGTCGGTGGCGATCGACGCCCGCATGCTGGCCGGCCCCACGACCGGCACCCAGCTCCACGTGCTGGAGCTGATCGCGCGCGCTGGCCCGGACCGGAGAGGTCCAGATGACCGCGATCGTGCCCGACCAGATGAGCCCCTGGGCGTGGCGCGCGCTGCGACTCGCTGCCGGACGTCGCGGCTCGCTGACCCGAGCGCGGGCGGAGGCCTGCGCCGGGACCGGCGTGCGGACGTCGTGCACCGGCCCTACCAGGTCGACAACGAGGACGATCTGGCGTTCCTGGCCGGCTGGGCGAGCGGCTGGTGGTCACCAACCAGGACCTGATCGGCTACCACAACCCGTCCTACTTCGAGGACGTCGGCGACTGGCAGGGCTACCGGCGCACCACGCGCATCGGCGCTGGCGGTCGCCGACCGGGTGGTGTTCTTCTCCGCGCCATGCCCGCGACGACGCGCTCGGCCGAGGACCTGGTCGAGCCCGAGCGGGCCAGCGTGGTGCACATCGGCGTCGACCACAAGTTCTGCGGCTCGACCGAGCCGGTGGCGCCCGCGAGGCGCGAGCCGGCTGCCGGACGGGCGCCGAGGCGATCCTGTGCCTCGGCACCGACTTCCGGCACAAGAACCGGCTGTTCGCGCTGCGGGTGCTCGAGCAGCTGCAGCGCCGGCACGGCTGGCAGGGCTGTCTGCTGTTCGTCGGGGCCGCGCGTCTCGCAGGGCTCCTCGACGCCCGACGAGGCGCAGGTGCTGGCGCTGGCGCCCGGGCTGGCGAACGCGGCGCTCGACTTCGCCGCGGTCAGCGAGGCCGAGAAGGCGTGGTTGTACCGCCGCGCCCGCCTGGTCCTGTACCCCACCGTGTACGAGGGCTTCGGCCTGGTTCCGTTCGAGGCGCCGACCACGGCGTGCCGTGCCTGTGGGCCCAGGGCACGTCGCTGAGCGAGCTGCTGCCGGACGGCGCCGCCGAGATCGTGCCCTGGAACGCGGCGCAGAGCGCCGATGCGTGCGCTGGAGCTGCTGCGCGACGAGGCGCGCCCGCGCGGCACAACCTGGCCGCGATCCGCGAGCGCGGCGGCCAGGCCTGAGCTGGGACCGCACCGCGCCGCGCAGCTGATCGACCTCTACCGCGCAGACGTGCGATGCGCCGGCGACTCCGGCCAGCGCGGTCGAGCGCCGGCACGGGCTGATGACCGGTGCGTTCAGCGAGGACGCGCTGCGCCTGATCGGCCCGGGCGGGGCGCTGCCGGCCGACGTCGAGCGTCCGCTGCTGGCGCTGGCCACCCATCCCCAGATCGGCAGCTCCGATGTTCCGGCGCGATCAAGCTCGGCTACCGGGCGTCATACCTACTGCGCCGTCGAGTCCGGGGCAACGGCGACAAGCAGGACGCGTCGTAGCGGCGGCCGACTATGGTCCCGGCCCACCGTGGCCGTTGCGCAGCGACTCGATCTCGTTACGCAGCTGGGCGGCCAGGACCGAAATCCGGTTTCCCTGTTCGTACAGGCCGGCGCGCAGCATGTTGATCTCCCGCGCCACCGTCTCGGCATCGAGCTGACCGGAACGCGCGTCCTGCGCCAGCGTTTGGCGGCGGCGTATCAGCCGCTTGCCCGCCGACCGGATCCGGCCCAGCAGCCCGCCGCGGCGTACCCGCCGCCCCGGGCCGAGCCCGGGCGCGTCCGCCGGGGCGAAGCGGTGACCGATGGGCCGCGGCGTTGGGGCTCCGTCGGCTCGCCGGCGGAGCACGACCAGATCCTGCGTGGCCGAGCCGTCGGGAAGGTAGGCCGCCAGGTCGAAGAAGCGGCTCCAGTGCTCGAACACGTACCAGGGCGCGTGGATGGCCGAGTGGTAGAAGTCAGGATGGGTGGAGCCGACGAAATGATCGTCGGAGATGAACACCATGCCGCGCGTCTCGAGCTCCTGGCGCCAACGTTCGGGATTCTCACCCACTCGCTCGCTGGCCTCGCAGGTGCGGTTCCAGCTCGTCGCTCCCTCGACCGTCAGCAGCAGCACCGCACCCGGTCGAGTGATGCGTTGCAGCTCGGCGAGCCACAGGTCCTGATGACGTTCGTCCAGATGGGTGAACACGCTGTGGTTGATGATCAGGTCGAAGTATGATCTGGATACGTCCAGCGGCGGCTGATGCGGCGCCACCTCGAACTGGCCGTAGGCGATGTTGTCGCGGCACCAAGCGATCAGTCTCGCCATCGATGTCGGTTCCGTGGATCTCCAGGTGTCCGGCAAGCGCGCCGAAGTGGCGGATGAATCGGCCGCAGCCACAGCCGAAGTCGAGCAATCTGCTCGAAATCGGCAAACGACCGGCCGATGGCGGCCAGGCCGCGCTCGAACGAACGCAGGTGGTCCAGGCCGCCCGAGGAGTCGAAGCCGCCCGCATCTGCGTCGATATCGCGGCATCGAACGAGGCTGCGATGCGCAGGATCAGATCCGCCGGAGGAACCGGAGGCCGGTCATCGGCGAGCGGCAGGGCACATCGGCGGCAGATCGTAGAAGCTCAGCGTCGCTCGACTCGATCGTGTGCGGCAGGTCGGAGATGCCTCCGCCAGGGTGGTCGGCGAGCACGAAGATCGAGCTGTCGCCGTGCAGGTCGAACAGATCGTTGCCCAGTCCCTCACGTGCGACGGTCGCCGAGCAGGCGGTAGCGACCGGGAGCCAGCCAGTTCTCGAAGCGAAACCGGATTCGCGGTGTCGCCGGCGGGGAACTGCCGGTCTTGACCGATTCGGCATTGGTGCTGGTCGCGAACACGGGTTGGCCGACCTCGTTGCGGAGCGCGATCCCGAAGACCGGGTTCTCGGTGTCTGCGTGGAAGCGCACCTCCAACCGCATCAAGCAGGCCCGCGTTGCTGTGCGGTCGACCAGCACCTCGCCGTCGGCTCGACTCGAACACCGCGCTCACAATCTCGGCCGTCGGGGCGCGGCGCAAGATCTCCGGCCTCCCGTCACGTGCCGCCTCCTCACGGACGCGCCGGAAGTTCAGCTCGTTGTACTGGCGGGCGATCGAGTCTGGCTCGCCGAGATCCACGACCCGGCCTCGCTCGATCAGCATCGCCCGGTCACAGAAGCGCTCGACCGCGCCCATGTCGTGTGTCACGAACACGATCGTCCGGCCCTCGGCTTTATCCGGGTGAACTGGTCGAAGCACTTCTGCTGGAAGGAGGCGTCGCCGACGGCCAGCACCTCGTCGATCAGCACGATCTCGGCGTCGACCTGGATCGCGACCGAGAACGCAAGCCGGACGTGCATCCCGGACGAATAGTTCTTCAGCTTGAGGTCGACGAAGTCCTCGAGCTCGGCGAACGCGACGATGTCGTCGAAGCGCTGCTTGCGCCTGCCGCGTGTCAAGCCGAGCATGATCGCGTTGATGATGACGTTGTCGCGCGCGGTGCAGATCCGGGTTGAAGCCGACCCCGAGCTCGATGAACGGCGACAGTCGGCCGTCGATCTCGAGCGTGCCCGCGTCGACGTCGTAGATGCCGGCAAGGCACTTGAGCAGCGTGCTCTTGCCGCTTCCGTTACGTCCGACGATCCCGAAGAACTCGCCGGCATGTGACCTCGAGCTGACGTCGTCGACCGCTCGCAGCGTGTTGAAGCGTCCGCGCCCGAAACGGGTGCAGCGTCCGCTCCTTGAGCGTGTGGTACTGCTCGTGGGGAAGCCTGAAGCTCTTGCTGAGGTGAGTGACGGAGACGGCGGGGATCGAGGATCCGAGCCGTCCCGTTCTCGCCGCCGGCCGCGGCTCCCGGAGGATGGCGCTCACGGTGTGTGAAGGTAGCAAGAGCGGCGTCGGCTGTAGCCCAGGCGGGCGAGGAGGATCATGAGGCGACCAGCACGCCGACGCGCGCTTCGCGGATGCCGAAGGGGTGCTGATCGAAGCTCACGACCACCGACCGCACGTCGGCGCGTTCAGCCGGAATCACGAGACGGGTCGAGCCCCGCGGGATCTCGAGGATTCGATTCGGCGCCTCGTCCGGCGGACCGCTGACAACGTAGTGGATCCAGTCCTCAGCCGGCGCGGGTCCGAGCAGGCTGAACTGTCAGCACGAGCTCGCCGGCTTCCGCCGGCGCTCCTCGGCCGGGTACCTGACACGGGCGCGCCTCCACGCACCGGACCGCTGGTCCGATCGGGCGCACTGCGACGGGGGAGAGCTCCCCGTCGCTCGCGATCGACAATAGGTTCCCGTGCTCGGGGATACCCGGGGCCGTGATACCGCCCTTGACGAAGAATTTGCTGTACGCCGATCGCAGGTTTCCGCTGGGCTGCACGTAGAACAACGGATACGGCAGTGGGCCATCAACGATCGCGTCCGCGCGTCCAGCGGCCAGCGCAGTTCGAAGCCCCCGTTCCAGGCGCGTGGCGGACTCGTGCGAGGCACGGGCGAAATCGAGATATACCCGGCGAGTCTTGTACGTATAGCTGAGATTGGCGGCGTACAGACCGAGCCAGCCGATGCCGAGGCTTCGAGGAGCCAGGTGGCTGCCGGCGGGAACGAACGCGGGGCGCGGCCCGGCTGCTTGGTTAGCAGCGCCCCAATTGCCAGCGCGCCGAGCATCACGGCAGGCAACAGGTAGCGCGGCTCGGACCCGGCCATCGTCACGCCGACGCTGAGGCGCGCGACGGCGATCGGCACGGCGGTGAGCACCGCGCCGCAACCCGCCAGCACGAGCGCCGCGCACCAGCGCCATCCCAGCCAGGCAGCCGAGATCAGCGCGGCCGCGATTCCTGCCGTCGCGAGTGCGCGCATGAACACTTCGCGGCTGGGGTCGGGTGATGCCCCGTCCATTCCGATGCCCGCCAGAGCGGGAAGTAGTGCGCGGACGACGATAACCCGAACCAACTCGATGAAGTTCGTCGCCGACGGTAACGAGACGCTTGCGGCCCACGGTTGTGTGGCGACGTAAGTGCAGCGCGAGGGTGGGCACGAGGAGTGGCAGCACGGCCCCGACTTCACGAATCAGCGAGCCCAAGCCCACCCGCACTCGCGTCGCGACCAGCGCACACACAACGAGAATCGCGAGAATCAGGATCGCCTGCTGAGAGAACAGCAGGCCGACGATTGTCCACGCCGCCGAGGCCGCTCGGTCGCGACCGGCGCCGCGCGAGCGCCACCGGAGGTGGTGGTAGATGGCGCCCGCAATTGCCGCGGAGACCGGGATCGCCAGCGCGCCACCCGCGAACCATTGGGCGGCTCCCATCAATGGCCACGCGGTACCGGCCAACAGCACGGGGATCGCGTTGCGTCGGCCCGGTCCGAACAACAACGTCAGCGCGCCTGCAAGATAAGCCAGCATCACGCCCGAGAAGACCAGCATGAGGGTGACTGCCGCTGCCCAATGCAGACCGAGCGGCACGGCGACGATCCAGTCGAGGAGGCGATGCCCGGGGGTGAAGTGCTCACCGATCGGCGCGGTTAGAAAACCCCACGTCAGGCCTCGCTGGCGTGCCTCGGCGAGATTGCGGACGTCGTCAGAAAGAACCATGACGCCCGCACGAACACCAGCTGGGCGACCAGGCTCGCCAGGACGGCTGCGCTTGGCCATAGGCACTGAGCGCGCGCTGTATGTCCTCGCACCCATAGGTCGCGAGCAGGCGGGCTGACTTCCAGCATCAGCTATCGCATGCCCGCACCGGCCCCGGGGCTGCCAAAAGAATCCGCCAATAGACCTGCTGAGCATGGTCGGCGGGCAGATGCAGGATCCACGTTCGTGGACCGGCAACCGCAGCCAGCGGTACCGGTCTGGAGCCGAAGCGCCGCACGAACACCGAGACCGGATACCGACCCGCGACGGCGACCAGCAGGCTGGTTCCGGGCACGGCCGCCACGGTGCCGCTCACCGTAACGGCCAGGCACGGTTCGGCACCATGCAACGACGCCACGGACAGCCGTTCGGCGTGCGAGAGCACCTGATCGGCCTGTGCCCGGATGCTTGATGGGGCGGTCAAGAGCTGGCGCACCGTGTACGCCGGGGAGCCGAGGTCGCGTACCGCAGCGAGGTACGGACCCGCCGTGAGCTGCGGCGCATAGGCCGGGCTGGGCTCGAATGCCGGTGACACCACCGGGGCGGCGATCTCCACTGCCGTCAGCGAGGCTCGGACCGACGCGTCATAGCTTCGCCACACGCGTTCATTGCTGCGGAGAATCCCCAGGTTCGCCACCAGCGCTCCGAGTGACACAAGCAGCAAGGACGCAATCCAGCTGCGCTGCCGCACCCCGCCAACTCCCACCTCGGCCACCAGGAGCCACAGGAACACGGCGCCGACGTAGAGGTAGCGGCTCGCTGCCGGATCTGGGCTGTCAGAACGGCTCAGCGCCGCCAGCACCCAGAAGGCCAGCAGTCCACCGGCGGAGGCGAGCAGGATCGGAGTCACGCTGGCCCCTCGGCGCCGCTGCCAGGCGTATCCGATCGCCCCCAGCGCACCGACGGCGAGCGGCGGTCCCCATGAGGCGGTCAGACCAGCGATTCCCGCAGCGGTGCCGGCCGCCGCGTTGGCCACATAGCCGGGCGTTGCCAGCACGCCATCCGAGGTGACGTGCTGTCCCGTCGCCCAGCCGACGTACCAGATTCCATACAGAACCGCTGGGACGCCGACCACCCACAGACGTCGCCGATCCTCCGGGCGCCAGGCGAGCGCCAGTGCGCAGGACAGCAACATGGGGATGCCGACGCCCGAGCTGGCCACCGACCACAGGAGCATCGCTGCTGCCAGTGCATCGGCTCGTCTCGAGTGCCGCTCGATCAGCGCCAGCGCCGCCAGCCCGCCGGCGAGCGATGCCAGGTAACTCATCTGGAACGGCCACAGAAGGTCCTGGTAGGCAGACCCCATGAACAGCAGCAGCGTGGTCGGAATCAACGCGAGCCAGGCGCCGAGGCGGGGCCTGATAAGGACATAGAGGAGCACGCCACAGGTCAGGTGCAGGGCGATCCCGACGATGCGGTAAGGCGTGTAATGGCGCAGTCCAAACACTGCGAACAGCAGCTTGTAGATGAGGACCGGGAACAGCACCAGGTGGCCGTTGTGGGGATCGAGCCAGGAACTCACCCCGCCGCCGCGCCGGGTTGTCACGAACGTCCACTCGTCGAAGAAGAACGTCAGGTGCTGCCCAGCGATCAACAGCAGCAGGCCCGCGGCAACCACGACCAGGACGAGCACGATGGTCGCGGGCTCGAACGGACGAACAATCGAGCGAATCCGGCGGCTGGCCGGAAGTACGCGTCGCTGGGATCCGACGGCCACGATCGGCGCTAGCCTGGGCGGGTCATCGTCCGATGAGTTCGCGTCGGGGCTGCGCTGCCTCCGGAACATCCTTCCGGCGGTAGTCCCCGTGGCTCAGATGGGCCTCGAGCCACACGTACAGGACGATGAACACGTACCGGCTGCCCATCTCGTCGAGCTTCAGTTTTGAGACACCGTGGCGCCGGTTGGCCCAGGTGACCGGCACGATCGCGTAGTCGTAACCGCGGGTGATCGCCTTCAGCGGCAGTTCGACCGTGAGGTTGAAATGGTGCGAGAGAAGCGGCTGCAGGTTATCGATGACGTGACGCCGATAGGCCTTGAACGCATTCGTCGTATCGTCGTAGCGGTGCTGAAACAGAACGCGGATGCCGAGGTTGGCGATCCGGTTCAGCACCAGCTTCGTGCGCGGGTACCCGAACGTCCTGCCACCGCGGCTGAATCGCGTTCCAAACGCACAGTCGTACCCATGTTCGAGAACGCGGTAGTAGCGGACCACGTCGGCCGGAGAATCGGACAGGTCAGCCATCATGATCACGACCGCGTCGCCGGTGTAGAGATCGAGCCCGGCCCGCACCGCGTGTCCGAAGCCTGGCGGTAGGTGGGAGCGAGCGCACCGAACGTCCTTGCGTCTCGCGGCGATCGCCTGTACCGCAGCGGCGGTCCCGTCCGTGCTGGCATCATCGATCACCAGCACCTCGAAGTCGATCCCGGCGTGATCTAGTTCCGAAACCAGGGCATCGACAGTCTCGAAAATAGAGTCAGACTCGTTGTGGGCCGGGATGACGACGGACAGCTTCATACCAGTGCGCCGCGCGGTCGTCGGCTCGACGCACACGGACCGCGGGAGTAGCGTCAGCAGTGAAGCAGGTCGAGCAGACCGCGGGTATCGTGGGGCCACGTGAACTACCAGCGGCTGTATGAGTACCGATTTCGCGACGTTGATCAGGCGGTGCGTACCGCCGTCTGGGAGGAGATCTCCGCGTATCTGTACGAGCGCCTCGGCCGACCCGAGCGCGTGCTGGATCCAGCCGCGGGACGGGGCGAGTTCATCAACGCGGTGCCCGCGCCCGAACGCTGGGCCGTGGACCAAGTCGCGCACACCCAAGGAACTTACGGGGCTGGTGTGCGCTCAATCGTGTCCGATGTGTTCGACGTGGAACTCCCGGCCGGGCACTTCGACGGCATCTTCGTGTCGAACTTCCTGGAGCACCTGAGCACGCAGGAAGCGGTGGGCCAGTTTCTCGTCCGCATGCGCGAGGCCAGCGTCGCTGGTGGGCGGATCGCCGTGATGGGGCCGAACTTCCGTCACTGCCGCCGGGAATACTTCGATATGGCCGACCACACGCTGATCTTCACCCACCGCGCGATCGCAGAGCATCTGTACGCGGCCGGATTTGAGCCTCGGTCGGGTGGAGTCACGGTTTCTGCCGTACTCGTTCACAGGACGGCTGCCTCCCTCGCCGGCGCTCACGCGCCGATATTTGCGACGCCGCTCGCGTGGCGGCTGCTGGGAAAGCAGTTCCTCGTGATCGGGCGCCGGGCCTAGGCCCCCGGTCAACCAGGGCGAGCCACAGGCCGCGGAGGTTGCTTTCGTTACCGCAGATCCAGCCGTGGATGTCGGCCAGGATCTGGCGCGGCGCCGCGCCGGGGGCGCCAGTCGGTGAGCTCGAACAGGCGGGAGCAGTCGAGATAGTAACAGCGGGACGTCTCCGGGGCGGGTGTCGGCGGCGGAGCTCGATGGTCGAACTCGTGGCCGGTGATCTCGGCGCACAGGGCGGTCGTCTCCCGCAGCGACAGGCTGCACTCGCGCCCGCCGCCGACGTTGGCCACCACGCCGTCCCAACGGTCCGGGATCGACAGCTGAACGTCGAGCAGCTCCACCAGGTCCTCGACGTGCAGCAGGTCGCGGACCTGCTTGCCGCTGCCGCCGAAGCCGATGTACTGCAGCGGCTGGCCGGAAATGGTGGGCGAGCATCCAGTAGGTGAAGACGCCCTGATCGACCTTGCCCATCTGCCAGGGACCGGCGATCACGCCGCAGCGGTCGACCACGGCTCGCAGCCCGAAGGCGTCGCGGTACTCCTCGATCAGCAGCTCGGCGGCGAGCTTGGTGGCGCCGTACAGCGTGCGGGCGCCGGTGAGCGGGAAGTCCTCGGCGATCCCGGCCGCCGAGGCGCCGGTCACGGCTGCGTCGGCGGCGAGCTCGAAACGGGTCTCGGCCTCCACCAGCGCCAGCGACCGCAGCGCGGCCACGGGATAGACGCGGCTGGTCGAGAGAAACACCAGGTGGGCGCGCTGGCGGCGGGCCAGCTCCAGGCAGTGGTAGGCGCCGAACAGGTTGGACTGCACCACGTACTCGGGCGGCCGTCGAATCCGGCCAGCGCCGAGGGTTCGGCCGAGCACTCGACCAGGGCGTCGACGTCGCGGGCAGCGCGAGGAGGTCATCGAGCATGCGCACGTCGCCGTGGAGAAGCGTCACGCCGGCGTCCCGCAGGCGGGGCAGGTTCAGCTCGCGCCGCGGCGCCGGAGGTTGTCGAGGGCGGTGATCGCCCAGTCGGGATGGCGCGCGCCAGCCCGAGCGCGACGCTCGCGCCGATGAAGCCGGCCCCGCCGGTGACGAGCACGCGCATCAACGCCTGCTTTCTATGCGCGGCGGTCGTCGGACATACTTCGGGCAACGAGCCGGCTTGTGCACGCAGCGGATCACCAGGTGCCGCAATCATAAGAGTGGCCCTCGCAATCTCGGCGTCATTGCCGCTCGGTGAGCAGACCAGAATCCGTCCAACTGACGGATTCGCAACAATCGCGTAATGAATGAAGGAGAGACTGGCACGGAAAATCACGGCGACAGGCTCACTGAGCGCGATCGCGACTTGCTGCGTCCCGCTAAACGAGCCGGCGCCCGTGGGTGCCAAATTCGGCATTACCCGCCACCTGTACCGGCTCTATCAGCGTAGCCCTCAGCTGGTCGATGCATTCCCCGATCTCGATCGTGACGGGCAGGCAACTCGTCGTGGCTGCATATCTACGGGCGCGAGCGCTTCTCGCTGATCGACGAGTTGCTGCCGCCGCGCGCCGAGCGAGTACCGCCGCTTCGATCCGCGGATTCGCGAGGCTGGGCGAGTGCTTCCGGACAAGCTCGGAGTCAATGTGGCCGGCTTCTTGCAAGCGGAGCTCGGGATCGGCGAGGCGGGCAGACTGGATCATTTCTGCCCTCGACGGGAAAGGAACCCCGTGCTCCCCGTCGAGATCACCACCCGTCCCAACGCCGGACACGCGTACTATTACGACACGGTGCCGCCGGAGGCCGCCGGCTTTCCGATAACGATCACGTGTGCCAATCCGGACTGGCTCGGGGTGATGGTCAACGACGTCGGTCGCTCGTTCTTCACTGACCGGTACTCGATCGGATATTGGTGGTGGGAAGTTGACGGTCCCACGCCGTTTGACTGGCGGCCGAACTTCGAGCTCGTGAACGAGGTCTGGAGCGCGAGCGAGCACATCGCAGCAGTGTTGCGGCCGGCCCTCGACGTGCCAGTCGTACCGATGAAGCTGCCTGTCTCGGTGCCGCGACCACCGGGGCTGACGCGCGGCAGAGCTGGGTCTGCCCGACGGGTTCCTGTTCCTGCTCATGTTCGACTACGCCGAGCACAGTGTCCCGGAAGAACCCGTTCGCGATCGTCGAGGCGTTCCAGAAGAGCTTCGCTCCACACCACGGCGCGGCGCTGGCGATCAAATGCGCGAACGCCAGGCACGACTACGAATCTCATCAGCGCCTTCTGGATTTGGCGGCGGGTCGCCCGGACATCCGCATCCTTGACCAGTACGTCTCCTACCATGAGAAGAACGCGATGATCGCGGCATGCGACTGCTACGTGTCGCTGCACCGCGCCGAGGGGTTTAGGGCTGCCGCTCGGAGAGGCGATGTACCTCGGCAAGCCGACGATCGCTACTGCGTACTCCGGAAACCTCGAGTTCATGACGGAGGAGAACAGCCACCTCGTCCGATACGAGATGGCGGAGGTTGGCCCTGCGGGCAGGCAGTATCCGGCCAACGGCGTCTGGGCTGACCCCGACGTCGATCACGCCGCCGCATTGATGCGGGACGTATTTGATGATCAGGATGCCGAGTCGGGCGCTGGGCGTCCGCGCCGCGCAAGACATCCGCCGGACGCACTCGCTCGAAGCGGCTGGCGCGGCGATGGAGGATTGAGGCTGCTCCAGCTCGCGGGCGCGCTCGGGCTGGCCGGGGGGACGTCGGAGTCCGGTTCACCGAGCCGAGTGGCTGAGCTGGTCCGTCAGGGTCCGGTGCCGCCGAGGAAGTCCGCATTCGGTCCGGTTGGAACTCCGGCCCGGCGTGCGTTGCTGCGCGGGCTCCGGCCGTTCACCGCGTATCAACGGCAGGTGGACGAGCAGCTCGTGCGCGAGATTAGGGAGCGCGAGCGCCGTGTGGAGGCGCGGATCGCCGCAGGGAAGGCCGCCGAGCTGGCGCTCAATCGGGTTGGCCAGCGCGGGCGCGGCCCCGGAGCGCCAGCGTCGGACGGCTCGTTGGCCGTCAGCGCTCGGCCGTTACATCCTCACCTGGAGGAGTTCAACGCGGGACCGGCCGGATGTGTGATCGGCTACCGGGGGGCCGACGATGCCACAGACCCCGCGTCGACGTATCTGGAATTCGAGAACCTGTTTCGTGGCTCGGAGACGGTCATCCGAGAGCGGCAAAAGCGTTATCTGCCGCTCGTTCGTGCGCACACCCCGGTACTGGATCTAGGCTGCGGCCGCGGCGAATTCCTGGAGCTCCTCCACGAGGCTGGAATTCCCGCGGCAGGAGTCGACATCGACAGCGCGATGGTCGAGCATGCCCGTGGAAAAGGGCTCGACGTAACCAACGCGGACGCAGTCGAGCACCTGGAAACCCTCGAAGACCGATCGCTCGGAACGCTGTTTGCCGCGCAGGTGATCGAGCACCTCGACTACCAATCGCTGCTGCGCTTGTTGCGGACCGCGCGCCAGAAGCTCCAGTCCGACGGCCTGCTGGTCCTCGAGACGGTCAATCCTCACTGCCCGGTCGCGCTCAAGCACTTCTGGCTCGACCCGACGCATCAGCGTCCGTTATTCCCTGAAACGATGCTGGCGCTCTGCCAGCTGAGTGACTTCACGACCGGGTATATCTGGTTTCCGGGAGGAACTGGAGAGCGCGATCGTGATTGGGTCGAGCACCCCGATTACTCGATCGTGGCCATCCCGTCAGTGCCGACACCTGGAGCGGTCCGCGTGAGCACAGATATCGGCGAGCTGTGGTACCCCGGTGATTGCCAAGTGCTGACACCCACCGTACAGCAGACCGGCACGTGGGATCCCGATGACGGCCGCGCGATGGTCGAAGCACTCAGGCCAGGCATGACTGTCATCAACGTAGGAGCCCATGTGGGTTACTTCGCGCTGCTCGCAGCGCGCTGCGTGGGCCCGTCCGGCAGAGTGCTGGCGATTGAGCCGGCGCCCGAGAACTTCGCATTGCTACAAGCGAATGTGGAGCAAGCGGGAGCGGGTCACGTATCGCTGACGAATGCGGCGGCGTGGAGTACGCCTGGAGAGCTGGAACTCGCACTCTCTCCGATAAACACCGGAGACCATCGCGTGTCCGGGCCCGACGAGGATCGCGAGCGAGTCCTCTGGCCGCGGTAAGGGTAGACGAACTGCTCAGCGAGCAGGAGCGCGTCGATTTCGTCCTGATCGATACGCAGGGGGCTGAGGCCGCCGTGCTCGAGGGGATGAGGGACACGATCGAGCGCTGGCGGCCGCGGCTCCAAGTGGAGTTCTGGCCGACAGGAATCCGCACGGCTGGCGACGATCCCGCACGGGTGGCGTCGTTCTATCGCGAGCTCGGGTACGAGGTCGAGGCGGTGATCACCGATGGGCGGAGGCTGACGGATGTCGCGGGTCAAAGCGATAGCGAGCTGATTGCGCTTGCGGATGCAAGTCCCGGTGGCTTCTGCACGTTGATCCTGACCGGGAACGAGACCTGACGTGCGCTTGAAGGGGTCGCGTCGCGTCAAACAGGCCCGCGGGGCTCGAGAGGGTTCGTCATCCCAAACCGCGACCGCCAGGGAGCGAATTGCACAAGTCCCGTTCTGGTGGCATTCGATCGAGGTCGCCCCCGGGGTGATCACCCCCGGCGAGAAACACCGGAGACGCGTGAATGCGAGCTATCGATGTTCCGGTTCCCTGACTTGCGTGGCAAGAGGGTGCTCGACATCGGTGGCTGGGACGGCTTTTACGCCTTGCCATGCCGAGGCCCTCGGCGCGAGCCAGGTGACGGTACTCGACCACTTCGTTTGGTCGATCGATTTCGGCCTGGAGCAGCTGAGTGACCGCGATCCGCCGCCGGGCGACCACGCTGGGGGTGATGCGCCGCTCGTTGGCCCACCGCCAATCGAGCAAACGGAGTCTGGCAGCCGGAGACGACTTCCCGGGAAGCGGGGTTTGATACGGTTCGCAACTCCGAGGAAGCCGAGTCGGGGAGATCGTCGGGTGACTTCATGACCATTCCCTTCGAAACAGTGGGCATGTGGGACGTGACGCTGTTCCTAGGTGTGCTCTACCACCTGCAGGATCCCTTGGGAGGACTTCGCCGGCTCGCTGCGATGACCAGAGAGTTGGCAATCATCGAGTCCCAGGCGATCAGCGTCGGCGGTCAACCCGACGAGCCTGTGGGAGTTTTATCCGACCAACGAGTTGAACTCTGACCCAACTAATTGGTTCGTCCCCACGGCGACCGCACTGAAGGGGGCGGTGCTCGCGGCTGGGTTTTCGCATGTGGAGGTGCTAGTCGATCCTCCCGCCGCCGACGAGCACCAAATCGTCGGCTACCGTACGGGGCTGCATGCACTCAAGTGAGGATCTGGGCAGGCGGGGCGAGGCGGCCCCGGGGCGTGAGCAGTGTCGGCAGCGATTCCGCCAGAACAGGGGGCATCGCCACAGGGTCCTGGCAAACCCCACCAGCATCGCGAGATCACGTCGCCAGCCGGCACCCGGCGCCAGTCTGTACCGGGCTAGGTCCTCGCCCTTCGCGATCGTCTCGATCCAGATGCTTAGTAGGCGTCTCCGAATATGTGGGTCTCCCTCTCCGAGCTCGCTGTAGAGCCGTGAGAGGTCGGCCAGGATAGCGACCCAGTACTTCGAGACGTCACCGCCGAATACACGCGGAGTCCAAGAATCGTTCTCGCCCCGATTGCGGATCACACGAGCCGGGAGCCACGCCCACGAGGCGCCGGATCTGATCATTCCGCCGAAGACATCCATGTGAGGGAAGTATCGGGACAGCTCGCGGCCCGAGTTGCGTTGCTCCGCCAGGCTGCTTACCCAGGCATCACGGCGAACAATATGGGCGGGAAAGTAAGCGAAGATGACTCCCAAAGCGGCGGTGATCTCGGCCGCGCCGCCGTAGCGATGAGGCCGGTCGGACTCAGGCGGATAGAAGAACTGAGGCTCGTCCGTGATCAGCCTGGCGAGGGCGGCGTCGTACATCGCCACTGAGCAGGTAAGGGCGATGAGATCGGGCTGCTCCCTCAGTGCCCTGCTCACTAGCTCGATCCCACCGGGTTCGATCGCATCGTCAGAGCTGAACAGCCAGCAGTAGCCGCCGTCAGCCATGGCGACGGCGTCGATCAGGTGGTGCGCAAAGCCGTGATCGATTTCTGAACGTCGATACTTGAGCCATCCGCAACGACGCGCCTGAAGCTCGGCGATTATCTCGGCAGTCCCGTCTGCGGTTCCGCCATCAGAGACGCACACCTCGAAATTGCTCGCATCGCCGAGCTGAGCGAACATGCTCTCGAGCGTGGTTCGCAGCGTCGACGCACGGCCGTGGTGGGTGGGATGCAGATTGAGATTCCCGGCGCCGCGGCGCGGGATTGTGCCGTGCTCGGAGGCGAGGTTGGACCTCGTTTTGGCGGGACTCGGCGGCACTGTCATCTATACCCAACCCGGCCCATGAGGTTAATGGTCGCGCTGGCGAGTGACGGCTTGGGGCATTCGGATCGTGATGCTCAGCCTGCCGGAATCCGTTCCGAGCCGGTCGGGCAGACCGTTGGCGCAGCCCCACCGCGCGCCCGGCAGCTGATGCGACGTCACGGATCCTGCCGGTAGGGCATCCTATAACCGCGATGCGCGATCGTCTCGCCGTAACCCCCAGTCAATACCGCCGGGTCGCGTACGTGACCCTGGCTGCCTTGACGCTGATCGTCCTGACCGGCGCCGCCGTCCGCCTGACCGGCTCGGGCCTAGGCTGCCCCGACTGGCCGAAGTGCTACGGAAACGCGCTGCCGCCGATCAGCACCCATGCGCTGATCGAGTTCGGCAACCGCGCCCTGTCCGGACTGGTGGGTGTGATCACGGTCGGGGCCGCGATCCTGGCGTTCACGCGGCGGCCGTTCCGGCGTGACCTGGCCCTGCTGGCACTGACGCTGCCGCTGGGCGTCGTGGCCCAGGCCGTGCTGGGAGGCTTCACCGTGCGCGAGCATCTGGCGCCCGGCTTCGTGATGGCCCACTTTGCGCTGTCGATGATCGTGCTGATCGGGGCTGTGGCTCTGGCCTGGCGCAGCACCCACGAGCCCGGCTCACGGGCGCGCTCCAGTGACCGAACCTCGGTGTGGCTCGTGCGAGGGCTGGCGCCGCTTGGGGCGCTCACGATCTTCGCCGGCACCGCGGCGACCGCCGCGGGGCCGCATGCGGGCGGCTCTCCGGGCCAGCGGATCCACCGGCTGCACTTCAAGGGGGCGGACACGCTGATGTGGGTGGTCCACCGCCACGCGACGGTAGCTTCCCTGTTCGGCGTGGCGGTGATCGCCGTGTGGCTCGTTCGCCGCCGCCGTGGCGCCTCCCAGGATGCGCTAGAGCCGCTCACGGTGCTTGGTGTTCTGCTCGCGGCACAGGGTCTGGTGGGAAGCGTGCAGTACGAGCTGCGGCTGCCCACGGACATCGTGTGGGTGCACGTGGCGCTGGCCACGCTCACTTGGCTGACCGTGCTGTGGGCGGTCGCATCCGCAGGGTCGCTGGTGCCGAGGAAGGTGCCGGCCTCCTCGGAGGCGACGCGGCGCGGGTCGGCGCGGACGCTCGAACCCGTGGGGTAGAAGCCTGCGCGGCGATTTGGGTGGGGCCCTTGTTTCAGATGGTTGATTCCACGACCCCGCGTGCCGGATGAATCCGGATGATCGGCGCCCCAGCCCGGCGCCGTGATGGAGGTTTTGGTTCATGGTGAACACAAATCCCCATCAAGCCCGACGCCGGATCTGCGTCCTCGGACTCGCCAATACCTCAAGGTATTGGCTTCGTCCTGCGTCCTTGACCGGCCCCCACCCCGAATCCCCCGGCCCCCACGCGGCCGTGGAATCAACCGTCTAGTGTCCGACCAGCGTCACGCCCGCCTGAAGGCGCTTCTGATCGGTGCTGAACCTGGCTGTCAGCTGGGCTGCGAGACGGTGATGCTTGTCGCCCGCCAGGAGCCTCTGGCAGCGACTGCTCACCCGGTCGGCCACGACACTGTCATGGCCGGCCTCGATTGTCAGGTTGACGGCGCCGCAGCCGACCGTCTCGGTTCGCTTGCCGGCCTTGGCGCGCGTGGTGATCCTCACCCGGCCCTTGCAGGCCGCGCCGGTGGCGCCAGTGCAGGTGAACGGGATCTGAATCCTGCCGCGCTGCACCTTCAGCCGACGGCTGCTCAATGACGCCTTGCCGGAGGCGCTCGCGGTCTTCAGCGTGTGATCCACGCCGGTTGCGAACGTCGTGGGAGCCACGCCCTCGGCTACTACGAGCCGGTAGTGGTAGGTCGTGCTCGGCTTCAGTCCCTTGATCGCCGCGGCCACGACGGTGACTCCCGGAGCGACCGCCTTGGCTGGGGTAAGCGAGCCGTAGCTCAAGCTAGTTCCGAACTGGAACCTCCAGGCGGACTTGGCGACGGTGGTGTCGACCACGCCGTTGAGCGTGGCGGTGGTGACCGCGATCGACGTCGCGTCACCCGTGGTGGCATCGGTGGGGGCGGCGGCAGCGGCCGTACTCGCCAGCCCCAGTGCGGCTGTGAGCAGCACCAGCCCACGTCGATGCCGTCGGAAGCGCCTCATCGTCTGCCACTCAGCGTAGCTTGAGGCCGGCACGGCGAACCCCGCTCCCCGCTACGATCGCCGCAGCGATGGCCACAGATCGTTCGTTGCCAACCCAATCGCCGCCGATTCGAAGCGCAGACGCTTCGCTGTCGATTCTGGTGGTGGACGACGAATCGGATCTTCGCGAGATGCTGACCCGCTCGTTCTCGCGTGAAGGACACCGGGTGATGGCCGTCGCCGACGGGCGTGCGGCGATTGACCGCGCCAGCACGGATCAGTTCGACATCGTGCTACTCGACGTCGCACTGGGCGCCGGGCCGGACGGCTATGAGGTGTGCCGGGCGCTGCGCTCGCGCCGCAACGTGGTCCCGATCATCATGCTTACCGCGCTCGACTCGGAGGCGGACGCGGTGCTGGGTCTCGAGGCGGGGGCCGACGACTACGTCACCAAGCCGTTTGGGCTGGCTGAGCTGCGCAGCCGCATCCGAGCCGTGCTGCGCCGGGCCGGGACCCGCGCGATGGGGGACGAGGTTCTGGTCGTGGGTCCGATCGTGCTGGATCGAGCCCAGCGGGAGGTGACGATGGATGGCGAGCTCCGTGCGACTGACGTTCTCCGAGTTCGAGCTGTTGGACGCATTGATGGCCGATCCGGGCCGGCTGCTGAACCGCCAGGAGCTGCTGCGGGCGATCTGGGGCGACAGCGCGTATCGCGATCCCCGCGCGATTGACGTCCACATCCGCCATCTCCGTGAGAAGCTCGAGCCCGAGCCCGAGAAGCCGCGCTACATCCTGACTGTGCGCGGGGCCGGCTACCGCCTGCGGGGGCCGTAGCGTGCCGGCGCGACCGCGGCGTGGCGCCCTCGGTCTGCGCGGTCGGATCGTCGGCGCGGTGCTGGTCACGACCGTTGCGACATTGGCTGTCGCCGCGGTGACCTTGCTGGGTCCGCTGGAGCAGAAGCTGCGCGACGCGGCGCAGACCACGCTGCTGCGCGACATCGGCAAACATGCCACGACCGCGTTCAAGCAGCTCGATCTCACCAATCTCGCCGACGAGGACGTCCGGTCGCTTTTCCAGGAGGCACAACAGAACCTGGCCACGCGGGCCGGCGGTACGGCATACGTGCTCGGCTACCCGGACACCCGCGGACGCGGCTCGCTCCAGCCCCCGCCTGTGTACGAGCGCAAGAGCGCCGCCACCGATCAGTTCGACGATGTGGCCGCGGCGTTCCGCACGCATCAGGCTCAGAAGACGTTCGGCTCCATCGACGGCACGGAGTACGCGCGGCTGGCGATCCCGTTCAGCAACCACGGCGTGCGCTTCGTGCTCGCCATCCGGCGCCCGATCGACGAGATCCCCCGGGCTGTGCACACGGTCCGTACCGCGTTCATCACCGCCGCGCTGGTGTGCCTGGCGCTGACCTTCGTCCTGGCGATACCGCTGGCGGCCACGATCGTCCGGCGTCTGCGCCGCCTGCGGGTGGCGGCGCTGCAGCTGGCGCAGTCCGCACCGGTCGTGGACGTGCCGATCGACCGGGCGCGGGACGAGGTCGGCGATCTCGCGCGGGCGTTCGCCACGATGCAACTGCGCTTGCAGCAACAAGAGGAGGCGCGCCGGGCGTTCGTCGCCACCGCCTCGCACGAGCTGCGCACGCCTCTGACCTCGCTCGAGGGGATGCTCGAACTGCTCGACGAGGACCTCGCCGGGAGCCAGCCGGATCTGCAGGATGCCCGGGCGCTACTGGTGCGGGCACGGGCGCAGTCGCGGCGGCTCAGCCGGCTGGCGGCCGATCTGCTGGATCTGAGCCGGATTGACGCTCAGGTCCAGCTGCGCTCGGAGCCGGTCGAGCTCGGCGAGCTGAGCCGGGCGGTGATGGCCGAGTTCGAGCTGTGGAGCGCCGAGCGCGGGCTGGTACTGACGCTCGACGATTCGGCCGGACCGGTGTGGGCTCGGGGAGATCCGGGCAGCGTGGCCCGGATCCTGCGCATCCTGCTCGAGAACGCGGTGGGGGCGAGTCCAGCGGGCGCCGGGATCACCGTCGAGCTGCGCAACGGTGAGCACGCGGTGCTCAGCGTGTGCGATCAAGGTCGCGGCGTGGTCGCCGAGGAGCGAGAGCTGATCTTTCAACGGTTCAAACGAGGCCGTGACACCGGCGGCCAGGCGGGATTCGGCTTGGGGCTTGCCATCGGTCGCGAGCTCGCCGAGCGGATGGGTGGCGAGCTGGGGCTCGACGATGCCCGGCAGCACGGGGCCAAGTTCACCCTCAGGTTGCCGGCGGCTCGGGCCCCCGAGGGCGAGCCGTTGATGATCGCCTGACCCCGCGCCCGCGTAGCTGACAGCATCAGGATCGTGGACGAGCGTTTGATGAAGGCCATGCTCGAGGTCGACGAGCACCATTGGTGGTACCGCGGTCGGCGGCGGATCATCCGGGCCGAGCTGGACCGGCTAGCGCTTCCCCTGCGCGCCGCGGTGCTCGACGCCGGTTGCGGGTCAGGCCGCACCATGCAGGAGCTGGCCGACTACGGCGAGGTGGTCGGGATCGAGCTCGACGCGCAGGCCGCCGAGTTCGCGCGCGGTCGTGGCGTCGGCGAGGTGCGGATCGGACGTCTGGAGCGGCTGCCCTGGGAGGCGGGGACCTTCGACCTGATCGTCTGCCTCGACGTGATCGAGCACACTCCGGATGACCGGGCGACGCTGCGAGAGCTCAGGCGCGTTTGCAAGCCCGGCGGCTGGCTGCTCGTGACGGTCCCGGCCTACCAGGCGCTGTGGTCCCCGCACGACGAGGCCAACCACCATTTCCGCCGCTACGGTCAGCGCACGTTACGAGCCGCGGCCCTCGACGCCAGTTGGTCGGTGGCGCGGATGACGTACTTCAACAGCCTGCTGCTGGCTCCGGCGGCGGCAGTGCGGATCGTGCAGCGCCGCCGGAACAGCCGGCTGGACGCAGGCTACACGCCCGATTTGGAGCTCGGCCCGGCATGGCTCAACGGCGTACTCGAGCGGCCGCTTCAGGCTGAGGCGCGCTGGCTCACTCTCGGCCGCACCCTGCCCGCCGGCCTGTCGTTGCTGGCCATGCTGCGGAACTCCGGCGGTGACGGGCGGAGCGAGGACAGCGGGGTGGCTGAGGGGTCGGTGAACGGTCAGTGACGCTGGAGCTGGCTGCGCTCATCAGCGTCTCCAGCAACCTCGGGTACCTGCTCCCCGCGGTCATCGGCCTGGAATCGATGGGGGTTCCGTCTCCCGGCGAGACGGCCCTGGTGCTGTCCGCGGTTCTCGCCAGCGAGGGCAAGCTGGACATCTGGCTGGTGCTGGTGATCGCGATCGTCTCAGCGATCGTCGGCGACAATGCCGGTTACCTGCTGGGTCGCAAGGTCGGCCGGGAGGTGCTGGAGGCTCCCGGGCCGTTCCATCAGCGGCGGGTGACGCTGATCCGGGTCGGCGATCGGTTCTTCATCAAGCACGGAGGCAAGGCCGTGTTCCTGGCGCGGTGGGTGGCGCTGGTGCGGGTGGCGGCGGCGTGGCTGGCCGGCATCAACCACATGCCGTTCAAGCACTTCTTCTTCTGGAACGCGCTCGGGGGCATCACCTGGGCGATCACGTTCGGGCTGGTGGGCTACTACGGCGGCGAGGCCGCCGCCCGCGTGCTGGCCCGGGTCGGGGTGATCGGCGGGATCGGGCTCAGCGTGGTTCTGGTCGGTGGCCTGGTCCTGCTCAGGCTGCGCGAGCGCCGCATGGCCCGGGCGGCGGCGCGCGACGCCGAGTGAGACGCTACTCGTCCGACGGCTCGAGCTCGAGCGCGCAGGAGTTCATGCAGTAGCGCAGTCCGGTCGGCGCGGGCCCGTCATCGAACACGTGCCCCAGGTGCCCTCCGCAGCGTCGACACAGGACCTCGGTGCGCACCATCAACAGGCCGCGGTCGTCTCTCAGCTCGATGTTCTCGGCCACGGCGGGCTCGGAGAAGCTCGGCCATCCGGTGCCCGAATCGAACTTCGTGTCCGAGCTGAACAGCTCAGCCCCGCACCCGGCGCAGTGATAGGTGCCGTCTTCCTTGACGTCCACGTACTTGCCGGTGAACGGTCGCTCGGTTCCGTGGCGGCGCAGCACTTCGTACTGTTCCGGCGTCAGTCGCGCGCGCCACTGCTCGTCGGTCAGCTCCATCTCGCGTTGTGTGTCGGCCATGCCTCTACGGTAGCGCGCGGCGGTCCGCCAACAGAGCCACTAAGGTGAACGAAGCATGAAATTCGGTGTGGCGATCTTCCCCACGGAGGCCGTCCCGTCCCCGGACGAGCTCGGGCGGATGGCCGAGCAGCGCGGGTTCGAGTCGCTGCTGTTCCCGGAGCACACGCACATCCCGGCAAGCCGCGAGACGCCCTACCCCGCCGGAGGCGAGCTGCCGCCGGAGTACAGCCGCACTCACGATCCGTTCGTGGCGCTGACCGCCGCGGCCGCCGCCACCGAGCGGCTGCGGATCGGCACCGGGATCTGCCTGGTGATCGAGCGCGATCCGATCATCACCGCCAAGGAAGTCGCGTCGGTTGACCAGCTGTCCGGAGGCCGCTTCTTGTTCGGCGTGGGCGCCGGCTGGAACGTGGAGGAGATGGCCAACCACGGCACCGACGCCTCGCGGCGGTTCGGCGTGATGCGGGAGCGGATCGAGGCGATGGAGGCGATCTGGGCGCAGGACGAAGCCAGCTACCGGGGCCGCCACGTGAACTTCGACCGCATCTGGAGCTGGCCGAAGCCACGGCAGCAGCCGCATCCGCCGATCCTGGTCGGCGGCAACGGCCCGAAGGTGCTCGACCGGGTGCTGGCGTACGGTGATGAGTGGATGCCCAACCGCGTGCGCGACGATGTGATCATTCCGCGGTTCGAGGAGCTCGGCCGCCGCGCCGCTGAGGCCGGGAGAACGATTCCGATCACCGTCGCCGGCATGATGCGTGACCCGCAGCGGATCGAGCGCTTCGAGCAGGTTGGGGTTCACCGCGGACTGTTCTGGCTGCCGGCCACCAGCCCGGACGATGTCGAGGCAGCACTCGACAAGTACGCGCTCGCGGCGGACACGTACGCCGGCGCCGGCGGCTGAGGGCGCTCACAGGTAGCTGCCCGGCGCGCGCGGATCCGGTTCGACGAGCTCCATGACCAGCGCCGACCAGCCGAATTCGATCGCTCCCATGCCGCGCCCGGTGTAGGGGTCGTAGTACTCGCGCAGGCCGTAGGCCCGCACCGTCGCGGCCAGGCTCCGGACCAGCGCATCCGCCGCCCGCGCGTACCCAAGTCGGACCAGCCCCAGCCACACCAGCCAGGCCGCGTTGATCCAGGTGGGACCGCGCCAGTACCGCTTCAACCCGAGCACCAGCACGTCGTCGCGGGAGAACGATCGCTCGGTGGCGGCCACCGACGGCGGTGGCACCGGCAGCCAGAACTCCGAGCGGTTCAGGAGGTGCTCCTCCACCAGCCGCCGCCCCAGGGCCTCGGGCAGATCAGGGAGCGCCAACGGGGCGAGCGCCGCCCAGGTCAGCGGTGGGCGGCGGCGCAGCGCCGGACGCACGGCGGGCCAGAACAACCCGGTGGGCTCGTCGTAGAGGCGCTCGACGAGCGCCGGCGTGAGGGACGGCCTGCCCAGGGCCATCCGGGAGAGCGAGTAGATGACGTTGGTCATGACCTCGCAGCACACCGGGCCCCCATCGGCCGCGATTCGGTGCAGGTCATAGCCGCGGCGCCGGTTGCGGTGGACCAGCGCCAAGTAGCCCGGCATCGAGTGGGCCCGTAGGCCCCAGATTGGATCGAACTGAGGCGACGCGTCGAGGCCGGACTCGTCCGGCTGCACGAGCCACAGCAGGCCGTCACCGTCGAGGTCGCGGTTGCGCTCCAGCCACCCGTGATGGCGAGCGATGCCCGCGATCTCGGCCGGGTTCCCCACAGCGATGCGCCAGGCCCAGGCCAGCGCCGGCGGCTGGATGCTCGCCGTCATCCGGGCGTCGGGAGCGGTGACGTTGTACGTGAACCGGCGCGGGCCATCCAGGGGCGTGTCCCAGAAGATCGTGTGACCGATGAAGCCATCGTCGCGCTGGGCGTGCAACAGTGATTCGAGTTCCCTCCGTGCCCGCCGTCGATCGAAGCGCCGCCACACGATGGCCGCGAAGCACGAGTCCCAGTACCACTGCCAGGGGTAGTGGCCGGGGCTCGGCCGGGTGTAGGCGAAGCCCCGCCCCTCGTAGCTTCCCTCGCGCCAGCTACGCCGGAGCGTGGCCTCGCAGATGGCTGATATGGCAGCGGTGGAGTCGTCTGGCCGCATCGCGCTGGGCATCCTTTCATCGCGGGTGCGATCTGGTGCCCCTCCCGTCCATCCGGTAGCTTCACGCGCCAGATGGGTGCTTCTCGGAGCCGGGGCAGAGCGTGGCGGAGAGGACGGCGTCGCGGCGTCGCGCACCGCGCGTTCGATCCGCGGCGGGTCGGCGAGCTCGAGTGCGATGCGTGGGTGGCGTACTACCGGCGGGAGTGGATCAAGTTCCTGCGTTCCGCGATCGGGCTCACGCGACACACATTCGGACTGTCGTGGCCGGCCACACTGTACGGAGCCTGGCTGGTGCTGCGGGCCAATCAGCTCTGGGCTCCGTTCCCGAACAACGATCCCGATGGTTGCCGGCGGACGATGGAGCGCTTCTACCGGCTCGTCGCGCTCCAGCACGCGGAGCCCTACGACCCGGTCAGGGCGGCCGAGCTCGAGGTCGAGTGGTGGCGGGTGCACCGCGAGCACCAGCACGGGAGCGGCGATGAGCGGCTGCTGATCGACGCGCTGGCGGCGCTGTACGCATATGTCTACGGCGTGCCCGAGGCCGACGTCCGTGTGGCCGCCGAACAGCGAGCGCTGGCTATGGACCACTCCGACCACTGGGTGCAGCAGGGATGTGATCTGAGCAGTCCGCTGATCAGGGAGGAGCGCGCGGCTCTGGTGCGTTCCTACGCGGGGCTGCTGGCCGGGGTTCACCGGCCCGCGCCAGCTTGAGCGGTCAGGCGTAGTAGAACACGACGCCCAGCAGGACGTAGACGCCGAGCAGCTGAACGCCCTCGAACCACGTCGACTCTCCGTCGGAGATCAGCGTGGTGGAGATCAGCACCGCCAGGATCAGCGCGGCCAGCTCGTAGCCATTGAACACCAGCGCCATGGGAGCCGGGCCGAAGGCGAACGACAGGAGCACGAGCACCGGTGCCACGAATAGGCCGATCTGCGCGCTGGAGCCCATCGCGATGTTCACGGCTAGGTCCATCTTGTCCTTCGCGGCGGCCGTAATCGCCACCCAATGCTCGGCGGCATTGCCCGCGATCGCGACCACGAACGCACCGACGAAGAACTGCGAGAGACCGATGTCGTGCGAGGCGTGCTCGATCGAGCCGACCAGGATTTCACTCATCACGCCGACGAACACGCCCGCCACCGCCAGCGTCACGACCGAACGCTGAAGCGACCACGTGGGAGGGCCGGCGCCCTCGGCATCCCGGGGAGAAAAGATGTCGCGGTGGGTGCGCAGCGAGAACAGCAGACCGGCGAAGTAGATCGCGATCATCACCACGCTGATGGCGATCGACAGGTGCTCCACGCGCGCGCCGAACGAGTGCCGCTCGACACCGATGGACGGAAGACCCTCGCCCAGGACCAGCACGAGCACCGCGGGGAGCACCATGGCCGAGACGGTGACGAGCAGCAGGCCGGAATGATTCTGAGCGGCCGTGCGGTCGAAGCGCTGCCGGGTCCGCCCACGGCCACCGACCAGCATCGCGGCCCCGAGCACGAGCAGCGAGTTTCCGATCACGGAGCCGACCAGCGAGGCTTTCACTACCTCTTGCAGCCCGTCGAGCAGCGCGAAGAACGCAATGATCAGCTCCGGCGCGTTGCCGAAGGTCACATTCAGGAACCCCGCCACGCCCGGCCCCGAGCGAGCCGAAAGCTGCTCGGTGGCGGAGCTCATCGCCGCCGCCCCGGGGACCACCGCCAGCGCGGAGGAGAAGAGCACCAGCGCCGCGGGGCCGTGCGCCAGCTCGAGCGCCACGGCCACGGGGACAAACACGCTCAGGTAATAGACGGGTGGCACTCGCGGACGGCCGTCAGGATGCCGCGTTCACCGACGCCGGCTGGGCGCCGATGATGCGGTTCAGCGCGGCTAGGTCGTCGGCGCTCGGCGTCCAGCGGGCGGCGGCGGCGTTGATCCGTACCTGCTCCGGCGCGGTCGCGCCGGCGATCACCGATGACACCGGTTCGTGGGCCAGCAGGGCGCCGATCGCGATCTGGGTCAGCGTCACGCCGCGCTCCCGCGCGTACTCGCCGAGCACCTCGATCAGCTCGAACTGCCGATCGGTGGCGATCTGAGCTCGACCGCTCAGCCTGGCGCCCGCCGGTCCGGCCTGTCCTCGCCGATATTTTCCGGTCAGCAGCCCGGAGGCCAGCGGGAAGTACGGGACGAATCCCAGACCCAGCCGGCGGCACACAGGCAGTACCTCGGCTTCGACATCGCGCACCAGCAGGCTGTAGTTGTTCTGGATGGCGCTGAAGCGGGTCAGCCCGCGCTCGCGGGCGACCGCGTCTGCCGCCTCGATCTGCTGCGCGTTGAAGTTCGACGCGCCGATGGCACGCACGGTGCCGGCCCGGACCAGCTCGTCGAGCGCCGCCAGGGTCTCCTCGATCGCGGTGTCCGGATCAGGTTGGTGGAACCAATAGAAGTCGATCACGTCGGTGCGAAGCCGTCGCAACGATCCCGCGACCGCCTGCCGGACGTAGGCCCGAGATCCTCGATGGTCTCGGCCGTCTCCCATGTCCATCCCGAACTTCGTCGCCAGGACGACCTGATCGCGTCGGCCCTCGAGCACCTCGCCGAGCAGCGACTCGCTCTGGCCGGAGCCACCGTAGATGTCCGCGGTATCGAAGAACGTCACGCCTTGGCTGAGGGCCGCGTCGACCACCGCCCGCGTGCCGGCCACGTCCACGCGACGCCCGAAGTTGTTGCAGCCGAGCCCGCAGACCGTGACCTCGAGTCCCGAGCGCCCGAGCGGGCGAGTGGGGAGATCGCTCATCGCTGGCTCTATAGCAGGAGTTCAAACCCGACGCGGATCACGGATAGACTCGGCGCCACAAGCGAAGCAGCCTAACCTGGAGGCCGTCATGCCCAGCCTGCTCGACCTGACCGTTCAGGGTGATGTAGCCACGATCAGCGACGAGTCGAAGATTCCGTCGATCAAGCTGATGACGCCACTCGAGCTGTATCGGTTGTGGGAGCGCCAGAACTGGGTCTCACACCAGATCGACATGAGCCGCGATCGCAGTGATTGGGAGGCGCTCTCCGAGGAGGATCGGGAGTCGATGATGTGGGGACTGTCGGCGTTCTTCGTCGGCGAGGAAAGGGTCACGAGCCAGTTCGCCGGACTGGTGCTGGCCGCCGAGAGCAAACACGAGGAAGCGTTCCTGCTGACACAGAACGTGGACGAGGCTCGGCACGCGCAGCACTTCAACCGCCTCTATGAGGAGGTGTTTCGCTACGACGGCGAGTTCGAGGACCGGCTGGACCGCGCCCGGGAAGACCTGACAGACGACTACTTCCGGCTATTCGACGGCCACCTGGTCGACGATCACCAGGCGCTGCTCAAGGACCCCGCAAGCATCGAGGCCAAGGTCGATTTCGTCACCACGTACCACATGGTGATCGAGGGCACGCTGGCGCTGACCGGGCAGTACTTCCAGACCGACAACATGGAGCGCAAGGGGATCATGCCCGGCCACCTCGAGGGCTTCCAGAAGATCTCACAGGACGAGCACCGCCACGTCGCCTACGGCACCTGGTTCCTCCAGCAGAAGGCCAAGGATCCGGAGCTGGCCAAGCGGATCCAGAACAAGCTCATCGAGACGCTCCCGGCGGCCGCCGGTGTGCTGGTGCCCAAGGGATACGAGCTCGGTGACGACTACGAGTACCTGGGTTACTCGAGCCAGGAAATGAACGACTTTGCGTTCACGGCGCTGTCGCGGCGGTTGAAGGTGATCGGCGTCGGGCTGCCGGCGCTCGCCGCTTAGCCCCTCTACGCCGCTGCCGTCTGCGCGTCGGCTTCACGCGCCGGCGAGCTGCCCCGGATCAGGTCGGCGGCCTTCTCGGCCACGGCGATCGTGGGCGCGTTGGTGTTGCCGCGGGGGACGGTGGGCATCACCGACGCGTCGACCACCCGCAGGCCAGCCAAGCCGCGCACGCGCAACTGGGGGTCGACCACGGCCAGCTCGTCGACCCCCATCTTGCAGGTGCCGACGGGGTGATACAGGGTCTGCATCGTCGACCGGGTGTGAGCCAGAATCTGCTCATCGCTGTCGCCGTCCGGGGCGAACACCGCGCGCTGGGAGTGCCGCGCCAGCGGCTCGGTGTGGGCCAGCGACTCGCACAGGCGAACCCCTGCGACGATCGAGCGGCGATCCGCCTCCTCGGCCAGGTAGTTGTGCAGGATCAGGGGACGGGCGAGCGGATCTGGCGAAACGACCGCCACCTGTCCGCGACTGGCGGGCCTCAGGACGCAGGCGCCCGCGGCCCAGCCATGCTCGGCCGGCGGCATCAGACCCTCGTCGGCGAACAGCGCGGGCGCGGCGTGGAACTGGATGTCGGGCGCGGGGACGCCGTCGCGAGTGCGATGAAAGCCCCCGACCTCGGCGATGTTGGATGTCAGCGGACCCTGGCCCTCGGCCAGAAGGGCAAGGTTCTCCTCGGTCAGCGCGTCCTTGAGGCTGATCGGGTCATCACACGCGTAGCTGACACCGGCATTGGGATGGTCCTGCAGGTTCAGCCCGACGCCGGGCAGTTCATGCGCCGGCTCGATCTGAAGCTCTTGCAACTCGTCGGGCCGCCCGATGCCGGAGTGCGTGAGGATCACCGGCGATAGGTAGGCACCGGCGCAAACGATCACCTCTCGTTCGGCGGCGAATTGCATGAGCTCGTCGAGTCGCGCGGCCTCGATGCCGGTGGCGCGAGGACCGTCGAGCAAGATCCGCGTGACCTGGGCGTGGGTGAGGACCTCGAGATTGGGGCGCTCGAGCGCGGGTTGCAGATACGCGACCGCGGTCGAACAGCGAGCACCGTTCCGGCACGTGAGCTGGTACCAGCCGATCCCGTCTTGTTCGGCGCCGTTGAAGTCGGGGTTGTCGGGCAGGCCAATTGCCCGCGCGGCGTCGAGCCAGGCCGCGCACAGCGCGCTATGCGCCCGACCGTCCTGAACCGACAGCGGACCACCGGCGCCATGGAACGCGTCCGCGCCACGCTCGTTGTCCTCGGCGCGCTTGAAGTAGGGGAGCAGGTCGTCGTAGCCCCAGCCCTCGCATCCGTGCTGGTCGCGCCACTCGTCGTAATCGAGACGGTTGCCGCGGATGTAGACCATCGCGTTGATCGACGAGGAGCCCCCGAGCGCCCTGCCCCGCGGCAGGAAGATCCGGCGCCGGTCGATGAACGGCTCGTGGTGGCTTGACAGGTCCCAGTCGTGACGGCTGCGGAACAGCGACGCGAAGCCGGCCGGCATGTGGATCAGGTCGTCGTTGTCGCGGCCGCCGGCTTCGATCAGCAGCACCCTGACGTCGGCGTCTTCGCTGAGCCGGTTGGCGAGAACGCAGCCCGCGGAGCCGGCACCGACAATGACGTAGTCGTAGCTCTGCATGCTTCTCCCTCTCAAACGTTGGGCGCCCACGGCGATTCTCTCGCTCCGCGGGGCCGTGGGTCAACCGCGATGTTGATTCGTCTCAGAGGCAGCGCGCCAGCAGGGCGAACAGCTCCCGGTAGTGCCGTTCGCATGCAACCTCGTTGTAGGCCGCGGTGTCGGCCATCGTGTAGCCGTGTCGTGCGCCCTCATACACCTCGGAACGGTAGCGAGTGCCGGCCTGGTCAAGCGCCTGGTCCAGGGTGGCGATCTGCTCCGCGGTCATGCTCGGGTCCTCGTCCGCGTGCCCGAAGTACAGCTCCGCCTTCAGCGCTGCGGCCGACAGGTGGGGGCTGTCGGGAGCGTCGCTCACCAGGCCGCCGCCGTGAAAGCCGCCCAGGGCCGCGACCCGGTCCGCCTCGGCCGCGGCGATCCGCCAGCCCAGGCGAGCCCCCATGCAGTAACCCGTGATCGTCACCGGCCCGGGGGTTACGGATGACAAATAGTCTAGGTAGGCCGCACCGTCGCCCGCGATCCGATCCGGCGTCAGCGACTCGATCAGCGGTCGGACCGACTGCATGAAGCGGGCCCGGTTGTCCGGATCTGTGAAGTCGGGCAGTGGCAGCACCGGCGCGCGGCCGGCGCGGTAGAACAGGTTGGGCGCCAGCACAACGTATCCCTCCGCGGCAATTCGATCCGCCATCCGCTCGATCTGAGGACGCAACCCCAGCGCGTCCATGATCAGCAGTACTCCGGGATGGGCGCCGTCGTCGTCAGGACGCGTCAGGTACGCGTCGGCGCTGCCGTCCAGGCTCGGCACTTCGACGGCTGACCCTTGCATGCCGTCAGCATCGCAGGTACGTGCCGTCCGCGGCACCGATAGGATCGCGCGCTGCATGTGCAGTCCGTCGCGTTCGATCCGGCGCATTGCCCTGGTGCTCACGGTCGCGGCCGCGTGCGCGTTCGCGATCGTCGCGTCGGCCAACGTCCGCTCGGCGTCCGGCAGCTCGCTCGGGCTGCATCTGGCCCCGTTCGCCCGCTTCGACTTTCCCACGTATGTGGCCAGCACACCGGCGGACCCGGCCGCCGTGTACGTGCTCGAGCGCACCGGTCGGATCTGGATCGTGCGCTATGGCCGTCGGCTCCCCCGCCCGTTTCTGGATCTGCATCGTGACATCCGCCTGGCAGCCAACAGCGAGCAGGGACTGCTGAGCCTGGCGTTCGCTCCCGACTACGCCACCTCCCGACTCTTCTACGTCTACTACACCAATCGACAGGGCAACATCCGGCTGGTCCAATTTCGCCGCTCGCGGACCGATCGCAATCGTACGCAGCCCGGCAGCGCCCGCACGATCCTCGCGCTCCCGCACCCTGAAATCGCCCACTACGCCGGGCAGCTGGAGTTCGGGCGCGACCATGACCTGTATGTCGGCATCGGCGACGGCGGGGGCGTCGGTGACCCGCTCAACCACGCCCAGACGCTCAACAATCTGTTCGGCAAGATCCTGCGGATCGAGCCCACCCGCGGCGGCCGGCGCCGATATCTGATTCCGCGCGGCAACCCGTTCGTGCACCGACACGGGGCGCGACCGGAGATCTACGCCTACGGCCTGCGCAATCCGTACAAGTTCTCGTTCGGTCCCACCGGGGCGGTGTGGATCGCCGATGTCGGGGAGAATCGCTTCGAGGAGATCGACTACCGCACCGCCCGCCAGTTTCCCGGGTCGAACTTCGGCTGGAGTCGCTACGAGGGCGATTCGCAGTACTCCAACCGCGCGGCCGCCAACCCCGTGTTCCCCATCATCGTCGAGGCCCACAGCGGCGGCTCCAGCGGCAGTCACGAGACCTGGTGCGCCGTAATCGGCGGTTACGTCGTGCGGAACCCGTCGCTGCGCGGCCTCGACGGCCGCTACCTGTTCGCCGATCATTGCACCGGCAGCATCTACTCCACGCGCGTCTCCCGCAGCGAACATGCCTTTGCCACCGGCCCGACTGGCCTGACGGTCCCGGGACTGGTCACGTCGTTCGGCGTCGACGCGGCACAGCGCGTGTACGTCGCGTCGGAGAACGGCTGGGTTTACCGGCTGGCGCGATAGCGCTCGCGGCGGGCTCAGGTCATGAGCATGCAGGTGAGTGTCACGGTGACAGCAGCCGGCACAGTTCGATGCCGTCGGCGAATCCCTTGAGCTGATAGCGGCCGAGCGGTTTGGTGTCCAAGCCGGCCGTCGCCGCTAGTGCCGTCGTCGCCACGACCTCGCCGGCGCGGGCCACGGCGGCGGCGCGCGCGGCCAGGTTGACCACCGGGCCAAACACGTCGCCGTCGCGGAGCAACACATCGCCGCCGGCCACACCGGCCCGCACCGGCGGCACGGTGGGATGCTCGGTGAAGATGTCCGCCAGCCTTAGTGCGATCTGGCAAACGGAGGTCTCGTCACCGGCGGTGAACAGCACTTCGTCGCCGATCAGTTTCACCACCCGTCCCCCGCCCGAGATCACAGCGTCGGAAGCGGTGTGTTCGAACGCCGTCAGTACGCCTCCCAGGTCCTTTGTCGTCATGGTCTGGGCCAGCGCGGTTGAGCCGACGAGATCGACGAACCCTACGCACATGCGCTGTGTCTCGTAGGCGACGGGGTCGGTGTAGCTGAGGATGGTGCGGCGAGCCGAGATCAGGTGCTCGCGCAACAGGACGTCGAGTGCGCCGCTGACGGCCGGAAGTAACGCGGCCGCTTCTGCATTTGCCCGGGCGACGGCCAGCCCGGCGGGGTCTTCCGCTCGCGCCACCGGCTCGACATTGACCAGAAACGCAGACACCATCGCGTCAGCCAGGCGGGCCATAGCAGCGCCCATGACCCGGATGAGCTGGACGACGGCTTCTTCGCCGAAGACGTTCTCGGCCGACACCATGCCGGCGATCAGGTCGAGGAATTGCCGGCTGATCACGCGGTCCTGGAGCCCCGGCTCGGGAAAGCCGGCCGCCCTGATGACCCGGAACAGCTTGTCGCTCGAGATGCCGGTCTGCGCGCCCGCCTCGGATCCGGTCAGCAAGTCGCCTCCCCGAATCGACACCACCAAGGCCAGGCCGGGCAGCGAGCTCGCGGTAGGCGTCGAGATCGTCCGCGGTGGCGCCCAGGCCGACGAGATACTCGAGCAGGGCGAGCCGCTCCGGGCCATTCGCGTCGTCGGGGTCGTACAGCCCCAGCGCCTCGAAGTCCATCCTGGTCAAGCGTGCCATAGCGAGAATCATCGCGGGTGGCGCAAGGCAGTTCGGCCTCTGGGCTGACTCGCGTCCGCGGCAGCGTTGCGGGTATGGTCTGCGGGTGCTTGGTTTGCCGGAGGGCGTCAGCGCTTGTCTGTTTGACCTCGATGGCGTGCTCACCCAGACCGCAAAAGTCCATGCCGCGGCCTGGAAGGAGATGTTCGACGAGTATTTGCGTCGGCGGGCCGAGCAGCGCGGCGAGCAGTTCGTGCCGTTCGACGCGGTCGCCGATTACGACGAGTACGTCGACGGCAAGCCACGGGCTGAGGGGGCGCGCTCGTTTCTGATCGCACGCGGCATCGACGAGTCTGGCGAGATGATCGGGGAGCTCGGAGACCGCAAGAACGAGATTGTGTTGAGGCTGATCCACGACGACGGCGTGGAGCCCTACGCCGGGTCGGTGCGCTACGTGGACGCCGCGCGCACCGCCGGTCTTCGTCGCGCGGTGGTGTCCTCGTCGACCAACTGCCGGGACGTGCTCACCGCTGCTGGGATTCTCGACCTGTTCGAGGAGGTCGTCGACGGCCACGTGGCCGAGCATGAGCATCTGAACGGGAAGCCCGCGCCCGACACATTCCTGGCTGGGGCACGAGCGCTCCGTGTCCGGCCAGACCAGGCAGCGGTATTCGAGGACGCCCTCGCGGGTGTCGAGGCCGGACACCGGGGCCAGTTCGCGTTTGTCGTCGGGGTCGACCGAGTCGGTCAGGCCGAGGCGCTGAAGGTACACGGCGCGGATGTGGTCGTGAAAGACCTCGCCGAGCTGCTCGACCCCGAGTGATCGCCCAGTCTGCCTTCACTGTCGAGCCATGGGTCCTGCGCGAGACCGAGCTCGACCTCGACCGGCTGGCGCAGACCGAATCGGTGTTCGCGCTGTCGAACGGACACATCGGGCTACGCGCCAACCTCGACGAGGGCGAGCCGTTCGCGCTACCGGGCACGTACCTGGCCGGCTTCTACGAGCTGCACCCGCTGCCCTACGCCGAGGCTGGTTACGGAAATCCGGAGTCGGGCCAGACCATCGTCAATGTGACCAACGGCAAGATCATACGCCTGACCGTCGACGACGAGCCGTTCGACCTTCGCTACGGCGAGCTCAGACGCCACGAACGGGCGCTCGACATGCGCGCCGGAGTTCTGACCCGGGTGGCGGAATGGGTGTCTCCTACCGGCAAGGCGGTGCGAGTCTCCTCTACGCGCTTGGTCTCGCTCGCCCACCGCGCGATCGCCGCGGTCTCGTTCGAGGTCGAGCCGCTCGACGAGCCAACGCCGATCGTGGTCCAGTCCGAACTTGTCAGCAATGAGTCGATGCCAGAGATGGAGGCCGACCCGCGCACAGCCGCGGCGCTCGCGGCGCCCCTGCGCTCGGAGGCTTTCGACTGTCGCGATAAGCGTGCGATGCTGACGCACCGGACCGTCTCGAGCGGTCTAGGGTATCGGCAGCAATGGGGCACGAGATCGACGGGCCGCCGGGGACCGACGTACTCGATCGAGGCCTTCGAGGATGTCGCGCGGGTGACCGTCACCGCCGACGTCGCGCCCGGTAAGCCGCTGCGGCTGGTCAAGTTCATCGCGTACGGCTGGTCCTCCGAACGATCGATGTCGGCGCTGCGCGACCAGGTCGGCGGCGCGCTGTCGAAGCCGAGCACAGAGGTTGGGACGGGCTGGTGTCCGAGCAGCGCGAGTATCTCGACGACTTCTGGGAGCGGGCCGATATCGAGGTCGACGGCGACTCCGAGCTTCAACAGGCGGTCCGCTTCTCCCTCTTTCACATCTTGCAGGCCAGCGCGCGGGGAGAGCAGCGGGCGATCGCGGCCAAGGGCTTGACGGGATCGGGCTACGACGGGCACGCGTTCTGGGATACGGAAGCGTTCGTATTACCCGTGCTGACCTACACCGCGCCGCGCGCGGCTGCCGATGCGCTGCGCTGGCGCCACGCGACGCTCGATCTCGCCCGTGCCCGCGCGCGCCAGCTCGGGCTCCAGGGCGCTGCCTTCCCGTGGCGCACGATCGCCGGCGAGGAGTGCTCCGGCTACTGGCCGGCCGGAACTGCGGCCTTCCACGTCAATGCGGACATCGCCGACGCCGTGGTCCGTTACCAAGCGGCGCATAACGACGAGGCGTTCGAGCATGACGTCGGCGCCGAGCTGCTGGTGGAGACCGCGCGGTTGTGGCGCTCGCTCGGTCACCACGACGTCGCCGGGCGCTTCCGCATCGACGGCGTGACCGGCCCGGACGAGTACAGCGCCATAGCCGACAACAACGTCTACACGAACCTGATGGCCCAGCAGAACCTGCGCGCAGCCGCCGATGTGGTCGAGCGCCACCCGCAGGTAGCGACTCGCCTCGGCGTTGACGACGAGGAGGCTGCAAGCTGGCGCGATGCCGCCCGGACGATGGTCATCCCCTACGACGCCGAGCTAGGGATCCATCCGCAGGCCGAGGGTTTCCTCGACCACGACCGCTGGGACTTCGCCCAAACCTCGCCCGACCAGTATCCGCTGCTTATGCACTTTCCTTACTTCGACCTGTACCGCAAGCAGGTCGTCAAGCAGGCCGACCTCGTGCTGGCCATGTTCGCGCGTCCCGACGCGTTCACCGACGAGCAGAAGGCCGATAACTTCGCCTATTACGAGGCGCTGACCGTCCGGGACTCGTCACTGTCCGCCTCCACCCAAGCGGTGCTCGCTGCAGAGGTCGGCCACCTGGCGCTGGCCTACGACTACCTAGGTGAGGCGGCGCTGATGGACCTCGACGATCTGGAGCGCAACACTCGCGATGGCCTGCACATCGCCTCGCTCGCCGGGGCGTGCATCGGCCTGATCTGGGGATTTGGCGGCATGCGCGACGAGGGCGGCAGGCTCCACTTCGCGCCGCGCCTGCCCGATGCGCTGACGCGGGTCGTGTTCAGGGTGATGTGCCGCGGCCGGCGGCTGCTGGTCGACGTCCGCCACGGGGAGGCGCGCTACTCGGTGCTGGACGGCGAACCCTTCGAGATCGTGCATCACGGTCAACGGGTCAAGGTCGAGGCGCGGCAGCCGGCGGTGCTGCGCATCCCGCCCGCACCGGCACGAGACACGCCAACCCAGCCGGCTGGCCGGGAGCCCCTCAGGAGACGGCCGCCGCGCTGACGCGTCAGACTTCGCTTCGATGAGCGAGTCGCCGATCGAACAGTTCCTCGACGCCATCGACCGGCTCGACCTCGAGGGCGCGTTGGCGCTGATGGCGCCCACCGCGCGAGTGCTGGTCGCCGACGGCCGCCGCGCAGAAGGGACCGAGGCGGTGGAGCTGCTGTTCCGCGATTTCCTCGGCCAGCTTCGCTCCACTACCCATCGAATCACGGCCCAGTGGCGCGAGGACGATGTCTGGATCGCGGAGGCCGACACCAGCTATACGGTGCGCGACTGGCTTCAGCTGAACGGGCTGCCGCGAGCATTCATCGTCCGCGCGGGGCCGGACGGCATCTTGGAGCTGAGGGCCTACGGCGCGCACGAACATCCCCTCTCAGACCACCCCACCGACGAGCAGGGAATGTGGGTCGGAGGGCGGTGGGTCCCACCGCTGTAGGCCGGCGAGTACAGAAAGGTGCTGTTTTGAGCGACAGCCGGGGGTCGCGGACCGCGGCCGTGATTGCCCGCGGTCCGCGACCGTTCTCTGGAGGATCCCGATGGCAGGTGGGTGTCAGGCGGGCGTTGTGACCGGGTCGCCGCTGTTGGGCTGCGAGTCGGCCGTATCGGTGCTCTCGATCGTCTTGCGGTCCTCGGTTGGGTGGGCTCCGAGGGTGATTTGGACCTGCCGGGGCTTTTTCTGCTCGGGCTTGGGGATCCTGATCTCGAGCACGCCGCGGGCGAAGTGGGCCTGCACCCCGTCGGGGTTAACGCCGTCGGGGAGGGTGAGCGAGCGGGCGAAGTTGCCGAACGCGCGCTCGATGCGGTAGTAGCCCTCTTCATTCTGTTCGTGCTGGGCTTTGCGCTCGCCGGAGATGGTGAGCACGTTGTCGTCAAGTTGGACGTGGACGTCGTCGTCGGTCAGGCCGGGCAGGTCAGCGCGAAGAACGTATTGGTCGGCCGTCTCGACGAGGTCCATCGCCGGGATCCATCGTCTGCTGGGGGCGCCGCCGCGACCGGTGGGTGCGGGCTGGTCGAAGAAGTTGTTGAAGAGCCGGTTCATCTCGTTCTGGATGGTGTTGAGCTCAGCGGCCGGCTCCCAGCGAATCAGTGCCATGCGAACCTCCCTGGAGAGAACGGAGCGTGTCCATCTTGGGTAATAGATCTCAGTCGGTCGCTGTCAAGTTTTTCGTTGCAGTGGATCGTCAGGACGATCGGCCGGCCGTCGTAGCGCAGAGTGATCTCGTCCCCGTGACCGGCGCCGGCGGGCAGCGAGATCGTTTGGCCGTGGCCGTCGGTGAGCGCGAGCGGGCGGTGAGCGAGGTGCCGGGCCTCGCTCGGGGATAGCTCGAGAATCCCGCGTCGGACGGCCCGGTCGACCGTCTCCCTCTGGGACATCGTCCGGGGCCGGGTGGGCAGGGGCCGGTGGAGCGTCTGGTCGTAGCGAGCGCGCTGGGCGGGGTCGTTGAGGATCGCGTAGGCGTCGGCGAGCTCCGCGAACCGCGCGGGCCCGTCGAGGTGCGGGTTCACGTCGGGGTGATGCTGGCGCGCGAGGCGCCGGTATGCGCGGCGGATCTCACGCGCGGACGCGTCGCTTCGGACGCCTAGCAGTGCGTAGTGATCGACGCCGCCCATCGACCGCCGGCACGCTCCCGATCCCAGACGCCGGCTATGGCTGCGCCGGCGTCCACGGTACGGCCACCGGCGCTGACAGCAGCGGCTTGAATGGGCTCAGTGCCCATGCGGGGTTGACGGCAGGAGCTTGGAGCGTGGGTGGCTTGCCCGCTCCGCCGGTCGGCGTAGGGGCTGAGGCGAGGTCGTTGAGGCGGGTAGCGAGCACGAGGGTGAGGACGATCGCCAGAACGGCGGCGATGACGGTGACCATGATCGCGCGGGCAAGATGGGGACGATGGAGTGCGTGCATGCCCTTCACCTCCAGCCGGACGTTGCTCTCCCCCTGCTCAATAGGTCCGAGCGGACGGTCGTCAACCCCGGCGGGAGTCGACAGTTAGTCGTTCTGGCCGCGGCTGGCGGCCGCTCGCAGCTTGCCGAGCGCGCGTTGTTCGATCTGCCGCACCCGCTCGCCGCTGAGCCCGATCCGCTCGCCGACGTCGCGCAGCGACTGCTCGGCCCCGTCGAGGCCGTAGCGGGCACGCAGGATCATCCGCTCACGCTCATTCAGGCTTCCGAGCAACGCGCGGATCTGCTCGATCTCTGAACGGTCGAGCAGCTGCTCGTAGGCGTCGTCGGCGAGCGGATCGGCAAGTAGCTCGCCGAACGCTCCGAGCTCGCCCTCGGCGCCTTGGACCGGTTCGTCCATCGATTGCGGCATGCGCTCAAGCGCGAGCATTTCCCCGACCTGCGCATGGGTGAGGCCGGTGCTGGCGGCCAGCTCGCTGCCGCTCGGCTCCCGCCCGTGCTCGACGAGATAGTCGCCGTGTGCGCGCTTGAGCTGCGAGAGCTGACGCAGCGCGCGATCGGAGAGCACAAGCGGCCGGGTCAGCTCGGCGATCAGCTGCTGCATCGCCTGGCGGACCCACCATGCCGCGTACCCCCAGAACGGCACCCTCAACTCGGGGTCATAGCGCTCGAGCGCTCGGAGCAGCCCGACGACACCCTCCTGCATCAGCTCGAGCCGGGTGATCGTCGGCGAGCCGCGGTAGACGCGCGCGACCCCGGCGATCAGCGGCAGGAACGCTTCGACGAGCTCCTCGCGGGCGCGACGGTCGCCGGCCCGGGCGGCATCGATCAGCCTTCGCTCGACCGCGGCCGGGAGCCGGGGACGGTCGCCGAGGTCGCGCAGATAGCTCGCGGAGCTCGTCTCGCCGCCCAGCCGGCGGTGACCCAAACCCTCCGCCAGGTCGTTGTCGAGAGCGCGCCCGGCGAGCGACTCCGACTGCAGCAGCGCACTCTCGTCGTGAGTGATCTGGTCGGATTCCGCGGGCATCTCGTCTGACTCGTCCAACGTGTGTAGCGCGATGCCGTGCCCGCTGCCGCCCAGCATCGCCGCCACCTGCTCACGATGAAGTGGTTCCCCGCGCGCCCCGTCGGCCGGGCGAGAGCTATTTGCGCGCATCGATCAGGCGGCCGGCCGGACTCGGGGCAACACAATCGCGCGATGCGCCGGCGACGCGAGCCCTCGCCGCACCCAGCCGATCCGCCAACGGCGACAAACAGACATACGAACGCTTCACCTCCTTCCGGGCAACCACGCGGCTCAGAGAGGAGAAAGGGTGGTGGAGGCCGGGACCGCCAACAGAGCCTCGAACAAAGGCGGTAGGCGCCTCAAACCTTCAGGCAATCCTCGCAACAACGGGCCCCGGGCCTCCACCCATCTGATGAGCCGCTGCTTCTATGTCAATCCTCTCTGGACGCTGTAATAGGACATCAGCGCACGCTGTCAACCCCATCCGAGAATCTCGCACGCGGGACTCGGCCTAGGCGCCAGTCCTGGACCAAAGCCGGGACTTCGTGATGAGGCTCTAAGCCGACCTAGCCGCAGCCGGTGTTGAAGCCGCAGCTCGAGCACGTGTAGCAACTGCCCGTGCGCTGCATCATGCCGCCGCACTGCTGGCATGCCGGACCCAGGTCCAGACCCTTGCGCACGACGGGCATCACCGGCGGCTCGTCGGTCAGGGCGGAGGTGGCGGGTCGCGGAGGGCTTGTGCTCGAGCCGCCGTTGCCGGCGCCACTCGCACTCGAGCCGCCGTTGCCGGGACGGGTGCCCGGAGTCGACCCCCCATTGCCTGAGCCATCGCCGGGAGCACCGGGATCCGGGCCGAGGGTCCAGCGGTATCGCTTGTCTGCGACATCGCCGCATCCTGGGCGGCCTTGCGGGCACGCACCGCCGGGGTGAGGATCCCCAGCTCTTCTTGCAGCTCGACATCCAGGAATCGCGACGCCAGCCAGCGCATGATGTAGTCCGGCATCGACTTCGCGAACGGGATCTCCGGGTTGGAGGTCATGCCCTCGGGCTCGAAGCGCATGTAGCTGAACTTGCGCACGAGCGTCTCGAGCGGCACGCCGTACTGCAGCGCGATCGAGATCGCCGTGGCGAACGAGTTCATCATCCCGCGCAGCGTGGAGCCCTCCTTGCCAATGTCGGTGAGGAAGATCTCGCCCACCGAGCCGTCCTCGTACATCCCTGCGGTGATGTATCCCTCGTGACCGCCGATCGAGAACTTGTGAGTGATCGACTGACGCTCCCGCGGCATCCGGCGGCGCTTGGGTGGCGCCTGGGCCAGTGCCTCCGCGACCGCCTTCTCGATGTCGGCGTCGCTGACCGGTGCCGGGGCATCCTTCTGGGCGTCGGTCCGCAGCGCCTGGGCCGTCTTGGAGCCGTCGCGATAGATCGCCAGCGCCTTGATCCCCAGGTGCCAGGCCTGGAGATAGGCGTCGGCGATGTCATCGACCGTGGCGGTCTCGGGCAGGTTGACGGTCTTGGAGATGGCGCCGCTGATGAACGGCTGCACCGCACCCATCATCTTGATGTGTCCCAGGTGTGAGATCGCGCGCTCACCGACGGCGACATCGAACACCGGCAGATGTTCCTCGGCCAGCTGGGGCGCGCCGATGATCGTCCCGTGCTCGTTGATGTAAGCCACGATCTGCTCGATCTGCTCATCGTTGTAGCCAAGCGTCTGGAGCGCCAGCGGCACCGTGCGGTTGACGATCGTCATCTGCCCGCCGCCCACGAGCTCCTTGAACTTGACCAGTGAGAAGTCGGGCTCTACGCCGGTCGTGTCGCAGTCCATCAGGAACGAGATCGTCCCGGTAGGGGCGAGCACCGTCGCCTGTGCGTTGCGGTAGCCGTGCGCCTCACCGGCCAGGACCGCCTGGTCCCAGGTCGCGCGCGCCGCCTTCAGCAGCGCCGCATCCGAGCAGCTGGAATCGTCGAGCGAGTATGCGGCGTCGCGGTGCATTCGCATCACGGCGTTGTGGTCGTCACGGTTCTCGGCGTAGCGCTCGTACGGCCCGAGGGCGGCGCCGATCCTGGCCGAGCCGAGGTATCCGCGGCCGGTCATCAGGGCCGTGATCGCCGCTGCGATGCCGCGACCCGCGTCGGAGTCGTACGGCACTCCGTTGGCCATCAGGTACGCGCCGAGGTTGGCATATCCCAGTCCCAGCTGCCTGAAGGCACGAGCGTTCGTCGTGATCGGCTCGGTCGGGTAGCTCGACGGCGAGACGATGATCTCCTGCGCCAGAAACACGATGTCGACGGCGTGCTCGAACGCCTCCACGTCCAACGTACCGTCGGCGCCGCGGAACTTCATCAGGTTCAGCGACGCGAGGTTGCAGGCCGAGTCGTCGACGTGCATGTACTCCGAGCACGGGTTCGAGGCATTGATTCGCCCCGACACCGGACACGTGTGCCACTTGTTAATCGTGGTGTCGTACTGCACGCCCGGGTCCGCGCAGCGCCAGGCGGCCTCGGCGATCTCGTGCATCAGCTCGCGTGCGGGGATGGGGTCGCCGATTGGCTCACCCGTGGTGCGCCCAATCAGATGCCAGTCGTCGTCGGCCTCGACCGCGCTCATGAACTCCTCAGTCACGCGCACGGAGTTGTTGGCGTTCTGGTACTGGATCGAATGGAAGCCATCGCCGTCGATCGACATGTCGAAGCCGGCGTCGCGCAGCGCCGCCGCCTTGTCCTCCTCCTTGGCCTTGCACCAGATGAACTCGCGTATGTCCGGATGGTCGATGTCGAGCACCACCATCTTGGCCGCGCGGCGGGTGCCGCCGCCCGACTTGATCGACCCAGCCCACGCATCGGCGCCGCGCATGAACGAGACCGGACCGGAGGCGGTGCCACCACGACTCAGCGGCTCCATCGAGCCGCGGATCCTCGACAGGTTGATTCCCGACCCCGAGCCCCCTCGGAAGATGATCCCCTCCTTGGTGTTCCAACCCAGGATCGACTCCATGTCGTCCTCCACCGACAGGATGAAGCACGCGCTCGCCTGCATCTTCGGGCTGCCGACCGGGTGCCAGCCGACGTTGAACCAGACCGGCGAGTTGAACGCAGCCATCTGGTGCAGCAGGATGTGGGTCAGCTCGGCCTCGAACGTGGCCGCGTCCGCGTCAGTGGCGAAATAGCCACGCTCGTGTCCCCAGCTCGAGATGGTGCCGGCGACGCGGCTGATCATCTGCTTGACCGAGCGCTCCCGCTCAGACGAGCCGAGCTGTCCCCGGAAGTACTTCTGGGCGACGATGTTGGTCGCGTTCTGCGACCACGACTTGGGGAATTCGACGTCGCTCTGCTCGAAGGAGATCTTCTCGCCGTGCCCGATCCGGGCGTCCCGCGTCTCCCACTCGACTGCATCGAACGGATGCTGTCCCGGCGTGGTGAAGTAGCGGCGAATCGAGAGGCCTTCGGCCGCCTTCGCATCCGGCGTGAGTTGGGTTTGCGGCGTGTGCTCCATGCGGCCTACTCCTCTCATTTCCGCTCGTTCCGCGTCTTTCGCTCGGCCTCGGTCTGGCCGAGGGGGTAACAGCGAATCATCGCGGCCGTCTCGGACAGAACGACATCCTCGGCGGACTCACGGCGGGAGCCCAGATCCACCCCTAAGTTTACTCCGGCGCGCGGCTCGGCCGGGGGGTCTGGGCCCGATCGCGGCGGTGGTCATTGGCGTGACTCGGGGCGCTGGGCGGGGCCCGGCCGACGCGGTCGCAGCCGGCGTGCGCGGGCTGGCGGGAAGGTGGTTGGCGATCGGGTGGCAGTCGGGGTGTGGCGTAAGGCGGCGCCGTCGGTGGGGCGTCCGGGTCGCGGCAGGAGCGGTCGCCTGGCGGCAGCGGCCGCCGGTCGCGGCGGCAGCGGTCGCCTGGAGAAAGTGCCGCTCACCGTCGCGGTGGCCTCGCGTGGCACCTTAATCATGTGGGGCATGGACAAAGTGCCACGCGCCGGAACGACGGTGGCGAGTGGCACGTTGTTCAGGGGTCGGTCTCGGGGCCCCGGTCCGGCATCGGAGCCTAGCCGCGCCGTGCCGCCTGGCCGTCGTGCCGCCGGAGCCGGCGGAGCCGCCGCCCGCGCCTACGTGCGGCAGGCGGCCGGGCGGGATCAGAGGCTGATCGCGCCGATCAGGACCAGGATCGCGACGCTTAGGCACACGACCAGCACCACCAGCCACACGACGCCGTCCGAGGGCACCAGCCGCTCATACGCTTCCTCGGCTCGCTCCAGGTATGAGCCCAGCGAGTGGGACTGCGGGCGCGGTCTGGCTGGAGGCTGCGGGCGCGGCGTCGGGGTGGTGTGCGGCGGGCGCGCTCCGGCTGGGGCCTGCCGCGGCCGGGCTCGCGTCTGGTCGGGTTGCGATCGCGCTCCGGCTGGGACAGGCCGCGCGCCGGCTGGGACGGGTTGCGGTGTCGCGGCACCGGGAGGCACCGCCGCGGGGTTGCCGGCGGCCGCCGGAGCGGCGTGGGGTTTGGCCGCGGCGACCCTCAGGTGGGACTGGAGCTCGTCGACCCGCCCCCGCAACCGCGCGCAGTCACGCTCCAGGTGACTCGCTGTCTCCTCGGCGTCGGCCCGAGCCGCTGTGACCCGGGCCAGCTCGGCGATCAGGAGCCCGACGCGCTGCTGGAGGTCCTCGGCACGCGAGCGCTGCCGTGCGACCTGCGCCTCGAGTTCGAGGGGGGACACGGCGTCGCTCACGGCGCGGGCGATCCTGTGTCTGTTATATGTCCCGCGCCCATGGCCCGGATCATGATTTCTTCTCGACGGTGGCCGGCATGAGACTGCTCGTCACCGGTGGTGCCGGCTACATCGGCTCGATCGTCGCCAGCCAGCTTCTGCGCGGCGGCCACGACGTGGTCGTGCTCGACAACCTCCAGCAGGGACACCGAAGCGCTGTGCCGCAGGGCGCCGAGCTGGTGGAGATCGACCTGCTCGACCGAGATCGAGTGGCGCAGCAGTTGGCCGGCGGATTCGACGCCGTGCTGCACTTCGCGGCGTTGGCGCTGGTGGGCGAATCGGTCAAGCATCCCGAGCGGTATTACCGCACGAACGTCGGCGGAACGCTGAATCTGCTCGAGGCGATGGTCGAATCCGGGGTACAGCGGCTGGTCTTCTCCTCGACGTGCGCGGTCTACGGGCAGCCGGACGAGGTCCCGATACCGGAGACGGCCCAACCCAACCCGACCAATCCGTACGGCGCGTCGAAGCTGGCGGTCGACCGCATGATCGCCGACTTCTGCCGTGCCCACCGGCTCGGTGCCGTCAGCCTTCGGTACTTCAACGTCGCCGGTGCCAGCGGGGCGCTGGGCGAGGATCACGACCCCGAGACGCACCTGATCCCGAACGTGCTGCGGGCGGCGCTCGGAACAACGTCGTTCGTGGAGGTGTTTGGGACTGACTACCCGACTCCGGACGGAACCGCGATCCGTGACTACATCCATGTCGAGGACCTGTCGGACGCGCATGTGCTGGCGCTCGATCGCACCCGGCCGGGCGAGCATCAGATCTTCAATCTCGGCAACGGCAACGGCTTCTCGGTGAGCGAGGTGATCGACGCTGCGCGGGAGCTAACCGGGACTGAGATTCCGGTCCGCGAGGGTCCACGCCGGCCCGGCGATCCACCGATGCTGGTGGCCGCTAGCGCTCGGGTTCGCGACGAGCTCGGCTGGGAGCCGAGCAAGTCGAGCCTGGCCAACATGATCGGCGATGCGTGGGAATTCGCGCGTTCGCATCCGCACGGCTATTCAGAGTAGGTCTGCGAGCTCCCTCAGCGCCGCCGCGAGCACGTCGCCGGGTGGCTGGCCGGCGTCGATCACTCGAATCCGTTCGGGGTCGGCCCGCGCCAGCTCGTCGTAGGCCTGGACGATGCGTGCGAAGAAGTGATCGTCCTCACGCTCGAGCCGATCGACCGGGTCAGGGCGAGCCCGGGAACGGGCGCGGCCCCGCGCGGGATCGAGTGCCAGCAGGAGCGTGCGATCGGGTCGCAGTTGCGTCGTGGCGAACTCATTGACCGCCCGCACGCGCTCGATTCCCAGCCTGCGTCCTCCACCCTGATAGGCAAGCGAGGAGTCGACGAATCGGTCGAGCATCACCCAGTCCCCGGCCGCGAGCCGCGGCTCGATCGCCTGCTCGACGAGCTGGGCTCGAGCCGCCGCGTACAACAGCGCCTCGGCGCGCGCACCGATATCCAGCGCCGGGTCCTTGACCAGCTCGCGGATCCGCTCCGCCACCTGCACGCCTCCCGGCTCTCGGAGCAGCGCCACCGTCTTGCCGCGCTCGCGCAGTGCCTGCTCGAGCGCGGCGGCCAGCGTGCTCTTGCCGGCCCCGTCAATGCCCTCGATCGTGATCAGCCTGCCGCGGGACATGTGCTGGAGTCCGACCCTATCGGGGACTAGCATCGGAACGAGTGCTGGCCGATCTACGGCGACATCCCCACGCGCGAGCCGTCCTGGCTCCGGCGCTCGTCGGCGACGGCGAGCCCTCGCATGCCTACCTGTTCCACGGGCCTGGAGGGGCCGGTAAGCGCGCCACGGCGCGGGAGGTAGCCGCGGAGCTGCTGGCGGCCGGTGCGCCAGACCCGGAGGGCGCCCGGGCTCGGGCGATGTCCGGCAGCCACCCGGACCTGACCTGGGTGGCTCCGAGCGGAGCACACGAGATCCTGGTGAGCGACATCGATCGCCCGGTGGTGGCATCCGCTAGCAAGACGCCGTTCGAGTCCAGTCGGCGCGTGTTCGTCATCGAGCGCGTGGACGAGCTGGGCGACGAGGCGGCCAACCGGATGCTCAAGACGCTCGAGGAGCCGGCTGCGTTCGTGCACCTGATCCTGGTCACAGACCGGCTGGGAGAGGTGCTGCCCACGATCCGCTCTCGGTGTCAGCTGGTCAGGTTCGACGCACCGTCAGCCGACGAGGTGGCCGGGGAGATCGAGTCGACGGGCGTGCCCGGGGAGACGGCGCTCGCGTGCGCTCGTCTGTCGCTCGGGGACGCGGACTGCGCCGAGGAGCTGGCCGGTGCAGAAGGCCAGGCGCTGCGCGCTGCCGCCGAGCGGTTGGCTCGCGCCGCGGTGGGTGAGACGGTGGCGAGCGACCGACCGTGGCTGGAGCTGCTCACGGCGGTCCGGGCTCGCGGCGACGCGACCCGCATCGAGCTGGAGGCGCGAGCGGACGAGGAGCTCAACCTGTACCCGCGCAAGGAACGCAAGCGCGTCGAGACCGAGTGGACCGAGCGGATTCGGCGTTCACGGCGGCGGGTCGAGACCAGCACGCTGGACCTCGGCCTGCAGCTGGTATCGCTGTGGCTGGCGGATCTGGCATTCCTGGCCTTGGGGGCCGAGGATCTCGTCAGGAACATCGATCGGCTGCCGGAGCTCACCGCCGACTCGGGGCGGGCGCCGGCACGCCTGCGGGACGGGATCGAGCTGATCGAGGACACCCGGCAGCGCTTTCAGCTCAATGTGTCTGAGGATCTCGCCTGCGAGGCGCTGGCGTACCGGCTCGAGCAGACGCTCGGGGCGTGAGCACGCTGCCGCGCGTATATCTCCGTGCGCCCTCCCGTGCGGATCAGCGCGAGTTCGTGACCCTGATGCGTTTCAGTCGCTCCTTCCACCGGCCGTGGGCCACCGCTCCGACCGACGAAGGCCGGTTTGCCGCGTATCTCGCCGACGCCCGCCGACCAGATTTCGAGGCGATGATCGTCTGCCGGAGCGAGGACGACGCCATCGTCGGCTTCTTCAACCTCTCCCAGATCGCGCGTGGCTATCTGCAGAGTGCGTACCTCGGGTACGCGGTGGGCAAGCCGTTCGCTGGTCAGGGCTACATGCGGGCGGGGATCGAGCTCGTGCTCCGGCATGCATTCGTGACGCTACGCCTCCACCGCGTGGAAGCGAACATCCAGCCCGCCAACCACACCTCGATCGCGCTGGCCAGCAGCGCCGGATTTCGCCGCGAGGGGTTCTCGCCCCGTTACCTGAAGATCGGTGGGCGCTGGCGTGACCACGAACGGTGGGCGATCCTGGCAGAGGACTGGCGCAACCGCGCGGACGGATCCCGCCAGCCGGGAAGCTGAGCCGGGGACCTTGTGTCTGGCTGGCAGCTCTGACGGATTGCGGATGGCAGTGGCTAGGGACGGACCAATCGCGTCGCGACCCCAATCCGGCCTTGGGGGCAGAGGCAGTGAAACGCCGCCCACGGGGTTCCGTCGGGCCCGAAGGCGTTGCCGATGAAGAACAGGCGGTCACCGAACACCTCGTGGTGGGCGCCGGAATAGAGCGGCTGACTGGGCTTGTTGACCGCCGCGCTCCAGAACACCGGCCGGCGGGCCAATACGTCAAAAGACTCCGTGATGTAACCGTCAAAGCCGGCGGCGGCGGCCCCGCTACTGCTACCGAGATAGGAGATCGCCACATGTCCGGGTCCCGCTGCACTTACGGCCACATGCAGCGCTTGGCGGACCCCCGGTGCACCGACCATCATCGGCCGACTCCAGGTGCGACCATGGTCGCGAGAGAAGATCAAATACGGAAGGCCGCGAGAGCCGACCGCAGGCCCTACGCTCCCGTCCCCAGCCAGCCAGGCGACGAAGATGTCGCCCGCCGAGTCGCCCGCCACCGAGGTCGTGTAGACGTCCCGAATGCTCGTCCGGGCGATCATCCGATGCTGCCAGCTGGCGCCCTCATTCCGGCTGATTGCGATCCCGAGGTCGCCGCAGAGATCGAGCGTGAAGTACAGGTCGCCATCGGCGCCGGCGGCGCCCGGGCGGGCGACGTGACTGATCCCACACACACCGAGCGGACCCGAAGGGTCGGGGCTGGCGATCGGCGTGAACGTCCGGCCACCATCCAGCGAGCGGTAGCACGCCAGCGTCGTCGGCACGACGTCGAGTCCGCCATTGCCGCAGTAGTAGACGACGTGCGGATAGCCATGCGGCCGGGACCCGCCGCGCGGAGCCGGCCCCTCGAGCACCTTTTCCGAGCCCTCGCCCAGACACATCGTTGCGCCCGGCCCCCGACAGCCGACGGCCGGGTTCGTCCGCCAGTGGCGACCGCCGTCGTCGCTCCAGGAGAGCCTGGCCCCCTGCAGGCCCGGCAGCGTGGTCAGGAACCAAACACGGGAAGTGTCCGGATCGACGTGCATCCAGGGTGGGACGAGGCCACCGGTGGTCGGGCCGCCGGAGCTCAGGGCAGTCCACGTCCTGCCGAGGTCGCGCGAGCGGACCACGAACTCTGGACCGCCCAGCGTGTCTCCGGGCGGCGCGGCGGTGTTGTCGTCGCGCGGCGCGAAGAACACGTCGCCCGTCCGGGTGATCCCGATCGTGGCGGACTCGACCGCGCGCCCGACAAGCGTCAGGCACGGGATCGGCGCACGGGCGGGCCGGCGGCGCAATCGAATCCCTCCGGCCCGATGCGCGATCGCGGGACGCGACCGATCGCAGCCAGGACCGAGACGATGGAGCGCGGGGCTGCGGGCCGCCGCGCCCGTGGCCAACCAGACTGCGATCATCGACAGCGCGGTGGCGGCTGCGATTGCGCAGCCAGCTCCGAGTTTCGATCTCTTGCAGGGACCTGACAGGGTGGTCGAAGAAGCTGTTGGTGGCGTGCGCCGGTGCCGGGCACCAACGCGAACGCATACTACGCCCCTAGCGCGGCCGCGAAGCCGACGCCGGGGCGCTGGCGGCTTCAGCGATCGGCGCTAACAGCCGATGGCGTGCGACGGACTGTTGCAGTTTACGGGGAGGTCTGAGCCAGCGCCTCCTTGCAGGCCGAGCATCTCCACCTGCGCCTTCTCCCCGACGCTCACGCGGGGCTGGGATGCGCCGTCGGGCTCCCGCGCCGGCGAGAGATAATCAGTCCTGCACCTGCGACGAGCACGGCCACGAAGGTGGGCAGCCCGAGCGAGAAGTGCGCCTGCGCCGTGTAGCTGGCGACGAGCGCCGTGAGGGGCAGCAGCCGGTACTCCCCGCAGGCCACCGACCAGGCCAGGAAGAGCAGGAGCGCGAACGGCAGCAGCGCCGCCGAGTGATTGATGATGTCGTGGAGCCTTTCCTCCCCCAATGATCGACACATCAACGCCAGCGCGATCGCGGTAGCGAACATGAACGCGTGCCCTCCACGTCGATTCGCCAAAGCGACTGCGCCGATGATCGAGGCGGTGTTAACCACGCCTATCGTCACCGGTAGAGCCCAGTCGCCGAGGAAGTGCGCTGGGAGGGCGAGCAGCCAGAAGAGCATCGGTCCAGGGCTGAAGACCGGTCCGATGCTCGGCAGCGAAGCATCGGAGTAGAAGCCCACCAGCGGGGAGCGGGTGGTGAACACGTCAAACGCCTTGGTGGCGACCGCCGCGTCGTCGAACACCGGCGTCCACCCGTTGCTGATCGCGCGCACCACGGAGACGATCACCGGGGCCGCCGCGAACAGGCCAACGAGCAGCACGAGTCGGCGCTCGCTGATCCACTGCAGTGACGCGCGACCCACGCCGTTCGCGTTGCGCACCATCACTCCCAACTCCGGCCCGAGCCGTGCGGCCACGAAGTCGCCCGCGCGGCCACAATCCTTCGTGCAGCTTCAAGCGCGACCACGGCACCGGCCACTCCCACGCGTGAATTGTTTCCAAGACCAGCGAGCGCCTAACGTCGGCTACGCTTGCTCCAAGCAGCGGCTGACCAGGATGTCGGCGAACCCACGCAGCCCAACCAGCTCGTGGGCCAGGAGAAATCTAGGCACGCTGCACATGCCGACGTAGCTCAGCTGGTAGAGCACTTCACTCGTAATGAAGGGGTCCCCGGTTCGAGTCCGGGCGTCGGCTTAGGTAAGTAGCTGACAATAGGGGTTTTGCTGGTTCGGGTCGTCGCTGATTCGCGAACGTGTCCCGAGTATGTCCCGGGGATCACGTAGACTTCGGACGTGGCCGTACAGCAATCCCGTCGGGCCATGTCTTTCGCGTTGAGCGTGTGCGGGGTCCCGCGTGGTACGCGAAATACAGGCTGCCTGACGGGAGGCAGGTGCAGAAGAAGATCGGGCCGGCTTGGACGGGCCGTGGCCGGCCAGCCGCGGGATATGTGACGAGGCGCCTGGCGGAGGACTGGCTTCGGTCTGTGCTTGGAGAGGCGCGCCGCGGGACACTGGCGGGCATGGTCAAGACCGGCGCCACGTTTGCCGACGCCGCCGCGGAGTGGCTTCGCTACATCGAGCACGATCGCGGGCGCAAGCCCTCGACGGTTGAGGGCTACCGGGCGATCGTGCGCGCCCAGCTCCTTCCGGCTTTCGGCGAGGCTCCGCTCGAGTCGATCACGACCTCGATGGTTGAGCGCTGGATCGGCTCGGCCGGCGGCTCGGCAAGCTCCCGGCGCAAGGCACTCGTGCTCTTGCACGGCATCTTCCAGCGGGCGAAGAAGGTTTGGGGACTGCCGGGCAATCCCGTCGCCGAGGTCGAGAAACCGCCACTGAGTCACGGTGGCGACATCGAGGTGTTCTCGCCCGAGGAGGTCCACGCTCTCGTCCGCGCCGCGGCCAGCGAGCAGGATGCGGCGATCTACCTGACGGCGGCGTTCACTGGTCTGCGCCGTGGAGAGCTGGTGGCGCTGCGCTGGCGGGACGTCGATTTCGCGGGTTCTGTGATCCGCGTGCGCGCCAGCTATTCCGCCGGCCATCTGACCACGCCCAAGTCCGGGAAGGTCCGCGCCGTCCCGGCGGCCCCAGACGTCGCCGCGGCGCTGGCGAAGCTGGGCTCGCGCATCGACTGGGTCGCCGACGAGGATCTGGTCTTCCCTGGCGTCGCTGGCGGATTCCTCGACGCGTCGGCGCTGCGCCGGCGCTACGACGCCGCGCTGCGGCGCGCCGGCCTGCGACGTCTGCGCTTCCACGATCTCAGGCACACGTTCGGTACGCGGATGATCGCCAAAGCCGACATTCGAAGGGTCCAGGAGTGGATGGGCCACGCCGACATCCAGACCACGATGCAGTACCTGCATTACGCGCCGCGCGACGAGGACGCCCAGCTGGTGGCGGAGGCATTCGCGATGGCGTCGCCGCCAGCACTCGGCGTCCGGGCTGGAGCTTGATCGTGTCGCGGATCGCCGAGATCAAAACCAGGCGATTTGCAGGCAGATGTCCAAGACGTCCCGCAAGACGTCCCAAGACGCCCCGGAGTTTGACCCTCTGTGGACGGTGAATGCTATGAATCCCCCGCGAATCCTGGGTTTGACGCATGGGGACGTCTTGCGGGACGTCTCGCCAGCACTAGCCAGTGCGTACAGTGTGTCCCTGTCTGTTGTGCGTGGGGAGGAGATTTGAGCTTGGCTTATGAGGCCGGGGTCGCCGGGTGGTTTCGGTGCCTTGACTATCGGGGCGACGTCGCTAAGGCGGCGAGTTGTGTCGACCGCAGCCGAGGAAGAGCTTGTAGTTGCGCCTGGGAGCGAGTCGTGACGCGGTGGCCTTTGTGGGTTTGACTGTCCCGCGCGCGGGGAGACTTGATCGCGCAGGGACGCGCGATCCTCGTTTCCGTCTCCGCGCGCGTGTGCCGCGTCGTTCGTCGTGTCGATGCGGACGCGATTTGTCTGGCGGAGGTCGGTATCGCGCGTGCTCTCGCCGCGCATGGAGGCGCGGCCTGCATCAGCGCGCGAGAGGAGCAGCGGCACCCCGATTGCGTCTCCTTCGCTGCCCGGTGTTCGCTGACGGTCACGTGGGCGTGCCAGAGGCCCTAGATGACTTGGCTCCAGGGGCGGCCAAGGTGCGTGCGGCGTGCGTGTGACTAGCGCCGCGGGCCCGGGCGCGGAAAGACCGGTCAGAAATGGAAAGGAGGATGCCGATGATTTGCCGGGGCCCATGCGAAGGATGTGCGGACACTCTCTCTGCGACGCGGGCTGGCCGCTCGGTGTTGATGATCACCGGCAGCCGGGGCGATGCCACTGCCTCCGGTGATGAATCGAGGGCGGATTTAGGGGCGGTCGATCAGCTGGAAGAACCGGTTTGTCGGCGCGGTGGAGTTTGCGCTTGCGTGACGATTGTGAGGATGCTGATGCGGGCTGCCGCCAACGAGCGGTCGGCGGATCAGTGCACGACACACCGAAAGCCGATGTGGCTGGTCGAGGTGTCGATCGCCTCGGGTTGGCGCGCGGCGGGCCGGTAGCGCAGGCAGTAGCTCGGGGCGCAGAGGTGCGAGCCGCCTTTGATGACCCGGCGGGGGATGTGCGCGCCCGGGCGACCGACGTCGTAGCTTGCGTCCGGAGTCGCAACCTGCGGATTTAGCGGTGGTGTGCAACACGGGCTCGCGGGTGATTCGGAGCGCGCCCCCCGCGGCGAGTAGTAGTCGGTGGTCCACTCCCAGACGTTCCCGGTCACGTCGTACAGCCCGTAGCCGTTGGGGGGAATAGCCGACTGGCGAGGTGCCCAGCCAGCGCTTCGCGCCCGTGTTGCGCCAGGGAAAGTCGCCCTGCCAGAAGTTCGCCATCAGCTCACCGCCGGGGCGGTGCTCATCGCCCCAGGCGAACACCGAGCCGTGGAGTCCGCCTCGGGCCGCGTACTCCCATTCGGCTTCGCTCGGCAAGGTCTTGCCGGCCCAGTTCGCGTACGCCTCGGCGTCCTGGTAGGCGACATGGGTGACCGGGTGATCGTCGCGCCCTGAGTTATCGCTGTCCGGTCCCCAGGGGTGGCGCCAGTTGACGCCGGGTACGTAGGCCCACCAGCGGGTGGGATCCTGCAGCGGCACCGGTCCGGGGGTGGGGTGAAACACGGCCGAACCAGGCACGAGGAGCGAGGGGTCAGCGTCGGGATAATCGGCGGGATCGGGTGGGCACTCGGCCAGCGTCACGTAGCCGGTCTCATCGGTGAATCGGGTGAACTGCGCGACCGTAACCGGGCCGCGCTGGACTTCCAACCGGTCGACCTGCACCTCACGGACTGGGCTCTCCTCGGGATAGAAGTCAGCCGAGCCCATACGGAAGCGGCCCGCGGGGATCTCGATCATGTCCGCGATGTCCATCTCCGGCATCCTAGACTAGAACCATGAGCACCAGCTCCGCGAGACAACGCGCCGGGGCTCGAGCCCAAAGCGAGCGGCTGCAGCGTCGGCGGGATCTAGCTTGCGAGTGCGCTGATCGCGTCGCCGATCAGCTCGGCACCGATGATCAGGCACATGACGGCCGAACCATGGCTCCCGCCCGACCACCGCCTAAAAGTTCGGTTGCCGTCGCGGTGCGGCGGGTTTCGGCGATCTCCTTGCCGACCTCGCTCGCCGACAGGCCCTCAGGCAAGAGGGACCCCGTTTCTGAGGATGACGGGTTACGGGCGAGCGTCACCCGGCCGAGGTAGACGAGGCCGACTGATCACGCTCCCGACGGCCCCCATTGATTGTTGCGGTCTGCGCATCCAGGTCGCCTGCCCGGCGGTCCGTCGAATGGCCCGCCGAGCTCGCGCTCAGGAGGCTTTCAAGTCCCGGATGCGCGGATTGCTACGGATGCTCGGACTCATTGACCGTAAAATCATCGCCCGAGCTATCCCGCGTGTGGAGAACTCGGAGGCGGGTTCACCCGGGTGATTCGAGCGCGGCCTTGGCAGTGCGCTCACGGGGCGCGTAGACGCCTGGCTTGGCCCTGCCGGGGTGACAGCACCGACGCGGGAGCATTCGAATCACCCGGGTGATCCTCGGCCCACCCGGCCCAAATCGCGACCAACGTCAGGCATGCTGAGGCTCGCGTGTCACCGCCTCGTCATCGAGACAGAGACACGATCAGCCGGAGTCGATGACGACCCGGCAGCCAATCGACGAGGAACCGTGAGGGATGGCCTTCCTCTGGATTCTGCTGGCCATTGTGTACGCAGCGTGCTGGATTTACGTCGGCCTGGCAACGTTCCGCAGAGGGGCCGCGATGACCGGCGACAGCAAGCGCTTCACCCGGCAGGACGGTGTCGAGCAGTGCTGGCGGGTGATGCAGCCGCTGCTCCAGAACCCACCCCCGGTGCACTCGCACGCGAAGGGGTCGTGGGGCCCGAAGCCTGCAGAGAAGGTCATTTCCGGTTACGAACGTTGGCATCAACCTTGGGTGGTGAAATGAGTACTACGGTCAGAAACAAGCGCACAGCGAGCAAGACAACCGACGGCCCCCAGCGGGCCACAAAGCCAAACGGGAGGCCCGTGGCGATGCCGCAGAGCGCGGCGGCGCCCTCGCCGTTCACCCCGATCGCGGAATACGGATTTCTGTCGGATTGCCATACCGGTGCGCTGGTCGCTCCGGACGGGACGATCGATTGGCTGTGCGTCCCGCGGTTTGACTCGCCGAGCGTGTTCGGGGCGCTGCTTGACCGCGGGGCCGGCGCCTTTCGCCTGGGCCCGTTTGGGATCAACGTGCCGAGCGGTCGGATCTACGAGCCCGGGACGAACACGCTGGTCACGTCCTGGAAGGCGCCGAGCGGTTGGGCTACGGTGCGCGAAGCGCTGACGATGGGACCCCGCCGCGGCGAGGATACGGTCACGCCGCACACCCGCCCGCCGGCGGACGAGGACGGCGAGCACATGCTGGTGCGCACGGTGGCGTGCGTGGAGGGCAGCGTCGAGATCGAGCTCGTGTGCGATCCCGCCTTCGACTACGGACGTACGCCGGGCGAATGGTCGCTCTCGAGCGATCGCCATCGTGGCGAGGTGACCGGCGCCGGACAGACGATCACGCTCCAGACCGACATGCTGATCGGGATCGAGGCGGGGCAGGCGCGGGCGCGTCACGTGCTCCAGGAGGGCGAGGAGCTCTATTGCGCGCTGTCGTGGGGCGAGGCGGTCACCCCGCCGACGAGCATCGAGGAAGCCAACGCCCGGCTCAACGCCACCAGCAAGTTCTGGCGTCACTGGATCGCGCGGGCCAGGATCCCCGACCACGAGCTGCGTCCCTTGATCCAGCGCTCGGCGCTGGCGATCAAGGGACTGACCTACATGCCGACCGGCGCGACCGTCGCCGCGCTGACCACCTCGCTGCCTGAGACGCCGGGCGGCGAGCGCAACTGGGACTACCGCTACACCTGGATCCGAGACTCGACGTTCACGCTCCAGGCGCTGCACTTCCTCGACCTCGACTGGGAAGCGAACGAGTTCATGCAGTTCATCGCCGACCTCGAGCGGGGCGAGGACGGTGCGCTGCAGATCATGTATGGGATCGACGGCCGCCGAGATCTCACCGAGGTCCTCCTGAAGGAGCTCTCCGGCTACGCCGGCGCCCGCCCGGTCCGTACCGGTAACGGCGCCTTTGACCAGCGCCAGAACGACGTGTTCGGCGCCGCGCTCGATTCCGTGCTTCTGCACACCCGGCGCAGCCAGCGGCTGCCGCGGCGACTGTGGCCGATGATCCAGTCGCAGGCGGAGTGCGCGAAGGCGGTGTGGCGCAACCCCGACCAGGGCATCTGGGAGGCCCGGGGCAAGCCGCAGCACTACGTCTCCTCGAAGCTGATGTGCTGGGTGGCCATGGACCGGGCGGCGAAGCTCGCCGAGATCCGCGGTGACCATGAAATGGCCGCCGGCTGGGCGGAGACGGCCGCCGAGATCAAGGCCGACATCCTCGCCCACGGCGTCGACAAGCGCGGCGTACTGCGCCAGCACTACGACACCGAATCGCTCGACGCCTCGACCCTGCTGGCCGCGATCTTCGGCTTTCTCGCGGCCGACGATCCGCGGCTCAAGGCGAGCGTGCTGGCGATCGCCGACAAGCTGACCGAGAACGGATTCGTCCTGCGCTACCGCACCGACCAGACCGACGACGGCCTGTCGGGCAAGGAGGGGACGTTCGTGATCTGCTCCTTCTGGCTGGTCTCGGCGCTGGCCATCGTCGGCGAGATGCAGCGGGCGCGTGATCTGATGGAGCGCCTGGTGAAGGTCGCCTCCCCGCTCGGCCTCTACGCCGAGGAGTTCGACGTGGAGACCGGCCGACACCTCGGCAACTTCCCGCAGGCGTTCTCCCACCTGGCCGCGGTCGAAGCCGCGGCGCGAATCGTCCTTGCCGACCGACTAGCGGAGATAACCGGATGAGCGACATACACGACGTGATCGTGGTCGGAAGCGCGGGCGTTCGCCCATCAGGCGAGCACAGTCCGCTCCGGCACCGATCCTGCGACTTCGGTCCTCGACACGGGCGACCACCTCATCGAGTGCATCGACGTGCGGCAACTTGAACTAGCGCTCGCTCATGTCGCATAACGGTGCCGGGAGCTTTTTCGCTTCTTTGTTGCCCTGAACGTGGTGTGGTCTTGGTCCGGGGGTCCAGGATCGCACCGCACTCGCGGAACCGCAGTAGCACAACATCTAGAGGAAGTCACGCAAGGATTGCATGTTCAGTGGCTTGACAGGTGGATGATGCCGAGGCTGTCTAGGCCGTCGAGCATGAGTTGGACTGCGAGCGCCGCGAGCAGGACGCCGAAGATCTTTTCGGTCACGAGCATGCGGCTCTCATCCAGATGGTCACTCACGCGATTGGCCCAACGGAATACGACGACATCGAGCGCCAGCACCACCGCGAGCAGCCCGAGCACCATTGCGAACACGGCGACTGAATCTGCCTCCGCTGAGAGGGTCACGAGCGTCACGATCCCGGCCGGGTTCAGCAGGTAGGGGATGGCGAGTGGGAATACTGCGATCCGCATCGGGTCGCGCCCTTTTATCGCCTGACTCTCTTGCGGATCGGCGGATCCGAGCACCATCGTGACGGCGATGATCACGAGGATGATGCCGCCGGCAATCGATAGCGACCCCGTCGAGAAATGGAGCAGCCTTGCCAACAGCTCGCCGAGTCCGACGAGGATGACCGCGACCACACCGGCGGTGGTGAGCATCTTGCGGACGATGAGCGCCTTGGTGGGGCGATCAATCGTGGCGGTGACCTCGAGGAACGGCACGAGCGCGATCTTCGGTCCGACCCCGATCAGCAGCAGCAGGAAGGTGTCGATCACCAGGTAGATGTCGATCGACGTGTGATCCATCGCGTGTCCTCCTTTGCGTCTGCGTGAGTCGGCGCCGTCTGCCAGCGCCGGGACCGACTGCCAGGCGACAATACCCGCCGTTTGCCGGTCCAAAGTCGTCCGAATCGGGTGATCCAGGTCAGGTCGCGGGTCCTGTCAGCTGGCTAGTCCGATGATGCCTTTGATGACGAGGAGTAGGCCGACCGCGGAGAACCCGCGTACCGCGAACATGTGTGCATGTCGGCTGACCCAGAGCTTGGCTCGCGTGATTGCGCGCGGCGTCCATTCGGGAGCGATGACGAAGCAGGCGAGCGGAACTTCGAGCAGCCAGAGCATCACCAGGTTGAAGCCGATCACCAGCAGCACGGTCACCGTGGTCGAGTACTTGAGCTTGTGGATCTCGTCGAGCCCAGCCAGATACGAGGCACCTGGGAGTGAAAGCAACGCGCCGACGACGAATGTCGTCCGTGCGGTTCCCTTGCTCAGTTCGCGCTGCCACCTTGGCGGGCCCTTGTCGGGCTTGGCTGCTTTGCGTGCCCGCCTTCGCTCGCGGAGGCGTTCGTGACGTCCGGTGTAGAGGACGAACGCGGCGGCCAGCGCGATCGCTCCCAAGGCGATGTCGACCGCGGGGCTCAGCGTGTTCTGCGTCGTGTTGGTCGCACTCGAGTTCGACAGTGAGAAGACGATCACGAGCCCGAGCGTGATGCTCATCGTGTACGCCCCGAGCAGATAGCCGAGCATCAGCCGCGAGGGCTTGTCGAGCAGCAGCATCACGGTCGTCGCGGCGACCAGCGTCGGGTTCAACGAGGCGGTCAGCGACAGAAGAATTACTTGACCCATCGGTGTCGATCGCTACATAGCTCGGCTGAGGCGCCGCGCGTCGGGGCTGGCAGGGCGGCGTGCAGAGGCAGCTTCTCGAGCTCTGTCCGCAGCTCTGTGACGAGTGCGGAGTCGGCCACAAGCTCCTTTAGGAGTCGCAGGCAATGTCGGTAGTGAGCGAGTTTGCTGTTGCGCGAGCGGAAGCCGAGCTCGGGCGGCGGGCTCGTTCCGGGGGCCCCGAGCCCAAGTTCGCGGACCTTCGAGATCTTGTCGGCGGCGAAGACGCTCAGCGCGTCGGGTCCAGCCCGTGCGACCTGTTCGCAGAGCGCCGCCTTGCGTTCTGCGTAGTCGCTGATGCGCTCGTCCTCGCTGACGGCGAGCACTAGCGTCGCGGTTGGGATCCCGAAGCGCGTCTCGAGGTCCTCGGCGGTGGCGTCGGTCTTCTCGATGGCGTCATGAAGGAAGCCGGCGGCGATCACGTGGTCGGGGGCGCCGGCGTGGTAGAGCAGGCCGGCGACCTCGAGCGGATGCAGAATGAATGGTGCCCCGTCGGCGGGGCGTCGCTGGCCTGCGTGCAGCCGTGCGGCATAGGCGAGGGCCGCCAGCGCGATCGGAAAGCTTCCTGGAGCCTCCGGGATGAGACGCTTGCAACTCACGCGGCTGGGTCGGATGGATCGGAATTGCGGGCGCGCGGTCTTCTGGGCACCCGCCTCAGAGGCCCGTCTGCGCCGTGATCCGGCCGGACTTGACTGCTGCCGCGAGCTGTTGGTAGTCGCGTCCGTTCTGCTCGGCGTAGGCCTTGGAGAACTCGAGGATCGCGCGGTCGAAGCTGTCGCCGTTGCCCAGGTAGGACGCGATAGCGATCCGGTCGCCGCTGCGGGCGTGCGCGCGCGCGAGCGTCCAACCGCACAGCGTGCCGTACGTGGCCATGCCTTTCGGGACCATCTGCTCGATCTCCGCCGAGCCCTTCCAGTCCTTGAGCTGGCGGCCGTAGAAGTCGCGCGACCTCTCATCCAGGCCCGAGTCGACGTGGAGCCACCCGAGGAAGATGTCGCTGGTGGCCTGCATCAGGCGCTGACCGGTGACGACCCGCTCGCCGTGGTTCGAGAACTCGCTCGGACCGAGGGGCTCCTCCAGCACCGAAGCCTCGGCCTCCTTCATCTGCAGGAACAGGGGGTCTTGGCCGTCGCGGCCGAGCAGCAGCGCGATCCACGCGCGGGTGCCGACACTCCCGACACCGACTACCTTGCGTGCGAAGTCGGTCAGCCTGAACTGCTCCAGCAGCGCCCGCCGGTCGAACTCGAGCGTATCCCGGTATTGACGGAGCAACCCATGCAATTCCTCGAACAACTCGTCGCGTTCGTGGCCGGCAGCGAGCTGTTCCATCGGCACGATCAGCGGCGACTGATCCACGATCCGTACATCGCCGTTGACCGAGTGGGTGAGCTTGGAGAAGGCCGTCATGCTGTCCTTGGTACGGGCCTTAGCGAGCGCCTTCTTTGTTTGCTTGACCATCTTGTGCTTGTACTGCGGAGCGAGTTCCTCGAGCACGCTCTCGATTTCCAGGCGCGAGTACCACACGTCCAGGTTGTTCATCCCGGCGAAGTCCGCCATCGCTGTCCGATAGCGCGCCACCGTGGCGAGCACGATCCGCTCCTCGTCTTTGGGGCGATAGCCGTTGTCGCGGGCAGCGATCAGCATGCTCACGGCCAGCCGCTTGACGTCCCATTCCCACGGCCCCGGGAGGGTCTCGTCGAAATCATTGAGGTCGAACACCAGACGCCGCTCCGGTGAGCCGAACACGCCGAAGTTCGACAGGTGCGCGTCGCCGCAGCACTGCACATTGAGCCCCGACCGAGGCATCGGCCCGAGATCCTGCGCCATGATCATCGCCGCCCCGCGATAGAACGTAAACGGCGACACGAGCATCCGGCCGTAGCGGATCGGGACCAGTTCTGGGACGCGTGTCTCGGCCTGGCGCTCGAGCAACTTCACCGGATCGACGCGGTCGGGCGAAGGCTCATAGCCAGCATGGCGGGAGCGCGGAACCTCCGCCCGCGCCGCCTTGCCCCGCGCTACCCGCTCAGCAACCGAAAGATGCGGCACTGCCGCAGTGGCCCCGTTCTTCGATGCGCTGGCCGCGGGCCGCGCCGCTCTGGATTTGGTCGTCGTCATTAGCTCTCTCCAAGAACTTGCGCCAGGGTCGTGGTGGTCGACCCCAGCTGGTTGTATGGGCGGCGCTGGATCAGCCTTCGGGTCCTCGCGGTCTAGCTTCATCCCGCGCCGAGTCCGCTCTTCTGCCCGTCGGTCGTGCTGGTGCACTTGCCCGCCTCAGTGGGGTCGATGCTGCGCTCGAGCTCCACGGCTGCGTGTTCCTCGATGGCAAGGGCGGCCACGAACGCGCGGTAGCGCTCGGCGCGATCGCGGGTCTCCGCCGTAAGCCAGGCGTTCCACGCGCGCGTCACCTGCTGCGCCGACCGCCGCCACTCCACGAGCGGTTGGGCATCTCGCAGCATTGTTTCGTCGGTCCCCGCGTCGCTGACATCAGTGACGCGGGGATTGTCACTCGCAGGCTCGTTTCTTCTCGAACGGAAGAGCACTTCTTCACTCCGAGGTGGTGGTGCCGATGCCGATGACGCGCACTCAGTCTGCGCTGGAGATCCGCTTGCCGTAAGCAAGGAGGCCGTAAATCGCCAGGATGTCGAGCGTGAAGATCGACAGTGACCAGAACGGGTAGGCCGGGATCATCAACAGCTGCGCGATCGAGTTCAGCCCCAGGATGAGAACGCCCACCCAACGCGCGAACTGGTTCTTGACGAACACACCCACTCCGACGAGCCACTCGATGACGCCGATGCACAGGACGATCCAGCCCCACGTTTTCAGGTTGCCGACGATGTAGTGGGTGTCGTTGACGAAGAAATGCGAATTGCCGATCGCGGCGAGACCTTCGATGAAGTTCAGCGTGCCGAGGATCAGCAACAGCGTGCCGGCAAACGCGACCCAGCCGTAGCCGCGCTCGTCGTCTGCGGCATAGGCGTCATAGTCCGCCGGGACTCGGGTTGGGGGAGCTGGTTGGACGGCCACTTTGCCTCCTTCAGCGGGGGTCGGGAGCTCGCGGGCAAACACGCGCTCCTGGTCAGGATGCGCGGATCTCCACGCGCGCTCCGATTGATTGACTGCCACATCATCACCCCATCCCTCCCGTTTATGAACGACTCCGATGAGTGATCACCCGGGTGATTGACACGCACCCGGCCGGGTGAGTGGAACCGGCGCGTCAAACGAGTTCACCCACCTGCTTCAGTGCTCGACTGGTGTGGGGCCGCGCGTCGCCGGCAAGTGCTCCTCGGGTGCTCCGGGCGGCCTGCCGTCGCGGCGGCCGGCCGTCCTGAGCGTGGCGCTCATCTTTATCGCCCTGACTGCTCCGCTCGCGCCGGCTTGCAGGGTGACTCCCAGGGCGAGCACGAAGATCCCGGGGATGAACCAAAGACTGGATCCGAGCATCAGGATTCCCAACCTTCCGAGCATGTAGGGCGGAGTACATACGGTCGCGCTCAACGCCCCCCCGACCACGCTAGTTGAAAGCTTGTCGCGTTTTGACTGCTTGCGCTTCTCTGCCCCGATCAGCCGGGCGGGCACCGCCACGTAGCTGACCATCATCACGCCGACGATGATTCCGAGCGAAAGCGTGAACCACGGTCGGCCCCAGCGGGTCACGACGGTGGTTGAGAAGGCGAGCAGCACGCCCGTGATGGCTCCGGAAACCAGGATCGGCACCCAATGCCGGCGTGCTCGCACAACGGCTGGGCGGATCTCGGCGCGGCCGGGTTGCGAGATCGCGAACGCGAACACGGCGTTGAGGAAGTAGCTCGCCACCGTCAGGATCACGATGGCCAGGCCGATCGGGATCAGAACCGGGCCGCGCAGCACGTTGAACGATTTGCCGTGCAGGGTGTGGACCTTGAGGTCGAACATCGCCAGCCAGATCCACATCGCGGGAAGGATCTGGACCAGCGTGAGCCGCCAGTTGGACACCAGCAGCCTCAGCCCGGTGAACAACATCACGAACGCGCTGATCACGAACGCGAGCGGAGCGAACACGCGGCGCGAGCGGCTCAGACGGAGAATCGCCTCCTCGACCTTGGCCTCGTCGTTCTCCTCGATCGCCCGCACGAGCGAGCGGACGCGGGCCGAGAACGGGGCCGAACGGCGATCCCCGGCAGGCGCCGGGGAGGTTCATTCAAAGCGGATTGACTCGGGGCGCCGTTGGTCTGCGAGGAGCCACGAGCCGCGGCCCGGCTACTTACGGCTCGCGATGACGGCGGTTGCGATCACCAGCGACAGCGCCACGAGCACACCGAGCGCACTGAGCCAGTTGATTCCCGAGGTGTGGCGAACGTGCTGGGCGTAGCCAACGAAGCCGATCGGGATCGCGACGGAGAGGAACAGGGCGGCGCCCCGGGCGATCGCCCGTTTGTCATGACCGCGGTCGCTCCGCGCATCAGCAGCCTTGATCGCCTCGAGCACGTTGTCGGCCTCGCCGTCGTAATAGAGGAGCGTTCTGCGGCCGAGCTGGCGGGCGTGTGTCTCGCATCCCCAGGCCATGACGATCATGAAGGTGAGGGGGAGCACCCAGGTCGTCACCCAGATCCCCACGCCCAGCAGAACACCGAACACCGCCCTGACCTTGCCACGCGTGCCTGTGTCTTCTTTGGCGACCGATGGGGACATGAAGCCGCCGAAGATGAGCAGCAGGTAGACGCTGTGAACCCATGTGCGCCACGATCGCCGCTGTTGTGGACGATCGGGGGTCGGCCTTTTCCCGGACCGAGTTGAGCTCAGCCTCCGCGGTGTCGACGTCTGGGTGCACGCCGCGCAGCGCGAGCATCTCCGCCGAGGTTCGTAGGCTCCGCGGGTCGCGGCCGTAGAGCGCCGCGGTGCGCAGCGTCATGCGCATCTCCTGCTGCAGATACGTCAGGTAGCCGGGCACTAGCGCGATGAAGAACGGGGTCCCGGAGATCGCCCCGTCGATCCGCGCGACGTTCGCCGACTGCGTTCGCAGCTCGTCGGCGAGCTTTGCCGCAGGGGTATCGGGGCGGGCGGTCCGCACCGACCGAGCCCATTCACACGACGGATCGCCGAGCCGATTGGCCATGTAAAGGGTGAGTCGCTCGGCGACGTGCTCGGGGTCGCGATAGACGACGCGCCAAAGGTCACGCGACCCGGAGAAGATTCGTCGGAGGCGGCTCCGCGGGGCCGGTCGCCGCTCGTCGCCGCCGAGTCGGACGGCGTCGTCGCTGATCTCGGCAGTGGTCGTACTGGACTCGTCAGCGGGCCGCATCGGGTGGCCCCCCGGGTGCCTGCTGCTCGAGGGCCGCTTCGATCCTCGCCAATCGGTCACTGATCTCGGCGAACTGGCGCGTATCGTCCGATTCGGATCGGGCGGTGAAGCGCCGCCGGCTGTTCTCGACCAGCGAGGCGGTGACAGCCGCGGTGACTACCGCGAGGAAGCCGATCCCGGACAGCATCACCACTGCGGCGATGAACCGGCCGGAAGACTGCTTCGGCGTGACGTCCCCATACCCCACGGTAGTGACCGTCTGCAGCGCGAACCAGAGACCCTTGCCGATCGTCGGATACTCCTGATGGTCAAGAACCCTTTCCAGGATTCCGCCCGCCACCGTGATCACCGCCGTAAACGTCGCGATAATCCCGGCAGCCCTGCGCCCAGTCAGCGAATCACGCAGCAGCAAACTCGCCGTCAGCGGCACCTTCCCGGAACCACCTGTCGATTCGTCCTCGACGGCCCGAGCCTGGTGACGCTTGACTTCGTTTGGCTGAGAGGTTCGCTGCTTAGTCACTTCGTCTCACCTTCCACTGGGTGGGCTCGATCGATAGTCATTGGTCGGACCAGGCCGATTAGGCGCTGATGCCGTGGGCCGTTGCCCCGTGGGCCCCGGCCTCGTGCAGGGCTCGCTCGTCCTCGTGCCTGGCCGCCGGCTTGAGGTCGAATATGACTTTCTTCACCCTGCCGGTGAAGGCGTAGGGAGCCTTGGTCGCGTAGGCGCGGTCGACGACGAGGCCGTTGTCGCGGCCTATATCCATCCCGCTGTAGCCGGAGAAGCGTAGAGCTACGGTTTTCTCCAGTCGGCCCTCGCCGATCATCTGGTCGTTCGCTAAGAGCGAGACCGTTCCCCCGGCGAAGCGTTCCTGGCGGTCGGCGTCGAATTGCATGCGAACCGTGATGTCCCCGGTCGGGATCGGCTCGGTCGAGACCTGCTTGTACTGCTCGACGCCCATCGTCGAGTAGCTGTGGTGCAGCAGACCCTTGTCATCGACCCAGAGCGAGAAGCCGCCCATCTCGTCCGCCTCCGCGACGATCACACCCTCGGCTCCCTGATCTGGCACTGTGAGCTCGGCCTCGATCGCATACGAGTGCCCGTAGACGCGGGGGATCATCCCCGAGGCGATGTTCTGCACATCGCCGTAGAACGTATGCGTGGTGATCGTCGGCATCGGGGGCAGGATCCCGAAGAAGAACGAGAACGCGGCCAGCAGTGGCAGAACGTTGTGCTTCTCGGCCTCCTCCCAGAAGAGCTGCTTGAGCTCTGCGAGCTTCTCGGGGTGCTGCGCGGCGAGGTCGTTGGCCTGGGTGAAGTCATCGGGCAGGTAGTACAGCTCCCATCTGTCCTGCTCGGGGTCATAGGTTCCGGGCGCGAACCTGGCCATCGTCGGGGGCGACAGGTCCCAGGGGATGCGGTCCAGCTTGCACGCGGCCCACCAGCCGTCCTTGTAGATCGCCCGGTTGCCGACGGTCTCGAAGTACTGCACGTTATGCCGCTCGGCCGCGCTCGGATCGTCGAAGCTGTACAGGAAGCTCGTCCCCTCCATCGGCTTCTGCGCAGTCCCGTCCACCAGCTTGGGCGCTGGGATCCCGGCCGCCTCGAGAATCGTCGGCCCGATATCGATGCAGTGAGTGAACTGGGAACGCACCCCCCCGGCATCCCTGATCCGCTCCGGCCAGGAGACAACCATGCCGTTGCGCGTGCCGCCCAGGTGCGAGGCGACCTGCTTGCCCCACTGAAACGGCGCGTTGCCCGCCCACGCCCAAGCGCTTGCATAGTGCGGCGCGAACGCATCGGTGCCCCAGGCGTCAAGCCCGCCGTAACGGTCGATCAGCGAAAGCTGCTGCTCGGGCGACAGCGCGATCCCGTTCTGCATCGTGAGCTCGTTAAACGAGCCGGTGATCGTCCCCTCCAGGCTCGCACCGTTGTCACCGAAGATGTAGAACACGAGCGTGTTGTCGAGTTCGCCCATCTCCGCCACCGCGTCGAGCAGCCGCCCTACGTTCCAGTCGCAGTTCTCCTGATAGCCGGCGTAGACCTCCATCTGGCGGGCGTAGAGCCGCTTCTCGCCCTCCGAGAGCGAGTCCCACGCCGGGATCGCGTCGGGTCTCGGGGTGAGCACCGCGTCGGGCGGGATCACGCCCAGCCGCTTCTGCCGTTCGAAGGTCTCCTCGCGCAGCACGTCCCACCCCTGGTCGAACTTGCCACGGTACTTCTCGCTCCACTCGATCGCCACGTGGTGCGGCGCGTGCGCGCATCCGGTCGAGTAGTAGATGAACCACGGTTTCGTCTGATCCTGCGCCCGGACCGCATGCAGCCACTTCGCCGCCTGGTCGGTAAGATCGTCGGGCAGGTAGTACTCCCTACCGTCCTCCCCCTGGGGGACCCCGATCGTCGTGTTGTCCTGCGTGATCACCGGGTCGTACTGACCCGCCTCGCCGCCGAGGAACCCCCAGAAGTGATCGAATCCCCACGCGGTCGGCCAGCGATCAAACGGCCCCGCCGCGCCCTGGACGTGATCGGGAGTCAGGTGCCACTTGCCAAACCCGGCGGTGCTGTAGCCGTTGCCCTGCAGCGCGCGGACAAACGGAGCACAGTCCTTCGGAACCGAAGCCGCGTAGCCCGGGAACGGGCCCGGCAGCTCCCCGATCGACCCGAACCCGACCGTGTGATGGTTACGGCCCGTGAGCAGCGCCGCCCGGGTTGGGGAGCAAACCGCGGTGACGTGGAAGCGGTTGTAGACGAGCCCCTGCTCGCCGACCTGCGTCATGCTCGGCGTCGAGACAGGGCCGCCGAACGTCGACGGGTTACCGAACCCTGCGTCGTCGATCAACACGACCAGCACGTTCGGCGCGCCGTCCGGCGACGACGGGGTCATGTTGATCGACCAGTCGGCCACGGAGGTGTCGAGCGTGCGGCCGGCCGTGCCGCCGAAGTTCGGATCGGGGATCGGCAGCACCGTGCGGTCCGGATTGAACTTCCCCATCGCCTCGGCGAGCGATTCCTTCAGGGCGGCCGTGCCCTGCTCATCGCCCTGGACAACCGAGCGGAGGGTCGCGCCCGGTAGGGCCTGCTCGACTCCGAGCCGCTGCTCGTCATCGAACACCGCGATGATCCCCGCCGATCCAGGCGGCAGGTTTTCGCCGATCTTGTCGTGGATGTCGTGCTTAACCCGGTGGTCGACGAACTTGCCGATCACTCCGCCCGCGACCGCCCCGACGGCGGCCGACGCCAACAGCGGCGGCGCGAACAGACCAACGGCGAGCCCGACTCCGCCGCCCCACCCCAGCCCCTTGCGCCCGCGGTTGTCGCCCGTCTGCCTTACCGCGACGTCGCCATGCTGGTCGTGCGTCACCAGGATGACGCCGTCGATCGAGATCTCCTTCTCGCTGACGAGCGCAACAAGCGACTCGAAGTCCCTGGTCGCCTCCTCGATGCTCTGGTATCCCGCGACGAGCACATCAGTCGGTGTCTCAGCCATTACGACGCTCCATTCAGGTCATACGGGGACGGATTTGCGCGGCACCCATCGGCTCTGCACGAAAGCGCCCGTGCTTGGCCGCGGATCACGAGCCTTCTCCCAGGTCGGCGATGAACTTGATGGCCGTGATGCTCGGCAGAAACACGTAGGCAGCAGCCTTGGTCGCGACGAAGCTCTCCAGACCTGTAACCTCGATCGGCGGATCTCCACTCGCCTGCGGGATGACGAAAATGCTCTCCGTCGGGTTCTGGATGCCAATCAGAGGATCTCTCGACTTTGGGTTAAGCCTGACGGCCCCGGCGAATTCGCTGTCATTGGCCCACTGGCGCAACACGAACTCGTACTGGTTTTCGATGTTCGAGTTGATGAACTGAAACAGCATCCCACGCTCGATGCCGTCATGGGGTTGGCTCGGGTCATACGTCGGTCCGTATGGCAGACCGCGACGAATCAGCCGGTGTGAGTTATTGCTGCCCCCGGGCAAGCCCTGGCCGGCCACGGGTTGACCTCGTGGATTGACGCGACGTATGTGCGCGCCCACGGGACAGCGGACCCCCTTCGGATCCCCCGACCCATCGGCATTCACATACTCGAAATTGTTCAACTGGTCGGGCGGTATCCCGCCTTCGGGACTATCCGTGTCCGGTGACAGGGCGAGTGGAACGCCGTTGCGCCATCGCCCGCACATCTTTGCCGCCAGCAGTTCGGGATCGATCCTGTCTTTGTTGGACTGCAGGAAGTCGTCAAAGCCCACGACGTCGGTCTCGACCTTCTTGAAGACGGCAAAACTGCCGTTCAGGCCAAGTTCTTGCGGCTCTGGTACGTCGTAGTTCTCGGCGTCTTCTCGCAAGACGAAGAGCCACGGCTCGCAGGGCTGCTGGTGATCGGGGCGATACTGCTCCGGGCCGCCGCGGATGGTGGGCATGGTGATTCCGTCGGTGTATCCGAAGTGAATCTTGGACGTAGGGACCGGTTGGCCATTCTCCGTCTCCATCAACGCCATCCCGTCTTGGCGCCAAATCTCTCGGAAGGCGTCGCCCTCGGCAAACCAGGCGCCCAACCTGTCGCCGTAGCCCTTCATCGCTTCTGGGCTGATGGCGTGCAACGTCATCAGGACGTGGTCCTGCCCCGTGCCAAACCCCCCAACCCAGTTCTCGGGCGAACTCGCTCCGACTTCTCCGACCGACTCCGCTCGTTGCGCCGCTCCTTGGACGAACGCACCGAATGACTCGAACGACAGCGTTGGCAAGCGCTTCTCCATTTCCAACGCCGCCAGTCCGGACCACGTAACACCGATGTTGAGGCAATAGTCGGGCTGGTGATGCGGGATAGCGGCGGGATCGTCCGGCGGTCCGGGTCCGAACCCTACGTGCCAATCCTCGGCAGTGGTGATCTGCGGGACATCGGCTTCGTCGCCGGCCACGAGCCGTCCAAGTTGCCTCCGCGCCTGCGCCGGATCTCCTACCGTCAATAAGAAATGCCGCACCATCGGCATCCTGTAAGCGCGGAGGATGAACCCCTGAATGTCCGCGAGCTCGAGCGCCGGCCCTTCCACGGCCGTCGAGTCGCCGTTGGTCACGGGACGTTCATGGCGGCTCCGGTCAAGGATCCGACGAAGCAGCGCCGAGCCCTTCATCGCCGATGCCCCGCGTGAGCCGTACACCTTGGCGAGCGCCGCACCCGGGTCTGATCATGGTTCGTGATCATGTGCACGCGTAGTGCTATCCAGCGGTGGCCAACTCTGAATTGCGATCGGCCAGCAGGGCTCGGATGTCTTGAACTGACAGTCCTGGATAGGCACTGTAGAACCCGATGGCCGGATAGTTGTTGTCCACGCCCCATTCATAGAATGCGTGAGCGTTCTTCCCGACCGGGACTGGCGGTGCGCCAATCACATGGGGAAAGAGAGCATCGAAGACATAGGCGGCCTTGTCGGCAAAGTCCTGAAAGTACTTCTCCATATCACCGTCAAAGACCGTGAAAAAGCCGATGTGGTTGTGCTCGAAGGGCACAAAGTGAGCGACATGGAGCGTCCCGATGGAATCCGAAGCTTTGTGCCCCTTCTCTCCCACCAGCGCACCCGCGACCAGCTTCACAGCGAAGGCTTGCAGACGTGACTTGAAAGCCATGTATGTCAGCAAGGCGCCTTGCGAGGTATTGCCCGCAAAGCCCGCCTCAGCAGCGCACGCCGTGATGTCGTGAACGGACGCATCGTCGTAAGCGAAGTACGTATCCAGAGGCTCGCGGACATGACGCTTCAGCCATTTGACGGCCCTCTGAGGGTCGTCAGCCACGGGCGTCGGCGGCGGGTCGGCGACATGCTCGAAGATGGCGTCAAACACGGTGCCAGCACTTTCCACGAGCCTGTCAATATGCTCGTCGACATCGCCGTCGATGTCCGAGAGGAAGAGCAGCTTCTCGTCTCCCTCGACCATGAATCGGGAGAAATGGACCGTGCCAAGACCATCCTGCGCCTTCGCGAGATCCGGCATCAACGGGGACAGCTCCTCGGGTAGTGCCTTGGCGTTGGCCGCACCCTTAATCGGGAAGTCAACGAGAAGATGACTCTGGCTCATAGCGTTCTCCTTCGGTGGCAAAAGTGGTCACTTCGTACTCGAAGATGAGAGGGATCGCCGTGGTGCAGGCAAATCGTGCCCGGCACGTTCGCTGGGTGCGATGAGGGCCCCAACGTCATCGATCACGGTCCCTTGAAACGAGTGCCTGGCTCGCGGTTCGCCCCGCGCCTCCTGGTGGCATGCGCTTGGTCGAGCTAGGTGAGTCTGTCCATGCTGAGCCCGAGGCCGGCGATCCGGTCGAACAGCGCCCAGGAGGTCTGAGGGCTTGATTATCTCGGTCATCCCGTCATGGGCGAGGTCGTCATTTCTTCGAAAGCCGAGGCGTAGCGGCTCGCAGGCGCCTCCCACGACAAGGCGATAGTGGATGGATGACATGCGAGCCCCAGCATGCCTGACGGCAACCGCGGTTTGGGCCGCGGCGTCCCAGGATCACCCGGGTGATTCAGCTCCTCGAGCGCGGCGAGCGGCTTTACGCGTTCGGACGCGCAATCGCAGATCTTGGGGACCCGGGCTGGCTTGGTAGCGTCTCAGACCCTCCACGCGTTAGCGCCCTCGCGCTCGGCGCCGTCGACGCGGCCGCCGCGACCGGCGCTCGCTCACACGCGCCGGTGAGGAAGCCGACCGCAGCGTCCAGCAAACCCGGAGGAAAGGCGCCAGACACCCGGGCCGGTAACCGCGCACTGGTCCTAGGCATCTCCTAGGGCCCCCGTACCACCCGGGTCGTCACGAATCACCCGGGTGGATTGCACTCCGGTCCGGTGACAAGCGCACCTTCCGGAGCCATCATGTCGGCGACGATCGACAGAGCGCCCGGGGAGGTTTGGAGATCAATGGCCCCGGCAACGTCGGCAAGTCGCTACCGGGAAAGCCCCCGTCGCAGTCAGAACGTTGGCACCTATCAAAGGGATGGTAAATCGATGATTTTTCTCTGGATCTTGCTCGGCATTGTGTACGTGACGTGCTGGGTCTTCTTCGGCTTGGCGACGTTTCGCAAGGGCCATTACTGGATGTTCTGGATCGGTTTCTTCATCCCGGTCCTGTGGATCATCGGCGCGCTGATCTCCCCGACCGCGCACGCGGCGGAACGCTACGGCGTGGCATAGACGAGCGGACTGAACGACACGAAGGAGGCAACCTAAATGACACACGATGACATGGACGAGCTGGGACCCGTCGATTACCTGGTGGTCGAGTTTCCGGCCGAGCGAGCGAACTTCTCGGGCGAGATGAAAGCCGAGCTGTCGAATCTCATCGAGCGCGGGCTGGTCCGGGTACTCGATTTGCTGATGCTCAAGAAGGAGCCCGATGGATCTGTCGAAGGGTTCGAAGCCCACGATTTCGGTGACGGCGAGCTCGGTGAGCTGCGCGCGGCCGAGACCGAGCTGGCGATGTTGCTCGCCGAAGAGGACGTGGAGGCGATCGGCGCGGCGCTTGAGCCGGGGAGCGTTGCCGGGGTGCTGATCTGGGAGAACGTGTGGGCGGCGCCGTTCGGAGCCGCCGTGCGGCGTTCCGGCGGTCAGATGGTCGCCGGCGGGCGGATCCCGATCCAGGCGCTGGCCGCGGCGCTCGAGATGGATACGGCAACAGCGAGTGAGGGAGCGTGACAAATGCTAGGTCGAGGTCGAGCTGACAGACCAGGCGTGTTCGGCGGAAGACCGGTTGCTCGAACCGCAGCGGTGGCGGGCACGGCCGCCGTAGTGACGCGGGGTGTACGTCGGCGTGGGGACCGGCGTTCGGACCGCCGCGATGATCGCCAGGAACGGCGCGAAGAACGCCGTCCTTTCCGCTGACCGCCGCAGCGGCTACTGACCCCTGCTCCTGCCCCGGAGCCGGGGCAGGAGCCGGATGCCGGGGTGGGTAAGGGGACTGCGGCCGGATCCCAGCACGTTGCGCCGGGATGCAGTCGCTGGGGTTCCGGGCGCGATCCCGAGCGTTCCCGAGGGAATCGCGTCTGCCGTCCTTGTGGGCGTGAATCTGGGGTACGGGCTGTACGCCAGCATGGCTGGGCACCTTCTCCGGGACTGACCGCCCCGAGGCGCTGTTCGTGCTCTCCGCGCTGGCCGGGGTCGTGCTAATCGGTGCGGGCGTGTTGCGCTGGGGCCGCTTCACGCGCTCTGTCTCGGGTGTCGGTGCTGACGGGATTCTTGAGCGGAGTTGCGGTGAGCATCGTTTTAGGTCAGCTCGGCGACCTGCTTGGCTCGCCACAGAAGGACAGCCCAGCGGTGGTCAAAGCCTGGTACGTGATCAGCCATCCTGGGGACATGTCGCTGACAGCGGCTGCGGCCGGGGTACCGCGGCTGCGTGGCCGGACCACGCTCGGCGCGACAGCATTCATCGTCCTCGCCAACTACGCCGAGCGCCTGCGCTCCGCGGGCGGGCACCTGTTCCTCAGCGGCGTGGAGCCTGACCTCTTGGACCAACTGCGGACGTCTCAGCGCCTCGATCTGCGGGATGCCGTGACCGTGGTCTCCGCCGCCGACACGATTCTTGAGCCAACCCAGCAAGCTTATGACGACGCCGAGGCGTGGCTCGCCATGCACGCCAGCTCCGGCCAGCGGTAGTCGTCGATGTGGCGGCCACGATCGTCGCTGGCGGGACCGAGTGGGGAGGCGACGAGTTCGGCATCTTCGCTCGGGGCGAGTCGCTGGCGCCGACGTGCTTGGCCAGCACGTCGGCGCCATGGTTACGTCCATCGCGATCGCCGTGGTCAGCTCAGGAAGCGCACCGCGTGCCGAGCGAGCCGACGCCGGTGGTTGGGTCGCACGGCTGGATGGGCGGGGGCTGCCACCCGTCGCCGTCGAGCACGCCAAAGGTTGCGTGGTCGAGGTCATACAGTCGCCGGATCAGCCGGAACCCGAGTCCGGAGGCGGGGGCCGGCAGCCAGTTGCTCGCCTGCGTCGGGTTCGACGGCTCGTCGTGCTGCACGTAGATGTCGATCGAGCCGTCGGAGTTGGTGTGCAGGTGTGACCGGTTGTTGATCAGGTAGCGGTTGAGCGCGTTGGGGACGAAGAACGAGTTGGTGTCGTACATCGTCATCGACCAGAACGCCTTCACCGGGATCGGCAGGCTGCTGTTCGGGATGTGCACGACGTACCTCTTTGATCCTGTGAGCGGAGCCTTGGTGTCATCCAACAGCGCGAGGGGATACGTCGCGATGCTCCCCCGCTGGCCACCGACGCCGATGCGGTCGCCCATCGCGCGCAGGGCGTAGTTCGTGCCCCATCCCCCGAGATCGGTAATCAGGTAGCCGTTGTGCTTGGCGAATCCCTTGAGGTAAAGGGCCAGCGCGGCCGACTGGACGTTACTTGGCCCTTGTGTGACAGCGTCGCGTCGGCGCCGCTTGAGCAGTGGCCGATCGGCCGCGGGCGGCGGGAACTTCAGCATCTCCGTGCCCAGCGCGGTGTAGAACGCCAGCGGGTCCTCGCCAGGCTGAGTGCCGGGGATGGTCGCCTCGGCTGACGTGGTGATGATGTTCGTCGGCCGCGGCGGCCGGTATGTCGTCCCGAACTTTGACAGCGGCGTGACTGAGTATTTGTCCTGGATCCGGTGCACGTTGCCGAGATCCTGCGGGCCGCGGATGTACGTGCGGGTGAGGACCCATACCCGGTCATAGCGCGACTTCACTCGGATCACGCCACGCGGGAGCCTGCCCTTGAAGTGCGGGCCGACGACTGCCCAGTTGCCGCCATCGGTGGAGTTGAAGTCACCCGGGCCCATCTTCAGGTGGGCCGAGGTGATGGTGAAGATATCGTTCGTCCACGGGTCGAGCAGCTCGAAATCCCAGAAGCGGTTGCGGATCGGCGGAGCGTGAAGCACCTGCGGCTGCTTGCTCAGATCGAGCCACGTCTCCGAATAGAGGGTGTCGTCATTCGGTGCGTTGATCGTTCGCTGGGCAGCGGTCGCGAGGTTGCGAATGCTGCAGAACTGGTTCACGGGTCCGTGCGCGGTCACGTGATCGCAGACGGTGACGCTCGTGCTGGACTTGAAGATGCGCTCGGTGTCGAGGAGAGGCACGCCGTACTGGTAGGCCTCGGCGCCGACCGTCAGGCCCGTGTTGTAGTCAGACGTAGGGTCGGCGGATGCGACTGCCGCAGTGGCAAGCAGCGCCGCGCATCCAAGCGCAACGCAAGCCACGAGCCGGCGAAATCGCGGGGTTGGTCTGCTCATGGCAGCTGAATCTCTCCTGAGGTAGAGTCAAACGGTCGCCGCGCAAGCTACGTTCGCGGCGTCGGGCCTGCTCGTCGCTTATGGACGAGCAGCGCAACGGCGATTGTGCGACTCCGACAAAAGACTCGGTCAGCTGAGTTGGTCGCGGAACACATGGGCGAGCGCGAGCGCGACGCGGAGCTCCAGTGAGCGTTGGTCGACGCCGCGTCCGAGCATCTCTTCGGCCTGGTTGATTCGGTAGGTGACCGTGTTCTCGTGGATGCCGAGCCGTTTGGCGGTGCGGCTGCGGCTCGAGCGCTCGTCGAGGTAGGCGCGGAGCGTGGCGGTAAGACGCGTGGTGAGATCGTCCGTGCCGGTGAGGCCCTGCAGCTCGCGCTGAACGAACATACGCGCCTGCTCGAGATCGACAGTCGCGATCGCGGTCAGCGCGACTCGCGCGTAGCGGGAGATGGTCCCGGGCGGTCGACCGGCCAGCTCGGCGACGCGGCGGGCCTCTGCGGCCTCGTTGTAGCTCTGGCGGAATCCCGGCACACCCGGCGCGAGTTCGCCGATCGCCATCCGAACCCCGGGCGCGGTCCGGGTGTCGAACCGCAGGTCATCCAACTGGCGCGGCGAGAGGACGTCGTGGACGCTGATCCACGCGGCCATCGACAGGATGCCGAGCGGGTGCACGAGCGCGCTTGCGCCACCAAGTCGCTCGCGCACCTGGAAGATCGCGGCTTCCATCGCCGTGTGGGTGTCGTAACCCTCCTCGTGCGCCTCCAGCCACGCGATCATGGCCGTGTGCTGGCGCTCGAGTTCGTAGCCGAGGCGTCGACTGGCCAGCGCAGCGTCGATCGGCCCGCCGGCGAGAATCGTGTCGATCGTCTCAGCTCGGGTCGCGGCCGTGCTCCGCACCCAGCGCTCTCGCTCGGCGCTGTAGAAATCCTCGGCGAGACACAGGGCTGCGTCGACGTACGCGAACAGCCACGCTGAACAGAGCTCCGTCGCGATCGCCCGCTGCTCTAAGTCGTCCGCGTGCGCGGCGATCAGGGCCATGACCCCTTCCCAAGCAGCGGCATGCCCGAGCCGGTAGCTGCGAATCAGAGTGGTCAGTGGAATGCCGCGTTGCGCGCCCTCCTGCGTGTAGGCGAGCGTCGCTGCCCCGAGGCTGGCCCCGGCGGGGTCCGCGCCTTGCTCGAGGATCTGCGCAAAGCCGAGAATGCTCGCCTCCGTGCTGGCGCGGTTGGCCTCGAACGACTCAGGGCCGGCCACCAGGTCGGGAAGCCGCTCGCCGATCGCCCGGGTCACCTCCACCGACATCTCACGCGCCTCGGCCGTGAGCTCGCGGGCGATCGGCCTCAAAACCCGATCCCAGGCGCGCCGCTGCCCGCTGTTCAACCCACGCCTCAACTCCGGCTCCACGCCCCCAACCGTACCGGGCCCGGGCTGGCGATTGTGGGAATGCGACAACGGCCGAAGACGCGACTGGCGGGACGCGATAGGAGCTCCCCGGATGGTGACCGTACGGTCTCAAACAGCACCCATCGGCATCCACGAGGAGCGGTCATGAGCAGCATCACAGAAGTCAAACCCATCACCACCAAGAGCGTCGACGGCAACGACATCCCCTGGGTTCCGTTCGCCCCCTACTCGGACGAGGTGCTCCTGAAGTATCACCACATCAACCCGGTGCAGGGGGAGATCCTCGTCTCGATGCGATTCCCCGCCGGCATGCGGATGCCGACCCACTACCACACGGGGATCGTGATCGCGCACACGATCAAGGGCGCGTGGCGCTACCTCGAGCACGACTGGGTCTCGCGCGCCGGCGGCACCGTGTACGAGACCGCGGGATCCGCGCACACCCCCGAGAGCTGCGGCGATGAGGAGGCCGAGGTGTTCTTCGTGATCGTCGGTGAGCTGCTGTTTCTCGACGCGAACGGGAATGTCGTCGCCCGCGAGAACCACCTCACCTCGATGGAGCGCTACCTCGCCTATTGCCGGGATCACGGCATCGCGGCGCGGGACCTGACCGAGTACCGATGAGCGGCGGACCTGTTCTGCAGCCGCCGCTGAGCCAGGTGGCGTTCTCGGTCGTTGACCTGGCCACGACCGAGCGGTGGTTCCGCGACGGGCTTGGGTTCTGGCCAGCGGGTGGCTCGCGCCGGATGATGCGCGGCCCGCTGGCGTCAGCGGTCCAAGGCCTTCCTCGCGTCGCCTCGACGTGCTGGTGGATGGTGGACAGAAACGAGTTCTTCCAGCTCGAGATGTTCCAGTTCGAGCGACCGCTGGCGAGGCTGATGGCGCGCGATTTCAGGCCCTGCGACACCGGGTACGCGCGGATCGGCGTGTGCGTGGGCGACTTCGAGGAGACGATGACCCGCCTGCGGCGCTCGGGCTCGCCGCCGCTGCGCGACCCGATCGGACCTGCCGGGGCACGTCGGGCTTGCGTGCGCAGTCCCGACGGTGTGTACGTAGAGATCATGGAGGACGACCCGCTGTCGGGGGCCGGATTCGCCTCGAGCAGATCGGCCTGCCCCGTCGCCGTGCGCTCGGTCACCCTCTCGGTTGCAGACCTGACCCGGTCCGAGGCGTTCTTCGCTCGCGGACTCGGGCTGGAGCGCTCCGCTGTCGCGCTGCGAGCGCCGGAGCACGAGGCCCTGTGGGGGCTCGCCGCGGCGAAGACGCGCAGCAGCGTGTTCAGGGCGGGCAGCGTCCTCGTCGAGGTGGTGCAATATCTCGATCCGGTCGGGCGGCCGCGTCCAGCCGGCTACCGGATCTCGGATCAGGGCATCCTCAACATCGCCTTCGGCGCTCGCAGCAGGCGTGATCACCGCAGGCTCTACCATCGCGCACGTGCGGCGGGGGCGACAGAGAACTGCAGGCCGGTGCACCTGCCCGGCGCGGGCGTCGTTTACGTGAACGATCCGAACCAGTTCTCGATCGAGCTGCTGTGGATGTCCTCCGCCTCGGACAAGCGCTGGGGATTCCCCCACGACCGGCCGGCAGCAGGCCGCGGACGGCTACCCACGCCATCGAGCGGACGGTGCGAATTGCCGCGCCCGCCCAAACCACGTGGGATGTGATCGCAACCCACGAGACCATGCCCGAATGGCTCGGTCTCGGCACCGTCCGCCGGACCGTCGATGGAACACCGGAGCCGGATGGTCACGGATCCGAGCGGTTGCTAAGCCTTCCTGGCGCAAGCGTCACAGAACAGGTGCTTGCCTACGAGCCTCCGGCCGCATACCGATACCGCGCGACGGAGGGGTCACCGTTCATCTGCCACCAGGGCGAGATCCGGCTGCAACCAGACGGCGATCACACCGTGCTGACCTGGACCATCCGCTTCCGACCCAGACTTCCCGGAACCGGCCGCCCCCTGGCCACCGCCCTGTCCTGGTCGCTCGGACGCGTCCTGCGCTCAGGCCTGAAGCCGTATGTCGAAGCACTCGCCCGGCGGACGGCAGGTGGCTGTCCGTGTCCCAGCGTATCCCGGGGCCGTCCGGACGCTGGGCTTTCTGCGGGGTGGCCCAATGGCCGAGGTTGAGGCAGATCGGGCGCCTCGACGCGAGCCCTGTCGAGGTGATAGGGCGGTGGCGGTCTGTGGGGGAATCGCTGTCGGGTTGTATCTGGCCGCGTTTGCGCTCACCCCAGTAAACGTGCCCAACTCTGGATCACCGGGCGTCCGGATAGTGCAATGGGCAAGCGTCCATCGCTCTCAGCTGCTCGCCAGCGAGCTGTGCTTTGCCCTTGCGCTTGCTGTGTTCGTGGTCTTCGCCGCCGGGTTGCACCACATCATCCGGCGAGGCGAAGGCCAGGACGGCTGGCTCGCAATGGCCTCCCTGGCGACCGTCGTCGCCGGTGCTGGGATCTTCGGCGCCGGCACGGCGCTGTTCATGGTTGTTGCCTACCGCCCGGCGACAGATCCCGCGGTGGCGCGGGCGTTGTGGGACGGCGGCTGGCTGGCCTACAACTCCTCGGGGTTCGCGTTTGGCGCGTGGATCGCGATCGTCGCCACCGCCGCGCTCAGCCACCGCGTGCTGCCGCTATGGACGGCATGGATCGGGGTCCCGCTGGCGCTGATCAGCCTGATCGGCCCGCTCGCTGTGAAGGCGGGAACGGGTGCGTTCTCTCCGCAAGGCTGGTTTGCTCTGGTCGTCGGCCTCAGCTTCGCTGCATGGGTACTAGCCGTCTCGGTGGCGGCATGGCGTTTCACCCCGCTCCAGCAAGGACCCGCTGCCAGCGACCGATGGGGCGCCTAGCGCGCTGAGTCTAAGGCGGGCTCGCGCTCGGGCTGAGATCGGGGCTCTGCGGGCGAGGCCTGCGCCAGTGAGCGCGCGATCGCCACCGTGGTCACGTATGCGACGGCGACGCCGACGATGATCAAGGGCTCGACGTTGACGCCGGCGCGCGAGGTCAGCAGCGTCGCGACTATGACCGCCGACAGCGGTAGCCGCAGCATTGCCACCATCGCGGCCCCGATGCTCACCGGCACGGCTGCCGACAGCGGGAAGCCCGGCAGATGCGAGCACATTATCCCGCCAGCCGCGCCCAGGAACAGCGCCGGGAACACTGGGCCGCCACGGAAGCTGCCGAGCAGAGGGCATATGCCAGACCCTTGAACAGGATCACCCATGCCAGCGCGGCCAGCGACCATGTCCGGCCTGACGGATGAGTCCGGGGAGCTGGTCCTGACCAGAGAACAGAACCTCGTCGACACTCTTGCCCGTGATCTGCGAGAACGCAATCGCAAGGCCGCCGATAATCAGTCCGATCGCGGGCAGAAGCACGACCAGCTGCCGGCGAGACACGACGCGATAGGTGAGCAGACCGCTCCGCTGCACGAAGCTCGCCACCACCGCAACGACGAGCGCCAGGGCGATCGTCCATCCGAACTGAGCGGGTTGCAGATGACCGAGCGGCGATAGCGGAAGCGGACCGAGCGCGTAGTCCTTCGAGCTCAGCCCGGACAACGACCCGACGCCGAGCGACACCAGCGTCCCGATTCCGGAAGCAATCAGTCCCGGGACCAGCACGACCCGGAGTTTGGGACCGCCGAGCCCGATCGCCTCGATCAGGAGCACCGCGGCGATCATGGGCGAGGCGAAGATGAACGACAGCGCGGAAAAACTTCCGGCGGCGGTGACCAACATCAACACCTGCGGCGGCGCATCGCGACGAGCCAGGCTGATCATCAACGCCGCCAGTCCCCCGCCGATCGCGATCAACGGAGCTTCCGGCCCGAGCACGAGTCCAAAGGCGAGTGTGGCGGCGCCCGCCAGGATGATCCCCGGCAGGACGTTCGGGCCCGACGGGCCGCTGGCCGAAAGCCCCATGGCCGGAATATGGCCGCCGTCGCCAGGAAGCCGAGTGATCGCCAGAGCGACCAGCAACGAGCCGACGGCCAGGACCGGCAGCGGCCACCACGTCGGCGGCCCGTTCTGATAGCCGACGGCATGGGGGAGGTGCACGTACAGCTCCTGCTGGAGCTGGAACACCCCTTCCAGGAAGCACCATGCCGCCAGCGAAACGAGCACACCGATGACGGACACCACCACCAACAGGCCGACATACGCCTTGCTCCCGATCGTCGCATCTGCCTGCTCGGCAGAGATCTCCTCGGGAGGCGCGGGGTCTGGCGTATCCGAGCTCATGGGCGCTCGGATTTGGTCGGGCTGGGAGTATCTGAGGCCGCTTCACCATTGTCCAGCGGGGTGACGCTGTGCACCGCCAGTCCGAGGTCGCAGATCCTTGCGAGCAGTCCGTTGAGGTGTGCGGAGTCGATGATCTCCCCGGTTATCTCCGTGATGCCACGATGGCTGGAGACCGTCATTTCTTCGAAGGCCGAGGCGTAGCGGGGCCCTAGTTCGCCTTTGACGACGATGCGGTAGGAGGGCGACATGCCGTGCCCCCAGCATGCCTGACCGTGGCCGCGGGTTGGGCGGTCTGTGCCGATGATCACCCGGGTGATTGACTGGACTCGAGCAGGCCGAGCGCTTCGCCGCGGGCGACCGCCTCGGTTTGCGACGTTGCATCGAGTTTGCGGTACAGCTCGCGGGTGTGACTCTTGACGGTGTTCAGCGAGATGTAGAGCTGCGCGCCGATCTCGCGTCGGGAGAGACCGGCCGCGAGGCCTCGCAGCACGGCGAGCTCGGCCTGACTGGGTTCCTCCACAAGCTCGCGGCTGCCGCCGGTAGCTCGGGCGGTCATGAGGGTCTGCTCGACCGTGGCGGCGATCGCCGGCAGCCGCCCCGGATCGGGAAACTCCGCGATCGCGCGTTTGGCGCGCTCGAGGTCATTGCCGGCTCGCGCCAGCCGCGATCGCGCCAGCCGCGCCTGGGCAAGTACGAGCAGCGCATGCGCATGGCCTACGGTGGGCTGTGGCGAGCGTCGCAGATGCTCGCCGCGCAGCGCCTCGCGCTCGGCCTCGTCGAGGCGGCCGGTGGCGAGGCATGCCAGGGCCAGTCCCAGATGCGCCGGTGAGGCGACGTACGCGTCCGCTTGGAAATGCTGGCGCGCGAAGGCCAACGCCTGCCGAGCCCACCCCTCCGCGCTCTCTGTCCGCCCCTGCTCGCCATCGACGAGGGCAAGGAACCCGAGGCTTCCAACATAGGCGTCGGGGACGTGGGGCGCGTCGGGTCGCTCCACCGCTTGAGCCGCCACCCGTCGCGTCTCGTCAAGCTCGCCGGTGAAAAAAAGCGCCTGCGCCAGGCACCCCAGGGCGCTCACGCTGAGCATATCCGCCCCCTCCTGAGCCGCCGTGACCGCGCGCCGAGCGTGCCCGATCGCTGCCCCCACATCGCCGCCCTCGATCAGCTGCGAACGCGCGAGTTCTACGCCCGCCTCGAGATAAGGCAGCCACAGCTGCGGCCGCTCCCGTCGAGCGCGCTCCGCGAGCGCTAGCAGCTGCTCAACCTCGACCTCCGGGGCGGCGAGCAACGCGGCGGCCACCGCCCCCGCCCCAGGCAGGACGGGATGCTCCACCAGCAGCTCGGCGGGAAGCCACCGCACCCACCCAAGGAACTGCCCCAGCCGCCCCCCCCAGATGAACTCGAGGTGCCTCTCGAGCAGCAGCTCGGCCACCATCTCCGCGTCTCCAGCGGCGGCGGCGTACTCGATTGCCTCCTCCGCCAGCCCATGGGCCCCACACCAAGCCGCCGCGCGGCGGCGCAGCTCACGGGACGCCTCGCGCCCGAGTTCGAGCTGCAGAACCTCCGCGAACAGATGGTGGTAGCGATACCACTCCCCGCGGGCATCAAGCGCGACCAGGAACATATTCGAGCGCGCCAGATCCGCAAGCACCGCGGCCGAGTCCTGGCGCCCGAGAACCGCGTCGCACAACTCGGGCGTGAAGCGCGTCAGCACCGAAGTGTGCACCAGAAAGCTTCTGGTGTCTGGCGCGAGCGTCATCAGAACCTCGTCGGCCAGATAGTCGCCAACCTGGCGAGCGCTGCCCGCGAACTCCCGCACTCCGCCGTCGGGATCGTCAAGGTCGCGAAGCCACAGCGCAGCCAGATAAAGACCGGCAGGCCATCCCTCCGTGCGATCGACGAGTAGCTCCACGCTGTCGCTGGATAAACCGATCCCCTCACGCGCGACCAGCTCACGCGTCTCATCGACGGTGAAGGCCAACTCCCGGGCGCGGACCTCCGTGAGCACCCCGCGCGCCCGCAGGCGGGCAAGACCGATCGCCGGATCCGAGCGAGTCGAGACAACCAGGCGCACATTTGCAGGCAACCGTTCGATCGCCTGGGCGATCGAACGCACCGAAGCCTCGCTCCTGACCGCATGCACGTCGTCGAGCACGATGCTCACCCGACGGCCATACGCCACCAGGCCGTTCATCAGCTCATCGACCGCCGTCTCAACCGGCGCGCCCCGAACCTGGAGGCACGAAAGCGCCTGACGTCCGAGGCCCTCCCCGATCCGCTCTACCGCTGTCGCCAGATGCGCCCACAAGCGCACCGGGTCATCGTCGGCCGAATCGAGCGTCATCCAAATCACCGCCTCCGGACGCTCAACACACCATGACCGCACGAGCGTCGTCTTGCCGTAACCCACCGTGGCGTTGAGCACCGCGACCGAGGCCCCCGACTGGTCATCGAGCATCTCCAGCAGGCGAGCCCTACGCAGCATCCCGGGATGAACTCTCGGCGGCATCAGCTTCGGCTCGATCACCCGGAAGCCCGGGCTATCCGCCTGCACTGTCTGTGAACTCATCGAACCAATCCCCGCGTTCCTGATCACCCGGGTGAGCATCAATCACCCGGGTGGAATCTACTCCGGTCCGATGACAAGCAGCGCGTCTACCGAGATGATCCTCGAGTCAAGACACCCGGGGCATCCACGGGCAGCGGCGTCCACGGGACCCGAACGTCCGCGACCCCATGAACATGACTAAGCGCAAGAGAATGAGCGAGCGACACAAGCTGGAGCTGGAGCTGGGCGCAGGCCTAGCCACCCAGACCCCGAAAAACGTTGCCCAAGGTCGGGAGCGACCCCCCTTTGCCTTGGGCTCGCTAGCCGACGAGATCAGACTCGACGGGCTCACCGCGACGAGTACGAGCCTCAATGTCAGGCTCATCGCGCTCACGGAGCACAATCGCGAGCTAGCTGAGGAGGTCAACCAACTTCGCGCGGAGGTCTGTCGGCTGCGCTCCCGCGCGGGCTTGGTGAGCCACCCCGAGCCGATGCGCGTCTCGCGGGTGGCACTCGGCGCCGCACTGTCCGCTGTGGACGAGCGGCGACGACTGGAGCGTGACCTGCACGACGGCGTCCAGGGCGAGTTAGTGTCGCTGCTACTCAGGCTGCGGCTCGTCGAAGAGGATCCCGACCTGCCACCCCCACTCGCCCGCAAGTTGGCTCTGCTGGCCGACCACGCCATCGCGGCGCTTCACTCCGTGCGGGAGCTCGCCCACGGGCTCTATCCGCTGGTGCTCGTCAGATTTGGCCTCCTCGAAGCGCTGCGCTCGATGGCCGCGCGAGCGTCACTCAACGCCCGCGTCGAGGGCACCGTACCCCGCGGCAGCGAAGACAACGAGGCAGCCGTCTATTTCGCCGCCTCGGAAGCGCTCCAAAACATCGCAAAACACGCGGGCGGGGGGGCGCAGGTCGCGCTGCGACTGCACCACCAATCCAGGACGCTCCACCTGCGAATCGAAGACGATGGCCCGGGGTTTGATCCCGCGCAAGCTACAGAAGGTTCAGGCCTGCGAAACATCCGCGATCGCATCGAGACACTCGGCGGCAGGATCAGGCTCGATTCGAACCCCGGGCGCGGGACGGTCCTGTCGGTGTCGGTGCCGTGGCCGGCCAGAGCCGATGGAGGTCAAAGCCGAGATACGGTCGCGGACCCCACGTCTTCGCGGTCAGAGGATTTGCAGCGATCGGCGCACTACTCATCATCAAAGGCATCGTCCGACTGGTGAGCTGATGTGGCTCGCCAGCCAAAACCCCTAACGAGAGGATCAACCTCATGGTCACGATCTACGCCGTCTCAACCGTCGGCTGGGTGCTTTTGATCATCGCTTTCTTGGTGATCTGGATCGCCCTCGCTTTCTGGCCGGCTCGCGTCGCCCGCCGAAAAGGACACAGCTTCATCGGCTACTTCATCTTCAGCCTCTTCTTCTTCCCGCTGGCTCTGCTCACTGCCTATCTGGTTCGCGATCGCCGCGCGCCGGCGTACTGAACGAGTGAGTGCCCGGTGTGCCGCTTCTTCGCCCAGCGCGTCGTTGAGCGCCCACCAGCACGAGCAGAACAGCGGCGTCCGTCCTGATCGGTCTCGCACCCTCACCCGGGTGCGTCATCGCTGAGACCCGCTCAGTGCATTGGGCATCTCGACGCTGCCGACGGCGCACCTGACGGAAATCTCGCACGCTGCGGACGATCGCGTCCGCCCCTGGCGGCACCGGGCAGGCGAGCGCCTCGGCGAGGGACCAATCGCGCCGGCCTCGCCTCCCGTCCCCGAAAACCGTGTCCCGAGCCGTGTCCCGAACTCAGCAATTCTGACCCGCTCCAGCTGCACTGAGCCACACTCAAACGCCTGTATCTACGGCAATTGCCCTGCAAATGGCGAACTCGTAATGAAGGGGTCCCCGGTTCGAGTCCGGGCGTCGGCTTACGGGCGCACTGCAGTGTCTGTCCGTAGGTGAGGCAGGTCTCCCGCGTGCGTCTATTCGGCTGTTGTCCCGGGCGCCGGTTTCCTCTTCGATGCCCGTTTTGCCGCCAAGGTCAGGAGTCGCAGGGTCGGCGGCTTTGCTTGCCGGCTCAGCCGCTCGTCAGGGGTACGCCGATGACATCGAGGCGTCGGGTGAGGCCCTGCACTGCGAAGCTGCGGATGTCTTCGCTACTCGCGCCGAGTGCTTCCCAGTCGGTGCCTTCTCGGTCTGGCGGCGTGAGAGCCGATGAAACGGCAGGGAGGAGCTCGGTCAGTTTCGCGCGGATGCGCTCGGCTAGAGCCTGATCGCGCTGGGCTGTCTCTCGTAGGAACCAGACGCCGTAGCCGATGTGTCGTTGTTCATCGTGGTGGATGTGGCTGTAGCCGTCGACGAACCCGGGCAGCAGTGAGTTGGATGTCAGGTAGCGGGTGATGAATTCAAACGCGGTGAGACCGAGGACGCTCTCGATCACCAGATGATAGGTGGTTACGAACTCGACTTTGGCACCAGCGTTGCGTGGCCCCGCGACGAGTCGGTCGTGGGCGGAGACGAGTGCCTGGTCGAAGATGACGGTAAAAGACTCGCCGAGTTCCTCGCGGGAGCGAGCGATGTGCGCGGCGATGGTGGCCGGCTCCGCGATGACCTCGTCTTGAAAGCGGGCGTAGAACTGCATGTGACGGGCCTCGTCGACCTGTTGGGAAGCGAGGTAGCTGGCTTCCTCTTCGCTGTCTGCGGACATCACCAGGCCGGCGAACTTGGTGGTGATCCGCTCCTCCGCCACCATCAGCGACGACAAAGCCCAATAGACGAGCCCCTTGTCCTGATCAGAGAGGCCGGTGTGCCACTGCTCCTTGTCGGAATCGAGATCGATCGTCCATGGATTCCACTGCTCGTTCTCCCAGTGCTGGTAGAGCGTCTGGGGATCGTGAAGATGGGTGGTGCTCACGGTGCCAGCGGTTTACGGGCGTGGATGATGGCGGCCGCGGCGTGCTCGTGAACGCGGTGCGTCTCGAGGATCTCGATGTCATCCAGGCCAGCTCTCGTGAGCGCGTCCCGGAATTCCATCTCGGTGAGCGCGCCGGCGATGCATCCGGTCCACGCCGCCACGTCCGCTCGTGTGGCTTCGTCCATGTCGGGGTCGGCGATCACGTCGGAGACGGCGAATCGTCCGCCGGGACGGAGCACCCTCGCGGTCTCGCGCAGCGCCTTGGGCTTGTCTCCGGAGAGGTTGATGACGCAATTGGAGATGACGACATCGACGCTCTCGTCGGCTAGCGGCATGTCCTCGAGGTAGCCTTTGACGAACTCGACGTTCTCGACTCCGGCCTCCTCCGCGTTGGTGCGGGCGAGCTCGAGCATCTCGTCGGTCATGTCGAGCCCGATCGCTTTGCCGGTCGGTCCGACTCGTCGGGCAGAGATCAGCACGTCTGCGCCGGCACCAGAACCGAGATCAAGCACGGTCTCGCCCGCGTGGAGATCGGCTACCGCGGTCGGCACGCCGCAGCCCAAGGAGGCGTTCAGAGCCCCCTCGGGCACGTCCTCGCTTACAGCGGGGTCGTAGAGGGATCCGCCGAACGCTCCGATCTCGTCGGCCGGGCTGGCAGTGAGGGCTCCGGACGAGCAACCGTCAACGGTTGCCTTGACGGCCGCCGGGTGGGAGGCACGTCGTGCCGCGGCGGCGTATTTCTCCCGGACTGCCTCGCGGACCGACTCGGCTGATGCGACCGTGTCCGCGCTGGCTGAGCAGCCGCACCCGCTCCCGTGGTGCTCGCCGCAGCACTCAGCTTTCCGCTCGGGCTCGCAGCACGTCTGTTGTGCCTCCGGCGTGCAGCAGTCGGTATTTGTCAGCTCAGCCATGCGGACAGCTCCTTGAGTGCGTCGGGCACGACGAAGTAGTAGGCCCAGAGTCCCTGGCGCTCTGAGCCCACGATGCCGGCATCACGTAGCACTTTGAGGTGATGCGAAACCGTGGGCTGCGAGAGGTCGAACAGAGGCACCAGCTCGCACACGCACACCTTGCCGGCATGCTTGCGCAGAACGTCCACGAGCTGGAGGCGAACCGGATCCCCGAGCGCCTTGGCCACTTGCGCCATCCGCACGGCCTCTGAGCGCTCGATATCGGGATAAACGACCGGCTCGCAGCACCTCTCACCAGCCGGTCGCTTCGCCTTCGGGGCCAGTTCCAGATCGACAGCCATCGATATACAAATATCGATTGAAGTGGCATCTGTCAATAGATAAGCTGTGGCGCTCGATGAAGTACGTGCTGTTCGTGTGTACGCACAACGCCGGTCGCTCGCAGATGGCCCAGGCGTTATTTGAGCGCTACGCGCCGGCCGACGTCCGAGCGGAATCGGCGGGTTCGGATCCAGCCCGCCAGCTGTGGCCAACTGTGGTCGAGGTGATGCGCGAGCTCGGGATCGACCTCTCGGGCAATAAGCCAAAGCGCCTGTCGGTCGAAATGCAGCTCCATGCCGACTGGGCGATCACGATGGGCTGCGGCGACGTCTGCCCATACGTCCCCACCACGGTTGATGATTGGGACATTCCCGATCCGGCGGGTCGGTCGCTCGACGAGGTCCGTGAGATTCGAGAGCTGATCGATGAGCGCGTGGGCGAGTTGGCAACGACGAGGATCGAGGAGATTCGGGCTGACGGGGCGGCGCACCGCTGGCGCTTGCAGAAGCTGCTGCCCGAGCTGATTAACGAGTTCGGAGATGCGCGCCCGCCAGAGGTGATCCGAGGGTGCGCGGACCGGGTGCTACACGATTACGACGCGGTCCCGATCCGAAGCCACATCCTCACGCTCGCTCACAAGCGCACCCGCGAGTGCCTGCGGCAGGACACCTGCGCGCTTCTATGAGCCGCTGCGGTTCATGAGCCTTCCCCCACCGCTGCCTCGTCGGCTGCTGGCCGAGCTGCTCGGTTCCGCATTCCTGGCGGCACTTGTGATCGGCTCGGGGATCGCGGCGCAAAGGCTCTCGCCGACGGATCCGGGGCTTCAGCTGTTCGAGAACGCCGCCGCGACCGCCGCTGGCTTGTACGCGATCATCCTCATGTTCGGTCCCGTCTCCGGTGGGCACTTAAATCCGGTCGTGTCGCTTGTTGACGCAGCGTTCGGCGGCATCAGCTTGCGTCATGCGCTCGCTTACCTCCCGGCCCAAGTGGCCGGTTGCGTTCTCGGCGTGATCACCGCCAATCTCATGTTCGGGTTGGCCGCGATCAGCATCTCTACGCGCCATCGAGCAAGTCCGGCGCATCTCCTGGGAGAGATCGTCGCGACGCTGGGGCTGATCCTCCTCATCTTCTCCCTCGCGCGCACCAGGCGCAGCGCGGTAACCCCGGGGGCGGTGGGCGCCTACATTGGCGCTGCCTACTTCTTCACCAGCTCCAGCAGCTTCGCCAACCCCGCGATCACCATCGGGCGCATGTTCTCGAACACATTCGCCGGAATCGCCCCCGCATCGGCACCCGCATTCATCATCGCTCAGACCATCGGTGGTGCGTTGGCGATCGTCGCCGTGCGAAGCCTGTACCCCGATGTCACCCCAGCCGACGCCGCCACCGTCGTGGTGCCCCACCAGGAGCCAACACATGAAGAGCTGCGACTGGCCGAACCTACGCCCGAGCCGGCCAGGACACGATGAGCACGGTCCTGTTCGTCTGCCTGCACAACGCCGGCCGATCCCAGATGAGCCAGGCCTTATTCGAACAAGCCGCTGACGGCCGCCACACATCCATGTCAGCTGGCACCACACCCGCCGGACGCGTCCACCCCGAGGTGGTCGAGGTCATGCGGGAAATCGGAATCGACGTCTCGCACAACCGGCCGCAGCTCCTCACCCGCGAACTTGCAGAGCAGGCCGACGTCGTGGTGACGATGGGCTGCGGCGATCAATGCCCCTACATCCCCGGAAAGCGCTACATCGACTGGGACCTCCCTGACCCCAAAGGTCGCCCAATCGACCAAGTCCGTGCCACTCGGGACGAGATCGCCCGGCGAGTCGACGGGCTGCTCGCCGAATTCGGCAGCGGGTGAACCCATTCAGGACCGGCGCAGAGCCGGGCGAGTTCGCCACAAACGCCAAGCGCTGCCTATATCGGCGCAGCGGCGATGATCGAGACCGGAGGCATCAAGGCGCGGACGAGCGACGATCGACGCGCCGCCGCGGCCGCTGCATGCCTTGTGCTGGGACGCTCAGGTCTCGTGTGCGTGCGACCGCGGAGGATCAGATCGTGCCGCTCAAGACGAGCAACCCGATCACGACGAGCACGAGCGCGGTGAACGCATTGCCCCAACGCTCGAGCCACTGCCCCCGAAGCTCGTAGCCGCCGCGGGCTGCGCCCACGGTCAGCCCGACGATCGTCCCGATCGTAACGACCGCAAAGATGAGGACGGATCCACTGCGGTCGCTACACCCGCCGCAGCCGCCGCGAGGAAAACCGGCAGAATCGTCAAATCGGGCGAAGCGGCCGCGCCGAACGGCACCATCACGGCGGCCAGACCGCCGTCCACCCGCCAGCGCGGTGCTCGCGCGGCTCGCCGTGCCGGTGATCGTCCCTGTAATGGTGGTGGTCGTTGTGGTGTCCGTGGCCGCTCAGCTCAAGGAGCGCGAATCCGATCCCGGTGGCTATCAGGATCCAACCGATGATCGTGTCCTGCGCGCTCTGGATCGCCGATCGGAACTGCAGCGCGACCGCGATGATGACCGCGCCAGCGCGATCGACACGAGCACGTGGGCGATCCGGGCGAGGCCGGACAGCCGCGCTATCCGCGTCAGTGGATAGCGGCGAGCGCGACCAACACGGCCAGCGGCACCAGTGGTCAGGCAGGATCGCGTGGCCGAATCCCACGCGCGCCGCCGCGGCAAGTAATGCCGGCGTACTGCCGCTCACCCCACCGCCACCTGCGCGCTTGGTCGCGAAGCCAACCCCAGGCGCAGATGCTCGGTGTGCGAGACCGCCTCGCAGAGCAGCGCGCGCACATGATCGTCGTGCAGCGCGTAGACGACCTGCCGGCCGTCGCGCTCACCTACCACCAGACCAAGATGGCGAAGTACCCGAAGCTGCTGAGAGACCGCCAGAACTCCATCCCCACCTCACGAGCAAGCTCCCCCACAGAGCACGGCCCGGCCCCCAGTCGGCTCAGGATCCGCACGCGGCTCGGAGTGGCCAGCGCCTGCATCGTCTCTGCCACGGACCGCGCGGTCTCCAGCGAGAGAAAGCTCAGATCAACTTCGCTGCCATGACTCAGCTCACATCATCGCATGAATCGACATTCAATTATGGCTCGGAAGCAGCCGGAAGTGGCTCTAGGCGACGTGGACGTGCCGGCCACGATGGGTGCCAGCGCTTCATAGAACGCCCGCCACCGGCCTCACAGCTGACGATTGCTTCCGCCGCCGTTCCGGCGTTCGATTGCCGAACGGATTGGCGAACGGACCTATCGCAGCGCCTCCGGTACCAGTCAAACCATGTCCCGAGCCGTGTCCCCGACTGCGCAATTCTGACCTGCTCCAACTCCATTGAGCCGGCACTCAAACGCCCGTATCTACGGCAATGCCCTGCAAATCGCCAACTCGTAATGAAGGGGTCCCCGGTTCGAGCTCCGGGCGTGGGCTGCAGTCAAGTCGCGTTTTGTGGTGTAGCTCGCTGATCGTCGGTTAGGACGTTGGCTGCTCAGGCGGCGTTGAGCTCGATCACCTCCTTGTTGTCGTTGTTCGAGCGAGCTTGCTCTGAACCGTCGAGCGGCGAGAGGACGAGGCGGATGGAGTGGTCTGAGAGGTAGCGGCGTTGGACGAGCCACTCGTCGTTCTGCTCGATCAGGAGCATGCCGGCGAGGCGGATCAGCGCTCGGTCGTTGGGGTAGATCCCGACGACGTCTGAGCGCCGGCCGATCTCTTTGTTGACGCGCTCGAGCGGATTGGTGCTCCGCAGCTTCGGCCAGTGCTCGCGCGGGAACGCGTAGAACGCGAGCAGCTCCTCCTCGGCGTCCTCGAGCAGCCCGGCGACCTTCGGCGCCGGGCCCTTGGAGGCGGTCGACGACCTCGGCGAGGCGCTCGCGGGCTTCCTGGCCGGTGTCGGCGTTGAAGATCTGGCGGATCGCGGTCGCGATCATCGGCTGCTGCGGCGCGGCCGCAGTGGCCGAGCATGTCCCTGAGGAAGTGCACGGTGCACCGCTGCCAGCGGCAGCCCGAGCACGCGGGCGATCGCGTTCACGGAGGCCCTGGTGGGCGTCAGAGACGCACAGCCTGACGCCGTGCGAGGCCGCGGGCCTTGAGCGAGAACAGGAACTCGGTCCAGAACGCCTCGGTCTCGGCCTCGCCGACGTCGATCCCGAGCACCTCGCGGATCCCGGACTCGTGCACGGCATAGGCGATCACCAGCGCCTTCTGGCGCACCCCGCCCGCGCTCCCGGACGCGCTCGATCTTGGCGTCCAGCCACAGGTACGGATACGCGCCCTCAAGCGGCCGCGTTGCGAAACGCCTCGACCTGCTCATCCAGCGCCGCGGCACATGCGGCGAGACCTGATCCTTGGAGAGCCCACGGAGCCCCATCTGCTCGACCAGGCGGTCGACCTTGCGGGTGGAGACCCCGTTGACATACGCCTCCTGGACGACCGCCACGAGCGCCTGCTCGGCCCGCCGGCGCGGCTCCAGAAACGCTCGGGAGATAGCTCCCGGTCCGCAGCCGCGGGATCTGCAGCTCGATCTCCCCGACCCGCGTGTCCCACCGCCGCTCGCGATACCCGTTGCGCTGCGCCTGACGGCGCTCCGGAGCGCGCTCGCCGAGCTCAGCGCCCGCGAGCTGGGCGACCTCGAGCTCCATGATCTCCCGGACCATCACCGCCACGGACTCGCGCAACACATCCGCGTGCTCGGACGCGAGCACCTCGCTCAACCGCTTCACGGGTAGTCAAACTCCGACCTTCGGCCATCGTGGTGTCTCCCTTCGTCGGACTGTCGAACGGACCGACGATCATGAGCGCCACGGTGGCCGGAACATCTCCGGCCCGCGCAGCGAGCTACACCACAACTACCGACTCAACCCGGGCTACGGGAAGTGGTAAGCAGGGATTTTGCTTCGTTGGGTCGTTGCTGATTGCGAACGTGTCCAGACAGTGCTGGCCGGAGGAAAGGCTGCGGCTCAGTAGGCGTTGTGGGGGCCGCGGATGTAGACAGGTAGGCGTCGGTGACATGGTGGACGATGGAAGCTGAAGCCGGGAAGGCAGCACACGGTGAACGGCGCAGACTAGGGAGCAGCACTCGGAAAATCGGCTCAGCCAGATGTCGGACGGCGCGACGAGGTTAAACCAGATGAGGCTATGGTTATTTCTCTCCAGCCACTCGATCGGGTCGCCATTGAGAGACTGAAATAAGGGTGTGCGTACGGTTGAGCCGCAGCGCTGCACAAACGGGTAGGTGGTGGGTGGCGAGACAAGGACAAAGCTTCAGAACATCGTCACCCGAAGCGCGCAGGCCGGACGATCATTGGTCGGCATAGCTGGCGCGCCAGCGCCGGCGAGTTCAGCTCGATGATCGATGTGCTGTCGGGCGTTGGCGTTGGGCGGAACTCGCGGGTCTTGAGGTTGAAGAACTTGAAGATGGTCGGGCCGCAGTCGTAGTGAACTCCGTCGCCGCAGCTGCCAGTCTGTCTGTTGGTCAAGCTCGAGCCAGCGCGCCCCAACCGCCCATACACCCCAGCCCACGCACGCGCCGCAGCGCAGGGCTGACCAACGGCGGCTCTCGACGTTATAGAGCTGCTTGGTGCGGTCCTCGTCAAACACGATACACGGAGCTCCGAATGCGACTGCTTCGGTTACGGGCGTCTGTACGCGAAGCAAGCGGCGAGTGCCTCTGCCATAGTCGATCAAGAGGAAACGGTCAGGACAATCCTCGCTCGTGGAGTCACTCGAATACGGAATCAAGACAAACGCCGCGCTCCGCCAGGAGCGCGAGCATGGCGCACTGGCCTGAGTGCTTCGATCAGCTCTGGCGGGCGATCACCGAGCGAGTCGGCACCGGCGCAGGCGGCACGGCAGATCGTCGACGTGTTGATGCTCTGCCGCGAACTCGGGCCCGTGCAGGTCGAGCTCGCGGTCCGTGGCGCGCTGGCCGCCGGCGCGCACGACGGCCGCGCCGTGGCCGTCCTGGCACGCCGCTCCGAGCGGCCAGCAGCCCGTGCCTGCTGACCGGCCTGGACGCACGGCTGACCGCAACCGCAGCACGACGGTGCCGGATCTCGCTGGCTACGACCAGCTGCTCGACCGCGAGGCAGACCAGCGATGAACGCCCCGGCGAAGACACAAGCGCTCGAGGCGCTCGATCGAGGCGCACGCACGCGAACTGCACCTCCCGACGCGATCAAGCACCCGGTTCCGTGCGCTGGCCGCCGAAGCGGTCCGCGAGCAACAGACACCCGCTGGCCTACCTCGCCGCGCTCCTGGAAGCCGAGATCGCCGAACGCGCCGAACGCCGCGAACGACGACGGCTCCTCGACGCTCGCTTCCCGATCGTCAAACGCCTCGAGGACTTCCGCTTCGACCGAGAACACGAAAGTCCCGCAAGCAACGATCGCCGCGCTCGCTGAAGGCTCCTGGATCGACGACCGCGAGTCGGTCATCTTCATCGGCGAGAGCGGCACCGGCAAAACGATGCTCGCCACGGCGCTCGCGGTCTGCGCCTGCCAACAAGGCCGACGCGTCCGCTTCACCACCCTCGCCGCACTCGCCGAACGAACTACAAGAAGCCGACAGCCGACGCGAGCTCGGCCGCGTCGTCGGCCGCTACGCCCGCACCGAGCTGGTTGTCCTTGACGAACTGGGCTACCTGAATCTGCCCGAGGGCGCCGCCGAGCTCGTCTTCCAAGTCATCAGCGAACGCAACGAGCGCGGCAGCCTGATCGTGCACCACCAACCTCCCCTTCGGTGAATGGACCAAGGTGTTCCCCGACCCCCGACTCGCGAAAGCCGTCGTCGACCGCATCACCCACAAAGCACACATCATCGACACCGGCACCGAGATCCTGGCGCTTCCGCCACGGCCTGCGAGACCGACAACAAGGCAGCGCAAACGAGCATGACCACCCCGCCCCGGCGAGGACACGCACGCGGCTCACGCCGATCGCAGAGCCCTTCGCGCGACGCGCTACAGGCACTCGCGCCGACACGCCGCGTGTAGTCTACCGTCCGCACACAGCCGCGACAGATCAGGCAAGATCAACACGCAACAACAACCGACGCGAAGTGGGGCCACTTCAAACGTCCGCGCTGGGGCCACTGCAAACGGCCGCGGGATTTGAACACGGTGGTGCCGAACTTCGCGGGCTTGGAACCTTTGACGATGTTGCCACTGCTCTTGAACGTGAGCGTACGTGCGCTTGCCTGTGATCTTCTCAACGGTGAGGTTGGTGTTCGCTTTGCTGGCAGGTCACGCGGCGCAGCTGCTCTGAGCAATGGTCATCGTGCCCACCTTCTTCGATCTCTGCTTGACAGAGATTTTCGCCGCCGGGGGCTGCCCGTTACCAGTGACCTTGCCAACGACGGTGCCCTTCAACTTCAGGTGATGCTTAGTGACGGCGCCCGCTATCGGGACGGCGATCGACATCGCCAGCAGGAGTGCCAGTACGATACGTCTCATCTTCCTCCGATTCGTCTGCGCCCCCTCTTCGGCGAAGATCGTACGTCGCCCAGCACAGCGCTGTCAACGCGTCAAGCGCCCCCTCTCCCTCAAGAACGCGGACGCGTCGATTGTCCCCGCTCAGAGTCGCGAGTTGGACGAGCGGGGGCACCACGCGCGAGCATGGCTAGCTTTCGTTTTCAGCTCGAAGCAGCGCTCTCACCCGTCGCGGCCACACGAATGCTCTGGGCTACCTGCGAGCATTTGCAGAATTGGGCACACGATCACAGACAGAGATACTATGGTTGGCCTCACGCGGGTCGGCCGATAGGCTGGAGATACGCGAGCGCCCGGGGGGCAGCAAATGAGAGGACACCGTCAGGCCGCTGTGATCGTGCTGGTCAGTGCGCTCGCCGGGTGCGGTGGCTCGGGTGGTCCCAGCGCTGGCGGAACCGGGCCCGCTGGCCCCTCGGTACCGGCGTCACAGTCAGCGGTTCGCTGCAATGTGTCGCTGACCCACGACACGTACGACGGCTTCCACATCCCCGTACCTGCCGGTTGGGACCTGACGACGCTTCGCGGCGAGCTCCAGGTGGCCAAGGACGTTTCCGCGAGCGAGGCTGTGATCGTGTCGCCGGCGGTGCAAACGAGCGGGCTCACGCCAGCGAGCTTCTTCGACTCGCAGCTGCGCAGCTTCGAGTCGATGGCGGCCGCAGCTGGACGGCCGCTGACGCTCACGGGCACCGGCTCGCAGCAGGGCATCCCCTCGGCCACGTTCATGTCGGCGGGGAGCGGTCCGGCTGTCAAGGGCGAAGCCACAGTCATCGTGCAGCGACTGCCCACGCAGCTGTCTTCGTCGGAGCTGGACTTTGTCGCCTACTGGGCACCACAGTCGACGTACGCGTCTGAGCGGCTGAGGCTGTCGAGCATCGTGGGTTGCTACGGGCCGGAGGCGGCGAGCTTGTACCAGGTGTTCCGCGATCAGGTATTCACGTACATGCTCCCTCCGGGCTGGCGCGTCGCCGACAACGAGAGCCAGGACAGCATCGATCTGCACAGTGCCTCCGGCGACGTCGGCTACCTCCTGGCCGGCGGCCCGGCGAGCGAGTTCAGCACGCCGGAGGACCTCATTCGCGTCTTCCTGGGCCAGGCCGGAGTGGGCTCCATCACCTCCCTGTGGAGGAGCACCGGCCCCAGCCAGCCGGTTTCCTCCGGCGCTGTCCAGAGCACCGAATACGAGGAGTTCAAAGCCGTCTCCGGCGGTCAGGCGGTGCACGGGCTGATCTTCGCGCTCACCGACAGCGGCAATTCAGCCTTCACGACGGGGGTCGTTCGCTACGCGATCTCCACGGCAGCCGCCTGGAACGCGCTCAACGGGGGGATGATCCAGATGGCCGGCGCGATCCAACATGACTTCACCCAGGACCTCGAGGAGTGGCAGCGGATCAACCAGCAGTGGCAGAACTTCTCCAACCAGGAGCAGAATTTCGACGACGTCCTCAACAACCAGCAGCTTGTCCAGGACCCCGCGACCGGCATCTACTACGAGGCGCCGTACGCCTCCTACGACCCCAACGGTCCCCAGGGGCCCGGCTACTACCACAACGGCGTGAAGTTGAATGAGGTGGAGCGGCCGGTCGCGCCAGCCGTGATCATCGCACGGCTAGCGCATGCTCGAACACAGCTTCCATCATTCCCCCGGTTGGCCTTTCGGTGAACGTGTTCTGCTGAGAGGGGTGGGAAAGCGGAACAGCGCCGCAGCGAGGGCCCGAACCGCGGTCGCGGCCGGCAGCGGGCGATTCCCGAACACATCCGCCGCAGCACAACCGGCGTCAGAACGAGGATCGCAAACGAGCCGAGGCGAGGCGCGCGACCGAGCGTCGGCTGCAAGCACGTACAGCGCGGGCCGGCTGTGCGCGCAGCGCGAGCACGTCTTTCTCCGGGGAGGAGGCGCGGATTGCCGATCGGGACCGGTCACCGGTTAGGCTGCGCGCAGCGGGCGGGGCCGATTGAGAGTCGATGGAGAGGACGGGCGCGATGGGCGGGCTGCGAGTGAAGCGAGTGACGGAGATTGGCGGCAAGCGCGTGCCGTTCCTGCGGTGGTCGTTTCTGCGGATGGCGGTTGGAATGCCGAAGCTGCTGAGGGACTGGCAGGTTGGCGACGGCCGCGAGGAGGCGCTTGCGCAGTACGTCCTTGCGAATGCCCGTCGGGGTGATCTCGATGACGTCATCCGGACGATCGACAGGTTCTGTTACGAGCAGAGCTTCATGATCAACGTCGGCGACGAGAAGGGCGAGATCCTCGACGCCGCTGTCCGGCGCACGGATCCGAAGCTCGTGCTGGAGCTCGGCACGTACTGCGGCTACAGCGCGCTCCGTGTCGCGCGGACGATGGGTGCCGACGCGAGGCTCGTCTCGATCGAGTTCAACTCCGCAAACGCCGCGATCGCACGCCGCATTTGGGATCACGCCGGCGTCGCCGACCGGCTGACGGTCGTCGTCGGCACGCTCGGCGATGGCGGCGCAACTGTCGAGCGGCTCGAGGCCGAGCAAAGCTTCGCGAAGGGCTCCGTCGATTTGATCTTCATTGACCACGACAAGAACGCGTACCTCCCCGACCTCCAGTTGATCATCGAGCGCGGGTGGCTGCACCCAGGCTCTGTGGCGGTCGCCGATAACGTCAAGTTCCCCGGTGCGCCGAAGTACCAGGCCTACATGAAGGAGGCCGAGGGCAGCAAGTGGCGCTCGGTGGAGCACTCGACGCACGCCGAGTACCAAACGTTGCTGAAGGACGTCGTGATGGAGTCCGACTACCTCGGAGGCTGAACGCGGGATCGCTTCCGAGCGCCGGGCCGGCTGGCAGTTCTCTGTCAGCACTCGATGATCATTGCCCACAGATCATCGGCGGCCTCATGTCCACCGGCGACGTCGGCCACTTCGACGAGCATGGGCGCCTCTACATCGACGGTCGCGACGACGAGATGAGCCACGCGTGCCTTGATCGCGCGACGACGTCATCGACCGTCGGCTCGACGCGCGCGTCGAGGAGGTCGACCAGTTCCGAGGATTCGCGAACTTCACCGGCGAGAGGCTATGTACTTCCGATTGCCTCGAGCAGCGGGGAGGTGGGTGATCCCGCGATGGCCATCGGATCGGATACTTCTGCCGACAGCGGCTCACCGAACTCTGGTCCGGGCCGGGCCACGCTTCCGACGAGGTCTCGGGAGAGATCAGGCGCAGGCCGAGCCGGCGCAGACGTCTTCTCCTGCGGGTGCTGCTGGTCTCGGCCAAGATCGTGGCTACGGTGAATACGTGCACGGGCGGACCTTTAGTGGCGCTGTGGGTGGGTTCGAAGGTTCAGGGTGCATACACGACCTTGAAGATAGAGCGCAGTGGGAGCGACTGTGCTCACGCTGGCCGTGATCTTGTTTCTGCTCGGCCGGCTGATCCTTGGGGCTTGGCTACCGAGAGCAGGTCCCCACTCCTGCAGCTAAGCGAGTTGATCGATGGCCGCGTGCTCGCGGAGATACTCGCGAAGGTACGGAAGCGTGAAGTCGACCTTGCCGCGGCCAACCGCCTCAATGAGCGATGCTCCGATCAGACGAAGCCGGTACTGACTGGCGAAGTTCTTGTTTACGCCCATCCGGCTTTGGATGTCCGAAATCCTCGATGGTCCGTCGTCGCGGGCCATAGCGAGTAGGAATGTCTTGTCAACATCGGAACATTCCTTCAGCGACGGTTCGTACACAAGTGAGCCGAGGCGTCGGCGGGCGTATTCGATTCCCGCGCGAACGTCTTCGATCGGGATTTCCCGCTGCTTCGGGTGCTGGCGCCAGATGCCGTACCCGACCATCTGGATCATGAATGGGTAGCCGGCAGTCGCCTCGACTGCAACTGTAAGCGCGTCATCGCTGATCGTTCGCCGGCCGTCCTCGATTGGCTCGTTAAGGGCGAAAGCAACGTCGCCGCGACTGACTACCCCTAGTGTGTGCCGTTCTGCCCGGCGCAGGAATGTCAGCACCTTGTGATTCAGAAGATCGGTGATCGCCGAGGGCAGGCCCGCTCCAACAAACGCCAACGCGAGCTCGTCTCGAAATGCGTGTTGGATCACAGCGAACAGCTGCTCCAGCTCGTCGATGAGATTTCGGTGCAGCTCGTCGACTGTGATCAGCAGCCCGGTGTCGTTGCTCTCCAGAACCGCCGCGAGGCGTTCTACCTGCGAGCGCAGCCCAGCAGCTGCCTTGTGCACGTCACTGGTGTCCCACGTGAGCCCGCCAATTCCAAGCGGCGCGCTGACCCCTTCAGCCGAGTTCGTGTTGCCTCAGGGTCGTGTGCTGCAGAAGAGCTGGCAGACGCTCCGACACCAGTCTCTCGATGAGCCCTGGCGTCGCCGTATCCGAGACGACGAGCCAACCCCGTTCCCTCGCGTCATCCTCGACCGCGTTGAGCATCACAGTCTTGCCAACGCCTCGGGCACCCGTGTACAGGGTGGCTCTCGCAGGCGAGCCCGGCCCGTTCTCAAGCGCATCAATGAATTCCTCTCGCAGCTCCTCGCGGCCCACGAGCAGGGGAGGCGACACGCCGAACGTCGGCTTGAATGGGTTCTTGGGGGTTACCGTTGCCGCGACGATATCAGAGCCTTTAGACCCCTTTAGACTTTTTAGAGCGCGGGTGGCTGTACTCAGGCTCTGTGGCGGTCGCCGATAACGTCAAGTTCCCCGGTGCGCCGAAGTACCAGGCCTACATGAAGGAGGCCGAGGGCAGCCAGTGGCGCTCGGTGGAGCACTCGACGCACGCCGAGTACCAAACGTTGCTGAAGGACGTCGTGATGGAGTCCGCCTACCTCGGAGGCTGAACGCGGGATCGCTTCCGAGCCCCGGGCCGGCTGGCAGTTCTCTGTCAGCACTCGATGATCATTGCCCATAGATCATCGGCGGCCTCATGTCCACCGGCGACGTCGTCCGCCTTTAGTCTTTTTAGACTCGGCTAGATCCCGGCACCAAGCTTCGGCCGGGCTGTGGTCGCGTGTCCTCGTTCGGCTCAGCGGCGGATGTTGCTCGGCTTTGGCGTCCTACGCGATGGTCGGCGTGTCGATGAAGTGACGTTGTAGTTCGTTGGCGTAGGAGCGACCGACCGATGTGCTGTGTTCGCCCAGCCATTGGCTGAAGGCGATCCTCCCGAGGGGAGGTGCGTGGGACACGAGCAGTCCGGCCATCAGGCCACGGATTTCGTCTCCGGTGAGCACGACGTCACGCACAAGGAGACCGAGGGCGCGTGCCGTCGCCGCCATGATCGGGGGTGGTATGTGGAGGATGGTCGCGTTCGCTTTCACGGCGGCGCGGACGAGTGCGACGAGGTCGCGGAACCGCATCGTCTCGGGCCCGGCTGCGTCGATGACGATGTCGCCGTCGGCCCGGCCGGCATCGACGCAGATCCTGGCGAGATCCTCGACGTGGACTGGCTGGACGGGGTAGGTGCCGTCGCCGGGCAGCGCGAACACAGGCATCCGGCGAAGAATCCACGCAATGTTGTTGGCCAGGACGTCCCGCTGGCCTCCGAAGATCCAGGTCGGTCGGATGATTGCGTATGGCACGCCGGACTGGGCGAGTGCGTATTCGACGAGTGCCTTGCCGCGGAAGTACGGGAGTGGGGATTGCAGTGATGGGTTGGTGATGCTGAGGTGGACAATTCGCCGTACGCCGGCGCGTCTGGCGGCGAAGAACAGCATTCGGGAGCTCTCGATCGCATTGGCGAAGCTCGTGCGTTCGTGGTCGAACCGGACCCAGAAGGTGTTGTAGAGCGTGCTCACGCCTTCAAGGCTGCGCGCGAGCGCAACTGGGTCGTCGAACCGGTAAGGCAGAGCCTCGACGCTTGCTCGCAAGTGGTGCTGACGATCGGCATGGTTTGTGAGAGTGCGGACGCCGCGTCCGGAATCGAGCAGCCACTTGGCGATTTCACCTCCGGAGTAGCTGAACGCTCCGGTCACGAGATCGGTGGGCGCGCTCGTCATGGTGACTCATCGGGGGTTTGCTGCGAGAACGCTTCGACGAGCGCCGCGAGGCGGGTGGCAAGGTCGAGGAGCGATTCAGCGCGGGCGCGGTCACGTTGCATGTGGCTGAGCATGTCGATGCCGAAGTAGAGTGAGACGATCCCGAACGCGAGGTCCGCTGCCGAGGCAAGGGCTCGCAGCGGTGATTCGGCGAGCAGCTCGGCAAGTTTGCGCTCGACCATCTCGATCCACGGCTCGATCCGTGCCGCGACCTCTCCACCCAGGATCGGATCGGAGACACCGCCGCTGACCATCTCGCCGAGTGCCGTGATGTAACCCCGGTCCAGGTCCTCGTCATAGATGGCCCGGGCGAGGCGTCCGAGCTCCGCGGCCGTCCCGGCAGCCTCGAACGCCGGCCCGTACTCCGCCAGCCGCCGGTCGCTGATCAGATCAAGCGCCCCAAGCAACGCGTTCTGCACGCTCCCGAAGTGATAGAAGATCAGCGCTTGGTTGAAGCCGCCCACGTGGGCGATCGCCCGCGCGCTTGCACCGGCATACCCGTTCGCCTTGAGCGTTTCAAGCGCCGCCTCGGCGATCTGCAACTTGGTCCCACTCAGGCCTGCCGAACGATCCGGCGAGCTGTCTGCCCGCTCTCGAATCGGTTGATGTTTCATTCGTCAATTTTAGCATTCGCTCAAAGCGAGTGCTCAAGTGCCGGCTGCGCTTGCCGAAAGCGCCCACGGCCGAGTCGGCGGCCGGCATGGGTATCGACTTTGATATGTCTGTCGGGCATGACTCGCGGGGACACCGCTGTTGATTGGGCGGCGGCGCAGGTTGCGCGGGTGCGTGACGATCCTGTGGGCCGTATCGCGCTGCTGGCGCGCACCTATCGCGGACCGTTCGGCCGGGCGCGCCGGCATCTGCCGTTCAGGCGAGCGGCGATGTCGTTCATGCGCTGGCAGGTCGAGCGCGGTGTTCTCCGCCCCGCTGATGCAACCTCCCCAGGGAGTCCGTGGTGGCGGGCGGTCAATGATCGGTTGCTGTTGGATGGCTGTGAGGCCGTGGCCCGGTCAGGTGGTCTCCCGGGCGAGTTCTCGTCGCCGACGATTGAACTTTGGATGTCGTTCATCGCTGTGCCGACGGGGAGCAGCTGGTATCGCGCGCACAACGCCAGCATCGTGTCCGCGTATCTGGAGAACCGCGACCTCGCCGAGTTGGAGTCGATGCCCGAGCGCTTCTTTCTCAACGTGGCGCTGCTCCGCGTGCTCTATGCACATGCGTTGAGCGCCGCGCCGCGTCTGGCGCTGGGACGATTCGCGTGTCTGGGCCGGGTTCTTGGCGATCCGCGGCTAGGGATGGCCGGCGCATTCCTATCACTGGGCCGAGTGCTTCCGGCGGCGTACCCGCTCCGAGACGATCTGGAGGTCTACCTCGCAGGTGAGCACGGTCTCGGGCGGACGCTGGACTACGGCGTGATCGGGCCGCGACTCCAAGCGCTCTATGACTGGTCTGCAGGAGAGCTTGGCCTTCCCGGTCTGCGTGGCCTGGTCCGTGACGGCAGCCCGATCTACTCGTGGCCCTACGCGGACCGGCAGGTGTGGATGCAGACGCCGGAATCGCTGCCCGTCCGCGTCCTCAGGGTTGTGACGTCGGCACGGTGAGCAGCGCTCCGCGCGCGTCGTTCCGGTCGCCAGGGGCGCTCAGGGGGTGCAGACTTCGATCGTCCCGGACTGGCCGACCCCCCAGCCATGACGAGGGTCACGGAAGACCATGGCGTAAATGCGCTCTCCGGGGGCGGGGCTGGTGCGACTGCCCCAGTGAGCGCCGCCGTCATCCGAGTACCACAGCTCACCTTGGTAGCCCGCCACCCACCCGTGGCGGCTGTCTGTGAAGTCGACGTCGCCGAATCGGACGTCATCGAACTGCTTGACATCGATCGCCGTCCAGCTCCGTCCGCCGTCGGTCGTCTTGGTGATCAGGCCGTGGTTGCTGAGGCCGTCATCTCGGGAGCCGGCGATCCAGCCCAGCTGCGGGGTGAGGAACATCACGTTCGCGAGCTCCTCGTTGTCCTTGGCGCTCGACGCGTAGACGCGAGTCCAGGTTGTTCCGCCGTCGGTCGTGCGCAGGATCTCGCCGTTCTCGGTCGCGATCCAGCCATGGATGCGGTCGGTGAACTGCACGTGAACGAGATCCGCACCGGTACCTGCCCGCTCGGCGGTCCAGGTCCGCCCGCCGTCCGCGGTGGCTCGGATCACACCGCCCGAGCCAACCATCCAGCCATGTTGGGCGTCGACAAACGCGATGTCGTAGAGGTTGCCGTCACGCGGCACGCCTGGCTTCCGCGGCATCCAGGAGCTACCGCCATCGGTCGTGACGAGTAACAGATTGTGCACTCCGACCGCCCAACCGTGGCGATCATCTGTGAACGCGACTGAGTTCAGCCCGTTGCTGCCGGCCGCATGCTGGGCGCGCCACGTCTTGCCGCCGTCAGCCGTAACCCGCATCACGGGCCTGTCGATCCCCCCCACCGCCCACCCGTGCCGGTCATCCGCAAAGGCGACGCCCGTCAGGTCATCGCCACTCTCTCCTGAGCGCCCCAGGTGCCAGCTGCAGGCAGCAGGCCCCGGCCCAGACCCTCCGGACCCCGAGGAGCCACATCCGGAAATCCCCACGACGATCGCCATGACAAGCCAGCCCCGAGCGCGACGCACCCCGCGATGCTGTCACATGGCTCGGGGGCGCCCACGGTGATCGAGCCGGGTGCGTTGAACATGGCTACGTCACAGCACCCGATCGACGTCGCGCTCAAGAGCATGCTCCAGCTCGTGGAGCCGACGGAATCGTGGCACCTTGGAGGCCTCGCCGGTGTGCAAGGTGTCGAGCGCGCACGCCAGGAAGCACGCGGCCCCCAGCGACGTGTTCCAGTTCGCCGCGGCCAGGTCCAGCACCGAGCCACTCGAGGGCACGACGTAGCCGGCGACTGCCGAGATCCCGAAGAAGATGCAGCCGAGCAGGTTGGCGGCCGGCTGCCACCATCCCACACCCTCGCGGGCCGGTAGCCAACCATGTCTCGGTGAGGCGCGGTAGGCGATCGCGCCCGACACGAGGAAGCAGATCGAGCCGCGCCAATCGGGCCGCCACACGAGCTTGTTGTACTCGGAGCTCGTCACCGCCGTGTGCATGGCCTGGTAGGTGGTGACGTTGAAGAACAGCGTGCCGGCCGACTGAATCGCCGCCGCCCACCACGCCGAGCGGCCCGCGCCGGGCTGACGACGCCCTGGCCAAGACAGCCAGCTCTGAAGCGCTCCACCCACCGTGAACAGGATCGAGCCGGCAAAGAACGTGACGGCGTCAGCCGAGTCGCCGACAAGGTTTGCATAGCCCGGGAATGGGCCGACCAGGAAGCACAACGACCCGAGGGCGAAGCAGAGCGCCATCCAGCGTCGACGATCCATGGCGCGAGCTTAGGCGCTGGCCGGTCTACCGGCGAGCTTGTGCGGCGGCGTGTAGTCGCCGACCGACATGGAACCGTCCGGCGCGATCGTCAACAGTTGGCCCGCGACCATCGCCAGCCCGGCGCCGGTGCTCGTCCGGACCGTCACCTTGCGGATCGTCCGCATACCCTGGCCAGTGAACTCTCGCTCCGGATAGGCAAGCTCCGTCCGCGCGCCAATCGTCTTGCGACCGTTCGGGAGCGTGACCAAGCGGATCCGGTCTCGGGGTTTATAGAACGACAGGTGAACCGGAGAATCCGAGCGGTTGCGTACCCGGAAGCGGCGCTGCCGGGCAGCCGTCCACGCGGTCGGGGCCGGGCCTGCTGGTGAGCGGCGTCCCTCGACCATCGCCGTCGCCAGTGCAGCTGCCACCTGTTGGTAAGCCGCCAAGGTATGCGGACCGAACAATGTCGACGCGCCTTCGTAGTGCTGCGCGCCGTACTCCTCGCGTGTGGTCACGTACTGCGAGTACTCGTTCGCGTACGTTCCCAGCGCCACGTCCGTCACCCCCGCGGCTGACAGTCCATCCAACACCGTCACGCGCAGGCGCCGGCCGGCCATCGTCGTCAGCTCGCCCGGGAACCCCAGGATCGCAAACGTCCCGATCCGCAGGAGCTGAACCGGCAGCACCTGCGGCACGGCCGTCGGCCGGTGCACGCCCGGCATCAAGGCGACGGGCTTCGGGTGATGTCCCCGGCGCTCGGCGACAGCCACCCGCTGATCGGCCATCGAAACGCCGACCAGAGTGCTGAGCACGACGCGCGCCCCCAGGAAGATCCCGGACTCCACGCGCCGCATGCTCGCGACGGTAATGCCTTCTCGAATCCCCACATCGGGCACTGGCACGCTGTCCTCCGAACTGCCCGCCGCGAACGAGATCCCCAGCGCGGCCGGCCACGTGCGCGCCCGGTTTGAGCCAGTCGTGACATTCGAGAAGTCCACGCGAGTGTGTCTGTGGTCGACGGGACCCGTCACCTCGTGGGTGGCGGTTGCGAACAGCCGCTGCGCGACCTCGAACTGCTGGTGACCGTGCTTTTCCATCTGCGCGCGATCGCCGACGCCGTCAGGGATGTGGCCGAGCTCGACGCTTCCCGACACATCCCCGCAGTTGGCGTTGGCGAATGCCGCCACAAACGTTTCTCCCCGGCGGAGGTCCCGGCCCATGTGCTCCTCGAACAATCGGCTCGCATGACCCTTGTTATCTCCGCACACAAGCCTGTTCTTCTGGCCGCGATCGGTTGGATGGATCGCATACCAGCTGAGCACGCCGACCTGCTCTTCGCGGCCGTCGTCGTCGACCTTGACGAACTTCAGTAGCAGCATCTCGCGATCTGTGTCCGCGCCCCAGCGATCGCGCTCAGCCTGTGGGTTGCACTGATACGCCCCTGGGGAGCGGTTGCGCCCGCAGTCAGCCACTTCGCCGCGGTTCACGTAGATCCGCCCCGGCGCGAGATTCTGGTGGGCCATCTGGAGTGCGCGGGCACAGCCGTCGGCGATGCATTCGACAACGGCTTGATCACACCCGCCGCCGGTGTAGTCGTACAGGCGCATTCCCGAGTATCCGGCCGGTGCACTGTGCGTATGCGTGCCGGCGAGCAGCACGTTGCGGTCGTTGTAGTGGCGTCGATACCTCGCCGCGATCCGCCGCAACGCGGCCTGCTTGACCCGGCGGGTGCCGGACCAGATGTCAGCCAAGATCAGCGCGATGTGTCCACTGGTCCCGTCGGTCACCACGAATGCGCGGGCATACAGCGGCGACTCGACACCGGCTGCGACCTGGCGAGGATCGGCCATCCCCATCAGTGGCAGGCCGACAGCGGGATCGGTCACCTCGGCGATCCCCGTGCCAATCCTGTACGACACCGATATCTCCTACCGAGCCTCCGAATTCGTGACGGCCAGACGCTGCATCATCCACATCATCGGAACGGCGCGCAAGGCGAGCGCATGTCCGACGGGTGCGGCGCGAGCTGGGGTGCGCTGGGCGGCAGGCCTCGGCGCTGAACGAGTCCGTTCGTCGCACGCCCGGGCACTTGAGTTGACCGCATCGACGAGATCAACCCAGGCGAGTTGGACGACGTCCGATAAGTGTGAATAGTTCACACTTATCGGTCAGCCTCACCGCAGGCCGCCGGCTGGCGCGACGTCGGCGGCGGCGAGCTGGGACTGGAAGCGCTCCATTGTGCGGGGGCCGATGATCGCAGCCGTGATCGCTGGGTGCCCCGCCGGCGCCGTGGTCAGCTGCCGGCGTCCGGGGCGGCGGCGTACTCCTCGTCGGTGACGTGGCGCCCCCACGCGACCGGGCTGCCTGACTCGTCGTTCTGCTGCATGGCGATGTGGACCATGAACCGGTTGGGCGCAGCGCCGTGCCAGTGGTTCTCGCCCGGTTCGAAGAACACCCGATCGCCCGGGCGGATCACCTCGACCGGGCCGCCTTCGCGCTGGCAGAGCCCCACCCCTTCGGTGACGTAGATCGTCTGACCATGCGGGTGGGTGTGCCAGGCGGTGCGAGCGCCGGGGGTGAAATGGACGTTGGCGGCGGCAAACACCGAGGTGCCGGCTGCGGTCGCGACGGCGTCGATGTACACGTCCCCCGTGAACCAGTCGGCCGGGCCTTTGGCGGTGTCGATCGAGTTGCGAGTGATCTCCATGTGAGGGTCCTATTCGTGGTGTGAGCAGGGTTGAGGGGATCGGGCGCAGGAAGCTAGGCCCGTGGTCAGCTCGGAGCAGCGGTGGTCGAATCGTCGAGCTCGCGTCTGAGCTTTCGCACCAGGCTCTCAAACATCGGGTAGACCCCTGGCCCGTGCGCCAGCTGGATGGCGGGCTGCCACATCTCCCAACGCTGGATCAGGGTGCGCCCGAGCATTCGCTTGATCAGCTCGAGATCAAACGCGCCGAGGCTCTCTAGTGCGGCCAGCTGCTCGAAGAAGTCGAGTTCTCTGTAGAGCACGTACGCCTCGGGGGCGTCGGCGGCTACGTAGTCGGCAAACGCGTCGCGCAGCTCGTCCGCGGATTTGAAGCGGTCCACCAGTCGCCGGGCTTCCACCAGCGCGTCCTCGTTCCAGCGGCGGAAGAATTCGACCGCCATCTGCGCCTCACGGCTCCGCCGCGCCTCTCGCACTTGCTGTGCGGCGAACACCGCGGCCCCGAACCCTCCCAGCAGACCGATCGCCAGGACCGAGGTCGAGATCGCTGTGATCTCGCTCCAGTTCACCGCAACGTTGAGCAAGCTTGCCTCCGATCCGTTGACAGTCGGCGACCCGTCCGGCGCCGCGGCGCGGCGGCGCTAGCGCGACGAGGACTCGTTCAGGCTGACGGCGGCTCGGATGAGGGTCGCGAACGCCTTTTCATCGATTTCGTCGTGCTCGTGGAAGTCGATCGCGCGCCGGGTGTTGCCCTCCAGGCTCGAGTTGAACAGTCCCGATGGGTCCTTCAGCGAGGCGCCCTTGAAGAATGTGAGCTTCACGACGCTCTTGTACGTCTCGCCGGTGCAGATCGGACCGTCGTGAGACCAGACCGGAACCCCTGGATTCGAAGGCTTCCTCCACTTCCACTCCTCGACCACGTCGGGGTCGGTCTGCGTGATCAGGGCCCGAACCCGGGCGAGGGTCCTGCCCCGCCAGTCGCCCAGCTCCTTGATCCTCGCGTCGATCATTTGAGCGGGGGACTCGACGTCCTGCTCGGGGTTCTTCGTCATAGGGTGGACGTTACCGCGTGGCGGAGCGTGGCTCGAGCGAGCATGCACCGACGCCTACGTCGGCTCGGGCAGCAGCCGGTTGACGAGCTCGTACGCCGGGCGAAATTCGAACATGGGCACGACGTCGGAGCGGTACAGGATCAGGGCCAGGCTTGGCGCGACCATGCAGTCAGCCGCGCTGAGCTGCGCTTGACCGAGAACGCCGCCGGCGATCCAGGCGTCGATCCGGTCCAGGGTCGAGGGAAGCTCGTCGAGCAGCTCGCGTTCGGCCGCCTCCGAGGCGGCAAACATGTACCTCAGGCTGGGGATCATCACGCGCCGGGCCAGGCGGTGGTGGTAGAGCAGCGGTCCCATCCGGCCGGTGCCGGACGAGTGGCTGAACCCGGACGGGTCGCGGAGGACCGCTCCGCCGATGATCCGGCGGGCGGTCATCTGCAGCGTGTCATTTGCCCAGCGCTCGACCTCCTCGACCGCAGCGCGCTGCCCGGGGTCGGCGGGGAATAGCGGCGGCTCGGGGTGGCGGTCGTCAAGAAAGCGCGCAATCGCATGGTTGGTCGAGATTCGCTCCTTCCCGCACGCCAACCCCGGCACGGTGCCGAGGCTGTCTCCGATGCGCAAGCCGAGTGTCCGCCGTCCTCCGGCGGTCCGCACCTGGCCGCCCGCGTTGAACCCGTGCAGCCGCGCGACCACCGGGTGCAGGCCAGTGATCGCCTCGACCTGCCGGTAGGACAGGTGCTTGTGGTCAAGCATCAACATCGCCGAGCGGCACGAATGCGAGCCGGGGATCACGTAGAGCGTGTACATGCGTGAGGGCCGGTGGCACTGTACCCGGCGCCGGCATCGCTGATCGGCTGGCTGCCGGCTCCAGCCGACATTCAGAACTGGTCGGGCGCAGCTATGCGGTAGAAGAACGGGCCGAGGCCACCCCGCACGATCCCGAACACCAGGGTCATGAAGCCCTCCTGAGCAGCGGCGTTCTCCAGACCGCCGGCGTAGATCGGCTCGTAACCGGCATCGACGGTGAGCTGCTCCACAACCTCGCGGGCCTGATCGTCTCCGCACCAGACGTTGCTGGGCCGGGTGGCGAGGGCCGGGATGCGATCGTGGAGCGCCGCGAAGTTGATGTTGAACGACTTGGCCGTCGGGCCGCCGGTCCGCGACTTGACGAACTCGGCGTTGGAAGCGAACCCCTCCGGCGGGGGCGACCCGATCAGGTTGGTGGCGTCGATCGTCGTCTTCCCCTCGAGTCCACTGACCCCGCCGAGTGCAGCGGCCACGGCGCTGCCGGGGACGGCGAGCAGGACCGCGTCGGCATCGGAGACGTCACCGCCGTCGCTGCCGATCCGGCTGAGCTCGTGACCGGCCCGTTCCCAGATGTCGGCCAGGCCGCCGCCGACATTTCCTCTCCCTATGACCGTCACCTTCATCGGGGCCTCCTTTGCTCGAGAACCAGGTGTCTGCAACATAGCTCCCCGGATTGCCGGGCTCGCGGACTCCGTGTATTCACCGGGCCGACGCGCCCAGGAGCGCGGCGCCCAGGAGCGCGAGCGTGATGCCCACGAGCTGGATTCGGGTGGGACGCAGGCCTTGCAGCAGCGCACCGAGAGCGATCGTGGTGAGCGGGTACAGCGAGGAGATAGCCGAGACGATGCTCAACGCTCCCCGCTGGGAGGCGGCAGCGTAGGCCAGATCACCGCCGACGCCGACCGTGGCGATCAGCGCCAGGGCCGGCAGCTGGTGTCGCAGCAGCGGGCGATTGTGGGGTGATCGACGCTGGACGATGAACGCCGCCAGCCCGGCCGACATGGTGGTGCTGGCGTGCATGGTGGCGGTGGCCCAATACGGGTCGAGGCGCCCGGCAGCGTGAAAGCCGGTCAGCGTGATTCCGACCGCCGTGGCAGCCGCGACGCAGGTGGCCAGGCTGCGCAACGCCCCGCGACGACCGGCGCCGGCGGGCGAGGTCCAGGCGCTGATGCCGCTGCCCACCAATGCGCACATCAGTCCGGCTGCGATTGCGAGGTCGACGGGGTCGCCGCCGACCAGGCCGATCCCGACGGCGATCGTGGCCCCCAGCGCTCCGACCGGCGCGGTGATGAACGCCTGGCCTCGGCTCAGCGCCAGGTAGATCAGGCTGAGCTCGGCCGTCACCGAGACGCCCGCCAGCCCGGCCCCCAGAAGCCGCGGATCGGCGGGAGGCGGCACACCCCGAATCGCGAGAACCGGCAGCAGCAGGACCAAGCCCAGGAGTTCGGAGACGGCCACGACGATGAACACCGGGGTGTGTCGCCGGGAGACCTCGCCTCCGAAGAAATCCGAGGCTCCCCAGCCCAGCGCCGCCGTGCCGGCCAGCAGGATGCCGATCAGATTGGCCTCGGAGGCCATGCGTGGTGTACCGGCAAAAACACTGTCACCGGAACAATGCTACCAGCTAACCGGCGTTTGCCGGTACAATATTGTTGCTGATGAAACCGATCGCAGAGCTCCCCTTCATCGCGGGCGACGTGGCGCTGGATTTCGTCAACACCGCCGAGGAGCGAGATCACCCGGAGGCCGACGACGCGCTTCGTACGCCGGCCGATCTGCGCCTGTGGGGAGAGCGTTATGGGTTGATCAACTCAGCCCCGGATGCAGACGATGTGGCACGAGCCGAACTGCGCCGCGCCCGCCAGGCTCGTGAGCTGCTCTACGTCGTGTTCTTCGAGCGCGTCCAGCGCCGGCCGGTGCCGCGCAAACTTCTCTCGGGTCTCGGGCAATTGGCCTCGGCGGCCTATCGGGCGGCGAGTCTGGAGCCGACGGGCGACGGAAGCATTCGGTGGCAGTGGGATCCATCCCAGCTGGCCACCATCCGCCATGTCGCCGTGACCAGCGCGATCGAGCTACTTGAGCGGGAGCCTTCGCCCCGACTGAAGCAGTGTCCCGGCGAGCAATGCGGCTGGTTCTTCCTCGACGCCACCAAACGCGGGAACCGCCGCTGGTGCTCGATGAGCGAGTGCGGCCAGGAGGTCAAGAACCTGAGACGGCGAAAGGCGAGCGCGGCACATCGGTAATGGTCGGGGTCAATCGACCTTCAGGTGCTGGCGCCCGAACACGATCCGATCGCCGGGTCGAACTTCGCAGCGGCCGACGCGCGTGCCGTTGACAGTGGTGCCGTTGGTCGACTCGAGATCCTGGAGCACCCAGCTTCCGTCACGAAACCACAGCCGGGCGTGGCGCCGGGAAACCGCTGGGTCACCCAGAACCACGTCACAGGCCTCGTGTCGCCCGATCACTAGCTCCCGCTGGGCACCGGTCCAGTCGAGCGCGAGCAGGCGCGTACCCTCGTTCACGTCACGAGCCCCGGCGAGCCGCGCGATCGCCCGGCTGATTTGCCCCAGCACTCGCTTGTGACCCGCAGTCGGACGGTGGAGGTTCAGGTCGCCGGTGAAGCGCCGCGGATCGATCAGGTGCGAGCGCAGCAGCTGATCGAGCCGATAGGCGAGAGTGTCCTCGCTGAGCAGGCCCCTCGCATACGCCGCGCCCAGCGAGCGGACGATCCGTTTCCGCATCTCTCCACCTCCCAGCACAGTCCGATTCTCCCGCATTCGGCTCACCCCCGCCATCGGTGCCGCCGCTGGTCAGCTCCAGCCTAACGATGGCTCCGGGTCTGCGAAGATGAGAGCTCGAATGCCCCCCAGCGGTCCCAACCAGGCAGCCCGCGTGGGCCGGTGGATGGCCGTGGCGCTGACCGCGACCGCCATCGTGGTCGCGTGCGTGGCGTCGGCATCGGGTGCATCGCGCGGGCGGCATGAAGCGAGCGTTCGATCGGCCGCGCCGACGGCCGGACCGTGTGCCGCCTGGCGCGTACGCACGCTGCTGAGCGGGCAGGGCTGGCTGGAGAACCTGGAGTTCGACGGCCGGGGTGGGATCACGATTTCGGCGTTGGCGAAGAATCAGCTGTTGCGCCTGTCGCGGCGGGGTCATCTGTCGACGCTGGTGGCGTCGATCTTCGCCCCGGGCGGCCAGCGCCGGATCGGCCGCTACCTATACGTCAACTCCGGCGACACGGTGCCGGTGACCGCGAACGGCACGATCGAGCGGCTCGATCTGCGCACCCGGCAGCTGACCACCTGGGCGCGAGGCCTGACCATGCCCAACGGGCTGGCCCTCCTGCCCGACGGTGATGCGGTGGTGAGCCGTGATGTCGGCACGGGCACCGGCATCACCCGCGTCCCGGCGCACGATCCGCAACATCCGCAGATCGAGTGGGCTCAGCTGGACGACACCAACGGCCTCGTGGTCGACCCGACCGGACGCTGGCTGTACACCGACAGGACGTTCAGCAACGAGGGAGAGGTGGATCGGGTGTCGATCGCGCATCCGGGACGGGTGCAGACCGTCGGGCAATTGGGCTCCGGCGTGGCGCCGGATGACATGACCGTCGACGCGGCGGGGAACCTTTACATCGCCGGCTTCGGCAGCGGCAAGATCTATCGCCTCAATCCGCGAACTCACCGCTCCTGCGCGATCGCGACCGGGCTGAGCCAGCCCACGTCGCCCAAGTTCGGCGGCATCGGCTGGCACCGCAACCGCTTGTACGTGACCGATGCCGCGGGAGACCTCTCGGAGCTGACGTCTCCACGCGGCCGTTAGCGCGATGGCACCCGCTGAGTTGAGCGGTTCGGCGGGCGAAGCCGCGCTCCGCGATCGCTCGATGCCGGATGAGTTCCGGGCCCGGCACCTGCTCGTGCGCGTGCTCGAGATCGCGGCGATCATTGCGCTGGTGGTAATCGCGATCGGCGCCCTGCCCGGGCTGGACGAGGTGAAGTCACGCCTGCAGCACGCCGACGCGGGCTGGGTGCTGGCGCTGGCGGTCGCCGAGCTCGGGTCCTGCGCCGGGTATGTGCTGGCGTTCCGCTACACGTTCTGCGCGCAGATGGAATGGCGGCTGAGCTACGACATCGCGATGGCCGAGCTGGCGGCCAACTCGCTTCTGCCGGCCGGCGGCGCCGGCGGCCTGGCGCTCGGCGTCTGGGCGCTGCGCCAGGCCGGCATGCCCACCGGCCACATCGCGCGTCGCAGCGTGGCGTTCTTCGTCGTCACCAGCGCCGCCAACTTCGCGGCGCTGATCCTGGTCGGACTGGGCGTGTTCTTCGGAGTGCTCTCGGGGCGGAATACGGCGCTGCTAAGTCTGGTGCCGGCGCTGATTACGGCGCTGGGCGTGTTGCTCGTGGTGGTGAGCCCGAAGCTCCTCCGCGGGCTGGGCCGGCGCGGCGAGGCCGCAGATCGAAGCCACGGGCTCGGGCGTCTGCGCGGCCTGGTCCACGACGCCCTCAAGGCCGTTGCGGACGGAGTCGAGGAGGCCATGGCGCTGCTGCGATCGCACAGCCTCGGTGTGATCGTGGGGTCGTTTGCCTACATGGCGTTCGACATCGCGGCACTCGGGTGCGGGTTCGCGGCGGTCGGACACGCGCCGCCGTTTGGCACGCTCGTGCTCGGTTACCTCATCGGACAGCTTGGGAACCTGGTGCCCCTGCCGGGCGGCGTCGGCGGAACCGAGGGAGCCTTGATCGGCGTATTCGTGCTGTACCACGTCAACCTCACCGAAGCGACCGCCGCGGTGCTGCTGTACCGGCTGTTTCAGCTGGTGATTCCTGCGGCGCTGGGCGCGCCCGCGTTCGTGCTGCTGCGCCGCCGGCTGATGCGCGAGGATCAGCCGGCAGGGATCTGTGCCCCGCTCGGCCTCGACGTGGTGACGTTGCCGGCGCGCAACTGACGATCCCCGCGCCGCCGAGCGGCTAACCGACGTCCACAGCGGGTAGGGATAACCGGGAATCGTTGTCACTACGGAGGAGCCGATGGCCAAGACCAAATCCAACGACCAGCTGTTCAAGCGCCTGCGCGCCCAGGGCTTGCGCAAGCGCACCGCCCGGGTCATCGCCGAGGCGGGCGACCGACGCCGCAAGCCGACGAAGCGCTTGCGCCGGACACTCGATGATCTGACCAATCTGGTGAACGAGGCCGAGCGCCGCGTCTCCGGCCGATCAGCCAGACGCTACGCCGCCGCCGCGAAGGCGACGAGCACCCGCAGGCGGAACGCTGCAGCGCCGCAGCGCGGCGGCCAAGAAGGCGGCTCGCACGCGCGCCAGGTCCTAACGCATCGGGCCGGAGATCCGCTACCGGAGCACGCGATAGCGGAGATTCAAAACCCGCTCTGAGTCCGACACGGTCAGTGGTTCGAGTTCGATCCGGCCGGCTTGCCCGAGGTCGAACAGCCGGACCCCGTCACCCAGTAACAGCGTCGCCCGTATCGGCGGGAGGCTAGCGACCGCGGCTGAGGGTATAAACCCACCATGGCAACAGAAAAGCAGCGGGCCGCTGCCCGCAAGAATGTCAAGCAGGCGCAGTCCGGCGCCCGCCAAAAGCGCACGATCTCGAATCTCGACAAGAGCACGCGCAGGGCGCTCGGGCGCGAGGGCGCCAAGGCCGCCGCGCGCAAGCGAGGCGCGAGCCGCGGGACCGGAACCGGCGCCGGCGCGATGACGGTTACGGAGCTGCGCCGTGAGGCCGCGCGCCTCGGCATCTCCGGCCGCTCGAAGATGGGCAAGGCGCAGCTGATCCGCGCCGTCTCACAGAAGCGCCGTTCGGGTTAACCCCCCCAGACCGCTCGCACGGGGCCGCGCTCAAGTGCGGCCGAATGACCTAGGAGCTCAGCGCCGCCTCGGCCCGGAGCTCCTCCTCGATCGACAGCGATTCGCGCTCGAGCTCGCCGCCGGGGCCGACACGGTAGGCGCCGGTGCGCGTCAACGGCGGCGAGTAGGCATGGATGGTGACCGCCGGAACGTCGCCGACGTGAAGCACCCGATGGATCGCGGCGGGTGGAACCGTGAACACGGACCCACCCCGCAGAACACGAGTCTGAGGAGAGCCCCCGAGCCGAAGGCGATCCTCGCGCACCTGCCCGGATATCACGGCGATCGCCGCCCCGGATTGGTCGTGATCGTGGAACCCGGTGTCCTGGTCCTCGCTCCAGCAGATGACCCAGGCGTTGACGTCCTCGTCCTCCCAGATCACCTCATAGACCCGCACGTCGCCGGTGTGGCGGACCAGCGGTTGCCACAGGTCAGGGTCGGCGGCCAGGCCGGCGACGAACCGCTCGAGCTCTGCGGCGGTGAGGCTCATGGGTGGACGTCGGCGCGCATCGGATTCAGAAGTCCTGGGCTGGACGAGAGAATATCACTAAGCTCATGCAATTAGTGTAGTTTACGATGCGGCGGGTTGCCGGTAAGCGGGCAGTCCAGCGCCCTCTAGTGTCATGTCCATCGACACGCGACCCGCCCAACCGCCGGCGCTCGACGCATTCGCACTGGGCCGGTGGCGCCTCGGTATCCACGCTCGCTGGCGCCGGCTGGGCTCGATGCGCTCAGCCGTACTGGTGGCGGCGGTGATCCTCGTGTGGGTGATCGCACCGGTGGGGGAAATACGACGGCAACCCCACGGGCTTCGTGCGCTTCGGCGTGGCGGAGGCGGCGTACACCCATCCGCCGGCGGGCGCGTTAGTCGACAGCGTGGATGGCTATGACGGCCAGTTCTTCTGGCCGACGGCCCAGGATCCGCTGCTGCTTCGCGACCGGACGGTGGCGGCGCTGCGGGGCGCCGGTCAGGCGTTTCGGCTCCAACGCATGGCGTATCCATTGCTCGCGTTCGCGCTCGCGGGCGGCGAGCCGGGCGCAGTCCCGTGGACGCTGCTGGCGATCAATGCGCTGACGATCCTCGTGATTACGGCGGGGTTTGTGGCCTATGCTCGCCGCCGCGACGTCTCGCCCTGGTGGGGTCTTGCGGTCGGCCTGCTGCCCGGAATGCTGACGGGAGTGCTGCGCGATCTGAGCGACCCGCTCGCGGTCGCGAGCATGCTCGGGGGGCTGATCATGTGGCAGCTGGGGCGGCGGTGGTGGGCCGCCGGGTTGCTCACCATCGCCGTCCTGGCGCGGGAGCCGATGATGCTGGCGGTCGCCGCAGTCACCGTCGAGCTCATCGCGGTCTGGTGGCGTGACCGGAGGCAGCCCGGAGCACTTGTGCGGGCCGCCCGCCGCGCATGGCCGGTCCCGATCGTGCCACTGGCCGCATTCAGCGCCTGGCAGGTGTACATCGACGTCCGCTATGGCGGCAATGTGGCCGCCACCGGAGGCTCGAGCTTTGTGGCGCCGGCGACCAACTTTGTGGCCGAAGTGAGCCACGCCCTGGGCAAGAGCTCGCCGCTCGCCGGCGGCTGGGACCTGGTCTACCTAGCGCTGACGCTCGGCGCGATCCTCACCGCGCTGGCGCTGTTACGCCGGCGGGTGACCGCCGCCGGCGTGGCGGCGGCGCTGTTCGGCATGAGCCTGTTGGTCCTGGACTTCGGCGACGACTGGTCCTACACCCGGCTCAGCGCGCCGCTGTTCGTGGCCCTGCTGATGGCCGGTCTGGAGCGGCGGTCGCGATTCACCCTGTCGCTGTGCGCGACCGTCGCGGCGACGGGAGCGCTGATCCCGCTCGCGATCACTGGCTGAGCAGTCGCTCCGCCAGCCGGCTGTGGCGCCGGCCCGTGTCCGGCGTCCGCGCGGCGCGGGCGACCACCTCCCGTGTCCCCACGATCACGGTCGCCAACCGGGCCCGGGTGACCGCCGTGTACAGCATCTCGCGGCGCAAAAAGAACGACCCGGCCGCCGGGTGGGCGACGATCACCGCAACCGGGAGCTCGATCCCCTGTCCGCGATGGACCGAGCAGGCGTACGCCAGGCGCAGCCGATCGACCTCCTCCGGAGGGAGCCGGAAGATCGCTTCCTCGGAGGACAGCACCAGCGCGCCATCGTCATCGTCGGAGCTGGGCGTCTCGTCCAGCAGTCGCAGCAGCGTGCCGTTCATCAGTCCGAGCTCATGCAGGTTTCGCCCCGTCAGCATCAGCTTGTCGCCCAGCCTCAGGCGACCGCCCCTGACCGGCTCGCCGCCGGGGTTGAGCGCCTCGCGCAGCGCCGTATTGAGCGCGTCGATTCCGACATCGCCCCGGTAAACGGGCGCGAACACCTGGATGTCGCTGACCGGATCCACCCCGTAGTGGCTCGGGAGGCGCTGGCTCACCAGCGACACGATCTCCTCCCGCGCGCCGCGTGCGTCCGGGCGCTCGATCAGAAACAGGTCGCGGCGCATGTCGCCGGAGGCTTGGAAGTCAGGCGTGGCGCCCCGGCGAATCGCGTGCGCGCCCTGGACGATCATGCTGCCGGCGGCCTGCCGGAAGATGTGCGTCAAGCGGGTGGTCGGCACTGACTCGCGATTCGACGAGCTCCGCGAACGGCTTGCCGGCGCCGACCGGTGCCAGCTGGTCGGCGTCGCCGACCAACACGACGTGCGAGTCGCCGGCCACCGCGCGCAGCAGCGCCACCAGCAACTCCAGGTTCGCCATCGAGGCCTCATCGACGATCAACAAGTCGCAGCGCAGCGGGTCCTGCTCGTCGTGCGTGGGCCCCTCGCCGGGAATCCACTTGAGCGCGGAATGGACGGTCTGGGCCCGCATCCCGCTCGCCTCGGTCATCCGGATCGCCGCGCGGCCGGTCGGCGCCAGCAACAGCACCCGCGTGCCCGCAGCCGCCGCCAGCGCGGCGATCGTCTTGATCGACGCGGTCTTGCCCGTGCCCGGGCCGCCGGTGATCAGCGACAGCCGATGCCGGAACGCGTGGCTCACCCCCCGCAACTGCTCGGCGGTCAGGTCCGGCCGACGATCCTCGGGATCCCGCAACCGTCGCCCAGGTCCGGCATCGATCAGCTCCCGAATGCGCGCGGCGAGCTCCGCCTCGAGCGCGGCTGTTTCCGGGCGGTAGATCCACTGCTCCGAACGCACCAGGTCGCCGGCCCGCACGAACGCATCGATCTCTGACTCGGCCACCCGCGCCTCTAGCAGCTCACCGAGTGTGACCAGCAACGACTCAAGCGGGAGGCAGGTGCTGCCCCCGCGCTCGGCTTCGGAGAGAACGTGCAGCGCACCGGCCCGGGTCCGCTCGGTGCCATCGCCGGCCGCACCGACCGTCCGGGCGATCCGGTCCGCGATCAGGAAGCCGACGCCGAACACGCTGGTCAGCTCGTACGGGTGTTCGGCGACGACGTGATGAGCGGTCGGCCCGTAGTGCTCGCTGATGCGCTTGACCAGGTACCCCAGGCCGTGCGGCGCGAGCAGCAGATGCAGCTGGCGGGTGACGCGCAGGCCGTTCCAGGAGTCCGCCGCCTCCGCCGCCCGCCGCCGGGTCACTCCCGCGGCGGCGAACGCCCCGGCCGGGTCGGCATCGATCGCCGCCAGCACCTGGTCGGCCCCGAACCGGTCGATCAGCAGCTGCGCCCGCCTGGCACCGACGTGCTTGACGCGCCGCAGGTACGCGATCAGCGTCTCGGCGTCGGCCGGCGGAAGCGGTCTGGCCTCGGTGACCTTGACCTGGAGCCCGTAACGGCTGTCGTCGACCCACGTCCCCACGACGTGGGCGCGCTCGCGCTCCTCGAGGTGAATCAGCGGCCCCACGAGCACCACCGGATCGCCATCGGCGTCCGAGGCATCGACGACGGCCCAGCCGCTCGTCTCGCTGGCGAATCGCGTACGGCGGATGATCACCTCGGCGTCGAACGGCTCCATCTCGCAACCTGACGTTAGCCGCCTAACGGGCAGCATCGCTACGGTGGTGACACAGATGGCACGCGGCAGCCCGGACAAGCTCGACCGCCAGATCATCGTGATCGCGTCGGTGGTCGTGGTCGGCGCGATCATGTCGATCCTCGACACGACGATCGTCAACGTGGCGCTGGCCACGCTGTCGCGCGAGCTGCACGCGCCGCTGGCCACGATCCAATGGGTCGCGACCGGCTATCTGGTGGCCCTGGCTTCCGTGATCCCGATGACCGGGTGGGCGTGCGAGCGATTCGGGGCCAAGCGGTTGTGGATGATCGTTGTGGGGCTGTTCATGCTCGGGTCGGCGCTGTCCGGTCTGGCTTGGTCCGCCGGTTCGCTGATCTTCTTCCGGGTGCTCCAGGGACTTGGCGGCGGCATGATCATGCCGGCCGGCATGACGATCCTGGCCCAGGCAGCCGGTCCCCAGCGGGTGGGCCGGGTGATGAGCGTCGTGGGTGCCCCGATGCTGCTCGGCCCGATCCTCGGTCCCGTGCTCGGCGGGCTGATCCTGCAACACCTGAGCTGGCGCTGGATCTTCTTCGTCAACCTGCCCATCGGCGCGCTCGCGCTCGTGCTCGCCTGGCGACTGTTGCCTCACTCCGAGCCCCAGCGCGGGGAGCGACTCGACGTGATCGGCCTGGCCTTGCTGTCACCCGGGCTCGCCGCGATCGTGTTCGGACTGTCGGAGACCTCGAGCCACGGCGGGATCAGCTACCCGGGAGCATGGGCACCGATGGTCGCGGGCCTGGGGTTGGTGATCGCGTTCGTCTGGCACGCGTGGCATCTGACCGCGCGTCGCCCGCTGCTGGACCTAAAGCTGTTCCGCGCGCCGGGGTTCGCCGCCGCCGCCGCCGTGGTGCTGCTGATCGGTGCGGCGCTGTTCGGGTCGCTGCTCCTGATCCCCCTGTACCTGCAGGTCGATCGCGGACAGTCGACGTTGGCAACCGGGCTGTTGACCGCCCCGCAGGGACTCGGAGCCGCGGTCGTGATGCCGATCAGCGGGCGCCTCACCGACCGCATCGGGGGTGGCCCGGTGGTGCTGTTCGGGCTGATCGTGATGACGCTGGCCACCATCGGACTCACGCGCCTGACCGGACACACGCCCTACAGCGTCCTGTCGGCGATCCTGTTCGCCCGGGGCATCGGCCTCGGCTGCTGTTTGATGCCCGCCATGGCTTCTGCCTACTCGACGATTTCCCGCGCAGCCGTGCCTCGCGCCACGACCGCCCTGAACGTGCTGCAACGCGTGGGCGGGTCGATCGGCACGGCGCTGCTCGCGGTGGTGCTGGAGAACCAGATCAGGACGATGGTGCCGGGCGGGGCCGCGTTCGCCGGCGGGGCAATCAGGCCGATCCCACCGGCGGTCCGGGCCCACATCGCCACTCCCCTGGCACAAGCGTTCGCCAGCACGTTCTGGTGGGCCGTGGCGCTGACCGCGGTGGCCGTGCTGCCGGGCATCGTGCTGGCGATCAAGGTGCGCACGGGGGCGGCCCCGGCACCGGGACCGAGCGCCCCTCAGGCTGCGTAGGGTCACCGGCCTTCGGCGCGCTTGATCGCGGCTTCGATCCCGTCGCTGCCGATCAGGTGCTGAAACCCGGTCACGAGCGGCCGCACGGCAGCGAGGCCGATTCGGCCCTCCGCCCCGAAAGGCTGCGCCCGGGCCTCGGCGCATAGCCAGCTGCGGCCGGCTTCCTCCTGCGACCCAGTTGCCGAACACCACACGGGCGGTGCCACGGGTGGACCAGCTGCGGAACTGATCGGGGTTATCGAGTTGCGGGTAATCACGGCGCAGCGTCCAGATCCGGCCGACGATGCCCGATACAAGCGCGCGGTTGGCCTCCGCCAGCAGGACGAACGGCGGATTGCGAAACAGCTCGTCGAAGCGCTGCTGAGGAGTGGTTCCCGGAATCCGCCAGCGCACCAGCCGACCCAGCACGGCGGTGTCGGTGATCTCCACCGCACGCGCTGCGCTCCACAGTTCGTCGGCCGGCGCGCAGCTCGAACGCCGGTGCACGATCCGCAGCGCCGGCCGCGGGAGCCAGTGGTCGAGGTCCGGAGTCAAGCCCACACCCTGCCGGGTGCGGCGGTGCAGGTCAAATGCCGGCCAACGGGGAAGTCCGCGATCATCGAGCTGTGATCCGATACGCATTGGCGCCCGTCCTGCCCAGCGCCGCCCGTGCACTCGGGCTGCCGCGAACGCTGCCAGGTTCAGGTGGCGTGGCGCTGACGTTCGACGATGGTCCGCATCCCGAGGGCACTCCGGCGGTGCTCGAGGTCCTCGACCGGGCGAGTGCGCGAGCCACATTCTTCGTCATCGGTGAGCAGGTCGAGCGTCGGCCGGAGCTGGCGGCGGAGATCGTCGCTCGAGGCCATGTGGTCGCGCTCCATGGCTACCGCCACCGGCTACAGCTACGTCGACGCAGCGCCGAGCTCGGTGACGATCTCACGAGGGGCCTGGCCGCGATCGCGGATGCCACCGGCGGGGAGACGCGCTGGCACCGGCCGCCGTATGGGATCTACAGCGCGGCGGGCCTGGAGGCGATCCGGGCCGCGGGCCTGCGGCCGCTGCTGTGGTCGAAGTGGGGGAAGGACTGGCGCCGGCTGACGACGCCGCAGCGGATCGCCCGGCGAGCCGCGCATCGGGCCCAGCCCGGCGACGTGATTCTCCTGCACGATGCCGACTTCTACAGCTCCCGCGGCTCGCACCGGCGCACGATCGAGGCCCTTAGATTGATCCTGACAGAGCTAGACCGGCGCCAAATCGGTACCGTCCTGCCTGTCTGAAACGCTTGCCTGAGCGCACCAGCACTGACACGATTGGCAAGCCGAGCGCAGGGATGTTGCCGCAGGCCGGCTGAATCGCGAGCGACACCCGCGGATCGAGATTGCCGCCGACAACATGACCATCGCCTCAGCCACTCCCGATTTCGCACGCTTCGCGATCGGCTTTGACCCTCGCGACCGCGCACGACTGCACGCGCTGATCGATGAGGTGCTGGACTCAGGCCGCTGGTCGGAGGCCTCGATGACGGAACGCTTCGAGGCGGCGTGGGAGGGCTGGAACGGGACGCCCGCGGTGGCGATGTCGAGCTGGACCGGCGGAGCGATGGCTGCCCTGCATTTCGCGCAGGTCCGCGGCGAGACGGTGCTGTGCCCGTCGAACACGTTCATGGCGACACCGCTGGCGGCGATTCGCGCCGGTGCCGAGGTCCAATTCGTGGACTGCAACCGCGAAGATTTGTGCATGTCGTTCACCGACTTCGAGGCCAAGGCGTCGAAGCATCGCCCGCGGGCGGTGTTCCTGGTCCACATCGGCGGGCATATGGCGTTCGAGGTCGAGCAGATCGCCGACTACTGCCGGCGACAGGGCATCTTCCTGATCGAGGACTGCGCGCACGCCCATGGCGCCTCGTGGAACGGCCGGCGGCCGGGGACCTATGGCGATGTCGGCATCTACTCGCTGTACGCGACCAAGACCATTTCCACCGGCGAGGGCGGCGTGCTCGTCTCCAACCGTCCTGAGCTGATCGACCATGCCCGCGCGTTCCGTAACTACGGCAAGCCCACGTACGACGTTCACGGGCTCAACTTCCGGATGAGCGAGTTCACCGCGGCGCTGGGCCTCCTAGGAATCGAGCGGCTGCCCGAGATCGTGGCCTGGAAGAACGCCGTCGCGCGCGCCGAGCTCGATCCAAATTACGCCGCCCGGCTCGAACTGCCCGAGGGGATGATCTCAGGTCTGTACAAGTACATCGTGTTCGACTGGCTGGAGCGGTCCACCGGCCGGGTGTACGACGAACCCTGCCACCGGCTCCTGGGTCACGACGTGAAGCTGCCCAACACCGACTGGGTGGCGAGTAACCATTCCTGCGTACCGCTGTATTACCGCCCACAGGGGCAACGGTAATGAGAGTCCTGGTAACCGGAGGTTCGGGCTTCATCGGTTCGCATGTGGTCGACAGGCTGCGGGCGCGCGGCCACGATCCCGTGATCTACGACCTGCGCCCGTCGCCGTGGCACGAGCCGGGCAGCGTCGACACGGTGCTCGGCTCGATCACCGATCGCGAGGCGCTCGAGCGGGCACTGCACAGCTGCGACGCGGTCGCCCACCTGGCCGCGGTTGCCGATGTCAACGACGTCCACGCGTCGCCCGAGGACGCCGAGCGGGTGAACGCACGGGGGACGGTGGCGGTGCTCGAGGCGGCGCGCCGGGCCGGCGTCAAGCGGATCGTGTACGCCAGCACGATCTGGGTCTACTCCGACTGCCAGGAGGAGGCGGTCGAGGAGAACACGTTGCTCCCCGCGCCCTCCCATCTGTACACCAGCACCAAGCTCGCGGGCGAGCTCTACTGCAAGGCCTACCAGGAGCTGTACGGGATCGACTACACGATCCTCCGCTTCGGCATTCCCTATGGTCCTCGCGCGCGCGAGGCGGCGGTGATCCCGGCGTTCGTCGGCAAGGCGCTGCGAGGTGAGCCGTTGACGCTCGCCGGCGACGGTGGCCAGTCGCGGCGGTTCGTGTACGTGGAGGATCTGGCGGACGGCGTCGCCCTCGGGGTCGACGACGTGGCCTGCAACCGCGTCTACAACCTGGCCAGCGACGAGAACGTGACGATCAAGCAGATCGCCGAGCGGGTGCAGGAGCTGATCGGGAACGTCGAGATCGCGTACACCCCGGCCCGTCCGGGCGACTTCGGGGGCAAGATCGTGTCCAGCCGGCGGGCCGCCGAGGAGCTGGGATGGACCGCGGCCACGCCGTTCTCCGAGGGCGTGCGCAAGTACGTGGAATGGCGCCGCGAGCAGGAGGCCGCGGCCTCCGAGCGTCGGCGGCTGGCGGCCGATGTGATCCCGGCCGGGGAGCCCGATGCGGAGTCCCGGCCGCGGCAGATCCTGATCATCTCGGCCGACATCGGCGAGGGTCACGACCTCCCGGCACGAGCGGTTTCGCGGGAGTTCAGGGACGAGGATCCCGACGCCCAGGTGTCGATCGTCAACGGGCTCCCGGCGATGGGCCCGGTGCTGACAAAGGTGCTGCGCGAGAACTCGGCCTTCATGTTCCGCTGGGTGCCGTGGCTGTTCGATCTTCAGTACTCGCTGTTCATGTACTTCCCGCCCACGCGGTGGCTGTCCAAGCGGCTGCTCACCGCGTTCGGTCGCCGAGGGCTGATGCGGTTGATCCGGGCACACGATCCGGATCAGATCGTGTCCACCTACCCCGGCGTCACCGCGGTGCTGGGCGAGCTGCGTCGCAAGGGCCGGCTCAAGGTGCCGTGCTACTCCTCGATCACCGACCTCGCCGGCCTTCGGTTCTGGGCCCACCCGGGGATCGACCTGCACTTCGTGACGCACCCCGAGTCGATCGAGGAGGTGGAGGCGATCGCGGGCCCCGGCAGCGTCCGCTGGGCCAAGCCTCCCACCTCTCCGGCATTCCTCGCCGCCCGCTCGCGTGCGGATGCCCGGCGCGCACTGGGGCTGCCGGCCGAGGGCAAGGTGATCGCGGTGTCCGGCGGCGGCTGGGGCGTCGGCGACCTGCTCGGCGCCACCCAGGCGGCACTGGCGGTTCCGGACGCGACTGTCCTGTGTCTGTGCGGTCGCAACGACAAGCTCCGCGCTCGCGTGGCCCACGCCTGTGGCGCCAATCCTCGCCTGCGGCTGATGGGCTTCACCGACCGGATGGGCGACGTGCTGGCGGCCAGCGACGCGCTGGTTCACTCCAGCGCCGGGCTGACGGTACTCGAGGCGATCATCCGCGGTTGCCCGATGGTCTCCTACGGTTTCGGCTACGGCCACGTGCGGGCCTCGAATGCGGCACTGGAGCGCTTCGGCCTCGCCCAGGTGGCCCGGAACGCGGCCGCCCTCGGCCCAGCGCTCGAGCATGCCCTCCAGGAGCGACCCGAGCCGGACGGCTCGTTCGCCCGCAGGCCCTCGACGGCGTCGCTGATCCTGACCGACGAGCGCCGCGCGCGCCAGCTCCCGGTGTGGCGGCTGCGCACCACCCGAGCGGCCACCACGCTGGCGGCAGCTTTCCTGGTGGCTGCATGGACGCTCACCGCCGGCGCGTCATACACGCTGGTATCGCAGTTCGTGCACATGCGCCCGACCACTACCGTCGCCACCTCGCATCCGGAGGTGGGCCTGCTCGTCAACGCGCCCGCCAATGAGCTCGCGTCGCTGGCCAGCGCCTTCTCCGCCAGCGGCATTCGCGTCTCCTTCACCCTGAACCAGGCTCCCACTCCGGCCGAGATGAGGCTGTACGGATATGGCGATCAGGCGATTCCGCTGCTGCCCAAGGGTGGCCTGGTGCGCTGGCTCCAGACCCGTGCCGAGCTCCACCACCTGCTTGGCGTGATGGGCTCCGGCCGACATTTCCTGTACGCGTCCAACGGCCCGAGCGTGGGCCAGTGGTGGCTGGCGCACGGCTACGGAGGGCGGCTAATCGGCGGCGCCGTGAACATCGACGACAACGATGACCAGCTCGGCAACCTCCGCGCCGGCGAGGTGATCAAGCTCACGCTGACGTCCAGCACCAACGTCGCAGCCCTGGTCCGCCGGCTGCATGACACGCTCGCGGCCGACCACCTACAGGCGGTGCCGGTGCGCGAGCTGATGATCGACGCCGGCGCGTCGGTCTAGCAGTCTCGTAGCCGCTCCATCTTCTAGCGGCTCGCCCAGCTCTGGCGCGGGTTGCGCAGCGGGGTCAGGGTGGGCTCGATGCGGTCGCGCAGATGCTCGTACTTCGGGGTCAGCGACAGCTTCTCGCCGAGGTGCTCGAGCGGCTCGTCGACGGTGAACCCGGGACCGATCGTGGCGATCTCGAACAACACGCCCGATGGCTCTCGGAAGTAGACCGACTGGAAGTAGTGGCGGTCGATGATCGGCGTGGCTCGGGCGCCGGCCTGGCTCACACGCCTGAGCCACGCCGCCTCGTCCCCGGGATAGGCCGCCCACGCGATGTGGTGCACGGTCCCTGCGCCCGGCCGTCCGAGCTGTTCCGGAGGCTGGTCGTACAGGTAGTAACCGCCGCGATGATCGCCGCGCAGCTCGAACGCGGCCGTCTGCACGGGGCCGTGCTCGACCGGCTTGAACCCGAGCGTCTGCTCGAGCAGCGCGCGGCTGCGCTCGGGGTCGGCGCTGTACGCGCGGGCCGCGTGGAAGCCCTGCAGCGCGAGCTCGGCGGGGATCTCGGGGTGCTCGGCGATCAGCGGCTCGTCAGGGACCTGCGCGTCGCGGAGCTCGTGGGTCAGGCCCTCGGGGTCGTCGAACACGAGGCTGTCCTCGCGACGGTTCGACTCGTAGCCGAACCGCTCTAGGCGGCTGGCCCAGAAGTCGAGCGCGTCGCCGCTGCCCACGCGCCACACGATCCGGTGGATCATGCCGGCGCCGGCGCTGCCGCGCGGGAGGTCCGGGTATTCGAAGAACGTGATGTCCGACCCCGGATCTCCGGTCTCGTCCGCGTAGAACAGGTGGTAGACCGACGTGTCGTCCTGGTTGACCGACTTCTTCACCAGCCGGAGCCCGAGCACGCCGGCGTAGAAGTCGACGTTGCGCTGCGCCTCGGCTGTCATCGCGGTGATGTGGTGGATGCCTTCAAGTTTCATCGCCTCTCCCTTCCGGGCGCTTCGCCGTTGCGAGGCTCACTGTAACACCGGATAGTTGTGGGGTCAAGTACCTTGCGTTGGCGCGTCCGGTGGTTATGGCGGCTGTGACGCGGCTGAACGGCAGCTACGGTGGCGTACCGCGTTGGCGCGTCCCGGCCCGCGGGGACGGAACGGCTCGTTTGGGACCGGCTCGATGCACCAAAACCGCCTCCCGGCTCCAGCCCGTCGACACACTCGCTCCACCGGCCCCTTCGCCCCGCCACTCCGCCGCGGATCCGCCTGACCCCACCCGCCGACTGGAACCTGCTTAACGTGACGCGATCCCCACCCGCCGGCTACGCGCGTCACCTTCACCACGCCCCACATGATTAACGTGCCAGCCACGGCTGTCGGGGAGCGGCCTGTCACGTTATGCAGGTTGCTGAGAGCCTGAGCCGGCCTACCAGTGCACGCCGCGGGTCGCGCGGACGAACGCGCGCTGCTCGGGGGTCTCCTCGGCCGCCGGTAGCTGGTCCTTGCGATCGCCCTCGGGAAACAGCTTGTAAGCGCGGTTGACGACCAGATCCTGGGCTCCCGGGGCCACCGCGTAGCCCAGCTGCCCGATGTTTCCCAGCAGCGTCGCCACGCGCTTGGGCCGCTTGCGGATCGCGTCGGTGATCAGGTCGGCCGCGTCCTCGGGGCTGAGCGTGGGGAACCGGTCGTAGATCTTCGTCGGCGCGATCATCGGCGTGCGCACCAGTGGCATGTACACCGTCGTGATGTGTACGCCGTCGTCGATGATCTCGGGCGCGATCGAGCGCGAGAACGCATCCAGCGCGGCCTTGGACGCGAGATATGCCGAGAACCTGGGCGTGTTGGTCTGCAACCCGATCGTCGAGATGTTGACAATGTGCCCGGTGCCCTGCTCGCGCATCGCCGGCAGGAGATCGAGGATCAGCTTGACGGCCGCGAAGTAATTGAGCTGCATCGTCCGCTGATAGTCGTGGAAGCGGTCGTAGGCCCGGTTGACCGACCGCCGGATCGACTTGCCGGCGTTGTTGACCAGGACGTCGACCGCGTCGTGGCGGTCGAGCACCTCGGCCGCCATCCGGTCGATGTCGTCGGTGTTCGTGAGATCGCAAGGATGCACGTAGGCCAGGCCGCCCAGCTGCTCGATCTCGAGCCTGACCTCGTCGAGCCGTTCCTGGGTGCGGGCCACCAGCAGCACCGTCCCGCCCGCCTCGCCGATCTTCAGCGCCGCGGCGCGGCCGATCCCCGACGAGGCACCGGTGATCAGCACCGTGCGCCCCTTGACCGCGTCACGCAGCGAGCGGGCCAGCACCTCGCCGGCGCCCGGGACGCGCTGGCCGAAGGCCCGCAGCGTCTGCGCGCTGCGGACCGCCAGGTCTGTCAGGTTGGGCGGTGCCATCGGTGCTGACCGTACCACCCTGAGGGCGTCAGCAATCGCGTGCCGGCGATACATTGCGCCGCCCGCGCGCAGCCCTCGTGGCAGAGCCCCCTACCCCAGCGCCGCCAGAACCTGATTGGCCATGTTCTGCTCGCCCATCTGGTTCGGGATCCGATTCAGGGGGACCGCGACCGACGCGCGTACAGGTCGTCGGTGCCCGGCGACCCACAGGTGAACGTAACGAGCGCCGTGGTGGCCCGTGGCTGGAGCGCCTTGGAGACGGCGAGCTTGGTGCGACCGTGGCGGACGTTCGCAGCACCTTCAACGGGGTCGCGGCCGCCCGGGCGTCGAAGTACTCGGCCACTCCTCCGCATCAGCGGCATCGTTCCTCGACCCGAGTCGTGTGCGTGTACTGGGACGGATTGGTCGCGGCCCCTGCAGATGCGCGGTCCGGTTCGCTGCTGCAGCAAGGCTCTCTCCTCTACGTCGGCATCCCATCGGGCGCGCTCCTCCGTTTTTTGTACCCCCGGGGCGCGGCGGCCAACCCAAATCATGGAGCGGACGTCCGACCCGTATGCGAACATATGTTCGATGATCATCTGCGTTCTGTTCCCCCGCTTTCAACTGGGTGTCGCGGCCGGCGATCGGGAGGGATTGCTGCAGACGCCGGTTGCGCTCGCTCCCGAGCCCGGAGCGCATCAGATCGGAGAAGTGTCGCTTGCCGCCGAGGCGTTCGGAGTCCATCCCGGGATGCGGCTGGGAGAGGCGCTGGCCCGCTGTCCGCGGCTGATCCTGATCCCGCCCGATCCCGCCGGGGTGGCGGACTCATGGGAGCGGCTGCTCGTGAGGCTGGAGTCGATCGGCGCGGCGGTGGAGCCGGAACGGCCCGGGCTGGTGTGCTTCGAGGCGGGCGGCTTGCTGCGCTTGCACGCGGGGCAGGCGCTACACGAAAGCGAGCGGGTAAAGGGTGTGCTCGCGGCCGCCCGGCGCGCGGTTCGGGTGCCCGCTCGCTACGGCGTCGCGCCGTCCCGGTTCGCGGCCGTGGCAGCGGCGACGCGGGCGCGCGTGCGCCGGCCGGTGATCGTCTCGGGAGGGAAAAAGCAGGCCCGCGCCTACCTGGCATCGCTGCCGGTCACGCTGCTGCGTGCCCGCCCCGCTCTGGCCGACATCCCCGAGGCGCTCGAGCGGCTCGGGATCGGGACACTGGGCGAGCTGGCCGCGCTGCCTCCGGCCGCGCTTGCCGATCGTTTCGGGAGCGCAGGTCTGCTGGCGCACGAGCTGGCCGGAGGGGGTGATGGGGCTCTTCGGCCCAGACCCGCGCGCGAGTACCTGCGCGAGGAGCTCGAGCTGCCCGAGGCGACTTCCGGGCTGCAGCTCGAGCGGGGCCTGGGATTGCTGATCGACCGTCTGCTCGCGCGGCGCGAGCGCCGGGGCCGGACATTGCGAGCAGTGGTGATCTCGGCGGTGCTGGTCGAACGTGGCGGCACCTGGCGTGAGCAGGTCGTGTTTCGCGAGGCGCTCGCTGAGCCCACGCGGATGCAGCTGGCCTTGGCCCCGCGGCTGGGGGAGATACCGGCGCCGGTGGAGGTGCTGCGGCTGGCGGTCGAGCGCTTCGGACCGCCGGCGCGCGATCAGCGCCCTCTGCTGGAGGACTCCGCCGCCGCGCGTGCCCTGCGCCTGCGTGAGGCGATCCGCCAGACCCGAGCCGCAGCCGGTCCCGATGCCGCGCTGCGGGTGCTCGAGGTCGACCCGGACTCGCGGTTTCCCGAGCGGCGGGCGGTCCTGACTCCGTTTGAGGGCGGATGAGCGGTCCCAGACGTCTGTCGCTGCCTCGCCGGGTCTCGGTCAGCGCCGGAGCGGACGGATGTCCGCTGATGGTCGATGGCCGCACGGTGGACTCGATCCGGGAGTCGTGGGTGATCGAAGACCGGTGGTGGACGGAGCGTCCCCTGCGGCGCCACTACTGGGAGGTGGTCACCACCTGCGGGCGTGATGAGGTCGTGTTCCACGACCTGACCGGTGGGAGGTGGTGGCGCCAGCGATCCTGAGACGGAGCGGCCGAACCCGAGGGGCCTGCACCCGGGCGCCCCTACACTCAGGGCGATGCCGACTGATCCCGGCCAGACTGCGATCGGCACCTGGAGCGGTGGACGCTTCATGCGCTTCGGCATCCCCCTTGACGACGAGCCGTTCATCGAGCTGATCACGCCCGATGAGTCGATCTCGACGCTGATCACCGCGGACGTGTACGGGACCGGTGAAGCCGACCGGATGCTGGGTCGCGCCATCACCGGCCGTCCGCGAGATCAGGTATGCATCGTGGGCGCCGTCGGTCACGACTTCTATGCCGGCGAGCGAGACGGGCCGAAGGGGTTTCCCCGCTTCACCGACGCCCGTCTGCGACCCGCGTCCGCGTACGGCGAGTACCTGCAGATGGCGACCGAGCGCAGCCTCGAGCGCTGTGGCGTCGAGCGCTTCGACCTGCTGCTGCTGCACAACCCCGACCGCACCGGCTACACCAGCGAGGCCGTGTGGCGGGGGATGACCGCGCTGCGCGAGCGCGGATTGACGCGCATGATCGGCGTCGCGCCAGGTCCGGCCAACGGCTTCACGCTCGACGTGATCGACTGCCTCGAGCGGTTCGGCGACGTGATCGACTGGGCGATGATCATCCTCAACCCGCTCGAGCCGTGGCCCGGGGAGCTGTGTCTCGCCGCCGCCGCCGCCCACGGCGTGGGCGTCATCACGCGCGTGGTCGATTACGGGGGCCTGTTTTTCGACGACGTCTTACCGGGCCAGGAGTTCGTCACCCACGACCATCGGAGCTTCCGGCCACCGGGGTGGATCGAAGCCGGCCGCGAGCGGCTCGGCGCCATGCGTCCGATCGCCGAGCGCGCCGGGCTGACGATGATCCAGCTCGCGTGTCAGTGGAACCTGGCCCACGACCCGGTCCGGTGCGTCGTCCCCACCTTGATCCAGGAGGTCGGAGCGCACGCCCGCCCGATCGCCGAGAAGCGCGCCGAGCTGGCGGCGTTGCCGGCAGAGCCGCGGCTGTTGGAGTCGGACGTGGTCACGATCCGGTCGCTGGGCGACAACACCGGATGCATGGCGCTCAAGGGAGGCAGCCCCGACCACACCGGCGAGGAGCGGCCCGATCGCTGGGCGGTGGACGAGCATCTGGCTCAGGTGGCGGGTCGCTGGCGGATCGAGCCCGAGCGGGACCTGAGCCAGGCGGCGGCATCGGTCTGAAAGCTGTCTCTCGATGCGCGCGGCGGGGGTTACAGGACGTAGCCACGGAGCATCGAATCACGCTCCATGTACGTCACGAGGGTGATGGGCCAGCTCGGTAAGGAGATTCGCAACGTCCTGCACGCGAGCACCGCAGCCCATGGTCACCTCCGGGACCGCGTGGTCGCGATCATCGTGGCGACGATCGGCATCGACCTCCTCTGCGCTGGGCTGGCCGTGGTGTTCGAGAACCACAGGGGCCAGATCGACAGCTATGGCAGTGCTTTGTTCTGGACCTCGACGCAGCTTCTCACGGTCTCGTCACAGTTCCCCAACCCGCTCTCGACTCCCGGCCGAATCCTCGATGTGTTCATGGAGGCCTACGCGATCACGGTCGTCGCCACCCTGGCGGCCGTGATCGGCGCGTTCCTGATCCGACGCGCGCGGGAGCTCGAGCAGTCCGGCCAGCTCACCTGACCTCGTCCGGCGGAGGTCGCTCGCTGGCTGGCGGATCGAGCCCGGCGCGACCTCGCGCGGGCGTCCGCTTGCAGCTGACCACCGCCGACCCTACTCCGACCTGGCCTCGATGGCAACGGCGAGGTTGGGATCCATCCGCGCCCGATGCGAACATATGTTCGGTCATGTATGTCGAGCTCCACTGCCACTCCGCGTTCTCGTTCCTGGACGGGGCGTCGCTTCCCGATGAGCTCGTCCCCGCCGCCCTCGAGCTCGGCCACACCGCGCTGGCGCTCACCGACCACAACTCAGTGTCGGGCTCGATGGAGTTCGCGGTGTGCGCTCGAGCCTTCGGGCTGCGTCCCATTCACGGAGCCGAGATCGATCTCGATGACGGACGCCACCTGACGCTGCTGGTGCAGGACGCGCAGGGCTGGTCGAACCTCTGCCGCATTCTCACGAATGCGCACGCGCACACCCGAAACAAGCCCGGTCCACCCACGCAGGCGTTCGTGAATCTGGACGAGGTTCTGTCGCACGCGGAGGGGCTGGTCTGTCTGAGCGGGTGCGCGCTGCGCGGGGTACACGACGAATTCAGCCTGAGGCGGTTGCGAGAGGCATTTGGCCAGGACCGGCTGAGAATCGAGTTGCAGCGGCCGTTCCTGCGCGATGACCGGGCGCGTAACCGGCGGCTGGCGGGACTCGCCCAGCGCCTCGGGTTGCCGTGTGTGGCGACCGGCAACGTGCATGCCCATGCGCGCGCCCGGGCGCCGTTACAGGACGCGTTGGTGGCGATCCGAGTGCATCTGACCCTCGATGCCTCGGAGCCCGAGCGCCGAGGCAACTTCAGTCACGTGCTCGTCACGCCGGCGCAGATGGCGTCGCGCTTCCCCGAGTATCCAGACGCGGTGGCCGAGACCGAGCGTCTGGCGGATCGGCTGCGCTTCGATTTGAGCAGCGATCTGGGCTACCGCTATCCGGGCGCGGAGGATGAGACGGCCATGAACAAGCTCAGCGAGCTGTGCGCAGCGCGGCTGTCTGAGCGCTACACCGGCGCGGGGCGAACCGAAGCGGCCGCGCGGCTGCGGGAGGAGCTGCGGATCATCGAATCGCTGGGCCTGCCCGGCTTCTTCCTGCTGCATCACGACCTGCTCGAGCTCGCGCGTGAGGTGGCGGTCGAGGTGCGGGGGCCGGACACCGCTCGCGCGTTGCTGCCGCCGGGCCGGGGCCGGGGGTCGAGCGTCTCCTCGATCGTCTGCTTCCTGACCGGCCTGTCACACGTCGACCCGGTGGCCAACGAGCTTCTAATCGGACGGTTTCTGAACGACGAGCTGACCTCGTTGCCGGACATCGACCTCGACTTCCCTCGAGACATCCGCGAGGTGCTGATCCCGAGAGTGCACGAGCGTTACGGCCACGATCGCTCGGCGCTGGTGGCGGCGTTCCCCACCTACCGCGCGCGCGGCGCGATCCGCGAGCTGGGCAAGGCGCTGGGGCTCCCGCCCGGGGAGATCGAGCGCGTCGCCCGGGGAAGCGAGGGATGGGACGCGCGCGAGGTGGCCAAGGACATCGACAGTGCGCTCGGAGCCGGCGCCGGCGCGCCCCGGCGGGGCGCCTCGGGACGCTGGCAGTGGCTGGCCCGTCTGGCCGCAGAAGCCCACGGCCTGCCGCGGCATCTCTCGCAGCACTCGGGCGGGATGATCGTCGCCACCCGCCCGCTGCTCGACTGCTGCCCGATCGTCCCGGCGGCGATGGAGGGTCGGCAGATCGTTCAGTGGGACAAGGATTCCTGCTCAGACGCCGGCTTTCTGAAGATCGATCTGCTGGGACTGGGGATGCTGTCGGCCGTCGAGCGAAGTGTGGAATTGATTGCTCGCACGCGCGGCGAGCGCATCGATCTCAGTCGGATCCCCTATGACGATCCGCAGACGTATGAGTGCATCCAGGACGCCGACACCACCGGCGTCTTCCAGATCGAGAGCCGAGCCCAGATGCAGTCGCTGCGACGCACCCGGCCCGAGACCCTCCAGGATCTGACGATCCAGGTGGCGATCGTGCGGCCCGGCCCGATCCAGGGCGGCGCGGTCAATCCCTACATCGAGCGTCGCCAGCGGCTGCGCGAGGATCCGGGCTACCAGGTCCCCTACGAGCACCCATCGCTCGAATCTGTGCTGGGCGAGACGCTGGGAACCATCATCTTCCAGGATCAGGTGCTCGAGGTGGCGATCGCCTTCGCCGGCTTCTCCACCGGCGAGGCCGAGGGGCTGCGGCGGGCGATGAGCCGCAAGCGCTCGGAGGCGGCGATCGAGGCATACCACCGGCGCTTCGTCGCGGGCGCCCGGCGCCTGCACGGAGTCGACCAGGACATCGCCGAGCGGGTCTTCTCGATGGTCCAGGGCTTCTCCGGCTTCGGTTTTCCCAAGGCGCACGGGGCGGCATTCGGGCTGCTGGCATACCAGTCGACCTGGCTGCGAGTGCATTTCGGCCCGGAGTTCTTGTGCTCGCTGCTCAACGAGCAGCCGATGGGCTTCTATCCCCCCGATGCGCTGGTCCACGAGGCCCAGCGCCGCGGCATCGAGGTGCTGCCGCCCGACGTCAACCAGAGCCAGGCGGACTGCGAGATGGAGCTCACCCCCGCCGGCGGCTCCGCGGCGGCCCCGGAGGGTCGCGTCCGCATCGGCCTCGGCTACGTACGCGGCGTGCGCGAGCAGGAGGTCAAGCAGCTCGTCTCCGCTCGCCTCGAAGGAGGACGCTTCCGCAGCCTCGCCGATCTCGCCTCCCGCGCGGGGTCGGGATCACCGTCGCTGGAGCTGCTGGCGTGGTCAGGGGCATGCGATTCCCTCGTCGCGGGGGCGAACGGGTCCGCCCGGCGGATCGCGCTGTGGCAGCTGGGCGTGGCGACCCCGGGCCTGGGCGTTCCCGGGGGGACTCAGCTGGCGCTCCCGCTCGACCTGCCAGCCCCACCGAGGCTGCGAAGCCTGTCGGAGTGGGAATCGATGCTCGCCGACTACGGAACCACTGGGCTCACGGTGCATGCCCATCCGCTCGCGCTGCTTCGTGGTCGTCTGCCGTCCGATGCGGTGACGAGCCGGGATCTCGCGATCCTGGAGCACGGCACCCGGGTTCGCATTGGGGGCATGGTCGTCGCGCGGCAGCGGCCCGGAACCGCCAACGGCATCGTGTTCGTGCTGCTCGAAGACGAGCACGGGACGATCAACCTGATCGTTCCCGCGCCGGTCTATGAGCGCAATCGGCTGACCGTGCGGACCGAGCCGCTGATGCTCGTCGAGGGCAAGCTGGAGCGTTTCGCGGCGGCTGGAGGGGCGATCAATGTGCTGGTCGACAGGGTCGGCTCGATCGCCGCCCCGGACCGGCTCGTCGCCGAGATCAAGGACTTCTCGATGCTCGACGAGCAGGTGCGTCGCGGGCTGGCGGATCAGCGGACAGCCGCCGGCAGCGCCGCGCGCACGGATGACTCTAACGACCGCGCCGCCGCAGCCGGCGGCGAGGCCGAGGACTTCCGCGCGGTCGCCCCGCCGGTGATGAGCTTCGCTTCCGGGCGGCGCCGGTGACTGGATGAGGCCCGCGGTTGGCGGGACTGGCGGCCCGGTTTAGGTGGGGAAGCTGCCGGTGGCATCCCCCGGGGCCCTGGCGCGGCGATGGTTGCCAGGCCGGGTTGAACCACCGGTTCGTGCTGCGATCGGGCCTCGGTACGCGGTAAGGTGCGCCCGCCGTGCTGCCAGTCATTGTGTTCATCGCGTTCTGGGCCGTGCTCGCGCTCGTCCTGTTCTTCATCGCGGTTCGCGGGGGGCTCGGGGGCGCCCGGACGACGCTGCAGACGCAGTCCCGCGGCGGGCGCAGGGTGCTGGGGGTGACCTTCGTGGTGGTCTACATCGGGTTCGGGGTCGTGATTCCGCTGGCCTTCCTGGCCGGTAATCACGCCAACGCGAGCAGCCAGGTCGGAGGCATCAAGCTGACCGCCGCTGACAAGCGCGGCCGGGAGCTGTTCGGGCAGAACTGCGCGGTCTGTCACACGCTCGCGGCCGCCAACGCCGTCGGCAAGGTGGGTCCCAACCTGGACCAGCTCCGCCCACCCGCCAAGCTGGTGGAGAACACGATCGCCAACGGCTGCCTGCAGAGCCCGCCGCCGAACTCCGGCCAGGCCTGCCTGGGGCAGGGGACGATGCCCGCGGACCTGCTCGAGGGCACGGACGCCACGGACGTGGCGAACTTCGTGGCCAAGGTCGCCGGGCAGGAATAGACCGCGCCTCACGGCCGCCGGCGCCGACTCGCGACGAGACCGCTTACGTCGGGACCCGTTGGTAGCATCACGCGCCCGTACAGCTGAATTCCCGCCAACGCGACTCCCACCGGGAGCGCGAAAGGAAGCGGGGGACCCCCCGTAGTTGGGGCTAATCGCACTCTGTGCGTAGCGCCGCTCTTTCGGTGCGAGCCCGACAGCTAACCCCGCAAGCACGAGAAAGAGGACGGTCGATGCCGCCATCAGGCGTTTCCGCGAACCGGAGCCGCGAGGCTCTGGAGCAGGATTGGGCCTTTGATCCGCCGCGCCCGCGCCGGCCGCTGAGGGCGGTGGAGGGGGGCGCCTCGCCGGCTCGAGCTGCCCGGCCGCCGGCGCCGGTGCGCGCCCACGCGACCGAGCCGGCGCGCGCCGACGTCGTGCCCGGACGCGCCACCGAGACCGAGCCGGGTCGCGCCACGGGCGTGCCCGGACGCCGGACGATCACGATCACCGGACGCGGCGCGGAGCGCAGGCTCGAGCCGACCTATGCGCGCCGCCGGCCGCAGCGCCGGCCCCACGAGAGACCGGGCTTCCAACCCGACCGGGCGGCGATGTGGGCGGTGCTGCTGGGCGTGTTACTGGTGCTCGTCGCGGCGACCAGCTCGCACGCGGCCACTCGCGCGATCGCGCCGCCGGCGACCGGCGGCCATGTCGCGCTGGTCGTGTCCGTCTCGCGCCGATAGCGGCTTACCCGGGGCGGGCGGCGGTGCGGGCGGCGCGGACAGCGCCTCGAACCCCGCCCCGACCCTCGACCCCGATCCCCGAGCACGTACCCGAGCCCGACAGCGCCCCGACCCCCCGACCCCCGCCCCGACCGGCCCCGACCTCCGAGCGCCGACCACTCCAAGTCCGCCCGGAGATCACCCACCGCCCCGACCCCCCGACCCCCCGGAAACCCGGGCTTACGCTCCTCAGAAACCCTGCTGATCCACGGTTTATGCGCCTGCGTATAAGGAAAGAGGCTGAGTAAATCGCCTGTTCAATCGCGGCGCACGCGACGCCCGCGACTGGGACGCGAAACGCCTCGGCTGGGCCGATCACGGCCCTTGTGTAAACCGCAACTGCTGACTAGACTTATCAACCGTAAGCAGGTCTCGAAAGTGAAGGGTGACGCTGATTTGGTTCACGCCACCACCCATACCCCCCGGTGGAACACGATGAAGACTCCGATGAGCAGATTTCAAATCCACGACGACCTGACGGCCCCTGAGGGTTCGGCGGCGGTCCTGCGTGGGGCCCTGTCGTCCGGGGGCCAACTCCCCAACTTCCTCGGGGTGCTGGCCGGGTCGCCGGCGGCCCTGCGGGCGTACGCTCGCTTCCGGTCCGAGCTGCGCCACGGCAAACTGAGGCTGGCCACGCTCGAGCGGATCGCGCTGGCGGTGGCCCACCACTACCACTCCGAGCCGGGCATCGCGATCCATTCGCGCACCGCGCGGGCTGCCGGACTGCAGCTCGACGAGGTGGCCTTGGCGCGCGAGTTCAACTCCAAGGACGAGCGTGAGGCCGCGCTGCTGCGCTACCTCAAGGCGCTGGTGGAGGACGGCGGCCGCCCGCCGATGCACCTGCACGAGGAGGCCCGCGAAGCCGGCTGGGACGACGAGCAAATCCTGGAGGCGATTGCCGCGGTGGCGCTCGAGGCGTTCACCGCGATGGTGAACGTGGCCGGCGAGGTGCCGGTGGATGGCTCCTCTGAGGCCTCGCGCGCCCTCCAGGCGGCGTAAGCTTGAGATCCCATGTGCGCCCGACGGCAGATGGCGACCGGAACGGATTCACGGGCGCACGGCTGCTGTCCCTTGTACCACGAGGCGGTGGAGCTGGTCGGGCGCCGCTGGACGGGAGCGATCCTCCGGGTTCTGATGGACGGGCCGCTGCGCTTCTCCGAGATCGCCCAGGCCGTGCCCGAGCTGTCGGATCGGCTGCTGTCCGAGCGGATGAAGGAGCTCGAGGCGCGAGGCATCGTGGGGCGCACCGTGATCCCGGGCCCGCCGCTGCGGGTCGAGTACGAGCTCTCGCGGATGGGCCACGAGCTACAGCCCGCGCTGTCTGAGCTCGAGCGCTGGGCAAACCGCTGGCTCGGCGCCCGCGTCCCGGCCGGCGTCTAATCCCGGGGCGGCCAGCCGAGCCGCAGCTCAGCCGAGCCGCAGCTCAGCTCGAGCGTCGCGTGGCGTAGCCCCGCGCCGTCCCGCCAGGTCAGCCGCGACCCGTGCAGCGTGAGTGAACTGGGCCGCACCCCGGCGCCTGAATCGAGCAGCACCACCGGTCCGTGGCGCCCGGCCTTGTGCACCTCGATCTTCTGGCTGCCGTGAGACACGATCGAGCTGCCGGTGCCGATCCACGCCACGGCACCATCGCCGCGCAGGACCAATGAGCGCACGAACTGGAACGACTCGACCCCGGGCGGCGACGTGGCGGGCGCCGCGCGCAACTGCTTACCGTCGGTGAGCCGGCGCACGATCACCAGCGTGCTGCCCGTGTCCACGCCACAGCGCTCGGAGCCGTACGCGGCCAGCTCGCCCGCGACCACAACCGGATCGATCCGCGCGGCGCCCAGACAGGTGACGCGCTGACCGAGCCGGAACACGCGCGTGCCGCGCATCGAGCAGCCGTACACCGCGTTGCCGCGGGCATAGACCCGCACCGCGCCGTCGACCGCGAGCGTGCGCGCATGCGCCGGCCCGCAGGCGGCCGTCGCCTTCGAGCCCGGGGCGGCCACCGACAGGCCGCAGGCCACCAGGGCTGCCGCCGCGGCCCACAGGACGATCCGCTGCCTCACTTCGGCGCGAGCTTACGGCGAGAGCAGGCATCGGGCAAGTAACGTTCTGCGCCCGATGGCAGACCGCCCGCTCACCGCCGAGGATGTGATGGCGCTGGCCGACGAGAGCGACATCCGCTTCATCCGGCTGTGGTTCACCGACATCCTGGGACAGCTCAAGGCGTTCTCGATCAACGCCACCGAGCTGGCGGACGCGTTCGAGGGCGGCATGGGCTTCGACGGCTCCTCGATCACCGGCTTCAACCCGATCGAGGAATCCGACATGATCGCGATGCCCGACCCGACCACGTTCGCGACGCTGCCCTGGCGCCCGGCCGAGCAGGGGGTGGCGCGCATGTTCTGCGACATCCAGACGCCCGAGCGCACGCCGTACGAGGGCGACCCGCGATACGTCTTCAGACGCGCGCTCGAGCGCGCCCAAAGCATGGGCTTCGATCACTACTACGTGGGGCCCGAGCTGGAGTACTTCTACTTCCGCGACAGCAAGTCCACCGAGGTGCTGGACGAGGGTGGCTACTTCGACCTCACCACGCTCGACGCCGGCAGCGACCTGCGGCGCGAGACGGTGCTGGCGCTGGAGCAGCTCGGGATCCACACCGAGTACACCCATCACGAGGTCGGCCCCAGCCAGCACGAGATCGACATGCGCTACTCCGATGCGCTGAAGATGGCCGACGACTGCATGACCTACCGCATCACGGTCAAGGAATACGCCCTCAAGTACGGGCTGCACGCCACGTTCATGCCCAAGCCGCTGTTCGGCAAGAACGGCAGTGGCATGCACACCCACCAGTCGCTGTTCCGCGGCGAGAGCAACGTGTTCTTCGACGCCGACGACGAGTTCTTCCTGTCCGACGTGGGCAAGGCGTTCATCGCCGGCCAGCTCCGCCACGCCCGCGAGATCTGCGCGATCTTCGCCCAGTGGGTCAACTCCTACAAGCGCCTGGTCCCGGGTTACGAGGCGCCGGTGTACGTGGCCTGGTCACGCCGCAACCGCTCGGCGCTGGTGCGGGTGCCGCTGTATCACCCGGGCAAGGAGCGGGCCACCCGGATGGAGCTGCGCTGTCCCGACCCCGCCTGCAACCCATACCTGACCTTCGCGGTGCTGCTCCAGGCCGGGCTGGAGGGGATCGAGCACGGGTACGAGCTGCCCGAGCCGATGGAGAAGAACCTCTACCACCTCTCGCCCGACGAGCGCCGGCGGCTGGGGATCGACCAGCTGCCCGAGACGCTGGGCGAGGCGATCGAGCTGACCGCCCAGTCCGAGCTGGCGCTGCGCACGCTGGGCGAGCACATGTTCAACCGCTACATCGAGATCAAGCGCCAGGAGTGGGACGACTACCGCGTGCAGGTCACGCCCTGGGAGCTCGAGCGCTACCTGCCGGTGCTGTAGGGGGCTCTGCCCCGAGGGTCGTGCGCGGGGTGCGCCGTGTATCGCCGGTGCATCACAGCGCCGCCGCCAGGTCCTCCGGGGTGGTCACGGGTGCGCGGCAGGCGAAGTGCTGGCACACGTACGCGGCCGCCTGGCCCTGCACCGGCTCGCGGCCCGCGAGCAGCGGCACGCCGTCGGCCGGGCCTCCGGCCAGCACCAGATGGGGCCGGTAGGACTCGCGGACCACGCGCACGAGCGCCTCGGCCGACGGCCCGACGATCGCCACCTCGCGCGTGGGCGCGAGGTAGAAGTCGACCGCCTCCAGCAGGTGGCCGAACGCGTGGGGGTGGCGGCCGGCCAGCGGGTAGAGCAGCCGCAGCACGCCGAGCGCGTGGCGCTCGTAACTGCTCTCGCCGGACAGCAGCGCCAGGCGCAGCAGCCCGAACGCGGCCGCCGAGTTGCCCGACGGGATCGGTGAGTCCTCGAGGTCCTTGCGCCGGGCCGCGAGCTGCTCCTGGTCCTCCGCGGTGGTGAAGAAGCCGCCCCGCTCGGGGTCCGAGAAGCGCGCGATGAGGGTGTCCGCCAGCGCCGCCGCCTCGCGGTAGAAGCGCGGCTCGAACGTCGCCTCATACAGCGTCAGCAGCGCCTCGAGCAGGTATGCGTGGTCGTCGAGAAAGGCGGGAATCCGGCCCGTCCGCACCAGCCCGCGCGCGAGTAGGAACGTGGCGCACTGGCTGGCCGCCTGGACGTAGTCGGACCGGCCCAGGACGGCGCCCGCGTCAGCCAGCGCGGAGATCATCAGCGCGTTCCAGCCGGTCAGGACCTTGTCGTCCAGGCCCGGACGCACGCGCTCGGAGCGCGCGCCGTACAGCTTGCAGCGAGCCTCTGGCAGGCCCGGTGGCTGGGGCTCGCGCGCCCGCAACACGTAAAGTCCAGGCTCGAACTGGCCAAGTTCGAACTGCTGGTCGGCCCCCAGCGCTGCCAGCTCCTCGCGGGTCCACACGTAGAACTTGCCCTCGACGCCCTCGGAGTCGGCGTCGAGCGCCGAGTAAAAGCCACCGTCGGGGGCGTGCATCTCGCGCAGGGCCCAGTCGAGCGTCTGGCAGCACACCTCGCGCATTCGCGGCTCGCCGCACACCTGCCAGCCGTGCAGGTAGGCCCGGGCCAGCAGCGCATTGTCGTACAGCATCTTCTCGAAATGGGGCACGGTCCAGGTGGCGTCCACCGCGTAGCGCGAGAACCCGCCGCCGACCTGGTCGTAGATGCCGCCGGCGGCCATTGCGCGCAGCGTCCCCAGCGACATGTCCCGCTCGCCTCGGGCGAGCAGGAACTCGATCGTGGAGGCGGGCGGGAACTTGGGCGCCCCGCCGAAGCCGCCGTGACGCTCGTCGTAGGACGCCTTGAGTGATGCCACCGCCTGGTCCAGCAGCTCGGCGCGGATCGGCTCGGCCGAGGGCTCGAGCCGGGCGGTCGCCCCCAGCGAGCGCACCAGCTGGGCGCCCTGCGAGACGACGTCCTGGCGGCGCTGCTGCCAGGCGTCGGCCACGGCCTGGAGCACCATCCGCCAGCTCGGCAGCCCCTGGCGCGGCTCGGGCGGGAAGTAGGTGCCGGCGTAGAACGGGGCCCGGTCGGGGGTCAGGAACGTGTTCAGCGGCCAGCCGCCGTGACCGGTCATCGCCTGACAGGCCTCCATGCAGGCCGCGTCCACGTCGGGGCGCTCCTCGCGGTCCACCTTGATGCACACGAAGTGCTGGTTCATCAGCGCGGCGGTGTCGTGGTCCTCGAACGACTCGCGCTCCATCACATGGCACCAGTGGCAGGCGGAGTAGCCCACCGACACCAGCAGCGGCTTGTCCTCGGTGCGGGCCCGGCTCAGCGCCTCCTCGCCCCAGGGGAACCAGTCGACGGGGTTGTCCTTGTGCTGCAAGAGGTAGGGCGAGGTCTCGTCGCCGAGCCGGTTGGGCACGCGATGGAGGCTACCCGTCGGGTGAATCGAGGAATACGCTTCCGTCAGCAGTTGGCGCCCCGAGCTCTTACGAGGAGGAGATCGTTGTCCGAGAACCGCGAGCCCGTAACCGCCCCAGACGCGCCCGCCGCCGTCGGGCCGTACGTGCACGCGGTGCGCAGCGGCGATTTGCTGTTCTGCTCGGGGCAGATCCCGCTCGAGCCCCGCACCGGCGAACTGGTCCCGGGCGGCCCGGCCGAGCAGGCCGGCCGCTGCCTGGAGAACCTGGCCGCCGTGTGCCAGGCGGCCGGGGCGAGTCTGGGGGATGCGGTGCGGGTGACGATCTACCTGACCGACATGCGCGCGTTCGCCGCGGTCAACGAGGTCTACGGTTCGTTCTTCGAGTCCGATCCGCCGGCCCGGGTGGCGATCGGGGTGTCGGCGCTGCCGCGGGGCGCGACGGTCGAGATCGACGCGGTGGTGGCGCTTCCTGGCTGAGCCCACCGCAGCCCCGGAGGTCTCGCTCGACGACATACGCCGCGCCGCTCGGACCCGCGGCGACCTGGTGCGCCAGACGCCGGTGCTGAGCTCGCGCACGCTGACCGAGCGCTCCGGGGCCACCGTGGCCCTGAAGGCGGAGAACCTTCAGAGGACCGGGTCGTTCAAGCTCCGCGGGGCGCTGGCCAAGATCACGTCACTGGGCGATGCGTGTGCCGCCGGGGTGGTGACCGGCAGCGCCGGCAACCATGGGCAGGCGGTGGCGTATGCCGCGCGGGCGCGTGGCGTCCCGTGCGAGGTGTTCATGCCGCTGACGGCGGCGATCGCCAAGGTGGAGGCCGCGATCGGGCTCGGAGCCGAGGTGCACCTCGGCGGGGCCACGGTCGATGACGCGCTCCGGTTCGCGCGCGAGCGCGCCGCCGAGGCTGGGATGACGTTCATCCATCCGTTCGATGACGCCGAGGTGATCGCGGGGCAGGGCAGCATCGGGCTCGAGTTGCTCGAGCAGGTCCCCGGCCTGGTTCGGGTGGTCGTGCCGGTCGGCGGCGGAGGGTTGGTGAGCGGGATCGCGGTGGCGCTGAAGTCCCAGCGGCCGGAGATGGAGGTGATTGGCGTGCAGGTCGACTCCTGCGCGCCGTTCCGGGAGTCGCTGGCCGCCGGGTCGCCGGTCGCGGTCGACTCGGCGCTGACGATCGCCGACGGGATCGCGGTCAAGCGTCCCGGGGACGTGACGCTGCCGCTGGTCCGGCACTGGGTCGACCGTCTGGTGGTGGTGGGCGAGGATGACGTGGCCGAGGCGATGGTGTTCCTGCTCGAGCGGGCCAAGCTGGTCGTGGAGGGCGCGGGCGCGGTGGGCGCATCGGCCCTGCTGGGCGGTCACCTGCGGCTCAGCGGGCCCGGGACCACCGTCGTGATCCTGTCCGGGGGCAACGTCGATGCCGGCCTGCTGGCCGATGTCGCGCGGCGTCACGAGAGCCAGGCCGGCCGGCGGCTGGTGCTGCTGGCCCGGCTGCCCGACCGTCCCGGGGCACTGGCGCAGCTGCTGTCGATCGTGGCCGAGCACGGCGCCAACCTCCGGGACGTGCAGCACATTCGCGAGGGCATCGACCTGCACGTCCGCGAGTCGGCGGTGCAGCTGGTGCTGGAGACGCGCAGCCTGTCGCACGCGACCGAGGTCACTGACGCGGTCAGGGAGGCGGGCTACTTCGAGCCGCAGGTGCTGCGATGAGGCTGTGGGGGGTTCAGACGGCGGTGGCGCGATACGCCCGAGCCTGCTCCACCAGCGCGCTGATCACCCGGCTCTTCTCGTCGGCCTCCGGGTGCCACTGCACGCCGAGCACGAACCGTTTCCCGGGTAGCTCGATCGCCTCGGGCAGCTCGTCCAGCGTCGAATAGCCGGTCACGATCAGGCCTTCGCCGATCTCGGCGACACCCTGGTGGTGGTGTGATTTGGTGCTGTGCAGCTCCTCGCTGGCCGCCTGCTGCGCCAGCGAGCCTGGCGCCAACCGCACGTCGTGGTCGGAGTTCTCGAAGCTCCCGGGGTTGCGGCGGTGTTGCTCGTGGCCGACGTCGTCGGGAACGTGCTGGCGCAGCGTGCCCCCCAGCGCCACGTTGAGCAGCTGCATGCCGCGGCAGATGCCGAGCACCGGCAGGTCGCGCTGCACGGCGCGGCGCGCGAGTGCGATCTCGGTGCGATCTCGCTCGGGCACAGTGCCGTTCGTGCGCGGGTGCGGCTCGGCTCCGTACGACGCCGGGTCGATGTCGGCGCCTCCGGCCAGGATCAGGCCGTCGATCCGGTCGAGCGCCTCGTCGGGCTCGTCGATCAGGTGTGGATCGGGCGGGATCATCAGCGCCAGGCCACCAGCCTGCTGGATCGCGGTGATGTAGTGAAACGGCAGCAGCGCCGCGCGCTGGTCCCACATCCCCCAGGCCGCCCGCTCGAGGCTGGTGCAGATTCCGATTGACGGTCTCATGGCAGTCAGCGTACCTAGGGAATCGGCTCGCGCAGCTGGGCGCGGCGGATCTTGCCGCTGGCGGTCTTCGGCAGCTCGGGGGCGAACTCGACGATCCGGGGGTACTTGTACGGCGCGGTCTCCCGCTTGACGTGCTCCTGGAGCTCGCCGGCCAGCTCCTGGCTGGGGCGGAAACCGTCGCGCAGCACCACCACGGCGCGCACCACCTGACCGCGTTCATCGTCGCGCGCGCCGACCACGGCCGCCTCGGCCACCGCCTGGTGGGAGACGAGCGCAGACTCCACCTCGAACGGGCCGATGCGGTAGCCGGCGGAGATGATCACGTCGTCGGACCGGCTCTCGAAGAACAGGTAGCCGTCGGCGTCGCGGTGCACGCGATCGCCGGTGCGCCAGGGGCCGGCGGCCGGCGCCTGCTCCGCCGCCCAGGAAGGCGACGAAGAAGGTCGGATCGCTGGCCGGGTGGCTCAGCACCAGCTCGCCGTCGTCGACCCCCAGCTTGACGCCCGGCAGCGGCAAGCCCATCGACCCGGGCCGGACCGGCTGGCCGATCGGCATCGCGGTGAGCTGGCCGGTCTCGGTCTGCCCGTAGCCGTCGCGGATCTCGATCCCGGTGGCCTCGGTGAACGCCCGCAGCACCTCGGGGTTGAGCGCCTCCCCGGCCGCCACCAGCGTGCGCAGCTCCGGCAGTGAGGGGATAGTGGTCCGTTTGGCGATCACCCGGTACTCGGTCGGGGCCATGCACAGCACGTTGACCCGCTCGGCGGCGAGGATCTCGAGCCGCTGGGCGGGATCGAAGCGAGCGTCGTGCAGCAGCGCCGCGGCGCCGCGCAGCCACGGCGCGATGAACACGTTGCGGGCGGACTTCGACCAGCCACTGGCGGCCGTGCACCACACCAGGTCGCCGGGCCGGGCGTCGAGCCAGTGCTCTGCCTGTAGCCGCTGGCCGGGCAGATAGCGCTGACCGTGCACGATCCCCTTGGGCTCGCCGGTGGTGCCGCTGGTGAACGTGATCAGGCACGGGTCCGTGGGGTCGAGCTCGACCGCCGGCGCGGGCTCGGATCCGAACAGCGACTCATCCGGGATCGTGAGCACGGGACAGTCGGGACGGGCCGCCTCGAGCTCGCCGGTGTCGCGCTCGTCGGCCAGGATCAGCTTCGGCGTCGCGGCGTCCAGGCGCAGTCGCAGGTCCTTGCGGCGCAGCTGCTCGTTGCCGGGCAGCACGACCGCGCCGAGCCGGAAGCACGCCAGCATCGCCATCACCCATTCCGGCCGGTTGCCGATCAGCGTCATCACCACGTCGCCGCGGCCGATCCCGTGCTGTCGGAGGGTGCCGGCCAAGGCGGCGCTGCCCTCGGAGACCTCGCCAAACGACCATTCGCGGCGGGGGCCCTCACGCGGCAACTCGACCAGCGCGAGACGCTCAGGCGGTGCGGCATCGACGACGTCGCGCGTGAAGTTCACGGTGCGCGGCAGTCTGGCACGATCGGCCAGGTGAGCTTTTGGAACGGCGTTCTGTGGCTGCACCTGATCGCGATGGCATTCTTCGTCGGGGGCCAGCTGATGCTGGCGGCGATCGTGGTGCCGGTACTGCGGGCGGCATCCGATGGCCGCGCGGCGCTGCGCACGGCCGCCCGCCGGTTCGGCATCGGGACGCTGATCGCGGTCGCGGTGCTGGTGGCCAGCGGCGCGGCGATGGCCACCCACTACCAGCGCTGGAGCGACTCCACGCTGCAGGTCAAGCTGGGGCTGGTGGTGCTGGTGGGGGTGCTGATCGGGGCGCACATGCGCCGGCCGGAGTGGCACGTCCTGGACGCCGCCATCTTCCTGGTGTCGCTCGCGATCGTGTGGCTCGGGATCGTGGTGGCGGGGTGAGGCGGCGCGCTCGTCCCGCGCTCTTCACGGGCCGAGACACGCGGCTCGCTAAGGTCTGGGCATGGGTCTGATGAGTGGCACAGGACCGCTGGGCCGGCGGCCGGCGGGCATGTTCAACTTCACGCCGCCGGAGCCGGGGCAGGCGCTGTACCTCGAGCCCACGCCGCGGCGGATTCGGGTGCTCGTCGGTGGTGAGACGATTGTTGACAGCCGGCGGGCGATGTTGCTGCACGAGTCCGGCCACCAGCCGGTCTACTACTTCCCGCCCGCCGATGTGCGGATGGATCTGCTCGAGCCCAGCGACCGGCACACCCGCTGTCCCAAGAAGGGCGAGGCCTCCTACCACACGGTGCGGGTAGGCGACCGCGTCGTCGAGGCGGGGGCGTGGTACTACCCCGAGCTGATCGACGGCGCGCCGACGGCGCTGCAGGGCATGATCGCGTTCTACTGGAACCGCATGGACCACTGGCTCGAGGAGGACGAGGAAGTGTTCGTCCATCCCCGGGACCCGTACCACCGCGTCGACATCGTGCAGTCCGACCGGCACGTCCGGGTGTCGCTGGACGGCGAGGTACTGGCCGAGAGCTCGCGGGCGCTGGCGCTGTTCGAGTCCAACCTTCCGACCCGCTGGTACCTGCCGCGGGAGGACGTGCGCGTCGAGTTCGACCGACAGCGACACGATCACCCGCTGTCCTTACAAGGGCGCCGCCAGCTACCACTCGGTCGCGGTTCCCGAGGGCAAGGATCTCGTCTGGTGCTATCGCGATCCGATCCCGGAGGCCACCCGCATCCAGGGACTGGTGTGCTTCTTCAACGAGCGCGTGGACCTCGAGCTCGACGGCGAGCGGCAGGCGCGACCCGAATCGCCCTGGAGCCACGGCGTCAAGTCCGAGGCGGCGAATCTCCCGCCGGCCTTGACGCGCGGCTAGGTCACCCCTGAAAGGAGGACGGTACGACCGGGGCGGTTCTGAACCGAGGCGGCCGATCCGACGATGCGTTCAGGGCCGGATCCGGACGTGCCGGACTTTTCAGGGGGTCACCTAGCCAGGATCCTGGCCAGCCGGGCCGCCTCGTCGCCGGGCGCGTCCGTGATCCGCTCGTGGGTGATCCGCACGGTGGGGATGCCGTCGCTGAGGTGATCGGCGTCTCGGTTGCGGTCGGTCTCGAAGGCGGTGCGGCTGGAGTGAAAGCGCCAGGAGTCGAGTTCGACGATCAGTCGCTGCTTCGGGAAGTAGGCGTCAACTTCGTAGCCGGCCACGATGACGTTGGTCTGAGGACGCGGTAGGTCGTAGCGCTGACAGAAGCTCAGGAAGTCGTCCTCGAGCTGCGAGCGGGTGAGCCCGGCGAGGGTGTCGACGAAGGCGGCGAGGGGCGATCCGGGTAGGCGCGCCACGAACTCGTCGAGGTGAGAGCGCCCCAGAAGATTCGACAGCAGTGCGTCGTTGACGGCCCGCGCTAGCTGGCGGTCGCTGAGCCCGGGCGCGATGTCGTGGAGCGTGCGTGCGGCGGAGGTCGTTCGGATGCCGTAGTGGGTGCGGAGGTCACGGCGGTGCAGCGTGGATGAGTGATGGACCCTGATGCCGGTGGGTCGGCGGTCGGAGCTCACTGTCACCTCGAAGGGTCTGTCCCACCGTTTCCAGAAGCCCCAGTTGGCCATCGCGGAGCCGTGGCTGAGGGCGGCAGTGGGGCCGCAGGCCAGCACGGCCGCGGCGGCTTTCTCTCGGGGCGTGATGGCCGGGCGACCAACGGAGTAGATGCCGCGGTGCTGGCGGAACAGGCTGCCGGTTCGGACGCGGTAGTTGATCGCTTCCCGGCCGAGGCCAAGGTTCAGTAGCTGGAGCCGCGTGACGTTCCCCTGCTGTCGCGAGGCGAGTGCTGCGATCGCCTGATGGAAGTTGGTGTTCATAATGAACACAAATCCCCGAGGCCCCCCGGCTTCGCCCGCCCCGGCCCGGAATGGCACACACTTGTTACGCTCGCGGCATGGCCCTAGCTGAGACCCCATACACCGAGAAGACCGACGAGCAGAAGGCGATCTGCGAGATGGTGCGGCAGTTCGCGGACGAGCAGATCATCCCGAACGCCGAGCATTACGACCACGAGGACAGCTTCCCCGAGCCGATCGTCGAGCAGATGAAGGAGCTCGGGCTGTTCGGCGTCACGATCCCCGAGGAGTACGGCGGCATGGGGCTCGACCTCACCACGTACGCGATGATCGTCGAGGAGCTCTCGCGGGGCTGGATCTCCATCTCCGGCATCGTCAACACCCACTTCATCGGCTCCTACCTGCTGATGAAGTTCGGCAGCGAGGAGCAGAAGCAGAACTACCTGCCGCGGATGGCCACGGGAGAAATCAGGGCCGCGTTCTCGCTGTCCGAGCCCGAGTGCGGCTCCGATGTGCAGGCGATCAAGACCTCGGCGCGCAAGCTGGACGACGGCCGCTATGAGATCAACGGCCAGAAGATGTGGGTCACCAACGGCCTGCTGTCGAGCCTGGTGTTCACGCTGGTCAAGACCGACCCGTCCGCCGAGCCCAAGTACAAGGGCATGACCTGCTTCATCGCCGAGAAGGAGCCGGGGGTCAGCGAGAACACGGGCGAGTATCAGGGGTTCGGCGTCCCGCCCAAGATCAAGAAGCTGGGCTACAAGGGCGTCGAGTCCACCGAGCTGGTGTTCGACGGCTACAAGTGCCCGGCCGACAACATCCTGGGCGGCGAGTCCGCCGGTCTGGGCCAGGGCTTCGTGCAGATGATGGACGCGCTCGAGGTGGGCCGGGTCAACGTGGCCGCCCGCGGCGTGGGCATCGCGCAGCGAGCGTTGGAACTCGCGCTCAGGTACTCGCAGGAGCGCAAGACGTTCGGCAAGGAGATCGCCCAGCACCAGGCGATCCAGTTCAAGCTCGCCGACATGGCCACCCAGGTCGAGGCCGCCCGGCTGCTGACGATGCGCGCCGCGCGGCTGAAGGACGCCGGCGACCGCTCCGACCTCGAGGCGGGGATGGCGAAGCTGTTCGCCTCCGAGGCCGGCCGCTTCTGCGTCGAGGAGGCGTTCCGCATCCACGGCGGCTACGGCTACTCCAAGGAATACGAGATCGAGCGCCTGTACCGGGACGCGCCGTTGCTGTTGATCGGCGAGGGCACCAGCGAGATCCAGCGGATGGTGATCGGCCGCAAGCTGCTGCAGCGGCACAAGATCTGAAGTGGCGTCACCGACCGATACCAAGTCGCTGATCGAAACCGCGGTCAAGCGGTTCCTTGACGAGGTTCCGGCCCTCCAGGGGCTGAAGCTGGTGGCGGGCCTCGAGCTGCGGGGCCGGGGCGACGTGCAGCTGTACCGGATCGAGTTGCCGGGTCCGAAGGTCAGCAAGGACATCGCCGCCGACGCCAAGGTGCGGATCTCGGTCTCGCGCTCGCACTTCAACGAGCTCGCCACCAAGGGCCGGATCAAGGACTGGCGCGAGGCGTTCGTGCACGGCGACGCCAAGGCCACGGGGATCGAGCAGGTGCTGAAGCTGATCGTCAACGTGGTCGAGCGCCAGGAGGAGCGCTCGCGCACGCGCAAGGCCAAGCTCTAGCTCCGGAGCCGGGCCGAATTGGCGGGAGGCCGTCAGCCGCGCTTGGCGGCCAGCGCCTCGGCGTCTGTCAGCTGTCGCTCGACCAGCGCCAGACCCGAGTCCCAGAAGCCGGGATCCGCGAGGTCGATCCCGATGATCGCGCCCAGCTCCTCGGGGCTGCGCGACCCGCCGGCTGACAGCAGCTCGAGGTAACGGGGGACGAACGGCTCGCCCTCCTCCAGGTAGCGGCCGTAGGCCGACAGGGCCAGCAGCAGCCCGTAGGCGTAGGCATACACGTACCCCGGGGTGTTGATGAAGTGCGGCACGTAGGACCACCAGCTGCGATAGCCCTCGGTGATCTCGACCGAGTCGCCGAACAGCTCGGCCTGCGCCTCGATCCACAATTCGCAGATGCGGTCGACCGCCAGCTCGCCTTCGGTCCGGCGCCGGGTGTGGACCAGGTGCTCGAAGCGGTTCATTGCCATCTGGCGAAACACGGTCGCGATCGCGTCGTCGATCCGTCCCGCGAGCAGGCCGAGCTTGGCGTCGTCGCTGTCGGCGCTGTCCAGCAGACGGCCGAACACCAGCGCCTCGCCGAACACCGACGCGGTCTCCGCCAGCGTCAGCGGCGTGGACTGGTGGAACAGGCCCTGTGGCTGCGCCAGCGCGGCGTGCAGCCCGTGCCCGAGCTCGTGGGCCATGGTCAGCACGTCGCGCCGCCGGGCCGTGAAGTTGAGCAGCACATATGGGTGCACGCTCGGGACGGTGTAGGAGCAGAACGCGCCGCCGCGCTTGTGGGGGCGAACCGGGGCGTCGATCCAGCGCTCGTCGAAGAACCGGCGGGCGATCCGTCCGGCCTCCGGGGAGAACGACCCGTAGGTGTCGAGCACGAGCTCCCGCGCAGTGCGGAACGAGAACGACTCCTCCTCGGCCTGCACCGGGGCGGCACGATCGTAGTCGGCGATTCGATCCAGGCCCAGCAGCTTGGCTTTCAGCCGGTACCACCGCTGCGGGATGTCGTAGCGGTGGCGCACGGCCTCGATCAGCGCCATCACCGATTCGTCGGACGCCTCGTTTGACAGGTTGCGGCTGGCCAGCCAGTGCGGGTAGGAACGGAGCCGATCCTCGACGGACTTCTCGTAGAGCAGCGTGTTGTAGATGAAGGTGCGAGTTCGGAGACCGGGCTCGAGCGCGGCCGAGATCGCCTCGGCGGTCTGGCGCCGGGTTGCGCGGTCGGGCTCCTGCAGGCGGCTGAGCGCGACGTCGAGCGTGAGCTCCTCCTCGCCGATCGTCACGCGCAGCGCCGACACCAGCTCGCCGAACAGCCGGGCCCAGGCGCTGCGGCTGGAGATTGCCTTCTGCGCCAGCACCTTCTCCTCCGGTTCGCTCAGCAGATGGGGGCGGTAGCGCCGCGCGCTGCGGAGGTAGTGGCGGCAGAACGCCAGCCCATCGGCCGCCAGCAGCTGCTCGGCGCGCTCGTCGTCGAGCGCCGCCCACTCCAGCTCAAAGAACAGCAGCTTGGTCTCGATCTCGGTGGCGCGTTCCTGCATGCGCTGTAGCAGCGCGCCACGTGTGGGGTCGGCGGTGTCGGTGGCGAACTGGAGCGAGGCGTAGGACGCCGCCTTGCCGACCAGCTCCTCGATTCGCTCGAGCTCGTGCATGGCCTGCACCAGGCCCTCGCCGTCGAGCTCGGCCACTCGGCCCGAGTAGCGCTCGGCGAGCGCCGTCGCCTCGCGGTTGGCCTCCTCCAGCTGGCGGTCGACGCCGGCCTCGGCCTCGCCGTCGACCAGCGGGCTGAGGTCCCATTCGGTCTGGAGCAGCTCGGGATCGGACAGATGGTCGGCGGTGGCTGACACGGCAGCGGAGGTTAGCTGCCCGGGATCGCCGGCCCGGATAGGGGCCGCCGGGAGGATCGATCACCCGAACTTTGCTCTAGAACGATATTCTAGAGGTGGATGGCCGTCACGGACTCGGAAGCAGAGCAGCTCTCCCGCCGTCAGGCGATCCTGGACGCAGCGCTGATCGAGTTCAGCGCTCACGGTGTGGCGGGCGCGTCGATTCGGAACATCTGCCGCCGGTCTGGGGCCAGCGTCGGGTCGGTCTACCACCACTTCGGGGACAAGAGCGGCATCGCCGGCGCGTTGTACATCGAGGGCCTGGTGGCTTACCAGCACGGCTTTCTATCGGTGCTGGAGGGCGTCGCCAGCACACGCGCCGGAGTGGAGGGCGGGGTGCACCACCATGCCGGCTGGATCAGCGGCCATCCGGACCTGGCGCGATTCCTGCTGCTGGGTCGCGACGCGGGCGTGGTGCCAGAGACCGAGCGGCCGCTCCAGGCGATCAACCGCAGCTTCTTTCGCGCGGTGTCGCGGTGGACGCGTCCGCGCATGCAGGTCGGCGAGCTCCGGGAGCTCGAGCCCGAGCTGATGACCTCGCTGTGGATCGGGCCGAGCCAGGACCTGGCCCGACACTGGCTGGCGGGCCGGGTGCGAGTGTCACTGACCGAGGCGGCGCCGGTCCTGGCGCACGCCGCCTGGATATGCCTGAGACCTGGAGGCGATACCCCATGACCCTTACATATGCGGACGTGGTGCGCGACGCACGCGAGGCGAATGACCGGAGCCTGGTCGAAGTACGGCGTGACGGTGCCACCGCCACGGTCACGCTCGACGATCCCGCCAAGCTGAATCCGCTCACCGCAGAGCTGACGGTCGAGCTGCACGAGCAGCTGGCGCGGCTGGCGGCCGATCCCGAGATCCGGGCCGTGATCCTGACCGGGCGCGACCCGGCGTTCAGCGCCGGTGGCGATCTGCGGCTGATGGTGGATGTCGGCCAGCGTCAGCTGCGCGAGGCGGCTGGCGGGGCGACCGAGATCTGGCGCTGGATCCGCGGCCAGTTCGGCGGGATTGCCCGGCTGATCACCCGCACCGACAAGGCGTTCGTCGCCGCCGTCAACGGTCCGGCCGCCGGGGTTGGGCTGGCGTTCGCGCTGGCCTGTGACGTGCTGCTGCTGTCCGACCGAGCCCGGATCGTGCCTGCGTTCGGACGGATCGGCCTGGTACCCGAGGTCGGAAACAGCTGGTTGCTGACCCGTCGGCTGGGCTACCAGCGCGCGTTCGGCCTGTTCGCGTCCGGGCGCCACCTGTCCGCCTCCGAGGCGTTCGAGCTCGGGCTGGGCAACGAGCTGGTGGCCCACGAGCAGCTGCTGGAGCGGGCCGGTGAATGGTGTGCGCAGATCGAGCGACTGCCGGAGCACGTGCTGGCGATGAGCAAGCCGCTGCTCCGCCAGTGCGCGGATCTGACCTGGGAGCAGGCGATCGCGATGGAGGAGTTCGCCGAGCCGATGTGCTTCACCACGCAGGCGCACCGGGACAGCGTGCAGGAGCTGCTCAGCGGTGGAGCGTAGGCTTGCGCGATCCTGTCCGCCCCCCTGCAAACGCCGCGGTCGATCGGCGAAATCATCGAGACCGCGGTCAGTCTGTACCGGCAGCACCCGCTGCTGTTCGGGCTGCTGGCGCTCGGGGTGGTCGGTCCGTATGAGCTGATCGTGCTGGCGGCCACGGGCCGCAGCCCGTTCGGGGTGCAGCGCAGTGTCTCATCGGTGGTGGTGCTGTCGGTGACCGACTTCGTCGTGGTCGGGCCGCTGATCTCGGCGCTGTACATCCATGCGGTGCGCACGATCGGTGAAGGCCAGCCGCTGCGGACCTCCGCGGTGGTGCTGCGCGGATTGCAGGTGCTGCCGACCGTCGCGGCGGCGCAAATCATCGCCACGATCGGGATCGTGCTGGGGCTGCTCGCGTTCGTGATCCCCGGCGTCATCCTGCTGATCCGCTGGGCGGTGGTAGCGCAGGCGGCCGCAATCGAGAACGAGAACTGGATCGAGGCGCTGAAGCGCAGCGGCGAGCTGACCGCCGGCAACTACCTGCACGTGCTCGGGCTGCTGCTGATCACGGGTCTGATCGCGGCCGTGATCGGCAACATCGGGCTGGCGATCGCGGGCACCCGGGCCACCGTGGGCGCGATCGCGTTCGGGATCGTGGTGGAGACGGTAGCGCGCTCGTTCGTGGCCCTGACCGCCGCGGTGCTGTTCTTCGACCTGCTGGCGCGCAGGCGGGGCCGCGGTGTCTGACGGCCGCGCCGTGCGGCTGCTGGCCGCGGGCGGGACAATCTCGATGCGCGGCGAGCGAGCCGTGCCGGCGCTCGACGCCGCGCAACTGATCGAATCGCTGCCGGGCCTCGAGGGCACCGAGCTTCACGCCGAGAGCATGCTGTCGCTGCCGGGCGCGCAGCTGAGCCTGAGTCAGGCCCTGGAGCTCGCCCAGCGGGCGGTGGCCGCGGCACGCGAGGGCGAGGGAGTGGTGATCACGACCGGCACGGACACGATGGAGGAGCTCGCGGTGCTGTGCGCGTTGCTGCACGGTGCGGCGGCGCCGATCGTCCTCACCGGCGCCAATCGCCCGGCGAGCGCGGCCGGCGCGGACGGCCCGGCCAACCTCAGCGACGCCATCTCGGTGGCGCGCAGCGCCCAGGCTCGGGATGTCGGCGTGGTGGTCGTGTTCGGGGGCGAGATCCACGCCGGAATGGCGGTGCGCAAGGTCGACAGCACCGGGCCGGCGGCGTTCGGCTCGCCGGCGACCGGGCCGCTGGGGCGGGTGGTGGAGGGGCGGGTGTGGCTGCACGCCCAGCCGATCCGGCCGCGGCCGCTGGAGATCGAGCGGCTATCGCACCGGGTCGAGATCGTGACCGCCGGCCTGGGCGATCAGGGCAGTCTGCTGCGCACGGCCGCCGAGCAGGCCGACGGGGTGGTGCTGATCGCGCTGGGTGCGGGGCACCTGCCGCCGGCCATGCTGGCCGAGCTCAGGCGGGCGGCGGAGCGCATCTCGGTCGTGCTCACCTGCCGGCCGGATCGGTCCTCGATGCTGTTCGGCACCTACGGGTTCGAGGGGGCGGAGGCCGATGTGCGCGCGACCGGCGCGATCTGCGCGCCGTTCCTGTCGGCGCCGGCGGCGCGGATGGCGCTGCTCGGCTGCCTGGGGGCGGGGCTGGACCGGCGCGGGACCGCCGCCGCCTTGGCGCGGTGGGACGCCCACGAGGGTTAGGAGCGACCAGGGTCGCGCGCCGATTTCACGCGCACGAACAGCCGCTCGAGCACCCGAGCCACGCCGGCGTCATCGTTGGACGCGGTCACCTCGTCCGCGGCGGCCAGGACGTCCGGATGGGCGTTGGCCACGGCCACCGCGTGGCCGGCCCAGTCCAGCATGGCCAGATCGTTGGGCATGTCGCCGAACGCGATCACCCGCTCGCGAGCGATCCCGCGCTGGGTGCATACGTGGGCCAGGGCGGAGGCCTTGCTGACGCCCGCGGCGCTGATCTCGAGCAGGCTGTCGGCCGAATTGGAATGCGACAGCTCGACCAGGTGGCCGACCACCTCGCGGGCGCGCCGGAGCAGGGCATCGGCCTGGAAGCGGTCGTGGCGCAGCTGCAGCTTGACGGCCGGCTCGGCGATCAGGGCCTCGACCGCGTCGACGATCGTGCCCGCCGGAACCGGCCAACGGGAGAAGTAAGCCGGTTCGTGGGCGAACCCGCTCCGGCGCTCGACCGCCCAGGCGCCGCCCGGCACAGCTCGCTGGAGCAGCGACACCACCTGCCTCGAGACGATCGGCTCGAGGGGGAACTCCTCCAGCACCGTCTCGCTGTGCAGGTCGCACACCACCCCGCCGTTGGCGCAGATCGCCAGGCCTCGGTGAGCGGTGGCATCGGCCAGCGACATCACCCAGCGCACAGGGCGCGCGGTGCACAGCACGACCACCGCGCCGGCCGCCTCCGCATCGGCCAGGGCTTGGCGGGAGCGGTCGTCCAGGGTGCCGTCGGAGCGCAGCAGCGTGCCGTCGAGATCGCAGGCAATCAGCCGGGGCAGCATCGCGCTCGAGTGTCGCAAGGGTGGGGGGCCGCCGCGCTCAACCCGTGGGACAGCTGCCCGGATCGAGCGCGCCTCGGAGCAGGTAGACGGCGACCGGCTGGCCTTCGGCCCGGCGTGCATACACGAGCCTGGCGGCTGGATCAGAGCCCGTCCAGCCCGCCTCGGGCGAGGGGCCCAGCCGTTTGGGATGCCAGGGATCCCGAGCCGGCGTCGTGACCACGTACTGGAAGCGGCCGGCGTTGAGTGCGGCGCGCCAATCGGGGCACGACGTGATGGTGGTGAACGACCCGTGCGGTCCGCGGCGGCCGACATATTGGACGCGGTTGGAGTCGTCGAGGCCGAACAGCGGATACGAGAAGAACCCGCCGAACGTGCCGACCACCGCGACGCGGGCGTGGTGGACCCCGCGGAAATAAGCCCACACGTGCGCCAGATCGGAGACCCCGGGCTGGAAGGCGTAGCGCCCGCGCAGGTAGCGCCGCTGCCACGGATAGCCGGCCGCCACGCCGGCCAGCAAGAGCACCAACAGCGCCGCCACCACGGGAAGGCGTCCAACCGCCGGCGGGCCGCGCACGATCGCCACGGCCAGGATCAGGAAGCCCACGGCGATCGCGATTGCGCCAAGCAGCTGGCGCGACGGCCACAGCCGCCCGTCGGCCAGCGTGGCCACCAGCAGCAGCCCGAGTCCGGCGACGGTCGCCTGCCGGGCGCGCGGGGTGCGGCTGAGCGCGGGCGCCAGCGGCAACAACGTCAGGCCCAGGACCAGTGGGGGCGCGGCGTAGCGCAGGTTGAAGGCGAACCCGATTGGATCTCCCGGCGGCCCGGCCGCGCTCTCCGGCGTCAACAGATAGCCGAGCACCGACGCGAGCGCCACCAGCCCCAGCATCTGGAGCCGACGTCCGGCGCCGCGGAGCAGGCACAGGACCGGACCGAGCAGCGCCGCGAGCACGACGGCAGGCCACAGGTCGCCGAGTCCGGACCTGAGCCCGGGGCCGAAGAACGCGGTCCAGACGTGCGTGTCGGTGGCGTAATGCGCCAAGGAGAACCCCGTGTGCTGCTGAAGCGCCGGGGCCGGCGTGGCCAAGCCGGGAATGCTCACCCAGGGCAGCGGGTTGCCGACCGCGATCAGGTTGCGTAGGTACCAGAAGCCGCCGGCCAGGGCCAGCGGCGTCACCCACGCCAGCGTGACCGCGCGCCGCCCCCCGGGTGGCGCGAGCACGATCACGCCCACGGTCAGGGCCAGCACCGGCCCGAGCAGGCTGAGCTTGGTCGCGATCGCCAGGCCCGCGGCCAGGCCGGCCAGCGCCAGCGCGGCACGGTCCTCGGTGGCGCGGGGCAGCAGCGCCACCGCCGCGAGCAGGAAGAACACCCCGACCACATCGTTGGCCGCGCTGCCGGCCTGCGACAGGGTCATCGCCGGTGTGGCCATCACGATCGCGGTGCCCAGCAAGGTCGCGTGGCCGAGGCCTCGCGGCCGGCCCACGCAGTACGCCGCCAGCAGCAGCAGACCCAGCCACACCAGATTGAGCCCGGGGGATAGCGTGTCCCGCCCCAGCAGCGCGATCCCCACACCGTGCAGCAGCTCGGCCGAGGCCGGGTAGAACGGCGCCAGGTACTCGACATCGGTGAACCGCAGCGGCGTGATGTGGCCGGTCTGCGCGAACGAGGCCGCCCACGGCAGGTGGTACCAGAGCGAGTCAAAGCCGCGAATCCCGAACTCATAGGAGCTGAGACTCAGTCCCGCCCAGGCCGCGATCAGGGCGGTACCGGCGAGCAGCGCGATCGCCGGCGAGGCGCGCGAGCTCGGCGCGATCTGGTCCTCGCCCGAGCCGCCGGGACCGCGATCGGCACGCGAGTGCACGGCCAACCCGGCCAGCCCGGCCAGCACGCAGGCCGCGACGATCGGGCCGAGGCGAAACAGGCCGATCGAGCCCAGCACCTCGAGCAGCGCGAGCAGCAGGCCGAGCCCGATCACCGCCTCGGCCAGCCGCGCCGTTGCTCCGGTGAGGGCCGGGAGCCACCGGGTGCGCAGCACCACGGCGGTGAACAGGATCGGGGCCCAGACGAGAAGCAACGACGCGACGCCGAGCGCGTAGCGGCCCGCACTCACGCCCGCCACCACAGCAGGCGATCGGGCACCAGCACAAGGACCGGGCCGGCGGGTGGCTGCGAGGCATACTGCGGATAGCGCGCGCGCAGCGCGGCGATCGCCGCCGCCGCCCGCTCGGCCGGCACCACGCTCACCGATCCGAGCGCCTGGACCCACGCCAACGCGGTCCAATCGTCGTCGTAGCGGTCGACCGTGAGCGCCGCCCGCGGCCGGGCCTCAAGCCAGCGCACGCGGGCCAGGGCCGTGCCGGCCACCTGTTTGGGCTTGCGGTCGATCGCGCTGACCAGCGTCTCGTCGGCGATTGCGTAGGTGACCGGGAGCACGCGCGGAGCGCCGGAGTCGTCGGTGAGTCCGAGCCGGGCGACACGCGACTGCCTGAGCAGCGCCCCGGCCCAGCCTGGGAGCTCGGCTACGCTTGCGCTGCTACCCATGACGGTCCGAAGACTAAGCCTGGCGGCGGTGATGGCGCTGATCGCGGGAGTGGCGGGCTGCGGGCAGGGGACGAAGCGCGACCTGTCCCTGGAGCAGCTGCCGCTGGTGCCCGGCGCCAAGATCGCGACCCAGGTCAAGCAGTGCGATCGCGGCGCGAATGCGTTCTGCGCACTGGAGCTGGTGGTGGTCGATCCCCTGTACCGGGACTCAAACGCCTTGGAGAAGGCGGAGCACAAGTGGGTCCACGCCGCCGGTTGGCGCGGCATCGGCGGAGACACGGACAACCAGAACGCTGCGGAGTCGCCCGGTCACAAGCTCCGGGTCACCTACGCCACGGCCTATGACGATCTGCGAGAAATCGATCTCGGCTTCATCCACCGCCCGCGGCCGATCGCGGTCGCCCTGTCCCGGGCGATGTTCGCGCACGCCCCGGCGATCAGTATGTTGCTCGAGGCTGGCGATTCATCCTGATGCGGGGCGCAGCACGAGCCTGCGCCGAGCCCCTACCGAGATCGCGCTGTTGCCGGCCAGCAGGTCCCGCAGATCGGCGCCCACCAGCTCGCGGCGCCAGCCGGCCAGCGTGCGGACGTCTGGCTCCGGTTCGGACCGACGCGCGGCGCCGACAATCTGCTCCAGCTCGCTGCGAGACGCGATCAGCTCGTAGGCCAGCCCGGCCTCGAGCGCCCGCGCCCGGAGCAGCGCCTCCGCCAGTGCGATCATTGGGGCGTCGGCCGGATCCGAGCGGCCGCGTGGCTCGTCGCGGGGAATCGGCGGTGCCTGAAGCCCGGACGCGATCGCCGCCAGGATGTCGTCGCCCCGCCGCCGGATACCGGACGGGTGAATGCCGCGGATGTGCTCGAGGCCGCGCACGTCGGAGGGCTGGCGCTTGGCGAGCTCGACCAGCGTCGGATCGGACAGCACCGAGCCGACGGGACGATCCTCAGCCGACGCGGTGCGCTCGCGCCACGCGGCCAGCCGCTGGGCCACGGCGCGGGCGCGGGGGTCGAGTTGCCCGACTCGGGGCAGCCGCTCCCACGCGGTCTCGGGGTCGCGCTCGTCGGTGGCGGATTCCAGCCGGCGGCACTCCTCTCGCGCCCAGGTCAGCCGAGAGCTCTCCCGCAGACGGCGCTGGAGCTCATCGGCCAGCTCCAGCAGGTGGGCCACGTCCTCGGCCGCGTAGCTCAGCTGCTCGGTGGTCAGTGGCCGCGCATCCCAGCGGGTGTAGCTCGCCGTCTTGCCTACGCGCCGGCCGAGCACCGAGCCGAGCAGGTTGCCGTACCCGGCCTGCGCGCTGGCGCCGGCAAAGCCGGCGGCGAGCTGGGTGTCGAACACGTTGGTCACCTCGGTGGCCCAGGCGCGACGCAGGATCGCGACGTCCTGGCGGCCGGCGTGCAGCACGACCTCGATGTCCGGATCCGCCAGCAGTTGCGCCAGCGGCCCCGTGCCGACCTCGTCGAGCGAGTCGATCAGGATGATTCGGAAGCCGGAAGGCGAGGCCGGATCGTCGACGGCGATCTGGACCAGGCACAGCAGCGCCCGGTAGCGGCCCTCGGACATGAACTCGGTGTCGATCCCCAGCCGGCCCTGTTCTCGGGCGGCGGCAGCCACGGACCCGACATCGGCTGGGCTGGCCAGCGTGTGTGTCGCTGCTCGCTCTATCAGCTCGACCATATCCTCGCTGCTAGTTGTGCCGACGCGCCTCGGCCGCGCCTTCATGCGCTGCCACTGCAGTCGCGCTTTCTTTGCCCCGGGTGGGAGGTTCCGTTGCCAGCATCCTAGGCGAAACCGGTGGGCACGGAGGCACAAATCCAAGGCCCGGCGTCTGCCGGGCCCTATAAATAACCTACCGCCCTGGTAGGATTTAGCCATGATCTTCTCCTCAAAGGCCGAGTACGGCGTGCGATTGATGGTCGAGCTGGGGCGCCAGTCGCCCGAGCAGCCGACCAGCCTGAAGGCGATCGCCGACGCCGAGGGACTGCCGCTGGCGTATCTGGAGCAGGTCGTCGCGCGGCTGCGCAAGGCGGGTCTGGTAATGAGCGCCCGCGGCGCCCACGGCGGCTACTGGCTGTCCCGCCCGGCGGAGGAGATCTCGATGGACGAGGTGGTGCAATCACTCGAGGGCGCGATCGCGCCGATGGAGTGCTTCGTGCACGACCACACCGAGCGCGTGCTGTGCTCGCACCAACCCGATGCGGGGCGCAACTGCGCGACCAAGCTGCTGTGGACGCGCGTGCAGGGCGGGATCATCCGCTCGCTGCAGACCACGACGCTGGCCGACCTGGTCGAGTTCTCGCGTCGCAACGAACGTGTCCCCACCGCAGCTGCCTGAACGACCCAACTGAAAGCTGAGATGGCAGATCTAGAAATCCGAAACCTTCACGTCCGCGCTGGCGACAAGGACATCCTCCGGGGCGTCGAGCTGAGCGTCGGCCGGGGCGAGATTCACGCCCTGATGGGACCCAACGGCTCCGGCAAGTCGACGCTGGCCAATGCGGTGATGGGTCATCCGGGACTCGAAGTGACCGACGGCCAGATCCTGTTCCGGGGCCAGGACATCACCGAGGCTGACCCCGACGAGCGGTCCCGTCTGGGGCTGTTCATGGCATTCCAGTATCCGGTGTCGGTGCCCGGCGTGACGGTCGCCAAGTACCTCCGCACCGTGATGAATGCGCACCGGGGAGCGGACGGTCAGGAACCGATCGCGCTGCGCGACTTCCGCCAGACCGTCGAGGCCGCGATGGAGCTGACCAACGTGCCCAAGGAGTTCTCCAGCCGCTACCTGAACGAGGGCTTCTCCGGGGGAGAGAAGAAGCGGATGGAGATTCTGCAGCTCGCGCTCCAGCGGCCCGAGCTGGCCATCCTGGACGAGACCGACTCGGGGCTTGACATCGACGCGCTGCGGGTGGTGGCAGCGGGTGTCAACGCGGTCGCCGGACCGGACATGGGCGTGCTGATCATCACCCACTACCAGCGGATCCTGCACCTGGTGGAGCCCAGTCACGTGCATGTCATGTACCAGGGCCGGATCGTCCGCGAGGGCGGCCCGGAGCTGGTCGACGAGCTCGAGGCCCGCGGGTACGGGTGGATCACGGACGAGGTCGCGGCGTGAGCCGCGACCGGTCAACAGAGGCCGGAGGCCGAACGACCTCATCGGACCGCGGGGCTGGATGCCCCGCGGAGGAGACCCTTCCGTGACGGCGACCGCGGGACTGCCGGCGCTCGCCTCCGAGTTCCCGGTCCTGCGCCGGGAGTTCGACGGGCATCCGCTGACCTACCTGGACTCGAGCGCGACGTCGCAGACGCCGCAACCGGTGATCGACGCGATGACGCGCTATTACACCGAGTCGCGCGCGTCGATCCATCGTGGCGTGTACCCGCTGGCGGTCGAAGCGACCGAGCTGTATGAGGGCGCCCGCCGACGGATCGCGGAATGGCTAGGGTCGACGCCGGAGGAGACCGTGTTCACGGCCAACGCCACGGCCGCGATCAACCTGGTGGCGTACACCTGGGGCCGGGTCAGCGTGCAGCGCGGGGACCTTGTGGTGCTGACCGAGATGGAGCACCACTCAAACATCGTGCCGTGGCAGATCCTGTGCCAGGATCGCGAGGCCGAGCTGGCGTACGTGCCGGTGCTCGACGACGGCCGGCTGGACCAGGACGCGTTCGATGCGCTGATGGCTCGCGAGCCCAGGCTGGTGGCGCTGGTCCACGTCTCGAACGTGGTCGGGACAGTGAACCCGGTGGCCTCGCTGATCGCCCGCGCGCACGATGCGGGCGCCGTGGTGCTGATCGACGGGACCCAGGCGGTACCGCAGATGCCGGTGGATTTGACGGCGCTGGACGCGGACTTCTACGTCTGGACCGGGCACAAGGCCTACGGCCCCACCGGTATCGGGGTGCTGCACGGCCGCCGCGCGCTGCTGGAGGACATGCCCCCGTTCATCGGCGGCGGGCACATGATCCGCACCGTGGCCGCCAACGAATCGACCTGGACCGACCTGCCGTGGAAGTTCGAAGCCGGCACGTCACAGATTGCGGAGGCAATCGGGCTCGGTGCCGCCGTGGACTGGATCCGCGCGATTGGGATCGCCGAGATCCGGGCGCACGAGGAGGCGCTGGTGGCCGAGACCCTGCAGCGCCTGGGCTCAGAGATTCCCGGTCTGGTGATCAACGGTCCGCTCACCGCGTCGGATCGTGGCGCGCTGGTCTCGTTCTCGCTCGAGGGGGCGCACCCCCATGACATCGGTGAGATCCTCGGACGGCTCGGCGTGTGCGTTCGCGCCGGTCACCACTGCGCGCAACCGCTGATGCGCCGCCTGGGGGTGAGCGCGACGACCCGCGCGTCGTTCGCGGTGCACAACACGCTCGGCGACGTGGAGCGGCTGATCGACGGACTGCGCACGGTCCGACGCGTCCTGCAACTCGACTGATCTGGGGCCGTCAGTTTTGGCGGCGGTTGTGCTCCGGAGCGCGAACAGGCCGGCGGTCGCCACCACCAGACAGGTGATGGCGCCCAGACCGAGTCCGGCGCGCGCCCCGAGCACGCCCATGGCCCAGCCCACGATCGGGCCGCCAATTGGGGTCGAACCCTGGAAGGCGACGAACCACAGCGACATCACCCGCCCGCGCATGGCGGGCGCGGAGTTCAGCTGCAGCGTCGAGTTACCGGTGGCCATGAACGAGATGCTCGCCCCGCCGGCGAGGGCGAGCGCCACCAGCTCGACCCCCAGGTTCGGCGCCGCCGTGGCCAGCGTCATCGCCAGCCCGAACCCGAACGCCGCGAGCACCAGCGGTCGCAGTCCGGTCTTGCCCCTGGCCGCCACCAGCAGCCCGCCCGTCACCGCCCCAACGCCCATCGCCGCGGTCATGAAGCCGAAGCCGGCGGCACCGACCTGGAGGCCTCGGCTGGCCATCACCGGCAGCGACACCTGGAACTCGTAGGTGAGGCATCCGACCACCCCCATCATCAGCAGCGGCAGGGCGAGCTCCGGGGTCCGGCGTACATACCGAAGGCCCTCACGGAGCTGGCCCCTCGCCCGGGGGGTCGGCTTGGTGGGGCTTAGCTCGGCGCGGTCCAACGTGATCAGCGAGGCGACCACGGCGACGAAGCTGGCGGCGTTGGCCAGGAAGCACCACCCCTCGCCGACGCTGGCGATCATCAGCCCGGCCACCGCCGGGCCAAGCGTGCGCGCCACGTTGACCAGCACGGAGTTGAGGCTGACCGCGTTGCGCAGGTGCTCGGAGCCGACCATCTCGAGCATGAACGACTGCCGCGCCGGGTTCTCAAAGGCGTTGTTGACGCCGAGCAGCAGCGCCAGCACGCCGATCTGCCACACATGGATGGAGTGGGTGAGCGTGAGGATGCCGAGGATCAGCGCCTGGATTCCCATCGCGCTCTGGAGCGCGACCATCGTCCGGCGCTTGTCCACCCGATCGGCGATCACGCCGCCGTAGGGGGCGAGCAACAGCACGGGTAGGGTCTGGAGCGCGACCACGACGCCGAGCGCGGTGCTCGAGTGGGTCAGGCTCAGCACCAGCCAGGCCTGGGCCGTCATCTGCATCCAGGTCCCGATCAGCGAAATCGCCTGGCCGCCGTAGTAGCGGCGATAGTTCGGGACCGAGAGGGCGGCGAAGGTGACGCGGCCGGCGCGGACGACACGCGTCACTCGGGTCGCTCCCGCAGCGCCTCGGCCAGCTGGGCGAGCGCCGGCAGAGCCTTCTCGATGTGGCGCCGGTCACGGTCGCCGAGCGTGGCCAGGGCGAGATTCAGGGCATCGGTGCGCTCGCGGCGCATGCGCTCGGCGAGGCGATGGCCCTTGGGGGTTGCGTCCACCCAGGCCGCCCGCCGGTCACCCGCATCGCTGGAGCGCTCGAGCAGCCCGGCGTCGCACAGCTGCGACACGACCCGCGAGAGCATCGTCGGGTTCAGGGATTCAGAGGCGGCCAGATCCGAGAGCCTGATTGGCCCTTCCCGCACGACCTGCAACAGCACCGTGGTGCGAGTTGGCGTGAGACCTGCGGCGGCGCCCGCGAAGGTTGGCCGCAGGCGCCGGCTGAGGCGGCCGATCAAGGGCCGGAGGCTGGACGCGGTGTCGGCGTCTGTATCGGTCTCGGGAAGGAGGATGGCGGTGGGCATGAGGTGTTGTTGCTTGGAGGGCATGAGGTGTTGTTGCTTGGAGGGCATGAGGTGTTGTTGCTTGGAGGGCATGAGGTGTTGTTGCTTGGAGAGATACTTGCTTGCTGGCAAGCATTAGTTTAGCAGCCGGGGTGGGCGTTGGTGTCGCCACCAGGCGGGGACGGCGGTGCTGGGGATGGTGCCTGGGCCGGTGCTGGAGGCGAGGCCTGGGGGGCGAGGCCTGGCGGGCCGGGGGCGAGGCCGGCCGCCCGGCATAACGTGCCACTGGCCCCGCCGCGCGGCTGCCGTGGCACGTTGACCATGTGGGGCATGGCAAAGGTGCCGCGGACGGGTGCGACCGGGGTCGCTTGGCACGTTGTTCACCCGTTGCTCACTCCCGGCACCGAACGACCGCCACGACGGCGCGGGCGCTCGACGGCCACGCCGACAGTGCGGCAACGAGAAAGTCGGTCGGTGGCGGGCGCCGATTGGCACGAACCCGGCCCCGCCGGCCGGAAAGGTGCACATGGCGACTCCGGCGCCATCGAGATCCACCATTCCGGCCGGCCGTGGCCTCCGGCGCGCTACGACCCTCCGGCTCCCCCCGACGCTACGCTCTTCCGGAGTGGACGACCTGTATCGCGACAACATCCTCGATCACTACAAGCACCCCCACAACTGGGGCGAGCTGGAGGGCGCCGATCTGGAGGCGAACGATCTGAACCCGCTGTGCGGGGATGAGCTGCGCGTGCAGCTGGCGGTCGACGACGAGGGCCGGATCGAGGAGGTTCGGTTCTCGGGCCATGGCTGCGCGATCTCGCAGGCGGCGGCATCGATGGCCTCGGATGAGGTCAAGGGGATGAACGTCGATCAGCTGCTGGCCCTGGATCGCTCATTCATCCTGGATCTGCTCGGGATCGATATCTCGGCCACGCGGATGAAGTGCGCGCTGCTGTCGCTCAAGGTGCTCAAGAGCGCCAGCCTGGGTCACGCGGTCGACTGGGAGCCCGAGACGCCGGAGAGCAACACGGCGGCCGAGGGCACCAGACCGCCGCTCTAGGACCACCAACCGCCGGCCAGGCCGCAGACGCCGCCGCCACCCGCGCGCGGCTTGGAGTCGTCCGCGTGGCCCCGGGCACGGGAACTGGGCCGACACCGCTATGATCTTCAGAGAAATCCGATCATTCCGCTAGGAGTTCTCAGCACGTGCCGCCCCTGATCGAAGTCTGTCCCATTGAAGAGCTCACCCCGGGCGAGATGCGCCTGGTCGAGTGGGAGGATCTGGAGATCGGCGTGTTCAACTGCTCGGGGGCCGTGTACGCGATCGAGGACCGCTGTTCGCATGACAATGGAACGCTGGTGGAGGGCGAGCTCGATCAGGACAAGTGCACCGTCGAATGCCCGCGCCACGGCTCGGTGTTCGATCTCAAGACCGGCAAGCCGCTGAGCCTGCCCGCATACGTACCGGTGGACACCTTCCCGGTGCTCATCGAAGACGAGACGATCAAGTTGGAGGTGGAGTAGTGGCTACCCGCGAGACAGTGCCCCCCGTCCTGACCGAGAACGACCAGCTGCGCGGCATCAACGCCGATTACACGGAGCGCTACGGCTTCCACGATGCCGAGAACTACCTGTACAAGGCGCCCAAGGGCCTGAGCCGCGAGATCGTGGAGAAGATCTCCGAGTTCAAGTCCGAGCCGCGGTGGATGCGCGAGTTCCGGCTCAAGGCGCTCGATCACTTCCTGGCCCGGCCCCAGCCGACCTGGGGCTCGCCGATGCTCGCCGAGGTGGACTACGACGACATCCACTACTTCGTCCGCGCCTCTGAGCGAGCCGAGCGCTCGTGGGATGACGTCCCGGAGGACGTGAAGAAGACCTTCGATCGGCTCGGCATCCCCGAGGCGGAGCGCAAGTTCCTGTCCGGGGTGGGCGCGCAGTACGAGTCCGAGGTCGTCTACCACCAGGTCCGCGAGGACCTCGAGAAGCAGGGCGTGATCTTCAAGGACATGGATTCCGGCCTGCGCGACCACGAGGACCTGGTGCGTGAGTACTTCGCGACCGTGATCCCGCCGAACGACAACAAGCTGGCGGCGCTGAACTCGTCCGTGTGGTCGGGTGGCTCGTTCGTGTACGTGCCGCCGGGCGTGCACGTCGAGATGCCTCTGCAGGCCTACTTCCGCATCAACACCGAATCGATGGGTCAGTTCGAGCGGACGCTGATCATCGCCGACGAGGGCGCCTACGTGCATTACGTCGAGGGCTGCACGGCGCCCACGTACTCGTCGAGCTCGCTGCACTCTGCCGTGGTGGAGCTGATCGCCAAGCCCGGCGCGCGGATCCGCTACACGACGGTGCAGAACTGGTCGACGAACGTGTTCAACCTGGTCACCAAGCGGGCGGTGGCGCAGGCGGACGCGACGGTCGAATGGGTGGACTGCAACCTGGGCTCGCGCCTGACGATGAAGTACCCGAGCGTGTACCTGCTGGGCGAGCGGGCGCACGGGGAGATCCTGTCCATCGCGTTCGCCGGCAAGGGCCAGCACCAGGACGCGGGCGGCAAGATCATCCACGCGGCGCCCCACACCACCTCCAACATCTTCGCCAAGTCGATCTCCAAGGACGGCGGGCGCGGCTCATATCGCGGTCTGCTGGAGATCGCCAAGGGCGCCCATGGGGCTCGCTCGAAGGTGGTGTGCGACGCGCTGCTGCTCGACGAGGAGTCGCGCTCAGACACGTATCCCACGATCCGGATCGGCGAGGACGACGTCAATGTCGGCCATGAGGCGACCGTCTCGAAGGTGGGCGACGATCAGCTGTTCTACCTGATGTCGCACGGGATTCCCGAGGACGAGGCGTCGAAGCTGATCGTTAACGGGTTCATCGAGCCGATCACCAAGGAGCTGCCGATGGAGTACGCGGTCGAGATGAACCGGCTGATCGAGCTGCAGATGGAGGGCTCGATTGGCTAGTCCTGCGCCGGCGCTCGAGCTCCCGACATTCAAGGGTCGCCCCGGCTGGGAGTTCACGGACCTTTCCGCCCTCGAGCTTGATCGGTTCGCCTCCGCGCAGACGATCGGCATCGGCCCGGCCGGCGAGCCGCTGTTCGAACTTGACCTTCCCACCGAGCTGCCCGAGGGCGTCATCGCCTTGCCGATACGCGAGGCGTTCGAGGAACACCGCGAGCTCGTCGAGCGACATCTCGGGAGCCTCGTCACCCCCGACGATCTCTTCACCGCCCTGAATGCCGACGCCGAGCCCTTCTCCGGCTGGTTCGTGTACGTCCCGGCCGGCGTCGTGGTCCCCGAGCCGATCGGGTGTCGAACGGTGCAGGGAGCGGATGGCACGATCCTGCACCCTCGGACGCTCGTCGTGCTCGAGGCGGGAGCGAAGGCGGAGGTGTTCGAGCAGTACCTCGGCGACGATCAGGACGGCGTGTTCAACGTCGTCACGGAGTTGATCGTGTCGGACAACGCCCATTTGCGATACGTGTGTGGCCAGACGCTGTCCGAGCGCTCCTGGATCTTCGGCGCCCAGCGGGCGCAGGTGGCGCGCGACGCCTCGCTGGACTGGGTCGCGCTGGGCTTCGGCTCGGCTCGCGGCCGGGTGCGGATGGAGACGCGGCTGGTGGGGCCCGGCGCGGACGCTCGGGTCACCGGTGCCTACGCGACTCACGCACGCCAGCACATCGACTTCGACACCACCCAGGAGCACGCCGCCCCCAACACGACTTCGGATCTGGCGTTCCGAGGCGTGCTCCAGGGCCGATCGACGGCCGTGTGGAAGGGCAACATCATCGTCGACCCGGGCGCCCAGAAGACCGACGCGTTCCAGGAATCTCGGAACCTGCTGATCTCCAAGCGCGCCCACGCCGACGCGATCCCGGGGCTCGAGATCCAGGCCAACGACGTGCGCTGCACGCATGCGGCCGCGGTGGCCCAGGTCGACCCCGAGCAGCTCTTCTACCTGCGCTCCCACGGCCTCCCCGAGGAGGTCGCTAAGCGGCTGGTGATCGAGGGATTCCTGGCCGCGCTGGTGGAGCGCTTCGAGCAGGGCGCCGTGAGACGGACGCTCGCGGATGCGCTCGAACACCGACTGGCCACAATACTTGGATACAAATTCGATAAGGGAACTGAGCTTGATTGGGCCTCCGGCGGGGAGTAGGTTCGCCTCGCCGGGGCACTCGAGCACAAACGAAGGGAAATAAACATGGCGCTTCTTCAGATCGGCGATACGGCACCGGATTTCGAGGCCGACACGACCGAAGGTCGCATCCATTTCCATGACTGGCTTGGGGACTCCTGGGCGGTGTTGTTCTCACACCCCAAGGACTTCACTCCGATCTGCACCACCGAGCTCGGTTATATGGCCAAGATCAAGCCCGAGTTCGATCGCCGGGGCGTGAAGATCATCGGTCTGTCCGTTGACCCCATGGAACGGCATGAGGAGTGGGCGAAGGACATCGAGGAGACCCAGGGCACGGCTCCGAACTATCCGATCATCGCCGACCATGATTTCCAGGTCGCCAAGGCGTACGGGATGCTGGGAGCCGAGGTCGAGGGCGATGCTGTGGTGCGCACGCCGGCTGACAATCAGACTGTCCGCAACGTGTTCGTTGTCGGCCCCGACAAGAAGATCAAGCTGATTCTCGTCTATCCGATGACCACCGGCCGCAACTTCGACGAAGTGGTCCGGGTGATCGATTCGCTTCAGCGGACCTCCGAGCACAAGGTGGCCACTCCGGTGAACTGGAACCCGGGCGAGGACGTGATCATCGCCGGATCGGTCAACGATGAGCAGGCCAGGGAGATCTTCGGGGAGTGGAAGGCACCCAAGCCCTACATCCGGATCGTGCCCGATCCGGACAAGGAGAAGGTCGGCTCCTAGAAGCTTGCGGGGGCCGGGCCGTGATCCTCGAGCAGCACTATCTGGGCTGTCTGGCGCATGCGTCGTACTTCATCGCGGACGAGGAGAGCGGCCTGGCCGCCGTGGTCGATCCACAGCGTGACGTGGGCCGGTATCTGGAGGCGGCGGAGAAAGCGGGCTGCCGGATCGAGCATGTGTTCCTCACTCACCTGCACGCCGATTTCCTCGCCGGCCACCTCGAGCTGCGAGATCGCACCGGAGCGGCGATCCATCTCGGGGCTCGCGCAGAGACCGAGTACGAGTTCGAGCCGGCCGCCGACGGCACGGCGGTAAGGCTCGGCGACGGCGTCCGGATCGAGGTGCTCGAGACGCCCGGCCACTCGCCTGAGTCGATCTCGCTGGTGGTCTATGACCAGCGCCAGGACGCGACCGCGCCCTACGCCGTGCTGACCGGGGACACGCTGTTCGTGGGCGACGTCGGCCGCCCGGATCTGCGGGCGGGCCTGGGGTGGAGCGCCGAGGAGCTCGGCTCCATGCTGTACGACTCGCTGCGCGACAAGCTGATGACGCTGCCCGACACGACGCTCGTGTACCCGGCCCACGGCCCCGGCACGCTGTGCGGGCGAAGCCTGGGCAGCGAGACGTTCTCGACGATCGGGGAGCAGCGGACGTTCAATTACGCACTGGCACCGATGGGCCGGGCGGAGTTCGTCCGGATCGTGACCGCCGATCAGCCGGACGCGCCGGCGTACTTTGAGTACGACGCGGTACTGAATGCTCAGGAACGCCCGACGTTGTCGGAGCAGCTGGAGCGGGAGCTTCGGCCGCTGTCGGTAGAGGAACTACTCGAGCTTCAGCGCTCAGGGGCGGAGGTGCTCGACACCCGGCCGGCCGAGCAGTTTGAGGCCGCGCATCTGCGAGGAGCGCTCAACATCGGCTTGGACGGACGCTACGCGACCTGGTGCGGCACGCTGATCTCCACCGACCGCCCCCTGGCGATCGTGGCCGATCCCGGACGCGAGCAGGAGTCAATCGTCCGGCTGGGGCGGATCGGATTCGATCGCGTCGAGGGGTACCTGAGCGGCGGCATGGCATCGCTGGCAGGGCACCCCGAGCTGGTGGACCAAGTCGAGCGGCTGGCCCCCCGAGCGGTGGCCGAGCGGCTGGCCGATCCGGATCCTCCCCTGCTGCTGGACGTCCGCACCGAGTCCGAGTCAGCCGGCAACCTGATCGACGGGGCGGTCAACCTCCCCTTGGGTCACCTGGATGGCCAGCTCAGCGAGCTGCCCCGCGATCGGCAGCTGATCCCGTACTGCTCCAGCGGGTACCGCTCGGCGATCGCGGCCAGCCTCCTCCGGGCGCGTGGCTTTGACAGCGTAGGCGATCTCGCCGGGGGAGCCGCGGCCTGGGAGGCCGGCTAGGGCCGGGTCATGGCGCGTTCCTTGCCGCTGGTTCCGCTCGGCTACGGCAAGTTCGTCCGCGCCGACCGGGTGTACGCGCTGGTCCCGCTAGAGGGGAACGAGCGAGGCGACGGCCGGCGCACGCTCGTGCACGTCGAGGGCATCGAGCAGCCGATCGTGGCCTCTCGCTCGGAGATTGCGATCGCGCGTGACGTCGCTTCGGCGCTCGGCCAACCCGCTCCCGGCGGTCGGCATGGCGGCGCTCTCACCGGTCAGGAGGCGTTGTTCTGAGCCGCGGCCGATCCAGGTAGGCTCGGGACAACCGATGGCACGCCGGATCGTTCTGCTGCGCGGCATCAACCTGGGGCCGCGCAACCGGGTGGCGATGCCCGCTCTGCGCAGGTCGCTGACCGAAGCCGGCTTCGCCGACGTGCGCACCTACGTGCAGAGCGGCAACATCGTGCTGTCGAGCTCCAAGGCCGCCGCGCAGCTGGAACGCGAGTGCCGGCACCTGCTGGCCACGGAATTCGGCCTGGAGATAGAGGTCATTGCCCGGACCCGGGACGAGCTGGCCAAGGTGGTCAAGCGCAATCCGTTGGCTCAGATCGCGACGAATCCCAAGCGCTATCAGGTGAGCTTCCTGTCCGCCAAGCTCCCGGCCGGGGTGCTCGACAAGCTGACTCCGCTGAAGGCCGATACCGAGGAGCTGGTGGCGGTGGGCCGCGAGGTCTACGCGTATCACCCGGACGGCGTGGCGCGGTCGAAGCTGTGGACCGCGCTGGCCGGTCGGGGGCTGGGGGTGACAGCCACGGCTCGCAACTGGAACACAGTCACGACACTGCTCCAGATGGCCGACGATGTCGGCGCCAAGTCAGCGTGAGCTTCCACCCCTACCTGATTCTGGACGTGTTCAGCGATGCCGTGTTGCGCGGCAACCAGCTGGCAGTGTTTCTCGATGGCGATGATGTGCCCGAACGGCTGATGCAGCCGGCGGCGCGTGAGCTCAACCTCTCGGAGACGGTATTCCTGCTCCCGGGCGATCCTGAGGCCGACGCGCGGGCGAGGATCTTCACCCCGGTGGCCGAGCTTCCCTTCGCGGGACACCCAACGCTCGGCAGCGCGTTCGTGGTCGGGGATCGACTCGGCCTTGAGCGAGTGCGGTTGCGGACTGCCGCCGGGGTGGTGCCGATCTCGCTGCAGCGGCGCGACGGGCAGATCGTGTACGGCGAAATGGAGCAACCGATCCCCAGCTTCGAGCCGTTCGGGCCAACCGCTGAGCTGCTCTCCGCGCTGGGTGTGTCTGGCTCGGAGCTGCCGGTGGAGGTCTACAGCAACGGGCCTCGCCATGTGTATGTCGCGCTCGGCGATGCCTCGGCGGTCGCCGCGCTGGAGCCCGACCTGGGCGCGCTGGCCCGCTTGGGGCCGCTCGGCGTGAGCTGCTTTGCCCGAGACGGAGCCCGGGTGAAGTCGCGCATGTTCGGTCCCGGGCTCGGCGTCGCCGAGGATCCAGCCACCGGCTCGGCCGCGGGCCCGCTGGCGCTGCATCTCGCCCGCCACGGATGGATCGGGTTCGGTCAGGAGCTCGAGATCCGTCAGGGTGAGGAGATCGCTCGCCCATCGGTGCTTCAGGCCCGAGTGCTCGGATCGGCTGCGCGGGTCGAGAAGGTGCTCGTCGGAGGCGCGGCGGTGGTGGCGGCGCGTGGCGAGTACCGGCTCTGGTAGCAAGCGTGCGAGCTTGCGGGAGCCGCGCCCGGGCTGCCAGGATTGGACCGCGGGGTGGAGAACCCAAACTGCTCTGAGAGGTCGCCCGGATGAACTTGAGCCCACGTCAGCGACAAGCAATGGAGGACATCTGCGCTGCGTTCTGTCCGTCTGGGGATGGCGTGCCCAGCGCTCGCGACCTGGGCGTCGCCGACGCGCTGGCTGACGCGGTGGCGCTCAACCCTCGGGCGTCCGAGCGCAAGCAGCTGGCAGCCCTGCTGTCGCTGTGGGACACGCCCGCCCTGGGCGCGCTCGGCGGCGCGGGGCTGAAGCGGTTCAGTCAGCTGCCCGTCGCCGAGCGCGAGCGGCTGCTGCTGTCGTGGGCGGATTCACGCCTGCCACAACGGCGGGCAGTGTTCCAGGCGCTGCGCAAGGGGACCCTGCTGTTCTATTACATGCTGGCTGGTCCGGATGGCGGGCGCAACCCGGTGTGGGACGCGATCGGCTACGCCGGTCCGCTCGGCCCGCTGCCCGACGCGCCCGCCAAGGCCCTGAAGCTGACACCGGTGGAGCGCGACACCAGGCTTGAGTGCGATGTGGTGATCGTCGGCTCGGGCGCCGGGGGAGGGGCGGCCGCCGGTGTGCTGGCCCGGGCCGGCCTGGACGTGATCGTGATCGAGAGCGGCGACTACTACGACGACCAGGACTTCGACGGCTCGGAGCTGGGCGCCTTGACCCGCTTCTACATGGGAGCGCCCCAGGCCAGCCACGATCAGAGCGTGGGGCTCCTGGCCGGGTCGTGCCTGGGCGGCGGCACGGTCGTCAACTACTCGACCTCGTTCCGCACGCCCGATGCCGTCCGAGCCGAGTGGGCCGCCCACGGCGTGCCCGAGTTCGCCTCCGAGCAGTACACGGCCAGTCTCGACGCGGTGTGCGATCGGCTGGGGGTGAACCAGGAGCACAACGAGCCCTCCACGCGCGAGCAGAAGCTGCAGGAGGGATGCGTGAAGCTGGGCTGGCGGGTCGACGCGATGCCGCGTGGTGTACGCCACTGCGCTCAGGGCAAGGAGTGCGGCTACTGCGGGCTGGGCTGCCGCGTGGGCGCCAAGCAGTCCGTGGTGAAGACCTGGCTGGCGGACGCCAACGCGTCTGGATCCCGGCTGATTGTGCGGACCAAGGTCGATCGCGTGCTGATCGAAGGCGGGGCCGCGCGCGGGATCGTGGGACGGACGGTCGAGGGCCATAGCGTGACTATCCGGGCCCGGGCGGTGGTGGCGGCCTGCGGCGCGATCCACACCCCGGCACTGCTGAAGCGCTCCGGGCTGCGCAACCCCAACATCGGCAAACACCTGAGACTGCATCCAGCGACCGCCGTGTGGGGGCTGTTCGATGAGGAGCTGAAGCCCTGGGAGGGCGTGATGCAGGCGCTGTATTCCGATGAGCACCGCGACCTCGACGACGGTTACGGCCTGATGTACGAGACCGCCGCCAACCACCCCCACCTGTTCATCGCGTTCGCGCCCTGGCGAGGTGCCCACGAGCACTTCTCGCTGATGGAGGGGCTGTCGAACTTGTCGCCGATCGGCATCCTGCTGCGTGACCGCGATGGCGGCGAGGTGCGCGTCGGCCGCGACGGCGAGCCGATCGTGCGTTACAAGCTGTCGCCGTTCGACACGGCACATCTGCGAACCGGAATCGACGGCGCGGCGCAGATCTTGGAGGCAGCGGGGGCCCGCCGGATCTTCTCCTCACAGGCCAAGCTGGTGGCGTATCAGCCCAGAAACGGTCGCGGTCGTGCGCAGTTCATGGCCGACGCCGACGCAGCGGGATACGGCGCCGGTCAGCTTCACCTTGGGTCATTCCACATCATGGGCTCCGCGCGCATGGGGGGCTCGCCCGCTACGTCCGCCTGCGACCCGACGGCGCAGACGTGGGACGTCCGGGATCTGTATGTGTTCGACGGCTCAGCGTTTCCCACCGCCTCCGGGGTCAATCCCCAGATCTCGATCCAGGCGATCGCACACATGGGCGCGACCACGCTGGCAGAACAGCTGCGGTGAGGCTGTCCCGACAGGGATGAGCGGGCGACGTCCAACCCGGCCGTACGGAACGCTGCCGCGCCTGTATGACGGCGGCGCCACGCGACGGCGCTCGCGTCGCCGCGGCCCGCTATCGGCATTGGTGGCGCTGCTGGCGCTGCTGACCGGCTTCGCGCTGGGGGCGATCGTGACCACCGCGACCGGCATCGGGGGCGGCGGCGCCGCCGTGCGCACGGCCTCCACCCCGTCTGGGCCGCATCCACCGGCGATCAGACCTGAGTACAGCGCCGGGCCCAGCCGCCGGGCGCGCGACGACCAGTATCGGTCGGTCGACTCGACCCTGCGCTACACGCCGTTCGTAGCGGCCGGCACGAATCGCCGGCGGCTGATCGCGCTGACCTTCGACGACGGCCCCAGCCCCTATACCCCGGCGATCGTTCGCGTGCTGAGCCGGATGCACGTGCCGGCCACGTTCTTCGTCGTCGGCCAGCAGCTCAACTACTTCTCCGCGGCGCTCCGCGACGAGCTGAAGCACGGCTTCCAGATCGGCGACCACACCGAGAACCACGCCTGGCTGATCCGGCTCTCCGCCGCCGATCAGCGGGGTCAGGTGCGCACCGCGGCTGTGCGCATCGAGCGCCAGGGGGCGCCTTCTCCGCGCCTGTTCAGACCGCCCTACGGAGCGTTCAACGCCCAGACCTTCGCGGTCCTGCGGCAGATGCACATGCTGATGGTCCTGTGGTCGATCGACCCCGGGGACTGGCGGCGTCCCGGGACGGGGGCGATCGTCGGAAACGTCCTGGACCATTCCCGGCCGGGTGCGATCGTGATCATGCACGACGGCGGAGGCGATCGCAGTCAGACGGTGGCAGCGCTGCCCAAGATCATCACCGGCCTGCGCCGGCGCCATTATCAGCTGGTGAGCGTGCCGGAGCTGCTCCGGCTCGATCCGCCGCCCCGGCACCAGAAGGTGCCACGGCTGGGAGGGGCCTGAGGCAAGCTGGGGCGGCCTGAGGGCGCGCCCGCTTTCTTGCCCCGGGCAGGGTGCGGTGGAATACTCGGGAGGCCTATCCACGCAGCATCTGCCGGAGGTGAGTACATGTCAGAACCGGCCCACGTCCTCGTTGTCGCACACCAGACTGCGGCCACCCAGGGACTGCTCGATGCGGTTCGGGAGCGCGCTCACAAGAGCCCCGCGAAATTCCAGCTCGTTGTACCGCGCCAGCCGCACGGAATGCACAAGGTGGTCGATCCGCAGGACACGGGAGAGGACGAGGCTCAGCACGTCCTCGAGGTCGCACTGCCGAAACTGTCGGAGGCCGCGGGTCACGAGGTGACCGGCACACTCGGCGACTCCGAGCCGCTGATGGCGATCCACGACGCGATCAACCTCGGGCACTACGACGAGATCATCATCTCCACGCTCCCGCTCGGCGTGTCGCGCTGGCTGAAGCTCGATCTCGTCAGCAAGACCCGCGCACTCGGCCTGCCGGTGACCCACGTCGAGGCGCCCAGCAACGTGGCCTCGCCCGCCTGAGCCTCGGCGCGGACAGACTCGGCGCCCGCGCGGCCGATAGGCTGCGGCGTCGATGAGGCTCGCTCGCTTCACGCCACCCGGCGAGGATCGAACGTTGGCGGGGCTGGTGGACGACGGGCGCGTGGTCGCGTTCGGCGACGGGGACGCGATGCGAGCAGTGCTCGAGACGGGCGCCGTGCCGGGCGAACGGCTCGGCGACTTCTCGCTCGGCGAGGTCGAGCTGCTGGCGCCGATCGCGCCCGGCACGATCTACGCCATCGGCCTCAATTACTCCGAGCACATCGACGAGACCGGTGGCCAGCGGCCGGCTGCGCCGGTGGTGTTCGTCAAGGTTCGTGGCTCGGCGGCGCCGCCGGGCGGCCCGATCATCTGTCCGGAGGCAGTGCGGCGGCTCGACTACGAGGGCGAGCTCACGATCGTGCTCGGATCCGGCGGGCGGATCGCCGGCTACTGCATCGCGGACGACGTGACCGGCAGGGATCTGCAGGGGCGTGAGCCACAGTGGACGCGGGCCAAGGGCGCGGACACGTTCTGCCCGTTCGGACCCTGGATCACGACGGCGGACGAGGTGCCCGATCCGGGCAATCTCAGACTGCGCACCTGGGTCAACGGCGAGCTGCGCCAGGACAGCAGCACCTCGGACATGATCTTCGGCTGCCGGGAGCTGGTTGAGTTCATCTCCCAGACGTGCACGCTGGCGCCCGGGGATCTGATCCTGACCGGCACTCCGAGCGGCGTCGGGATGGGGCTCGATCCGCCGCGGTTCCTCCAGTCGGGCGATCGCGTGCGGATTGAGATCCAGGGACTGGGAATGATCGAGCACCCGGTGGGGTAGTTCTGCGGGCATGAGGGGAGGGACCTCATGCTGAGGCTCCATCCCGGCGCGATCGACTACCTGATCCTGGGGATCTACTTCGTCGTCGTGCTCGGGATCGGGTTCGTGGCGCGGCTGTTCATCAAGACCGACCTCGACTTCTTCCTCTCCGGCCGCTCGCTGCCGGCGTGGATCACCGGCCTGGCGTTCATCGCCGCGAACCTGGGAGCGCTCGAGATCCTCGGGCAGGCGGCCAACGGCGCTCAGTACGGCGTCGCGGCCGTCCACTACTACTGGGTGGGCGCGGTGCCGGCGATGGTGTTCCTCGGGCTGGTGATGATGCCCTTCTACTACGGCGCCAAGGTGCGCTCGGTCCCCGAGTACCTGCGGCTCCGGTTCGGCGAGGCGGCCCACGCGTTCAACGCCGGCACGTTTGCCGTGGCAACGGTGCTGATCAGCGGCGTGAACCTGTTCGCACTGGCGCTGATCATTCACCTGCTGCTGGGCTGGTCCGTGACGCTCGCGATCCTGGTCGCGGCGGCGCTGGTGCTCGTCTACATCACGCTGGGCGGCCTGACCTCGGCGATCTACAACGAGGTGCTGCAGTTCTTCGTGATCGTTGCCGCACTGCTGCCGCTGACGATCGTGGCGCTGCATGCGGTCGGCGGCATCCACGGCCTCGAGGACAAGGTCAAGGCGTTCAAGCCGCTGGGTAACGCCGGTCTGCATGCCTGGAAGGGACTCGGAATCCATCACGTCACCAATCCGTTGGCGTCGGACTGGGTGGGTGTGGTGTTCGGCCTGGGCTTCGTGCTCAGCTTCGGCTACTGGACCACGAACTTCGCCGAGGTTCAGCGCGCGCTGTCGGCGCGCAACATGTCGGCCTCCCGCCGCACGCCCCTGATCGGCGCCTACCCCAAGATCTTCCTGCCCGCGATCATCATCCTCCCCGGGCTGATCGCGGTGCTGACCGTCAAGGGGCTCGGCGGCAAGGCGGTTGGCCTGCAGTACAACACCGCAATCCCGCACCTGATCGGCAACTACCTCCCCGAGGGCATGCTGGGACTCGCGGTCACCGGGTTGCTGGCGGCGTTCATGGCGGGCGTGGCGGCCAATGTCACGGCCTTCAACACGGTGGTCACCTACGACCTGATCCAGGCCTATTTCGCCAAGGACCGGGAGGCCGGTTACTACCTCAGAATGGGTCGTCTGGTGACGGTGGCGGGGATCCTGATCTCGGTGTTCACGGCGTTCATCGCCAAGGGCTACTCGAACATCATGAATTACATCCAGACGCTGTTCTCGATCTTCAACGCGCCGCTGTTCGCCACGTTCATCATCGCCATGTTCTGGCGGCGCGCGAGCGCGTGGGGAGGGTTCTGCAGCCTGGTGGCGGGCACGATCGCCGCCTACGGCGTGAACCGGCTCAACGCCTACCACACGGTGTTCCACTTCGGCTCGGCGCTGAGCGCGAGCTTCTGGCAGGCGATCGTCGCGTTCCTCGTCGACGGCGTGGTCCTGGTCGTGGTGTCTCTGGTCACACCTCCGAAGCCGACCGAGGAGCTGCGCGGGCTCGTCTGGGGTTTGACCCGCAAGGAGGAGCGCGAGGTCAACTACGACGAGCGGGACCGACTGTGGTGGCGTTCGCCGGTGCTCCTCGGAGGAGTCGCGATCGCCCTGTTGATAGCCCTCAACATCATCTTCGCCTAGTGTTAGGAGGCCGATGTGACATCGTCCGACAAGCCCTTCGACGTTCCCGGCACATCACCGGAGAGCGAGCTGAGTGACGAGGAGGAGATCGCGGCCGCGCGGGCCGCGAACCGGTTCGACATCCGGCGCCTGATCGGCAGCCTGTTCGTGGTCTACGGGGTGATCCTCACGCTGCTGGGAATCTTCGGCTCAGACCATGTCAAGCACAAGGCGGCGGGCGTCAACATCAATCTGTGGACGGGCATCGGGATGCTGGTGTTCGCCGCGCTGATGATCTTCTGGGCGCTCGCGCGTCCCGTCCAGCCCGATCCTCCCCAGAACCGCGGACAGGGCTCTGGCCGGCTGCGCCGGGCGCCAGCCACCTAGCGGCTGCGGTGGCTAGTCCAGCGTGGCGTCGACCGTGATCTCGACGCCGCCCAGGGCGCGGGAGATCGGGCAGTTGCGCCCGGCCTTGGCCGCGGCCCGGGCAAACCCATCCTGATCGAGCCCCGGCACCCGGCCGCTGACGTTGACCTCGGAGCTCGTCACCGTGGGCGCGCCGTCCTGCTGGTCGAGCGTCACCTTGGCGCTGACCCGGAGCTCCTCGGGCGGGTTGCCCGCCTGGCTCAGATCGGCTGACAGCGCCATTGAAAAGCACGACGCGTGCGCCGCGGCGATCAGCTCCTCCGGGCTGGTCTTGCCCTCCGAGCGCTCGGTGCGAGATGCCCAGGTCACGGGCAGATCCCCGAGCGCACCGCTGTCGCCGGTCACCGTTCCGCTGCCGTGGGCCAGGTCGCCTTCCCAGGTGCACCGGGCTGTCCGCTCCGCCATCGCCATCGCCGCTACCTCCTGTTGTCAGCCGTCAGTGGTGCTCGATGACGCGGTCGATCAAGCCGTACTCGACCGCCTCATCGGCCTTGAAGAACCGGTCGCGCTCCATGTCCTCGTGCACTTGCTCGAGCGCCTGACCGGTGTGGTTGGCGTAGATCTCGTCAATCCGCTGACGGATCGCCAGGATCTCTCGCGCGTGGATCTCGATATCCGTCGATTGACCCTCGAACCCGGCCGTTGGCTGATGGATCAGCAGCCGGCTGTTGGGTAGCGCGAAGCGCTTGCCCTTCGTGCCTGCGGTCAGGAGCAGCGAGCCCATCGACATCGCGATCCCCACGCAGATCGTCTGAATCTCGGGCTTGACGAACTGCATGGTGTCGTAGATCGCCAGGCCCGAGTAAATCGACCCGCCCGGGCAGTTGATGTAGATCGAGACGTCCTTGTCCGGATCCTGGGACTCCAGGTGCAGCAGCTGCGCGACCGTCAGGTTCGCGATCTGATCGTCGATCGGGGTTCCCAGGAAGATGATGCGCTCGTTGAGCAGCCGGCTGTAGATGTCGAACTCGCGCTCTCCCCGCGCGGTCCGCTCGATCACCATCGGGATCAGGGGCATAGAAGGAACCCTACGGGATGACCACCGCCGAGCCCTCGAAGCGCCCGGCGCGCAGGTCGGCCAGCGCCTGCTCGGCCTGATCAAGCCGGTAGCTCGTGACCTCGGTCCGAATTGGGACCTGGGGGGCCAGCGCGATGAACTCCTCGCCGTCCTGTCGCGTCAGGTTGGCCACGGAGCGAATCGTGCGCTCGTGCCACAGGTCTTCGTAGGGGAACGAGGGGATGTCGCTCATGTGAATCCCCGCGCACACGACTGTCCCTCCCGGGGCGAGCATCTTCAGCGCCTGCGGCACCAGCTCACCGGCGGAGGCGAAGATGATCGCGGCGTCGAGCTGGTTGGGCGGGGCGTCGTGGCTGGCGCCGGCCCAGCTCGCGCCCAAGCTGCGGGCGAACTGCTGGGTGCGCTCGTCTCCTGCCCGGGTGAACGCGTACACCTCACGACCCTCGTACACGGCGACCTGGCAGATCATGTGCGCCGCCGAGCCGAAGCCGTACAGGCCCAGCCGCACCCCGTCACCGGCGAGCCTGAGTGCGCGGTACCCGATCAGACCGCCGCACAGAAGCGGCGCCAGCTGCTCATCCGTGAGCTCATCTGGCAGCGGCAGGCAGTAGCGCTCATCGGCGACCGTCAGCTCGGCAAACCCGCCGTCGACGTCGCGCCCGGTGAACTTGGCCCGTTCGCATAGGTTCTCGCGGCCGGTGGTGCAGTAACGGCAGACGCCGTCCGTCCACCCCAGCCACGGCACGCCGAACCGTTGTCCGTCGTCGGTCCGCCCCACGATCTGGTGACCGAGCACCACCGGAAGCCGGGTGGCCTCGATCTCGCCGTCGCGTAGGTGCAGATCGGTCCGGCACACGCCGCAGGCCCCGACCGTCAGCAGCAGCTGACCCGGCTCCGGGATGGGGTCGGGAAGCGTGACCGGCCTGAGCGGCTGGCGAGGCTGGTCGAGTACGACCGCACGCATGACTGGATGATGATCGTTAGCGAACGGCGGCGCGGGGTAGCTGCCCGATATGGAGTCGGAGACCGAACGCCACGAGGACGAACCTCCTGTGCAGGAAGCCCCGGAGGACGAGCCGGGCGAGCCGGGGGCGGAGGGCGGCTCGCAGAGTCCCGCCGCCGACAAGCCGCCCGCGGCGCCGGCGGACGACGACTCGCCGCTCGGCGACACCGATCAGCACTCATCCGGCTGAGGAAATCGGGCAAGGCGGGGCTGGGCGGTTGCGGTCCCGCTTTGGGTTTGCGTTCCCACCCACGAGTCGCGGCACCCGGTAGCTTTGGGCGCGGCGATGGTCCCGCTCAACGTTCCCAACGTTCTCACTGTGATTCGCATCCTGCTGGTGCCGGTGCTGATCGTGGCCCTGCTGGAGAAGACCGGAGACGGCGATCTGCTGGCCGCGATCGTGTTCGCGGTCGCGTCGGTGACCGATGCGATCGACGGCTACCTGGCGCGCTCGCGCAACTGGGTGACGACGTTCGGCAAGCTGATGGACCCGATCGCCGACAAGCTGCTGATCGTGGCTGCCCTGATCACGTTGGTTTCGCTCAACCGACTTGCCGCCTGGGTGGCGATGGTGATCATCGCCCGGGAGTTCGCCGTCACCGTGCTGCGCGTCGCCGCCGGAACCGGACAGGGAGTCGTGATCTCGGCCAGCCCGTTGGGCAAGTTGAAGACGGCCTTCCAGGTGGTGATGGTGATGGTGCTGATCGCCGTGCCGGGCCGGCCGCTGTGGGTCTCGCTGTTGGTATATGTGACGGTGTTGATCACCGTGCTGTCCGGCGCCGACTACTTCTTCGGGTTCCGACGCCAGCTGGAGGAGCGGGTCGGCGAGCGGACGACCGGGGCGCCGGGTTAGGCTGCGCTTTCCCGGGCGTTCCGGGCGCCGATGTGCGTGCGCTCGCGCGTTCCCTCCGTGGCCGTCGGGCGTCTGCCTCCGGGCCGTTCGGCGCTGGCCCCCTGGGCCGTCCGGCGCTGGTCCCCGGGCGGCGGCCGACCGTGAAAAACCCGCCCCAACTCGCTCGGCGGCGAGTTCGGGGTCACATATTGCACGGTATGGATGATTAAGTCGCCCACTTCGCGTGGCGCACGAAGTGGGGCGGGTTATGCACGCCCGGGCGCCCCACCCGGCTGCGAAACCGCCCACCCCACGACCGCGAACGCTCGAACACAAATCTCAGCCGGAGTACACCTCCACCCGGCGGATACGTTCGCCGTCGAAGGTGTGTGTCTCGGTGTACTGCAGCCGATCGCGTGGCGAAATGTCGCTACGGCAGCGCGTCCAGCCAGGCGCGGCGGCTGGTGTGGACCGGCGACGGCTGCCCGGTCTGAATCTCCTGACGAACCTCCCCCAGCGTCCCGAACCGCTCGGCCACGACGTTGTGCTGGTGGATCGTCTCGAGGTTGACCTGGCGCGCCGAGACGAACGCCCGATCATCCAGGGTCGGGAATGCGTCGAGCACCCCGCGCACCATCTCCCGCACGCAGTCCTCGACGAAGCGCGGCCGCCGATGAGCCTTCTCCACCACGTGGGCTTCGTCCGAGCGCTTCATCAGCTCGTAGATCTCCGACGACATCGAGCGCTCGACGATGTCGAGCAACGTGGCCGCGTCGATCTCGTCGTCGCACAGCTCAGTGCAGCCGATATGCAGCGTGCCGAGCCCGCGCTGGTTGTGTGTGGCGACGGGAACCGCGTCCAGGATCCTCTCGATGTCCTGGTCGTCGAATCCCTGCTCCTCCAGTCGCTCTCGCGACGTGCCGGCGACCAGTTCTTGCGCACAAGGACATGCGGTGATCCCCTGTGCCGTGACCCCGATCACCCGCCGGGTGCCCAGCGCCGAGGAGATGGCCGAGCCGTGCATCGTGTACAGCTCCTGCGTGTTGATCCCGGACACCGGCGCCGGCTTGTGCTCGGGGAACCTGGCCTCGACGCTGACCTCGGCGCGCCGGGCGTCCTGGCGCTCGCGGACGAGGTGGGCGATGTGCTCGGCCAGCGTCTCGACCTTGAACGTCGACTCGCCCAGCACAACCTCGCCGATGGCCTGATTGACGACCTCCTCAAAGCGCGACATGTGGGCGCCCTTCTGGTCGGGACCCAGATCGACGACGCATTCAAAGCGCGCGGAGAACAGCTGCTCGGACCCGTTCTGGCGAATCCGGATGACCTTCTCGACGCCGGTCACGCCGACGCGCGACAGGCTCACCTGCACGGCCGGGACCTGAGCCTGCACGTCGACCGTCGGGAGGTTCGCGGAGCGGTTCACTGACATAACTACTCGTAAAGGGTAGAGATGCCCCCAACGCGGCTGCACGTGCGCGCCTGGACATCGGCCCCGATTGTGGTATCAATCGGCCCTCGTTTGGGAGAGTTTTGAGGGAGTCGCCCTTGCCGGTTACTCGAGACCACGTCTTGGGAGGAGCTCAGGGGCCGTGAGCGATAAGGCAATCCTACTTAGCGACGACGCTCCGATCGTCGAGCTGGATGAGCTGCGTCCGTTGATCGCGGAGGGCCAGGAACGCGGCTTTCTGACGTTCCAGGAGATCGCCTCCTGTCTAGAGGAGGTCGAGGTCACCAAGGAGCAGATTCAAGAGCTCCACGCCTATCTGGACGAGCACGGCATCGAGGTCGTCGAACCCGACGGTCGGCTGGCACGCTCCGAGGCCGGCAGCGTCGAGGCCAACGCCGCCCAAGCTGCTGAGCCGCAGCCGGACCAGCGCAAGAAGGTCGAGATCGACCTCACCGTCGAGCCGTCGCTCGACTCGCTGCGGCTGTATCTGCGCTCCATCGGCCGCGTGCACCTGCTCACCGCCGAACAGGAGGTTCAGCTCGCTCGCCGGATCGAGCGCGGCGACATGATCGCCAAGCAGCAGATGATCGAGGCCAACCTGCGACTCGTGGTATCGATCGCGAAGTCCTATCTGGGTCGCGGCCTGACGTTCCTGGATCTGATCCAGGAGGGATCGATGGGCCTGATCCGCGCGGTCGAGAAGTTCGACTACCGCCGCGGCTACAAGTTCTCGACCTACGCCACCTGGTGGATCCGCCAAGCGGTGACGCGCGCAATCGCGGACAAAGGCCGCACGATTCGGATCCCGGTGCACATGGTCGAGAAGCTCAACAAGGTGGTCCACGTCGAGCGCCAGCTGGTGCAGCAGCTTGGCCGCGAACCCACGCCCGAGGAGATCGCCGCCGAGCTCGAGACCACGGTGCGCGAGGTGCGCGACGTCCTGCGCATGGCCCAGCAGCCGATCTCGCTGGAGAAGCCGATCGGCGAGGAGGAAGACTCCGAGCTCGGGCGACTTCGTCGAGGACCAGACCGCCGAATCGCCGTTCGAGCTGGCCGCCGAGCACTTGCGGCGAGAGAACCTGCGCCGCGCACTCGCCGCCCTGCCCGAACGCGAGCGCGAGGTGATCGAAATGCGCTTCGGTCTGACCGGGGAGCGCCCCTACACGCTGGAAGAGGTGGGACGGGCGTTCAACGTCACGCGCGAGCGAATCCGTCAGATCGAGAACCACACGCTCAAGAAGCTCGAGGCGCTGCCCGAGGCGCAGCGGCTGCGGGACGCTTCGTAGCCGCGCGCCGCCCGCGCGTATTTGGAGCCGGGGCCGCGGTTCGCTGCTGTGACCGCTGGGAGAACGGTCACAGTTTTGCAGTTTTGCATAATTTGCAGGGCTTTTGCTGCCGACGGCGCGATACCGTCAGGTCGTGGAACAAGCCTGGACACCGCGCCGGCAAGGCGACCTGGGGGAGATGTCGGCGATGGAACGGCTGATCGCGAAGGGCGCCTTTGTCTCGGTGCCCATCACAGCCCCGATTACGACCTGATTGGTGATTTCGGAACCTCGCTGCTGCGCGTGCAGGTGAAGACTTCGATCTGCTGGCGACATGGACGCTACGAAGTATCACTCGCGACCCCGGGGCGGGAACCAGAGTTGGAGTGGTCTAGTCAAGCGACTGGATCCAGACCGATGCGACTAGCTATTCGTGCTGGTGGGTGACGGCCGGCGATGGTTCGTCCCGGCAGAAGCGCTTGGGGGTAGGTCCGGCATTGTTCTCGGCGGTCCCAAGTACTCGGAGTTCGAGGTCGAGCCGGGGCGTCCGCTACCAGTGCGCGACGTTAAGCACTTAGTACTCCGACGCTAGACTCAGCACGCCGGCGGGGTTCCCGAGCGGTCAAAGGGGCGCGGCTGTAAACCGCGTGGCTCAGTCCTTCGCAGGTTCGAATCCTGCCCCCGCCATTTCGTGACGTCTGGGCCCCGCCAAGCGAAGCAGCATTATCCTCGGCCCCGGATGGACGACCGAGTGCCGAGCCAAGGCGTGGAGCAGGCCGCCCGGGATGACGCAGACCGGGTCTCGCGGCTGCGGCGGACGGCGCAGAAGATCGACACCAGCCCCGCGCTGCTGGCAGCCGCTCGTAGAGTACGGCAGCGTCTACCGGGCGACGATCGCTTCGGCGATCCGCTCTCGACGGCGGGGGAAACGCCGGTCGAGGTGGTGGCCCGGTCCGTCTCCGCGCTGAGCCCCGAGCGGGAAAGTGTCGTTCAGGAGATCGGCCTGGCCGGACTGCAGTTGTGGCAGTCGCTGTCCGAGGCAACCGGGCGGGGACGCGGTGACGTGGAGATCGCGATCCTGTTCACCGATCTGGTCGGCTTTTCTTCCTGGGCGCTGGAAGCCGGTGATGCGGCCGCGCTTGAATTGCTGCGAGAGGTGGGGATCAGGGAGGAGGCGGCCGTGCTGACGCACCAGGGACGGATAGTCAAACGGCTCGGCGATGGTTTGATGGCGACCTTCCTCGAGTCCCAGGACGCGGTCGATGCCGCGCTCGACGTTCAAGATGCCCTCCAAGCCGTTGAGGTCGACGGCTATAAGCCCCGAATGCGGGCGGGCATCCACGTGGGCCGGCCCCGGAGACTCGGTGGCGATTACCTCGGGGTCGACGTGAACATTGCTGCGCGGGTGGCCGAGGTGGCGAAGGCCGATCAGGTGGTCGTGTCGGACGCGGTGCTCGAGCGCATCGATCTCGATGGCGTCGAGGCCGGAAAACGCAAGCGGCTGCGGGCCGCGGGCGCTCCGCGCGAGCTGCACATCAGCCGGATCAGCCGCTCCCGCTGAGCCGGCAACCGAACGGGCGGGTCAGGCAGCTACGCCCGCGTCGTGCGGATTCCTGCCGGTGCAGGTTTCTGTGCATCGCCGCTGCCGTCGAGTGCATCAAATGCGGCCCCGTGTTACCGTGACGCGGCGTCAAACCCTCATGGTTGCAGGCAAAACGAGCGAGCGGGGAGTTGCGACATCACGCTTGGTTCTGCGATGGCGAAACAGCGAAAGCACGTTCTCACTTCCGCCGCTGGCGTCGCGATAGCTGCGGCGCTGGGATGGATCTGCATCGCACTGCTTGCCTCCCAACCTGACGTCGCGCGGGCAGCGAGCGCCGGACAGCTCGAGCAGCAGATCGGCACAGGCCAGAGGCGCATCTCGGGCCTCGCCGGGGCGGTGCGGGCCGCGTCGAGCCAGCTGGGCGGCCTACGGGCCAGCATCACGACCCTCGAGTCGCAGATCTCGCGCATCCAAGCTGATCTGAACGCTAACCGCGGGCAGCTGCTCAAGCTCGCGGTCTCAGCTGGGGGCCGCCCGAGCCCGGCTCACCCAACTAGAGGCATTTGAGGTCCGCGCCGAGAGCGTGTTATCCAGACAGCTGATCAACACCTACGAGTCCGATCGTCCTGACATCGTCACCGTGGTTCTTGAGTCCACCGGCTTCCAGGACCTGCTGGAGCGGCTCGCCTTCGCCCAACGCATTCGCAAGCAAGACGTCCAGGTGGTGGGCCAGGTGCGGTCCGCGCGCAAGGCTGTCGCTTTGCAGGCGACGCGTCTGGGCGAGCTCGAGGTGCGCCAGCAAGCGCTGACCGAGCAGGTACTCCAGCAGCGAAACCAACTCGACAGCAAGCGGATCACATTGCTACGGCAGCAGATCGCGGTCGCCGCAATCCGGTCCGCCAAGGCGCGCCAGCTCTCTGGCGCGCGTGACCAGGTGGCCAGCCTCCAGACCCAGCTCTCACGTCTTCAGGCGGCCCAGGCCACACCGGCCGCACCGTCGAACTCCAGCGGGTCCTCGAGCACCGCCCCGCCCAGCTCTCCCGCCCCGCCGCAGGTGTCCACCAGCGGCGGCTTCACGTTCCCGATGCCGAAAGGCTCCGTGTCTCCGCCGGGGACCTGGACGCTCGACCAGGGCGTCGACATCTCCGCCCCGGGCGGGACGCCCGAGGTCGCTGTGTGCAGTGGCACGATCGTGCTGCACGGGATCGGCGGTTTCGGCCCCTGGGCGCCCGTGCTGCACTGCGACAGTCCGCTCAGCGGCGGCAGCTACGTGTACTACGGTCACGCGGGGCCGGCCAGCCAGCTGCCTGTCGGCACTCACGTCAGCTCGGGACAGGTGATGAGCGAAGTCGGCCCCGGAATCGTCGGCATCTCCTCCGGGCCGCATCTGGAGATCGGGTTCTGCGACGCCAGCGGTACCCCGATCGCCGGCGGCACCGCATCACAGATGATGACCCTGCTCCAGGCCTCCTACGCAGCCTGACCAACGTCCTCTGCGAAGCGCTACGCTCACCGCCAGCGCCCTCTTAGCTCAGCTGGTAGAGCACTTCCATGGTAAGGAAGGGGTCGTCGGTTCGAGTCCGACAGAGGGCTTGGGCGAATCGCCTTTGTTGATGGGGGATGTGGCAGCGGGTGCGCGAGTGAAGCTCGCCGTCCGGGGGCCCGATGGAAACTTTTTGGAAACCTCAGCCGTCGAAGAATCTCGCTGGCTTCGTCGGGCCTGCGGACGCGTCGGCCTGGAGGGCAACCGCTGAGTGGATTCCTAGTTCGTGCGATTCGTCAGTCGAGTGTTTGTCGAGGTCGCTCGATGATCTGGCGCTCGCGCTAGACGGAGTGGGTGTGGGCGAGCACCGTGATCCTCGCGGACCGGCGTGCGGTGAATCCGAGAGCCTCGTAGAGGGCGATCGCGGGAGTGTTCGACGTCATCACGTGAAGGAAGGGTTGCTCGTGGCGAGCGCGGATCCGGGCGATCAGGTCGCCCACGAGCCGCGACGCGAATCGCTGACCGCGAAACGCGGGGAGCGTGCAGACGGCGCTGATCTCGGTCCAGCCGTCGACGTGCATGCGCTCGCCGGCCATCGCCACGAGCCTGCCCTCGCGGCGCAGCCCAAGGTAGGTGCCGAGCTCGATCGTGCGCTCACCGAACGGGCCCGGCTGAGTCGTGGCGACGAGCTCGAGAATCTCCGGGACGTCGCCGGAGGCGAGAATGACCGCTTCGGGATCCGGTCTGCCGATCGCGTCGCAGCCGATCATCTGCGTCACGCCGAACCGACGCACCTCCGACCAGCCCTCAGGCGCCGCGCCGTCGTGGACGATCCCGGCAAAGCCGCCGTGGCCGATGAGTTCAGCGGCATCGCGCCAATCCTCGGCGGTCGCGTCCGGCGGCAGTGCGAGGAACGGGGCGACATCGGGCGGGTAGCGGCGGGCGCGTCCGCGCACCTCGGCGAGTTCTGCTTGTTGGGTGGTGAGCGCAGCGAAGGCGGGGTTGTCGAGTACGTGAGCGAGCGGCATCGTAGGATCTTCTCCGTGACCGTCGTCAAGATCAATGCGATCACTGTTCCGCACGAGCGTTTCGATGAGTTCGCAGACAGTCTCGCTTCGCGTGCCGGCAAGGTTGAGGAGTCCACGGGATTCGAGGGATTTGAGCTGCTGCGGCCCAACGACGACCGCGAGGTCTGCCTTGTCCTCACGCGCTGGCGCTCCGAGCAAGACTTCCAGGCATGGATGCAGAGCCGCGACTTCGCGGCCGGGCACTCCCAGCACCGCGAACGCGGACCCGTCGGCACCTCAAGCGAACTCTGGTCGTTCGACGTGCTCGAGCGGATCTGAGGACTCACCGCGCCCTCCCGATCGTGGAGTGGCCTCCCGATCCATCAGCAATAGCCGCTTTCTGACGGTGAGGATCAACGGCGACGGAGGGATGAGCGGGCCGAGCCAGCTCCGTGTCGGCTGGCAGCGGGGTCCCGGCTTTGCCTTCGGTGGGTTTCGAGATTGGCGAAAGGGAGCTATCGCCCGGGGGCGGCGATGGCGCTCGCGGGCGCGGCCCGCACGGAAAAGGCCACAACTCGAAGCACAATTTTCGGATAGGGTCGGCTGATCTACCACAACAAGGGAGGCGTCGATGCATGCGGTGCTCGTGAAGGTGAAGCTCTCGGATAACCCGGACCCCACGGTCCTGCGGGAGCAGGTCGTGCCGCGGGTCAAAGAGCTTCCCGGCTTCGTGGCCGGCTACTGGACTCGCGGCGACGGGGTAGGCCGATCGATCGTTGTCTTTGACTCAGAGGAGAGCGCGCGGGCGGCGTCAGATCTAGTGCCGTCAATGGTTCCTTCCGGAACCACCGTCGAGGGCAACGAGGTGAGCGAGGTAGTCGCACACGCTTAGCGGCGAGCATTCGCCCGGTTATCTCTCACTCAGGCTGCTCTGAACCGTCGGCACGGCGGCGGTGGCGATCATGAATAGCAGGACCAATTAGCAGCCGAGCGCGAATCGCTTCTGCTCAAGCCACGGGCGCGACTTGCAGCGGTAGATACGGGCGAACGCGGTGTCGAGCGCTCCAGAACGACGATCCGAGCCACAGGCTCGCCAGCAATGCGAGCACGCCGGTGCTGGTGGTAGAGCTCTGGATCTGGTCCAGCAGCGAATCGAGTGTGTGCTCGGCCCCGGAAAGATCCCGCGCAGGTCGCGCAGGACGCTCTGCTGCACGAGTGGCTGGACGGGATCTGACCGCCAACGAACAGCGCCAGCAGGGCGACGGGGACCACGCCCAGCAGCATGTTGTAGGGACCATGTCGAGGAACCGGTGACGTTGGCGTCGATCACGCGCCAGAACCGCCGCAGCCGTCGAGCGGGCAGTCGCCGACCGGCGCGCTCGCCGCGCACCGGACTGACGAGCTCACCAACGCCTTTCCGGTGCCACCCATAGCTCCACCTGGTCGCGCTTGCCCTTCAGCATTTCGCCGGGACGCGCTCGAACACGAACCGACCCATGCTCACCAGCTGGGCGTCGAGTCGATGATCAGCACGTCGTCGTCCGTCTCCGGATGCACCCCTTGACCCGCGCACCCGTGTGAACCGGATCCACGATCAACGTGAACTGACCCGGCTGCCGCCGACGACGGCCGGCCAGCTGTGCTGCTGCGACGGCCCGCGGCAGCGACTGGCCGGCTGATGCCCCTTCGTTCGAAGAGATCGTCGCGGTCATGCGTCGTGCCAAGCACGCCACAGCCTCGGGGCCCGCGCGCTGGTCGTCGTGCTATAGCGCGCCGGGCTACGGATCAGGGAGGCCGTCGCCCTCACCGAAAGCGACCTTGATCTTCCCGGGGGGTTCCGGAGTACATTCCGAGGCATGCAGACAATCCTCTGGTGTCCTCAGTGCGGAGAGCGAGTTCTCGCTCTAGGGGAGTACACGGTGGGCCGACATCACGCGCGTAACCAGCGTTCAACCTGCCCACAGTGCCACGTTGAGCTCGTGCGCCACCCTGACCTACAGGACGACGCGTGGGCGGTTGACGATCCCACGCCGCCACCGGACGAGGAACTGGGCGGCGCGGGCTAGCAGAGACTCCTACCCCTCCGCTCGCGCGGCCGGCCGTTTCTCCTCGCCTTGCGTGTCCCGCCGGGAAGCAGGCTCGCGCTCGACGCCCTCGCATGGCGCGGCGCCATCAAGCGTGACGGTCTCATGGTCGGACCAGCTCTCGCTGACAGGAGGAGAGAGTGAGCGGGACGTGGATGCGCAAGCGGCGAATCTAGCCGCGTCACAGCGCCCACTCGTTACCAACGCGTGAACGCCGGCTGGGGAGGCACCGGCGTCGCTGGCCGAGAGGGCCGCTCGAAATCTCGAGTAAGCAGGCACGCGGTCGTTTCTTGCACTCGCCGCCGACGACTGCCGGCGATGAGAAGACTCGTTTCCGGCGGCGAACGTACTCGGCTGCGCGATTGCTAGTGCACGTGCGGAGCGACCGATGTAGGCTCGTCAGCTCCAGTCGATCGAGAGGAGGGGGATGGCTCAGACCAAGGCACAAAGATCCGCCGCGGCGAGGAAGGCGGCGGCAACGCGGCAGTCCAAGAAGTCCGAGCAGGCCGCCGGCCAGGCCAAGCGCGGGGCCGGCCGGATGCTCAAGGAGGGCAAAGCCGCGGCCGGTGCGGCGGCCAAGGCCGCCAAGGGGGCTGGCAAGGCAGCCGCGAACAAGGCAAGCGCGACCGAGACAGCGGGCGGTCGATCCGCGACCACGCGGGGCGGCACTACCCGCGCAAAGACCGGACGTGCGAAAACGACGCGCTCGAGCACCCCGCGGAAGAGCTCAAAGAAGTAGCACGTCGCGAAACCTCCGCAGTATCCGGGCTACCGGTCGCCGGCATGCGAGTTCTGATCCCTCTTCCCGACCGTGACTTCGACGTCACAGAGGTAGCCGTGCCGTGGCGGGCGTTGACCGGTGCTGGTCATGAGCCGGTGTTCGCGACCGAAAGCGGAGGCGAAACACCGATGGCTGACCCACTCCTGTTGAGGGGAGTGATCTTCGGCAAGCTTGGCGCTTACGAGGAACCTAGGGGGTTCTACGCGGAGCTCGTGAAGAGCTCCGAGTTTCGTGCGCCGCTTGCCTGGGGTGCGTTGCGACCGTCGGACTACGATGCTCTGCTGCTGCCCGGAGGCCACGCGGCCGGCATGCGGCAATACCTCTCCTCAGCGCTGCTGCAGAGCAAGGTGGCGGAATTCTGGGGGCTCGATCGGCCAGTCGGCGCGATCTGCCACGGTGTGCTCGTTCTCGCGCGCGCTCAGGATCCGGTCACCGGCCGAAGCGTGATCGCGGACCGGCGGACAACCTGTTTACCGAAGTACATGGAGCGCGGCGCCTACTACCTGACCGCCTGGCGGCGGGGGCGCTACTACCGAACCTACCCCGCATACGTCGAGGACGAGGTGAAGGCTGCGCTCGCCTCCCGGGCACAGTTCGTCCGCGGACCGCGCAGCAATCGACGCGGCACGGCCGACGACCATACTCACGCGTTCGTCGTCCAGGACGGCGGCTACCTGTCCGCCCGCTGGCCTGGTGACGCTTATCTCTTCGCCGAGCGATTTCGCGCTCTCATCGAGAAACCAGAACCGGTCGGCGACCGCCGCTCTTCGCAGCTCACCGGCTCGAAATCCCCGGCGTCAACCGAATAGCGCGCGAGGCTGCCTCGGCCGGTGGCGGTGCCGCTAAGCCGAGGACTTAACGTCGGCGCGGCGAAGCGCGCCCCGCGAGGGACTGGTTGCTGTAGCGCGCATCGCCGGTCACATCGGTCCCCAGCCACGCCGGCGGCTGAAACTCGTCTGCATCACGCTCCGACGGGAACTCCACCTCGGCCATGATCAAGCCGGAGAGCTTGCCGTCGTATACGTCGAGCTCGATCTCCAGGTCGCCGTCGGCCGGGATCACGAACCGCCGCTTCTCGATACGGCGGCCCTCGGTGAGCGGCCACAGGGACTCGAAGCAACGCCGGTCGAGCTCGATCTCCTCCTCCACCCGCGTGCGCGCCGGGCCGGACTTCACGCCGAGTGTGCGCTTGCCGCCCTTCGCGCGCAGTCGCACCTCGCTCCCATCCGCTCCGATCGAGATGTATCCCTGGCTGATGGACTCACCGTCATCAGGGTCGAGCGGCACGTCGCCGTCGACGAGGAACTTGCGCTCGATCTCCCGCCCTACGCTCGCCATTCGATTCGGTTTGGCCGCCGCTCCACCCTGCGCCCAGGAGCGCTTGCGTCCCGCGCGCCCCACCGCCTTCACGAACCGCTTCGGACGGCGCCGATAGAGCTGGGGCCCCAGGCGGAACGCCCGCCGCTGGAGCTCCTTGCGTCGGCGCTCGATCACCGCCAACAAGGCGACCTGCGCCATCCGGTCATTGAAGCCTCTGCGATGCCGCCCCACGTAGAGGCGCAGCTCGGCAAGGTCATGATCGTCGCCGAGTAGGTCAGCCAGCGCGTGCGTGCGCTTGGCCAGCTTTTTCATCTTCTTCGGCGCCGCGGGCCGTAGGATCTGCTCCGCGTGCCATAGGTCCTTCACGCGCTTGCGCCATTCATGCAGGTTCTCGTTGGTGGGATCCGCCTGCGCGCGCTGCATCGCCTTGCGTCCCCGCCGGTAGATTCGCCGCAGGCCCGGCTCGAGTGCGTCGAAGGTCCGGGTCTCGAAGGTCCACGCGGCGGTGCGCGTGCGCGCCTGGTCAATGTCGCCGATCACCGCCGCCACGAGCGCGTCATCTCCGTGCAGCGAGTCGAGCGCGCGCTTCCGCTCGTATTCGAGGCGTGCACGCAGCCCGGCAGTCGCGCCCGTCGGAAAGACGTCGCCGGAGGCCTTCTCGAGCTCGTTCAGCGTCTCGATCAGCACCGAAGCATCGCGCACTCCAGAGAGGCGCCGCCCGGCGTCACGGAATGCTGTGTTCTCGCGTCGGTACGTATCGTCCCCGATCCCCCCGCGCGCCAACCGCACGGTCGCCCGCAGCCTCTTGAAGGCCTTGCGCGTGTCGTGGACAGCCCCGCCAAGCTTCCGCTTCGGGGCCGCTCGGAGCTCGTCATGTGCCCGGTCGAGCTGGCCGCGGGCGATACGCCGGATGCCGTCAGGAATGGCCTCCTCCTGATAAAGGCGAAATGCCTGCTCGGCATCGCGCTTCGAGCCGGCACGCGTGTCCCAGGCGAACTTGCCGCCTACCGCCGCGGCGCCGACGAGCGCGGCGGCCGCTGCCACTTCCTCGCTTGCGCGCGGGCGATTGTTTCGTGCCATTGCCATCTATCTTGCCCGGATGGCGACTGCCCTAACTGCGCCGATCACGCACGCCGGGTCGTGCTCCATCGCGATGCCCACGCACGCGACGCGGGTAGCTGGACCGTCGTGACCCGGCTCACGCTCGAACTCGCGCTTGCCCCTGGGCTGGTCGCGGCGTCGACGCTCGCCTGTAGGCGCTGGAGCGCGCGAATTGGCGGGCTGCTCAGCGCGTTTCCTGTCGTGGTCGGGCCTCTCTTGCTGATCGCCGCACAGGAGAGAGGGGCGGCATTCGCCGCACGCACCGCGACGGGCACACTGCTGGGCCTGGTCGCGCTCGCGGGGTTCGCGCTCGTCTACGCCCGAACGGCGGTTGGCGCAGGCTGGGCGGTGAGCCTGCTGGCGGGCTGGAGCTGCGCGATCGCGCTCGCGGGACTTGCCGAGCTGATGTGCCCGCGCGCCGGATTACCGACCGCGCTGGTGCTTGCGTCGGGGGCGCTCGCAACCGCGCACCGCGCACTGCCCGCGCTGCCGGACCAATCGCATCCGACCGATGCCTCCGGGAGCGAGATCGTGCTGCGGATCGCAGCCACGAGCGCTCTGATCATCGCGCTTGCGCTCGCGGCGCAGCTCGTCGGCCCACAGGCGGGAGGTGTGCTCGCGGGACTGCCGGCACTCGCCTCGGTACTCGCGGTTTGCACGCACCGGCGCGACGGGGGGTGGGCGCTCGTCACTCTGTTGCGCGGGATGCTCGCGGGCATGGCTGGATTCGTCGGCTTCTGCGCAGTCGTGGCCGTGCTGATCGTGCCGGCCGGCCCTGTATCGGCTTTCGCGGTGGCGACGACGGCTGCCGTGGTCCTGCAGGCCCTAGCCGCGGCCCGGGGCGGCTCGATCAGCGCCAGCACCGTTCGGCCGGGCTAGGTTCATCGTGCGCCGACGTCCTGCTCTTGCAGCGAGGCGTCGAGCGCGTGGTCAAACAGCGAGCGCAGCCGATCGGCGGCGGCGTGCTCCTCGGCAAGGATTCGAGTCGCAACCTGCTCGGTCTCTGGATCCCCGGCCCGAACCGCCACCCGCTTCAACATCTCGTAAGCGCCGATCTCGAGATGCTCGAAGGCGAACGCAAACGCCGCGAGCTTTGCGGGCGTGTCGGGCTGAGCCTGAAAGAACGCCCCCCAGTTCAGTGCACCGAGCCGAAGCGCTGCGTCCTTGAGCTTCGACGGACCCGAGCCACGAGCGTCGAGTCGAGCCGCGACTAGTCGCTGGTGCTCTTCGGTCTCGTCACGATGCTCCTCATAAACCGAAGCCAGTTCGGCGGTCCCGGCCAGCTTTGGCCCCTTGTCGAGCAACTGCAGGGCCTGCGCCTCGATCGCATGGGCGTCGGCCAGGTAGTTGTTCAGCTTCTCCGCCAGATCATCCGGCGATCCCCCACCCAAGGCCGCTTCGACCGCGCGGTCGAAGAACCCCGCCAGGCGATCACCCATCGCGTGCTCCTGCTGCTCGATCTCTCGTGCCGTCTGCGCTGTCGGGGTGTCTCCGGCGCGATCGGCGACCCTCGCGAGCAGGTCGTACGCCGCCTCCTCCATATGCTCGTAGGAAAACGCGTGAACCACGAGCTTCCCTGGGGTATCGGGTTGCGCGAGCGCGAACGCGCCGAAGCCCATCCCGGTCAACGTTCCCACGAGATCCTTGACCTTCGACGGCTCGGCGCCGTGCGACTCCAGCCGCTCGGTGACGCGGCGCTCGTGGCCCTCGGTCTCCACGAGGTGATCAGAGAACGCGGCAGCGATCTGCTCATCGCCGGCGATCCTGGGGGCGATCTTCATCTGCGCCAGCGCCTGCTGCTCAATTGAATGGGCGTCGGTCAGGTACTTGATCAACTGCTCTTGTAAAGACTTCGAGGTCATGGTGGGGCTCCAGATCGTTTAGAGCACTGCTCACCGCCACCGACGGGCGCTAAACGGAACGCGGGTCGTCGGAGCGCAGGCTGAGCACGGCCCAGGCGCGCGGTACCCTCCTGGCTGTGACCGAGCCCCGACGGATCGAACGCGGTTGGATTTACGTCAACGGCGTGCGGCAGGACAACGGCACGATCAAGTTCGGGACCGGCAGCGAGTTGCGCTTCAGTCCATTTGAGGCAATCTCAGAGCGCCGGGACGCGCAGATCACCTGGGGCGACATACTGACCGCCTCCCTACAGCGTCTGGCTTTCTGGCGGCGCTGATAAGGCCCGTCCCGAACCGTCCAGGTCGGGCGCGCAGCGCAGGAAATGTCCGTCCGGGCAGCTCGATCGCGTCGAGGGCGCGGCGACGAGCGACGTTCCGTCACGCCCAGCTACGCACCGCGGCAGCTACGCCGTCGGGAAGCCGGACTGGGCGGGGGGTCGTGGGCAGCTGCGCAAGCACTGCCTGCTCGAGCTCGACGCGAAAGTGCAGATCGAAGGTACCGCGAGCGCTCGGGTATACGGCGGGGAGGTCAACGTGCAGGTGCATCCCGTCGGTCGCGAACGCGACCGTGTGCACCGTGTCGGGCACCTCGCCCAGGTCGCTGTCGAGCGCGACCCAGCGGCCGACGCTCGCAAGCGCACAGCGCGGCCCGAGCACCACAGAGCCGGCCTTCAGGCTCACGGAGCGGCTGGCGCGAAAGCCGGGCAGCGCCACCCCGCGGCCGGCGATCTTGACCGAGATCCCTTCCGCTGCGCAAAGCACGTCTGCGCTCGCGCTTCGGGCCTTGAGCTGGTCTGGCATCTTGCCCGCACCGAACAAACGGTTCATCCACGACCGCGGCATCGCCGCATTGAACACTGCGGTGCGGACGAGCCTCGTCGCCCGCGGCGAGTTGGCGTTGTCCGCCTAATCCCGCTCGATCACGAGCTTGGTCCAGCCGCCGTCCACGAGCGCGTCGCCTGCGTCCTCCCAGGCCACGATCCGCGTGGTCCCCGGGCTCGTGGCCGGACCCGACCCTCAACTCGTGGCCCTGGCGCAAGACTGACGCGGTCGCTCGCCCAGCCGCGGTCCCGACGCATCGCCCGCTGCCTAGAAATTAGGCGGGCGGTGTGCCGCTGCGCGTGGCTGGGCCCGTCTTCGACCCGGCCGCGACCAGCGCGATCATCAACTCGATTGCCTCGTCGGTTTCCAGCCGCTGCTCGCGCGTCAACGATCGCCAGGTGGCGAAGTCGAGCGCATGGCCAATGGTTGCCGCAGTTCGGACTCGCGCTCGGCCTCTGGCGTGGCGGCCGCGCATCAGCGCGGCGTGTAGCGCCTCGAAGTGGCGCTGGAAGTTCTCCCCTGCGCGGGCACTGGCGGGCACCAGTGGCCCGTCTCTATAGACGTTGGTGAGCATCGGCTCGGCCCGGCCGTACCACTTATACAGCTCCTCCAAGGCTTGCCGGAGCCGCTTGTCGGGATCGCCCACGAGGCTCCACTCGGCGGGGTCTGGTGGCGGGTTGAGGCTCGCCCAATGCGCCGAGCAGGACATGAACAGCGACTCCAGGTCCGGGAAGTGCCTGTACACGGTCGCGCGCTGGACGCCGGCCTCGGCGGCGACGTGCGTGATCGTCGTTCGCGCGGGCCCGACCGTCCCATGCAGCTTCACGGCGGCCTCGGTGATCGCCCGGCGCGTTTCGGCCTCTTGCTGAGCGCGCCGGCGCTTGCGGTACACGCGACGCGTCTGGGGATTTTCATTGCCCATATGTGTCCGACGAATATCTTGACAGGCCTATCGGGACGATGTTACATTCGTCATACACACATGTGCGACGATTTGTTGAGGAGGCGAGAGATGGAGGCAAGGGCGACCGAGGCGCTGAAGCGATTCGACGCGTCAAAAGGGCCACGCAAACTCGGGCCGACCGCGGGCAAGACGGTCGACCTCGGGTCGGTCGGCGTCCGGTTCATGGCTTGGACCGAGGAGACCGGGGGTGGGTTCTCGCTCGTCGAGCACCCGATTCCCCCGCGTACCCTGGTCGCGCCTGTCCACCGCCACTCCCGCGAGGACGAGTACAGCTTCGTGCTCGAGGGCCGGATGGGTGCGCTTCTGGGTGACGATGTGATCTACGCCGAGGCCGGCGAGTTCGCGTTCAAACCGCGCGAGCAATGGCACACCTTCTGGAATCCCGACGACACCCCCTGCCGGATCCTGGAGATCATCTCTCCCGGAGGATTCGAGCGCTTCTTCGAGGAGTTCGACGCAGCGATGCAGAGCCCTCACTTCAATCCCGCTCAGATGGGCGAGATCGGAGCCCGCTACGGGCTCGAATTCCAGCCCGAGAGCGTGCCCACGCTCTGCGCCGAGCACAGCCTCGACCACCCGCTCCTCCACATGGGCTGACCGAACAAGCGCGGCGTCTCCACCGCCGAGGCCGAGCGCCACACCCGTCAGTCCCTTGGCCGGGCGAAGCGCTGGGTGAGGATCGACATGAGCTCGGCGAGTCCGTCCCGGCGAGCCCAGAGGCGCTGGCGTTCAGCTCCATTGGACTGCGCAAGCCGTGCGACGCGGTCGAGCTCGACTGAGCTCACGGCGTCCGCGTGCGCGCGGCATCTCGCCAGCAGGCTTTCGAGAAGCGGCCGGGCGGGCACGAGTTCGCGCTTCATCGGGTCGATCAGTCGCGCGTCCAGTCCATCGCGGGCGGCCAGGAAACGGTTCTCTGCCAGCACCTCTGGGCCGGCGGGGCGCCCGACGGCCACGCCTTCGAGCTCCAGCCGGGCGAGCGAGTGGACCAGCGCGACCAGTGCCGCGGTGTCCGCGATGCTCGTCTGGGCGTCCATGACGCGAACCTCCACCGTACCGAGAGCCGGCTGCAGGCGTACGTCCCACCACAGAAAGCTCGGATCCGTGAGCGCTCCCGAGGCGATCAGCGCGTCGACCGCGTCAACGTAGTCTGCGTAGTCGGCAAAGCGCCGTGCGGTGCCGGTGCGCGGGAAGCCCTGGAAGATCACGGTGCGCATGGACGCAAACCCGCTGTCCCGCCCTTGGCAAAACGGCGAGTTGGCCGACAGCGCGAGCAGCAATGGCACCGCGCCGCGAAGGCCGTTGAGCAGCCGGATCGCGTCCTCGGCGTCAGGCACGCCAACGTGCACGTGCAGCGCCAGCGTTGGTTCTCTGCAGGCAAGCGATCGCATCGAGTCCGCCACCATGCGGTAGCGGGCAGAGCCAGACACCCGTGTCTGGCCCGAGCACGGTAGCGGGTAGACACCCGCCGACGCCGCCCGCAGGCCCATCGCGCTCAGCTCTCGTGCCAGCTGGCGGCGGAGCGCTGCGAGCTCCGTCATCGCGCCCGTGACATCCGGATGGATTCCCGTGGCCAGCTCGATAACCGCGGCGTGAGTCTCCGGCGCGACGTGCGCGGACAGTCCATCGGGCAGTCGCCTGAGCACCTTCTCGCTGGACTGCATGAGCGAGAAGTGCGCCGGCTCCAGGAGCATCAGCTCCTCTTCCACCCCGATCGTGTAGCGCTGCGGAATGCCATCGTTCCAACGGGCCCACGAAGGCCCGGCCGCGCCGGCGTGGTCCCTGCCCGGATCGACCTGACGGCAACCGCTCCGATCAGGTCGCACCGAAACACTCGACCGGCAAGACTGTCATAGCGGCAGGCTACGTCGGGCAGCCTTCGCGAAGACGCCGCCCCGTCCGATTTCACCCAGGTGAACGCGAACGGAGCCGGGACGATTCGCGTTCACCTGGGTGAATAGACTCTCGGATCGGATCGCGCGCTCGCCGCCGCCCTACGCTCAGGCATGACTGGACCAACCGAAAGGAGCAAGCACGATGGCAACGCTAGTTGCGATTGGTTATCCGGATCAGGGGACCGCGGAGCAGGCGCGCGGCACCGTGGCGCGGCTCGAGTCCGAGCTGGTCATCCAGGCCGATCAGGTCGCCTCGATCTCACGGGATCCGGAGGGCAAGTATCACGTTCACACCTCCCACGGCGGCGCTTCTGCCGGCGGCGGCGCCTGGTGGGGCGGCTTCTGGGGTTTGCTGTTCGGGCTCCTGTTCTTCATCCCGTTTGCGGGTCTGGCGATCGGCGCAGGGATGGGAGCGCTGTTCGGTCACCTCGGCGAGAAGGGGATCGACAAGGCATTCCAGGAACAGGTACGCGATCACCTGAAGCCCGGCACGTCGGCGCTGTTCATGGTGATCGAACAGGCAACCCCGGACAAGGCGATTGCCGCCCTCCAGCAGTACGGCGGCACGGTGATCAAGACCTCGCTGTCGGACGAAGACACCAAGAAGCTGCAGGACGCGCTGCAGCCGTCAACGGAGGCCAACGCTTAAAAGGACCCATGACGCGCGATCAAGCTGCCGGGCTCGGTAGCGGCAGCTGCGTCGATCGATTGAAAGGATCATCAGATGGCTGTCGTTGGAGCAGGAACTCATCAGAAACTGTCGGGGATCTCGGCGGGCAACCTCGACGTCCTGGAGGAGGCCGTCGGGTTGCGCGAGCTCAGCCGCGAGGGCAGCGGCTTGGACGGACGGACGTTTGCGCTCGTGAAGATTGCGACGCTCATCGCGCTCGATGCCCCGCCGGCCTCCTACGCATGGCAAGTCGCCAACGCGTTGGACGAGGGAGCGACGCCGGAGGACCTCCTCGGGGTGCTGCGAGCGGTCGCGCCGCAGGTCGGCGGCCCCAGGATCATGGCTGCCGCCCCGGAGCTCATGCTTGCCCTGGGACTGGCCCTGCCCGAGGAAGGACAGGCCTAGCGATATGCCACTGTTCAGACGCCGTCCCCTGCTCCGGGCAGCCGCCGTGGGTGGCGGCGCATACATGGCGGGCAAGCACCGCGAGCGCAGGCAGGAGGAGCAGCAGCAACAGGCCTACTACGAGGGCCAGCAAGCTGCAGTGAGCGCTGCTCCCGCACCGGCAGCCGCCAGCGGCATCACCGCCGAGGACACCGACCGCCTGGCCGAGCTGGGCAAGCTGCACGAGCAGGGAGTCCTCACCGACGAGGAATTTTCACAGCAGAAAGCCCGGATCCTGGGCACCGGTTAAGCCCTCTTGTGCGCGGAGCGCGCTAAGGCTTAGGGCGAGGCAATTGAGCCGGAGGCGCACCAGGGTCGGCGTCATGCGAGGGACGCACGTTGGCGCAGGCTTAGCTGTTCGCTAGACTCCTACCACGGACGGAGCGGAAGCACGCTCGTTCGTGCGGTGGCTTCGCCCAGATGGCGGCACATGATGGGGCCACGAAACAACTGTCGTGCGTGAAGGAGTCATCATTGGCTCGCGAAGCCAAAGGATGACGGCAAGCGGGACATGAATCGTGAGTGTCGGCCCTAACGCCCAATCGCCAGCGGTCACCCCGACGTTTGGCGATCATGAGGTGCCGCTGGCTGAGGCTAAACTGGCCGCCCCGCGGCAGCGCTCCGGGATCGTGGTTCGGCGGCATGTTCTGCGGGCCCTGGACGCCGGCGAGGAGGCAGCGCTGACGCTCGTCGCGGCGCCCGCCGGCTACGGCAAGACGACCGCGGTGCGGGCCTGGTGCGCCGGCTCGGGGGTCTCCTTGGCATGGGTGACACTCGACGCCGGAGACAACGACCCAGTCAGGTTGTGGAGGTACGTCGCAACCGCGGTCGATCGCATCCGTCAGGGTCTGGGGCGCCAGGCGCTGCGGCGGCTGAGGATCGCTGGGGGGCCGATCGAGAATCCTGTCGACGAGCTGCTGAATGGCATAGCGGAGTTCGGTGAGAGGCTGGTGCTCGTCCTGGATGACGTTCACGCCGTGACCGACGGCGAGTCCCTGACATCGATCGACCATGCCCTCGAGCATCTCCCGGCGAATGTTCGCCTGATCATGCTCGCGCGCATCGACCCGCCGATCGGGCTGGCGCAGCTGAGAGCCCGCGGCGGTCTAGCCGAGCTGCGGGCGCACGAGCTGGCTTTCACCGCGGAGGAAGCGCGTGAGCTGCTCGTCGAGCGGGGTGGCATCGATCTCGAGGACGACGAGGTCGAGATGCTGCGCGAGCGGACCGAGGGCTGGCCCGCTGCGCTGTTTCTGGCCGCGTATTGGCTTCGCGGCGTCGACGATCCTCATCGCGCGGCGCGCGAGTTCCGCGGCGACCATCGTTTCGTGGCCGACTATCTCAGCCGCGAGGTGATCGGCTCGCTGGACGATGACACCCGCGGGCTGCTCCTTCGCGCCTCGGTGCTGGGCCGGTTCACCGCCCCGTTGTGCGATGCGGTGTTTGACCGCTCGGACTCCGCTTCGGTACTGGCGGAGCTGGACCGCGCGAATTTCTTCCTGGTGCGGCTGGAGCACGGGGGCTGGTTTCGCGTCCACCCGTTGTTTGCGGAGTTTGCCCGATTCCAACTTGCGTCGCTTGAGCCGGCGGCTGCGACGGAGATCCATCGTCGCGCTGCCGCCTGGCTGCTTGCGCACGGATTGGCGGTCGAAGCGGTTGAGCATGCCGCCGCCGCCGGGGAACATGGGTTCGTCGCTGAGTTGCTGGCCGACTATCACCTTTCGTTGATTCGGAGCGGTGGCGCGCGGACTCTGCTCCGCTGGGTGCAAACGCTTCCGGAGGAGGAGCTCGTGGAGCATCCAGAGCTGGCCGCCAGCGCGGCCACGGCCGCCTCGATGATCGGCCGCGCGACGCTGACCCGAAGGCGTCTTCTCCAGCTGGTACATCGTGCGCGGTATGAGCATCCCGACCGTTTCACCCCGTACGTTCGGTGCGTCGCGGCCATGGTGAGCGCCGCCTCGGTCGACGGCGATGTGGGTGAGGCGGTGCTGCAGGGACGTGCAGCAGTCGCCATCGCGCTGACCGACGCAGACGAGGCCGCGGTGGCCGCCCTAGCAGGTTTCGCGCATGCCCTGTATTTCGCCGGCCAGCTTGTCGAGGCGTGGACGGCGGCAATGCGGGCGGTTGAGCATCCGGATATTGATCGCCGGGCGCCGGGCCATTCGGTCGCTCGGTCGACGCTTGCGCTCGTGGCGGCCGAGCGGGGGTGGCTTGCATCCGCTCGAGTGCACGCCGAGAGGGCCAAGACTCTGGTTGGGGGCGTTGCCAGTAGCCGCAGCTGGCTGGGGGCGAACGCCTCGGCAGCGCTCGGCCAGGTGCTCGCGGAGGAGGGGAACCTCACCGACGCCGAGCGCGAGCTGGCCCAAGCCGAGCACTTTTTCCGCGATGAGGTAGCGACCGTCCATCACGCATGGATACTGGTTCTGCTCGCTCGGGTTCGCTGTCGGCGCGGACACCTCGAGGCGGCCGAGGCGGCGCTCCGCTCGGCGCGTGAGTCGGTCGCCGAGCTGGCCGATGCTGGTCGCGTTCCGGCGCTAGCGTTCGAGGTCCAGCGAGAAATCGACCAGGCGAGGGGTCGTGCCGGAGGGGGCGAGCTTTTGGAGGCGCCCAGCGAGGCGGAGCTCGCGGTACTGCGTTTGCTCTCCTCGGATCTGTCAGCTCGACAAATCGGAGATGAGCTGTTCCTCTCGGCGAACACTGTTCGGTCGCATACGCGCTCGATCTATCGCAAGCTCGGCGTCAACTCGCGCGCTGACGCGGTGGCTCGCGCCGGCATGCTGGGCCTGTTCGCGCAAGCGCAATCACCTAGGTGAATCCTTCCCATCGCGGCTCACAGGCCGATCAGGCACGCGATGCTGTGCAGGTGTCTGTTCGGGAGTACCGCCTCACGGTTGAAGGCGAGCTCAGCGATCGCATGGCCCCGGCGTTTGAGGGCATGACCCTCACACGCACCCACGGAAACACGGTGCTCGAGGGTCCCGTGCGCGACCAGGCTGAGCTCCAAGGGATCCTCCAGCGGGTGTCGAGTCTCGGGCTGACGCTGCTCAGCGCGGCTGCGATCGACGAAGCCGACGGGCCCTGACCACCCTGCCCACCGGCGAGCGCTTAACCGGACGGGACGCGCGCGGGAGCGTTCCGTCGCTCTGCTGTCAGTCAGTCGCGATCTCGTCGCGCTCGTCGGCCGCTACACCGCCTTCGCCGGCAGCTTCACTTTGAATGGCCGCAGTTGCTCATCGCCCTTGCCCACCACCCCGTAGCTTCCCTCCGGCACCTCGTTCCACGCGCCCGGGAGATCGCCGATCGGCTCGGAGAGGATGATACGGGCGTCGTCGGAGAGATCCTGCAAGATCTTTCGGTCCGGGTAGAGGTCTCGCAGGGTGCGGACATCGCGTGAAAAGAACAGCGAGCGCGACTTACCCTCGCTCGAGTAGCGAAACGCCCACAGGCGCTCGCCGTCGGTCGTGGCGATCGTGCCCTGGAATGGATACTTGACGCCTCGGCGTTCCCCGCTCACTTCGACGACGCCAATCGCTTGCGCGACCGCCTCCGGCGGATCCTCCTCCAGTCCGAGGGTCAGCGCGAGATAGAACAACACCTCAGTGTCGGTCTGTCCTCTGATCTCGGGATACAGCGATGGGTCGATCGCGAGCACGAGGTCTCGCTTGATGGCCGCGAAGTCGGCGATGAATCCGTTGTGCATGAACAGCCAGCGGCCGTGCCGGAACGGGTGACAATTCGTCTGCTGCACCGGGGATCCGATAGCGGCGCGGATGTGCGCGAAGAACAGACGGGACCGCACGTGACCGGCAAGCTCCCGAAGGTTCTCGTCGTTCCATGCCGGCTCGATGCTCCGGAACACACCGGGTATCGGTTCGAGGTCATACCAGCCGACGCCGAATCCGTCTCCGTTCGTCGTCTCGGCGCCAAGTCGCGAGTGCAAGCTCTGGTCGATCAGCGAATGCGCGGGGGTATAGAGCGCGTCTTGAATCAGCACCGGCGAGCCGGTGTAAGCGAGCCAGCGACACATCGGCCGCTCCTTTCGATATCGGGTCCGTGCTCGGCGGCCTCGTCCACTGAGGTGAGCCTACGGCGGTCCCATCGCGGCGCTCCGCTCGTCGCAGCGATTTCACCCAGGTGAACGCGAACGCGCGAAGCGGGCAGGAAGTCAGGCTCCCGGGACCGGGCCGCTCGTCGCGAACGAGCGGCGCGGGCGGTGATGCTCGGCGGGGCCGCTTTCCATCGCCGGTCTGTCGCCTCGCGCATGGGCTTCGTACCAGCGCGCGTATCGCTGGGCGAGCGGCGCCGCGGATACGCCATGCAGCAAAACTGAGAGCCCCACCGTGAAATAGGTGGCAACCAGAATGGTCGGGGTTTGCGGCAGGTCGGATTCCTGGACGACGATCAGCGCGAAGACGATCGATGCCAGGCCGCGAGGCCCGAACCAGCCCAGAAACGCCAGGGTGGGCCTGCGGGCGCCCGTTCCGAGCATCGCGATCGCCACGGGCAGCATCCGGACGACCGTCAAGCTGATAACCGCATAGAGGACCGCGCGCCAGCTGAGTTCCGAAAGCGCGGGCCCGAGGAGCACCGCGCCGAAGATCAGAAACGTGACCCCATTCAACAGCTCGCCGACCTCCTCGGTCAGGCGAGTGATCCGAGCCGGATCACCCTGCTCCAGCGTCCCGAACAAGCTTCCCGCAACGAATGCGGCGATGAACCCAGAGCCGCCCAGAGCCGCGGCGGTCCCGTACGCCAGCGCGGCGCCTGCCACGGGGATGACCTGTAGCCACGAGGCCGTGATCAAATCTCTGCGTCCGGCGAACACCACGATCGCCGCCGTCAGTGCCCCCGCTCCGACGCCGCCGAGCAGCCCGTAGCCGATCTCCTCCAGCACGATCGTGACGGCATGGTGTCCGTTCGCTACGTGTGACTCGACGTCGGCGGCGGCGAGCACGATGAACAACAGCGGCACGCAGATCCCGTCGTTGAGTCCGCTCTCGACATTGAGGCCTTGCCTGATGCGCCCCGGCAGACGGGGCTCGGTCACGACCGCTCGCCCCAGCGCCGCGTCGGTAGGGGCAAGCACCACCCCCAGCACCAGTGCCTCACCGAGCGTCATGCTGTCAAACAGGGTGGCGGCCAGCGCGCCCAAGCCGATCGTCAGCGGCAGGCCAATTCCGAGCAGCCGCACCGGTACCCCTGCCTGGCGGCGCAGCGCGCCCAGCTTGACGCGCGAGGCATCGCAGAACAGCACCAGTGCGAGCGTGGCCTCGGCAAGCACGCGGACCGATTCACCGCTCGAGGAAGGCTCGACCTCCCCCAGCACCTTCGGACCCAGGAGGACGCCGATCGCAACCAGCACCATCGCCGGCGTGACGATCGTTCCCGACAGCTGGCGCGACACGGCCGCGACCACGAGGATCGAGAGCGCAACGAAGACGAGTGCCCACTCGGTCACCGGACGGAGCTTCGCATCATCTCGCAATGTACGTACGCACCTCTTTTAGAGTCCTCTGGCCCGCTCTGCGACGGTGGTAGCCACCGCAAGCAAGCGGCTGAACCACCGATGAACGTCACCAGAACGAGAACCCTGCTACCGCTGTACATGGTGGTGTTCGTCGGCTTCGTCGGCTACAGCCTGATGATCGCTGCGATCACGCCGATGCTCCTGAGAAACGACAACGGGATGCTGCCGGCCGGATCGAGCCTGGCGGATCGCAGCGTGCGCGACCATGCTCTCGCTCGTCGCTGAGGATCGCGAGCAGGGCAGAGCGATGGGCAACAACCAGGCGATGCAGGGCGTCGACTCGAGCTTCGGGCATCGCCGCCGGGAGGCGCTCGACGGGATCCTCGCGGGCTCTTCGAAAGCTCAGCAGCTGGTACGCCTTTGGGGCGATGCTCCTGACCTTCCTGCTGCTGGGCGCTGCCGCCGGGGTCAGCGCCGTACTCCTGTGGCCGGTTGCCCACGGCGCCGACGCGATGCGGGTGAGACGGAGCCGCGCGGCCTAGACTCGCCGACATGTCGTTGCACCTGTTTGCGGGTCTGCGCGTACGTGACCCTTCCAAGCGGCGCGGGTTTGGTACGAGCGTTTGCTCGGCGAGCCGACGTTCTTCCCCCACGCCACTGAGGCCGTGTGGACGCTGGCCGAGGACCGATCCGTGTACGTGGCGGAACACGGCGACGGCGCGGGCCACTGCGTCGTGACGATTTTCATCGACGATCTCGACGCACAGGTGGCGGCGATCGCTGACCGCGGACTTGAGCCCAACGAGACCGAGACGTACTCAGGCGGTGTGCGCAAAGCGGTCTACCGCGACCCTGACGGCAACGAGCTGGGATTCGGCGGAGCGCCGCGCCACCCGGGCTGAGGCTTGACATAGTTACAACGGCGTTCGACGAACGGAGCGATATGAGCAACGAGGAGCACACGCACCACGCGCCGCATACCCACGAGCACGAGCACGATGGCGTCACGCACACCCATCCGCACAGGAGACATGAGCACGACCATGTCGAGCACGAGCACGAACACGCCCACGGCGGGGTAACGCATACGCACAAGCACATCCACGAGGTCGGCGGCGAGCACGATCACGAACACGAGCACTAGCGCGCTCGCGCGGCCGGCTCAGTGGGAGTGGCGGGCGCGGCTGGGATGCGAGTGGACGTAGTCTCCGTGGCTGTGCAAGTGCCCGGTCCCCTGGGCGGCGGCTGCTCGCCGTCGGCCGGCGCAGTCCTGGCACGTCCCGACGATCGCGAAGTGCGTGAAATGGGATGTATGCCCGAACACGTCTTTGATCTGCTCGCGGATTGGGTCGAGGCGCTCGGGTGAGACGGCGGTGACTTTCGCGCACTGCTCGCAATACAGGTATTCCACCTCGGGTTCGCTGGTCAGCACGTAGAGGCCCGGAGAGTGGCCCAAGTGCAGGTGGCGGACAACGCCGCGCTGCTCGAGCAGCTCGAGGTTGCGGTACACAGACGACTCGTCGAGCGATAGCGTCCGCGACAGGTGCGAGGCGGACACGGGGCCTTCGGCTGCGAACAGCGCCTCGAGCACCAGGCGCCTGGCCGTAGACAGGCGTAGGCCAGAGTCGCGTAGCGCCCGGATCGCGGATTTGAGGTCGGCGACCACCTGCGGCGGGCTGTCGGGCGGCGCAGTCATAGCGCCTACTGATTCTGTCGCAGCGGACCGTCCAGGTGCGCGCTCCAGCGCTCCTCGATGTGGCCAAGGTGCCACACCAATACCGCAATCAGCCCAGGTGACGAAGAACAGGCCGACGATCACGTAGCCGAGCAGGTTTATGTCGATGTGCTCGAATCGGTTCCAGAACGAGCCGGAGAGGTTGAGCTGTGATGCGATCAGCCCGCCGAGCTCGATCGTTCCGATGACCAGGGCAACTGCGACGGAGAAGCCGGTGATCGTGATGTTGTAGAAGACCTTGCGCACGGGCTTTGAAAACGCCCAGCCGTACGCGAAGTTCATGAACGACCCGTCGATCGAGTCCATCAGTGACATCCCAGCGGCGAACAGGATCGGCAGGCAGAGAATCGCGTACCACGGCAGCCCGGCGGCGCCGGCGCTGCCCGCGATCACCAGCAGCGCGACCTCGGTCGCGGTGTCGAACCCGAGCCCGAACAGCAGTCCGATCGGATACATCTGAGGTGGCCTGGTCACCGTCCTGGTGAGCCGGCCAAGGAAGCGGTTCATGAAGCCGCGGCTGTTGAGCTGCCGCTCCAGTGCCGCCTCATCGTACTTCCCGGTCTTCATCTCCCGGAACACCTTGATGATCCCGAACAGGATCACGACGTTGATCGCGGCGATGACGTAGAGAAACGAGCCGGACACGGTGGTGCCGATCCAGCTGGTGACGGTATGCAGCTGCGAGTTGTCGTTCTTGACCGGGCCGTCCAGCGACCGCACGCCGATGGAGATCAGGAACGCGAGTGCGAACACGATCGTCGAGTGACCCAGCGAGAACCAGAACCCCACGCTCAGCGGGCGCTCGCCATCCTGCATCAGCTTGCGGGTCGTGTTGTCGATCGCCGAGATGTGGTCGGCGTCAAACGCGTGCCGCAGGCCGAGCGTGTACGCGGTCACGCCGATCCCGATCGTGAACGTCCCAGACGCTCCGAGGTTGTAGTGGCTGGGCGCGACCAGAGCGATCAAGGTGAGGAAGCCGATTACGTGCAGGCCTCCGACCACCAGAATCATCATCAGCAGAGTGCGCTTCTGACTGCCACTCAGAGACGTCCAGAGCACGCGCAAACCTGGCCGCCGGCCCGCGGCGGTGGTTGTCGCTGCCTCCATCACGCGAGTTCCTTGTCCTGACCCAGATGAGATGGCCAGGCAAGCCTAACGTCCACGGCGGTGCTAATGCAACCAACTTGTAATTAGGAAGCACCTCAGCCTTAGACCACGGCCACCACGTCGGCCAGCGCCTCAGCCTCCTGCTGGATGGCAGCCGCCAGGTGCTCGACGTCCGGGAGCAGCTTCGGGTCCGCGCACAGGCCGAATCCGAGCGTGCCTGCGAGGGACACCACGGCGATCCTGAGCGCATGCCGCTCCCGGATCTCGGCGATGCTGTACAGCCCGCCCACGCGCGTCCCGAGCACGTCGATCGGTTGGGGTGGCCCAGGTACGTTCGAGACATTGAGCGCGAACGAGCGCGGGCTGGCCGCGATCTGCTCGGCGAAGCGCTGCAGGCGGGGCGAGGCGTTACCCAGAGCATGCATGAGGTGGTCAAGCCGTTCGGCATCGTGGTCGAGCTTGCGCTGCCGGGTTGCCCGGTGGATCGCCTTCAGTCGCTTGACCGGGTCCTCTGGACCCAGAGGTAGGTCGAGACAGAAGTACGAGTCGCGATTACCTGGGTCGAGCTCCCCTCGGCCATGATCGGTGTGCGCGCCATGAAGGCTCACGGGAACCTTGACGCGCACGGCGCCCTGACGGCAGTGGTGGGACTCGAGCCAGCGCCGCACGGCACCTGACACCACCGTCAGCACCGCGTCATTCACGGTAGCGCTGCAGGTGATCGAGGCAGCGCGGTGCAGGGCCTCGAGATCGGCGTGAGCAAACGCCACCGCTCGGCCTCTGTCGATCGCGCCCGCGAACGGCGAGCGGCGCCATGGATGCGGGAGCCTCGTGAATCAGCGCGCGCAGCGCGGCCGGGTGACGATGCGCCGCGCGCTGGGCAGCAACCGCGCGCCGGCCGGCCGAGCGACGCGCTTCACGCTCGTTCCAAACCGCGGCGCGCCCAATGCGCATTGCCGTTGTCCCGTCCGCGAGCGCATGGTGGATGCGCCACACCAGCGCGCTTCCGCCACCGCGCAACGACGGCAACAGATCGATTCGCCACAGCGGCTTGGACCGATCCAGACGCTGCGCAAAGATCTGGCTGACCTCCGCTTGCAATGCCTCCCGGTCAAGCTCGCCGGACGCGGCCTCGACGACGTGCTCCTGCAGACGGACTTGGGCCACCGGCACCCACGATGGAACTCCGTCAACCTCCCCCAGACGCAGGCCAAGCTCAGGAGCATCTCCCAGGCGAGCGGCGATTGACCTCCGGAGCGCCGCTGCGTCCAGCGGTCCCTCAAGCAACATCACCTTGCAGGTGTGACCGACGACGACGTCGCTCTCCAGGTTGAGGATCGCGAGATCCTCATCCGACAGAGAACGCGTACCCTGAGGTTGCGCGCGGCCAGCGCCCTCACTCACTCCCATGCCTGAGCGATGGTAGTCGTACCGGGCCCGATCATCCACTGACGATTCGCGCGCGTGTGGGAGCATCTGGGTGGTGCGGCTCGGTCTTCATGCGCTTGGTATCGGGGCGGGTGCGCGTCGAGACGTGATCGACGCCGTGGCATCGGCCGCCGAGCGATGTGGCTTTGAAACCCTGTGGGCGGGCGAGCACGTCGTCATGGTCGACCGGTCTGAGTCGCGGTATCCCTACTCAGCCGATGGTCAGATCGCCGTTCCGGCCGGGGCAGACTGGCTCGATCCGCTGGTGGGCCTCAGCTTCGCCGCCGCCGCAACCAGCCGCATCAGGATCGCGACTGGCGTTCTGCTGCTACCGGAGCACAACCCGGTGCTCCTGGCCAAGCAGGCGGCGAGTTTGGATGTGCTGTGCGGTGGACGGTTGACGCTCGGTGTCGGCATTGGCTGGTCTCGGGAGGAGTTTGCGGCGATCGGTGTTCCGTTCGCCGGGCGAGGTCGGCGAGCCGCCGAGTACCTTGAGGCGATGCGGGTGTTGTGGCGTGATGATGTGGCCTCATTCGACGGTGAGTGCGTGTCGTTTCAGTCGGTCAGGGTCAACCCCAAACCGGTGCGGGAGCGGAGGATTCCGGTCGTCGTGGGAGGCAACAGCGAGGCGGCGCTTCGGCGGGTGGCCGAATGGGGGGACGGGTGGTACGGCTTCAACCTCGCCAGCGTCGGAGCGGTCCGTGAGCGGATTGGCGTCCTTGAGCGATTATGTGACGAGGCTGGCCGCGACCCACGAGAGCTGGACATCGCCGTCGCGCTGGCGGAGCCGAGCCCCGCCGACGTGGTCCCGCTCTCGGAGATCGGCGTCAACGAGCTCGTGGTGGTGGACAGCCCTCCGGAGGATCACCTCGCGGCTGGAGAGTGGGTGGCGGCGCTGGCCGCTCGTTGGCGCACGTGACGGCAAGCTGACACTGACCCGGATCCGTCCCGTCAGAAGGCTCACTGCCCCTCGTTACCCAGCAGCTGCTGGGCGATCGACGTCTGGTCGAAATACACCCGCTCGCAGATGATGTGGTCGCTGTCGGGCGGGAACTCGAAGATCGCGCACACCCGGATGCGGAAGCTCCTGCCGGTCGGCGGGATGCCACGCAGCTCACCGAGATGAGTCCCGAGCAGGTCGAACTCGGTGATCACGGCGTCGTCGGAGTAGCGCAGGATCGCGTTCTGGTTGCGCTGGTCCGGGAACGCGGCGCGCGTCGTCTCGAAGTAGCGGGCCACCTCGTCCGGGCCGTCGTACACGTCACCGGTGGGAACGATCTCGTAGCGGGGGTGATCGAAAGTGGCCATGGTCACGTCGAACTGGTGGACGTTCTCCGATTCCATGTGCTCGCGCACGATCGCGAGGCGGCGCTCGCGCAGGTCAGCGCTGTCGGACACGCGGCTGCTCCTTGTCTGGGTTGGTCGCGCCACTTGCTATCAGACTGGACCGCCGCTGGAGCAGCGAAGCGCTAGCGGCCGCCGGCGGCGATCGGTGCCGCTGGGGCCACATGGCGACGGACAAAGTCGGTGAGAAGCTCGACGAGCTCTGGGAGCTGGGCGGTTCGGCCGTCCTCGATGCGGATCGCGACCAGCTCGAGGACCGCGCCGACCAGCGCCAGCGCGACTTCGTGGGGAACGGGCGGGATCGATGAATCGGCAGCCCGGGCTTGGTTGTTGATGTCCACAAACCGCCCAGCGAAGGTCTCCAGCGTGGCGCGGCGGCGCACCAGCGCCTGGGCGCCGGCCGCGTGGACCTCGAGGATGATCGCGCGGCTGAAGGCGGGCTCCTCGGCGAGCACCGCCAGGAACGTCCGCAGCCCCGCCGCGATACGCACTTCAGGATCGGAGTCAGCCGTCTCATCCCAAAGCGCCTCGACCAGCCGCCCGATCACGTACGCGATGCCGGTGTCGTACAGGGCGAGGAAGCAGTCCTCCTTATCGCTGAAGTGCTCGTAGAACGTCTTGCGGGACACCCCGGCGAGTGCGACCACGTGCGCCACCGTGGTGGCCCCGTACCCGTGTTCGGCCACGGCCTGCGCCATCGAGTCGAGCAGGCGGCCACGCTGAGACGCGAGCACCACCTCCCGTGTCAGCGAATGACGCCCGGCGGGTAGTGGACCGTCGGGGACGTCGAGTTCGCCCCGGAAGTCAGACACGATTGCACGGTAGGACGCTTGCATCTTTAGAAACGTTAGCGTACCCTTCGGAAACGCTGACGTTTCCAATCAGTCCGGAGGAGAAGAGAAACCAAGATGCCGACGCCCTCCCACCGCCCCCGGCGTATTCACCGGCTCGCTCTCGCGGTCGTGTGCGCGATGTTCGCCGTGGCTGTGCCGGCGGCTCAGGCCGCCGCCGCGCCGTTGAGCTACGTCGCGCTGGGCGACTCTTACAGCGCCGCCTCGGGGGTGCTGCCGCCCGACCCGACTGCGCCGCCTGAGTGCCTACGCTCGACCCTCAACTACCCGCACGTGATCGCCTCCCAGATCGGCGCCCAGCTGACCGACGTGACCTGTGGCGCGGCTCAGACCAGCAACTTCTTCAGCTCGCAGTATCCGGGCGTGGCGCCCCAGCTGGACGCGGTGCAGCTGGGCACCCAGCTCGTCACCATGACCATCGGTGGCAACGACAGCAATGTGTTCATCGACGCGATCGTCGACTGCGGTTCCGCCGGCCTATCCACGCTCGGACAGGGCAGCCCCTGCAAGGACAAGTACGGATCCTCGTTCGACCACACGATCAACAACACGACCTACCCATCTCTGGTGAACGCGCTGCACGCCGTCCGCGCAAAGGCGCCGCACGCCAGGGTTGCCATCCTGGGCTACCCGTGGATCATGCCGCCGAGCGGCGGCTGCTTCCCCACGATGCCTGTGGCCACCGGCGACGTGCCGTACGTGCGGAACATCCAGGGGACGCTCAACGGTGCCGTCCGGCGAGCCGCCGCCGCGACCGGATCGACCTACGTCGACTTCAGCAAGGTCTCGGAGGGGCACGACGCGTGCCAGCCGATCGGCATCCGCTGGATCGAGCCCGTGGTGGGAACCACCCAAGCGGTGGTCGTTCACCCGAACGCGCTCGGCGAATCCCAGATGGCAGCCCAGACCGAGAAGGTTCTCCGCCTGCATTGAGCCTTCAAGCTCGTCGGGCCCTGGGCCCTGTCAAGCTTGATAAAGTCGTCAATAATGAATGAAGAGTCGGTGAACGAGGCTGCGCGCTCCGATCGCAATACGCGCCGGCGCGAGCGCACTCGCAGCAAGCTGATCGAGGCGGCTGGGGCGCTGTTCGCGCGGCAGGGCGTGGACAACACACGGATCAATGAGATCACCGAGGAGGCGGACGTGGGCTTCGGCTCGTTCTACAACCACTTCGACTCCAAGGAGGCGATCGTCGAGGCGGTGCTCACCGAGACGATTGCGGCCCAGGGCGAAGCGGTCGACGCGGTGACGGCGCAGCTCGAGGACCCGGCGGAGGTGGTGTCGGCCGCCCACCGGTACTTCGTCAATCTGGCCCGCACCGATCCCGATTGGGGCTGGCTGCTGATCCGCCTCGGCTCGCTGCAAAAGATCAGTCTGACCGCCTTGGAACCGTTCGCGCAGCGCGACCTCGAGCGTGGCATCAAGGCGGGCCGGTTCCAGGTGTCGAACAAGCGCGTCGCGTTGCACGGAACCGGCGGGGCGCTGCTGGGAATCATGCGGGACGTCCTCGATGGCCGCGCGCCGAAGGACGCGGACCGTCACCACGCCGAGGGTGTGCTCCGGATGCTCGGCCTGTCCACCGTGGATGCGGCCGAGGTGGCCGGGCGACCGATGCCGGGCATTCGACCGCCTAGTCATACTTGACAATGTTATCAGTCATCCTGTAGCCTGCCATCGCGATGGAGGAGCCAGGCGCATCCGGTCCAGAGTCCGACGTGGCTTTCGGCAGCAGGCCCGCCCCCGAGTTCGACGTGGCGATCGTTGGCTACGGTCCAGTCGGGCAGACGCTGGCGGCGCTGCTGGGGCAGGCCGGCCACCGTGTTGTGGTGTTCGAGCGATTCAACGAAGTTTTCCCCCTGCCGCGCGCGGTTCATCTGGATCACGAGATCATGCGCCTGCTCCAGTCCCTTGGGCTGGCCGAGACGCTGGCCCACGAGATGGTCCCGGTTCACGACTACCAGTGGTTCGGCGCCGATGGCGAGCTGTTGCTGCGCTTCGACGTGTCAACGCCGGCGCGGTCGGGCTGGGAGTCGGACTACATGTTCTTTCAGCCGGAGCTCGAGGCGGCACTTGATCGCGTGGCCGTCGCCCAGCCTGGGGTGATGGTGGAGCGTGGATGGGTGGCCGAGACGATCGTCGACTCCCCGGCGGGCACGGCCCTGACTGTGAGGCGGATGGTCGAGGCAGACGCCGGCCGGCTCACGCCGACTGACGAGACGCGCACGGTTCAGGCTCGGTGGTTGGTGGGCGCGGATGGCGCGAACTCGTTCGTGCGCCAGGCCAGCGGCATCACCCGTCGCGACCTCGGGTTTCAGGAGCGGTGGCTGGTGATCGACGCCGAGCCGCACGATATGGGAGCGCTGGCTCACCTGCCGATCGCCTGCCAATGGTGCGACCCGGCCCGCCCCACGACACACATCCAGAGCGGCCCGCGCCACCGGCGCTGGGAGTTCATGCTGTTGGACGACGAGCAGCCGGCCGACTTCGAGGACAGTGACCGGGTGTGGTCGCTGCTCGAGCCCTGGTACCGGCCGCAGGATGGCCCACTGACCCGCAGCACGGTGTACGAGTTCCGCTCGATGCTGGCGGACCAGATGCGCCAGGGGCACGTGCTGCTGGTCGGCGACGCCGCCCACCTCACCCCGCCGTTCCTGGGTCAGGGCTTGTGCTCGGGCCTGCGCGACGCTGCCAACCTGGCCTGGAAGCTCGACCTGGTGCTGCGTGAGCTGAGCAGTGGGCAGCTGCTCGACAGCGTGGACAGCGAACGCCAGCCGCAGAACGAGGCGGTCATCCGGCTGGCCGTCGAGCTGGGCAAGGTCCTGTGCCAGCTCGACTCGCAAGCCGCTGTCGAGCGCGACGCCGCCTTGCGAGCCGCGGGGCCGCCGCCGCCGCTCGAGCTCGCGCCGCTGAGCGACGGACTGCTTCACCGACCCGCGCACGGCGGCTCGGATCCGCTCGCCGGTACGTTGGGGGTCCAGGGCGCGGTGTCGCGCGCCGGACGCCAGGCGCGGCTCGACGACATCGTGGGTCGCGGCTTCACCCTAGTCGCCGCCGACGGCGACCCGTTCGAGCGGCTCGGACCCGAGCACCGCGCGCTGATCGAAGCGCTGCGCATGAACGTCGCCTCGCTGGCCCCGGACGCTCCCGCCGGTGTGAGCGATGTGGACGGCCGGCTGAGCGCCTGGCTCGCCGACCACGGCGCCCACGCGGTGCTGGTCCGGCCCGATTTCTACGTGTTCGGCAGCGCCGAGTCGGCGCAGCAGCTGCCGGCACTGGTGGATGACCTCCGATCCCAACTGCAGATGACGCCGACCCCGCTACGTCAGGAGCGCTGAGATGAAGGACTCCGTGATTCACCCCAAGTTCCATCACGTCAACCTCAAGACGACCAGGCTGCAGGAGATGGTCGACTTCTATTGCACGCTGGTTGGTGCCGAGGTGGTGTTTCAGGACCAGCTCGGCGCCTGGTTGTCGAATGACGACGCCAACCATCGGATCGCGCTGCTGGCGTTCCCCAACTTCGTCGACGATCCCGACAAGGAGACGCGTACGGGGATGCACCACTTGGCGTTCGAGTACTCCGACTTCGAGGAGCTGAACGCCAGCTATTTGCGCCTGAAGGAGGCGGGAATCCTCCCGGCGCTGTGCCTGGACCACGGGATGACGCTGTCCTACTACCACGCGGACCCCGACGGCAACAACGTCGAGATGCAGGTGGATTGCTTCGGCGACTGGCGCAGGTCGACAGAGTGGATGCGCACCTCCGAGGAGTTCAAGGCCAACCCGATCGGCCAGTTCGTCGACCCCGACCGGATTGCCGGCGATCATGCCGATGAGGTGAGCTTTGGGGAGATCCACGCCCGGGCGATGGCGGGTGGCTACGCCCCAGAGCACGCTGCCGTCACGTAGCCAAGGAGCGGGCGCCGGAGGTGATCGCGGGCTACACGATCACCAACGACCTGTCGGTCCGGGACTGGCAGCTGCGCACGCCGACGATGACGATGGGCAAGTCGTTCGACACCCACGGCCCTCTCGGGTGGTGCTGGCGATCGTGGTCGAGTGCGTGACCGGCGCGAGCTACATCCCGCCCGCTGCGCCGAAGTGACGCCGCGTGTCGCGGAACAGGCTGCGGGTGATCATCGCGTTGATCGGGTTTCCGGGCCGGGCCGCCGGCGGTACCTCGTTGGCGACCGTCCAGGTGAAGCGGCAGCTCGTCGGGGAAACTTCCTCAATCAGGCAATCCTCGGCGAACCGCCGGAACAGCGGCAGCGTCGCCTCGCTGACGTAGAACGACTTGCGCCGGCCCTCCTCCCACCCGAAATACACCTCTTTGAGAAGCAGGGCCCCCAGCGGGGTCCTGACCATGCGCGTGGTACCCATCCCGAACGGCCTCGGAGAGGTCCAGGTGACACCGGCCAGCGCTCGGCACCAGCTCAGTGCGTCGTCCGCGGTGAGCGCCGCCCACACGCTCGCGGCGGGCTGGGGAATCTCGAACACATCCTCCTGGCGGTGGGGGGCCGTGCTCAGAAACTGCTCATCGGCCCGTTTGAGCTTGAACCAGGGACGCGCCATCTGTGAGCGGCACCCTACTAGCGCGGCGATCCGGCCGCAGCTCAGTGCTTACGTCGCGGTTTAGCGGGCGGTGTAGCGTCGCCGCACATATGACATCGGCAACCAGCTCAGCTCGGCCGGCCGCGGGTGCCGGACACGGAGGAGACGTTTCGGTTCGGCCGGGGTGGGTCGATCGGCTCGGTCCGCACCCCGGATGGGTCGTGGCGCTGGTCGTGCTCGTGGCCTCGGTGCTGTTCGTCACCCTGACACGGATGCAGCCGGAGTACGACGCCTACGGCTGGCTCGTGTGGGGGCGGCAGGCGCTGCACTGGAACCTGAATACGAACGGCGCGCCGTCGTGGAAGCCACTGACGTTTCTATTCACGTTCCCGTACGCGCTGTCCGGCCGGGATCAGCCCTGGTTGTGGATGGTCACTGCGGTGGCCGGCGCTTTCAGCGCGTCGGTGTTCGCGGCTCGTCTGGCGTACCGGCTGTCCGGCCCCGCTCCGGGACGACGGCATGCGCCGGTGCTCGCGGCGGCGTTCGCGGGGGTGGGCGTGCTGGGAATCGTCGGTTATTGGCCCCTGGTGTTGATCGCCAGCTCGGATCCGATGGTGGCGGCTCTGTGCCTGGCGGCAATCGACTGTCACCTCTCCCGACGGCCGCGGCTGGCGTTCGGTCTGCTGGTGCTGGCCGCTCTGGCCCGGCCAGAGGCATGGCCATTCGTGGCGGTGTATGCGGCGTGGTTGTGGCGCGCGGTCCCGGGAGTGCGAGTCAGCACTGTCCTGGGGATGCTGGCCATCGCCGCGCTGTGGTTTGGTATCTCCGCCCTGACCGCGAAGACGTGGCTCCGAGCCGGGGAAGTCGCGCTCAACACGGCCAGCACACTCCGCCACGATCCGATTGGCGGCACGATCAGCCGCTTCGGCGGCTTGTACGAGCTGCCGATGTGGCTGGCCGCAGCAGCCGGCGTCGCGCTGGCGGTCGTGCGCCGGGATCGTGTGGTGCTGACGCTCGCGGGCGCCGCTCTGGTCTGGGTCGCGATCGAGGCCGGGTTCGCCGTTCACGGGTGGCCGGCGCAGCCGCGCTACATGATTGAGCCGGCCGCCGTGTTCGTGGTCATCGCCGGCAGCGCCGTGGGCCGGCTGTTGGCGGCGGGGCCCGGTGTCTCGCAGCCGCTGCGCTGGGTAGGGGCGGCGATGGTCGTGATTCTGCTCGCCGCGCTGGTGCCGACGGCCCGCGACCGCTTCAGCGTGCTGCGGGCGGAGATCAACCAGCGACGACGAGCCGGCATCGAGATCCACCGGTTGGCGGGCGTGATCGCCAGCGACGGGGGAGCCAGGGCGATTTTGGCGTGTGGAACCGCGGTGTCGGTGGTGGGGTTCCAGAGCACCTTGGCCTGGTACCTGGGACTCAACGTCGGCTTCGTGGGTCACAAGCCCGGGCAAGCCATCCACCGCCATTACCCGATCGTGCTGTTCAAGCCCTTTGACCTCGGGTGGAAGGTGCTCCCAATCCACATCCGCCGCCGGCAGCGCGCGCGCTGCGATCGTCTGCGGACGATGACGGCGACCGGCCCCGACCCACCCAGGGCCAAGCGGGCATGACCTCGAGCATCGATTCCGACCAAGCCGTGGCCGAGCAGCTGGCTCGGCGTCGGCGGGCCGCCGAGTCGCGCTGGAACCTGACTCGGGAGCTGGTGCTGATCGGGTCGGGCAATCCGATCCCGGTGCCCGGTCGGGGGGATCGCACGTATGCGTTTCGATCGCATTCGGAGTACCTGTATCTAACCGACCGCGAGCGTCTCGGCGGCGTGCTGGCGTTCGACCCATCCGACGGGTGGGTCGATTTCGTGACGCCGGTGACTCGCGACGAGCAACTGTGGGAGGGAGCCATGCCGTCTGACGATTCTGATTGCGCGCCGGTGTCGGAGTTGGACGGCTGGCTGGCCGCACGCGCGGGGCGGCCGATCGCCGGTCTGGGCGCTGCGCTGCCCGGGATCGACTCCGATGCGGCACTGGAGTCCGAGCTGCGGGCCGGGCTGAATCAGGTCCGGCGGCGGAAGGATCCGGTCGAGCTGTCCCGTATGCGGGAGGCGGAGCGAGCCACGCGGACAGGCTTCGCCGCACTGGTGCCGATGCTCGAGCCGGGCCGGACCGAGCGAGAACTCCAGATCGAGCTCGAGGCCGCGTTCTTCCGAGCCGGTGCCGAGTTCCTAGCCTTCGACACGATCATCGCTAGTGGGCCGAACTCGGCGGTGCTGCACTTCGCGCCCACCGACCGGGCGCTCGGCGACGGCGAGTTGGTGCTGGTGGATGCCGGCGCGGAGTTCCGGGGGTACGCCAGCGATGTCAGCCGGACGTATCCCGTGTCAGACGCGTTCACACCGGAGCAGGCTCAGCTCCACGAGCTGGTACGCCAAGCCGGCCTGGCCGGCATCGACCGCTGCCGGGTCGGCGTGGAGTTCGCCGACGTGCACCGGGCGGCCGCGCTGGTGATCGCCGAGGGCTTGATCGACTTCGGGCTTCTTCGGGGCGATCCCGAGAACCTGGTCGAGCAGGGCACGGTGTCGTTGTTCTTTCCGCACGGCGTCGGACACATGGTCGGCTTGGGCGTGCGCGACGCCAGCGAGGTGCTTCCCGGCCGGCAGACCAACGCCGACGCGGTGCCTCGCCTGCGCGTCGACTTGCCGCTCGAGGCCGGCCACGTGCTCACGATCGAGCCCGGGGTGTACTTCGTCCCGGCGTTGTTGCAGGACCGCGGGACGCGAGCGCGGCATCGAGACTCCGTGCGCTGGGAGCGCGTCGAGGAGCTGCTGGGCTTCGGCGGAATTCGGCTGGAGCAGAACGTGCTGGTCACCGAGCAGGGCGCCGAGGTCGTGACTAGGGACATCCCGCTGCTCGGCTGAGGCCCGGGCCGCTCCGGGGCCACGGACTTCCGGGCAAGAACCATCTAGAGTCGTCCGGGTGCACTCCACCCTGGCCGGTCGCGCCCTGGTCTCCCTGAAGCTGCGTCTGGCCGATGCCGCCGATGTCGCGCTGCACCGCCAGGACAAGTTCACCCCGCCCCGGCGACTCAGGAGTCTCACCGGCGACTCTGACTTCCATGCCACGGGGAAGGAGATCGTTCGACTGCTCGGGACGCTGGCTGGGCTGCAACCGACGGATCGCGTGCTGGACGTGGGCTGCGGGGCGGGACGAGTCGCCCGGGTATTGGCCGGTGAGCTGCTTGCGCCGGGATCCTACGACGGATTCGATGTCGTTCCCGAGTCGATCGCCTGGTGCCGGGCGCACTACCGCACCACCTCGGTCCCGTTCCGGTTTGCCCACGCGAACCTGTACAACGCCATGTACAACCCCGGCGGCGTCGATACCGCCAGCGACTACCGCTTCCCGTATGCGGACGGATCGTTCGACCTGGTCCTCGCCACGTCGGTTTTCACCCATCTGCGCACGGATGCCGCCGAGCGCTATCTCTCAGAGGCCGCCCGAGTGCTGGCGCCGAAAGGGCGCCTGTTCGCGACCTGGTTCCTGATCCGGGACGAGCCCGCACCCAACGGGCCGGCGCTGATCGACTTTGCCCGCACCACCGGGCCCGAAGCCATCGCGGACCCGGCGATTCCGGAGGCGGCGGTGGCGTTCGACACCGCGTGGGTGACCGACCGCTTCCGGGCCCACGGGCTGCACCTCCGCGAACCGGTCCATTGGGGCAACTGGTCGGGGCGACCCGGGGCTGGCTATCAGGACATTGTGGTCGCGGACCGGCGCTAGCTCACGACACTAGCTCTCGGGCCAGAAGCCGGGTCGCATCTGCGCGTCGCCCGTGTGGTGGGTGCCCACGGCCAGGAACTCCAGTCCCTCAGGTCCGGCTTCGAAGGCGCGCGTCGAACCCGGCGCGACGCGGATCGCATCCAGTCGTCCCACCTCGTGAATCTCGTCGTCGACGGCCACCCGCCCGGCGCCGCTCAGGATCACTTACACCTCCTCGTCCCGAACATGGAGGTGGCCGAATGATTGCCGGGCGCCCGGTCGCAGCCGCTGGAGGCTGATACCGACACCCGCGGCGCCGAGCGGCCCGCGAGCGAAGCGAGCTTCGCCGGTCTCGCCGAAGCCGAAGCGCTGGGCCATGTCCTCGACCTGGTCCAGGTTGACAATCGAGCAACCGGTCTGCCCCGCCAAGTAACCCGCGCCGCCGAGCGGCTCGACGTCGATCCGCTGAAATCCGCCGTCGCGACAGCCCAGCTCCGGCCGGCGTCGCTGCCTCGGCACGTCGAGCGGCTGGAGCTGGGTTGGCGAGTGGCCTTCGAGTATCGACCGACGCCGGCCATGGCGGAGCCGCTACCCGGATCGGTGTCAGAGGGATCTCAGGAAGCTGAGCAGCGGCCCGTTGACCTGATCTGGATGCGTGAGGTTGGCGGCGTGGGGGGCTCCCTCGATGCGAACCAGTCCCGTACAGCCCGAAAGGCCATCGCATAGCTCTTCGGCCTTCTCGATCTCGATCGACTGATCGGCCGTGCCATGGAACACGATCGCCGGGCAGCTGATCTCAGTCAGCCGGTTCGTGATGTCGTCGCGCTCGAACAGGCAGTCGCCCGGGGCCTGGAGGCTGTCGGTGGGGAGCTGCTTCCACTTTGCGATCCACACCTCGTTCAGCTGGGGGTCGCCGATGATCAGATTGGCGATCGTCTGGGCCAGCTCCGGCACCGGCCCCACGTCGAGCCACATCTGCTGCATCTGCCTATACGCCGGTAGACGCTCGGGGTCCTCGGTGCCCGACTGGGTGTCGATCAGCACCAGCGCCCGGACTCGCTGAGAAGCCAGAAGCGCCGCGCGCAGCGACAGAAAGCCGCCCTGCGACATGCCCCCCAACACGGCTTGCTCGATCCCTAGATGGTCGAGAAGGCCCAGGCAGTCCTGGGCGGAGTCCCAGTAGGTGAAGGGTTGGCCGTCGAACTCGGTTTGGCCGAAGCCACGCTGGTCCCAGGTGATGACACGGAACTCGGGAGACAGGGCCGCGACCTGGGCGGCGAACATCTCGCCGTCCATCAGGAATCCGTGGGAAAAGATCACGGGCGGACCGTTGCCGCCGCTGTCGTCAAAGCGGATGCGCTGACCGTTGACTTCGGCGAATGACATGTCCACCTCGCTTGCTGTGGCCGGGAACCGCGACTCTATCCTCGAAGCCGAGACGACGGAACGACCATCGCCCGCGGGGCCCGATGACGATCGCTGACACCTAGGCCGCAGCCGGGCAATTCAGGGAAGTGCCTTCACCACGGACTCAGCCGCGTGCCCGGCCTCCAGGCCGCCGCTGCGCTCGGCCGCCTTGGCGCTGTACAGGGCCCGATCCGCCAGCGCCACGACCGAATCGGCGAGACCGCGGCCGTCCCACTGGACCAGCCCCGCGGAGAAACTGACCTCGGGACAGGCCGAGCGCAGCCGGTCGACAATCGTCCGGCCCTGCGTGCTGTCGCAGCTCGGAAGCAGCAGACTGAACTCGTCTCCGCCCCAGCGGGCCAGAACATCTCCCTCGCGCAGGGTCGAACACCAGGCCGACGTCGTCTCGATCAGCCGGCGGTCTCCGGCCAGGTGGCCCTGGGCATCGTTGAACTCCTTGAAGTGGTCCAGGTCGAACATCGCGATCGTGAGTGGATGGCCGGTGCGCCGGGCGATCGACAGCTCGTGGTCAAGCAGCTCCTGCCAGGCTCGCCGGTTGGGCAGGCCGGTCAGCTCATCCGTGCGCGCGAGCTTGTCGAGCTGGTTGACCAGCTCCCGGACCCGGTTGACCAGCCGCACCACCGCGACCCCGAGCACGGTCGAGACCACGACGAACAGCAATCCTGCGCGCCAGCCGCCGGCCGGGTAATGCGGCGGCCCGATCACGACCGTGGGCACCAGATACAAAACGGCCACCCCGACGATCGACGTAAGGAACGCGTTCCGGCCGCCCCGGAGCGATGCCCACACGACCGGCAACAGCACCAGCGGGCCAAACCCGGCGGTTGGCTCGGCCCCGTCACGCAGCAGCGCCACCGACACCAAGTACCCGATCACGCCGACCACGCCGATGAACCGCCAGCGCAGGCGTGGACCCACTACCAGCAGCGCCCCGATGCCGAGCTGGAGCACCAGCCCCGGTCCGACCTCGACCCAGTTGATCGCGCCGTCCAGCGGCAGCAGCACGAGCTCGATTGCGCAGCAAACCGCGTAGGCGATCAGCAACGCCCGATCCAGCTGAAAGCGATCTCCGAACGGAGCCGCGCGCACGGGTTCGTTATCGACCCCGGATAGGCCGCGCTTGAGGCAGTCACGCGGGGATCCGGGCTCAGCCCGAGTAGTCGAACGTCGAGCCGTACCCGCACACGCCCGCGAACTCCCAGGCGAGCGCTCCGTCGTTGACCATCAGCTGCTCGGCCACGAGCTCCTCGCCGCTGCGCTCGTGGCCCGGAATCACGCAGGTGACGGTGGCGGACGAACGATGGCGGTCTCGAATCCGGACGCTGACCTGATCACGTATCCGCAGGCGCTGGCGGCGACGGGTGTGATCGACGCTGATCTCGACCGGCCTCACCGCCAGCAGCCGGCTTGCCTTCCAGGCCCACGGGAAGTGCCGGTGGGCGTCGCCACCGAGGCGGCCGGTGAAGATCGCCTCGAGTCCAGCGCGCTGCTCGGGCGAGGCGCGCTCGTCGAGATACAGCACCCAGGTCCATGGCGACCCCGGCTCGTCATCGCTGTAGCGCGAGGCAATCGCCACGGGGAGGTTTGACAAATCTGTGCCATCGACCATGCCCGCCTCGATCACCCAGGAGAGCACACCCAGGCACACGCCGTGGGTGGAGCGGCCACCGGCGGCGGCGTCGATCCGGCGGCAGGGGCAGATCGGGTCGCAATTGCAGGATTCGAAATAGCTGCCGCGGATCCCCCAGCTCACTGTGCTCAACCTAACCGGCCGACAGCGTCAGCAACGCCGCACTGGCGGGCGGCATCGGAACGACGTAGTCACCGCCCGAACGCACGATCTGCTGCACGCGGGGGGTGCCCGTTAGGGCCCCGGTCGTGGTCCCGGGCGGAAAGCTCTGCCCGGCCAGCGTCATGCCTGTCCCCGCGGTGGCGCTCGGAGCTGTCAGCCGCTGCAGCGAGCCCACTCCCGTCCCGGCCTCGATGCGCAGCGTCACGATTCTCAGGCCGCGCGGCGACTTGTTGATCAGCACGACGCGCACGCGGCCGCTCGGCGCGCGCGTGGCCCACACGCGAATGGCTCCGGCGGGCCGCCCGGAGATTTGCAGCAGCCGGGCTCCGGGCGGGGCGGCGCGGGCGAACAGCATCAGCCCGTAGTACTCCGGGTTGATCGTGGCCTGCCACCGGCGCCGCACCTGGCGGAAACTGAACAGCTCGCCGCTCGAGCCAGGGCGGGAGTGGATGTTGACTCCGTCGACACCCACGCGCGCCAGCTGGAACATGGCGTCCACGGCCCACAGCGCGGACGCGAACGTGTTGCTGACGCCGATCGCACCTCCGCAGGACACGGCGTTGATCTCGTCGATGCGAAGCGGCACGCCGTGGGCATTGGCGATGTCCACATAGCGTGCGAGGTAATCGGCCAGTCCCCTCGACGCCGAGTCCGAGAGCAGCTGCCCCACCGTGGGGTGCATCGAGGGGGTGCAGCGCTTGAGCGGATAGCGATGCAGCGTCGCGAGTTTCACGCGCGGCTGGTCGGCCAGAAACTGGTTGAGATGCCGCATCCAGCGAGGGCCGCCGGCGCTCGGCCCCGCCAGCGGGACCGACGGCAGCGCCGCTGCGAACTCCGAATACTCGCGGTCGTACGCGGCGAAGTCGTAGCCGGGTGGTCGTCCGTAGTGCCGGTGCCCATGCTGCATGAACCAGGCGAACGAGTCGTACAGCTCTGGCTCATTGCCGAGCTCGAGTCCGTCCAGCCTGCCCGGCCCGACGGCGCCCGTCAGTGCCCGAGCCTCCGCTGCCGCTATGGGCCGGCTGTCCGCCTCGAAGTTGATCCCCAGGATCAGGTGCGCGTCCAGCGTGCGCGCCAGCTCTCGGACTGTCGCCAGCCAGTGGCTCGTCAGCGTGAATCTGATCCCCGGCGGGCGCCCCAGGCCGGGAATCGGCCACCACGTCCAGTCGGTCGTGTCGCCTCCGATCCGCAGCGATCGTTGCTGCCCGGGTGCCAGGTTCCGCGCGAGCTGGGCGAACACCGGGTTCAGGCCCTGAGCAGCGGTACCGGCGTAGCTCTCCAGCGTCGCGTACTCGACCGACAGCCCCACGAAGCCGGACGGGATCGGCCGCCCGGTGGTGGTCGGCTCGATCGTGAGCGTGGGCGAGTGGGCGTGACTCCGGCCGATCGCGACGACGACGATCAGAGCCACGACCAGCAGCGCCGCGCCCGCGGCGTGTGACTTCCGCAGTCGCAACGCCGAGATGGTCGCACGTCGGCCGGCCCCGCCGCGGCGATTGGCGGTCAGGCGCCGAGCGGGCGAGCGAGGTCCGCCACCCGATCGAGGAATACTGCTCGACATGGGCCAAGCCGAGCTGCTGATCGCCGGACTGCTGGTGGCGGTCGCGGGGCTGAGCGCACTGGCGCGCCGACTGTCGATCCCGTATCCGATCGTCCTGGTGCTCGGTGGGGCGTTGTTTGGGTTCGTGCCGGGGATCCCCGCGGTCAACCTGAACCCGAACGTGGTGCTGGTGATCTTCCTGCCGCCGCTCGTGTACGGAGCTGCGTTCTTCGCAAACCTGGGCGACATCCGCGCGAATCTGCGCGCCGTGACGCTGAGCTCCGTCGGGCTGGTGCTGGTGACGATGGTGGCGGTGGCAGTGGTCGCGCATGCGCTGATCGCCGGCCTGACCTGGGGAGCAGCGTTCGCACTCGGTGCGATCGTGTCTCCGACGGATCCGTTGGCCGGGGCGACGATCATGCGTCGCCTGGACTTCCCGCGCTTCCTCGTGAGCGCGGTCGAGGCCGAGGGGCTGTTCAACGACGCTACCGCGCTGGTCGCCTACAAGGTGGCGGTCGCGGCGGTGGTGGGCGGGAGCTTCTCGATCCTCAACGCCAGCTTGAAGTTCGTCGCCGGGGCCGCCGGCGGGATCGCCATCGGCTTGGCCGTGGGTTGGGGGATCGCGGAGATCCGAAAGCGGACCACGGATTCCCAGACCAGCATCACGATCTCGATCCTGAGCGGTTACGCCGCGTTCATCCCGGCCGATGCCGTGGGTGCGTCCGGAGTGCTGGCGGCGGTCACGACCGGCATCTACATGGGCGTGCGGGGTCCCAGCATCATCTCGGCGCGCACCCGCCTGCAGGGGTTCTTCGTCTGGGAGATGCTCGACTTCATTCTCAACGCGAGCCTGTTCGTGCTCGTCGGGCTGCAGCTGCGGACGGTCATCGAACGGCTCGGCCACGCCCCCGCGGCGACGCTGGCCCGCTACGCGGTGCTGGTCAGCTTGGCGGTGATCGTGGTACGCCTGGTGTGGTTCTTCACCACCCCGTACCTGATTCGCCTGCTCGATCGCCGGCCCAGTCAACGTGCCCGCCGCGTGGCGGCGGGCACCCGGTTGGTGATGGCCTGGAGTGGCACGCGAGGTGCGGTGTCGCTGGCGGCGGCGCTCGCGCTCCCGCTGCACACCCATCACGGGACGCCGTTCCCCCAGCGCGACCTGATCATCTTCCTGACCTTCGGCGTGATCTTCGCCACCCTGGTGATCCAGGGGCTGTCGCTCCCGGCGCTGATCGCCCGCCTCAACATCGCCAGCGACGACAGCGAGGACAACGAGGAGCTGCGGGCCCGGCTGGTCGCGACCAAGGCGGCGCTGGCCCAGATCGACGATCTGGCCGGCGAGGATTGGACGCGCGATGACACGCTCGAGCGGATGCGAGGGTTGTACGACTACCGCAAGCGCCGGTTCGCGGCCCGGGCGGGCAAGATCGAGGACGACGGCTACGAGGACCGCTCGCTCGCCTACCAGCAGGTGGTTCAGATCGTGCTGGCGGCGCAGCGCGACGCGCTGGTGGAGCTGCGCGACCGCGGCGAGATCTCCAACGAGGTCATGAACGAGATCATCCGCGAGCTCGATCTGGAGGAATCGCGGCTGGAGATCTAGCTCGGGGGCAGGCTGGAGGCCTCTACAGCGGGAGCCCGTCGAGCACCGGCCACGAGCTCTCGATCAGACGCCGGGGTGGGAACGCCGGGTCCTCCAGCGCCAGGCGCCCCCTGTTCCTCGCCGAGGCTGAGCAGCATCCGGGACAGGATCTCGACGTCGATGGCCGCCGGCTCCGCAGCCAGCGCCCCCAGACCCCAGCGCACCAACAGCTCGAGCCGGCGGGCGATCTGGGACCGGCGCCGGTCGACCAGCTTCTGTAGTGTCAGCGGGGGCGCTCTCCGGGCGCAGCAGGGCCACCGCCCAGGTCTGGGGTTGTGCGGTGAGCGCCGCCAAAAAGCGCGCCAGCGATTCGCCGAGCAGCTGCCCAGGGGTGGCGTCGCCCGGCGCCGCGGGGAGCAATCCGTCAAGCACCGCGCGGGTGTGGCGATCCTCGCGGCGCAGGAGCGTGACCAACCAGCAGGGGCGGGTGCGGGCTGACGTGCCCGTCTACCTGCCGGCCGATCCCGCGATCCCGGCGGCCTGGTCCCGGCCGAGGCGCGGCTCACCCGAGTGTTCGTGAGCGACACGACTCGAACCCGCCGCCACCTGAAGCGAGCGCTGGATCGCCACGCCGAGGCCTGCGGGTCGCGCCGGCGGGAGCAGGCCAATGACTCCGTGCTGGCCTGTGCCGGCCACCTGCTGGTCGACCTGCCGCTGTTCGGCGGTCCGGTCGTGATGGTGATCGGGACGGTCGTAGCGATGACGCGCGCCGAGCGCCGCCGGGTCAGGCGATCGCCGGCTCTGCCGCCTGACGCCTGAGCTCCTGGCGCGCGATCGTGCGCTTGTGGATTTCGTCGGGACCGTCCGCGAGTCGCAGCGTGCGCAGGTGGGCATACATCATCGCCAGTGGGAAGTCGTCGGAGATCCCGGCGCCGCCGTGGACCTGGATGGCTCGATCGACGACCCGCAGCGCGACATTTGGCGCGGCCACCTTGATCGCGGCGATCTCCGTCCGGGCGTGCTTGTTGCCCACGGTGTCCATCAGCCACGCCGCCTTCAACGTCAGCAGACGCGCCATCTCGATCTCGATGCGCGACTCCGCGATCCAGTCCTGGACGTTGGCGCGCGTCGCCACGGGTTGGCCGAAGGTGACCCGGCTGCCTGCCCGAGCGCACATCAGCTCGAGCGCACGCTCGGCCGCTCCGATCGCCCGCATACAGTGGTGGATCCGGCCAGGCCCGAGGCGAGCCTGGGAGATCAGGAAGCCGTCGCCCTCATTCGCGATCAGGTTGGCGACCGGGACCCGAACGTTGTCGAAATCGATCTCGGCGTGGCCTTCCTGATCGATGTAGCCGAACACCGGCAGGTTCCGTAGGACGGTGACACCGGGAGTCCCGGGCTCGACCAGGATCATCGACTGCTGTCGGTACAGAGGCCCGTCCGGCTCGGTCTTGCCCATCACGATCATGATCCGGCAGCGGTCGCGCATGGCCCCCGACGTCCACCACTTACGCCCGTTGAGCACGTACTCATCGCCTTCCCGGGTGATCTGCATCTCGACGTTGGTCGCGTCGGAGCTGGCCACGGCCGGCTCGGTCATGGCGAACGCGGAGCGGATCTCGCCGTCCAGCAGGGGCCGGAGCCAGCGCTCCTTCTGCTCCGGAGTTCCGAACAGCGTCAGCACCTCCATGTTGCCGGTGTCAGGGGCAGCGCAGTTACAGGCCTCCGCCGCGATGTGGCTGCGGCCCATGATCTCCGCCAGCGGCGCATATTCGGAATTCGATAGGCCCGGGGCGCCGTCAGGATCGGCATGGGGAAGGAACAGGTTCCACAGCCCCCGCTCGCGCGCGTGCTCCTTGAGCTCCTCCATCACGGGTGGGTGATGGTGCGGCTCTCCCGAGGAGATGAGCTGCTCGTGGTACACGGGCTCGGCCGGGTACACGTGCTCATCCATGAATGCCAGCAGGCGCTCGCGCAGCTCGTTGCAGCGGTCGGTCAGCTCAAACTCCATGTCCTCATCTCCTTGGTATTCCGAGTGCGCCCACCCACAGGCGGGTGAGCGTCTGCACCATCGGCTCCATCGAGGCGGGCCCGAATCCCTGCACGTAGGCCAGATAGGCGGTGCGGCTGACCATTGCGCCGAGGGCGTGGGCGGCCAGCCGGGGGTCAAGCTTGCGATCGGCCAGGCCTCGCTCCTGCAGCCGCGCCAGGGCCTGAGCGTTGCGCTCGCCGAACGCCCGCGCGCGACGCATCCGGAGCCGGCGGAAGTCATCGTCGATGTGCGAGACCTGCTCCATCAACGCCATCAGCCGGGCGTTCCGCCGGTAGGCCATCAGATAGGCCCGGTTCGCCGCCTCAATTACCGCCACCGGATCGTCACGATCGGCCACCTCGCGCAGGCGGGGGTGGAGCATCTCCTCGTTGACGTCGTCCATCACCGCGGCGAAGGCGTCCTCTTTGCTCTTGAAATACGTGTAGAAGGAACCGGCGGACACTCCGGCCTGCGTGGTGATGTCGATGATCCTCGCCTCCAGGAAGCCGTCCCGCTCGAACACGCTGCGGGCCGCCTCCACCAGCGCTTGGCGCGTGCGCACGCCCCGAGCGCTGGCGGGAGCCCGACCGGTCTGGGACGGGAGTGCGGCCCGGGGAGCCATCGGCGAAATCTACAGTGAGTTGAAATCGGATTCAAGTTCGACTAGGGTGAGCGCCACTATGGAGCTGGCCGATCGACACGTCGTGGTCACGGGCGCGGGCAGCGGAATCGGACGAGCCCTGGCTCGCCGGTTCGCCGCCGAGGGAGCGCGAGCCGTGGTGGTCGCGGACCTGGTGGCCGGCCCCGCCGAGGCCGTGGCCGAGGAGGTCGGTGGTCTCGCCGTCCCGACCGATGTCCGGCACCCGGACCAGATCCGGGCGCTGGTGAAGCGGGCCACCGATGCCCACGGCCCGATCGATCTGTTCTTTTCCAACGCCGGGGTGCCGGGGCCTCCGGGCGGCCCGGAGGCGCCGGACGGCGAATGGCAGCTCACGTGGGAGGTCAACACGATGGCCCACGTGTGGGCGGCGCGGGCGGTGTTGCCCGACATGCTCGCCCGAGGCGAGGGCTACATCTGCAGCACGGCGTCGGCCGCCGGCCTGCTGACGCAGGTGTCCGCGCTGGCCTATTCGGTCACCAAGCACGCCGCCGTGGCCGTGGCGGAGTGGATCGCCATCAACTACGGCGATGCCGGGATCACGGTCTCCTGTCTGTGTCCCCAGGGCGTGCGCACGCCGATGCTCGAGCTGGCAATGGAGGATCCGATCGGCGCCGCGCCGCTGCTGGCGGAGGGACTGCTCGAGCCCGAGGAGGTCGCCGAGGCGGTGGTGTCCGGGATCCGCGAGGAGCGATTCCTGATCCTGCCGCATCCTGTCGTGGCCGATCACCTAGCGCTCAAGGCCACTCAGACCGAGCGCTGGTTGCGGGGCATGCGCCGTCTCCTGCGGCGAGCGCGGGAGGGCGGGCCGCCGGCCTGACGCGAAGCACTCAGGTGCGCCCAGGATCGCGGACGGTGCCGAGTGGGGCGCCAAGCAAGGCACCTCGCACGTGTGGGCCGATATTCCGGTCTAGGACCGCAGTCCGATCGGGGCGGCCAGTACCGGATCGGGGATGCCGAAGGCGTCGACCAGCTCGCCGGCGCACTGACGGACCTCGTTGCACAGCCGGTTGACCTCGCGGGTGATCGCCTTGCAGCGGGGCGCAGCCAGGCGGCCGTGCTCCTGGAAGAACCCCTTGTCGTGTTCAACGTTGTGCAGCGCGTACAGGTCGCACAGCGTGCCCAGCGCCGCCTTGACCGACTCGTCCTCGATCTCCTCCAAGCCCCGGCTGAACGATTCCAGGATGACCGTGTCAATGTGCGCCCGAGCGGCATTCACGGCGTGGTCCTGGACCGCGCGGAACACCTCGAAGGCATCGAACCCCTCGTCGAGTCCTCGCTTGAACCGTTGGGCCACGGAGGCGGTGATGTGGCCTTCCCGCCACCGGAACAGATCGAGTTGCTGCTCGCGCTCGAGCAGGTTGCCGTCGTCGTCCCGGGTAGGGATGGCGTCGCCGATGACCTGCACGATCTTGCGGGCGAACAGACGCTCGACGATCGTTTCGACCGCCTGGGCGGCCACGAACGTGACCATCTCCCGGGGGTCCAGCTCGCCGAAATGGTCCTTGTAGTCGGTCATCAGCCCCTTGGCCGCCAGCATCATCAGCACGACGTTGTCACCCTCAAAGGTGGTGAAGATGTCGGTGTCGGCCTTGAGCGCCGCAAACCGGTTGCGTGACATGTAGCCGGCGCCGCCGCAGCACTCGCGGCAGGTCTGGATCGTGCGGGTCGCATGCCAGCTGGCAGTGGCCTTCATCGCCGCGGCGAACGTCTCCAGCTCGCGCCGCTCGCGCTCGGGCGGATCAGGTTCGCTGAACACGCGATGGAACTTGTCGCGCAGCTGGGCCTGGGCGAAGTGCAGAGCATAGGTCTCCGCCAGCAACGGCATCAAGCGACGCTGATGCGTGCGGTACTCCAGGATCGGGACCTCATCCTCGCCGGGGGGGCCGAACTGCCGGCGGCGCTGCCCGTAGCGGACCGCGATGGTGAGCGCGCTCTTGGCGGCGCTGATCGACGCTCCCGAGACGCACACGCGACCCTGCACCAGCGAGCCAACCATCGTGAAGAAGCGCCGGTTCGGATTCTCGATCGGGCTGCTATAGCGACCATCGGAGGTGATCTCGGCGAAGCGGTTGAGCAGCGCCTGACGAGGCACCCGAACCCGGTCGAACCAGATCGAGCCGTTGTCGACCCCGTTCAAACCCAGCTTCTCGCCGCAGTCGGCGATCCGGACGCCCTGACACAGGTGCCCCTGGTCGTCGCGCAGCGGCACCACGAACACGTGCACGCCGCGCGGCTCCCCATCCGCCACCAGCTGCGCGAACACCGCCGCGATGCGTCCGTGCACGGCGGCGTTGCCGATGTACTCCTTGCGGGCCTGATCATCGGGCGTCTCGATCACGAACTCCTGCGCCTCGGCGTCGTACGTGGCCGTCGTGCGCAGCTGCTGGACGTTGGATCCGTGGCCCGCCTCGGTCATGGCGAAGCAGCCGGGCAGCTCGAGCGCTGCGGTCGCCCTCAGATAGAGCTCGTGATGCTCCCGTGTGCCGAGCTGCTGGATCGCCCCGCCCCACAGCCCGAACTGCACGCCGAACTTGACCAGCAACGACAGGTCGCCGTGCCCCAGCGTCTCGAAGGCCGCGACGTTGGCACCCGGATCGTCGCGCCCTCCGTACTGCTCGGGGAACCCGGGCGCGGTCAGGCCCTCCCCGGCCAGCGCCTGGGCCCAGGCCAGCACGCGCTCGCGGTACTCGGTGGTCGGGAGCGCCACCACGGGCGCGAACTCGGGTCGGCTCTGGACCTCGCGGATCTGGTCGCGGAGCTCCGCGTAGCTGCCGTCGAGGAGTCGCCCGAGCGCAGCGACATCGAACGTCACGGTGCGGGAATCGACGCCCGACACGGTGTCAAGGATATGTCCCCGCAGGGGTCACGGATGAAGCACGCGGTGTATGCGCCTCATGAAGCGGTTGAAGCGCCCCCGGCCCTGGCTCGCGAGCCCAGTCGCTCCGAGCGCCACGATAAACAGCCCCGCGAACAGCGCCAAGCCGGCGAGCAGCACCGGCCAATGGCGCTGAAGGAAGTTACGACCGGTAGTCAGCATCCCCTCGGCCCGATCGCCCCCCAGCCACAGGGTCGCGGAGATCCCCATCAGCGGCAGCACGAAGCAGACGTTGAACAGGACCAGCAAGACCACCTGACGCGCCGGATCCAGTCCCGACCCGACGATCGCGGCGATCGCGGCGAAGTACGGGAACGCAGTGGGCAGCTCCACGGCGGTGATCGTGGCCCCCAGGATCGCCCCCGACTTGCCCTTGGTGTCGACACCGGGAAGCTTGCGGTCGGCCAGGCGGTCCCGGTGCGTCCACAGCAGCGCAGCCGCCGTCAGCATCGCCGCGCCGGCCGCGATCTCGAGTAGGTGGCGAGCCTCGGCGTGCGGCCGCGGCACGATCGACAGCAGCAGCTGACCTGGTCCCAGCGCGATTACGACGCCGCCCAGCAGGTAGACGAAGAACACCCCCAGCGTGAACTCGGTGACGTTCTGGCGGGCACGCTCTCCCGTGGCCAGGTACAGCGCCGGCGCGATCGTTGTCGGGTTCAGGGAGTCGGCCAGGCCGATCGAGACAACCACGCCGATCAGTCGAAGCAAGCGATCACGTGTCCCGGCCGGGGGTGGGCTCCACGCGTCTCAGATCTCCGCCAGCACCTCGCGCGCCGCGCGCTCGCCGGACCTCACCGCTCCGTCCATGTAGCCGTTCCAGTAATCCGAGGTTTCGGCGCCGGCCCAGTGAATGCGCCGGAACGGAGCGCGGATCCATGGGCCGTACTCGGTCATGACTCCCGGCGCCAGGTAGCCGACGTAGCACCCGCGCGTCCATCGCTCGGCCGACCAGTTCATCTCGATGTAGCCGCTCGGGTGAGCGGCCTGCTTGCCGAAGTACCGCACGAAGCAGGCCAGCGCGCGGGCCCGGCGCTGACTGGCGGACAGCGTTGAGAACACCCGCGCGTCGTGGCCCTCGACGAACCCCAGCAGGACGCCCGGGGAACCGCCGGGCGGCGAATTGTCAAACGTGATCTTGATCGGGCCGGTGTCGCTCGTAACCTGCCCGGCGAGCCCCTGCGAGCGCCAGAACGGGCGCGGGTACACAGCTTCGACTTTTATCGCCGAGCCTTGGGGAAAGCGCTGCAGCAGCTGCGCCCGCAGCGCGGGCAATTCGGGCTCGTAGTCGATCATCGCGGTCAGTGCCGGGGGGCCGGTCACGATCGCCTGCTTGCCGTGCACCGTGAGCCGGTCGGTGTGGACCGTGACACCGGACCGACCCTGCTCGATCCGCCGGACGGGCTCCGACAGGATCACTCGCTGCGCCAGCGAGCGCGCGGCCTTGATCGAGATCAGCTGCGAGCCGCCGACGAAACGACTGTCCTGAGCGCCGCCGGCCGTGGAGATCAACCGGTCCAGCGTCCCGGGGGTGTGCTCGTTGCCGGCGGAATGGACATAGAACAGGACATGCAGCAGGGAGATGTCGCGCGGCTCGCAGGCGAACACCGCCTCGACCGCCAGGTCGATCAGATTGCTGGCGCCGGTCCCCAGACCCTGGGAGCGCTTGAAGGTCTCAAACGTCTGGCTGTCCCAGTCAGTCGCGTTGGCCGCCGTCCACGGGGCCTCGAGCGGCACCGTCTTGGCCATCGCGTCGATTTGCACCAGCTGCGTGGCCAGCTGCCCCACGGCGGTGGGATCCGGCGGAATCGGGCCCAGTGGACCGGTCGCCGAGTAAGGGGTGATCTTGCCCGACTCATAGAACAGGTAGTTACCCTGGTTGTACGTCTTGAACGTCCGGATGCCCAGCTGCTTGGCCAAGGCCTGGACGTGATCCTGGGTGGGTCCGACCCACTGACCGCCCACCTCCACCACCTTGCCGCCCCCGAGTGAGTGGTTGAGCGTGCGGCCGCCGACGCGGTCGCGCGCCTCGAGCACGATCGCCGAGTGTCCGGCGCCGACGACGTGGCGCGCCGCGGTCAGCCCGGACAGGCCCGCGCCGACGACCACGACGTCGGCCGTGAGTCTGCTGGGGAGCCTGCGCCGGGGCGCTGCGCTGGCGGCCGCGGACGCGGAAGCGGTTCCGGCCGCGGCCGTGGCCGCGCCGCCGATCAGCGTGCGCCGGCTGATGCGGCGATCGGTCGTGCTGGGCATCTGTCTGGCTCCCTTCGTCGGTGGTGCGCCCCCGGAGGGCGCATTGTGGCGGTGCGGCGGACGATCTGCCAGGCTTGCGACGCAGTTGATGTCCCGCCTCGCCCTCATCGTCAGCATCGTCGCAGCGTCGGCCGGAGTTTGGGCCGACGGGGCGGGTGCCGCCCGAGCCCGTGGGGCGGGTGTCTCGAGCGCGCGTTCTGCAGGCGGGGCGGCTGAGCGGGTCCGCGTGGCGTCGTGTGCGGGGTGGGCGGCTCACCGAAGTCGGCCCGCGAGCCTGGCGCTCGACCCCCGCAGCGGCGCGCCGCGGGTGTTCGCGATGCAGTACAAGCAGGAGGCGCGCAACGTCACGACCTACGCCGCCTTCCGCCGCAAGATCGACTGCATGTTGCGCCGCTACGTGCTGCCGCACCTGGCCCGGCACCGGCCGAACCTGGTGGTGTTCAACGAGGACGTCGGGCTGGCCACGCTGGGCACGGGATCACGTGGCGCTGCCGCGCGGGCGCTGTTCGTGAACCCCAACGGTCCGAGTTGTCACAGCGCGTCCCACGAGTGCGGCGCGCTCGGAGCGCTGGCCCTGCTCACCGACGCCTATGCCGGTCCGCTCGCGGCGTATCACAGCCGGCTCCCCTCGCTGGGCGGTCTGGAGCAGGGATTCGTGGCGGCCACCGACACGGTCGTCCGGTCCTTCATGGGCACGTTCTCGGCGTTGGCCAAGCGCTACCACATCTACATGATCGGCTCGGCCGACGTGGCGCCGTTCCGGCAGTCCCGGGGCAGGGGCGACCTGGCCGCCTTCTCCGACCCGGATCTGCATCCGCGCCCCGCGTCGGTGTACGTCGCCACGTCGCCCCACGTCTACAACCAGGTGTTCATGTGGGGCCCGCGCGACGTGCGCTCCTCAGGTCCCGACGTCCTGCGTAACGCGGTCGCGTCCAACCGCAAGGTGCCGCTGACCTCGCTGGAGATCGGCATCGGCCTCAGCCCGGGGCCGTCCTCCGGACCGGCCGCGGTGCGAAATCTGAAGCCGTACCGGCTTCCCGGCACGCGGGCGCGGATCGGCTTCGCGACGAGCCTGCCCGCGTTCACGTACGGGATGCCCCCGGCCGGCGTCGATCCGTGCAGCAACACATCGCTCTACTACATGCGCTGCCTCAACCGCCTGGGCGCCAATCTCGTGATCCAGGACGAGGCCAATCCCGGCAGCTGGACCGGACCGGACGGGGACATGATCGAGCGCTGGCAGCCGCTGTCGTGGATGGCATCGACCTACCGCACCGTCAGCGATCCCAGTGTGAGCTTCGATTACAACGTCACCGCGATGATGGTCGGCAACCTGGCCGACCTGCCGTTCGACGGGCAGAGCGCGATCACCCAGCGCGGCGCGCTACCGGGTCGCGGGTGTCACTACATCGGCAACTCCGCGTTCGTGCCTGGCGAGGACCAGACGATGTTCCGCCGCTACGCCGGCTCAAAGCGCGACTTCCTCGCCCTGGCGCCCTGGGTGGTGGGCGATCGGTCCCGGGACGCGCTGCGGCGAATCGGCGCGGCGCTGGCGCCGGCCTCGGGCAAGGCCCTGGAGGACGACTACCTGGAGACCGCGCTGGTCGCAGACCTGCCGTTCCCGGTGGATCGGGCGCGGCGAGGGTGCGTCGGGGCGTAGATGCCGACGCTGTGTCGGTCGGCTCAGGCGGTCAGCCCCAGGCCGTGAGGATGTCGCTCGGCGCTGAGGATGCCGATCGCGCTGAGGATGCCGCTCATCCTGGATGGGGTGGTCCGGGTGGGCGGTCCGGGTGGGCGGGTGGTTGTCGGTCGGGCGGGTGGTTGTCGGTCCCGCGCGGCTCGGGAGGCGCCGGGGCGATCCCTGGGGTGGGCGGTGCGGCGCGCCCGGGCGTCGGTGAGCGGTGCGGCGATTCCGGCAGTGCGGGTGTCAACTAGGCGAAGTGAAGCTCCTCGCCCTCGTCCTCCCCGACTGGGCGCTCGCAGGTCGGGCACCACCAGCGCGCCTCCATCGGCGTGCCGCACACCGGGTGCCGTGGCGCGGCTGAGCCCTCCGCGTTGCGTGCCCCCCAGCCGGCGAGCAGGCGCAGCGCGCCGGCCAGCTCGCGACCCGACGCGCTGAGCTCGTACACGAACCGTGGAGGGTGCTCGGAGTAGGGACGCGCCACCACCAGCGCATTGCGCTCGAGTTGGCGCAGCCGTTGGGTGAGCACGTTGGGCGCGATCCCGCCGACGTCGTCCTGCAACTCGCCGAACCGGCGAGGGCCGTCAAGCAGCGCCGCGACCAGCAGCAGCGTCCACCGGTCGCCGACCGCCGCCAGCGCGTCGGCCAGCGCCGAGCGCGCCGGGTCGGGGGACGTATCCATACGAGCGGGGGGCTCGGAAGCGGGCATCGCGCGAGCAATCGTACGTTCCATGTCTGTTAGAGTAGCGACTTGCATATAGCAAGTGAGTAGTTGTTGGTGGTGGACTGGAACGAAGGAGACATAGATGACTGTGCTGGAAGAACTTGAAGGCGCCGTACAGACGGCGGCCGAGCGAACCGGACCGGCGGTCGTCGGGCTCGGGCGCGGCTGGGGGGTGGGGTCGGGCACGGTGGTTGCGCCCGGTCGCGTCCTGACCAACGCGCACAACCTCCGTCACGCGGAGACGACTGTCACCTTCCGCGACGGGCGCCAGGAGGCCGGAACGGTCGCGGGATCCGATGCGGACTTCGACATTGCCGTGATCGAGGTCGACACGAATGGGATTGAGGCCGTGACATGGGAGGCGGACCGCGCCGATCCCGCGATCGGGCGGGCGGTGCTGGCGTTGGGCAATCCGGGCGGGCGTGGCCTGCGCGTGACGCCCGGTTTCGTCTCGTCGACTGCCCGCAGCTTCCGCGGTCCCCGCGGCCGGAGGATCACGGGCGCGATCGAGCACACAGCGCCACTTCCGCGCGGCTCTTCAGGCGGCCCGCTGATCGACACCGCCGGCCGGCTGCTCGGGATCAACTCGGTACGGGTCGATGGCGGCCTGATCCTGTCGCTCCCGGCAGATCAGGCGCTGCGCGACCGTGTCGACGCGCTGGGCCGCGGCGAGGCGCCGCGACGCGTCCGTCTCGGCGTCGCGATCGCGCCCCCTCGAGTGGCCCGGCGGCTGCGCCGCGCCGTGGGCCTGCCCGAGCGTGACGGCGTGCTTGTGCGGGCGGTGGAGGACGGCAGTCCGGCGGCTCAGGCCGGGCTCGAGCGCGGCGACTTGATCGTGGTCGCCGGAGGCCGCGAGCTCGACCGCGTCGACCTGTTGTACGAGGCGCTGGACGGCGCCCGCGCCGAGGGCCGGCTGGAGCTGACGATCGTACGCGGGACCGAGGAGCGCGACGTGACCGTGAGCTTCTCATGAGCACTGCGCTCGAGGATCGCGACGTCGAGACGCGAGACGCGCAGGCCCTCGACGCCTACTCGCGGGTGGTGGTCGATGTGGCCGAGCGCCTGGCGCCGAGTGTCGCCAACCTGCGGGTGATGCGCCGCGGCCGGGGCGGGCAGGTGCCGGCGGGGGCCGGCAGCGCAGTGGCGCTCACGCCGGACGGCTTCCTGCTCACGTCCGCTCACGTCGTCGCCGGACCCGGGCGAACCGGCCGGGCGGCGTTCGTAGACGGGCGCGAGCTCAGCTTTCGGGTCATTGGAGTGGATCGGCTGTCGGACCTGGCCGTGCTGCGCGTCGATGCGCACGACCATCTGTGCCCGGCCACGCTCGGCGAGGCGGAGAAGCTCCGCGTGGGTCAGCTAGTGGTCGCGATCGGCAATCCCAACGGCTTCGCTGGGTCGGTGACGGCCGGCGTGGTCTCGGCGCTGGGGCGGTCGCTCCCGGCCAGGGCGGGGCGAACCTTGCGTTACATCGACAATGTGATTCAGACCGACGCCGCGCTCAATCCGGGAAACTCGGGCGGAGCACTGGTCGACAGTGCCGCCCGGGTAGTGGGGATCAATACCGCGGTGGCCGGGGTCGGGCTCGGGCTGGCGGTGCCGATCAACGCCGCCACCCGCCGGATCGTGGGAGCGCTGATGCGCGACGGCCGCGTGCGCCGCGCATACATCGGCATCGCCGGCGGGCCGCGTCCCCTGCCCCCGCAGGCGCGCGTGACCCTGGGTCGGCAGTCGGGAGTCGAGGTCGTCGACGTCGCGCCCGGCAGTCCGGCGGCGCGTGCCGGCGTGCGCGTGGAGGATCTGATCGTGCAACTCGGAAACCGACACATCGAGCGGGTGGACGACATCCAGCGCCTGATGAGTCACGAGGCCATCGGCCGGCCGCTGCCGGTGCGGGTGCTCCGCGGCGGTCGATTCTTCGACCTGGAGCTGTCCCCGATCGAGTTGAACGAATAGGCGGTGCGGCCCGCGATTGACGCTACACTCAGGCGCGGCGCCGGCCGGCGTTCGTTATGACGCCCGCAGTCGGTTGCCCAGATCTGAACACCCAATCGGGAAGCGCGTAGATGGCCCGTGGAGACGTCCGGATCGCCGCGACTCTCGCCTGCGAAGAGTGCAAGCGCCGGAATTACCAGACGAACAAGAGCAAGCGGAACAACCCGGAGCGACTTCAGCTGCGCAAGTACTGTCGCTGGTGTAGGCGTCACACCGCGCACCGTGAGACCCGCTGAGCAGACCGGAGCACTCCATGGCTCGCAATCGTAAACGCGCCAAAGAACGCCGTGCTCGACGTCCGCAGGGAGTGGCCACCACCGCGCGGCCGCAGCCGAACACGGCGCCGCACGAGCGCGACGTGGCGCCGCACGAGCGCGACGTCGTCGACGCGATCGACGAGCTCCCGACCGATGCGCCCGATCCGATCGAGCACGCGTCGCCGGATGTCGAGCTGGCCGCGGCGCAGATGGCGCTCGGGCGGCCCGACCTGGCGGGCGAGCAGGACGCCGAGGCCGTCCAGGAGGCGGAGTCCGGGTTCGAAGCCGCCGAGGCCGAGCTGGAGGACGAGCTAGAGGCAGACACCGAGCTGGAGTCAGCTCCCGATCAGGAGGAATTCGAGTCCGATGGCGATCGCCGGTCACGGTCGCGGGGCAGCCTGGTCGTTTCCGGGGCGCCCGGTGCGGCACACCCAGAGCGCCGTCGCCCCGGCAACCGCCTGATCAACTTCCTGCAAGGAAGCTGGCGTGAGCTGCAACGGGTACAGTGGCCCGATCGTCGGCAGGTGATGCAGGCCACAGGGGTCGTGATCGGGTTTGTGATCGTGGCCGGCGTGTTTCTCGGCCTGGCCGACCTGGTCGCCACGAAGCTCATGAATTACATCCTCAAGTAAATGTTCCGCTGGTACGTCGTCAACACCTATTCAGGTCACGAGAACAAGGTCAAGCACAACCTGGAGCACCGGGTCGTGTCGCTTGGGCAGCAGCGCGCGATCAAGCGCATCGTGGTCCCGACCGAATCGGTGTCCGAGATGAAGGACAACCAGAAGGTCGTGGTCGAGAAGCGAACGATGCCGGGCTACGTGCTGGTCAACATGGACCTCAACGAAGACTCCTGGACGCTGGTCAAGGGCACGCCCGGCGTGACCGGCTTCGTCGGCGCCTCCAACGAGCCCGTACCGCTGACCCAGACTGAGGTCGACCGGCTACTCCATCAGGAACCGGCCGAGCGTCCGCGCAGCCGCGCGCAGTTCTCGATCGGCGAGCAGATCAAGGTCATCTCGGGTCCGCTGTCGGACTTCTCAGGCGAGATCTCCGAGGTCAACGAGGATGCCCAGCGGCTGAAGGTGCTGGTTTCGATCTTCGGCCGCGAGACTCCGGTTGAAGTCGGGTTTGACCAGGTGAAGAAGATATGAGCGAGCCGGCAATCTAGCCATGGCCAAGAAGGTTCTGACTCAGATCAAGCTTCAGGCCGTCGGGGGCCAGGCCAGCCCGGCGCCGCCGGTCGGGCCCGCGCTCGGCCAGCACGGCGTCAACATCATGGAGTTCGTCAAGGCATTCAATGCCCAGACGCAGAGCGACGCCGGCACGGTGATCCCGGTGGTCATCACCGTGTACGAGGATCGCTCGTTCACGTTCATCACCAAGAGCCCACCGGCCGCGGTGCTGATCAAGCAGGCGATCTCGCTGGAGAAAGGCTCCGCCGAGCCGCACCGGGACAAGGTCGGCCAGATCACCCAGGACCAACTGCGTCAGATCGCCGAGAAGAAGATGAAGGACCTGAACGCCAACGACATCGACGCGGCCGCGAAGATCATCGCCGGTACCGCGAGGTCGATGGGAGTCGAGGTGATCTGATGTCGAGGCACGGCAAGACCTACGAGGACGCGCGGCAGCGCTTCGATCGCGAACGCGACTACCCGCCCGCCGAGGCCATCGCGCTGATCAAGCAGCTGAGCGGCGCCAAGTTCAACGAGTCGGTCGAGGTCCACGTCCGCACGGGGCTGAACGTGCGCCACGCCGACGAGCAGCTTCGCGGCACGATCGCGCTGCCCAACGGCCTGGGAAAGAACGTCAAGGTGGCGGTGTTTGCACAAGGCGACAAGGCCCGCGAGGCCGAGGAGGCCGGCGCCGACGAGGTCGGGGGCGAGGACCTGGCTCAGCGCGTGCAGGACGGGTTCGACGACTTCGACGTTGCGATCGCCACACCGGACATGATGCCGATCGTTGGGCGGCTGGGCCGGATCTTGGGCCCAGCCGGCAAGATGCCGAATCCCAAGGTAGGGACCGTCACGATGGACGTGGCCAAGGCGGTGGAGGAATCGAAGTCGGGGAAGGTGGAATACCGCACCGACCGCAATGCGATCGTGCATCTCGTGATCGGAAAGCGCGACTTCGAAGACCGCAACCTGCTCGAGAACTACGCGGCCGTGATGGAGGAGCTGATTCGCGCCAAGCCGTCCGCGGCCAAGGGCCGCTACATCCGCTCGGTCACGTTCGCGACCACGATGGGACCGGGCATCAAGGTGGATGCCTCGCGCACGCGGGACATCGTCGTGGAGGCGACAGCCGCGTAGACTGAGTCGAAGTTCAACCGAAAGCGAAGCCCAAGACCTCCGGCGGCGCGTAAGTCCGGAGCAGGCGGACCTCGACAGGAGCCGATTTCGGCTCGAGCTTCGACGCCCGCCCCGTGCGGGCGTTGTCTGTGAGAGGCACATGAACCGAGAAGAGAAAGCAGCCGTAGTAGAGGAGATCGCGGGCCAGATCCAAGCGGCCCAGGCGATCTTCGCCATCGATTACCGAGGCCTGTCCGTGGCCGGCGCCGCCGACCTGCGCGCGAGGTTGCGCGACGCGGATACGAGGTTCCGGATCGTCAAGAACTCGCTGTCCGAGCGTGCGGCCGATCAAGCCGGCGTGGAGGCGCTGAAGCCGCTGCTCGAGGGGCCGACGGCATTGGCGCTGGTGCACGGCGACGCAGCGCTGGCGGCCAAGGCGCTGAACGACATGGCCCGCGCGCTGAACATTCTCGAGTTCAAGGGCGGCCTGATGGACGGCAGCGCGCTCAGCGCCGACGACATCCGCTCGATCGCTCGCCTACCGGCGCGCGACGTATTGCACGCACAGCTGGTCGGGACGGTCGCATCGCCGCTGACGGGCCTGGTCCGCGGCCTGAACGCCCTGATCGCGGGTCTGGCGATCCAGCTCCAGGCGGTCGCCGATCAGGGGCTCGTGAGCGACGGCGAGGCGGCGCCCGCCGAGGCCGAGGCCGCGCCTGAGGTTGAGCCGGAGCCCGAGGCAGCGCCTGAACCTGAGGCTGAGGCGGCGCCTGAACCTGAGGCCGAGGCCCCCCAGCCGGAGGCCGAGGCCGAGGCACAGGCACCCGAGCCCGAGCCGGAGCCAACTGAGACAGCTGAACAAACTGAACCGGAAGCGGAAGCCGCGTCGGACGCGGACCCGTCCGACGCATAAGGAGGAATCATGGCAACCACTGAGGAATGGATCGACGAGCTCAAGAGCATCTCCGTGCTCGAGCTCTCGGAGCGGATCAAGGCGCTCGAGGAGACGTTCGGCGTGTCCGCCACCGCGGCTGCGGTCGCGGCGCCCGCCGGTGCCGGCGCGGCCAGCGATGGCGGCGGCGAGGCGGTGGAGGAGCAGTCGACGTTCGACGTGCTCCTTCAGGCTGCCGGCGACAAGAAGATCCAGGTGATCAAGGTCGTGCGGGCTGCCACCGGACTCGGTCTCAAGGAGGCCAAGGCCCTGGTCGACGAGGCGCCCAAGCCGGTCAAGGAGGGCATCGAGAAGGACGAGGCCGACAAGCTCAAGGCCGACCTCGAGGAGGCCGGCGCCACCGTCGAGCTCAAGTAGCTCGGTCTGATCGCGGTCTGTGTGCGAAACAGCGCGCCCGTGAGGACGATCTTCTCGCAGCTTGGCGTTCACCAACTGCGTCGCGGCGGCTCGGCCGCTCAGCCAGCGCCAAGGCGCGTCGACCGCCGCCGGGCACCCATACGGCGCTGAACGCCGCTTATGGCTGAATAGACCTTTTCCTGGCCTACCCTGGTCACCTCGTACTGCCACCCCGGTGCCGCCCAAAAGGGTAGGTAGAGACTACCCGTGAAGTCGTTGCGTAGCCGCCAATTTCCAACTTTAAGTAGTCCATGACCGGCTAGCCGATGGGGCACAGTCGGCTGTGCAACGAGGGGCAACGTGACGGACAGTGGGCACGGCGTTTTGCCGTGGCGTTGTCGCGTGACGACCAGAAAGGAGGTTGGTGACTGAGCGGAAGTGCCACCAGCACTACGGCCATGCCCGGCTATGGCCATGCCGTAGACGCATCCTTTTCAACCTGGAGCGCATATGAAACGAGCACTGCTCGGGGGCGCGGTCGCGATGTTAACCATGGTGTTCGCGGCACCCGCTCTCGCAAACTACATTCCTCCCCCCCCTGGCGACGGCTACATGGAGCTCTGTAAGTACTCCACGACGCTCAGCGGCACGCCGTCGTTCACGTTCGACGTTTCCGGCCTCAGCACGCCGGTAACCGTCCAGAACAACTCCTGCACCCGGCCGTTCCCGGTTCCCGCCGGAACGGTGACCGTGTACGAGCATCCCGGCGCGTGGTACATGGTGTCGGCGATCACCACTGATCCCGGGTCCGCGCTGGTCTCCTCGAATCCCCAGGGATCCGGGGCCTTAGATCCGGGACCCAACGGCACTGCCAAGGTCACGGTGACCGCCAGCGGCGATCCCTCGACCGCCACGATCGTGAACTACACGAACGTGTTGGTTCAGGGATACGTGGAGGTCTGCAAGTACAACGAACCCGACGCCGGCTTGACCGGCAGCTGGACCTTCGGGCTGAGCGGCAACAACGGATTCACCGATTCGGTGGTGGTTCCGATCGGACACTGCAGCTTCCCGATTCTGGTTCCCGCGGGTGTGGTGACCGTTACTGAAACCCCGGGGACGCCGACCAGCGTGTCGAGCATCACGGTTCAAAACGGCGCCCCATCTACCACCAGTTTGACCACAGGCGGCGCGACCGTCACGGTCAAGCCGGAACCTGCCCCCGGTGACTCCTCGCAGGAAGCGATGGTCAACTTCTTCAACGACACTGTCCAGTTGAAGATCTGCAAGGACGCCTCCGACCCTGGAGTGACGTCCCCGTACACGTTCACCGCAGTCGGAACGGGCGACCCGACATTCCCGAGCGGGATCACCAAGACGGTGACGATGACGCCGGGGACCTGCCAGGTCGTGCCGGGGCCGTACACCAATCCCAATGGCACCACGGGCTGGCGCGCGGGGACCAAAGTGACCGTTTCCGAGGGAGTCGTCCCCGGAACCGCGGTGACCGCGATCACCGTCATTCCCTCGAGCCGGGAAGTGGCCGGCGCGAAGGTGCTGACGCCGCTCCCGAATCCGACCGCGCCGGGTCCTGCCGGCTCGGACGCGGCGATTCTCGGCTCGGGTGAGACCACGCTGCATTTCACCAATGACTCGGAGCCGGGCGGCAAGCTGAAGATCTGCGAGATGGCCGCAGGTGGCCTCGCGACCGGCTCGCCGTTCACGTTCACGGTGTCGTCTCCGACTCCGGCCGGAAGCACGACCACGGCGACGGTGCTGGCAGGGTCGTGCACGGTCGTTCCGAACCCGAAGAGGTTGGACGGTCTGTGGCTGTTCAACTCGACGGTCACGATCACGCAGACCGCAGTGCCGGGGCTGGAGATCGTGCCGCCGATCGCGGTCAGCCCGTCAGCGAGGCTCATCTCGCAGAGTGGGGCGACCGTGTCGGTCTCGATCGGTAGCGGCGACGTGACGGCGGTGACCTACACCAACGACCCGTCTGGCTCGGGCGGTGGCTCGCCCGGTCCCTCGGGTGGCTCGCCCGGTCCCTCGGGCGGTGGCTCGGGCGGTGGCTCGCCCGGTCCCTCGGGTGGCTCGCCCGGTCCCTCGGGCGGTGGCTCGGGCGGTAGCTCGCCCAAGCACTCAGTGTCGTCGAAGGTACGGACGCAGCTGAAGTCGGTCCGCCTGCTCAAGCAGCACGGCCACCACTACCTGGTGGTCCGTGTGGACTCGTCCGGGAAGACCGCACGAGTCCGGATCGTCGAGCTGGACAAGCACGGCAAGAAGGTCAAGGTGTTCGTCGTGAAGGTCAAGACGAACACCCAGGACAAAGCGCTGATTCCATTCAGCAGCCACGTCCGCGACGTCTACGCACGGTTGGCCTAGCTCATCCGTGCCCCCGCACGTGGGAGGCCCGCTTCGGCGGGCCTCCTCGCTCGCGGGGCAGCAACATGGGAGGCCCGCTTCGGCGGGCCTCCTGCCGTTGAGGGGAGGCAGCCACGGCCCGGGCAGGGGCGATCCACACCGTTGTTCGAGCTGGACGCCCCGGGGGGGTCGAATCGGCGATACTTGCCGAAGTCCGGATTTCGGCATACACTGCCCCGGTCAGCCAATAGCCGTAGCCGCCCGAAACCATGCGGCGCCGCGCCACATACGCGGCTGCCGAGGGCGGGGTCCGTGAGAGCTGAACGCCCCTGCACAGGGCACCGCTGCCGTGTGCTATCTTTGCTGGTCGCGCTCTATGGAGCAGGTTCGACCTCGCCGGGGACCGACTCGCCCGCCTCGTGGGATCGAGTCGACGCCGGAAGCGGTGGCCGGGCCGGCCCCACAAGCGTGTCTCTGCCTCCCTCTCGACCGTTCGAGGAGTCGCCGTCTTGGCAACCACTCATGCACCCCGGACGCGCCGGAGTTTCGCGCGTCTGAACAAGGTCCTTGAAGTCCCCAACCTGATTGATATTCAGCGCAAGTCCTTCGCCTGGCTGACGGACCCCAGCCGCGGCGGTCTGCGCGAGACCATCGACGACATCTCGCCGATCGAGGACTACACCGGAAACCTCGCCGTGCAGTTCGGCGAGTTCACCTTTGACGAGCCGATCGCAAATCTGGAGCAGTGCCGCGAGAAGGACCTGACCTACGCGCGGCCGCTCACCGTCACCGTGGCGTTCATCAATCGCGAGACCGGAGAGATCCGGGAGCAGTCGGTCTTCATGGGCGACTTCCCGTGGATGACGGATCGTGGCACGTTCATCATCAACGGCACCGAGCGCGTCGTGGTGACGCAGCTGGTGCGCTCTCCCGGCGCCTATGTGATGGAGCCCAAGGACCGGGAGAAGCAGGTCTTCATCGCGAATCTGATGCCGGCGCGCGGCTCGTGGCTCGAGCTCGAGATCGACAAGAAGGGCCGCGTCTACGTCCGCATCGACCGCAAGCGCAAGCTGCCGGTCACGGTGCTGTTGCGCGCGATGGGCTACGCGTCGGACGAGGAGATCCTCAAGCTGTTCGACAACTCCCTGTACATCCGTCTGACGATCGACGCCGACGCGGAGATGACCCGCAGCGAGGAAGGCTCACTGATCGAGCTGTTCAAGAAGCAGCGGCCGGGCGAGCCGCCGTCGGTCGACGCCGCCAAGGCACTGCTCAACCAGCTGTTCTTCGACCCCAAACGCTACGACCTCACGCGTGTGGGCCGCTACAAGCTGAACTCGCGCCTTGGGCTCGACATCGACCTCGACACCCGCACCCTGACCCACGAGGACATCATCGCCCTCGTCAAGGAGCTGGTTTCGCTGCCGACGCTGCTCGGGATGCCCGAGGAGCCGGACGTGGACGTGAAGGACTACGCGGCCGAGGCGATCACGATGAATCGCGAGCCGATTCAGGATCACCTCGACGAGTACGAGCACTTCGGCAACCGCCGGCTGCGCACCGTCGGTGAGCTGATCCAGGAGGCATTCCGGATCGGGCTGTACCGCATGGAGCGGGTGGTGCGCGAGCGGCTCACCACCGAGGACGCGGACACGATCACCCCGCAGACGATCGTCAACATTCGCCCGGTGGTGGCGGCGCTGAAGGAATTCTTCGGCTCCTCGCAGCTCAGCCAGTTCATGGACCAGACGAACAGCCTCGCCGGCTTGAGGCATCGCCGGCGGCTGAGCGCGCTGGGCGCCGGCGGTCTGACCCGTGAGCGCGCGCCGATCGAGGTGCGCGACGTGCACCCCACCCACTACGGGCGGATGTGCCCAATCGAGACCCCGGAAGGCCCGAACATCGGCCTGATCGGCTCGCTGTCCTCCTACGCGGAGATCTCCGAGCACGGGTTCGTGACCACCCCATACCGGGTGGTCAAGAACGGCAAGGTCACCGACGAGATCGTGCGGATCGACGCGACCCAGGAGGAGGAGCGCCGGATCGCGCAGGCGAATACGCCGATCGACGCACATGGCAAGCTCGTCGGCGACGAGATCCTGTGCCGGACCCAGGCGGGTCAGTACGTGACCGTGTCGCCCAAGGAGGTCGATCTGATCGACGTCTCGCCGGAGCAGATCTGGTCGGTCACGACGGCGATGATCCCGTTCCTCGAGCACGACGACGCGAACCGGGCGCTGATGGGCTCGAACATGCAGGCCCAGGCCGTGCCGCTGCTCGTCACCGATGCGCCGCTGGTCGGCACCGGGATGGAGCGCCGGGCGGCGATCGACACCGGTGACATCGTTGTGGCGCACACCGCCGGCTCGATCGGCTACGTCGACTCTGAGCAGATCACCGTCGAGACGAAGGACGGCCAGGACGAGTACGAGCTCCAGAAGTTCATGCGCTCGAACCAGGGCACGCTGATCCATCAGAAGCCGATCGTGAACGTCGGGCAGCACGTCAAGAAGGGCGATGTGCTGGCCGACGGCTCCGCCACGGACGCCGGCGAGATGGCGCTGGGCAAGAACCTGCTGGTCGCCTTCATGTCCTGGGAGGGCTACAACTTCGAGGACGCGATCATCCTGTCCAAGCGCCTGGTGCAGGACGACGAGCTCACCTCGATCCACATCGAGGAATACGAGATCGACGCGCGCACGACCAAGCTTGGTGACGAGGAGATCACCCGTGACATCCCGAACCGCTCCGAGGAGTCCCTGCGCAACCTGGACGATCGCGGCATCGTCCGGATCGGGGCCGAGGTCGCATCCGGTGACCTGCTGGTGGGCAAGGTCACGCCTAAGGGCGAGACCGAGCTGACGGCCGAGGAGAAGCTGATCCGCGCGATCTTCAAGGAGAAGGCGCGCGAGGTCCGCGACACCTCACTGAAGGTGCCCCACGGCGAGGGCGGCGTCGTGATCGACGTCAAGACCTTCAGCCGCGACGAGGGCGACGATCTGCCTCCGGGCGTCAACGACCTGGTCCGCGTGTTCGTGGCCAAAAAGCGCAAGATCGCCGAGGGCGACAAGCTCGCCGGCCGCCACGGCAACAAGGGCGTGATCTCGAAGATCGTCGACGTGCAAGACATGCCTTTCCTGGAGGACGGCACGCCAGTCGACGTGATCCTCAACCCGCTCGGTGTGCCGAGCCGGATGAACCTCGGCCAGATCCTGGAGACGCACCTCGGGTGGGTCGCTGCCAACGGCTGGTACGACGACGGCTCGGATGCCTACAAGCGCGCGGGCAACGGTTCCTCCCGGGGGTCGGATGGCCGAGTGGGCAAGGTCTACGTGGCCACGCCGGTGTTCGACGGGGCGACGGTGGCCGACGTCGACACGGCGCTGGTCCGGTGGCAGGACGAGCATCAGGGCAGGATCCGCATGGACGTCGACAAGAAGCGGCGCCAGGGCGAGCAGGCCTCCGGCAAGGTCATGCTGTTCAACGGCCGCACCGGCGAGCCGTTCGAGGAGCAGGTCACGGTCGGCTACATGTACATCCTCAAGCTCCTGCATCTGGTCGACGACAAGATCCACGCCCGCTCGACCGGCCCGTACTCGCTCGTCACCCAGCAGCCTCTGGGAGGCAAGGCGCAGTTCGGTGGCCAGCGCTTCGGCGAGATGGAGGTGTGGGCGCTGGAGGCGTACGGCGCCGCCTACACCCTGCAGGAGATGCTCACGATCAAGTCCGACGACACGGTTGGCCGGGTCAAGGCCTACGAGGCGATCGTCAAGGGCGAGAACATCGCCGAGCCGTCGATCCCCGAGTCGTTCAAGGTCCTGCTGAAGGAGATGCAGTCGCTGGCGCTCGACGTCAACGTCGTCTCCGAGGAGGGCGAGCGCGCCGAGATGCGCGAGGAGGACGACGACCTGCTCCGCGCCGCGGAGGAGCTGGGCATCGACCTCAGCGGCGTGCGCGCCACTGACGGGGCGGCCGCCGACGAGGCGACCGAGCACGAAGGCGAGACCGTCGAGGCCTCCGAGGAGGAGGCCGAGGTCGAGGATCCCGATCTGGAGCCCGGCGAAGAGCTCGAGGCAGAGGACTTCGCGTCGGACGGGGACCCGATGATCGACGAAGACGTCCCGGCTGGCGAGGCAGAAGGCGTATTGGAAGAGGACGAGGGGTGAGCCTGGGCGCCACCGGTCATTCCACGTCCCCGTTCGCAAAGACTTGAAACAGCACTAGGAAAGAACCACATTGATCGACATCAATAACTTCGACGCAATCGAGATTGGCCTCGCCTCCTCCAAGCAGATTCGCAGCTGGAGCTCAGGCGAGGTGACCAAGCCGGAAACCATCAACTACCGCACGCTCAAGCCCGAGAAGGACGGCCTGTTCTGCGAGCGCATCTTCGGTCCGACCAAGGACTGGGAGTGCTATTGCGGCAAGTACAAGCGCGTGCGTTACAAGGGCATCGTGTGCGAACGCTGCGGCGTCGAGGTGACCCGCTCCAAGGTCCGCCGCGAGCGCATGGGTCACATCGACCTCGCCGCCCCCGTGAGCCACATCTGGTTCTTCAAGGGGGTTCCCAGCCGGATCGGTTATTTGCTTGACATGGCTCCGAAGGAGCTCGAGAAGGTCCTGTACTTCGCCGCTTCGATCGTCACCTGGGTCGACGATGAGGCGCGCGAGCGCGACCTCGAGTCACTCGAGGGCGAGGTGAGCAAGGTGCTCGATTCCTACGCCGCCGAGAAGGAGGAGCGAATCCTCGAGCTGAAGGAGTCTCTGGGTCGTCGCGAGCAGTTCCTGGAGTCCGGCAAGCAGGCGCGTGACTTCTCCGACGAGGACCACCTGTGGGTGGACACGCTCGAGGTCAACGTGGCCAAGGTCTCCGACGAGGAACGCGAGAAGCTGCTCAAGGAGCTGCGCAAGGGCTTCCAGGCGGACATCGACGACACCGAGACCTACATCGAGGACGCGGCCGAGCGCATGCGTCAGGTGTGGGAACTGTTCAAGACCATGAAGCCGAAGGACGTCATCAACGACGAGACGACGTTCCGTGAGCTCAAGGATCGGTTCGGTTCCCCGTACGGCTTCGGCGAGTACTTCCGCGGCGGGATGGGCGCCGAGTCCGTCCGCGACCTGCTCCAGCAGGTCGATCTGGACGACGAGGCGGCGGACCTCCAGGAGCAGGTCAAGACGGCCAAGGGCCAGAAGCAGGCACGCGCGGTCAAGCGCCTCAAGGTCGTCTCGGCGTTCATCAACTCGGGCAACAAGCCGGAGATGATGATTCTCGAGGCCGTGCCCGTGATTCCGCCGGAGCTACGCCCGATGGTTCAGCTGGACGGCGGCCGGTTCGCCACCTCCGATCTCAACGACCTGTACCGCCGCGTAATCAACCGCAACAACCGTCTGAAGCGTCTCCTTGACCTCGGTGCCCCCGAGATCATCGTCAACAACGAGAAGCGGATGTTGCAGGAGGCCGTCGACGCCCTGTTCGACAACGGCCGCCGCGGGCGTCCGGTCACGGGCCCGGGCAACCGGCCGCTGAAGTCGTTGTCCGACATGCTCAAGGGCAAGCAGGGCCGCTTTCGCCAGAACCTGCTGGGCAAGCGGGTCGACTACTCGGGCCGCTCGGTGATCGTCGCCGGCCCGTCGCTACGGCTGCACCAGTGCGGTCTGCCGAAGCTGATGGCGCTGGAGCTGTTCAAGCCGTTCATCATGGCGCGGCTGGTGGAGCGCAAATCGGCGCAGAACATCAAGGCGGCCAAGAAGATGGTCGACTCGATGATCCCCGAGGTGTGGGATGTGCTCGAGGAGGTCATTCACGAGCACCCCGTGCTGCTAAACCGCGCACCGACCCTGCACCGTCTGGGCATCCAGGCGTTTGAGCCGGTGCTGGTCGAGGGCAAGGCGATCCAGGTCCATCCGCTCGTCTGCCACGCGTTCAACGCCGACTTCGACGGCGATCAGATGGCGGTCCACCTGCCGCTGTCCGCGGAGGCGCAGGCCGAGGCGCGGATTCTGATGCTGTCGGCCAACAACATCCTCTCGCCCGCCCACGGGGCGCCGCTGGCGACGCCCACGCAGGACATGGTGCTGGGTGCCTACTACCTGACCTACGGGCCGGACGCGTCCGAGCTCGAGGACCTGGATCCGGCCGCCGCCGATCAGCGTCCGCACGTGTTCCGCACCGCCCAGGAGGCGGAGTGGTCCTACGAGCACGGCGTGGTGCGGCTTCACGACCTGGCCGAGTATCGCCCGCTGGGTCGCGAAGGCGGCCACGTGCTCACCACGGTCGGGCGGATCATCTATAACGACAAGATCGAGCGTGCGCTCGAGGAGGCTCTCGGCACCGAGTTCGACCCGGGCTCCTACGAGTTCATCAACCGCTCGATGAAGAAGAAGGACACCACCAAGCTGGTCGACGACCTGGTGCAGGCCTATGGAGCGCCGACGATCTCACTGGTGCTCGACGCGTTCAAGGACATCGGCTTCCACTACGCCACGCAGGCTGGGGTGACGATCTCCAAGAACGACGTGCAGACACCGCCGAGCAAGGCCGAGATCCTCAAGCAGTACGAGGAGCGGCTGGCGACAATCGAGTCGCAGTACGACTCGGGCGAGATCACCCAGGAGGAGCGCCACGAGGCGGTCACCAAGCTGTGGGACAGCGCCACCAACGACGTGGGGGAAGCTCTCAACAAGCATCTCGATGAGCTGAACCCGATCTTCATGATGGCCAACTCCGGGGCTCGCGGCTCGTTCTCGCAGATCCGCCAGCTGGCGGGCATGCGCGGATTGATGGCGAATCCGAAGGGCGAGATCATCGAGCGTCCGATCAAGGCCAACTTCATGGAGGGCCTGACCGTGCTCGAGTACTTCATCTCGACGCACGGCGCCCGCAAGGGCCTGGCCGACACCGCGTTGCGCACCGCCGACTCCGGCTATCTGACTCGCCGCCTGGTCGACGTGGCGCAGGACGTGATCATCCGCCAGGAGGACTGCGGCACCCAGGAGTTCATCGACATGCCGGTCTCGAAGCTCCAGATCAGCCCGGAGACCCGCGAGTTCGAGCCGGTCGGCGAGCCCACCGACGAGACGCGGGGCGAGCCGAACGACAACCTGATCGGCCGCATCGCGGCCCAGGACATCACCACCAAGCGCGGGCGGGTGATCGTCGAGAAGGGAGCCGAGATCGATCGCGCCGAGCTGGCCGATCTGTTCGAGGCCTACGCTGACGACACCAACAAGTGCGTGGTGATTCGGGTACCGGTCCGCTCGGTGCTCAAGTGCGAGGCGCCCACCGGCGTGTGCCAGGCGTGCTACGGGCGCTCGCTGGCCAGCGGCAAGCTGGCCCAGATCGGAGACGCGGTGGGGATCATCGCGGCCCAGTCGATCGGTGAGCCCGGCACGCAGCTGACGATGCGCACGTTCCACACCGGCGGGGTCGCGGGCGCGGACATCACGCACGGCCTCCCGCGGGTGGTGGAGCTGTTCGAGGCTCGCAAGCCCAAGGGTCTGGCGAAGATGGCGCCGGTGGACGGCAAGGTGACGATCGAGGAGTCCGATAAGGCCACCACGGTCGTGATCACCGACGAGGGCGGCGAGGAGCATCGCGAGACGTTCCCACGCCGCACGTTGCTGTTCGTCGAGTCCGGCCAGAAGGTGGCGATGGGCCAGCAGCTCAACGAGGGCTCGCTGTACCCGCACGACCTCCTGGCCCACGGCGGCAAGACCGCGGAGGAGCGGCGGACCAGCACCGAGCTGTACCTGGTGCGCGAGGTCCAGGAGGTCTACAAGTCCCAGGGCGTCGACATCAACGACAAGCACATCGAGCTGATCGTGCGCCAGATGATGAAGAAGGTCCGCGTCGACCAGAAGGGCGACACGGATCTCCTTCCCGGTCAGTTCGTCGACCGCCATGAGTACGCCCGGATCAACCGCGCCGTGCAGGACGCCGGCGGTGAGACGGCCCAGGCCGAGGAGATCATCCTCGGGATCACCAAGGCATCTCTGAACACCGATTCGTTCCTGTCGGCGGCGTCGTTCCAGGAGACCACGAAGGTGCTGACCGATGCCGCGTTGGAAGGCAAGATCGATCGGCTCAACGGGCTCAAGGAGAACGTCATCATCGGCAAGCTGATCCCGGCCGCCACCGGGCTGAAGCGCTACCGGCGGATCGAGATCGAGCCGTCCGAGCCGCTGCCCCGCGGGATGGACGACGTCGGTCTGCTCGACCACGACGATCTGGCGGCCGAGCTGGGGCTCACGGATGGCGAGTCCCTGACCGGATTTGGCGGCATGGAGGCGGACCTGTCTGACCTGGAGGACATCGGTCGGGGCGACGGTGGCTCCCATCTGGGGTTCGTCGAAGAGCTCGCCGACCTCGACGTCCCCGCCGACGGGGACGGCTCAGACTCCGAGGAGTAGCACGTCCTGATCGCAGTCTGGCCCCCGGGCCGTCCCTGATCGCAGGGGCGGCCCGGAGCCGTTGGTGAGTGGGCGGAGAGGCGGGCGCCTGCCCACGGCATCGCCGGTAAGGGTTGCGCGTCGGGACCCTCACGGCGAGTAGCCTTGGGCGGAGCGAGAAAGTCGTGATCACGCGCAGGCGACAGAGCATCGGGGCGGCGACGGTGCTCGCGATGAGCATCCTGATCGGCGTGGGCGCTGCGTGGGCGGACGATCCCGGCGGCGCCCATCGGGTGCGCGCGCCCGGCGCGGGAGGCTCCGCGGCTGCCAACCAAGCCGCGGCATCCGCCGACGCGGTCCAGCTGCTGAGCAAGCTCGTGCTGCCGGCCGGCGACAGGCGATCGGCGACGGAGCCGGAGGGCGGGGGACTGCCGTTGTCTCAGCCCGCGGAAGCCCCGGCAACGCCGAACCTCGTCGACCTGCATCAGTGGTGGCTGGTTCCCGGATCGCCGGCGTCGGTGCTGGACTTCGTGGCCACGCATCGACCGGCGGGCTCGCGGCTGGTCTTCGCCGGCCACGGCGGTGGCTCGCCCCAGGGCTTGTCGTTCAGCCAGGTTGGGTACGGCTGGCCTCCAGTCCGAATGGTGCTGAGCGCTCGGTCGCTGGGGATCACCGCGGTGCCGCTGAGCGGCGGCGTGACCGGCGTGCGCGTCGATGCCCAGGATGTGTGGATCGTCCCGCGTCCACCAAGCTCGGAGATCCCGTCGTCGCTGACCGGGCTGTGGGTCACCGTGACGCGGTTGGGCCGGCGCATCCAAGGGCCGCTGAGATTCTCGTCAGCGGTCAAGGTCAGACGCGCGATCGCGCTGCTCAACCAGCTGCCGCTGTTCCAGCCTGGCGTGATTTCGTGTCCGGCCGACTTCAGCAACCTGATTCATCTGGCGTTCTCTGGGCGGGCGAACCAGCGAGCCACAGCGGTGGTGGATGCCAGCGGATGCCTCCAGGTGGGGCTGACGATCGACGGCCGGCGCCAGCCGACGCTGGCGGGTGGAGGGTTTCCGGGATCGGGATTGCCGATGAACGGCTCGCTCGTCCGTCGCTTGGCGTCAGCGCTGCGGGTGAAGTTTCAGACCGGGATTCCGGTCCCGTTCAGCCGACCGGCCCGGTTGGGAGGTTAGCTGCCATGTTGGCAACTAACTCCCCAACCCCGCCCCCGACGCGGTCGTTCAGCCTAGGAACGAGTGGAACTCGCCCAGCCTCTCCGGCAGCTTGGGCGTGAACGGCTTGAACTTGTAAGGCTTGCGGGTGTCGAATCCGGCCCTGGCCGCCGCCGCCTTGTCGGCGAACGGAGTCAGCGCCGCGACGGCCTTGCTGATCTTCGTCCACTTGAGGGTGCGCTCGTAGCCGTTGTTGTTGGGCGGATCGACGCTCTCGGCCTTGCCCTGAATGCCGGTCACCGTTTCGATCGGGCCCCCATCCGTCGCCGCCACGCCCGGTGCCACGACGCGCGCGAGCGTGCGGTGGTCGCTCTCGATCCCCATGATCCGGGCGGCCGTGACACGTAGGTCGGGCGTCGAGAAGTCCCGAACACCGATCAGGTACGCCGCGATGAAGGCGTCCTCGAGTGTGACCAGGATGTTCAGCGTGGTCTGAGCGTCGGAGAACATCTTCGGCGGGTAGTAGAAGGTGGTAAACGGCGACGGCTTGCCCGTCACGCTCCGCTCCAGCAGGTAGTGCGACATCTCCTCCTGCCGCGCGGCCTTCAGGTAGCCCTGATCATCGGACGCGAGGCGGCGGAAGAACGGTGCGTTGTTGATGATGTTGGTGTACGTGGTGACGGCCAGGGCCTCGGCGATCTCGGCTGCCTCGAGGATCGCAACATCTCCTTTCGTCACGCCGCCCTTCCTGGCGGCGGCGAATGACGGGATCAGTGCCTCGAGGCCGGTCGCGCCTGCGAGGACTCCCGCGCCGGCGGCGGCCGTCCGTCCCAGGAACTGGCGACGGTCGGTGGTTGACTGCTGCTGTTCGGTCGACATGAGCGGAGGACTCCCTTCTTCAGAGCTGGCTTACATCGACGCTATACGTGGATCCCGCGCGATCGGATCAACTCTGTTGCGTCACCCAGTCCTCGGTCAGCGTCAGCCAGAACGCCAGGCCGGCAAACTCCCGGTAGCGGCGGAACGCCCGCTCGATTCCCTTGTCGCCGATGCGCGGGCGGCCGGCGAGGCGTCGGTATGTGGGGCGCGTCCACGAGTCGAGGATCAGCGGCCGGTACCGGCCGAGGAGCATCATCATGTGCGCCGCCGCGTACGGGCCTACGCCGGCGATCGCCAGCAGCCGCTCCGTCACCTCGCCGTCCCCGAGTGCCGGGTCGTTCAGCTCCTCCAGGGCGAGCCGGCCCTCGCTCACGTCGGTGGCCACGGCGCGTAGGTAGGCACCGCGGTACCCGGCTTTCGCGACCTCGCCGAAAAAGGACTCGTCGGCGTCCGCCACCTGCCAGGCGGTTGGAAACGCGCGGCGCTGCGAGTCGCCCGCGACCGGCGTGCCGAGCCGGCCGACCAGAGCGCCCACCATCCGCTCGGTCGCCGACCAGGTGCAGTTCGTCGTACAGATCGTCTTGACCAGATCCTCGAACACCGTCGGGCTGCGAAGCATCCGGCCGGCCCCCCGGGCGGACCAGGCCAGAGCCGGATCCGCGGCCGCGACCGCGTAGAACCCACTCAGGTCCTCGTCCAGACGCAGCATGTGGCGCACCTGCGCCAGCAGCGCTGGGCGCGCCTTCAGCGGCGGAACCGGGTCGCCGGACGGCACCCGGAGCTGAGCCCGTCTCGGAGCCGCCGTCGACGAGCTCTAAGCGCCAGGCGCGGGCTCCGCTCAGGAGCACGGTCTCGAGCCGCGAGCCATCCTCGGCGATCACGTTCGGCGGCAGGTCGGCGACGCCGTGTGAGAGCACCGTCCGGGCGAAGTCGACCGGTTCGCCCCCGCCGCCATGCAGCGCGATCGATGCTGACCAGCTCGCAGGTCGAGGCATTTCGAAGATCCTACGGCGCCGATTACTTTTGCTATCCGAGATGGTCTTCGCTCATATCGAAAGACGATTACGGAGGCAGGCACATGGGACGGATCGTGGTATCGGAGTTCGTGACCCTCGACGGCGTGATCGAGGATCCCGGCGGAGGCGAGAAGTCGCCGTACGGGGGATGGGCGTTTAAGTTCGAGCGCGGCCCCGAGGGCGACAAGTTCAAGTACGACGAGCTGATGACGGCTGACGCGCTGCTGCTCGGCCGGGTGACGTACCAGGGTTTTGCGGCGGCCTGGCCGCAGATGGACCAGGACGAGTTCGGAAAGAAGATGAACGGCATGCCGAAGTACGTCGTATCGAGCACGCTGCGCGACCCGAGCTGGAACAACACCACGGTGCTGAGCGGCGACGCCGCAGACCAGGTCGCCCAGCTGGCACGCCAGGTGGACGAGATCTTGGTTGCCGGCAGCGCCCAGTTGATCCACATGCTGCGGGAGCACGACCTGGTGGACGAGTACCGGTTGATGGTGTTTCCGATCGTCGTCGGTGGCGGCAAGCGGCTGTTCGCGGACGCCGCGACGCAAACCAGCCTGAGCCTCATCGAGGCCAAGTTCGCGGCCGACACCGTGCTGCTCACCTACCGGCGCATGTCGTCGTGAGCGGCGGCGATCAGGCCTCGTCGACGGGGTCGGTACGATGAGCGTCGTGGCGCAATCACCGACCAAACCGCCTCCAGCGGCGCTTGAGCGCGGGCTCGAGCAGCACCGCAAGGAGCTGACGGGCTACTGCTATCGCATGCTCGGTTCTCCGTTCGAGGCCGAGGACGCGGTGCAGGACACCTTCCTGCGCGCCTGGCGCGGATACGATCGCTTCGAGGGTCGGGCCGCGCTGCGCTCGTGGCTGTACCGGATCGCCACCAACGTCTGTCTCGACATGCTGGGCGGTCGGGCGCGCCGGGCCCGGCCAATGGACCTGGGTGGCGCGGGCGAACCGGTCGAGGCGAACCTGAACACGCTGCCGGAAGTGACGTGGATGGAACCGATCCCCGACGGGCTGGCAATTGCCGACAACGACCCTGCCGAACAGGCGATGGCGCGCGAAACCATTCGGCTGGCGTTCGTGGCGGCGCTACAGAATCTCCCACCTCGCCAGCGCGCGGTTCTGATCCTGTGCGAGGTGCTGCGCTGGAAGGCGAGCGAGGTGGCCGAACTGCTCGATACCAGCGTGGCCTCGGTCAACAGCGCCCTGCAGCGGGCACGAGCCACGCTCGAGGATCGCGGGGTCAGCTCCACGGATGTCACCCCGGCGATCGATACCGAGCAGCGAGAGCTGCTGGCGCGCTACGTCGACGCGTTCGAGCGCTACGACATCGACGCGCTCACCTCCCTGATCAAGGAGGATGCGACGCAGTCGATGCCGCCGTTCGACCTGTGGCTCGAGGGTCGCGAGGACATCTTCACCTGGTGGCTGGGACCGGGCATCGGCTGTCGCGGATCGAAGCTCATGCCCGCTCCGCCGGCCAACGGCCGCGTCGCCTTCGGTCAGTACAAGCCGAGCGAGTCCGGCAGCGGCTATGACCCGTGGGCGCTTCAGGTCATCGAGCTCGGATCGGATGGCCAGATCGAGGAGCTCACGTTCTTCCTCGATACGGAGCGGCTGTTCCCCCTGTTCGGCCTGCCGCCTCGGCTCGAGTCCTGATCACGGCGTCAGCACTGCGTCCAAGCCGATGAAGGCCACCAGCTCGAGCAGCTCAGGCGACGCCCGCAGAAGCCTGACCTGACATCCGTGCCGACGCGCGGCGAGCGCCAGCCGGGCCAGCGCGTCCACTGTGACTGCATCCGGGTCGACGCTGGCGACGTCGCACACTGCCACCGTGGGATTCGACGCGGACAGCAGTGCGCAGATCCGATCCACGAGGCCGGGAAGATCGCGCCGAGCGATGGGGCCTCTGACCTCGAACATGATCGTTTCTGCCCGCGAACAGGCCATCCCCTACAAGACTCCGGGCGCTGGTAAAAGTCATCGCCGGCAAATCCAGGCTCAACAATTAGGCAGTTCGATAAGCTATAATTAGGTCTAGGTCGGGATCCGTGCACGATTCGGTCGTCCGGAGGCGAACGGCGGGCGAACAGGGGTTTGGCCGATCGAGAATAATTTCGAGCGGGGCGTGTAGCTCGGGGGCGCCTCCGGAATTCACGGGGGCGATGGCAGGCATGGGGCATCATCGGTGGGGAGCAGCAACGGTGGCCGTGGTCGCCGGGATCGTATCGGCGGCAGGTGTCGGCCTGGAGCTGCTAACGGCCGCACACGTACAGGCTCAGGATCTCAGCGCGACGCTCCAGACGACGGTCACGGTCACCGCGTTCGTGACCGCCGGCCTGCTGTTCGTGCGCTTTGACCACACACGCCGCCTGCGCGAGTTATTGCTCTTGGGCGTAGTGGTGATCGTCGCGCTGGTCGGCCTGGCGGCCTCGGCGCTGCCGACGCTGGTGCCATGGGGTGCCCTTGAGGCCGGCAACGGCGTGCACATCGCGATGCAATTGCTGGTTGCGCTCGGGTTCGCGGCGGTCGCCGGTGCGCCGCCGGGACGGCTCGTGGTTGGCCGCAGGCCACCAGCGATCGTCATCGGCGCGGCCGCCCTGATCGCCGTGGGGCTGAGCGTCGCAGCAGCCGTGACGTCGTCCGCGCACAACGCGGCGAAGCCCGCCGCCGGCGGGCACCCGCTGCTGGTCGTCGTGACACTGCTCGAAGCCGGTGCGCTGCTGCTGGCGGCGGTCGTGTTCCTGCGCCGAGCACGCGCGGGGGATGGGGACAGCTGGCTGCTGGGTGTGGCCGCGCTGCTGCTCGGCGCAGCGGGGCTGGAATATTTTGCGCTGCCCAACGCCGGTGCGGACTGGATCACGCCGATGTCGGCGCTTCGGGTTGCGGCGTGGGCCGCACTGCTGGCCACGGCGATCACGCTGCACTCCAAGTCCAGGCAGGCGTCCGCGGAAGCGGCGCTGCAAGCTGAACGCCAGCGGATCGCACGAGACCTGCACGACGGGCTGGCTCAGGATCTCGCGTTCATCGCCAGCCACGGCAGCCGGCTGGCCCGGGAATACGGCGCCGAGCACCCGCTGGCGATTGCTGCCAATCGCGCGCTGGCGGCGTCGCGTGGCGCGATGGTCGACCTGGCCGCCTCGACCGCGCCGTCCACGGCCGCCGCGATCGAGCGGGTGGCGGATGAGCTGGAGGCGCGCTTCGGCGTCCAGGTGCATGTGGGGGTGGACGGCAACGCCGTCAACCCCGACCGCGACCTGGCGGTACCGGAGCGCGACGAGCTGGTGCGAATCGCGCGAGAGGCAATCGTGAACGCCGTTCAACACGGTCGGGCCCGCCACGTCACGGTCGAGCTGGGCTCGAGGCGCGCCGACGTCCTGCTCCGCGTGCGTGACGATGGCTGCGGAATCGGGCGACATGCGACCGATCCCAGCTTCGGCCGCGGATTCGGCGTCCCGGCGATGCGGGCTCGCGCCGCTTCCCTCGGAGGCCACCTCGTCGCCCGGAGGCGCGCCGGCGGCGGCACCGAGGTGACGGTGCTGGCCTCGTGAGAAGGGGGTCGCGCCTCAGACGAGGCGGTGCTGGGCCGCGAACACGGCCGCCTGCACGCGATTGTTGACCCCGAGCTTGGCCAGGATGCTGGATACGTGGTTCTTGGCCGTCCGAGTGCTGATTCCCAGCTCCTCGGCGATCTCCGCATTCTCCCGCCCGAGCCCCACGAGCCGAAGCACCTCGATCTCCCGAGAGCTGAGCGTTTCCAGCGCGGAGGGCGTGGACCGAGAGTCCTGCCGGCCGCGCTTGAGGCGCTCCAGCAGCACGATGGCCGCCTGGGAGGACAGCCAAGCGCTGCCGCTGACGGCGGCGCGGACGGCGTCGAACACCTCGTCGATGGGCGAGTTCTTCAGCAGGTAGCCACAGGCTCCGGCCTTGACCGCCGCGGCCACTTCGCTCTCCTCGGCGGACACCGTCAACATCACGACGCGGATGTCGGGATTGGCATGGAGGATGAGCTTGGTGGCCTGGTCGCCGTTCAGGTCCGGCATGCTCAGATCCATGAGGATCACATCCGGTCGCAGCTCGCGAGCCAGGCGCACCGCCATCTGACCCCCGGAGGCCTGGGCCACCACCTCGTAGCCCGGTCGGGAGACGAGCAGCGAGGCGAGACCCCTACGGAACAGATCGTGATCGTCGACGACCAGCACCCGAACTGGCTGAGTCGGCGACTCATCCTCTGACGCGGCGCTGAACCGATTCATGTTTGGTCCCTGAGACGCGACCTGCACCGCAAACCTTCCCGGGCGCCTAGAGCCGGACCAGGCTATCGGCTTGAGTTCCGCGGGTTACGCCCCGCAGATCGATGAACAGAGAGCTGCTGCTAGCTAGCTGGTTGTGGTTGATGTTGGGGTGGGCCGTGACCAGGACGATCGCATCGGTGTCCAGGGCGGCCGTGTCCAGCGGAGTGTTCTCCAGCTCGTGATCCGGAAGTGAGGGCACGTACGGATCGTGGTAGACGAGGTTCGCACCGCGCGCCTTGAGCTCTTCGATGATCCGCAACGCAGGCGATTCCCGGATGTCACCCACGCCGGCCTTGTAGGAGACCCCCAGAATCAGGATCTTCGAGCCGTTGATGGGCTTCGATTGGTCGTTCAGCGCGCGCTCGATCCGCTCGACGCAGTGATAGGGCATCTGCTGATTGATCTTCCCCGCGAGCTCGATGAATTCGGTGGACATGTGGAACTCGCGCGCTCGCCAGGTAAGGTAGAACGGGTCGACCGGAAGACAGTGGCCACCCATCCCGGGCCCGGGCTCGAAGCGCATGAACCCGTAAGGCTTGGTCGAGGCGGCGTCGATCACCTCCCAGATGTCGATGCCCATCCGCTCGCACAGGATCGCGAGCTCATTGACCAACGCGATGTTGACTGAGCGGAAGATGTTCTCCAGCAGCTTGGTCATCTCCGCCGCCTCCGGCGTGGAGAGCCTGACGATCCGCTCGCACACGCGCTCGTACAGTGCGATGGCGCGGTCGGTGCAGTGCTCGGTGACTCCGCCGATGACCTTGGGCGTGTTGCGCAGGGTGAAGTCCGTGCGGCCCGGATCGACACGCTCCGGAGAGAACGCGACATTCACATCGGTGCCGACCCGCAGCTCTGACTCCTCCTCCAGGATCGGCACCAGCCGCTCTCGCGTCGTCCCGGGATAGGTGGTCGATTCCAGCACCACGAGCTGTCCGCGCTGCAGCACCTGACCCAGTGCGCGCCCGGCCCCCACCAGCGCCCTGAGGTCCGGCTCCCGGTTGGGTGTGAGCGGCGTCGGTACGCAGATCAAGACCGCGTCCGTGCGCGCCAGCGGCTGATAGTGCGAGGTCACATCGATGTGGCCGAGACACGCCTGTAGCCGCTCGGAGGTGATGTCCTCCACGTATGACTCGCCGGCCCGAATCGCGGCAACCTTGCGCGGGTCCGAGTCCACTCCCACGACGTGCTCCCCTGCCTCGGCAAATGCGACCACCAACGGTAGTCCCACGTAACCCAAACCAATAACGCCTACGGCCATTTCCCGATGCCCCTTGTCTCGTTCCTCCGTGAAGCCGCTGACCAGCTCCCGCTTACGCCGCTAAGAGTACCGGAACATGGTCAATCAGCCAACGGTTGAAACGTGCCTATCGGTGGGGAGTGAGCCGGCGTCCGATCCGAGAGTTGGCGCGCGATCTGGGTTAGCGTCGGTGTGCGTGCCCGGTCCTACGCTTGCGGCGCGCTGGTCGTGCACAATGAGGTAGAGAAGAATGGAGCGGATGGTGTGTTGAACCGCCGTGCGTTAGGCCCCATCGTCGGGCTGATGGCGCTGCTTGTCCTGGCCGGTTGCGCCGGGCACGCGGGCGTGGCTGGCCCGGCCACGCACTCCGTCTCGGCGGCCACCGCCGGGCCTCATCACTACGAGTACGTGTTCCCCGACCAGGCCATGTACGTGTACGACATCGACCACGGGCAACGGCTCGTCGCGTATCGCTCGCTGCCCGGGATCACCGGGATTCGCGGTGTCGGCGCGGACATCAGGACGCACATGCTGTACATCAGCCACGGCGGCGACGGAGGAGGCGAGGGCAACGGCTCGCTGCTGAAGTACGACCTGGTCGCCAACCGAATCGTGTGGGACCGGCATTACAGTCGCGGCATCGACAGCTTTGCGATTAGCCGCGACGGCTCGAGGATCTACATGCCCGACGGCGAGCTCGCCTCGAACGGGATCTGGACCGTGCTCGATGCGCGCTCTGGCAGCGTGATCGGCGAGATCAATGCTGGTGCGGGCCCCCACAACACGATCGTCGGCCTGAGCGGCCGGCACGTCTATCTGGGTGGGAGGCACCAGAACTATCTGGAGGTGGCGAGCACCGCCACGAACCGAGTCACTCGACTGATCGGGCCCTTGCGGTCGGGCGTGCGGCCGTTCACCGTCAACGGGCGCGAAACGCTTGCGTACACGACCGCCACCGGGTTTCTCGGGTTCCAGGTGAGCAGCATCAGGACCGGACGGGTGCTGTACACGGAGAACTTCGGCCCGCATTTCGGTTGGGACCCAGCGACGTTCGCCGCGAGCGCACCCAGTCACGGCATCTCCCTGTCTCCCGATGAGCGCCGGCTATGGGTTCTCGATTCGCCTAACGGCTATGTCCACGTGTTCGACGTCAGCGGCGTCCCGCGGCTCGCCCCTCGGCGGGTCGCGGACATCAAGCTCGCGCACGGGGACAACGGGGACGAATCCGGGTGCAGCTACGACTGCACGCGCGACGGCTGGTTGCAGCACAGCCGCGATGGCTGTTTCGTGTTCGTCGGTGACTCCGGCGACGTTCTGAGCACCCGGACGCTGCGCCCGGTGGAATACCTGCCGACCCTCAGGAACACCAGGAAGATGATCGAGATCGATTGGCGCAAAGGCGTCCCGGTAGCAACCACGACACGATCCGGGCTTGGGTACGTCACCGGAAGGCGACATCCGCCCCGGTCAGCGTGCCACTGAGATCGTCAGCCTTTCCTCAGCCGGCTAAGGCCGATTCGGAATGAACTCCACCACATCATCCCGAAGGGCGCGAGATCGTCCCGAGCAAACCAAGCGGCTTCTTCCACATCCCTGAATGACCGACACCATTTTCTGAACGTGAGCCGTCGTTCACGCCGCAACTTGGCTGACGACACGAGATCATAGTTCTCGACGAGCCATTTCCGCCCCGCTCGGGGCGGAGCGTGGGGAACCGGTTGTCCGGTCAAATCGAGGTACATCGCTCGCGCGACATCGAGACCGTTTGTTGCCACAAAGAGCCGAAATGCAGCGCCCAGACGCGGGTTGATATCCAGCATCTTGTATTTCCCGTCCCTTTGATCGTAGCGATAGCCAAGATCAACGATGCCGCGATATCCCAACTGCGTGAGAAAGGTCTGAGTAGTGCGCCCGACCGTTTCATTCCATACGCACAGCCCCAAGCTCGTTTGCCCGGTGTCGGGCGGGTATTGGCGCAACTTGCGTCCCGTAAAGCTGATCAGGCAATCGGAGTTGGCATCAAAGTAACCATTGAACATCCACACGGACTCGGGGCCGCCGGGAATATACTCCTGGAGTAACACATCGCCGTATGCACCATCCTGTATGCGATCGTACACATCAAGCAGCTCCGTCGCGGTGTGCGTAATAGCCTTTCCTGCACCGACACGCAGCAGGTCGTCGGCACCGAACACCGGCGTCTCTACCATCTTGACGACAACCGGGAATGTGGCGGTCGTGATGAATTTCTCGACCTCGTGCCGCGATTTAGGGAAGTGCGTCTCCGGTGTGGGCACATGATGACGCTTGCAGAGGGCGTACATTTCACGCTTGCTCGACAACGCACGCGCGAGTCCCGCTGGTTGTCCCGGTAGGACAAAGTGATCGCGCAAGGCCTCAGCATTGTCCTCAACGAAGAGACAGCTGATGTCCTCGGTTGGGATCAGAATGGGTCGCGGGTGGAGTTTGCGACTGACATCGACCAGGAACGAGACGGAGTCGGCGTTTGCCGAGACGCCGACGTCCCATGGGAACGTGTGCCGGCAGTACCGGGAGACGGCGGATGGTGCGCGCGCATCCGGATGCACGGCGTACATCGGAATGCCAGAGCGACCGAGGCTGCGCAGGAGCCCCACCCCGACGTGGTTGAACATCCCCAGCACGACCACCGGTGTCTCGGTAGCCGAAATCCTGGCCCGGTGGTCATTCGTGCTCATGTGTGATCACTGCCGGGAAAGCTCCGATGTGCTGTCCGCGCGGCGGGGCCGAAGCCGCGGATTGGAAAAGGCATCTGAGTGAAGCCCACGGCGATAGATCTCGACGCGAAGAACTTCCTCCAGTCGAACGTTGCCGAGTCGAACGGCTGCGCCGAAGTGGTCCAACAGGGCGAATTGGCTCGACTTTGTCGGTGCTTCGAAGGTGAGGAGAGCGAGTCCGAATGTATTTGCGAAACGGTCAGCAAATCCAGCATGAAGGCTTCCATCGGTTGAGAAGAGACCGACTTCGGTGGCACTCTCTCGTCCCTCGATGATCAATTCGGTCGCACCCGCATCTAGCCAGCGCTTCCCCTGCTCGATTAGCGCGTCGACCGTGTCCGCCTGAAATGCTCCCGCATGCTTATCTCCGAGCTCGAACTGAACCCCGAGCCCGCGGTCACGGGCCATCGCGACGACCACGGCGGGCTCGATGTCGAGATCGGTGAAACCTTCTCCGCACTCAATTCGGAGGAACCCCATATCTGCGCAGAGATCCAGATAGGACTCGAGTTGCCCCTGGGCAACGGCAACCTCAAATGGTCCCCCGCCAGTAGTCGGTATGACGCCGTGCCGGCGGGCCATTGAAACCTTGATTCGACTGATCTCCTCGTTGGCGATCATCCAACAAGCCATCGAAATCTTCAGTCCCGACATCAGGTGGGCACTTTGCTGCAGGTGTCCGTGAAGTGTCTCCGCGTCATAACCGGGATCGAACGGGGCTGTGAGCGGTGGCAATTCCGACACACCGATCGCCTGAAGATACTCGGGTATTGACGTCCTCATGTCTCGCCTCCGGCGTCATCGTCACGGTCCGTTGAGCTCATCTGTGCACCTGGGAGCGCGACCAGTCCCGCGGAGCGACGAGCGACCGTCGCCAATGTCAGCGCCTCCTTCCCGGCATTGCCAAAGTCACAGTACAAAAGCCCCCGACGCGCCACGACTGGCCATTCTGCCAGTTTGTCTAACCCGGCGTGGCTGTCGTCGGCGCCCGCGAGGGGGTCGATCCTCCCGCTACTATCCCCAACCCTACATAGGATGAGGAATCTCCGGTGAATCATCAACAGCAAGTCGACGAGCACTTCGACGCGTCGGCGCAGCACTGGAAGGATCTGTACGACGAACGCAGCGTCGAGGGCGTGATCCATCAGGCCCGTCGGTCCCTGGCGCTCGAATGGATCCAGCAATTGGCGCTGCCGGGCGGCGCGCGGGCGCTCGAGGTCGGATGCGGAGCCGGGCTTCTCGCGATTGAGCTCGCTCGATCCGGTTACGACGTCAATTGCATCGACTCGAGTCGAGCAATGGTTGAGCTTGCGGCCGTCGAAGCTAGACACTCGGATGTCGCCGAACGCCTTACGGTCGACATCGGTGACGTGCACGCGCTCAGCTTCGAATCGAGCGCCTTTGATCTGGTGACGGCACTGGGTGTGGTTCCTTTTCTGAATGCTCCGGAGACAGCGTTGCGGGAGATGGCTCGAGTGGCCCGGCCGGGTGGCTGGGTGCTCCTGACCTCTGACAATCAATTTCGATTGAACAGCCTTCTGGATCCGCGCTTTGTCCCATTCCCGGGGAGAGACGCGCTCAAGCATCTTTTCACCCGCGTTGGCGCCAGGTCCGCAACGAAACTTCCCACGAACCGCTGCTCATACAGGGTGGCAAAGAGGATGATTGAGAGTGCCGGCCTCACGGTCGACCGCAATGCGGCTATCGGCTATGCGCCGTTGACATTCCTCGGTAGGGAGGTCCTTCCGGAACCGCGGTCGATCAGGATGAATAACTGGCTTCAGGAGCGGGCTGATCGTGGTGTGCGGGGGCTTCATTCGGTTGGACAGCAATACCTGATCCTCGCCCGAAAGCTTCCGCTGCCGAGGTAGTCACGCGAGCCACTGAAGCGGCGCGGCGGCATAGACGAAGGTCCGCAGCGGGGAGTCGTAGTTCTGCTCCTGGGCGATTCCGTCGACGATTTCCGACCACGACGACGTGATGCGGAATCCCGGGACATTGGGGGGCAGCTTGTCCAGCGCGCCAGGAGATGGACAGTAGAGCCAGGTCGGATGTCCTGACGGAGCTGCTGGCTGTCCGCGAAGAGGTCGAGTGGACATCCGGGCCAGCCGGGTCGCCCCCTTTCTCACCAGGCGCCGTGGCTTGGTGAGATTTGCCGCGATGCGGCGCCCGAGCATTGCTTCCCGATGGAAGCGAGGCGCATTCATGAACGGGAACAAGCCGTGAAAGCCGAGGCCCTCGTCGCAGGAGGCTACGACGATGCGCGACGCCTGGTGCGGTGTAAAGGAGAGCGGCACGGTTCCCTTCATTCGCACAAACGTGAGCGAGAGGTCGTTTGGGTAGGCGTTCGAGACAACCACCCGCACGTCCGGATCAGGCCGGGGGGCGCGAAACGCGTCTTTGGTTGACGCGAGAAAGCCGCGATAGAGCACGTGAATGTCACCACAGGCAAGATCGACGATTTGCCGATCGGCATCAATCACCAGTAAGACACCAGTCTCCAGCCCGATGAGCCGAGCGATCTCGTCGAGATCGCGACGGAAGGTGTCGTTCTCCCCATATGATCCCCAGCCGTTGCTCTCGTGGCCGAAGTGGAGCGCCGCAATTGAGCGAAAATCCAAAATGCCAAGCGCCGCCTTCGACCCGCCTCCGAACCCGCCAGTGTGGTTCGGGTAGAGGCCTCCGATTGCCACGAGGAAGTCGCTGGTTACGACTTCGTTTGAAACGAGCACAGGTGTTCCGCGTGATGTTCGCCCCACGTTCACGACATCCTGATTACGATCATGAACGCGAACGCGGCACGAATGAATCAGGTCGGCGCCCACCTTCTTGGCAACCGCATCGGGTGTCGGGGGCGCGTGGGTCCCGGGACCGATGAGGATGGTTATGTTTCGCGTGGGTACACCGGCGTCGGTGAACTGGCGCACGAGAAGCGGCAAGATGCGAGACGCCGGCGTCGGCCGGTTCAGGTCGTCGACGATGATCAGGGGCCTCGTCGTCTCCGAGCAGCGCTCCCTTATCGGTCGCTGACTGACAGGAGACTCGAGGCGCTCGAGCATTTCCGCATCCGTCAAGACATTGCCCGTGCTGGGGGTGAAGACGGACACGTCCCAGGACTCCGGAACGTCGAGGTTGACTGTACGATCGCCGTACCACGCGGCTGTCCTGAGCTGCAGGCTCGATGGATGTCTCGTGCTATCGCCGCTGCTTGCCGGTTCTGCCATCAGCGCTGACCCTGATCGACGAGCGGCAGGGTAAACGCTCCCGACTGCAGGCCAGCCAGGTCCAGGGCGACGAACCGGAACCCCGCGGAGCTCACCGCGCGCCGCACAGCCTCCCGCAACGGCGTGGCGGCGGCCCGCGGGAGGTCGGCCGCGGACAGCTCAACCCTCGCGACCTCACCGTGATGGCGAACCCGCAGCTCGGTAAAGCCCAGCGCCCGCAGCGCGGCCTCCGCGGTCTCGATCTGGGCCAGCTTCTTGGGCGTGACCTGGTGGAAATGCGGGATCCGCGAGGCCAGACACGGCGCCGCTGGCTTCTCGGAGCACGGCAGCGCTAGCGCACGGGCGATTCGCCGTACCCCAGCCTTGTCGATTCCCGCGTCGGCGAGCGGTCGCAGCACCCGGTGCGCGACGGCGGCTCTTGCCCCAGGGCGGTCGGGGCGACGCGCGTCGTCGGCGTTCTCACCATAGGCGACCGCCACGAGACCGTGGCGGCTCACAACTTCGTCGGATATCCGCCTGAACAGCTCGTCCTTGCAGTAGAAGCAGCGGTCCGGGCGGTTGCTTCGGTATTCGGGACGGTCGCCCTCGAATGTCGCCACCTCAACGAGGGTCACGCCGAGGAACGCGGCGATGCGATGCGCGGTCGCGCGCTCTGCGGCAGCGAGACTGGGCGAGACTCCGAGCACTGCCAGCACGCGCTCGCGGCCAAGCGCCCGTGCGGCCAGCGCCAGCAGCGTCGAGGAATCCACGCCTCCGGAGAACGCCACTCCAAGCGGTGCGGTGTCGGCAAGCAGAGCTGCCACACGGTCCGCCGCCTCGAGCTCGGCGCCTGCCAGCGACGGCTCGCAGTTCGGTGCCCCAGCGTTGCGCGTCATGCCGCGGTGATAATAGAACCTATGCCGAACTAGAACCCTTGCCGGAGGTCCCGTACCGCGCGCCCTGAGCGATCGAAACCCGCGAGTACACTCCGGACCGATGTCTCGGGCGGACGTACGCGAGGTCGTCGAGCTTCTGGCACGGGGGGAGCTCTCGGCGCCGGAGGCCGCGGAGTTGCTCGCGCGGGCGCCCGTGCTGGACCTCGGCTTCGCGCGCCTCGACACCGCGCGCGGTGAGCGACAGGGCTCTCCCGAGGCGGTGCTTGCCGAGGGCAAATCCCCAGATCAGGTAGTGGCGATCGTCGCCGCGTTGCTGGAGCGCGGCCACGAGACGATCCTAGTTACCCGAGCTGGACCGGAGGTGCGCGCCGCGGTGAGCGCGGCCATCGGTGAGATCGAGCAGGACGCTGAGGCGCGACTGCTTTGGATCGCGCGGGACCGCCCCGCGCCGGCGGGCACGATCACCGTCGTTTCCGCCGGCACAGCGGACGGACCGGTGGTTCGCGAGGTGGCAGCCTGCGCTCGCCTGTTCGGCACCCATGTCCGAGTGCAGGAGGACGTCGGGGTCGCTGGACTGCATCGCCTCGCGCTGGCCCTGGAAGACCTGCTGGAGGCCGACTGCGTTGTGGTCGTGGCCGGACAGGACGCAGCCCTGGCGTCAGTTGTGGGCGGGCTGGTTGCGGCGCCGGTCATCGCCGTACCAACCAGCACTGGCTATGGCGTCGCAGCTGGCGGTGTGCCAGCGCTCCTGTCGATGCTCACCTCCTGCGCCGCCGGGCTCGCGGTGGTGAACATAGACGACGGGTTCGGGGCGGCGACGATCGCGACGCGGATCGCCCGCGCCGCCGCAGGCGCAGCGTGAGCGCCGAGCGGCTGCTGTACATCGACGCGATCGGCGGCGCCGCCGGGGACATGCTGCTGGGCGCGCTGCTGGATGCTGGCGCGCAGCTCGAGGACATCCGCACCGGCCTGCGCGGGCTCGGCGTCGAGGGGCTCGACCTCGCAGTCGAGCCCACCGAACGTCACGGCCTGGCCGCTACGTCGGTGCGGGTCATTGCTGAACAGGAGCATGTCCATCGCGACTGGGCGGCGGTGCGCGCTTTGCTCGATTGCGCCGGGCTCCCGGCTCGCGCGCACGCACGTGCGTGCGACACGTTTTGGCGCCTGGCGCGTGCCGAGGGTCACGTCCACCGAGTGCCGCCCGACCAGGTGCAATTCCACGAGGTCGGGGCGATCGACGCGATCGCCGACGTGTGCGGGGTGGCGCTTGCGCTCGAGGGGCTGGACATCGACCGGGTCGTCTGCTCTCCGCTCCCCGCCGGGCGCGGGCTGGTCTCCGCGGCGCATGGTGTGCTGCCGCTTCCGGCGCCCGCCACGCTCGAGCTGCTGCGCGGCGCGCCGCTGTATGGCGTCGAGTGCGACCTGGAGCTCGTCACGCCCACCGGCGCGGCGCTCGTCGCAGCGTTGGCCGAGGACCGGTTCGGGCCGCTGCCGCCGCTGGTGCTCGAGTCGGTCGGCTACGGCGCCGGGGCCCGCGACCTGCACGACCGACCCAACGTGGTCCGTGTGTTGCTCGGGTCCGCGGCGGCAGATGGGCTCGGCCGGTCTCGCCGCCCGGCCGCGCTCGTCGAGTGCACGCTGGACGACCTGTCTGGCGAGCTCGTGGCCGATGCCGCGGCGGCGTGCGTGGCGGCGGGGGCGCTCGACGCGTGGGTCACCCCCGTGCAGATGAAAAAGAGTCGCCCGGGGGTCGTGCTCACAGCAGTCGTCCGTCCCGAGCAGGAGACGGCGGTCGCCGAGGCGATGCTGCGCCACACCTCGACGCTCGGCGTCCGGCTGCTGCCGGTGTTCCGCTGGGAGCTCGATCGCGAACGACACACCGTGTTGGTGGACAACCAGCCGGTAGGGGTGAAGGTCGGTCGTCTCGGAGGAGGACTTGTCAACCTGGCGCCCGAGCATGAGGACGTCGCGCGCGCCGCGGACGCCCTGGGCCGCCCCGCCAAGACCGTGTGGGCGCAGGCGTGGGCGGCCGCCGAGCGAGAGCTCGGCTAGGCGTCTCTTGTAGAGAGGCGCACTCATCGCTAACCGGCGGAGATTGCCGATATCGTTCCGCGATCGTCAACTTGACCTCGCCCTAGTCCGACCGACTCGATCGCGCTGAATCATGGCAGCGAAGGTTGCAATCGCTCGGTATCCAAGCCTCGGCGAAGCCGACGACGGCTGGACGATCGTCGGCATCGACGTGATCCGCGCGACCACGACTGCCGTCACCGCGGTTGCCGCTGGGCGTCGTTGCTTTGCGGTTCCCTCGATCGAAGCGGCCGTGCCACTGGCCGCCCGGCTGGAGAGCCCGCTGCTCGTCGGTGAGCTCGGTGGAAACATGCCATACGGCTTCCATCTGCAGAACAGCCCAGCGGAGATGGACAGACGCACCGACCTCGAGCGCCCCAGTGATCCTGCTGTCGACGTCCGGCACCGCGCTCTTATGCGACGCGGCGCGGCACGGGCGCACCTACGCTGCGTGCTTGCGCAACGTGCGCGCGACGATCGAGCGACTGGTCAGGGACGACGGCCGCGTTCTGCTGCTCGCCGGAGAGAGTCGCGGGGAGTTTCGCGAGGAGGACCGGCTGTGCTGCGGACGGATCGCGCGGGGGTTGCTCGACGCTGGCTACGAGCCGCAGAACGTGTTAGTGGAGGAGATCGTCAAGCACTGGGGCGACGCGCCGGACGACGCCTTCATGAAGAGCCACAGCGTGGAGTACCTCGCGGCGACGGGACAGCTCCATGACGTTGAGTTCATCCTCGAGCACGTCGACGACCTTGACTGCGCGTACGAGATGCAGCGCGGCGAGCTCGTGGTGAGCACGTAGTTGTGGCGCAGGTCGGATCGCGTCGCCGTGGCGCAAATCAGACATCCGCGACCAGCGAGAACCCTTTTTCTTGCGGAACTTGCAGCCTCTTGCTGGTCGAACCGGTGACGATCTCCACAATCCCGTCGAGCAGGTTCGGGTTGCTGTCGAGACGATTCAATGGGCCTCGCGGTTTGAGTTCTATGCGGGACAACTCCTGTGGGGCGGTGAGAAGCTTCACACGGCCGATCTGCTCCAGCCAGCGGTCGACCGCGCCGATCTCGCTCTGGAAAATGCTGTATGCGGGGATTCCCAGGTACGCGGCCTCGCGCAGCATCGTCCCCCCCGAGCAGACAACGACGTCGATGCTCTTGAGCAAAGACACGAACGGGACCGGATGACTGAGCACGATCGGCTCGTGCCGCCAAGGCAGGCCCTGGAGGAGGTTGACCTGGTCACGCTCTCGTGGCGAGAACACAACCAGCGCATCCGTCGACGCAAGGTGTTCGAGGGCTGCCTTGGCCAGCTTCGTGGAGGCTTCGCTGTAGTAGTGACTCGTTTCCGAGGGTGGACGGAACAGAACTCGGACGGCGCCCTCAGGGACCTGGCCCAGATCGTGAGGTTCGACCGCCTCGAGATCGACGCCCGCGAACGTCAGATCCTCCTTGAGACCCTTGAAGGCGACGAGTTGATGGGCGCGCAGCCCACGCTGGAGGAACACCGCCGGGTCGATCACGTCGGGGTACAGGATCGTCGCGCGGGTGAATTTTGACACTGTCCCTCGGGCGTGCTCATAATCGCCGATCAGGAAGCAGGGGATCTGCAACCGCCACGCGACAAGGGGGGCTGCCCGCGACGCCGCGACCAGGGCATCGGGCACGCCGTGCTTGGTGAAGAAGCGCAGGAGAGCCGTGCGCTCGAGCCGCGACGGCCACAGCTTTACGCACCTTTCCCCGTCCAACTCGGGTGCCGAAGACGCTCGGCGCCGCGCCCGCTGCCTCCAGCATCTGCACGGTGCTCCCATAATCGCGCGCGGTGATCACCACCTCGGCTCCGACCCGCTCAAACGCCCGCCGCAGTGGCAACAGGTATTGAACCTGGGGCGGATTCTCGATATCGACCCAGACGTTCATACGCGCGGCTCCGCGCTCCTCCGGCCCCCATCAGGCGCGACGGATCACCCCGGAGTGTATGTCGCGTAGAGCGACATCTGCTCGCTGTCGGTGGTGAACGAGCCGAATGGGTTGCTGGGCCCGGAGGTGTAGGTGTTCGAGTTGTAGTCGCGGCTGCCGGTGACGACTGTCGTAGCGGAAGCCGGCGACGCCGCAGCTCGAGCGCCGGTGAGCACGCCGATCCAGTAGTTGCCAGGCGCGAGGCTACGCGGCGGCGAGCGGCAGGTCATACCAGCCGGCCGCTTCGTGCTCGCGAACACGAGCTGTTGGCTGGTGCCAGCAGCGCTCCGGGCTGGCCGCCGGAATCCGAGTAGATGACGCCCTCGAGCATCCTGTTGACCGCTGGTGGACGTCGGCGTCAGGTAGATGCTCAGCTTGGTCACCGCTGCCGGTGGCGTCAGCGAGTAGCGTTGACGCGCTTGCGATCGGAGCTGAACGTGTCCGTACTGGCGCCCACGGCTGGTCTTGCCGAACGTGCGGGTGGCCGCGGGGGCACTGACCGTCGCGCTCGGTGGGAGCTCGGGGTGCCTGCGGAGCCGCCCGAGTTGGAAGCGGTGACCGTCGCCTCGAGGGTCGCTCCGACATCCGTGCTCTGCGGCCATATAGGTCTGGAGGTCGCGCCGGAGATCGCGGTGGCAGTTGAGGCCGGTCGTGTCGCAGCGCTGCCACTTGTAGCTGTAGCCGGTCGGAGACTCCGTCCAGCTACCCGTCGTGGCGCTCAGCGTCTGGCCCACCTGGGCGCTGCCGGAGATCACCGGCGCCGAAGAGCTCGCGGGGGCGAAGCGGGGGCGGCGAGCTGGTGAACGTGGCGTAGAGCGACATCTGCTCGCTGTCGGCTTGAGGATGACCCGAAGGGGTTGGTGGGCCCGGAGGTGTAGGTGTTCGAGTTGTAGTCGCGGCTGCCGCTGACGGGCTGTCGTAGCGTGAAGCCGGCGACGCCGCTAGGTCGGCGCCGGTGATGACGCCGATCCAGTAGTTGCCGGGCGCGAGCGTTAGCGGCGGAGGCGAACGGCAGGTCGTACCAGCCGGCCGTGTTCGTGCTCGAGAACATGAGCTGTGGCTGTGCCGCCAGCAGCGCTGCCGGGCGGCCGCCGGAATCGGCGTAGATCACGCCCTCGAGCATCCTGCTGGCCGCTGGTGGACGTCGGTTGCAGGTAGATGCTGAGCTTGGTCACCGTTCCACTGGCGTCAGCGCGTACTTGTTGACGCGTTTGCGATCGGAGCTGAACCGATGTCCGAACTGGCGCCCACGGTCGTCTTGCCGAACGTGCGGGTGGCCGGCTGGCGTGCATCCGGGTAGCGCTTTGCAGATGTCGAGGCGCCCGCCGGTGCGGACCAGCCCGGCGAGCGAGGCGAGCGGATCGACGTTGTTGAGGATGTCGGCCTTCAGTTCGGTCGTCGACATTGGGTCGGTCGAGAGGATCAGTGCTGCGGCGCCGGAGACCTGCGGCCGCGGCCATCGAGCTGCCGTTGATGTAGCCGTAGCTGGCGTTGCGCAGGGTGGAGTAGATGTTGTTGCCGGGGGCGGCGAGGTCGACGGTGGTGGCGCCGTAGTTGGCCCAGCTGGGTAGCTGGTCGTTTTGGTCGCTGGCGGTGACGCAGATCTCGGTCGGCCGGTCATAGTCGCACGGGTAGCGGGGGGTTGTCGTTGTTCTGGCGGTGTTCCCGGCCGGCGGTGACGAACAGGATGTCGTTGGCGCCGAGCTTGTCGATTTCGTCGGAGAGGGCCTGGGAGTAGGCCGTGCCGACGAACGTGACCGAGTCGTTCACGACGCGGATGTTCGGCCGGCTTGTTTGGCCGGAGACGAGCCCGAGCGCCGCGATCAGGTCGCTGGTCAAGCCGCTGCTGTTCGAGTCAAGCCATTTGACCGGCATGATCGGCGTGCTGCCAGTTCACGCCGGTGACGCCGACGCCGTTGTTGCCGACCGCGCCCATGATCCCCGCGACGTGCGTGCCGTGCCCGCCGTAGGCGGTGTCTTGATCCATCGGGTCGCACGGAGTTCCCCGGCGAGGACGTTGAACCCGTGGGTTCCGGCCGCGCAGCCGCCCATGCCGCCCGGGTTCGACCACACGTTCGCCGCCAGATCCGGGTGGGTGTAGTCAACGCCGGTGTCGGTCTCGGCCACCACGATCGACGCTGAACCAGTCGTCACCCCCCAGGCCGGCACCACGTCTCGTCATCCCCCGCCGTCCCCGCAGTCCCATTGACGACCTGACCGGTGTTCTGCAAGCCCCACTGCAACGCGAACTGCGGATCATCAGGCACCCCGCTCGCCTGCATCACATAATCAGGCTCGGCATAACGAACCGCAGGATCGCGCTTCAACCGCTCGATCACGCGCTGGACATCCCCGTGCGGGACGCTCAGGAGGTCTCCGGTCCCGAGCTTGCGAGCTCGAATTGCTCCCGCGGCGTTCTCGATCGAGCGCTGACTGGAAGCGGAGGTGCCCGGCTTGAAGCCAACCAGCACATGGTCATCGGCGTAGGGCCCGGCTGCGTTCCAGGCCAGAGGCCCCAGCTTGCGGTCGAGGCTTGGCGCTACCGGCACAACCACCTTGGTTCGCCCCGATCCGGCCCGGGCGCCGGCCGCCCCCACCGCCGACACCGCGCCCATCCCCACTATGAGCGCCACGAGCACCGCCCCGAGCCACCCCGGGGCTCCAAGACACTCTCGGATCGCGGCCAGCCAGCGCAAGACGTCAACCAGTCCTCAGAAGCCAGCTAGCCGCAGACCGCGGTCCCCGGGCAGCTCCGCAGAACCTTGATGGTCGGCTTCGCGTGTGGCTTCGTCCGATGAATCGAAATCAGCACGGACGCAGAGTCGTTCGTGTAGTTGGTCTCGACGACCGCCCGCTGGGGATTTACCTTCGCGATCAGCACGTAGCGGCCATTGGGCGCGGTGGTCACGTCGACACTCTGACCACCGAGGAACCGCTCGTACACATCGCCGGTACCGGCATCGATCGCTTCCACAACTCGCAGCAGGTTGGGCTCATGCTTTCCGCAACCCGGTGTGAGGTCCTTGCGCGTGATCAGTGCTGCCGCGGCGTGAGCACCTACTTCTGCGGCACGCAGGTCAGGAGCGCGAAGACCGGGATCAGGCACCTTTGTGTCACTCGTCAGGCAGAAGCCGATCTTGTGATCTTGGCTGACGAACTGACCATTCGCCGCATGCCGCAACTCGTAGACCTCGAAGTCGCGAAGGTGCCAGTGGTCGTGTCCAAACAGGCGCCGCTCGAACCTGAGCTGTCCGATATTAGGAATGACCTGCTGACCAGTGATTTGGCGAGTCTGCGGATCGATGATGTTGATGTATTGATCGGCTGTCATCATCGGCACCTTGGTGCTCGCGCGATGACCGACGAGGAACAGCTGTCCCTCATATAGCTTTGCGAGATTCTCGGCAACGGTTTGGAAGACGAGTACGTAGAAGCGCTGCTTTCCGACCGTGATCGTCCGGACCGCGAGCTTGCTCGGCACCGATTCTGCGAGATCAGGCGCTTGCGCGTTGGCCACAAGTGCTCTGGGATTCAATTTCGCAGAGACCGAAGTGCCGACGACCACGATCGTGAAGCCGACCGCAATTGCCGCAGCGACCAGGCAGCCGATGAAACTCTTCCGGGGGGTAAGACTCATCCCCGCCTCCTTGTGAAAGTCCGTTTGTACAAAGGTTTGTGTGCGATGACTGTGCAGACTGGTGATGGTCGCCGGCGGACCGGGCGAGTGTCGCTATCCGTGGCTGATCTCCAGCGCGATCGTGCCCCAGTTCCGGCCGGATCCGACCGGGAATCCTTCTGACTGCTGCGCAGGCGCAGCGGCGTAAACACCTGCGCTGCCGCTGGCCTGATCGGAGTAGAACGGATTCGTCATTGCCGGTGAGGCCGCCGGAGCCGACGCTCCGAGATCCTGGTCGGCGACCAGGAACACCAAGCTGGCGTCATTCGAGGCTGGGACGCTCGGCATGCCGGCGGTCGCCGTCGTGACGTTGCCAAACGTCAGGCGTTCGTTGGTCGTCACGATCGGGCTGGCAGTGTTGTTGCCGCCCACTGCGATCAGGTCGAGGATCGTGACCTGGCCGGCCCCGAGCGCCTTCTTGAACGTGACGGTGAGGGTTCCGGTTCCGCTGGCACCGCTCCCGGTTGTCACGTAGTAGACCGACTGGTAGTCAAGGTTATGGAAGTTCTGCTGCGCAACCGAGGTGAACGACGCAGTCGACAACGCGGGATTCAGGCCGCTGCTGGTGATCGAGCTGAGCCCATCGCCGTTCTGGGAGTTGCGGAAGGCCACAAGGAGATAGGTCGTGTTCGGCTGAACGGTGAAGCTCGAGGTCGTCGAGCTGGCACCGCTCGTGTCGGTCGCGCTTGCGACCGACGTCACGCTGTACACCGTGGTCCCGCTCATGCCGGAGCCGCAGGTGCTCGTCGCGGCGGCGTTCTTGCTGTCACCGCTGTAGGTCGCATACCACCAATAATTGCCGGGGCTCGATGGGGTGAAGCCAGACGAGAAGCGATATCTGCCATTGCCACCAGCCGGCACGGTGCCGACCGTCGTGCCGCCGCTCGTGCAGGTGGCGGGCGCAGCTGCTTGCGGGCCGAACACCTTGAGCGTGATCGTCCCGCCGGCGGAATTCGTCCCGCCGGACAGCGACGCGCTGAACGCTGTCGTGGAATTGCCGTGCCGGCCATGCTCGCCGTCGGCCCCGTGGCGGTGATCGCGGGGCTGTTGACGACGATCGTCGACGGCATCCCGCTGCCGCAACTACTGGACGACCCCAGGTCGGTGCTGTCGCCACCATACCTTGCGTACCACCAGTAGGTCCCAGGGGCGGATGGGGTGTAGCCGGCCGATGGGTGATACGTCCCGTTGCCATTGACCGAGGCAGTTCCCACGGTGGTTCCGCCCGTGCTGCACGTCGTCGGGGCGGTCGTTTGCGGGCCGAACACCGTGAATGTGATCGTCCCGCCGGCCCCCGATGCTCCGCCGGAGAGGGTCGAGGAGATCCCGCTGGCGGCAATCGCGGTACCTGTGGTGCCGTTTGCCGGAGCGGCGGCGTTCGTGCTCGTCGTAGCTGGGACCGCGGTTGATGTCATGCCGCTTCCACAGCCGCTCGCAGACGGAAGATCGTTGGCATCGCCACTGTAACTCGCGTACCACCAGTAGGTCCCGCCAGTGGATGGGGTGTAGCCGGATGACGGGTTGTACGTGCCGTTCCCGTTGACGGGGGCGGTGCCAACAGTGGTGCCGCCGCTCGTGCATGTGCTGGGCGCGCTTGCCTGGGGTCCGAAGACCTTGAAGGTGACGGTCCCGCCCGCGCCGCTGACGGCGCCGGACAGCGTCGAGCTGATCGAGCCAGCCGCGATAGCGGTGCCCGGAGTTCCGCTCGCGGGCGCGCTCACGCTCGCGCTCGTGGTCGCGCTGACCGCCGTTGAAGTCATGCCGGTTCCGCAGGCGCTGGACGACGCCAGATTTGTGCTATCGCCGCTGTAGCTCGCGTACCACCAGTACGTGCCGACGCCGGCCGGCGTGTAGCCGGATGACGGGTGATACGTCCCGTTCCCGCTGACCGGGGCGCTGCCCACCACGGTGCCGCCGGTCGTGCACGTCGTGGGCGCAGTGGCTTGCGGGCCGAAGACCGTGAACGTGAGCGGCCACCCGCGCCGCTCTGCGGCGCCCGACAGCGTCGAGCTGATCGAGCTCGGGCCGATCGCGGTGCCCGCTCCACCGGTCGCCGGCGCGGCGACCGTGGTGCTGGTAGAGGCCTGCACGATCGTGGTGGTTTGGGGGTTGGTGGGGGTGGTCTGGGTGTTGCCGGCGTTGTCCCAGGCGATTGTGTAGAAGCTGTAGGTGCCGCTGCCGGCGGTGGCGGTGTAGTTGAAGCTGCCTGAGGTGTGGCCGCTGTTGTCGGAGGCGACGGGGGTGTAGCCGGTGTCGCCGGGCGCTTTTGCGTACAGATCGACGCGCGCCAGGCCGGACCCACCCGGGTTGTCAGAGGCCGTGTAGCTCACGTTGAACGAGGCGCCGGCGGTGGCGGGGGAGGTTGCGGTCGCGGTGGGGGCGACCGTGTCGAGCAGCGTGGTGGCGTTCGGGGTGTTTGGCGCGGTCTGGGTGTTGCCGGCGTTGTCGGTGGCGATCGTGTAGAAGCTGTAGCTGCCGTCGCCCTTGGAAGCGGTGTAGCTGAAGCTGCCCGAGCCGTTGCCGCTGGTGTCCGAGGCGACCTTGGTGTACCCGGAGTCGCCCGGCGCCTTGGCGTAAGATCGACCTCGGCCAGACCCGAGCCGCTGTCAGATGCGGTGTAGGCGACGGTCAGCGAGGTTGAGTTGCCGCTGGGCGGCAGCGCGCCGGCGGAGGAGCTCGGCGCGGTGGTGTCGAGCACGGTGGTGGCGTCTGGGGTGTTTGGCGCGGTCTCGGTGTTGCCGGCGTTGTCGGTGGCGATCGTGTAGAAGCTGTAGCTGCCGTCGCCCTTGGAAGCGGTGTAGCTGAAGCTGCCCGAGCCGTTGCCGCTGGTGTCCGAGGCGACCTTGCTGTACCCGGAGTCGCCCGGCGCCTTGGCGTACAGATCGACCTCGGCCAGACCCGAGCCGCCTGCCGAAGCGGTGAACGACACCTGCACCGAGGTCGAATTGGACAACGTGGGAGCGAATGCGGACGACACGGGCGGCGCGGTCGACACGATCGTGGTGGTTTGGGGGTTGGTGGGGGTGGTCTGGGTGTTGCCGGCGTTGTCCCAGGCGATTGTGTAGAAGCTGTAGGTGCCGCTGCCGGCGGTGGCGGTGTAGTTGAAGCTGCCTGAGGTGTGGCCGCTGTTGTCGGAGGCGACGGGGGTGTAGCCGGTGTCGCCGGGCGCTTTTGCGTACAGATCGACGCGCGCCAGGCCGGACCCACCCGGGTTGTCAGAGGCCGTGTAGCTCACGTTGAACGAGGCGCCGGCGGTGGCGGGGGAGGTTGCGGTCGCGGTGGGGGCGACCGTGTCGAGCAGCGTGGTGGCGTTCGGGGTGTTTGGCGCGGTCTGGGTGTTGCCGGCGTTGTCGGTGGCGATCGTGTAGAAGCTGTAGCTGCCGTCGCCCTTGGAAGCGGTGTAGCTGAAGCTGCCCGAGCCGTTGCCGCTGGTGTCCGAGGCGACCTTGCTGTACCCGGAGTCGCCCGGCGCCTTGGCGTATAGATCGACCTCGGCCAGCCCCGAGCCGCTGTCAGATGCGGTGTAGGTGACGGTCAGCGAGGTTGAGTTGCCGCTGGGCGGCAGCGCGCCGGCGGAGGAGCTCGGCGCGGTGGTGTCGAGCACAGTGGTGGCGTCTGGGGTGTTTGGCGCGGTCTCGGTGTTGCCGGCGTTGTCGGTGGCGATCGTGTAGAAGCTGTAGCTGCCGTCGCCCTTGGAAGCGGTGTAGCTGAAGCTGCCCGCGCCGTTGCCGCTGGTGTCCGAGGCGACCTTGCTGTACCCGGAGTCGCCCGGCGCCTTGGCGTACAGATCGACCTCGGCCAGACCCGAGCCGCCCTGATTATCCGACGCGGTGTACGAAACGGACCATCCACTCGAGTTCGAAAGCGCGGGCGAGCTGGCCGATGACGACGGCGGGGTCGTATCCGGTGGGTTCGCGGTCGTGAATATCTGGTCGGCGCCGTAGGTCGTACCGACGCCGTTCGTAGCCACCACGCGATAGTGGTAGACGGTCGTGGACGCGAGACCAGAGACCGGTGCCGAGACCGCCTGAGCGCTGCTTCCGCTGCCCAAGTTCTGTGCCGGTGTCGCGCTGCCGTACAGCGTGTCAGGTCCGTACTGGAAGTACACCGTCGTCCCGTCACCGTTCGGGTTGACAGACGCATTCAGAGTCGCGCCGTTGTAGGTCACCTGGGTCGCCGCCGACGTCGTCGCCGTCGGCGCGGAGGGGGTCGTGAAGGTCTGATCGGGTCCGTACGTCGTGCCTTGGCTGCTGGTCGCGACGAGGCGGTAGTGGTAGGGGGTGGCGGACGTAAGATTCGACAGCTGCGCAGTGACCGCTTGCGGCAGGCCTGAGCCCGCGGCGAGCAGCGTCACGTTGTCGAAGTAGAGGTCGGCGGCACCGGCGTTTTCGACCGTGACGTTGACTTGTGCCTGCGTGGCATTGGCCGGCGCGGTGAGGGTGCCGGACAGTGATTGCAGCCCGGCGACCTTGGTCGCCTGAACCTGGACCTTACTGAGGCCGTTGCCGCTGCTGTCGCGCCACGTGACATAGAGCACGACGCGCTGTCCGGACGTGATGCTGAGTACGTTGAGGTCGACTGCGATGTTGTACTGAGCGCCGGCGGAGATGTTCTTCATGTACGGGACCACGTTCACCTCGGAGTAGCCATTCGAGGGGATCGTGGCGGTGGTGAAGCGGCAGGACGCCGGTCCGACCGATGCCCAGCCGGTCTGGGAGGCAAATGTGGCTGGCGCGGTTCCGCCGGTGCCCCATCCAGTCGTGTCGCCGGTTGCGCAGCCGGGATTGGGCACGAGGTTGCCGGGAAGCGACTGGCTGGCCGTCTGGCTGCCATACGACGTGGTGGTGCCGTATTGGTAATAGGCGGTCGTGGTCAAACCCTGTGGGTCGATCGTCCCGTTGAGCGTCGCGCCGTTCTGCGTAACCCCGCTCGCGGACCCGGTGCTGATCACCGGTGGGCCCGCCGTGGTAGTGAAGTCCCATCCGCGCCGCGTGTCGTGCCGTTGTTGTTGGTAGCGACGATGCGGTAGTGGTACGTCGTGAAGGGCTGGAGGCCCGCGGGAGTTCCGGTGAGCGCTACTGCGGTTGTCCCGCTGCCCAGGTTCTGCGTCGCGGTCTGCGAGCCGTAGGAGGTGGTAGTGCCGTACTCGAAGTAGGCGGTGGTCGGACCGCCATTCGGATTCACCGTGCCGTTCAGCGTTGCGCCCGTGGACATGACAAACGTGGGCGCGCTGGTGGTGACGGCCGGTGGGGGCGGGAGCGTCGTGAATGACTGGTCGCCTCCGTAGAAGGTGCCGGACTCATTGACGGCCACGATGCGGTAGTGGTAGGTCTGGTTGCCTTGAAGACTCGACGCAACCGCGAGAGTGCCTGGGAACTGTTGCCGCTGCCCGCATCCTGACCCGGGGTCGAGCTGCCGTAGCTGGAGGTCGTTCCGTAGTCGAAGTGAACGACCGTGTCCAGTCCGTTGGGCGTGACGTTTCCGTTCAACGTGGCCGACAGGCCGCCGATGTTCGTGGCCGCGGTTGTGGTGGCGGTGGTCGGGGGCCCCGGAGTCGTAAACAGACGATCGACCCCCTGGCTGGTTCCGGTCCCGTTCGTGGCATCGATGCGGTAGTGGTAGGCGGTGCCGGGCTGGAGTCCGCTGATGTTGGCGCTCACCGTCTGGTCGCTAGTCCCGCTGCCGAGATTCTGAGTCGCGGTCTGCGATCCGTAAGCGGTCGTGGTGCCGTACTCGAATGACGCGCTCGTGCTCGAGCCGCTGGGATTCACGGTGGCGTTCAGGGTGGCGCCGGTGGACGTCGAGGGCGCGCTGCCGGTCACCACGGTCGGCGGTGCGCCGACGCTGCCACCGTGTGGGTCGTAAGGACCGCGTCGTTATTGGCGTCGTTCACCTGCAGCGAGGCCGTGAACGGACCGCCTGAGGAGTAGGTATGCGAAGCCGTCGCCGATCCGGACGCGGTTGATCCATCTCCAAAGCTCCACAAATAGCTCAAGCCGCCGGCTGGCGAGCTGGATGCCGAGCCATCAAAGCCCACCGGCTGGCCGCTCGTGTACGGGTTGGGGGACGCCGAGAACGACGAGTTCACGCCGTTGTACTGGGCGGTCGGATCAAACTGGTATTCGACGTTGCCGGCCAGGGCCTGGCTGCCCGCAAGGTCGTAGTACGACATCCAGAAGCGGCCCTGGCTGTCCGGTCTGGTGTTGCCCTCTGGGTTCGCGAACTTGGCCAAATTGCCTTGATCTCGTGAGAACGGGAGCCGCGTCATGCTCCAGGAGCCACCGCCGTTCGTGACGACGTGCAGGTACTGGTCGCCGATGTAGTTTCGGGGCTCAACGGAGGAGAACTGGGCAAACTGTCCGTTATACGAGACGGCGTCCTCCAGCGGGCCGTTCAGGTTCGTCATCAAGGTCGAGATCTGACCTGAATGCCGGTCCCACCTGTACAAGGCGCCTGGCACGTCTGGGCAGTCGCAGCCCCAGTAGACCGCGTCAGAATCGAACATGAGGCCGACTACCCGAGACTGCGGATATAGCGACTGGCTGATCCAGGTCCAGGTCTGCCCGCCGTCGTCGGAGTAACCGAATAGGGTGGCTTGAGGCGTACTCTGCTCGGCGCCATCAGCATCATCCACAGCCGGCCAGCCACGTAGGGATCGGTCATCACAGAGTGGATTTCGTCGACGGAGCTGTCCTGGAAGACGACCGAGAACGTCCGTCCGTCGTCGGTTGATCGCCACAGATGAACCGGAGGCTTGCTGTACTGCCCGATGTAGATCGTGTTCCCGATCTGAGTCCAAGAGTTGCTATCGAGCAACGAGGATCCGGCCGGGAGGTCGAGGACCGAAGCCGAGAACGCCGTGCCGGTGGAATCAGTCGAGCGTAGGATGTGCCGGTTGCCGCTGGCGTCTCGGACGACGATCAGGATCGTCCCGGAAGCCAGCGGGAGGACTTGCTCGACCTGCGCATATCCGGTCGCCGTATAGGTCTCTTGGAGAGTGCGAAGGTCGTCGGTGGACTTCCAGATGTCGTTGTTGTAGTCGACCGCCCAGATCGTCCCATCAGCGGCTCGGGCCGAAACGAAGAACGCCGTCGTGCAGTCTCCGAGGCTGAACTGCGTCGAGACCACCCGTAGCCCGGGCGCCACCACGCTCCCAGGCGCCGGTGTTCCCAGACCGTTGATGCCCGGGTGGCAGACCGTGGTGGCGGCCATCGCCGAGGAGCTCGTCAATGCGGCCAGGAAGCCGGCCACCAGCACCGCGAGCGTAAGCCGCAGCGGGCGAGTCAGCCGACGGGGCGTAAATGAGATGGAGCCGGTCCGCGTCATGCGGCGCGTGTCACCCGTCACCCAGGGCCGCTAGCCGGGGCTGACTAGCGTCGACCAATCCGTGGAGATGCGCGTAGTGGCTCGCCTCGGTGCGGTTTGCCACCCTGAGCTTGCGCAACACGTTGGCCACATGGAACTTACGGTCTGCTCCGTGACATGGAGTTGTCTCGCGATGCTGCTGTTGGTTGCGCCGGACGCCATCAGCGCCAGGATTTCCCGCTCGCGGGCGGTGAGCGGAGACTGAGGCCCGGACGGAGACGCGTACGGGACAGCGTGCGCGTGGGGTCGCGCACTGAGGCTGAGGACCTTCCGATCCAATATCTCGCCGAGCAGGGTGAACAGGAGACCGGGGTTGATGCCCTTGGAGATCGCGAAATCCGCGCCGGCCGCCGCGGCGGCGTCGAGCCACTCAAGGTCGTCCTCGCGGACGGTCAGGACAACCAGCAGGACCGAAGAGTCCTGCGCCCTGACACCCGCCAGCGTTGTCAGAACCTCATCGGAGGACGTCGAGTCGTCGACCAAAACGACGTCCGGATCGCTTGCCACGATCGCCCGCACGGAGTCCGCGCCGCCGCCGAAGCGGCCCCGCAGCTTAAATGAATGGGTCCGGGCTCCGAGCACGATGGCGTCGACAAGCAGCGAGCTTTCTGCCGCGATCGCCAGCCCGCGTCTGCCGCCCCGCTCTGCTTCCGGCAGAGCCGAATACTCGACCTTCATACCCATAGAACGAGCGGGGCGTACCTAGACTTCCGGGCGGCCCACGAAATCTATTTGGGGTCGGGAGCGCGCAGAGCGGGTCTCGACGTCGGGTCGAGGTTCAGCCTTGTGCGCTACAGCCGTTCGCCGATCGATCGGGCGGTGCGCCCGATCAACGTGGCGGCCTGGTAGACGGTCGCGGACGGCTGGGAGTAGCCGGCCTCCGAATCGCTGGGACGGTAGTAACCGTGTTGAAGGTAGGCCTGGCCGGGTCCGCCGTGTCCCGTGCCGTTGTCCGCGTAATAGAACAGCGTCGGGCCGTGGTAGGACCCGATCCTCTTCCAGTTGAGCCAAGACTCGACAAATCCGCGGCCGCCATCGCGATTGGCGCGCCAGTCCCAGTGGACGTGCCAGACGAAGTCGTACCAGCGGCCGGTATGAAGCGACGGCCCGCGGAACCAGTGCTCGCGCACGGCCGGATCGTCCAGGAAGTCGCCCGACCCGTAGGGGTCGATCGGATGCGCGGGCGAGCCACCGCCAAGAATCCGAGCCGAGAGGCGTTCGTGACCGTGCGGGCCGCCGTCGGAGCTGTCGGTCGCGACCATCAGCGCCAGGTTTGCGTCGCCGGCGCCGTCGGGGTAGTTGTGCAGCCCGTAAAGCCAGTTCCAATCCGTGTTTCGCGTCGGGCGAAACCCGGGCGGAAAGTAGATCTCGTCGCGGTACCACGTATCGGCGCCCTGATAGGCGCGCGTCTCGCCGCTTCTGCCCGCGTCATCCTTGGCGGGCCAAATCGTGTCGAGGGCTCGCTCGCCGGCCTCGCCGGTGTATGAGCCCGTTCCCGAGGCTGACGGTGTACCGACCCGCATATCGGAACCCTCGTGGGGGCGCGACGTCGTGGACGAGATTGGGAAGCCTGCCTTCGCACCCGTGGCGGCCCACCTTCCCGCTCTGGGTGTCGATCGCGTAGTCGGTCGGCCAGTGACCGTCCATGTGATTGAACCTGCAGTCACTGTATTGCGACCAGTCGCCGGTTGAGAAATCCCCATTCCAGAATGGATGCAGCGATCCGATCGGATGCAGGTGGCTCTGGTGGCTTCGCCGGTGGACGGGTCGCTTCGCATGACATCGGTGCCGCCGACCGTGCGAAGAGTGATGCGGGCATCGAGTGCGGGTGCCCGATTTTTGCCCGGCATCTGCGGAAACGCCAGCGATCGCCGCGACTGACAGGACGGTCGCGAAGCTGACAACCGTCCGCGCCTGGCGCGTCAGCCAAGGGAATGACGCCGAGACATGCCACCGGTTTTGCGGCATCGCTGGTACTCCAGTCCCGTTGTGAAACCTGCTGTCGACTCTGGCGGCCAACCCCCAGTAAAGGCCGCCGACAAGCGAGCCGAGTCTACTGGTAGGGCGCGACGACGAGTCACCCGAGCACGGTTTCCCTGCAAATCGCGGTTCTAACGCTCCTCAGGCCGGCGGGAAGGCTTCGGTCGCCTAGGATGGGCCCGGCTATGCGCGCAACGAGGTATATCGTGTTCGTTGTCACAAAGGTGTTCCCCGTTTTCGACACCGCTGCCCGCGCCTACCGGTGGGCAGCCCGCGCATATTTCCGCCGCCGCTTCGCCTCCGCCGCGCCCGACGTCATGTTCTACCCGCTGAGCTCCGAACTGAGCTACGGAATGATTCGTGTCGGGAAGCGTGTCTATATCGGGCCGAACGCCTATTTCAACGGCCCGATTGTTGTCGGTGACGACGTCATGTTCGGGCCGGACGTGCACGTGCGCGCCGGCAGCCATCAGTTCGATCTGGTCGGAAAGACCATCAGGGAGTCGGGGAATGTGGGCTGGGCGCCGGTCGTGATCGGAGACGATGTGTGGGTGGGGGGTCACGCTTCGATTCTTCGCGGCGTGACGATCGGCGAGGGAGCCGTCGTGGGCGCCGGCGCCGTCGTGACGCATGACGTTGCTCCGTACGTGGTCGTGGTTGGCATTCCCGGAACGCCCGTTGCCAGTCGCTTCGACGACGAGACGCTCGCGGAACACCTCCGGCTTCGGGGGCGCAACCAAAGTGAGATAGCGAGCATCCTGCAGCGACGGCGGTCGGCCACCACGGTGCACAACGACCCCGTGACCGCCGACGTCGCCACGGAGACTTTTGGTTAGGGCAGGTTTTCGCCGATTGACGCCGCGGTTGAGCCGACCATGGTGGCGCCGTGGTACACGCTCTCGGTCGTCGTGGCAGAGCCGTCCCGGTAGTAGCCGGTATCCATATAACCCTGGCCGGGTCCGGGCGTGGCGCCCGAGTAGTCGCTGTTGTTGTCGGCGTAATAGAGGAGCGTTGGCCCACTCCAGGCAGCGACTTTGGTGCCATCCACCCACCATTCGAAGCATCCGGTCGCGGAACTGGGGTCGGTGCAGCCATTCTTTGAGTCCTGCTGCCAGGACCATTTGACGTGGAACACCATGTCATACCAATGGGCGGTCTCAATCGACTTGACACCGGCGAGATAGGTCCACTTCACGTCAGGGTTCTTGTACCAGCTGGCGGATGTGTACAGCCTGACGGCGCCCGAGCTCCGGGCATCAATCGGGTTGCTCGGCGACCCACCGCCGAGGACGCGGCAGGAGTAGCGCGTGCTGGAGCCGCCGACTCCGTCGGAGTATGGAGTCATGGCAGCGGTAGTGGTCGTGTCCAGCCCGCAGGAGACCATCGCATCGCCGAAGCCGTCCGGCCAATTGTGGATCTCGAAGGTCCAGTTGAAGTCGCTGTTCGGGACAGCTTGGAATCCTGACGGGAAGTAGGTCTCATCCCGGTACCAGGTGGAGGCGCCTTGATAAGCCTGTGTCTTCCCTTGTGACGGGGTATCGGCGGGCCAAAGGGTGTCGAGAGTCCGTTGTCCGGCCTCGCCGGGGACGACTGCCCCCGAGTCGACGGTGAACTTCGCCGCGTACTTGAATCCAGGTGGTACCGGACCAGTCTCGGTATTGGGCGGGGTCGGGGTCCCGCGACTGCTCGAGCAACCCGTTGGACCGAGCGGCAAGCTCGAGCTGGCTCGCTCGATCGTGTAATACGTCGGCCAGACCCCGTCGACATGCCGGCTCAGGCAATCGTCGTACTGACCCCAGTCGCCGGTCGAGAAATCGCCACTCCACGCGGGAGTAGGCGTCGGGCTCGGGGTCGTGGTGGTGGTAGGCCTGGTCGTCGTCGTGGTGGGAATCGGTGTGGCCGTCGTGGTGGCCGTTGTGCTGGTGGCCGTCTTGGCGGTCGTGACGGGCCGACGGCGAGACTTGGTCCGGGTGCCGTGGAGGCGCCGGGTGGAGCGCGTCGCACAACCGGCGCGATGGCCGTGCCGGCGGCCCCGATGGCGCATGCACGTGCGATGGCCGGGTCGGAGCTTCGATTTGGCCAGGCTTGCGGTCGGGTTCTCGGCGAGCGGGATCGCTGCGATCGCGCCAAGCGCGAGCGCAGCAGCGGCCCGAAGCGCGGCGCGGCGCAATGTATGCGTGACCATTTCGTCCCTCCCTGGGTCCCGCCACCGCCCCGCGGATTCCTTCGGTAGCCCGGCTAGCCCCCGTTCATCTGGGCCCCGTGGCTTTGCGTCCCCGCCTTACAACGGGTTTGCTTTTATCGGGAGGTGACTGCTATGAGCTATGTCGCCGCTGTCATCGAACATGGGCGCGCCAAACGTGAGGGCTCCGGCCGCATTTCGGACGCGCGTCCACGGCCTGCGCGGGACGGCAATACCGATGGCCCCCCGGAAGTATGGGGCGACCCTACCCGTTCTACTGGTAGGTGAGCGTATTGCCCATCTCATTGAATCGCTCACTGTTGCCCCGCGTGCTCGGCGTCGCGGCAATCGCGGCGCTGTGCGCGTTGATGGGATGGTCGCTGGTTCAGCATTCGAAGCTCGCGCTGCTGCCGGTCGCGATCGGCGCAGCGATCGCAATGATGCTGGTGTTCGCGGAAGTGGGCTTGACGCTCTGTGGTGTGGCCCGCGCTTCGGAGTGCTCGCTGCTCCGCTCGCTACGCACCTTCCGGGGGGAAAGTACGTCTCGTTCGACCGGGTGTGGGTCGGCGGCATGATCGTGCTGCTTGCCGCCCAGCCCAAGGTACGCGCGCGGATGCGCGCCTCGAGGCGAATGTCGCTGGCCCTTGGGTTGCTCGCCTTGGTCCTCGGCGCGCGGGCAGCCGTCACCCCTGCCAGCTCGTTGTTTCCCATCCGACGTGGTTCGACTCCCTGGTAATTCCGCTCATCCTCTTCGCCGTCGTGCGGCGAGCCGTCGGCAACAACGGCGAGCTCACCGACCGGATCGCGTTCACACTGATCATCGCCGGGCCTGCTTCTCGCGGTGATCGGCATCGGCGAGCACCTGTTCGGTTTCGAACTCGCCACCTCGTCCGGCTCTCGAGGTCCGCTTTGACTCGGCCATCAATAGGTCCGCATTTCCGGCCCTACGATGCACCTGAGCCGTACGGGCTCACCCTCGTCATCTGCCTGGCGGCGACGATGTATTGGCTTCTCTCGGATCGAACGCGCAGACCCTGTCTCGAACTGGCATCGGGGTCGTCAGCTTGAAGCTCGTCGCAATCTTCTTCACGTTCTTCCGCGTCGGGTGGATCAGTGCACTGCTCGTGGTACTCGCCGCCTTGGGTCTGCGTCCGAGACGGTATGGCCGAGCGATCGCGACCGTGCTGTTGCGGCGCGATCGTGGTTCCGGTATTCCTCCAGCTGGAGAAGATTCGGCCGTCTCCAGCGGCTAACAACACAGACAACATCTACATCCGTCTGGCCACCTACGAAGAAGGCTGGGAGATTTTCAAGAGCGCTCCGGTATTCGGGGTGGGCCGCAGAAATACACGACCATGCTCTCGCGATCCCTGAAGGCTTCGTTCACGGAGCGCCCGCCGAGCCGTATCCGCACAGCTCGCTGTTCGAGGTGATGGCGGAAGACGGAATCGTCGGGCTTCGGCGCTACTGGTCGCGTTCATTGCAGTGTGGCGACTGATACGAGCAATGAATCGGATCGGTGCGATCCGAGCCGACCAGATCCTGGCAGCGGTGATCGCTGGTGCCGGTATCTCATACGTCATCTACTCGCTATCCTGACGATGCTGCCGTATAGCCCGTCGAACGAGATGTTCGCGATCCTCCTCGGCATGGGCGCGGGCCGACTCGACTATTTGGCCCGCGCGCGGGGCGTCAAGAGGCCCGGCAAATGACCGGAACCCAGGTGGAGGCGACGCTCCGCCGCTCGCCCGGCGCACAGCTTGTACGCCGGCTCCTGGTTTCGAGGGTCATCGGCCAGGCCGCGGTCTACGCGGCCGCGAGCGGCGCGGCGATGGGATTGAGCGGGGTCGGCAAGGCCATCATCGCGCGTGAGATGAGCCCAAGCTCCTTCGGGACCTTCGCATTTGCGATCTCATTCGCGACGTTGGTCGCCGTCGTGTTCGACTTTGGGATCTACAGCTCGGCCTCGCGCCGACTTGCCCGGAGCGGTGCCGGCGACCGCCGGGAGATAGTGGGCGCCTTGCTCGTCGCCTTCGTTCCGCTGGCGGCGCTCACTTCGGGCGCGATGTTCGGGCTGTCGTTCGTCGTCGACGGCGCGTTCCACGCTCATGCGGGCTCGATTCTGCGGGCCGGCTCGATCCTTGCCTGGGCGTGGACATTCCCGCTGCTGGGCGAGCTCACGGCGAAGGGCGCCGATCGACTGCATGTGTTCTCGATCAGCAACCTCGCCGGCAGCGTTGGCCTGGTTGTCGCCTTGCTCGCATTCATCGCCGCCGGTGTCCACTTCTCGGCTGAGTTCGCCTACCTCGTCCTCAACATCAGCTTCGTCGGCTCACTGGTGATGCTCTGGATCTGGCTGAAGCCCAAGTTTCAGCGCGTTCGCGTCCATATTGCCGCCTTCGTCGCCGACACCCGCGCATGGGCGTTCCAGTCGTACGTCGGCCGTTTCTTCAGCATCGGGACCTACAACATGGACGTGCTGATGGTCGCATGGTTCAGCGATGCCAAATCCACGGGCTACTACTCGCTGGCGGCCGCGCTGGCAGGCTTCATGGGCCTCCCCATGATGGGGCTGGCGGCGGCGCTGTTCCCCAGGATGGCCCATGAGGACTCGATTGACCGCCGATGGGTGGGGGCGGCGTGGGCGATGGCCGGGCTGGCGCTGATCGCTGTCCTGCTCGTCGTACCGCCCCTGGTCGATCTTGTGTTCTCCAAGAACTACAGCCCGGTGGCTTCGCTTGCGATTCCGCTCGTGCTGGCGACCGGGGTGCGGGGCGTCACAACCGTCTATAACACGTTCATGTCGGCGCACGCACGTGGACGGGAGATGCGTAATGTCGCGATGATCCTGACTGGCAGCAATCTGGTGTTCAACTTCGCGTTGATCCCTCCGTTCGGGGCGACGGGCGCAGCATGGGCGAGCCTGCTCGCGCTGCTCGTCAACTACGCCGCTTACGTCACCTACTACCGCCGGTACGTGTCGAGTCGCCAGCCGGCTCGTAGCTGACCGCATCATCGACGATCTGGGCGTAGGCGATGCCGGGCGCCAGGCTCAAGCCGCCCACATCTGCGGCCCCGCCGTCGACGGCAGCGACATCGAGCGTAGCTCGAAGCTTCCACCAGCTTGCGACCTCGCATGGCACCGCGGCCCACAGGTTCTGCTGTGAGGCAAGAAACGCAAGGAACGTCTCATAGCACGAAAGCCGCTCATCGCTCGTCACGTAGTCCGGGTGAACCAGCAAATTGATTAGCCCGTGGTTCGCGATCACCCATTCCGCCTTCTGAATCCACAGATTTGCGGAGGTGTCCCGGAGGATCTCCCACAGCGTGTGGTCCATGACGAGGGTCATTGGAAGCTCGACGAGATCGCCGAGGAAGTAGGGCTGTATCGAACAACAGCCACCTGACTGTGGCTCAAACGGGGCGGTGTCGGAGAACGTCGTGTCGTAGAGGCAGCCGAGCTCCGGCATCCATTCGGCATTTCGGTGCGTCGCCGGTGAGCGAAAGCCGACCGCCTCCCATTCGTTCAGGTACCGGTGAATCTTTGGAAGCTCTGCGTCAAAAGCCGCACGACTCGAGAACAGCTTTGCGTCGTGCTTGATCCCGTGTAGTCCCACCTCGCACCCCTCGCGGCGCAGGCGCTCGAATAGGCCGTCCGGAATCTCATAGTCCTCGGCGACGAAGTACCAGGCCGAAGCAAAGCCATACTTCCGTTCAATGGAGCGCACACGTTCGATCAGCTCGATTCCGGCTGGCCCTTCAACATCGTGTGTCAGCGTCAGCGCCGCGCGGGCCCCATCCGGCCAGAAGTTCACAAACGGCACGGGCGCGCCGTCCGCCTCCTCGATCCGCCTCCGGAACTCGGCTTGCTGCTGGTCGACCAGAATCGACTCGATCGGCCAGGCCGGGAATGCCTGGCTCGACTGCCGTCGCGCGTATAGCCGTCGCAACGACAGCTGCAATCGGTGGGGCATGATCGGCTTGAGCGTGTAGTAGGCCGAAACCAGCCGTGAGCGTTTCGGACCGCGATCGAGGTAGCGCTCCGTGAGATAGAAGTCTGCGTCGAAAGTCTCCATTGCGGTTAGGCGATATGACGATACAACGCCTTCCCAACTGCGCGGCCGACCACCGGAGGTCCCGTGCGGATGGCCGCCCTGGCCAGGGGCGGGATGCTCGTTCCGCTCCGCTTCGGACGGCCGTCCGACAGCCACGTGTAGGCCATCTCGCGCTCCGCGGCACCCCAGGAGAGCTTGAATTCGCGCAAACCTGGGTTATCGAGGTCGGTGCGTCCCATGTCCAGGTGACGCATGCGCCGCGCGCAAGCCCATCGGATCGTCTCGAGGAACAGTAGGTTGTTTGGTCGCTTCTCGAGCTCAGCTCGATGTGAGGCACCAAACTTGTATGTGAGCGTGCCATTGAACGTCAGGAACACGGCTGCTGCGATCGGCTTCCCCGAGCCTTGTACCACCAGCGCAACGTCGCCCAAGCCCTGCGCGAACAGCTCAGCAAACCGACGAATGAACGACCTGCCCTGAATCGGAACGCCCTGATGGCGGCGCGTCTCGAGGTGGAGTCGATAGAACTCGTCGAGGGCAGCCTGGTCCGTTCGCCGCTCGACTCGCAATCCCAGCCGCTCAGCCTTGCGGGCGCCCCGTTTCACATGAGACTTGGTGAAGGCGGACTCGACCTTGGCAGGGTCGTCGTCCAACGCGACGACATGATGAAGGAAGCGGCGTGAGCGCGACGCGTCGGACAGGCCGCCAATCTCCTCGTGGACGTCCAGGGGTACTCCCGCGCGGCGTCGCTCGGCGGTGATCGCATCGAGCAACGCAGGTCGGACTGCCGGGTCCGCGTCGGCCGCGAACAGAGGGCCGCAGACATCGCAGAATGGAAGCGCGACCAGGCGGCGTCCGGTGAGACGGCTGTCGACCCGCGCAACAGGCAGGCCGCCGACGATCTCATCGCCGTCCAAGACCGTCCACGCCTGCATCTCATAGCGGTATTCCGCGCGGAGGAGCCGGAGCCATGCAGGATGATGGAACACGAGCGCCGTTGGGGACGCGGCTACGAATTCCTCCCACCGAAGGTCTGTAAGCGGGTCGAGGACTTGAGCTTGAAGTGTCACTGGGAACGAGATCGGTTGCTGGGTTCGCCCGCGGTAGCCACGGCGTCGACGAACACCTCGACCAACCGGGCGCCCGACTTCCTCAATCGCTCGAGTTCCGGCTTCCGGGACGCGCTTCGCCGAAGCGGCAGCAGCTGGTCTGCGCTGGTCAGGCGCACGATAAGTCCTCGCTGCTCGAGGTAGCGGTCGACAGCGGGCGAGGCGCCCACGTAGACGCCATATGTCGGGACCCCGAGCAGGGCAGCCTCGCGGGTCATGGTGCCCCCGGCGCCGATCATCAGATCGGCCTGGTGCATCATCGACCTGGAGTCGATCGCGAAGTCGGGGATGAGGCAGTTCGGTAGACCGAGACCCGCGACCATCTTCCGCTGCTCGGGATAGCGGGTGAGAGCGACCAGCTTGGCGGTCGGCTCATTTCCCACGATTCGAAGCGCGTCGATGAACAGCGGATTCTCAAACTGGTGGTATGTCGCTCTTGAGGGAGGCGTTCTCGCCACCACGATGACCGAGGCTCCCCGCGGCCCGAGTCCGAGCGCGCCGAGTATTTCGCCGTCGGGCTCGAAGTCCCCGAGGTAGATCTCCTCCTTGAGTCCGGCGTAGAACGTCGTCTTTTCGGGTGTCGCACCGAGGCGGCGCACGTCGACCGAACGCATTGCCTCGGGCAGCAGAACAGACCTGGCGAGCCGGAAAGCCACGTGATTCGCGGGATGATGTTCATAATCCATGGCGGTGACTGCGGGAATGCCGAGCGTCTTCGCCGCCACGATCTGGGCGTACGAATTGTGGGACAGGGCCACGTCCGGCCGGATCCGACGCGCCCAGCCGCCGAGCCTGCGAATCCGCTCGAGCGTCGAACCAACCTTGGCCAGTCGGCCCGGGGGTGCAGCAGCGCCGATCATCGCCACGTCCGGCCAGCGCTCACGAGCAAGCTCCTTGGTCTGCGCGTTATCGCGCGCGCTTACGAACACCTCGTGGCCCAACTCCGTCAGCCGGCGCGAGATCGGCGCGAACAGGAGCGCCCCGGGGGAATTGTCGAGATCGATCCAGACCTTCATGCTTGCACGCATGTTGCCGGGTGCTTCTCACCTGAGGTCGCGCCTGCTACCGTGCACCCGGGCTCAAGGGGGTATCGGATGACTACGGATGGCACGGCCGCGGCGACGGCTCGCCGGATTGGACTACTCATAGAGAAACTCGCGGGCGACGCCGTGCGTGCAAACGTGGCACGTGCCGCGCCGGCGGACGGGGTTTGGGACACGGCGCTCGCGGAGGGCATGAATTGGCTTGTGCGAAGTCACGATGCTACGGGGCGCCGCGGATCGTCCCGTGGTTACTCGCTGCTCACTGGCTGGGCCGCTGCCTTTCCCGAAACCTCGGGATACCTGATTGGAACGATGATCACGTATGGCGCGTCACGGCGTCGCACTGACCTGATGGAGCGCGCGCGGGAGTTGGCTGACTGGGAGCTCGAGGTTCAGGACGACGACGGTGGGATCATGCAGGGGTTGATCACGCGCACGCCGAGACGGTCGATCGCGTTCAACACCGGGATGGTGCTGCACGGCTGGATCGATGCCTACCTTGCCACCGGTACTGATGAATATCTTGACGCCGCGCATCACGGCGGTCGCTGGCTGATCGAACGCCAGGATCCCGACGGCGCTTGGCGAGGGGATGCCTCCTATAGAGGCATCCCTCATACCTATAAGTCGCGCGTCTCCTGGGCCCTGATTCGGCTTGCCAACGCCACCGCCGAGGATCAGTTTCAACAGGCCGCGATCCGGAACCTGGACTGGGTCGTCTCCCGGCAGCGGCCGAATGGATGGTTCGACGACTGCGTTTTCGAGCCGGGCACCGTTCCCAACACGCACGGCATCGCCTACACCCTGAGAGGTCTCGTGGAAAGCTACGCGCTGGTCGGTGACGAGCGTTACCTGACGGCAGCGCAGCTGACCTCGCGTGTTCTAATCGACGAGCTGCTGAAACGAGACACTCTGCCGGCGACGTGGAAGGACGACTGGACACCCGGCGCCAGGTACCGCTGTCTGACCGGGATTGTGCAACTCGGCGGGACATGGCTCCGGATCTACGAGTTGACCGGGGATGATGAGTTCAAGCGCGGAGGCCTGCGCGCGGTCGAGCACGCGGCCGCGCACCAGCTTCGAGCCGACAACCCGGATCTGCGCGGAGCGCTTCCCGGCTCCTTTCCGATCTACGGCCTCTACGCCCCGCTCGCTTGTCCGAACTGGGCGACCAAATTCCTGATCGACGGCCTGCTGCTGCGGGAGCGCGTGACCGCTGCGGACAGCAACGGCTCGGGTCGCCCCGTCTGGGGCTGACTCAGGATGGGCATGCTGCACAAGGTCGCCGGGCGCGGCGCCTCGACGGTCCGGCGCTACGGGTTCCACCCGCTGCTGATCGGAGCCGGCGTTGTCCATCGCCTAGGGGACCGGCAGCGACAGCGCCGCCTTCGCAGGAACTACGTCGGGATCGTCGTTGCCACGGCTAACGACGCCACGCTGCGAGCCCCGCTCATCGAGCTTGGTTCTCATGACCGCCTTCCAGCCGGGCTGCAGGAACCGGCTGCGCGGTGTCGCTCAGAGGCCGACGCGGTGATCGCCCACCGCGTCGAGTATCTCGGTTCAGGACCGGTCGAGCTCGGTGACGAAATCGACTGGCACCGAGACTTCAAGAGCGGCTACACGTGGCCGCGGCGCTTCTACCAGGACTTGGAAGTCACCCGGCTCGACGACCACAGCGATGCGAAGGTTCCATGGGAGCTGAGCCGCGGGCATCAGCTGCTGACGCTTGCTCGCGCGGCTCGCCTTTACGAGGACGAGCGCTGCGCGCGCGAGCTCGAAACGCAGCTGTCATCGTGGCTCGAACACAATCCTCCGGGTTATGGCATCAACTGGGTGACGCCGATGGAGATCGCGTTCCGGGCGGTGAACTGGCTCTGGGCGATCGGAACGCTCGAGCGGTGGCGCCCGGTCGATCGCGAGCTGCGCTCGCAGCTCGTGCGCTCGCTCCAGGTGCATGGACGGCACATCGCGCTCAACCTCGAGGGCAGTCCGCTGCTGCGCGCCAACCATTATCTGGCCGACATCATGGGCCTCCACGTGCTCGCGCATTGTCTCCCGGACGATCGCGACGCGGACCAGTGGCGGCGCTTCTCCCGGAAGGCCTTGGAGCGCGAGATCTTGACGCAGGTCCATGAGGACGGTGTCGGCTTTGAAGCATCGCTGCCCTACCACGGGCTGTCGCTGGAGATGTTCCTGATCTGCTGGTTTGTCGCGCAGGCGGCCGGAAGGCCGCTGTCGTCGTCGTATCGGGAAAGGCTCAGGCGGATGCTCGAGGTATCCCGCTCGGTACGTCATCCCGATGGCCGTAGCCCCGTGTTCGGGGATCAGGACTCCGGACGGGTGCTGCCCGCCGGCTTCGCTCGGCCCGCCACACAGGACAACCTGCTCGACCTCGGTGCCGCGGTGCTTGGGCTGCCCCGGCAACGGGACGGGTCCCCTCATGAGGAGGTGGCCTGGACACTCGGGGTGCAGGCTTGGAGAGAGCTCGCGCAGCGGCCCGTGGAGAGCCGATCGCCTACGCCAGCGTTCCCGATCGGAGGGCTTTACGTGTTGCGAGCGGACGATGCGCACATGGTCGTGAGGTGGGGTGGGGTCGGACAGAATGGCAACGGCGGGCACGGCCACAACGATCTCTCTTCCTACGAACTTTCCCATGGCCGTGCACTGGTGGTGGATTCCGGCAGCTACGTGTACACGTCAGACGTGGCGGCGCGCAATGCCTTTCGATCTGCTGCTGCGCACAATGTGCTGGTTATCGACGGGCACGACATGCATCCGCTTCCGGCCGGACAGCCGTTTCGCATGCCGGCCCACGCTCGGTTCTGCGTCGAGGAATGGCGCAACGGCGACGATCAGGTCGCGTTGACGGGATGGCACGACGGCTTCGGCCGACCGGGCGAGGCACTGCGCTGTCGTCGCCGGATCGTGCTCGATCGGAGCTCCCGCGTGATCGAGGTGACCGATGAGGCGCACGGCACCGGCCACCACGCGGTCGAGTCGTTGATCCACCTTTCCCCCGAGTGTGACGTCACCAGCCATGACCCGGGTTGTGTCATCGTTCGGGGAGCTAGCCGAAGCATCCGGATCCAGTTCAGCGGCGCCGCAACGGTGAGTGTCGAGCCGTCGTTCGTCTCGTCGCAGTACGGGACTCGGGAGCACGCTCCGCTGGTACGCGCTCGCACCGACTCCGAGCTTCCAGTCACGATCTCCTATCGAATCGTGCCGGCATGAGCGAGGTGCGCCGATACGACATCTGCGCTTCGGTGATCAGCGACCTGCCCTTCGACGCGAGGGTCTGGAAGGAGTCCCGCTCGCTTGCAGGGCGCGGCCGGAGCGTGTCGCTGATCGGTCCCGCGTACGACATTGAGGGCGCTCAGCGTCGCAGAGATGAGTCGGGCGTGGACGTGCTCGAGCTTCCCTTTGGCTGGCGCGATCGGCCGAAATCCTATATCCGCCGGGTGGCCGTGCTGGCCCGGGTCTGCATCGAGGTCCTTCGCACGCCCGCGCGCGTGTACCACTCGCATGACATTCACGTTGGGCCGGTCTCGTGGCTGGCCGCCAGGCTGCGCCGCGCCAAGCTGGTGTACGACGGACACGAGCTCTGGGGCGAGCCCTACTCGTCTTCTCCACGCTCCTGGCTGATCGCGAAGACCGGGGGGTCGATCGAACGGCTGATGGTCAGGTCCAGCGACGTCGTGATCACGACGAATCCCTCGCGGGCCGACGTGTTGCGCAAGCGCCACGGGCGCCACGACATCGTCGTGCTGGCGAACGTTCCACCCCTCGAGCAAGCGGTCGTCCCGCTCGATCCGGGCTACCCCGCGGGAAAGCGGGTGCTGCTGTACCAGGGCTGGATCGCCGCGGAGGCGCGCTGCTTCAAGGAGACCGTGCAGGCGCTGGCGATGGTGGACGACGACATCGAGTTCGTAATCCTGGGATTCGGCTGGGACTCGGCGCGCGATCTGATCAGGGGCTGGGCGGACGAGGCTGGAGTCGCGCAGCGGGTGCATTTCCTGCCGCCGCGGCCGTGGAGCGAGCTGGTTGCGACCGCCGCTGCTGCCACGGTCGGGTTGGTCCCGATCCGCGGCGGCCCGCTCAACCACCAGCTCGGGGACACGAATAAGCTCCACGAGTACCTCATGGGCGGCCTGCCCGTCATCGCCAGCGATCTCCCCGAGATCAGGCGGATTGTGACGATGGGCAATCCGCCGGTTGGCGAGCTGTTCGACCCATCCTCCCCGGAGACGATCGCCCGGGCGCTGCGGACCGTCCTGGACGATCCCGAGCTGCTAGCGGCCCGCCGCCTCCAGGCGCGACTGCTGGCGGAGGAGCATCTGAACTGGGGGATCGAGGAGCGCCGCCTGATCGAGATGTATGACCGGCTGCTGGACTCGCGCGTCGAGGCAGGCAAATGACCTACAGGCCGGTCGAATGCGTGTTGATCGCCGCCCACACACCGCTCGCCGGCGAGCGGGCGGCGCGTCGCGCGGGGCTCGAGCCACGGCTTGTGATCGGCAAGCGCGACTGTGCCGCGCCGCTCGGAAACGTTCGCCGGCAGGCGCGAAAGCTGGGGTTGCGCACCGTCGCGATCCACACTCACGACTGGGACCGGGAGGTGCTACCTCAGCTGTTCGAGTTGGCCGCATTGCGGATCGGGCTGCCCGATTGCCGGATACTGGTCGGCGACGGAGCCGTACAGCGTCGGCTCAGCCGGGGGCAGCTCGGGATGCATGGCGCTCGGCTGCCATACGACGGGAGCGTGGGGGTCACACAGGTGGGATTGGAGGCGCTGCATCTGTCACGAGTCCGCCGACATCGGACGCCTTCCGCGAAGCTCGACGAGCACAGCGACGGTGTGCTCGCGATCTGGCCCGGGGCGTCGAGCACCGCCGTCGGTGGTGCCGTGACACACGTGAGCGGCGTGCTCGCGGCGTTTCGGCATCGAGGCTTGCGGATCGGTCTGCTGACGCTTGGTCCGCCACCGCCACAACTCGCGGAGATTGCGGACGAGATCGAGGTGGTCCCGCCGCTTTCGCGAGCCTTGCGCCTCACCCGGGAGGTCGCCCTGATCTCCTCGAATCGAGCTGTCCGCGAGGCCGGCCGCAAGCTTCTGCGTCGAGTGCGTCCGCGCCTCGTCTACCAGCGTCACGAAGCGTTCGCGACATACGGCGTCGAGCTCGCCGATCTGGCCCGGGTACCACTCGTGCTCGAATGGAACAACTCTGAGGTCTGGGCATACCTTCACTGGCACGCGGCAAGTCCGCTCAAACGTGCCTTCACGCCACTGGCCGGTGCGATGGAGCGATACGCGGTCGAGCGCGCCGACCTGATCGTTTCCGTGTCCAGCCATTCGGAGCAGATGGCGCTCGAGCAAGGCGCCTCGCCCGACCGCGTGATGGTGCTCCCCAACGGGGTCGACATCGAGGCCGTCGATCGGGTGCGGCGGTCCCTGGCGCCGAACGGCAATCGCGGCGGAACCCTCGGATGGGTTGGATCCTTTACACCGTGGCACGGAGCCGACGTCCTCGTGCGCGCGCTTGCCCGGCTGCCCGACGACGTAACCGCGGTGCTGATCGGCGACGGCGCCGAGCGTGCCGCGTGTCAGTCGCTGGCTCGGGAGCTTCAGGTCGCCCAGCGGATTGAGTTCGCCGGGGCCCTCACTCACCCGGAAGTGGTTCGGCGGCTCTCAGAATGCGAGCTGCTGGTGTCACCCCACGTCCCGATGCCGGAGCGACCTTTCTTCGGTTCCCCGACGAAGATCTTCGAATACATGGCGATTGGTCGTCCGATCGTCGCGAGCGCTCTGGAGCAGATTTCGGAGATCCTCGAGGACGGGCGGACGGCGCGCCTGGTAAGACCCGGCGATCCCGAAGACCTAGCGCGGGGAGTCAGCTCCGTCCTGGGACTGCCCGATCGCGGTGATGAGCTCGGCCGCGCGGCGAGGCGCGAGGCCGAGACCCGGCACACCTGGGATGCGCGCGTCGAAGCGATCCTGGATAGACTCGAGCTCGGGTACGGCGCCGGGGGCGCGGACACAGTGGAGTACCTTCAACTCGCTGGAAGCGACTGAGTCATGTGCGGCATCGTCGGCGTCTTCGAGTACGGAACCGCGACAGGTGGGGTGACCACACCGCTGATCGAGCGGATGCGTGAAACGCTCCACCACCGCGGCCCCGATGGCGAAGGGACGTGGATCAGTGACGATCGACGAGTCGGTCTCGGGCATCGTCGGCTGTCGATCCTCGACATTTCCGGGGGCGCGCAGCCAATGCTCGGCAGCCGAGGCGAGGTGCTCGTCTTCAACGGCGAGATTTACAACTACCCGCGTCTCCGCAGTGCGCTCGAACGAGACGGAGTCGCTTTTCGTACGACCTGCGACACCGAGGTGATCCTTCATCTCTATGCGCGGCATGGCCGAGCGTGCGTCGATCACCTGAACGGGATGTTTGCATTCGCGCTCTGGGATCCCTCCGTGGGAGAGCTGTTCTTCGCCCGCGATCGAGTCGGTGAGAAGCCGCTGCATTGGGCGGACGTAAACGGAACGCTCGTGTTCGGCTCTGAGATCAAGGCGCTCTTGGAACATCCGCTGATCACGCCCACGGTCAACGAATCACAGGTCGGGACATTCCTGACGAACCTCGTGACGAGTGCCCCGGAGACGCTGTACACCGGCATCAGCAAGCTTCCTCCGGGCTTCATCGGTGTGTGCGACGCGCGTGGCGTCCGAACCCAGCGGTACTGGAACCTTGCGAACCCCCGGGAGTGGTCCGAGGTCGGCCTGGACGAGGCGACGGCGACAGTCCGGACGAAGCTCGACCGATCAGTTCACGACCGCCTGCTCAGCGACGTGCCAGTCGGTGTCCTCCTCAGCGGCGGACTGGACTCGACCACGCTCGTTGCTCTGCTCCGCGAGCGCGCTCAAGGCCTGGCGACTTTCTCGGTTGGCTACGACAGACACATGGAATTCGACGAGCGCGCCGAAGCACGCCGAGTGGCGCAGCACTATCAGACCGACCATCACGAGATCGTGATATCCGAACGCTCGCTTCTCGCCGAGCTCCCCGCGATCATCCATCACCAAGACGAACCGCTGGCGGATCCAGTCGCCCTGGCGCTCCATTTTGTATGCGGCCTTGCCCGGCGACATGGAGTCAAGGTTGTGCTCGGCGGCGAAGGCTCCGACGAGCTGTTCTGGGGATACACGGCGTACAGCCGAATCCTTCGTCATGAGCGCTGGATGCGGGCGATCATGCGGCTACCGCGGGCCGCCCGCCGGCCACTTGCGGCGCTCACGCCGCCGCTGGGACGCTACGCCAAGGCTCGCGAGCTGATGGCCGGCTACGCCGACGGTCGGCCGCTGCCGATGCACTTCCCCGGTGGAATGTTCCGGTACCAGCGTGGCCGCCTGCTCCAGGCCTCGCTGAGCTCATACGGTCCTGGCTGGGTGCCGTCGAACGCCGGCCACTCGAACGGGTCTGAAGACATCTTCGATCAGCTTGCGTTCGACACGCAAGAGCACGAGTTCGGTTTGCGGCTGCCCGAGTTGCTGCTCCAGCGCATGGATCGCTTCTCGATGTCCAACAGCGTGGAGGCTCGGGTCCCGTTCCTCGATCCGGAGCTCGTCGAGTTCGGCTACCGATTGCCGCCTCAATACAAGCTCAGCGACGGGACGCAGAAGCTCGTGCTCAAGCGCGCGATCGGGGACGTGGTCCCGGAATGGGTCATCAATCGGCCCAAGCAAGGTTTCAACGTGCCGGTCGAGAAGTGGCTCGACACGCGGATCGGACAGGTACTTCGTGGGCTGATCACTGACGAGTCCATTCGCCGGTACTTCAATCAGGGCGCTATCGAGCGTGCTCTCGCCTCGGGGCCGCTTCGCTCCGCGAGGCGATTCGATTTGTGGCCAGTGCTCAACTTCGCGTTGTGGCACAAGCACTGGATCGAGGGCGAGTCGCTTGAGGCGATCATCGAGCCCATGCTCGTCGATCCGACATAGGCGTCTGGGGGTCTAGGTGAAGCAGGTGTTTCAGAATCGCTCGGGTCTGACCGTCGTGCGCGATGTTCCACTCCCCCCGTGCCCGCCAGGTGGGGTGTTGGTGCGTAACGCGTTCTCAGCGATCTCGTCCGGAACCGAGCGAACCAGCGTCGAGTCGGCCCAGAAGTCACTGCTGGCGCGGGCGCGGGAGCGGCCGGATCTGGTGCGCCAGACGATGGAGAAAGCGATGAAGGAGGGCATCCGGAGCACGCGGGAGCAGGTTCAGCGCAAGCTCGAAGAGGAAACGCCGAGCGGATACAGCTCCGCCGGACGCGTGCTCGAGGTCGGGGCGAGGGTCCGGCGCTTCGAAGTGGGAGACCTCGTCGCCTGCGCGGGGGCCGGGCATGCCAACCACGCCGAGGTGGTCGTCGTCCCAAGCAATCTGTGCGCCAAGGTGCCCGAGGGCGTACCCCTGAGCGCGGCCGCGATGACCACGCTGGCCGCGATCGCGCTGCACGGAGTGCGAGTCTCCGGGGTGACGCTGGCCGACCGCGTAGCGGTGATCGGGTGCGGCTTGATCGGTCAGATCACGTGTCGGCTGCTGCAGGCGACCGGTGCCGAGGTGATCGCGGTCGACATCGACCCGGGCAAGGTCCAGAGCGCGCTTGAAGGCGGCGCCGCCCACGGCGTCGTGGCCGCGGAGCGCTCGGCATCGGTCGTCTCGGAGCTGACCGGCGGCGTCGGCGTGGATCATGCGATCGTTACGGCAGGTGCGCCGACGAACGCGCCGCTGGTGCTCGGCGCCGAGATCCTCCGCGACCGCGGCTCGCTGACGCTGGTGGGCGCGGTCCCGATCGACTTTCCGCGCGAGCACCTCTACCTGAAGGAGCTCACGTTCCGCGTGTCGCGGTCGTACGGCCCTGGGCGCTACGACCAGGAATATGAGGAGCGCGGATTGGATTACCCGATCGGGTTCGTCCGGTGGACCGAGCAGCGCAACATGGACGCCGTTCTGTCACTCCAAGCGAGAGGGTCGCTGACGCTCGCGGATCTGATCGACGAGGTGCTGCCGGTAGACCGGGCGCAGGAGGCATATGCGCGGATCGCAGGCCCGCCGGAGTCGCGCCCGCTGGGAGCACTGGTGCTGTCGTATCCCGACCGTGGCGACGGGGCGATGCGGTCGAGCGTTCCGAGTCCGGAGCGCCCCCGCCGCGCCGGGAGCGCGAGCGTCGCCGTCGGCTTTGTCGGCTGCGGAGAGTTCGCCGGTCAGGTCCTGGTGCCTGCTTTCGTTGCGGCCGGGGCCACGCTCGCGGTCGTGGGCGGCGGCACCGGCCCGTCCGCCGAGGCGGCGACACGCCGGCTTGGTTTCAGCCGATACGCGGACGACGAACAGGCCGTGATCGACGATCCAGAGATCGACGCTGTGGTGATCGGAACTCGGCACGGTGCTCACGCCGCGTTGGCCGAGTCGGCCCTGAATGCTGGGAAGAGCGTGTTCTGCGAGAAGCCTCTAGCGCTGAGTGTCGAGGAGCTCGACGCCGTAATGGGCGCAGCGGCAGACGCCCGGGGAGTGCTCGCGGTGGGCTTCAACCGCCGCTTTGCGCCCATGGCGATCAGGCTGAGGGAGTTTCTCGCCGGCACCGCCGCGCCGTTGACAGCTACCTACCGGGTGAGCGCCGGGACGATCCCGGCGTCTCACTGGGTGCATGACCTCGAGCAAGGCGGGGGCCGTGTACTCGGCGAGATGTGCCACTTCATCGACACGCTCTTGTTCCTCGCCGGGTCGCCCGTGGTCGAGGTTCACGCGAGCGGCTTCAGCAACATCGACGCTCCTGCCCAGGCACGCGACAACGTCGTCGTGTCGCTGCGGCACGCCGACGGGTCGCTCGGCACGATCCTGTACGCGGCAGAATCGGCCGCCGGCATCGGGAAAGAGCGGATCGAAGCTTTCTCCAGAGCCGGCATCGGCGTGCTCGACGACTATCGCACGCTGGCGCTGCATGGAGAGCGGCAGGAGACCGTCAAGAGTCGGACTCAGGACAAGGGACACCGGAACGAGGTGGCCGCCTTTGTCCAGGCCGTACGAGACGGTCGGGCGCCGGTCCCGGTGTCCGAGATCGCCAACGTCAGCCTCGCGACGCTGGCGGTGGTCGAGTCCCTGCGAACCGGAGCTCCCGTCCGCATCGAGGCCGACTAGCGGAATCTCGACCAAAGCCGTTCCCATGTCGCGGAACGGGGACTATCGTTCGGCGCCGGAGTGGTGTTGGCTAGCTATCAGCCGGGCGCGCTAGTAATTGGAGGCGACTACCAAGGACTGGCGATCGTCCGCAGCCTGGGCCGGCACGGAGTCCCGACGTGCGTCATCGACGACGAGCGCTCGATCTCGCGGTTCTCCCGCTACGCGACGAGCGCGATGCGCGTGCACGACCTGCGCACCGAGGAGGGGACGGTTGCGGCTCTACACGCGGCCAGTCGGCGCTTTGGCCTCGACGGCTGGGTGCTGTTCCCGACCCGCGATGAGACCGTCGCGGCGATCTCGCGCAACCGCGAGGCCCTGCTGAAGACGTTCCGCGTCCCGACGCTGGCATGGGATGTCATCCAGTGGGCGTGGGACAAGCGCAAGACGTACCGGCTCGCCCGCTCGATCGACATTCCAACGCCGCGCACGTGGTTCTCCGACGAGCTCGAGAGCCTGGACGAGATCGATGGCGATCCGCCGTTTGTGATCAAGCCGGCGATCAAGCCACGCTTTCTCCGCGTCACCAAGGCGAAGGCCTGGCGAGCGGACTCGCGGTCGGAGCTGCGCTCCCTGATCGAGCGGGCCGGCGAGATCGTCGGCCCGTCGGAGCTGCTCGTCCAGGAGCTCGTGCCCGGCGACGGGCGTCACCAGTTCGCGTACTGCGGATTCGTCAAGGGGGGTCAATCACTGGGAACGATGGTCGCCCGGCGCCGGCGCCAGCATCCGCCGCAGTTCGGTCGTTCCAGCACTTACGTCGAGACGGTCGAGGAGCCGGTCTTGGAAGCTCGGTCGGTGCGCTTCCTGCGCCAGATCGGCTATTACGGCCTCGCGGAGCTCGAATACAAGCGTGATCCCCGCGATGGCGAGTTCAAGCTGCTGGACTTCAACGCCCGGACCTGGGGCTACCACGGGCTGGGCACACGGGCGGGAGTGGATTTTCCGTATCTCGAGTTCGCCGACCAGGTCGGACGCGACCTGACCGGCGGCCACACCACTCCGGGCGTGAGCTGGATGCGGCTCGTCACTGACATCCCCACCGCGATGGTCGAGATCGCGGCCGGGCGCCTGGACGTGCGGGGATGGTGTCGGAGCTTGCGCAACCTCGACATCGAGGCCGTGTTCAGCCGAGAGGACCCGATGCCGATGCTCGCCGAGCTCGCGCTGCTTCCGTACCTGTTCGTCAAGCGAGGTTATTGAATGGCACAGACTGACGTTCAAGTGGCGATCCTCGGCGCCGGGCCCTACGGGCTCGCCGCCGCCGCGCACCTCCGTGTCGCCAGAGTAGAGCCGGTGGTGTTCGGCGAGCCGATGGAGTTCTGGAAGCAGAACATGCCGGCTGGGATGCTGCTTCGATCTGCCTGGGAGGCCTCGCACATCGCCGATCCGCGCCGGGAGCTGACGCTCGAGGCGTTTGGGCGCGACCGCGGCCGGCCGCTCGCACCACCTGTGGCGCTGTCCGATTTCATCGCCTACGGGGAGTGGTTCCAGCGACACGTCGCGCCGGAGGTGGATCGCCGCCGGGTCGCCGCGGTGGAGCGTGTGAACGGCTTGCTGGCGCTCGAGCTCACCGACGGTGAGGCCCTGCTGGCCAAGCGCGTCGTCGTGTCGGCCGGACTGTTCCCGTTTGGGACGCGGCCCGCCCCGTTCGATGCCCTGCCCGACGAGCTCGCATCTCATTCTTCTGCCCGGATCGGGTTCGAGGATCTGGCCGGTCGCAAGGTGCTGGTGATTGGATCTGGCCAGAGCGCGCTCGAGTCCGCGGCACTGCTGCACGAGCAGGGATCTGACGTGGAGCTGGTGGCGCGAGCTCCGGTGGTCCACTACCTGCGCGGTGCCTGGTTGAAGGCGCATCTCGGCCCGTTGCGCCCACTCGTGTATCCGGACACGGATGTAGGGCCCCCGGGGTTGAACCTGATCGTCTCCAAGCCGCCTGTGTTCCGCAGATTTCCGCTCTCTTGGCAAGGGCGCATGGCGCGTCGCTCGATCCGGCCCGCCGGCGCCAGCTGGTTGGTCCCCCGCCTTGCCGGAGTGACGCTGACGCTGTCGCATAAGGTCGTGTCGGCGGAACCGGAGAACGGAGGCGTGCGAGTGACGCTGGATGACGGTTCACGGCGCGACGTGGATCACGTACTGACCGCGACCGGCTACCGAGTCGACGTCGGCAAGTACGCGTTCCTGAGGCCGTCGACCGTAGCCGGGCTCACGCTCAGAGGGGGGTATCCGCTGCTGCGCAGCGGCTTTGAGTCTTCGATCGACGGCCTGCACTTCCTCGGTGCGCCGGCGGCCGAGAGCTTCGGACCGCTGATGCGCTTCGTGTCAGGCACGGGGTTCGCGGGGCGCGCGCTTGCGCGCCGCGTGGCGCAAGGATGAGACCGAAGACACCAGCCCGGTCAGCCGGGCTTCGGGCCCGGCTCCGATGGGCGGCCGGGGCGGCGGGTCTCACCCTGCGTGAGCCTCGTGACGGCATCGACCGGGTGCTGGTCCGTGCCCGCAATGCGGTCGGCATCGGCTCGGATCCAGGCGAAGCATATGCACCGGATGCGGACTGGCAGCGGCGGCTGCACGAATCCCTTGGGGTGCCGTGGCCGTGCGTGGCGATCGCGGAGTTCGACCGGCTCTGGCGAGAGATCGTCCAGCGGGTGGAGACCCAAGGATTGTCACTCGGCCGGGGCACCTACGGGGGCTGGGACGACGCGGACCCGGGGCTCGCGCGGGCGGTTTGGTGCCTGACGCTGCATCTCGCCCCCCGTAAGGTCGTCGAGACCGGCGTGGCACGCGGGGTTACCTCGACGGTGATCCTCGAGGCCCTCAGCCGCACCGGCCCAGGAACACGGCTCTGGAGCGTCGACCTCCCGTCGATGGACCCGACACTGCACCACGAAATCGGCGCGGCCGTGCCGTGCCATCTCCGGTCCCGGTGGACGTACATCAAGGGCACGGCCAGACGGCGCCTGCCGAGTCTGCTCGCCGACCTCAGACCGATCGATCTGTTTGTTCATGACAGCAGCCACACAGAGCGCAATCTGCGCTTTGAGCTTGAGCAGGCGTGGGGGGCCATCGAACGCGGAGTGATCGTCGCCGACGATGTCCACCAGAGCCCCGCGTTTGCGCGGTTCGCGCAGCGGCTGGACCGGGGTGCCTGGCTTGTGGCCGACGCGGATGACGGCGGTGCGCGGTTTGGTGTCGCGCTGAAGGGCCTGTGAGCGGCGGCGCACGCAGACGCCGTCTCAGCGCCGGCCCACGATCATTCGAACCAGGGGATGGCCCGAGCCGCGGTTCGCCGCCCACCGCGCAAGTTTGGCCCTCACCGGCTGATAGCACTCGTCGTATGTGCCGGGGTAGAGCACCGGCTCGCCCCCGAGGCTGAGCTTGAATGCCGCCACGCCGGTCGGCGGCGGCGAGGGCTCGTGGCCGGCGATCAGGGCCTCCGCGACCCGCGGTTGGATCCCCTCCAAGTCGTAGTACCGAAACCCTGACTCGCGCGCCCATTGGATCGCCGCCCAGTGCATCGACTCGTTCGGCCGTGCTTTGGTGCGCTCGCCCGTCCACCCACCCATCTTGTAGATGACCGTATCGCCGAAACCGATCACGGCGATGGCTGACAGTGGACTGCCATCCAGTTCGGTCAGAAAAAGGGCCATCGCACCGCCAGGGGCGAATTCATCCCAGCACTTCGTCCAGTACTCGCTCGGGTAATTCTCAAATCCCTGTCGGCCCGCGGTCTGGCCGATGATCTCGAGGAATGTCGGCAGATCATCGCGACCGCCTCTGCGCACGACGAGGCGCTCGCGATCGGACTGGCGAAGGTTGCGGCGCACGCGTGGCGCCATCGCCGCCAATAGCTCCTCGGGCGTGCGGCGGAGGTCGATCCGGACGCTGGCCGACGGCCCGACGTCGAGCCGTGATGAGGAGAAGCCACGCTGGAGCAGAACAGCTCCGAGATCGTCCCGGTCGACGGGCGGCTGCAGCTTCAGGTACGCCAGCCGCAACGCTCGGCCTTCGGCCGCAAGCTCGTCGAGCAACCGGTTCAGGTGACCCGGTTCGTCGCGCCCAGCCAACGGTCCGCGAGGCACGTAGCCCACGCGGACGACACCGCCCAGCTCACGCCACAGGACTTGGCATCCCCCGACGATTGCACCGTCGGCCTGCAGGACGACCCGGCTTGCGTTCCATCCGACCGTCGCCTTCACTCTCGCCCAATGAGTGCTTTGAACATGATGGGCCCCCGGTGCGTCGGCGAGGAACCGGTCCCACCGCGGATTGTCTGTCGAGCGATCGTGCGTGACTTCGAGAGCCGTGTCGCTCGACTTAGCAGTGCCGCGGGAGGCCTCCGTCGCTCGCATCAGCCGCTGCCCCGCTTGACCGGTTCAAAACGCAGTCGAACCGCTCACGACGGAGTATCGACCGGCGCGTAGCCGTACATGTAGCCCGGACGAACGCCGTCCTTCACCCGGTTGGCGACGATGCCGATCACGGGTGCGTCGAGCGCCGTCAGCTGATCTCGCAGCTGGGCGGCCTCGTCCCGCGTGGTATTTCCCACGTGGCTGACGACGAGCACCCCCGCGACGCGGCTGACGAGCGAGATCGCGTCGGGAACGACCAGGGCCGGACCAGAGTCGATCACGACCAGGTCGTAGACGTCGGAAGCGCGGCGGATCAGGGTATCCATCCGGTCGCCCTCGATCAGCTCCGAGGGATTGGGTGGCACGGGACCCGCCACGAGTACGTCGAGTGTTCGCTTGGGTCCGCTTCCATTGGACCGCGTCTCGATCGGTACTTCCTGGATCGCATCCGAGAAGTCGCACTGATCCGAAAGCACGTCGGACAATCCGGGCCCGCTTTCTAGCTTCCGGACTGCAGCGATCGTCGGGCGGCGCAGGTCGGCCTCAATCAGCAATACCCGGGCCGGGGTGGAGACCGCGGTCGCTTCGGCCAGGTTCCAGGCCACCGTCGACTTCCCCTCCTGAGGAGAGCAAGAGGTGACCAACAACGACTTGACCTTCTGCATCGGGAAATAGCGCAGTCGAGCTCGCAGCATGTCGAACGAGTTTCGCTCGTAGCCTCCGACCAGCGTCGCGTCTTGGTCACGGCCGAGCGTGTCGCTCTCGGGAACCTCCGCGAGCACCGGCGCACCATAGAGGTCGCGCAATTCCTCGACGTCTCCCACGCGCCGGTTGAGCCGCTCGAGCAGCAGCATCAATCCGACGCCCAGAAGCAAGCCCAGGAACGCGCCGAGGGCAATATTGAGCTTTATGTTGGGCGACGATGGCGATGACGGAACGCTCGCGGGCTGGACCAGTTGCACATCTCCCGTCTGCGCAGCGGCGAGCGTGTCCAGTTGCTCGATCCGTGCCTGGAGCGAGGCTCCGGCGGCGCTCGCGCGTTGCGCCGGACTCATCGCCGTCAGCTGGTTTTGCAATGAGTCACGAACTTGGAGCACCGCGTTGCGCTCCGTGATCGTCCGAAACGCGATGAACTGCTGCGCGTAGAGGTTGGCCAGCTTGGCGGCGAACTTCGGGTTGGTGTCGGTGACCTGGGCCGCGACGAAGTCCGACTGTCCCTGGCCGCTGACCGAGACCTTGTTGGCGATCGCTTGCGCGCTGAGACCGGTTCCCAGAGCCTTCTCGGTTCGAACTGCGACCGCGGATGACTGGACCAGCTTGACATCGTCCGCCTGGGTCTGCTGGCTGGTCGTATTGGACGACGAATTCGTGATGCCGAGCAGATCCGAGCCGATCTGCGATTGGCTGAACAGCAGCGACGCGCTGGCGGTGTACTGCTTTTGCTGCGCGAACGAGAACGCCGCCGCCGAACCAGTGACCAGCACGAAGCAGGCCGCGATCACGCGCCAGCGACGGCGCAGAATCTTAAGCCAGCGTTCTAGGTCCAGGCGGTCAGTGAGAGTGTCAGCTTCCATGGGTCTCCCAATGCGATCAGGTGTCGCGCCATGTCCCGACGGTTTCCCAGCCTCGCCCCGATCGGGATCGATCAAGAGTGTACTCGCCATACCTCCACCTTCCTGTCGTAATCCATAACTTCGGAAGCCGCTAACACATCGACAATACGTCCGGCGGCGTGACCTTCCCACCCCCAGGGGATCCCGGCCTGACCGCGACCGAAGTTGGCCAGCAGCCCGGGCACCTCGGAGATCCTCTGCGGCTCCAGGCCGAGCAGCGTGTTGGTGCCGACGCTGATCGTGACCGGGCGCTCGGTGTTGTCGCGCAGGGTGAAGCAGGGAACACCGAGGAACGTGGTCTCCTCCTGGATTCCGCCCGAGTCCGTGAGCACGCCGGCGGCGCCCATGACCAGGCCCAGGAACTCCAGATAACCGACCGGCTCGATCACCCGGAAGCGCTCGTCGCCGATGTCGGGCCGCAGCATCTGCATCGTCTTACGCGTGCGCGGATGGGCCGGGAACACCACAGTCAGGTCGCGGGAGATGGCCTGGAGGTGCTCCAGCGCCTCCGCCAGCAGCGGCCCGTCCACCAGCGCGGGCCGGTGCAGCGTGACGACGATGTAGGAGCCGGCCCTGAGCCCGTGCGCCGCCGGCGCGCCGAGCGCCTCGATGCGGGGGCGCATGGCCACGAGCGTGTCGATCATCGTGTTGCCGACGTAGTGGATCGCATCCTCGGCGGCGCCTTCTCGGATCAGGTTCTCGTGTGCCTCCGGAGAGTGGATGAACAGCAGGTCCGACAGCGAGTCGGCCACCACCCGGTTGATCTCCTCGGGCATCGAGCGATCAAACGACCGCAGACCAGCCTCGATGTGACCGATGCGGATACCGAGCTTGGCCGCCACCAGCGCCGCGGCGACCGTCGAGTTGACGTCGCCCGGCACGAGCAGCACGTCGGGTTGGACGTCGAGCAGGACGGGTTCCAGCCGTTCCATCACCCGGGCGGTCTGCTGCGCGTGCGATCCCGACCCGACATCCAGCGAGAAATCCGGCTCTCCCACTCCGAGCTCGTCGAAGAAGATGCGGGACATCGCGTCGTCGTAATGCTGTCCGGTGTGCACCAGGACGTGGCTGAACCGGTCCGGGCGACGCTCGAGCTCGGCAATCACGGGCGCGGTCTTCATGAAGTTCGGGCGTGTGCCCACGACCGAGAGCACGGTCAACGGATTTGGATTGGAGTTTGGAGCAGCAGGAGTCATGTCGTGCGTGTGTTGGACGTGTCTGGTGGTTGGACGTTATGGGTGTGCCTGGCGCGCCCGCCGACCCGGTCGGAATCCTTCCGCCGATGTCGGGAAACAACCGATCAAGCCATCGCGGACAGCTCGTCTGAGTATCCGGTCCCTTCCTCGCTAGGTGTGCTGAGCTCGTCGCGGTGAACGGGCCGGCCGCCCTGGCGCAGCGACAGCTGAGCGGCCTCCAGCGCACGCACCACCTCGAGCCCGAGCCCGGCATCGGAGCGGGGTGTCTCCCCAGTACGAATCGCGTTCACGAAGTCCGCGATCTCGAGTGCCAGCGGCTCGGCCGCCGGGATCCGAGGCGCGACCATGTCGCCGGCCCGGTAGGTGAGCTTGTACTCACCGAAGCTGCTCGGACTTTCGAACTCCATGCCTCGGTCATACACGCGTACGACATCGTCGGCCGCGGCATCGTCGTAGTGGACCATGCGCCGGCTGCCGACCACCACCATCTGCCGGACCTTGCGCGGCGCCAGCCAAGAGATCTGGACGTTGGCGGTTGCGCGATTGGCGAAGGTCAGCGTCAGGAATGCGGTCTCGTGAATGCCGCTCTGGAACACCGACTGGGCCGAGGCCGAGACCGAGACTACCGGGCTGTCGAGCCAGTAGAGCAGGATCGACATGTCGTGGGGAGCCAGATCGAGGATCACTCCGCCGTCCTGGTACAGCCCCAGATTCATCCGCGACGAGGTCACGAAATAGGTTTCGCCCAGCTCGCCGTTGCGCATCAGCTCTCGCACCTTGTTGACGGGCGGGCTGTACAGGAACGTGTGCCCGGGCATCAGCACGCGGTCAGCCGCTTCGCCCTGAGCGATCAGGTCCTCCGCCTCGGCGACCGTCATCGCCAGCGGCTTCTCCACCAGGACGTGCTTGCCCGCCTGGAGCGCCCGTGACGCCAATGCGTGGTGAGTGGCCGGCGGGGTGGCCAGGAACACAGCCTCGACCCTCGGGTCGAGCAGGAGCTCGTCGAGCTGCGCGGTGCAGTTGACCCCAGGGTGTCGGCGCTCGAACTCGGAGGTCCGGGTGGGATCGGTTTCGCATAGGCCCAGCAGCCGCAGATCGTGGCTCTCGATCACGTTGCGGACGATGTTGGGACCCCAATAGCCGTAACCGACGATCCCGCAGCCCATCGGCATATTGATTCGAGTGATCATGCAGCTCCCTTGCCAAATAGGACGGCCGGCACCGTCGCCAGCAGGATCCGCAGATAGAGCCTGAATGAACGGTGGCGTACGTACTCGATATCCAGTTGAACCATCTCTTCGTAGGTGCGGTGGTTTCGGCCGCTGACCTGCCACAGCCCCGTGATCCCGGGCTTCACGTCGAAGCGCTCGCGGTACCAATCCGGGTAGATCTCGGCCTCGTACGGGATTACCGGCCGCGGCCCGACCAACGACATCTCGCCGCGGATCACGTTCCAGAACTGCGGCAGCTCGTCGAGGCTGGTCTTGCGCAACAGGCGACCGGTGCCTGTGATCCGGTCGTCGACCACCAGCTTGTACAGCTGATGCCGGTTGTCGGCCTGTGCCTGCGAGGCGCCGATTAGCTCCTGGACGTACTCGCGATGCCGCGTCTCATTGGCATCCGCGCGCATAGTCCGGAACTTCAGGACCGTGAACGGCCTTCCGCCCCGCCCGAGCCGGCGCTGTCGGAAGATCACGGGCCCCGGGGAGGACAGCTTGACCGCCAGCATGGCGATCAGCAGGACCGGGATCATGGCCGCCAGCATCACCGTCGCGAGCGCGAAGTCGACGACGCGGATCGCCCGCTCGTGGCGCCGGCGCGCGGTGGCCAGGCGGATTGGCTCGCTGCGCGTGGCGGTGATCATCGGATGTGCTCCAGTCGCGCGGCGTCGGACGCCCAGTCGAAGCTCCGAATCGATTCCACGATCTCGTCGATGTGCGAGTCCCGCATCGCGGGAAACATGGGCAGCGAGCAGATCTGGCTGGCCAGCTGCTCGGCGACCGGGAGCCGGGGGGCGCCGTTGGCGCGGTACGCCGGCGAACGGTGGATCGGAACTGGATAGTGAATGGCGCTGGCGATGCCGCAACCGTCGAGATGCGCGCGCAGGGCGTCGCGGGCCCTCGTTGTCACCACGTACTGGTGATAGACGTGATCGCAGCCCGGCTCCGGTGCCACCGGCTGAGACACCGGCACCTCGGCGAGGCTCGCAGTCAGGCGCGCCGCCAGGCTGCGTCGCGCATCGTTCCAGTCATCCAGCATCGGCAGCTTCACCCGCAGCACCGCGGCCTGCAGCGCGTCGAGGCGGCTGGTGGTCCCGATCGTGTTGTGGCAGTACCGCGGCCGCTCGCCGTGCGATCGCAGCAGCCGCACGCGGTCCGCCCACACGTCGCTGTCCGTGGTGATCGCTCCGCCGTCGCCCCAGGCGCCAAGGTTCTTGGCCGGATAGAACGAGAAGCAGCCGATGTCCCCCAGCGCTCCCACCCGGCGGCCGCGGTAGCGCGCGCCATGAGCCTGGCACGCGTCCTCGATCACGCGGAGATTCGCCGCCCGGGCGAGCTCCAGGATCGGATCCAGGTCGACAGTGCGTCCGTAGAGGTGAACGGCGATCACCGCCGCCGTCCGGCCGCTGATGACCGGTTCGACCGTTTCCCGCGTGAGGGTGTGCGTAAACGGATCGACGTCCGCGAATCGAGGCGTGGCCCCTGCCAGGCTGACCGCCTCGGCGCTGGCGATGAACGAGTTGGCCGGCACGATCACCTCGTCGCCGGGTCCGATGTCCAGTGCCCGCAGCGCGAGCCAGAGGGCGTCGGTGCCCGAACCCACTCCGACCGCGTGGCGGGCATCGCAATAGTCCGCGAACTCATGCTCGAAGCGCTCCACCTCTTCGCCCAGCGTGAACTGACCCGTGTGGGCGATCGCGCTCACGGCATCCAGGATCCGCTCCATCAGTGGCCCTTCGTCGCAATCCATGCGGGTGAGCGGGATGCGACCGACCCGCACGTGCAAGGGCGCTCCGAGTGTCGCGCTCATGCCGCCACGGACGGTGTGCACTCGAGATCTGAGAGCTTGGCTCGCAGGGTCGTCCGGGCCCGGTTGTGGAGTCCGTGGATCGAGGACTCCGTGCGTCCCAGCCGGGTTGCGATCTCGGTCGGGGAGAGCCCGAGCACGTGCCGCAGCACCACGACCGAGCGCTGGTCCTCGGGCAGCGCCGAGAAGGCGTCGCGCAAAGACCGCGAGTGCTGCGAGAACGAATCCTCGGCCGCCGCGTGGGGGTCGAACACGTTCTCGCACGGATACGCCCGGCGATGACGAAGATGGTCGAGCGCCACGTTGCGCGCCACCTTCAGCAGCCAGGCGTGGAACGGAGCCTCGCCCTGGCGATACAAATGAATTTTGGACAGCAGCCGCAGGAACACCAGCTGCATCACGTCCTCGGCCTCATGCTCATCCCGGATCAGGGAGAGGATGTAGCCGTAGACTCGCGACGAGTATCTCGCGTATAGGAACTTCTGTGCGTCCGAGTCGCCTTCGGCGGCGCGCCGGATCAGGGCCTGCAGCCCCGGCTCGGACGATGCGCCGCGGACCGCGGCGACGTTGCCAGCGCCGGCATGCCCGCAGGCCTGCCGGCGCGATAGCTCATCCAGATCAATTGTTACGACAACCATTTACGCCCCACAAACCAGTCTTTCGCCCAAACCGATTCCTTGCTCGCAAAGACTCCCCAAACTTCATCAAAGCGTCAATCGGCCGCTCGGGCCATCATGCGTTCATGGTTTGAACGGAGAGCCGCGGCGTGAACGAGCGCTAATTCACTTGATCCTTGGAATCTCGGAGTCGTGCGCGTTCAGGCGTTGAACGCGATCCTGGCCAGAAGACCAGTTAAGCCGGTCGATCGCGTCGATGTCGGGGCCGCTAAATCCGGCTATTCGGTGCGCATCCGGCGCAGCATCGCGATCGCCTCGGCCCGGTCGTCCACCTTCAGCTTCCGCGCTGACCGTGCTCACATGACGGCGCACCGTAGTCGCGCTGATCCCCAGCCGGACGCCGACCTCCGCGGTGCTTAGGCCGGCCTCGAGCAGCGCCAGCACCTGCGCCTCGCGCTCCGAGATCCCCAGCCGCAGCGCCTCTACCCCGGCTGCCCCCGGAGACGAATTACGCAGCTCGACCAGCACCTTCGGCACGAGCTCACGTGGGATGGCGGCCTCACCGGCCAGGACCCCGCGCACCGCGTGCGGCAGGCGTTCGGGATTCATGCTCTTCAGCAGATAGCCGGCAGCGCCCGCGCGTAGCGCTTCCAGGAGGTCATCCCGGCTGCTCGAGACGGTGAGCATGATCACGTAGGTGCCCGGTACGTGACGGGTGATCCGCTCGGCGGCGGCGATCCCGCCGCCCGGCATCGCCACGTCCAGGATGCACACGTGAGGCGAGAGGCTGCGCGCGGCGGCGACGGCTTCCAGCGCGTTGTCGGCCTCCGCCACGACGCTGAAGCCGTCCGCCTCGAGGATCGAGCGCACGCCGCGGCGCGTTGCGACGTGGTCGTCGGCGAGCAGGACCGTCGTCTGCTCGGGGCTCACGGGAGCTCCACGACCACGCGCGTACCGTCACCCGCGCGCGAGGAGATCGTCAGCGAGCCGCCGATGCTCTCAATCGAGTTGCGCATCCCGTCGATCCCGAACGCATCGAGCCGGCGGGGCGCGGCCGGATCGAAGCCACTGCCGTCATCCTCGACCGCGAGTCTCAGGCCCTGCCTGTCTCGCTGAGCGGTGACCAGGATCGAGTCCGCCCGCCCGTGGCGCACGGCGTTGGCGACCGCCTCGCGCACGACCCGGCCGAGCGTCACCTTCTCCTCCAGCGACGCCGGCACGGCGTCCGGGACCTGAATCACCAGGCGCGCCTCGCTGCGCCGGGCGATCGGCGTAGCCAGGCGGGCCACCGCATCTCGAAGCGACTCCTCGGCCGGCTGTTTGAGCCCCAGGAGGATCGTGCGCAGCGAGGCCGCCATCTGATCGGCCAGCTCCGCGATCTCCCACATCGCCTCCTCGGCGCCGGCCCGGTTCATGGTCCTGCGGGCCGTCATCGAGATGAATGTAAGGTCCTGGGCCAGCGTCTCGTGGAGCAGGTCCGCCAGGCGGTCCCGCTCCGTCGAGAGGGAGTCCTTACCGGGGCTCCGGACGGGTTCCTCAGGAGTCATGGACATCGAGCTCGGGCGTGCAGCGATCGCACCGAATCACGGTCGTATGGTTGGAAACAAACAAAGGCTGTTTTACGCCTTTCGTGACCAATCCTGCTCATTTCCTATACAATCCTGAGCGGGGAACGCTCGGCAAACAACCGGCGTAGAACGGGGCGTCAAAGTGAATACAAGCGGAGAGAAGGGGCGCGGTGGCATGATGCACCGAATTGATGGTGGAGCTATGGAAGGCCGGGAGCTGGCTGACCGGGGGCTTGCCAGCCTGAGGGTGCTGCTCGTCGACGACGACGCAGTCTTCCGTCGCGGTTTGAGGCATCTGCTCGCGGGCGAGGGGATCGACGTCGCCGGTGAGGTGTGGACCGGAGATGCGGCCGTGATACGGACCGGCGAGCTGTGCCCGGACGTGGTGCTGCTCGGGCTCTCGACGGAAAGCCCGCGTGGACTGGACACGCTGCGGCGAATGCGCGAGTGCGCGCCTGATGTTCCGGTCGTGGTTCTGGCCGTGTCGCGCGATCCGGCGGATCTGCTGGAGGCCATCTCGGCGGAGACGTGCGGTTTCGTCACCAAGGACGCCGGTATCGACGAGATCGTGGCGAGTCTGCGTTCGGCTGCTTCGGGCGGCGTCTTCCTGTCGCCCGCGGTGATGCCCGCGCTGCTCAATCGGGTGCGCGCAATGATCGACGCGGTCCCGGACTCGGCCGCCACCGAGCTGCTGTCCGACCGCGAGAACGAGGTCCTGAGCCTGATGGCGCACGGCCTGGGGAACGCCGTGATTGCGGAAAAGCTGTCGATCAGCGTGCGCACCGTCAAGGCCCATGTATCGAGCATTCTGGAGAAGCTCGGCGTCGAGAATCGCGTACAGGCGGCGGTGATGGCTTTCCGCGCCAGCGATGCAGCAGGTTCCTCGCTGGTTTCGATCCGCTGAGTGTCAGGTTTATCGCCGGTCGTACGTATTAGCTCATGATGCGAGCATTTTGTGTCAGCCTGCTGGTCCTGCTGACGATCCCGGCAGCCGCGCTGGCGCGGCACCGCCTGGTGTTCCCGACCGGGAACTCGAGCGTCAATCAGTACGTGGAGATCGTGCCGACGGCGACCGGCGGCCAGCCATCCGACAAGATCCACCCCTCCGTCGTGAGCCCGGGCTCGGGCGGCGGCACCGGCGGCGGTTCCGCGAGCGGCGGTAGCTCCGGAGGCGGCGCCTCCGGGAGCGGATCGGCGGGGGGAGGGTCCACCGGTCCGAACGGAGCGGCGGTCGCGCCGTCGACGGGGTCGGCGCTGGCCAAGGCCGGCAGCGTGGGCCTGCAAGCCGCCGCGGTTGCCCGAGCGACGGCTCCGGCGGGCGTTCACGGCGTTCCGGCCACGCGCGTCCGCCATCGGCAGCCGGCCGGCGGCGGCGCGGGCCCCGGCAGCGCTCAGGCGTCCACGGGCACGACCTCGCCGCAATCACACTCGCGCTCACCGGCGGCCCAGGTACTCGCGGCGTTGACCGGTTCGGCGACGCATGGGGGGTTGGGGACGCTGTTGCCGGCGCTGCTCGTCCTCACGGTTCTGGCTGTGGCGACGTTCGCGCTCCGGCGCCGGCGCGATCGGCCGGCGTGAGCGGTTCGCGCGCTCGGCGGCTGCCCGCGCGGCTTGCGCCGGTTCTAAGTCTGGTGGCACTGCTCACCACGTTGGCGATCGCCGGCGTTTCGCCGGCAGCGGCGGGCACCCTGCCCGGACTCACGATCGGTATATCCAGCGAAGACGCGATGGTCGCCTCGAGCGTGCCCACCGAGCTGGCCTGGGATCGCCTGGCCCGCTCCGACGGAGTGTCGTTCGTGCGGGTGGCGATCAACTGGGCTGAGGTGGCACCGGCCGTGAGGCCGCCTGGCTTCAATCCCAGCAACTCGTCCAGCCCGGGATACGACTGGTCCCAGATCGACGAGGCGGTCCGCACCGCGACCGCGCGCGGCCTGAAGGTGCTGGTGATGATCTACTCGGTCCCCCGCTGGGCAGAGGGGCCCAACCGACCCCCGAATCTGCAGGAGCGCCGAGGCATCTGGGATCCCAGCGTGTCGGCGTTCACCAGCTTCTCCACCGCGGCCGCGCGACGGTACTCGGGGAGCTTCCCGGATCCCCTGCATCCGGGGACGTCGCTTCCGGCAGTCCGCTACTGGCAGGGCTGGAACGAACCGAATCTCGACTACTACCTGAGCCCGGTGTGGGCCCAGACGAGTCGTGGTTACGCCGATGTGGCCGCGGACCTCTACCGCCGGATGGAGAACTCGTTCTACGCCGCCATTAAGGCGGTTAGCCGGTCGAACTTCGTGCTCCTGGCCGGAACCGGCCCCTACGGCGATCCGCCCGGCCAGGCCAGGATCCGGCCGCTGGTCTTCTACCGGGATCTGTTCTGCTTGAACCATGCGCTCGGCTGCCCGGCAAAGATCCATCTAGATGGCCTGGACCATCACCCCTACGAGTTCTCCAGCCCCGCCGTCCCCGCCTTCTATCCCGACGACATCGCGGTGCCGGACGTGTGGAAGATCGAGCGCGTCGTCCAGCAGGGGGTGCGCGCCGGCTACGTGGTCCCGCGCGGGCCAAAGCCGCTGTGGGTCAACGAGCTCGCCTGGGACACCAGGCCCCCGAAGCTGGCCTCGGGCGCGTATTCCTTGGCCACCCAGGCCCGTTGGGTAGCGCTCGCCAGCTACCTGCTGTGGCGCGAGGGAGTTCACACGCTGATGTGGCTCCAGATTCGCGACCTGCCGGTCAAACCCGGCTTTCTGGAGAACTTCAGCTGGAGTGGCATGTACTTCAACAGTGGCGCTCCGAAGCCGTCTGCCACCGCGCTGCGGTTTCCGTTCGTGAGCCAGCGAGAGGACCGCAAGCACGTGCTCGTGTGGGGCCGGCCCCCGGCGAGCGGGCTCTTGACCGTTTACCGCAAGCGGGGCTCCGGGGGTTGGGCGGTTCTGACTCGTGTGTTCGTCCGCGCCCTCCAAGTGTTCGAGGTCAAGCACGTTCGGCTCCGCGGGTCGGCCGTGCTCTGGGCCTCGGTGGCGGGCCAGTCGAGCCTGCAATGGACTCAGAACTGAACGGACGGGCATGAGCACAGCGACACACTCGGTGGCAGCAGGTCCGGCGATTCAGCGGTCCCGCGCGCTGCCGCGGATCGAGCGGCGGGCGCTGTCGATCTGGGCGCTGGTCGGCGCGATCGTCCTGTACCTGGCGCTCGACGGCGGCGGCTACGACCTGGTGGTCCGTAACCAGGTGGGGCTCGTGGTCTGGTGGCTGATCCTGGTGGGCGCGGCGCTCGGAGTGCTGCCCGCGGTGCGGCTGAGCCGTTCCGGCTGGGCGGCGGTTGCCGTGCTGGTCGGCTTCGTGGTGTGGACCGGCCTCGCCACCACGTGGTCGCACAGCACGGAGCGCAGTCTCGACGAGCTCTCGCGGGTGGTCTGCTATCTCGGCATCTTCCTGCTCGGGCTGGCGATCCATCGCGAGCGCGCCATCGCGATCCGTCACACGGTGGCCGCGGTCGGCTGCGCGATCGCAGTGGTCGCCGCGGTAGCCCTGTTGTCTCGGCTGCGGCCGGGGACATTCGCCGGCGCTCAGCAATCGTCCTCGTTCCTGCCCGGAACTCAAGGCCGTCTGGGGTGGCCGCTGAACTACTGGAATGGCCTGGGAGCGCTGGTGGCGCTCGGCCTGCCGCTGCTGCTCGCGATCGCGACCTCGGCCCGGCGCCTGTCGGTGCAGGCGATCGCCGCCGGGGCGATCCCGATGGTCGCACTGTGCGGATATTTGACCTTTTCCCGCGCCGGCGTGCTGGCGGGATCGGTCGCGATGCTGGCGTTCTTTGTGCTGAGCGGTGACCGGATTCCGAAGCTGCTGACGGCGCTGACCGCGGCTGCCGGCAGCGCCGTGCTGATCGTGGGAGCGGTCCATCGCAGTGCGCTCGAGAACGGCGTCGTCAGCGCGACCGCCCGGCATCAGGGCGGCGAGCTGCTGATCGCGCTGATCCTGGTGTGCTTCGGAGTGGCGCTGGCACAGGTGGGGATCGGCCTGGCCGTGCGTCACGGCACGCCGCCGAGGTGGCTGCGAATCTCACGCCGCCGGGCGCAGGCGCTGCTGCTGGCAGCGCTCGCGTGCGGCGTGGCCGGGGCGCTGGCGGCCGGTGTTCCCCACCGCCTGTCGCACACCTGGCGCGACTTCAAGCGCCAGGACTCCTCCTCGCTGCACACGATCGGAATCGGGCGGTTCGGATCGGCCAGCGGCAACGGGCGCTACCAGTACTGGAAGGTCTCGGTCAACGCTTCCTCCCAGCATTTGCTGGGGGGCTGGGGGCCGGGGACGTTCCCGCTGGTCTGGCTGCCGCGAGCCACCAACGCCGACTATGTCCAGAACGCCCACTCCCTGTACTTCGAGACGCTGCTCGAGGACGGGGTGGTCGGTCTGGCGCTGATCGCGGGGCTGTTCCTGCTTGTGATCGTCGCCGCCGGCCGGCTGGCCTGGAGAAGCCGTGACGAACAGCGGACCCTGGCCGCGGGGGCCGCGGCCGCCTGTACGGCATTCACCGTCTCCGCGGCATTCGACTGGGTGTGGCAAATCCCGGTGCTACCGGCCTGTTTCCTGCTGCTCGCCGCGGCCACGCTGGCGCCGGCAGCTCGGCGCGCGGCCGGCGATACGCCGGACTCCCAGCGTCGCTGGCGACCGCGACTCGTGCAGATCGGCGTCGTGCTGTGCGCGGTCGCCGCCCTGGTCACGATCGTGATCCCGCTCAGCGCCACCACCGCGGTGCGCGAGAGCCAGCAGGCGGCCGCGTCGGGCGACAACGCCCGGGCCCTCAGCTACGCGGACGTCGCGACCCGGATCGAGCCTGATGCCGCCTCGGCGCAGCTCCAGAAGGCGCTGGTGCTGGAGCTTCAGGGCAACCTAAACGCCGCCGTCGTGGCCGCGCGCAACGCGACCGCCGACGAGCCCCTCAACTGGGACGCGTGGCTGGTGCGGTCCCGGCTCGAGGCCGAGTCCGGTCATCCCGGCGCTGCGGTCCAGGCATTCCGCCGCGCCCGGTCTTTGAACCCCCATTCGCATCTGTTCGCGTCGTGATGAGCAACGAGCCCACGGACCCGCAGCACAACGGAGATGTAATCGAGCCCGGTCCCGAGGAGGAGTCGCTGGCCGGCGCGCTCGTCAGCGACCGGCCCGTGCCCGGGGCAGATTTTCGCGGCGCGCTGGGGCGCTACCTGGCGGCCCGCGACCCCGGCTACGGCCCGCGCCCAGACGCCCTGCGGATGATGGTGCTGGCGTATGTCGCCGCCGGCCTGGTGCTGATCGCGATCGGTCTGCTTCAGGCGACCGGCTCGCTATGAAGCCACGTCCGGAGCTTGCGCAGCGAGCGCGACAGAATCTGCTGAACGTTGGCGGCGGTCAGCTCGAGCATCGTGGCGATCTCGGCCGTGGACAAGTCGCCGCCGTAGCGCAGAGCCAGAACCTCGCGGTCGCGGTCGGGCAGGTTGGCAACCGCCTCGATCAGCTTCGCTGAGCCCGAATGCCTGACTTCGGGCCCGGCCACCGCCGGCAGCGCCCGCTCATCTAGCTCGACCGTGGGCCGATTCCCGCGTGCATGATCGATCACCAGGTTGCGGGCGATCGTCAACAACCACGCGCTCTCCGAGCCGCGGCGGGGATCGAAGCGGCTCCAGGCCCGCAGCGCCCGCTCGAACGTTGCCTGCGTAAGGTCCTCGGCCAGCTGCGGATCCTCTACCCGGTACGCGACCACGGCATACACGCGCCATACGTTGTCCTCGTAGACACGAGCGAAATCGGACTGAGCCGTGCTCACCTCAGCGCCCGAGCTGGGTTCCCCACCACAACAGCACCATCGGGAACGTTTTTGGTGACGACGGCGCCGGCGCCGACCATCGCCCCAGCTCCGATCGTCACCCCGGGCAGAATCACCGCGCCCGCACCGATGCTGGCTCCGCCACGCACGCTGATCCCCTCCAGCGTGAACGGCTGTCGGCTACGCGGGTTGCGGTCGTTGGTGAACGTCGCCTGCGGCCCGATGAACACATCATCGTCGATTCGGGTCCCCTCCCAGAGGTAGACGCCGGACTTGACCGTGACTCGGTCGCCGACCACCACGCCGCCTTCGATGAACGTGTGGTCGCAGACGTTGCAGTCCGAGCCGATCGTGGCGCCGGCCATCACGTGGGCGAACGCCCAGATCCGCGTGCCCGCGCCGATCGCCTCGCTCTCGACCAGCGCCCGCTCATGGATGAACGGCGGTTCGCTCACCGCCCCCGCACCCGACTGGATCGCGTCGCCGATCCTCGGCTCCCGCAGCTGTCCTTCGCCCACATTCTGAAATGTACTGCGGCGCGAGCGTTTTGGGGACGGTTGGCGGGTTTTGCAGGCAGTTTTGGGATTCGGGGCGGTGTCGCGGTTCCTCTGTCCCGGCTGATGGGCGGCATTACGTCGATCCATCCACGTAGGAGCTGGCGCGGTGCTGAGCGGGGCGGCCGGACGGTCGGGGGGTCGGGGCGGCGGGCGATTGGGCGGACGGGCGGTCGGGCGGTTGGGCGGTCGGGCGATTGGGGCTGTCGGGCGATTGGGCTGTCGGGCGATTGGGGCTGTCGGGCAACCGCCCCGCCCGCCCAAAAGCCGCGAGAACCATCCGCGACCCGGGCTGTCGGAGCCGTCGGGCAAGGCGTCGAAAACGTGAAATTCGTCCCTCCCCAGGAGGCCAGTTGCGCGTTTCCGGCCAGGGGCGCCGGAAACGTGAACGTCGCCGCGACCGAAGGACCCATTGTCACGTTTCCGGGGGCCGAGGCCCCAGGTCCGCCGGAGCACGGCGTCCGAGCGTCGGCAGCGCGCCACCGGGTCGCCGGCCAATACCCGCACAACTGGTGACGCGCTCGCGTCCCCCACGACCGGCGCGTCACCTTGACCATGCAGGAGCCGGTCGCCGACGCTCCGCCACCGCCGCTCCCCACGCCCTAGCGCAACCGCCGCCCATGGTCGCGCTCGCGCCCCAGCGACCGGATCCGCAGCCTCCGCGCCCGGGGGCTCCGGGCTGCCTCGGCCCGGGCGGCGCGGGCCCGCGCCTCGCGCTCGAGCTGCCGATCCTCGGACAGGCCCACCTCCAGGAACACCAGGCTGGTTGCGAGGATCAGGCCGACCGCGATCAGGACGAACGCGAGCACCTGACCGGTGCCCCCTCCCACGACGATTGCAGCGACCACGCCCGCCACGACGAGCAGCGCCGCGGTGCCATAGCCGACCAGTCGCGAGCGTCCGGCCAAAAGCTATCCCCCGGCGTAGGGGTCGTAGGTCCCGAAGGACCAGAGGTTGCCCTCGAGGTCGCGGGCGCTGTACTCGCGTGAGCCGTACGGCTGATCGCCCAGCTCGCGCACGATCTCGGCGCCGCCCTCCCGGGCGCGAGTGTAATGGCCGTCCGGGTCGGGGACGACCACGTAGATGCTCATGGTCGACGCGAGCGGCTGCGCGGGCTCGCCTCCCATCCAGCCACCATCGGTCTGTTGGCCGAGCATCACGATCCCGTCGCCAAGCATCAGCTCCGCGTGCTGCACGGTGCCCGTGTCGTCTCGGTGGACGGCCTTCTCCTTCATGCCGAAGGCCCGTTCCAGCCACTCCAGCGCGGCGTTGGCATCTCGGTAGCGAATCGCCGGGAACACATTGGGCCTCATGTGACCTCCAAAGTCGTCGATTCCGGTCAACTACCGTGCACGAGACGGCGCGATTTCAACCGGTACGGGGACTCTAGGGAACGACTGCGCTGTGACGGAGATCTTCGGAGGGCGACTGACCCACGCCCCCGGGGGCCTCGACTGAACGCCACCGTTTTCGGCCATCGACTAAGATGCCTGTGAATCTGGATTCACCGAGCTGGTCCGGTGGGCGCCTCAGTGGTGGCCGGCGATCAGGACGGGTCGGCTCGCGACCGATCGAGGAGACAAAGTGGACCTGAACGACACCCCGGAACAGGCCTCCTACCGACAGGAGGTGCGGGCGTGGCTCGAGGCGAACAAGGCGCAGGCGCCGCCGCGCTCGGGCTCATCCGAGGACAGCGACTACATCGACGCGAGGCGGGCCTGGCAGCGTAAGCTGGCCGAAAACGGGCTCGCCGGGGTGACCTGGCCGAAGGAGTTCGGGGGTCAGGGCCTGGGTCCGATCGAGCAGGTCACCGTCAACCAGGAAATCGGGAAAGCGCAGGTTCCAGGGATTCTCGACGTGATCGGGATCGGCATGCTCGGCCCATGCCTGATCGCCCACGGTACTGACGAGCAGAAGGGCCGCCACCTCGGCCCGATGCTCCACGGCGACGAGGTGTGGTGCCAGCTGTTCTCCGAACCGGCGGCCGGGTCCGATCTGGCGGCCGTGCAGACCCGCGCCCGCCAGAACGACGATGGCACCTGGACGCTCAAGGGACAGAAGGTGTGGACCACCAACGCCCAGTTCGCCGCGTTTGGCCTGCTATTGGCGAGAACCGACTCCGACGTCCCCAAGCACAAGGGGCTGACGATGTTCATCGTGTCCATGAACGCACCCGGCGTTGTGGTGCGTGGGCTGCGTCAAATCTCGGGCGAGGCGGAGTTCAACGAGGTGTTCTTCGACGACGTCAAGCTGGACGAGGACGCCGTCGTCGGCGGAGTCGGAAACGGCTGGGGCACGGCGCTGACGGTGCTCATGTTCGAGCGCCTGACGATCGGCTTCGGCTCCGAAGGCTTCGGCTCGCCGGCCCGGTTGAGCGAGACGGTTGCCGCCGATTCGGCGGCTCGCAGCAATCCGGAGGTGCGCGAGCGCCTCGGCCACATAATCACCGAGCTGCTCGCGGTCCGCTTCAACGGATACCGGGCGCTCACCGCCCTGTCCCGCGGCCAGATTCCTGGCCCGGAGGCCGGTTTGGCGAAGGTGACAATGGTCAACGCCGCGATCGCCGCCACCGAGCTGGGTGCCGACGTGGTCGGTCCCGACGCGCTCGATGAATCCAGCGAGTGGAGCTACCTGATCTCGTTCCTCCCGGGACTGAAGTCCGCAGGCGGGACCGAGCAGATCCTGCGCAACACGATCGGGGAGCGCGTGCTGGGTCTACCCCCGGAGCCGCGCCTGGACAAGGGCGTGCCGTTCAGCGAGCTGCGCGCCAAGGAGCGCGAGGCGGTAACCGGATGAATTTCGCACTCACAGACGAACAGGTTCTGCTCCGCGAGGCGGCTCGAGGCTCGCTGTCGCGCTTCAAGACCGTCGAGGCCGCTCGCGATGCGCTGGAAAATCCCAGCGCACTGCCGGATTTGTGGCCCACGGCGGTGGAGGCCGGGTGGCCGGGGCTGCTGGTTGCCGAGGAGCACGGCGGCGCCGGCTTGGGCGCGTTCGACGCGATGCTGGTGGCCGAGGAATGCGGCCGTGTGCTGGCCAGCGTGCCGCTGCTCGGGCAGCTGCCGGCCAGCGCGATTCTGAACGCCGCCGGCGACGAGTCGCTGCCCGCGGTTGCCAGCGGGGAGCTCCGTCCGGCATATGTACCGGCGCGCCCGCCCACTGAGCTAGACGGCCGCTGGACGGTCGATCCGACCGAAGGACTTGCCCGCCCCGATGCCCCGAGCGCGGCGGTTGAGGGCGACGAGGTAGTGCTGGACGGAAGCGCAGCGTTCGTGCCGGACGCTCCGGGAGCCGATCTGCTGGTGGCCATCGGTATCACCGGCGACGGCTCGCCCGTGGCCGCCGCAGTGGCGGGCGACGCCGACGGGGTCAGCGTGCAGGCGATTACCCGGTACGACGCCACGCGATCGCTCGGGCACGTCAGGTTCACACACGCGCGTGGTCGGCGGCTGAACGTCGGCGAGGATGTGCTCGCGGATGCCTGGTACCTGGCCCACGCGCTGATCGCCGCCGAATCGCTCGGGGCAGTTCAGACCTGTCTTGAGGTGAGCGTCGACTACGCCAAGGAGCGGTTTACATTTGGCCGTGCGATCGGGTCCTATCAGGCGATCAAGCACGAGCTGACCGAGGTACTCCGGGAGCAGGAGAACGCCCGCGGTCTCGAGTACTACGCCGGCTGGGCCCGTGAGGCGCAGCCCGCCGAGTTCCCGCTCGCGGCCAGTGCGGCGCGCTCGGCGGCCGGACAGGCGCTCGACTTTGCGGCGCGCTCGATGATCAACGTGCATGGCGGGATCGGTGCCACTTGGGAGCACGATGCGCCCCTGTTCTTCCGCCGGGCGCAGCTGTCCCGGCGACTCCTCGCCGGCACCCATGACGCGACCGACCGCGTGGCGGAGTCGACGCTCACCGCGGTCGCCTGAGCGACGGCGGCCAGTGGCAAGAGCCGGGCAGCGCAGTCCATTTTCCGGTGGAACTGATTTACGGAAATACGGAGCAACGCGTGGATCCGGGCTCATGGGGCCCTTCGAACCGCTAGCCCAGAGTGGGTGTCGAGCGGCTCAGCCACGCCGGCCATTCGCCGATGTGAGAGCTTCCTGAGGTCACCACGAGGCTGATCGCGGAGGCGGCCTCGGGTCCGCCGGGGTTGAGCCGGAGGCCAGCGGGGCCGATCGAAGTTGCTGCCGTCAGATCGGACAGGGCCGGGCGGCTGGGGGCCTCCCAAAAGAACGTGCCTCATCGATGCTGAGAAGCGGCGACTCGAGCGCTTCCCAGGCGCGCTTTCCCGCAATTTCCGCACTCTTTAAAAAAGAATGGTGAGTTTTGGGGAGGTTTGGGTAAAGGACCTTCTGATGGTGGGGCCATCAAATGTATGGGTGGAGGACCAGCCTCCGCCCACCAAGTGCTCGTTCTGGCGATACGTGCTGTTCGGCGTCGCATTCCTGGTCGCCCTGGCAGCAACGATCCCAGCTTCAGCCTCAGCTTTGTCAGCGAAGGTCGGCGCGACAGTCGCCGGCACGAAGGTCGCGGCGAGCGTCAACGTCGGCAACTCGGCCCCGGACGCCGGCGCCACCGTGTCGACCGGCACATCGGCCGGCGCCGCTCCGGCGCCGGCCGCGCAGGTGACCCCGTCGGCGCCGAGCACTCCGGCTCCGAAGCTGAGCGCTCCGGCTCCGGCTCCGAAGCTGAGCACTCCGGCTCCGGCTCCGAAGCTGAGCACCCCGGCTCCGAAGCTGAGCACCCCGCCCGGCTCCGAAGCTGAGCACTCCGGCTCCGGCTCCGAAGCTGAGCACCCCGGCGGCAAGCGCCCCGGCGCCCGCCGCCAAGGTGAGCGCCCCCGCGCCGAGCGCGACTGGCGGCAGCGGTGGCGGCTCGACCCCGACCTCGGGTGGCGGCTCGACACCCACCTCGGGTGGGATGTCCGCGAGCTCGGGCTCGACCGGGAGCGCGCCGACCTCCGGCAAACTGTCGACCGGCAACCTGATTCCAGCGGCCCCGAGCAACATCGTCCCGCCGGCCGCGAGCGCCGTCGTCACGCCGGTGACCAGCGCTGTCACTCAGACCACCGGTTCGAACACCGGCCTCCTGGGTGCGGTCGCTCCGACCGGGAACGGCACCGGCGGCAGCTCGGCTGGAGCGCAGGCTGCAATTTCGGTCGGTGCGTCGACGAAGCTCTCCGCGATCGCCACGCTCCCCGCCGCCTCGAGCAATGCGTCGGGTGGTGGCGCGGTGGCGATCGGCGGGAATGGTGGTAACGGGTCGGCGGGGAATCTGATCTCGGTTTCTGGTGGCGGGCAGGGGAACGTCGGCAACCTGGTGGCGGTGAGCGGGAGCGCGACCGGCGGCACCGGTGGTGGCGCGCTCGCGATCGGCGGCGGTGGGAATGTGAAGGTGGGCGGCGGGAGCGCATCGGGTGGTGGCGCGGTGGCGATCGGCGGGAATGGCGGTAACGGGTCGGCGGGGAATCTGATCTCGGGTTCTGGTGGCGGGCAGGGGAGTCTTGGCAACCTGGTGGCGGTGAGCGGGAGCGCGACCGGCGGCAGCGGCGGCCTCGCCGTCGGGATCGGCGGGAGCGCCACCGCGGGTCCGGGTGCCACCGCCGTCACGGGCGCCGGCATCAGCGTGAGCGGATCCAATGGTGTCGCGGTGAACACCGGCCTCAACGTCAACAGCGGTGGCAACGGTGTGTCCCTGGCCACCGGCTTGACGGCGGGTGGCCCGGGCAACCTGCTCGCCGCCGGAGGCTCCGCTGGTGTCACGATCGGTGGACCGACGGGTCAAACCCTCGTCGCGCTGACTGGTCTGGGCGCCGGTCCTGGCGGCCCCACCACCGGGTCCCCGAGCCTGACCACACCGCTCAGCGGCCGGTTCGACGCCGGCTCAGGGACCGGGCGGCCACCGCTGAGTGGCACGACGGTCGTCCCGCCGGCTCCTTTGCCCAGCACGCTCCCGGGTGGTTTCCCGCTGGCCGGCGGCCCGGCTGTGTCTCGGCCGTGCCCGGCGACCAGCTGCCCCTCGGCGAGCGTCCCGGCCATTCATGTGGGTGCGCGCCCCGCGACTCCCGGCTTCACATTCGGCATCGCGGCCTCGCTGGCAGCGGCGGCGCAGCCCCTCACCAAGCCCGGCTTGGCTTCCCGGCAAGGCGAAGCCGACGGTATGCCTGCATCGCGTATGCCTGCTCCGCCTGTGACTGCTCCGGTCGGCGGCGCGGGCTCGGCGGCGGGTGCGGGCTCAGGTTCGGGCGGAGGCCCGACCGGCGCGATCTTGTTCGCTTTCCTCTTGGCGGCAGTTGTCGCTGGCTGCCGCCTGCTGGCCGGCCGGAATCTGATTCCGCCGGCTCCTCTGATGTTGCTTCCTGAGCGCCCCGGCTAGACCGCCCCGCGGTCCAAACCGGTTATGCCGAGAGCCGTTTGCTCTCTGGCGCCCCAGCTAGCAAACATCAATTGGAGGAATCCATATGAGACGAGGTCTCAGTGCGCTGCTGGCAGCGAGTGCTGTCACGGCGTTCTCAGCGGCACCAGCCGCTGCAGCCTCGCTTCCTGGCAACCTGCCCGTACCCGGCAGTCAGCTGGTGAGCGTGGTTGGGCCACCAAAGTCGCCTGCCCCACAGGCGAGTGGCCAGCAAAACCAATCAACAACCACCCAAGGACACAACAACGCATCGGGCGGCAACGCTCAGGCGACCGGTGGCGACGGCGGAAAGGCGTCGACCGGCAACGTGCAGGTGCTCAATGGCAACAGTGCTGCCATCGGCTCCGGCAACGTGCAGTCCCAGGGTGGCAAGACGTCGGCCCAAAGCGGTGACGCATCGGGCGGCAACGGCGGCAACGCCAACGCCACCGGCGGCAACGCCCAGGCCGGCAACAAGTCAGGCACCGGACAGGCGAACGCGAGCAACAGCGACGGCTCGCAGGGTCAGTCCAACCAGTCAACCACCAGCCAAGGCAACAACCAAGCCTCGGGTGGCAACGCGGATGCGCAGGGTGGTAAAGGCGGCAACGCCTCCACCGGCAACAAGCAGGCGCTCAACGGCAACAGCGGCGCCGTTGGCTCCGGCAGCGTGAGCTCGAAGGGTGGAAACACCTACGCCGACAGCGGCAACGCCGAGGGTGGAAACGGCGGCAACGCCAACGCCACTGGCGGCAACGCCAAGGCCGGCAACGAGTCAGCGACTGGTCAGCTGAACACGAGCAGCAACCACGGCCCGCAGGACGGTAAGGGTCCGCAGGGTCCGCCTCCGGGTGGTCCGCAGGGTCCGCCGCAGGGCGGCAAGGGTCCCCAGGGTCCGCCTCCGGGTGGTCCGCAGGATTCTGGTGGTCAGTCGAATCAGTCGACCACGACCCAGGGCAACAACACCGCTAATGGCGGTTATGCCGACGCGACCGGTGGTAACGGCGGTAACGCCTCGACCGGGAACGTGCAGATCGGTAATGGCAACTCGCTTGCCATCGGTCTGTCAGGCCAGGGTCCCGGCGGACAGAAGCCGGACGTCGGCCAGCCGCAGGGTCCGCCGCAGGACGGTGGTCAGCAGTGCGGTTGCGGGCCCAAGCCGGGTCCGAAGCCGCCTGAGCCGGTCGTGAGCTCGACGGGTGGTAACACCAGCGCGTCGAGTGGCGATGCCAATGGTGGCGACGGCGGTAACGCCAATGCCACCGGCGGCAACGCCCAAGCCGGCAACAAGTCGCTGACCGGCCAGCTCAACTCGGGCAGCAACCATGATCCGCAGGGCCCTCAAGCCCCCCAGGGCCCCGGCGGTCCGATGGGTCCGGGTGGCCCGATGGGTCCGGGTGGCCCGATGGGTCCGCAGGGTCCTGGTGGTCAGTCGAATCAGTCGACCACGACCCAGGGCAACAACACCGCTAATGGCGGTTATGCCGACGCGACCGGTGGTAACGGCGGGAATGCCCGCACCGGGAACGTACAGATCGGCAATGGCAACTCGGTTGCCATCGGTCTGCCGAGCTACGGCTCGGGCCAGGGTCCCGGCGGAGAGAAGCCGGGGCTCGGCCTGTCCCAGGGTCCGCCGCAGGGCGGAAGTCAGCAGGGCGTGAGCTCGAAGGGTGGCAACACCAGCGCCTCGAGCGGTAACGCCTACGGTGGTAACGGCGGCAACGCCAACGCCACCGGCGGCAACGCCCAGGCCGGCAACCAGTCGGCGACTGGCCAGTTGAACACAGCCCGACCGCAGGGCGGCAAGGGTCCTCAGGGCCCGCCAGAAGGGGGAAAGGGACCGCAGGGTCCGCCGCAGGGTGGACAGGGTCCATGCGGTCCGAAGGGCCCGCAAGGTCCGCCGCAGGGTGGCTACGGTCCGCAGGGTCCGCCGCAGGGCGGTAAGGGCCCGCAGGGTCCGTGTGGTCCGCAAGGTCCACCGCAGGGCGGCTACGGTCCGCAAGGTCCACCGCAGGGCGGCTACGGTCCGCAAGGTCCACCGCAGGGCGGGTACGGTCCGCAGGGTCCACCGCAGGGCCAGCCGTACCACGAGAAGCGGCACCACCGCTGCCATGGTCGGCAGCACGGCCCGCAGGGTCCGCCTCCCGGTGGCCCGCAGGGTCCGTACGGTCCGAAGGGACCGCAGGGCCCGCCTCAGGGCCCCGGTGGTCAGTCGAATCAGTCGACCACCACGCAGGGCAACAACACCGCCAACGGCGGTGATGCCAGTGCGACCGGTGGTAACGGCGGGAACGCCTCCACCGGCAACAAGCAGTTCGGCAACGGCAACTCGCTTGCCGTTGGTCTGGGCGGCTTCGGCCAGGGCCCCGGTCCGGAAATGCCGGACCTCGGTATGCCCCAGGGCGGCAAGGGTCCGCAGGGCCCGCCCCAGGGCGGCGTGAGCTCGACGGGTGGAAACACCAGCGCGTCGAGCGGCGATGCCTTCGGAGGTAACGGCGGTGACGCCAACGCCACCGGTGGCAATGCCAGGGCCGGAAATCAGTCGCTGAGCGGGCAGTTCAACTCGGGCAGCGACCAGGGTCCGATGGGTCCGAAGGGGCCAGACGGCCCCGGTGGTCAGTCGAATCAGTCGACCACCACGCAGGGCAACAACACCGCCAACGGCGGTGATGCCAAGTGCGACCGGTGGTAAGGGCGGGAACGCCTCCACCGGAAACGTGCAGATCGGCAATGGCAACTCGGTTGCCATCGGTCTGCCGAGCCTCGGCTGGGGCCAGGTGCCCGGCCCGGTCGGGGGTCTTGTCCAGACGCCGGGCGGTCAGGGTCCGCAGGGCCCGCCGCAGGGTGGCGGTCAGCAGTGTGGCTGTGGGCCCGAGCCCCAGCCAGGGCCGAAGCCACCTGAGCCGGGCGTGAGCTCGACGGGTGGTAACACCAGCGCGTCGAGTGGCGATGCCTACGGTGGCGACGGCGGTAACGCCAACGCCACCGGCGGCAATGCCAGCGCCGGCAACCAGTCGATCACTGGACAGCTCAACACGCTGGGCGGCTCGCTGCTCGGCTGATGAGAGAGTCGGTGCGCGCGGGGGTCGCGAAAGCGGCCCCCGCCGCCGGCTGGCCAACCCAGACCACGGTCGTAGCCTTGCCGTGTGAATCAGGATTCACTAGCATGTGAATCTGGATTCACGCGCGCGCCCTCTGCCCATTAGGCGCCGGATCAACTAGGAGCGACCATGGCCACGATCGACGTCACCAGTCCTGAACGCGAGGTCCGCAACCAGGCGCCACCCCTTCAGCCAATCAACCTGTTCGAGGCCGACCTGCCGCTGCGCGAGGCGCTCGAGCGCGAGGGGGGCGGATGGGGCGTCGATCGGGCGCGGGAGACGGGCGCTGTGGCCGGGAGCGCCGAGACGCTCGAGCACAGCAAGCGCGCCGAGCGCAATCTGCCGATCCTGCGCACCCACGACCGGTACGGCAACCGGATCGATGAGGTGGAGCTCGACCCGTCGTGGCACTGGCTGCTGCGGGGCGCGATCGAGCGCGAAATCCACAGCCTTCCCTGGCGGGACCCCCAGCCGGGCGCCAACGTGGTGCGCGGGGCGTTGTTCTGTCTGTGGGGGAACGCCAACGACGGAGTCATGTGCCCCGTGTCGATGACCTACGCCGCCGTGCCGGCGCTGCGCGACGGCGCGCCCGAGCTGGCCGCGGAGTGGGAGCCGCAGCTGACCAAGCCCGACTACCACTCGGGGGCGCTGGCCGGCATGGCGATGACCGAGCGCCAGGGCGGCTCGGACGTGCGCGCCAACATCACCCGGGCGGAGCCGCTCGACGACGGCACCTTCGAGATCCACGGACACAAGTGGTTCTGCTCCTATCCACCGTGCGACGTGTTCCTGGTGCTGGCCCAGGCGCCTGGGGGCTTGTCGTGCTTCTTGGTCCGGCGAGGCCCCGGGATGGAGTTCCAGCGGCTCAAGGACAAGCTGGGCACGCGCTCGCTGCCGAGCTCCGAGGTCGAGTTCCGCGGGATTCACGGACGCCTGATCGGCGAGGAGGGCCGGGGCGTGCCGGCCATCATCCGGATGGTCAACCACACCCGGCTCGACTGCCTGCTAGGCGCGGCCACTGGCATCCGCCGGGGCACGCTCGAGGCCGTGCACCACGCCCGGCACCGGTCCGCGTTCGGCGCGCTGCTGGTGGAACAGCCCGCGATGCGCAACGTGCTGGCGGACCTGGCGATCGAGTCCGAAGCCGCGACCGCGTCGGCGATGCGGATCGCGCGGAGCTACGACTCGGAGTCCGAGCCCGCGTTTCGGCGGTTCGGCACCGCGGTCATGAAGTACTGGGTGTGCAAACGTGCCGCCGGGCACGCCGGCGAGGCACTCGAGTGCCTAGGCGGTAACGGCTTCGTCGAAGACTCCGGGATGCCGTTGATCTACCGCGACGCACCACTGGGCTCGATCTGGGAGGGCTCAGGCAACGTGGCCGCGCTCGATGTCCTGCGGGCGATGGTCAAGGAGCCCGAGGGTCTGCCCGCGTTTCTGGCCGAGTGCGAGCTGGCCGCAGGCGGCGATGCCCGGCTCGACGCCCATCTGGACCGCGTGCGAGCGCAGTGCGAGGCGGTGTTCGCCAGCGATGACCCCCAATTCCAGGCCCGACGCGTGGTGGAGGAGCTGGCGCTGGCGCTCCAGGCATCGCTGCTGGTCCGCCATGCCCCGGCCGCGGTCGCTGATGCGTTCTGCGCCGCACGGCTCGGCGGCGAAAGTGGCCGGGCGTATGGCACGCTCCCAGCCGGCGTCGACGCCAAGGCGATTATCGAGCGCGCATTTCCGGTATGACCTCGGTCCAATACGAGGTCACCGGCCGGGTCGCGCGAGTGACCCTGGACCGGCCGGCGCGCGGCAACGGGATCACGCGGGAGCTGGTGAGCGAGCTCGAGCGGCATGTCGAGCTGGCGGACCTGGATCCGGCGGTCCACGTGGTGCTGCTGTCCGGCAATGGGAAGGGGTTCTGCGGCGGCTATGACCTGGTCGAGAGCGCCGAGGGAAGGGGCCGGCTCGGCGACGGGCCGGGCGCGGCCGCCCCCCTGGTTCGCCGCTCGACCCGCTGGTGATGATGGCCAACCATGACCCGGCCGGGGTGTGGGACCCGATGGTCGATTACGCGATGATGAGCCGCAACGTCCGAGCGTTCATGTCGCTGTTCCACTGCTCCAAGCCGGTTGTGTGCAAGGTCCACGGCTTCTGCGTCGCGGGGGGCACCGACATGGCGCTGTGCAGCGATCTGCTCGTGATCGCGGCCGACGCCAAGATCGGATACCCGCCGGCGCGCGTATGGGGCTCGCCGACCACCTCAATGTGGGCCTACCGCCTCGGACCGCAGCGGGCCAAGCGGCTGCTGTTCACCGGTGACTCGCTGACCGGGGCGCAAGCGCTGGAGTGGGGACTTGCGATCGACGCGCCCCCGGCCGCGGAGCTCGACGAGCGCACCGAGGCGCTGGTGGAACGGATCGGGCGGCTGCCGGTCAATCAGTTGCAGATGATGAAGCTGCTAGTCAACCAATCCCTGTACTCCCAGGGACTGCACGCCACCCAGGTGATCGGGACCGTGTTCGACGGAATCACGCGCCACACCAAGGAGGGCTACGCGTTCCAGGGGCTGGCGGCGCGCGAGGGGTGGGGGCACGCGGTGCGTCAGCGAGACGAGCCGTTCGGGGACTACGGCCGGTGACAGAGGTCCTAACCCCCACTCGCGAGCGGCTGCTGCGGGCAGCCCAGGAGCTGATCGAGGACGGCGGGTACAGCGCCGCCTCGGTTGTGGCGATCGCCGAGCGCGCCGGGGTGGCGTCCGGGACGCTGTACCGGCACTTCGCGTCCAAGGAGGAGCTGTTCGTGGAGCTGTTCCGCTCGGTGTGCGACCGCGAGCTTCAGGCGATGCGGGCAGCGGGGGAGGAGATGCCCGCCGATGCCGCGCACGTCGACCGGCTGGAGACGGTACTGGCCACGTTCGCGCGGCGGGCGCTGCGACGGCCGCGGCTGGCCTGGGCGCTGATCGCCGAACCGGTCGATCCGATGGTCGACGCCGAGCGCCTGGCGTATCGCGAGCGTTATCGCGAGCTCACGGCGAACGCCCTGCGCGCGGGGATCGCGGACGGCGAGATTCCGGACCAGAACGCCGACCTGACCGCCGCGGCGCTGGTCGGGGGCTGTGGCGAGGCGCTGGTGGGACCGCTGTCGCCGCTGGCGGGCGCCAAGCCCGCCGTTCAGGAGATCCTCGAGGCGCTGCGGACGTTCGTGCGCCGGGCGGTGGGAGCGGCGTGAGCGGGGCCGTGAGGGTGGAGCGGGACGGGCCGGTGAGCACCGTGCTGCTGTCACGGCCCGAGCGGCGCAACGCGGTGGACGGGGCTACGGCCGCCGCGCTGGCCGAGGCGTTCCGCGGGTTCGAGGCCGATCCAGACACGCGGGTGGCGGTGCTGCACGGCGAAGGCGGGGTGTTCTGTGCCGGGGCCGACCTGAAGGCAGCCGGCACCGAAGCCGGGAATCGCGTGGCGGCGGACGGCGACGGCCCCATGGGCCCGACCCGGCTGCGGCTGTCCAAGCCGGTGATCGCCGCGGTCGCGGGCCACGCGGTGGCCGGAGGGCTGGAGCTGGCGCTGTGGTGCGATCTGCGGGTGGTGGAGGAGGACGCCGTGTTCGGCGTGTTCTGCCGCCGCTGGGGGGTGCCACTGATCGACGGCGGGACCGTGCGGCTGCCACGACTGATCGGGACGAGCCAGGCGATGGACATGGTCCTGACCGGGCGTCCGGTCCCGGCGCATGAGGCACTCGCGATGGGGCTGGCCAACCGGGTGGTGCCGGCGGGCACGAGCCGCTCCGCCGCCGAGGAGCTGGCCCGGGAGCTGGCCCGGTTCCCCCAGGCCTGCCTGCGGGAGGACCGGCTGTCGCTGCTGGAGCAGGACGGTCTCGAGGAGCCGGCCGCGATCGCCAACGAGCTGGCGCACGGACTGCGTTCGCTGGAGGAGGTCCAGACCGGCCTGGAGCGCTTCCGGGCCGGAGCCGGGCGGCACGGCGCGTTTGGGGACTACAGCTAGCGGGTCGTCCTCGGGGTCAGTTCCTGGCCGGCACCGACTGCGTGTTCATCGGTCAGGGCCTCACCACTGGTTAAGGGCCGCGGGCGCGCTGCCCCCAGGCGATCAGCTCCCGCACGTGCGCGGCCGTAAGCCCGAGCGCCGGCTCGGTGCCGACCAGGAGCGTCGGCGCCGGGCGGGCCTCGGCCCAGGCGTGGCAGCGGTGGTCATGGGCGTCGTCGACCCAGGCCAGCGGTCGCGACGGCGGCACGTAGGCCTCGATCCCGGCGACCTTCCAATGGGCGCTCGGGGGCCGATCGCAATCGTCGAACGGTACGAGAGGCAGCTCTGTGGGTAACCCGAGCGCCAATGGCAGGTACTCGTTGGCCTTTTCCTCCCACCCGCTGCACCACGCCAGCTCGAACTCGCGCGACAGCGCGCGCAGGTGTTCGCCCGCGGTGGCCGAAAGGAAATGGGCGATCCCATCCACCATCTCGAATCGGCCAGCCGGCGGCTGGACCGGGTCGAAACCGAACAGCGAGATCACGCCGTCGATGTCGATCAGCAGCAGCGGCTTACCCACGATCTGGGCTCCGGAACTCATATGCGGCCTCGGAACTCATATGCGGCCCTTATTTGCATACGGCAGATTCTGGGACATGCGAGCCCGCTGCGGCCTCCCACCGGCACGGTGGCTGTTACCGCACCGAAGATCTGCTGTACTTGGGAGAGCGGATTCAAGAGCGTCATGTGCGGTGCCGAGTACCGAGCCTGAGGCTACGCACCGTGCCGTTGGCTTCCGCTCCAGGTTCTGATCGATGACTCCCCTGTTCGGCATTCTCCTCGCGCTCGCCTGCGCTCTGGCGACGAACGTCGGGTTCCTGTACAAGCATCGCGGGGCGTGCGCGGCGCCGCCGGTCGACATGCGCCGGCCGCTGCGGTGCGCGCGGGCGCTGTTCGCCTCGCGCCTGTTCGCCCTCGGAATGCTGATCGCCGCGATCGCGTGGGGGTTCCACGTCGCCGCGATGTCGCTGGCGCCGCTGTCGGTGGTGCAGTCCGTACTGGCCGGAGGGGTGGTCCTGCTGGCGGTGATGGCCGAGCGGATGTTCGGTCTGCGGATCGGCCGCCGTCAATGGATCGGGCTGGCGATGACGGCGCTCGGGCTGATTCTGCTGGGCGTGACGCTGCCCGCCGCTCATGGCGTGCAATCAAGATTTTCGGTTCCGGGGATGATCTCGTTCGAGGCGCTGCTGATCACGGCCGGAACGCTGCTGATCATGGGCCCGCGCATCGGTGCCCCCAGCGAGCACCACGGCTTCATGTTGGGAGCCGCGGCGGGCATCCTGTTCGGTGTCTCCGACGTGGCGATCAAGGCGATCTCAGGTGAGGTCGGGGCGGCCGGGATCCTCGGACTGCTCAGCCCGTGGACGCTGATCACGGTCGTCGCCTCGGTGGCGGCGTTCTACGCCTCGGCCAAAGGTCTCCAGGATGGCGAAGCGGTGCCGGTGATCGCCGTGACGGGCACGGCCGCGAATGTGGCGGGAATCGTGGGCGGGATCATCGTGTTCGGCGATCCCCTCGCGGGCAACCCGCTATCGCTGGTGGTGCAGTGCCTGGCTTTCGGCCTGGTATTGGTGGCGGCCTGGCTGATGCCGGCGCCGGTCCGCGCGGCCGCCAGCTGACGTCGCGCTCGGCCACGCCTCACGGACTACGCCGGGATCGCGGTGGCGGTGGCCACCGAGCGCCCCCGCAGCTCGACCTCGTCGCCGGGCCGCCAGTGCTCGGCCTCGCCTTCGGTGGCGCGGGACAGGGCCGCCGCGGACGCGAGCACGCCCTCAGGCGTACGCTTGGCCAGCTCGGTCAGGCGCGCGGCCTCGTTGACCGGATCGCCGATGACCGTGTACTCGAAGCGCCGCGCCGCGCCGACGTTGCCGGCCACCACCCGGCCGGCCGATACGCCGATGCCTGCGCGGATCTGGCCCACCTCAGCGGCGAGGCGGTCGCGCAGCTCGCGGGCGGCGGCGAGCGCCCCGTCCGCGGCGCCCGGGTCGGGGAGCGGCGCCCCGAACACGCACAGCGCGGCGTCGCCTTCGAACTTGTTGACCCAGCCGCGATGCGCGGCCACGACCTCGACGACGATGGCGAAGAAATCGTTGAGCAGGGCGACGACCTCGGCCGGGTCGCGCGTGTGGGCCAGTCGGGTCGAGCCCTCCAGGTCGATGAACAGCACCGCCGCCTCGCGGGCCTCGCCGCCGAGCTCGACCCCACGTTCAAGGGCATGGCGGACGACGTCCTCGCCGACCTGGCGACCGAACAGGTCACGCAGGCGCTCGCGCTCTCGCAGCCCCGCCAGCATCCGGTTGAAGCCGGCCTGGAGCAGGCCGATCTCGCTGCCGTCGTCGACCGTCACCTCCTGCTCCAGGTCGCCCGCCGCGACCCGGCCGACGGCGTATCGGAGCCGCTCGATCGGCTCCGCCAGCGATCGCGCCAGGCCGGCCATCGTCACCAGCCCGACGAGTAGGCCGATCGCGCTCAGCGCCAGCACCGCGACGGACAGGCGCTCACGCGTGAAACGTGGCTCGTTGAGGCCGCCGATCCCGATCGTGACGATTCCGACGAGCACGGCTCCGGTCCCCAGGGCCCAGGTCAGAAGGGTGCGCGCCGACACCCCGGGCAGCTGCGGTCGCGACGGCACTCCGCCGGCGAGCGCCGCGGCGAACACCGGGCGGAGCTGGTAATCCGCGATCAGGAAGCCGAGCGCGCAGGTGACCAGACCGCCGAGCAGCACGGTGACGAGCACGTTGAAGGCCAGCTGGGCGGAGAACGGGAGCGTCAGCGCCGCGAACTCCAGCGCCGCGACCACCCAGACGATCGCGACGATCCCCTGCTGCGTCAGCGGGAAGCGCAGCGTGAGCTCGCGCTCTCGCTCGGTGGGCTCGCGCTGTTCGCTCAGCCACCGAGTGGTGGATTTCCACCTGCGCGCCGACCAGCGCCAGGTGAGCGGGAAGCCAACCGCGATCGACACGAGAAACGCGATTGTGCTCAAGAGCCTGGCGGTGTCCGCATGGCGGACGTGGGGGCCGGGCAGCACGACCTGCAGCAGCACGAACACAACGAGGGTCCCGAGCAGGTTGGCGCCCAAGATCGTCCAGCCGTAGCGGACTCGAATCCGCTCTAGGAGTGCCTCGCTCCAACCTGGCGGCGCCACAGGCTCGATTGTTTCAGGGCCCAACCCGGCGCGGAGCCCCTTGGGGGCGGAGCGCTCTATCCCAATGCAGCGCCTGGGACAAAGCTTGCATCGGTCTAGGGCCGAAGCGGATAATTGAGTCAACTTTTGGGGCCCGATACCGTTGTACAAAACGGCGAACGGATTTTCGAGGTGATCAATGGCGAGCACTGATGCGGCAGTCGGGTTGGGGAACGAGACGCTGCAGGAGGCCGCCCGTCGCCATCTGTGGCTGCATTTCACGCGCATGTCGGCCTACGCCGATGCGCCGGTGCCGATCATCGTCCGGGGCGAGGGGTGCTACGTGTACGACGATCGCGGCAACCGCTACCTGGACGGGCTCGCGGCGCTGTTCTGCGTGAACATCGGACACGGCCGGAGCGATATCGCCCAGGCGGGCGCCGACCAAGCCAAGGAGCTCGGCTTCTTCACCAATTGGTCCTACGCCCATCCGCCGGCGATCGAGCTGGCCACACGGATCGCGGAGCTCGCCCCGGGCGAGCTGAACCGGGTGTTCTTTACCAGCGGCGGCAGCGAGGCCGTGGAGTCGGCGCTGAAGCTGAGCCGCCAGTACTTCAAACTCCGCGGCAAGGCCACCAAGACCAAGGTGATCGCTCGCGAGATCGCCTATCACGGCACATCGCTGGGTGCCCTGTCCGCCACCGGCATCACCGAGCTGCGGACTCCGTTCGAGCCGCTGGCGCCGGGCGGGTGTCACGTCCCGAACACGAACGTGTACCGGCTGCCGTTCGGTCTCAGCGAGAGCGACCTGGCGGAGACGATCGCCGCGCGGATCGAATTCGAAGGGCCGGACACGGTCGCCGCGGTGATCCTCGAGCCGGTGCAGAACGCGGGTGGCTGCTTCCCGCCGCCGGAGGGCTACTTCCAGCGAGTGCGGGAGATCTGCGACGAGTACGACGTGCTGATGATCTCCGACGAGGTGATCTGCTCCTGGGGCCGGCTCGGCGAGTGGTTCGGCGCCGACCGGTTCGGCTATCAGCCCGACATCATCACCACGGCCAAGGGCTTGACCAGCGCGTATGCACCGATGGGAGCGGTGATCATTGCCGATCACGTGGCGGAGCCGTTCATGGACGGGACCAACAGCTTCACCCACGGCTTCACCTTCGGCGGGCACCCGGTGTGCGCCGCGATCGCGATGGCCAACATCGACGCGCTCGAGCGCGAACGCGTGCTGGACAACGTCCGGACCAACGAACCCCGATTCCGGACCATGCTGGAGTCGCTGCGCGACCTGCCGATCGTCGGCGACGTGCGCGGCGCCGGCTACTTCCAGGCGATCGAGCTGGTCAAGGACAAGGACACCAAGGCATCGTTCGACGAGGAGGAATCCGAGACACTGCTGCGAGGGTTCCTATCAGGCGAGCTGTACCGGCGTGGGCTGATCTGCCGCGCCGATGACCGCGGCGATCCGGTGATCCAGCTGGCGCCGCCGCTGATCGCGGGGCCGGAACAGTTCGAGGAGATCGAGTCGATCCTGAGGGGCGTGCTCACCGATGCCGGAGACCGGATGCACGTGCACACCCACTGATGCTCACCGTCCGCGACCTGCTGTCGGATCTCGAGGTCAGGCTCGTGGCGGGCGATGGCGGTCTCGACCTGCCGGTGCGCTGGGTGCACATCTCCGAGTTGCTCGACCCCACGCCGTGGCTCTCGGGCGGAGAGATCCTTTTGACCACCGGCATGCAGCTGTCGACCGACGAGGAGCTGCGCGAGTTCGTCCTGCGGCTGGTAGACCACCAGCTGGCCGGAGTGGGGTTCGGCACCGGCTTTCGCCACCAGACCGTGCCGCCGGCGCTGGTCGAGGCCGCGCGGGAGCGGGAATTCCCCGTGTTCGAGGTCCCCTACGAGGTCCCGTTCATCGCGGTTACCGAGGCGGCGTTCACGCAGCTCGTCAACGAGCAATACGCGGTGCTCCGTCGGGCGCTAGCCGCGCAGGAGCGGCTGGAGCGCATCGTTCTGTCCGAGCGCGGTATCGACGCGCTGGCCGGAACGCTGGCGACCCTTATCGGTGCCACCGTGCTGGTGTTCGACCCGCGCGGCGAACCGCTGGCGCAGCACGCGTTTCGCCGGCCACTGTCCGAGGAGGCCGTCAGCTCGCTGGGGACGGAGATGCGCGATCGCGGGCGGCGTCGCGAAGCCCGAGCGTTTATGCCCAGCGGCGAGGAGGGCAGCCGATCGCTGGCGCTGCCGGTGGCGGCGGACGGGACCCCTGGCTCCAGCTCCGCGCCGGGCCGGGTTCCGGAGGCCTGGCTGGTCGCGGTCAAGGACACCGGGCCGCTGAGCGACTTTGATCGCCTGACCCTGCACCAGGCGGTGACGATCGTCGCGCTCGAGCTGTTGCGCTCGCGGGTGGCGGGGGATACCGAGCGGCGCCTGGCGGGCGACGTGCTGGCGGCCGTCGTCCGCGGCGAGCTGTCCGGAGTCGAGCTGGCGCGGCGGCTGGAGCCGTTCGGCCTGGCCGAGCGGGTGGCGGCGATCGTCGTGGAGCGGCCGTCCGGGGGCCGGGGTTCACCGGCGCCGGCCGAGACCGCGCTGTCGGTGGCGCTGCGTGACGATGCCGCGCAGGGCTTGGTGGCCTCCAGCGGCGCGCTGACCTGCGCGCTGGTGCCCGGGATGGAGGAGGAGGAGCTGTTCGGCCTGGCCCAGCGGGTGGGCGCGCGCGTGGCGACCGAGCTGGGGGCCTCGCTATCCGTCGGAGTCGGTCGCGCGGTGCCCGGCGGCGATGCCCGGCGCAGCTTTCAGGAGGCCCGCTGTGCGATGGAGGCGGTTGGCTTCGCGGACACCGCCTCGGCCGCCAACGGATCGGGTCGCAACGGCAACGACGGGCCGCCGGGGTCAGCGCGGGTCGCCTGCTACAAGGACCTCGGCTCGTTCCAGTTGCTGTTGTCGCTGCAGGACGACGACGCGCTGAAGCTGTTCTGCGATTCGATTCTGGGACCGATCGAGGCTTCCGAGGGCCACTACGGCGGCGAGCTGATGCGGTCGCTGGAAGCGTTTATCGAGGAGAACGGGCAGTGGGAGCGGGCCGCGCGCCGTCTCTATTGCCACCGGCACACGCTGCGGTATCGCATCCGCCGGGTGGAGGAGTTGACCGGGCGCAATCTGGGCAGCGCGCGGGATCGGATCGAGTTCTGGCTGGCGTTGCGCGGAAGGGAGCTGGTGTCGTGAGGGTCGGTGTCCCCACGGAGGTCAAGACGGACGAGTATCGGGTGGCGTTGACTCCCGCCGGCGTGCGGGAGCTGGCCGATGCGGGCCACGAGGTGTTGGTGCAGAGCGGCGCCGGGCTCGGGTCGGCGATCACCGACGATGCCTATGCGGCTCAGGGAGCCTCGATCGTGCCCGATGCCCAGGCGCTGTTCGAGTCATCCGATCTGATCGTGAAGGTCAAGGAGCCCCAGCCCGCCGAGGTCTCGCTGCTCGAGCCGCGCCACATGCTGTTCACCTATCTGCACCTGGCGGCCGATCCGGAGCTCACTCGGCGGTTGATGGACTCGGGCGCGACGTGCATCGCGTACGAGACGGTGGAGGATCTGAACGGCCGGCTGCCGTTGCTGGCGCCGATGTCGGAGGTGGCGGGCAAGATCGCGACCCAGGCGGGCGCGTTCATGTTGGAGAAGCCACTCGGCGGACGCGGCATCCTGCTGGGGGGCGTGCCGGGCGTGGCCGCGGCCAACGTGATGGTCATCGGCGGCGGCGTGGTTGGGATGCACGCCGCGTTCATCGCCCTGGGCATGGAGGCGACCGTGTACGTGTACGACCGCAGCATCGATCGGCTGCGCGAGCTCGATGTGGCGTTCGGCGGCCGGGCCGATACCTGCTTCGCCACCACCCTGTCGATCGAGGAGCGGCTGCCGGACATGGATCTCGTGATCGGGGCCGTGCTGGTGCACGGTGCGCGGGCGCCGCGGGTGGTGACGCGGGCGCAGCTGGGGCTGATGAAGCCGCAGGCGGTGCTGGTCGACGTGTCGATCGATCAGGGTGGCTGCTTTGAGACCTCTCGGCCCACCACCCATACCAACCCCACCTACGAGGTGGACGGAATCACCCACTACTGCGTGACCAACATGCCCGGCGCGGTGCCGATCACCTCGACGTATGCGCTCACGAACGCGACGATGCCTTACGTGCTGCACCTGGCTGGGTCTGGCGTGCTGGCAGCCATATCCGAGAATCCGGGTCTGCGGCTGGGCGTCAACGTGGCCGGCGGTCGCGTGACCTACCAGCCGGTAGCAGACGCGGTCGGAGTTGCGTGCATGGCCGTCGACGAGGCGCTCGCGGGCGTGGGGGTTTAAGTGGTGGCCACGGCTCTCGTTCAGCTGCGCCGTCGGCTCCGGCTTGTGCTGATGCCGCTCGGTTATCTCGTGTTCGTGCTGGCGCTGCTGGCGCTGTCGGCCACCGCCCGCGTGCTGGGCGAGGAGCACGAGTTGGGCTTCTTCGCGGGACGTCTGAGCCGGACGATGTGGCGCTACCCCGAAGTGACCCGCCCTGGCGTGCAGGCGGCTTGGGCGGTGTGGGCGGCGCTGTTCGCGCTCGCGTTGACGCCGATCGATCCGCTGGCTACCCGGTGGGACGAGGTCGCGCTCGCGGCCGTGGCGCTGCTGGTCCTCTGGCACCGGCTTTTCGCCGGGCGCCGAGCCGAGCGTTGAGGTTCTCGAGCGCCCGCTCCAGCCCGACCTCGGACGGGTCGAGCTCTCGCATCGCGGCCGCAAGCCGGTACTCGGCGAAATAGGTCGGCTCGACACCGCAGGCCTCGGCGATCAGCTCCATCGCTCGCATCGAGGGCTTGTCGTGCCCGTTGGCCAGCATGTTGATGTGGGCGTGCGTGAGCCCCTTGGAGTCCGACTGACGGGTGGCATCGGCCAGGCCCCGATAGGTCAGCCCGCCCTCCCGCATCAGTGCGCGCAGCGCCTCTCCGAACGGACGGGTGCTGGGGGAGGGAGTAGGCATCGGCGTGACTGGTGGAGCGAGGGATAGGCGCCGCGGCATTAGCAGCGACGGATGGCCGCCGCGGCATTTTCGCACGTGCGGGCGAATCGAAATTTACATAGCCCTGAGGGGTTTCCGGCGGGCAACCCGCGCGACCACGCTGGGGGTTTCGCCACCCGCTCGCTACCCCGCTTCGGCGGTAGACGAATTCCCCAACAACGCCGGCCGGCCGGCGGCGCTCCGCGAGCCTTCGGCGCGCCGCGGCCGGCCGGACCAAGTGCATGGTGGCCCGGTGAGGTAGTGAGGGCCTGGGCCGGGAGGGGGCGCCGCAATTACAGCCGGGCGTGCATCTGAACTGTCCCCGGTGCGGTCTGAGCATCGAGCCTCGGGCGCGCTGGCTGACGGTCGATCATCGCCCGCGTTGCCTGGCCCGGGAGCGAGTCGCGATCCTCGACAACCTCTGAGCACGCCGCGCTGGCGACGTGGTCGCTGCTCGTTTAGGGTGCGGCCGCGGGTTCGCCTGCGGCCGGCCTTGTACCGGGCGCAGCTGGCCGGCGGCGGGCTTCATGACCGGCGGGGACGATCACTGGACCCCTGCTACGCTTGCGCTCCGCATGCCGACTACCAGCCAGTTGATCCGAAAGGGGCGCACCGCGCCGAAGAAGAAGCTTGCGACGCCCGGCCTCAAGTCCGGGAAGGGTCGCAAGAAGAAGGTCGCCGCGCCCCAGCGCCGCGGCGTCTGCACCCGCGTGTACACGACGACGCCCAAGAAGCCCAATTCGGCGCTGCGGAAGGTCGCGCGCGTGCGGCTGACCAATGGGATGGAGGTCGGCGCCTACATCCCTGGCGAGGGCCACAATCTGCAGGAGCACTCGGTGGTGCTCGTCCGCGGGGGCCGGGTCAAGGACCTCCCCGGTTTCCGCTACAAAGTGATCCGCGGGACGCTTGACGCCGCCGGCGTGGGCGACCGCAAGAAGGCGCGCTCCCAGTACGGCGTGAAGGCGAAGTAGGTCAGTCGGTGCCACGCCGCGCAGCTGCTCAGGTCCGGCCGATCGAGCCCGACCCCGTCCATCGCAACCGAATGGTCCAGCAGGTCATCAACAAGGTGATGCTGGACGGCAAGAAGCCGGTGGCGGAGAAGATCGTGTACGACGCGCTCGCGATTCTCGGCGAGCGCAGCGGCAAGAACCCGGTGGAGCAGCTCGAGTCGGGAATCAAGGCATTGACGCCTGTGCTCGAGGTCAAGTCGCGCCGCGTCGGCGGCGCCACCTACCAGGTCCCGGTCGAGGTCCCACCGAGACGCGCACGGACGCTCGCAGTTCGCTGGCTGGTGCAATTCGCCCGCCAGCGGCGGGAGAAGACGATGGCTCAGCGTCTGGCCCACGAGCTGCTCGACGCCCAGCAGCAGCAGGGCGCTGCGTTCAAGCGCAAGGACGACGTCTACCGCATGGCGCAGGCCAACAAGGCGTTCGCCCACTACCGCTGGTAGCTAGGGCCGAAACCCCTCAGTGGCGGAAGGCGTTGGGGCAAGCGGGGGAGGCATAACAGCCGTTCGGGGGCGAATCTCCCCCTGCGGCGTCCGCTCGTCGCTCCATAATCCTGTGCAGCTAGTTCCGAGAGGGGCCGACCGGGGCGCCCCGGGCTCACGCTCGGGCGTTTGCGTCGTAGTAGGGTCGCGCCCTGGCGTATCACACGAACTGGAGGCCATATGTACCGGGATCTCGTGAAGCCATGCCTGTTCGTCCTCGTTGCCGCAGTCGCGCTCGCCGGCTGCGGCAGTAGCAAGAGCAGCAGCACCAAGACGACGGCCTCGATCACCAAGGCTGAGTTCCTGGCGAAGGGGAATGCGATCTGCCAGGCGACCAACGCCGCCCGGAACAAACAGGGCAGAGCCCTCGGCAACAATCCCTCGCGCCCGCAGCTCGTGCGCTATGTGAAACAGGACTTTATTCCGAGTATCCAGTCGACGATCGACCAGATCCGCGCGCTTGGCGCGCCGCCTGGCGACCAGGCCAAGGTGACGGGCCTCCTCAACCTCGCCCAGGCCGACCTGAACAAGGTGAGGGCGAATCCGCTTTTGATTGTCAGCGGGCCGGGAGTGTTCCACAACTTCGCCGTCCAGGCACACGCCTACGGGCTGACGCAGTGCGCCAAGAACGCGTAATCGGACCACACCCATTCGTGACCTCACATCGAGGCTCCGCCGCGGTCAAGGCGTCCGCCCACTACCGCTGGTTGGGGGCGCTTCGCCTTTTCGGGGGTCGTGGGTGTCGGCTTTGGCGTCGGGGGTGTTCGGCCTTTGGGGGTCTGGGCTTCGCTGGTCGCCGCGGGTCGAGTGGCGCTCGACACCCGTGACGATGTCCGATAAGTGTGAATAGTTCACACTTATCGGACATCGTCGCTCGCGCGCCCGGCGAACCGCAGCCGCGCACCTGGGGACCGCAACCGCCGCGCGCCCGGCGGCAGCCGCGCACCTGAGGACCGCAACCGCGGCAGAGAAACGAACGCGAGGGCCGCCCACCACACGGGACCGGGGGCTGCGGCAGGACAACCCTCGCGTTACTGAAGGGTATTCCCAATCGCAAGCGTTCGTCGCGGATCGCCGGGCGAACTTGTCAGGAAGCCGACCATCCGGGTCGCCGGGCGAGGCGCCGCAAGGTGAGGCCGTGAGTCCGTTGTGGCCCGATCGGTCGCGACACATGGAGGATGGCCCGATCGGCCGCGACACCTCGGGAGCGGCGGGCGGTCCTCAGGCCTGGGTCGGCCGGCCGGCCGCTCCGCGGCGCCCGCCGGTGCGGACCGGTCCGCCCAGCAGCAGGAAGCCGGACACGGCGCTGATCAGGAGCACGATCGCCCCCAGGGTTTCCATGTAGAAACCGGCGCTGGGGCGGGACTGGGCGAGCACAAACCGCGTGGTGCTCGATCCCAGCAGGCCATTCGCGTGGGCGTCGGGCAGGTCGCCGATCAGGCCGATCAGCAGCGCGATCACGCCGAGCACGCCCAGCGCCACGAGCGCGGGCCGGCTGGCGGCGCTCCAGACCGCCAACGCCAGCAGCACCGCGAGCAGCGCCAGCGGGATCAGGGCATAGGAGTTGTGGGAGCCGGTCCCGACGGTTCTGACCACGGTCGAGGTCGGCGCGGCGCGAACCTGGTACAGCGTGGTGAACTCGGCCACGACCAGCAGCACCGCTCCCAGCAGGCCGCCGCAGAGCACGCTGCCGAGCACCGCCGCACGCGGTCCGGGGACGACCGAATCGCGGTCTGAAAGCTGCCGGGAGGTGGGGAGGCCTCTGCTATATTCGGAGTTCGCCTCGGGCGGCGTTGCGTTCATCTGTGCTCGCTCCCGGGCGCGGAAGATCCACGCCATGGAGACGCCGACCGCATAGCAATCTGCCCCACGCCGACACGCGCGTCGTGAAGGGGCCCATGGGGCCCTTTTTTGTGTCCGCAACCGGCCCGCGACGCGCGAACAGGACCGGAACCAGCCGCAAGCCGAACACGACTGAAACTCATGCCTCGCAAGTTCACACTGGAAAACACGCGCAACATCGGGATCATGGCGCACATCGACGCCGGTAAGACGACGACGACTGAGCGCATCCTTTATTACACCGGTCGGACCTACAAGATGGGGGAGGTCCACGAGGGCGCCGCGGTGATGGACTGGATGGAGCAGGAGCAGGAGCGCGGCATCACGATCACCTCGGCCGCCACCACCGCTGAGTGGCAGGGCTACCGGATCAACATCATCGACACGCCGGGTCACGTCGACTTCACGGTCGAGGTCGAGCGCTCGCTGCGCGTGCTCGATGGCGCCATCGCGCTGTTCGACTCCGTGGCCGGCGTCGAGCCGCAGTCCGAGACGGTGTGGCGCCAGGCGGACAAGTACCGCGTCCCGCGGATCGCCTATATAAACAAGATGGACCGCATCGGCGCCGACTTCGAGCGCGGCGTACAGACGATGGTCGACCGCCTGGGCGCGCACCCGGTCCCGATCCAGCTTCCAATCGGCTCCGAGGCGGCCTTCCGCGGGATCATCGACCTGGTCGCCAACCAGGCCATCATTTACAAGGACGAGCTGGGCAAGGAGCAGGACGTCACCGAGATTCCGGCTGAGCTGAGCGACGCGGCCGCGGCTGCGCGCGAGCACCTGCTGGAGGAGCTCTCCCACTACGACGACGAGCTGCTCGAGATGATCCTCGAGGAGCAGGAGATCCCGACCGACCGCCTGAAGGCCGCGATCCGCAAGGCCACGCTCCAGATCAAGCTGACTCCCGTGCTGTGCGGCTCGAGCTTCAAGAACAAGGGCGTGCAGCCGCTGCTGGATGCGGTCGTCGACTATCTCCCCAGCCCGCTCGACGTCCCGCCGGTCGAGGGTCTGGAGCCCGCCAAGGGCTCCGAGAACGGTGACGAGCAGCCGGCGGTGCGCCACGCCTCCGACGACGAGCCGTTCGCCGCGCTCGTGCACAAGATCATGGCCGACCCGTACGTCGGCAAGCTGACCTACTTCCGCGTGTACTCCGGTCGGCTCGAGGCCGGGGCCCGCGTGCTGAACGCGAATACCGGCCGGACCGAGCGCATCGGCCGGATCCTGATGATGCACGCCAACGAGCGCGAGGAGGTCAAGGAGGTGTTCGCCGGCGACATCGCGGCGGGCGTAGGGATCAAGCAGGTCGCCACCGGCGACACCCTGTGCGCGCCGGACAAGCCGATTAAGCTCGAGACGATTGAGTTCCCCGAGCCGGTGATCAAGGTCGCGATCGAGCCGAAGACCAAAGCCGACCAGGAGAAGATGTCGACCGCGCTGGGACGCCTGGCCGAGGAGGACCCGACCTTCCAGGTGCGCACCAATGAGGAGACCGGGCAGACCGAGATCTCCGGCATGGGCGAGTTGCACCTGGAGGTGCTGGTCGACCGGATGCTGCGCGAATTCAAGGTGGAGGCCAATGTCGGCCGGCCGCAGGTCTCCTACCGGGAAACCGTACGCGGCCACGCCGACAAAGTCGAGGGCCGGTTCGTGCGCCAAACCGGCGGCGCGGGCCAGTACGGGATCGTCTACATCGATCTCGAGCCGGCGCCGGGCGAGGGCTTCGACTTCGTCAACCGGATCAAGGGCGGCTCGATCCCCACCGAGTTCATCCCTGCCGTCGAGAAGGGCGTGGAGGAGGCGCTGGAGAACGGTCCTCGCGCCGGCTATCCGATGGTCGACGTCCGCGTGACCCTGGTAGACGGCAAGTACCACGACACGGACTCCAGCGAGATCGCGTTCAAGGTGGCCGGGTCGCTGGCGTTGAAGGAGGCCGCCAAGCGGGCCAAGCCGGTGCTGCTGGAGCCGATCTTCTCCGTCGAGGTCGTCACCCCCGAGGAGTTCATGGGCGATGTGATCGGCGACCTGAACCGGCGGCGCGGGCACGTGCAGGGCATGGAGCAGCGCGGCAACGCACAGGTGGTCAGTGCCTACGTCCCGCTGTCCGAGATGTTCGGCTACGCGACCGATCTGAGGTCGAATACGCAGGGCCGCGCCACCTACACGATGCAGTTCGAGCGCTACGACGAAGTGCCCGCAAACATCGCAGAGAAGGTGGTCGGCGAGCTGCAGCCTGCCTAGCAGCTATGCCGGACAGAAGTCATCTATATTTGAAAAGTTCGTCCCCAGACGGACACAACCACTGAGCAAGAAGGAGCGACACCAAAGTGGCGAAAGCCAAGTTCGAGCGCGACAAGCCGCACGTCAACGTCGGAACCATCGGCCACATCGATCATGGCAAGACGACGCTGACCGCCGCGATCACCAAGGTTCTGAACGAGAGGTTCGGCGGCACCGAGGTGCGGTCGTTCGAATCGATCGACAACGCTCCTGAGGAAAAGGCGCGCGGGATCACGATCGCGACCTCCCACGTCGAGTACCAGACCCCGAATCGCCACTACGCGCACGTCGACTGCCCGGGACACGCCGACTACGTCAAGAACATGATCACCGGCGCCGCGCAGATGGATGGCGCGATCCTGGTGGTGTCCGCGGCCGATGGCGCGATGCCGCAGACCCGCGAGCACATCCTGCTCGCCCGTCAGGTCGGCGTCCCTTACATCGTGGTGTTCCTGAACAAAGCCGACATGGTCGACGACCCCGAGCTGCTCGAGCTGGTCGAGGTCGAGATCCGCGACCTGCTGTCCGAGTACGAGTTCCCGGGCGACGACATCCCGTTCGTCACCGGCTCGGCGCTGAAGGCGCTGGAGGGGGATGAGGATGCCGAGGCCAAGATTCTCGAGCTGGCCGAGGCACTCGACACCTACATCCCCGAGCCCGTCCGTGACCTCGACAAGCCGTTCCTGATGCCGGTGGAGGACGTGTTCTCGATCACCGGCCGCGGCACCGTGGCCACCGGCCGCATCGAGCAGGGGATCATCAAGACGGGCGAGACCGTGGAGATCGTTGGCATCAAGGACACGACCTCGACCGTCGTCACCGGCGTGGAGATGTTCAAGAAGATTCTCGACGAGGGCCGGGCCGGCGACAACGTCGGCTGCCTGCTCCGGGGGACCAAGCGCGACGAGATCGAGCGGGGCCAGGTCCTGTGCAAGCCCGGATCGATCACCCCACACACCAAGTTCAAGTCCGAGGTCTACGTCCTGAAGAAGGAGGAGGGCGGACGTCACACGCCGTTCTTCACGGGCTATCGGCCGCAGTTCTACTTCCGCACCACCGACGTCACGGGCGTGGCCAAGCTGCCGGAAGGCACCGAGATGGTCATGCCGGGCGACAACGTCCAGATGGAGATCGAGCTGATTCAGCCGATCGCGCATGGACCAGGGGCTGCGGTTCGCGATCCGCGAGGGCGGCCGCACGGTCGGCTCCGGGGTCGTCACCGAAGTGATTCAGTAGTTATGGGGCGGCGTGGCTCTGCGAGCCCGCCGCCTGGTTTTGACGAGATACGACTTTACAAGGGCGGGCCCCGAGCCCGGGGCTCGCCCTCAACATTGAGAAAAGCCAAACGTGGCAACCATCGCCCAGAACAAGATCCGCATTCGCCTGAAGTCCTACGACCACACGGCGATTGAGACGGCGGCCAAGGAGATCGTCGAGACGGCGACGCGCACCGGCGCGAGCGTCTCCGGTCCCGTGCCGTTGCCGACGGAGAAGAACGTCTATTGCGTGATCCGCTCGCCGTTCAAGGACAAGGACTCGCGCGAGCACTTCGAGATCCGCACGCACAAGCGACTGATCGACATCCACCAACCGACGCCGAAGACGGTCGACTCCCTGCAGCGACTCGATCATCTCCCGGCCGGAGTGGATATCGAGATTCGCCTGGCCTCGTAGGGAGATGCCCCCCGCCACGGACACGCCCGCATTCGAGCGCCCTCTGGCGGCGACCAGCTACGTCCTCGCTCGCTCGCGTGCCTTCCAGGCACGCCACGCTCACTGCGTCCTCGCTGGTCATCCACCAGCGGCCGCGCTCGGTGCGACCGCGCCCGCGGCGGAGGACATCTGATGGCGGCGATCCTGGCACGCAAGCTCGGCATGACGCAGCGGTTCCTGGAGGACGGCAAGGTCGAGCGGGTCACGGTGCTCGAGGCCGGTCCGTGTCCGGTGACCGGAATCCGCACGGTCGATCGGGACGGCTACGAGGCGGTGCAGCTGGCATTCGGCCCGTGCAAGGAGAAATCGCTGACCAAGGCCGAGCTGGGACACCTGCGCAAGGCCGACACCTCCGCGCATCGGTTCGTGCGGGAGTTCCGCGACGAGGTGGGCGAGCTGTTGGTGGGCCAGACGGTCACCGCCGAGGTGTTTGCCGCCGGCGACCGGGTCAAGGTCTCGGGCGTGTCCAAGGGCAAGGGCTTTCAGGGCACGATCAAGCGCCACAACTTCAAGCGCGGCCCCAAGTCGCACGGCTCGCACAACATCCGCGCGCCCGGCTCCATCGGCGCCTCGGCGACGCCCTCCCGTGTGTTCAGGGGCCTGCGCGGGCCCGGCCGGATGGGCGGCGGGCGCGTGACGCAGCGGGGTCTGACGGTGGTCGAGGTGATGCCCAGGCAGCACCTGCTGCTGGTGCGCGGCGCGGTGCCCGGCCCCAAGGGCGGCACCGTGGAGGTGCGGACCGATGGCTAGCCTGTCCGCCCCTAAGCTCGGCGGCGGCAAGGTCTCGCTGGACTCGGCCGCGTTCGAGGCGCGCTTCAACATGCCGCTGGTGCACGAGGCGGCGCGCGCCGAGCTGAACGCCCGCCGCCGCGGGACCGCGTCCACGCTCTCGCGCGGGCAGGTAGCCGGCGGCGGCGCCAAGCCGTGGCGCCAGAAGGGCACTGGCCGCGCCCGCCAGGGCTCGATTCGTGCGCCTCACTTCACCGGCGGCGGCATCGCGTTCGGGCCCTCGCCGCGTAGCTACACGCTCAAGGTCAACCGCAAGGCGCGCCGGGCCGCGCTGCGCAGCGCTCTGTCCACCCACGCCGGCCGGGGCTCGGTGGCCGTGTTCGATGCCTCCGGGTTCGATCAGCCGTCAACCAAGCAGGCGTCGGAGCTGCTGTCTGACTGGGGCGCCGACGCGCCCACTCTGGTGGTGCTCGCCGCGGACGAGGCGGCGGCCGGCAAGTCGTTTCGCAACCTCGCGCGCGTCGAGGTGCTGCCGGTGGCCGATGCCGGTGTCGCCGACGTGATCGGGGCCGCCTCGCTGCTGGTCTCCGAGGCCGCGCTGCCCGAGCTGGTGGCGCGCGCGGCGGGAGGTGGCGACTGATGGACGCCAGCCAGGTGATCATCCGTCCGGTCGTCTCCGAGAAGTCGTTCGTGCTCGCCGAGGCGGGCAAATACACCTTCCGGGTGCACGATCGCGCGCACAAGACCCAGATCCGCCAGGCCATCGAGCAGCTGTTCGACGTCAAGGTGCTGCACGTGCGCACCGTGGCGGTCAAGAGCAAGCCCAAGCGCCGCGGGCAGACAGCGGGCCGCACGCGTCACTGGAAGAAGGCGATCGTCCAGGTGCGCGAGGGCGACACGATTCCGATCTTCCGCGGCCTGGAGGGAGCCGAGTAATGCCGATCCGCAATCCCAAGCCAACTTCCCCGGGTCGCCGCTTTGTCACCTATCCGGATTTCGCCGAGATCACTCGCTCGGAGCCCGAGAAGGCACTGACCGAGGGACTCAAGAAGTCCGGCGGGCGCAACTCGCGCGGGCGCAAGACCTCCCGTCACCGAGGCGGGGGGGCCAAGCGGCTGTACCGCAAGATCGACTTCAAGCGCCGCAAGGACGGCGTACCGGCCAAGGTGGCGCACATTGAGTACGACCCGAACCGCTCCGCCTACATCGCGTTGCTGCACTACGCCGACGGCGAGAAGCGCTACATCCTCGCGCCTCAGCGCCTGCGGGTGGGGATGACGGTGGAGTCGGGGCTGGGGGCCGACATCCGCGTGGGCAACAGCCTGCCACTGGCGAACATGCCCGCGGGTACGGTGGTGCACAACGTCGAGCTGACGCCGGGTCGGGGCGGCCAGCTGGCGAGGTCCGCCGGCACGGGGATCCAGCTGCTGGCCAAGGAGGGTGCGTACGTGACGCTCCGCCTGCCTTCGGGCGAGATGCGGATGGTGCTGGGCGAGTGCCGGGCCACCGTCGGCGTGATCGGCAATTCCGACCATCAGAACGTGAAGATCGGGAAGGCCGGGCGCAAGCGCCACCTGGGCGTGCGGCCACAGACCCGCGGTACCGCGATGAACCCAGTCGATCACCCCCACGGCGGGGGCGAGGGCTCGACCACCCCGGGCCGCCACCCGGTGACGCCGTGGGGCGTGCCGACGCTCGGCTACCGAACCCGCAAGAAGGGCAAGCAATCGGACCGCTACATCGTGCGCGGCCGCAGACGAGGTAAGAAGCGTTGAGTCGATCGAGCAAGAAGGGACCGTTCGTCGAAGCGCGCCTGATGGCGCGGATCGAGGCGATGAACAGCTCCGGGGAGAAGCGGATGCTGCGGACGTGGTCGCGAACCTCGACGATCTTCCCCGAGATGGTGGGGCACACGATCGCGGTGCACGACGGCCGCAAGCACGTGCCGGTGTTCATCTCGGAGTCGATGGTCGGACACAAGCTGGGGGAATTCGCCCCCACGCGCCTGTACCGCGGTCACGCCAACACGGGTAAGCGGAGATGAGCCCGGAAGAAGAGCCCAAGCCTAAGCGTCGGCGACGCTCGTCGAAGCGGAAGCCGTCCTCCGAAGCTGAGGCCGCGTCCGCGGCCGAGGCCCCGGACGCGCAGTCCGAGACGCAGTCGGAAGCCGCGGCGACGCGAGGCGCCTCGGATGCGGACGCACCCTCAGCCGAGACGGCCGACGACGAGATCGACCCCACCGCGGACGATGTAGAAGCAGAGGAGGCGACGGAGGTTGTGCTCGAGGCTGATGATGAGGCCGAAGAGGAGCCTGAAGCCGAAGCCGAGCCCGCGAAGCCCGCGCGGCGTCGCCGTCGCGGCGCGGCCGCTAGTGAGGAGCCTCCGGCCGAACCGGCACCCCGGCGCCGGCGACGCCCGGAGCGCGATCCCAACCTTCCGCCACCCGTGGTGCGGGCGCAGGCCAAGTACGTCCGCTCGAGCGCCCGCAAGGCACGCCTGGTGTGCGACCACATCCGGGGAAAGACAGTTGACGAGGCGCGAGCTATCCTGGCCTACACGCCGCGTGCGGTCGCGCGGGACTGGAGCAAGCTGCTCGAGTCAGCCGTCGCGAATGCTGAGCACAACCACGAGCTCGTCGGCGAGGACCTGTACGTCAAGGCCGTGCACGCCGACGAGGGTCCGACGATCAAGCGGTTCCGGCCGCGGGCCATGGGGCGCGCGACCAGGATCCGGAAACGCACCAGTCACCTGACGATTTTGCTCACCCCGAAGGAATAGCTGCCATGGGTCAAAAAGTTCATCCCGAGTCGATTCGCGTGGGGTACATCCACGACTGGAAGTCGAACTGGTTCAACGAGCGCAACTTCGCGGACTTCCTGCACGAGGACACGCAGATCCGGGGTCACATCATCGGCCGCCTGTCCCACGCCGGGTTGTCGGACATCACGATCCGCAAGAACGCCACCGAGGTCGAGATCAACATCCACACGGCTCGGCCCGGGATCGTGATCGGCAAGTCCGGGTCGGAGGTCGACCAGCTGCGCCGCGACCTGCACCGGATCACCGGCAAGCAGGTCAAGGTAAACATCCTCGAGATCAAGCGCCCAGAGCTCGACGCGCGCCTGGTAGCGCAATCGATCGCCGAGCAGCTCCAGAATCGCGTGGCCTTCCGGCGGGCGATGAAGCGCGCGCTGACCAGCGCGATGCGCTCCGGGGCGAAGGGCGTCAAGGTGCAGGTCTCCGGACGGCTGGGCGGCGCGGAAATGGCCCGCACTGAGGGTTACTCCGATGGGCGCGTGCCTCTGCATACGCTGCGGGCGGACATCGACTATGGCTTCCACGAGGCGCGCACGACTTTCGGCCGGATCGGCGTCAAGTGCTGGATCAACAAGGGCGAGATCATGCCCGAGGGCTACACCGGCGCGGATCTGACGATCATGGACGAGCCCAGTCCGCAGGTGCCTGAGCGCGGTGGGCGCGACGGTCGCAGCGGGCGGGACGGCCGAGGCGGTCGCGGTGGCGGTCGCGGCGGTCCAGGAGGTCGTGGCGGTCCCGGCGGCCAGGGCCGCGGTGGCGGTCCCGGCGGACGTGGCGGCGGCCCCGGTGGTCGCGGCGGCTCGTCCGGAGGTCCCGGTGGGCGCGGTCGCGGCCGGGGAGCCGGTGGCGGTCCCGGCGGACGTGGCGGCGGCCGGCCATCGGGCGGCGACGCGGGTGGCGGGCCAGGCGAGGCTGGCAGAGGCGAGCGCTGATGCTGTCTCCCAAGCGGGTCAAGCACCGCAAGCAGCACCGCGGCCGGCGAGCCGGGATGTCCCGCGGCCAGGTCCGGGTGCAGTTCGGCGAATACGGGCTCAAGGCGCTCGACGCGGGCTGGCTGACCAACCGCCAGATCGAGGCGGCCCGAATCGCGATGACCCGCAAGATCAAGCGTGGCGGCAAGGTGTGGATCAACGTGTATCCCGACAAGCCGTTCACCAAGAAGCCCGCCGAGACCCGCATGGGATCCGGCAAGGGCAACCCGGAGGGCTGGGTGGCGGTGGTCAAGCCTGGGCGGGTGATGTTCGAGCTCGCCGGCGTTCCCGAGCCGCTGGCGCGTGAGGCGATGCGGCTGGCAGGGCACAAACTGCCGGTGCGAACCAAGTTCGTGATGCGAGAGGACGGATGAACGGATGACGGCCGCCGACCTGCGCGACATGAGCGACGCCGACCTCCGCGATCACCTCGCCACCGCGCGCCGCGAGTTGTTCGGGCTGCGCTTCCAGCACGCCACCGGCGAGCTGGACAACACGGCCGGGCTTCGCCGAGCCAAGCAGGAGGTCGCCAGGGCGCTGACCGTGGTCCGCGAACGAGAGCTTTCGAGATATGAGTGAAGAGCCAGAGAACGTAGAAGAGACCGTTGAAACCCCGGACGAAGCAGCGGCGACCGAGGCTGCCGAGCCCGTTGCCGAGCCGGAGGCCGCGGCCGCCCCCGCAGAGGCCCTCACTCCCAAGCAGCGGCGGGCCCAGGCGAGAGCCACCAAGGCGGCGGCGCAGCCCACCCGCGAGCCGCGCACAGCCGAGGAGCGGCACGCCGAACGCCAGCAGGTGCGGGAACGCAAGGCCTCCTCGCGGCAGACCGAGCGGGCCCGAGCCCGGGCCAAGGCGAAGTCACAGCCCCACGGCCGTGCCTCCACGCCGCCGCGTGAGCACGTGCCCGGCGTCCAGAAGACACGGCAGGGCGTAGTCGTCTCCGACCGGGCCGACAAGACGATCACGGTGCGGATCGATACCGCCCGGCGGCACCGCCGCTATCAGAAGATAGTGCGTACATCGCGCACGCTGCATGCCCACGACGAGACCAACCAGGCGCACATCGGCGACACTGTGATGGTGCGTGAGTGCAGGCCGCTGTCGCGCACCAAGCGCTGGCGGCTGGTGGAAGTGCTGGAGCGCGCCAAGTGATCCAGAACGAGACCCGGATGCGCGTCGCCGACAACAGCGGCGCCCGCGAGATTCTCGTGATCCGCGTCAAGGGCGGGCACCGGCGGCGGTATGCCGGTGTCGGCGATGTGATCACCGCGACGGTCAAGCAGGCCACCCCCCAGGGCTCGGTCAAGAAGGGCGAGGTCGTGACCGCCGTGGTGGTGCGGACCAAGAAGTCCTACGGACGTGAGGATGGAACCTACATTGGCTTCGACGAGAACGCCGCCGTGCTGATCGACAATCAGAACAATCCTCGTGGGACGCGGATCTTCGGCCCGGTGGCTCGCGAGTTGCGCGAGCGCAACTTCATGAAGATCGTTTCACTCGCGCCGGAGGTGCTCTAGTGGCTGCGCGCATCAGGACCGACGACGAAGTGATCGTGATCGGTGGCAAGGACCGGGGCAAGCGCGGCAAGGTGCTGCGGGTGGAGCCGAAGCGCAACCGGGTCTACGTCGAGGGCCTCAACATCGTCAAGCGTCACCAGCGACCGCAGCAGGTGGCGGGCGCCCAGCGCGCCGAGCAGGTCGGTGGCGTGATCGAGAAGGAGGGCCCGATCCACCTCTCCAACGTGATGGTGGTCGACCCCAAGGACGACAAGCCCACGCGAGTCGGGGTCGAAATCGAGGATGGCCGGCGCTATCGGATTGCGAAACGAAGCGGAACCAGACTGGACTGACTACATGGCTGCCCGACTGAAGACCAGGTACCTGGAGGAGATCCGCCCGGCGCTGATCGAGCGCTTCGGCTACTCGACGCCGATGCAGGCGCCGCGGATCGAGAAGGTAACCGTGAACATGGGCGTCGGGGATGCCAAGCAGGACTCCAAGATGCTCGAGGCCGCCACCGAGCAGCTCGCGACGATCACCGGCCAGCGCCCCAACGTTCGCCGCGCCCGCAAGTCGATCGCTCAGTTCAAGGTGCGGGAGGGCATGCCCGTCGGCGTGGCGGTGACGCTTCGCAGTGAGCGGGGCTACGAGTTCCTCGATCGTCTGATGTCGGTGGCGATCCCGCGCATCCGGGACTTCCGCGGCCTGAATCCGCGGGCCTTCGATGGCCGCGGCAACTATTCGATGGGGGTCCGCGAACAGATCATCTTCCCCGAGGTCGACTACGACGAGATCGACCAGGTGCGCGGCCTCGACATCACGATCACGACCACGGCATCAAGCGACGAGGAGGCGTTCGTGCTGCTCGAGGCGCTGGGGATGCCGTTCTCCAGGGACGGCCGTCCGCAAGCGGCCGCGACGAACTAACAGCTAGGAGCACATGGCCAAGGTTTCACAACGCGTCCGCCAGCGGCGGACACCCAAGTACAAGACCCGGGCATACACACGCTGCCGCCGCTGCGGCCGGGCGCGCGCGGTGTACCGCAAGTTCGGCGTGTGCCGGATCTGCCTGCGCGAGCTCGCCCACAACGGCTACGTGCCGGGAATGACAAAGTCGAGCTGGTGATCGCATGTCGATGACCGACCCTGTCTCGGACTTTCTCACCCGCCTGCGCAATGCCGCCAGGGCGCAGCATCACGACGTGGCCATCCCGTCCTCGAAGCTGAAGCGCGAGCTGGCCCGGATCCTCAAGGAGCAGGGCTACATCGAGGCCTGGGAGGTCCACCCGCCCCGCCCCGACCAGCCCGGCGAGCAGATCTCGATCACGCTCAAGTACACCGATGACCGCAAGCCGGTGATCACGGGCATTGAGCGCGTGTCGCGGCCCGGCCGCCGGACCTACGTGGACAGCGCGCACATACCACGGATCCAGGGCGGAATGGGGACCGCGATCATCTCGACCTCCCGCGGTGTGATGACCGGCCACGAGGCCCGTCAGCAGGGGGTCGGGGGAGAGGTCGTAGCTAAGGTCTGGTAGCGATGTCCCGGATCGGCAAGCAACCCATCCCCGTACCCGCGGGCGTGAACATCGCAATCGAGCCTGAACGCGTGACGGTCAACGGCCCCAAGGGCGAGCTGACGGAGCGGATCCCTCGCGACATCAGCGTCGAGCAGAAGGACGACCAGGTGCTGGTGACCCGGCCCACCGACCGGGGCGAGCATCGGGCGCTGCACGGGCTGACGCGGACGCTGGTGGCGAACATGGTCACCGGCGTGACCGACGGGTTCGAGAAGCGGCTCGAGATCCAGGGCGTCGGCTACCGCGCCCAGCTGCGCGGCCGTGATCTGGAGCTGGCGCTCGGCTATTCCCATCCAATCTCGGTGAAGGCGCCCGACGGCATCGAGTTCGAGGTGCCCCAGCCGACCCGGATCGTCGTGCGCGGCGCCTCCAAGCAGCGGGTTGGCGAGACCGCTGCCTTCATTCGCAAGCAGCGCAAGCCGGAGCCGTACAAGGGCAAGGGCATCCGCTACGAGGGCGAATACGTCGCTCGGAAGGTCGGCAAGCGCGCATGACCGTGACCACCGCTCCCGCCAGACGGCTCAAGCGGCGCCGCCGGGTCCGCGCCAAGATCCGCGGCAGCGCCGAGCGCCCGCGGATCTCCGTGTTCCGCTCCAACCGCGGCATCTTCGCCCAGCTGATCGACGACGAGTCCGGGCGCACGATCGCCGCCGCCACCTGGACCGAGCCCGCGCTGCGGACGCTCGACCCGATGGAGCAGGCGCAGCGAGTCGGGGCCGCGCTGGCCGAACGGGCGAAGGCCGCCGGAGTGGAGCAGGCCGTGTTCGACCGCGGCGGCTACAAGTACCACGGGCGGGTCCGGGCGCTCGCCGACGGCGCCCGCGAGGGCGGACTGAATTTCTAGGCTCTGCGAGCCGCTACTCTGGACGATTCCCATGGCACGTGACCGCACTGTCTCAGCAACCGGGCTGGATCTTCAGGAGCGCGTGGTCGAGATCAACCGCGTCGCCAAGGTCGTCAAGGGCGGCCGGCGTTTCTCGTTCACGGCGCTCGTGGTCGTCGGCGACGAGCGGGAGATCGTGGGCATCGGCTACGGGAAGGCAAATGAGGTTCCGGTCGCGATCCAGAAGGGTGTCGAGCGCGCCAAGAAGAACCTGTATCGCGTACCCAAGCACGGCTCTACGATCACGCACCAGACGCTCGGGGTGTTCGGCTCCGGCCGCGTGCTGCTGAAGCCCGCCGCGCCGGGCACCGGCGTGATCGCCGGCGGTGGCGTCCGGGCCGTGCTGGAGCTGGCCGGAATCAACGACATCCTGTCCAAGAGTCTCGGCTCGCAGAATCCGATCAACCTGGTGAAGGCGACGATGGCCGGGCTCGAGTCGCTGCGCACGCCCGATGAGGTGGCCGAAATTCGGGGGCTGTCGGTTAATCAAGTGCTGGGGCTGACGACGGAGGCGTCGTCCGGCGCCCCCGATGCGACCGCCGAGGCCGAACCGACATCTGAGGTCCCCGCCGCCTCCAACGGCAGCGGAGACTCAGAGTCGACGCGAGGGACCTCAGACGCGGTCCCAGCCTCGGCTGAGGAGCCTGAAGCGTGAGCACCGTCAAGGTCACCCAGCGGAGGTCTCGCAATGGCGCCGATAAGCGCCAGCTTGCCACGCTTCGCTCGCTCGGGCTGCGGAGAATTGGCCAGACGGTCGAGGTCAACGACACGCCCCAGGCGCGCGGCATGATCCACAAGGTGCGGCACATGGTCGAGGTGAGCGAGGATGGCTGAGGCTCCCGAGCGGATCGGGTTGCACAACCTGAAGCCCGCCCCCGGGTCGCGCAAGGCGCGTAAGCGAGTCGGTCGGGGCGAGGGCTCGGGCACGGGCAAGACCGCGGGCCGCGGCCAAAAGGGCTGGGGCTCGCGATCCGGCGCCAAGCGCCGGGCCCGGTTCGAGGGCGGCCAGAATCCGATCCACATGCGGATGCGCAAGCTGCGCGGCCCGCATATGAAGAAGTCGATGCCGTTCGAGATGTTCCGCACCCACACGCAGCCGGTCAACCTCGACGACCTCGAGGCGCGGTTTGACTCGGGCGCGAGCGTCACGCTCCAGGATTTGAAGGCCAAGGGTCTGGCGACGCGGAAGGACATTCCCGTCAAGGTCCTGGGCCGGGGTGAGCTGACCAAGCCGCTGACCGTTCACGCCCACGACTTCAGCCACACCGCGCGGGAACGGATCGAGGCGGCGGGCGGTAGCTGCCAGCTGATCCCCACCACGGAGCCCGCCGGGGAGGACTGAGCCCGTGGTCTCGACGATCCTCGGTGCATTCAGGGTCAGTGAGATCCGCAACAAGGTGCTGTTCACGGCGGCCGTGCTGGCCCTGTACCGGCTGGGAACCCACATCCCCGCGCCCGGCGTCAACTCGGCCGCGGTCAGCGCCATTCAGAAGAACTTCGGCGGCAGCAACATCCTGGGTCTCCTGAACCTGTTCTCGGGCGGCGGCCTGGGACGGATCGCGATCTTCGCGCTCGGGATCATGCCCTACATCACGGCCTCGATCATCCTGCAGCTGCTGACGGTGGTGGTTCCCTCGCTCGAGAAGTTGCAGAAGGAGGGCGAGGTGGGCCAGGCGCGGATCACGCAGTACACGCGCTACCTGACCGTCGGGCTCGCTTTTGCGCAGTCGATCGGCTACGTGTTCCTGTTCCGGAGCTTCGAGAAGCAGGCCGGGACCACCCTGATCTCGAACTTCACCCTCGCCAAGGTGTTCTTGATCGTGATCTCGCTCACGGCGGGCACCGTGCTGCTGATGTGGATGGGCGAGCTGATCACCCAGCGCGGAATCGGAAACGGGATCTCGCTGCTGATCTTCGCCAGCATCGTGTCCCGCATCCCGCACGGGATCAATGCCTGGTGGACCAATCCCGATCAGGTGTTCCGCGTGGTGATGCCGTTTATCGCCGTGGGCGTGGTGGCCGCGATCGTGTTCGTCCAGGAGGGCCAGCGCCGGATCCCGATTCAGTACGCCAAGCGCGTGATCGGCCGGCGCATGACTCAGGGCGGCCAGACCTATCTGCCGCTGCGCGTCAACATGGCCGGGGTCATCCCGGTGATCTTCGCCGCCAGCGTGATGGCGATCCCGCCGACGATCGGCCAGCTGATCGGTCAGAACCGCAACAACTTCGCCACCCACCTGGCGAGCTTCTTCAATCCCCAGAGCTGGCACTACGTGCTCGGGGAGAGCATCTTCATCATCCTGTTCACCTACTTCTACACGGCCGTGACGTTCAACCCGGTCGACCAGGCGGATAACCTCAAGAAGTACGGAGGGTTCATCCCGGGGGTGAGGCCAGGCAGACCGACGGCCGAATTCCTGGACCGGATCCTGGCCCGTCTGACGTTCCCGGGGGCGTTGTTCCTGGCCGCCATCGCGGCCCTGCCTACGGTCCTGATCAACCAGACCAACGCGAACTTCTTCTTCGGAGGCACCTCGATCCTGATCGTGATCGGCGTGGCGCTGGACACGATGAAACAGCTCGAGGCGCAGCTGATGATGCGCAACTACGAGGGATTCTTGAAGTAGACGACAGCGGCCGGTCCGCGCCGGTGACGTCGAAGTTCGTGATCGCGCGCTGAGGCCCCGCGCCCACCTGTGCCCCGATACAGTGAGCACCTGTGTCCGAGCTCAACCTGATCCTGTTCGGCCCGCCGGGCGCAGGCAAGGGGACCCAGGCCGATCGTCTGCGGGTTGACTTTCAGCTGCCGTACATCGCCACCGGCGAGATGCTGCGCTCCAACGTGAAGGCGCACACGGAGCTGGGCGAGAAGGCCAAGCGCTACATGGACGCCGGCGATCTGGTTCCCGATGATCTGATCGTCGCGATGGCCGGCGAGCGCCTACAGGAGGAGGACGCCCAGGACGGCTTCATCCTGGATGGGTTCCCCCGCACGATCGAACAGGCCAAGGCCCTGGACAAGCAGCTGTCGGATCTCGGCCGCCGGGTGACAACTGCGCTGCTGATCGACGTTCCCGACGAAGAGGTGGTCCGGCGCCTGTCCGGGCGCAGGGTGTGCGTCAAGGCGGGTCACAATTACCACATCGAGCTTGACCCGCCGAAGCGCGAAGGGGTGTGCGATCAGGATGGGTCGCGCCTGTTCCAGCGAGACGACGACCAGCCCGAGGTGATCGAGAACCGACTGCGCGTATACCACGAACAGACCGAGCCGCTGGTTGACTACTACGACGAACAGGGCCTGATGCGGCGGATCGACGGAACCCGGGAGGCCGCCGACGTGCACGACCACATCCGGGCCGTGATCGCCACCCTGCGCCTCGAGGAAAACGTCTGAGCCGTGATCATCAAGAAGTCTCCGGAAGAGGTCGAGCGGATGGCGGCCGCAGGCGCGATCCTGGTCAAGACCATGAACCTGCTGGCCGGCAAGGTCCGGCCGGGCGTGACCACGCGCGAGCTTGACCAGGCGGCGGAGAAATTCATCCTCTCGCAGGGGGCGGAGCCGGCATTCAAGGGCTACCGGGGCTTCCCGGGCTCGATCTGCACCTCGCCCAACTCGATGATCGTCCACGGCATCCCGGGGACCTACAGCCTCGGCCGGGGCGACCTCCTGTCGGTCGACGTCGGCGTGATCCTCGACGGCTGGGTGGCCGACGCAGCCCGCACGTTCGCCGTGGGCCCGATCACGCCGGTGGCGCACAAGCTGCTCGCGACCACGGAGGAGGCGCTGTTCATCGCCGTCGAGCAGTGTCGGCCCGGCAACCACCTGGGCGACGTGTCGCACGCCGTCCAGGCGCACGTCGAGGCTGCGGGATTGTCGATCGTGCGCACGCTGGTGGGGCACGGCATCGGCCGCAGCATGCACGAGGAGCCCCAAATCCCGAACTACGGCAACGCGGGCACGGGAGTGGAGCTGGAGGAGGGGATGGTGCTGGCCGTCGAGCCGATGGTCACAGCCGGCCGCCACGCAGTCCGGGTGGGGGAGGACCACTGGGCCATCTACTCCCAGGACGGGTCGCTGGCGGCGCATTTCGAGTTCACGGTCGCCGTGACGGCGTCCGGGCCTCGGATCCTGACGCCCTGGCACGAGGCCGGCAACGGTCGCGCGGCGGCGGCCTGAGCCACATCCGCCCTGCTACCATGCTTTGTTGCGCTCGTAGCGCAATCGTTTGTGCTACGTGCCGGTCCTCAGCGCGGTAGCGGCGGCCTGAAGCGGCCTCCAGAGCCGGGCTGAGGGAACTACTGGGATTCACCCACAACCACGAGAGCGAAGCCAGCGTGAAAGTACGACCGTCGGTCAAGCCGATGTGCGAGAAATGCAAGATCATCCGCCGTCGAGGGCGGGTGCTCGTGATCTGCTCGAATCCGCGCCACAAGCAGAGGCAGGGTTAGCGCATGGCTCGAATCGCAGGCGTCAACATCCCGCTCAACAAGCGTGTCGAGGTCGGTCTGACCTACATCTACGGGATCGGACGTTCCACCTCCAACCAGGTGCTGGCCCAGGTCGGCGTCGTCCCCGACACCTACGTGCGCGACCTCACCGACGAGGAGGTCGTGAAGCTGCGCGAGGCGATCGACAGCTCGGTCACTGTGGAGGGGGATCTGCGCCGCGAACGCTCGCAGAACATCAAGCGACTGCAGGAGATCGGCTGCTACCGCGGGCTGCGCCACCGCCGCGGGCTGCCCGTCCGCGGCCAGAACACGAAGACCAACGCGCGCACGCGCAAGGGGCCCAAGCGGATGCAGGTCGCCGGGAAGAAGAAGGCGGCCAAGAAGTGAGTCCGGCTCCGCGCAGACCCCAGCGAGGCCGCCGTCGGGTCCGCAAGAACATCCCGATCGGACAGGCTCACATCAAGACTTCGTTCAATAACACGATCGTGTCGCTGACCGATCGCGATGGCAATGTGATCGCGTGGGAATCCGCCGGCGGTGCCGGGTTCAAGGGCTCCCGCAAGTCCACTCCGTTCGCCGCTCAGGTGACCGCCGACGCCGCGGCCCGCAAGGGAATCGAGCACGGCCTCCAGAAGGTCGAGGTGTTCGTCAAGGGTCCGGGTTCGGGTCGCGAGACCGCGATCCGCTCGCTGCAGGCCGCGGGGCTCGAGGTCACCGGCGTCAAGGACGTGACTCCGCAGGCCCACAACGGCTGCCGTCCCCGGAAGCGGAGGAGGGTGTAACCCCCATGGCCCGTGACACAGGCGCCCAGTGCAAGCAGTGCCGCCGTGAGGGTCAGAAGCTGTTCCTCAAGGGCGAGCGCTGCCTGACTGACAAGTGCGGCGTCGAGCGCCGCTCGTACCCGCCCGGAGAGCACGGCCGCGGACGCCAGAGGCAGAGCGAGTACCGCGTCCAGCTGCGCGAGAAGCAGAAGGCCCGCCGCTACTACGGCGTGCTCGAGAAGCAGTTCCGAAACTATTACGAGAAAGCCTCGCGCCAGCCCGGGATCACGGGCGAGAACCTGCTGCGGATGCTCGAATGCCGGTTTGACAACGTGCTCGTTCGCCTGGGCTTTGCCGCGTCGCGGCGCCAGGCACGGCAGCTGATCCTCCACGGCCACTGGACCGTGAACGGGCGCCGCGTGAACATCCCGAGCTATCAGCTGCGCGACAGCGACGTGATCGCGATTCACGGGAAGTCGACCGCGACCCAGGTGATTCGCGACGCGACCGAGTTGACCGGTCAGGTGCCGGCATGGCTCCAGGCGGATCACGACTCGCTCACGGCGAAGGTGCTGCGCAAGCCCGAGCGGCGGGAGATCGCCGCCCCGGTGCAGGAGCAGCTGATCGTCGAGTATTACTCGAAGTAGAGGAGAGCTTTCAGTCGCCGGGGGCCAGACCGCCCCGGACGACTCCGGAAGCCGCCTCGGCGGCGGCAGGAACCCACGACGTTAGGACCCCGATGCTTGACTTTCAAGTCCCACGAATCTCCAACGAGTCCGTCGACGACAACCGTGGCTCGTTCACGATCGAACCGCTCGATCGGGGCTTCGGCTACACCTTCGGCAACTCACTCCGGCGCGTGCTGCTGTCCTCGCTCGCAGGCGCGGCCGTGACCAGCGTGCGGATCGAGGGCGTCGCCCACGAGTTCTCGACGATCCGAGGCGTCAAGGAAGACGTGACCGACATCGTCCTGAACCTCAAGGGCGTCGTGTGCCGCATGCATTCGGATGCGACCGAGATCGAGGCCCCGCTCGTGGTCACCGGCCCGGGCGAGATCACCGCCAAGGACATCGACCTTCCCTCTGGAGTCGAGATCCTCAACCCGGATGCCCACATCGCAACACTCGAGAAGAAGACCAAGCTCGAGGTGTACCTCACGATCGGCCGGGGCCGGGGCTATCGCCCGGCGGAGGAGAACAAGTCTCCCGACCAGCCGATCGGCGTGATCCCGATCGACTCGATCTTCTCGCCCGTGCGGCGGGTGGCCTACAACGTCGAGCAGGCTCGCGTCGGCCAGAAGACGGACTTCGACAAGCTGACGCTCGACATCGAGACCGACGGTTCGATCGATCCGCCGGCGGCGCTGCGTGAGGCCGCAGAGATCCTGATCTCCCAGCTGGCCATCTTCACCGATCCCGACCGGGTAATGGAACTGCGCGCCGCCGGTGACGCGGATCCGCTCCAGCCGGGGCTCGTCGGCGGACCCGGTGGCGCGCCCCCGCGGCAGCCCAACGTGATGGACGACATCCTGATCGAGGAGCTCGAGCTCGGTGTCCGGTCGTACAACTGCCTCAAGCGCGCCGGTATCCAGACCGTGGGTGACCTGGTCACCAAGACGGAGTCAGAGCTCAACGCGATTCCGAACTTCGGCAAGAAGTCGATCGACGAGGTGATCGAGACGTTGCACGCGCGCGGTCTCGGACTCCGCAACGAGTAACGTCTGCGCCCGGAGCCGATCAATGCGACATCAGCGTCAGCGATACCAGCTCAGCCGTAGCGCGTCTCATCGCAACGCGCTGCTGATTAACCTGTCAAAGGAAGTGATCGCGCACGAGCGGATCAAGACGACCGAGGCGAAGGCCAAGGCCGTCAAGCCCGAGGTCGAGAAGCTGATCACGCTCGCCAAGCGCGGCGATCTCCACGCACGCCGACAGGCCCTGTCGGCCCTGGGCCAAGACAAGTTCACCGTGTACAAGTTGTTCGAGGAGATCGCTCCCCGGTACTCCGAACGCCCCGGCGGATACACGCGGATCCTGAAGCTCGGGCCGCGCCGGTCGGACGCGACGGAGATGGTGCTGCTCGAGCTGGTGTAGGGGCGGGTCGGGTCCAGTCGGCGGATGGTCTCGCGTCTGGTTCTGGAATACGACGGAGGTGGATTCGTGGGTTGGGCGGCCCAGCCCGGCCTGCGAACGGTGCAGGCTGAGCTCGAGCAGGCCCTGTGCACGCTGCTGCACCAGGATGCGGTGCCGCTGATGGTGGCGGGGCGGACCGACGCGGGGGTCCACGCCTGGCGCCAAGTCGCCTCTTACGCCGGTCGGCCGGCTCCGGTGGCCGGGCTCAACGCGCTCCTGCCGCCAGATGTGGCGGCGTTGAGCTGCGATCCGGCCGGTGATCTGTTCGACGCGCGTCGCGACGCGACCTCGCGGGCGTATTGCTATCGCGTGCTGACCCGGCCGTCGCGGACCGCGATGTGGCGCGGGCGCGTGCTGCACTGGCCGCACGGGCTGGACTTCGAGGCGCTGGAGGCGTGCGCGGGCGCGATCGTGGGCACCCACGACTTCACCGCGTTCACCCCGACGGAGAGCGACCACGTGAGATTCTCACGGGATGTGCTCGCGGCCCGCTGGCGGCGCGGGTGGGCCACCGATCTGATCGAGTTCTGGATCGAAGCGGACACGTTCATGCGCCACATGAACCGCGTGTTGGTGGGGACGATGCTGGAGGTGGCCTGCGGGCGGCGCACCGTCGCGGACTTCACCGCCCTGCTTGATGGTCGGCCAAGGTCGGCTGCCGGACCCACCGCCCCCGCGTGCGGCCTGTACCTGGCCGGGGTGGGGTACGGCGGGGGACGGATCTTGAAGACGTAGGTGGCGCTGGGGGGCTGCTCCGAGTGAGGCGGCCGCAGCCGGCGCGCCCCGAGGCCCGCGGCCGACGAGGCCCGACACCCCGAGGCCCGCGACCACCGGCTGTGCCGTCTTCGTGTCGGCGCGTGTCGCACCTCGCACGGCCTCGGCGAGGCTGTGTGAAAAAGAGGCCGAGAGGGTGAGTTTGGCGCCGGTGTGGGCGGATGATCGTGTCGATGGCGGCAAACAGGCGTGCAAAACCCGCCCGAAACCGAGCGCCAGCCGAAGCCGGGCGATTCACTCACGCATACGGGGCCGGCCGGCGCCGGGGCGTGGCGCGAATGGGGGCGGTCGGAGCGCGTATAGCCAGGGTGGCGGCGGGGTATCAGGTGATCCGGGTGACATGGCGCCAGCTGTGCCAGGAGCCGCTGGCGGTAGCGGCGGCGCTCGCGAGTGCCCTGACCGCTGGCCGGGCGCACGGCTAGCATCAGATGTGTGCGGGTTCTGCTGACCAACGACGACGGAATCGAGGCCGCGGGGCTTCAGGCGCTGCGTAAGTCGCTGCTGGCGCTGCCGGGGGTGGAGCTTGCGGTGATCGCGCCCGACGGCAACCGGTCGGCGATGGCGCGGTCGATCACCACTCGACGACCGCTGTGGGTGCAGGAGGTCGAGTTCGGTGACGGGACCGTGGGGTATGCCACGGATGGGACTCCGGTTGACTGCGTGCGCCTGGCGCGGCTGGGGCTGATCGCCGCGTTTGAGGCGGAGCTGGTCGTGTCCGGGATCAACCACGGCTCCAACCTGGGGGACGACATCACCTATTCCGGGACGGTGGCGGCGGCGCTGGAGGCGATCGTGCTGGGTCTGCCCGGGATCGCCGTATCGCAGCAGTCGAATGCGCTGGAGCTGGATTTCCGCGGCGGCGCCGGGTTCGGGTTCGGCGTGGCAGCGTCGTTCACGGCGCGGCTGGTGGAGGAGCTCGAGAGTGTTCCGCTGCCGCCCGGCACGCTGCTGAACATCAATGTGCCCGGCGCGGACCCCAGCGGGGTCGAGGTCGCCGCGCTGGGCAAGCGCGTGTACCGGGACGAGCTCTCGCTGGTTGACGAGGGCGCCGGCGGCCGGCGTCTGTACCGCATCTACGGCGACGCCAGCTATGAGCGCGATGAACTGGGCACCGATCTGGCCGCGGTGGCGAACGGCAAGATCGCCGTCACGCCGATCCACTTCGACCTCACCGACCGTGACGGGCTGGATGCGCTGCAGCGTTACGATCTGGCCCGGCTGATCGAACCGGCGGCCACCGAGGTCACCGACTGATGGCCTCGACCCGGCCCGCATCGGACCAGGACCCGAAGGAGCGGGCCGCGGAGCTCCGGCGGATCCTGGACCATCACGGCTACCGCTACTACGTCCTCGACGACCCGGAGATCGGGGATGATCAGTACGACACCTTGATCGATGAGCTGCGGGCGATCGAGGCCGAGCATCCCGAGCTGGTCACGCCGGACTCACCGACGCAGCGAACCGGCGGCGAGCCGGTCAGTGATCTGGAGAAGGTGCGCCATCCGCAGCAGATGCTGTCGCTGGCCAATGCCCGCAGCGCCGAGGAGCTGCAGGCGTGGATCGCCAGGATGCGCAACCACCTGGCGCGCGAGGGAATCGAGGATCCCGACTTCGAATACGTGGTCGAGCCGAAGATCGATGGGCTCGCGATCTCGCTGACGTATCGCGACGGCGTGTTCGAACGCGGCGCCACCCGCGGCAATGGCGAGATCGGCGAGGACGTCACGCACAACCTGAGGACGATGCCGTCGATCCCCTTGAAGATCGACTCCGACCGGCCGCCGGCGCTGGTCGAGGTGCGCGGCGAGGTCTACATGTCGTTGTCGGACTTCGCGGCGCTGAACGAGCGTCGCGCCGAGGCCGGACTCTCAACCTTCATGAACCCTCGCAACTCGGCCGCCGGCACCATACGCCAGCTCGACCCGAAGCTGGCGGCCGACCGACCACTGTCCTTCTGGGCCTACGGAATTGGCGCCACCGAGCGCCTCGCGGTCGCCTCGCACTGGGATGCGCTCCAGTGGCTACGCGGGCACCGCTTCCCGGTTCACAAGGACGTCGTCAAGCTGCTCACCGAGGACGAGGTGGTCGAGCGCTGCCGCTCCTGGGAGCAGCGGCGGGGCTCGCTCGACTTCGAGATCGACGGAGCTGTGGTGAAGGTGTCAGACGTCGAGCTGCAACGACGACTCGGCGTGGTGGGTCGCGAGCCACGGTGGGCGATCGCGTGGAAGTTCCCCCCCACGACGGCGGTCACGAAGCTGATCGCGATCCATTGGAACCCGGGCAAGTTCGGCGATCTGCATCCGTACGGCGCGCTCGAACCAGTCGGCGTGGCGGGCGTGACGATCAAGATGGCCACGCTCCACAACGAGGAGGACGTAGTTCGCAAGGACATTCGGGCGGGCGAGGACGTGATCGTGCTACGCGCGGGCGACGTGATCCCGCAAGTGCTCTCGCCGGCGCCGCATGTGGTCGAGAACAAGGATCGCCCGCCGGTCACTGAGCCGCCCAAGCAGTGCCCGGTCTGCAACACGCCAACAACCAAGCCCGAAGGGTCGGTCTTCACGCGCTGCCCAAATCGCGACTGCCCGGGACGACGCTGGCAGCTCTTGACCAGCTTCGCCGCGGTGATGGACATCGACGGGCTCGGCGAGAAGCTCGTGACGCTGTTCATGGACCTCGGCTGGGTTCGCACGGCGGCTGACTTCTACCGGCTCACCGCGGAGCAGATCGCCGAGCAGCCGGGGTTCGGCGAGGTCTCGGCCGGAAAGCTTGTCGCGGCGATCGAAGCTTCCAAGCGGCAGCCCTTCGGGCGCGTCCTGTTTGGGGTGGGAATCGAGGAGGTCGGGTACGTGACCGGTCGCAACCTCGCCCAACAGTTCCGCACTCTCGAGGCACTGCTTGCGGCGACTCCCGAGCAGATCGAGGAGACGCCGGGAGTCGGCCCCAAGATGGCACAGTCGATCCACGCGCAACTCGCCGAGGCGCAAATGCGCGAACTACTGGCTGAGCTGAAGGGCCAGGGCCTCAAGATGGAGGAGGAGGGTCCGCCTCCGGGTGAGGGCCGGCTGGCTGGTCAGACGTTCGTGTTGACCGGCACGCTTCCGACCCTAACCCGCGAGGAAGCAACACAGATGATCACCGGGGCGGGTGGCAAGATCACCGGCTCGATCTCAAAGAAGACCGCCTATCTGGTGGCTGGCGAGAGCCCTGGCTCCAAGCTGGCAAACGCCGAGCGCCTCGGAGTGCCGGTGCTCGACGAGGACGGGCTCCGTCAGCTTCTGCGCTGAGAGCGCTATCCGTTGTACTTCGCCACGCTGAGCATCATCTGATCCTCGGCCGAGTGCCCTGCGGTGGGATCGACCGAGTTCATCAGGAACGCGAACGCGAGCTGGTGGCCGTCGCGCGCCGTGCAGTAGCCGACCAGGTTCGCGACGTCGTGGAGGGTGCCGGTCTTACCACGGCAGCGTGACTGGGCCGCGGTGCCACGATCCTCGTACGCCATCGTCCCGCTTACCCCGGCCACCGCCAGCGAGCTCGTGAACGGGTGGCTGCCGCTCATCGCATCCAGCAGCGTGATCACCTGGGCCGGGCTGGTGCCGTCAGCGCGGGACAGGCCCGAGCCGTCATCGAGCCGGGGGTAAATGCCGAAGTTGGACGCGAGCTCGGTGCGGACCACCCGCGCCCCCGCCGCGGTTGTCCCGGCGCCGCCGAACTGGGAGCCGATGTCCTTGAGCAGCATCTCGGCGAAGAAGTTGTCCGACGGCGTGTTCGTGAGCCGCAGCAGCGTCGCGATCTGCGGCGAATGGACGTTGGCCAACAGCTGCGCTCGTGCGGGGGTGCGGGCGGTGTAGATACGGGTGTTCCCCGCCACCCGGATGTGAGCGGCCCGCAAGGCGGATACGAACTGCTGGGTGGCGAACAGCGCCGGCCGGGTCTGGAAGGCTGCTCCCTGGGCACTGACGAAGCCGCGGTCATACGCCAGGGCGCTCAGCACCCCCTCCACGTAGGCGTTCTCGGCAAAGCCGGTGGCGGGCGTTCCGCGCAGCGAGTCGAAGGTCGACTCGTCGCCGACGATGCGACCGCGGATGGAGCTGACCCGGGTGGCGTGGAACAGGTCCGTGACCAGCCGCTGGACCGTCGCCCCGGCGCCATACGCGTAGCGGTCAAAGCTCGACGATCCGAACGTGGGATCGCCGCCGCCCTTGAGGTACAGCGTCCCGCGCCACGCATGTGCGGAATTGAACGAACCCACACCCAGGACCCGGGTGGTCAAGGTGGCACTCGGGCCGAAGCGCAGCAGCGCGGTGGAGGTCGTGTACAGCTTCTCGACGGAGGCCGGCAGGCGAGGGGTGGTGGTGGCCGCGGCGAACAGGATGCGCCCCGAGGTCAAATCGAGGACCTCGGCGCCATCGGCCCCTCCGGCGCGCCGCAGAGCGCTCGAGAGGCTGCCGCGCAGCTTCCGCTGAGCGCCTGGGCCCGGTTTCGCCGCCGCCGGCGGGGTTTCCAGGGGCGCCAACGCGGCCGCGACGGCCGTCAGCAGGGCCGCAGCAGCGTGGACGGATAGACGCCGCATCGGAGATATCTAACCGCTCAGAGCGGCGAAAGCTGCGGTTGCTCGAACGAACGTGGCCGTACAATCGGGGCCAGCATGGGCAAGGTTGTCAAGCTCGACACCGCGGCGACGGACCGCCCGGCCGCAGGCTCGCGCGACGCCGGGACCCGCCGGCGTCGGCAGCGCTCCAAGTCGGCGCTGGTGCTCGGCGGGGGTGGCTTCACCGGGGGCGTGTACGAGATCGGAGCGCTACGAGCCCTCGATCTCCTGTCGGTCAATCGCACCGTCAACGAGTTCGACGTGTACGTCGGCACCAGCGCGGGGGCGTTCGTGGCCGCCGCCGTCGCGAACGGGGTCACGCCCGAGGAGATGATGCGCGTGATCGTTCAGCAGGTGCCGACACCGTTCCCCGACGCGACGATCAGCTCCCTGCTGAAGCCGAACTACACCGAGTTCCTGGTCCGGGGGATGCTGCTGCCGCTGCGGGTTGCGCAGCTGGTGCGGACGCTGATTCGCGACCTCGGCCAGCTTTCAGCGATGGACATCGTGGTCGGTCTGGCGGAGGCGCTGCCGTCGGGCCTGTACTCGGGCGAAGGGATTGAGCGCTACGTACGCACGATCCTGTCCGACCCGGACCGCACCGATGATTTTCGCCTGCTCGCGAACGAGCTGTACCTGGCCGCCACCGACCTCGACACTTGCGAACGGGTGGTGTTCGGGGCCGAGGACTGGGACGACGTCCCGATCTCGCAGGCGGTGAGCGCATCGACGGCGCTGCCGATGATCTACAAGCCGGTGAAGGTCAAGGACCGAGAGCTGATAGACGGCGGGATCCTGTCGACCACCAATCTGGACATCGCGGTTGAGGCGGGCGCGAAGTTCATCGTGGTGGTCAATCCTCTGGTCCCGTACGTCAACGACTTCGAGAAGCAAATCCCGTCGATCACCGGCTCGCGGGCGCGGCGCGTGTCTGACATGGGCTTTCCCCAGATCGGCTACCAGTCGTTCAAGCTGCTCGCCTATCAGCGGCTGCACGAGCTGGCGCGCCGCTGGGAGGACCGCTACCCGGGCGTGGACATCATCCTGATCGAGCCCGAGGCCAACGACGAGCTGATGTTCCAGACCAGCATCATGAACTACAGCTCGCGCGTGGACATCGCCCGCCACGGGTTCCAGTCGGTGACGCTCAAGCTGGCCCACGACTACGCGCGCTTCAAGCGCATCTGCGCCCGCCACGGCATCGAGATCTCGGCCACGCGCGTGCGCAAGGTGGTCAAGCATTTCGAGGCCGAGCGCGAGAAGACTCGTGCCTGGCGCAAGATCCTGGAGCAGACGACCTCGACGCTGCTACGTCAGTCGGCCCAGGAATAGGCCCGGGCGCCGCCAGGGACAGGTGGAGGGGCCGCTACGCGCTGGCGGCCTGGGTCTGGGGCGTTTGCGCCTGCGTTCCCGACAGCTCACCCAGACAAGAGAGGAACAGGGTCTTGTCGATTCGACCGTTGAAGATCGGGACGCCCAACTCGACGCATTTGACGATCACATCTCGCCGTTCCAGCCCGGATTCTCGCGCGAGCTCGCTGGGCGTCAGGTGATTGGCCATCGATCCTGTTCCTCCTTTGCCGGTCACTACATGGCCACAAGTATGGCGCCTTGTGCGGACGGTCTCAATGAATCCGGACCTGAAACGGTCGTTTAATCCGCAACATCGGTGCGAAACGATGTGCCCAGTATGGGCATTCACTAATAAACGGTAAGGTTCAGGACCGGGTTCCAGGGGGAACTCTCCGGCCATGTCATTGGCGCCGATCGTGACCCAACCGATGCCGGCGTGCTCCGAGCACGAGCTAGTGGCTGCGGTCAGACGCGGCAGCGACCCGGCGTTCGAGGAGCTCTACTCGCGCTACCGCCAACGGATCGGCTCCTACGTCCACGGGATGGTGGGCGATCACGGGCGCGCCGAGGACGTCGTGCAGGACGTGTTCATGTCCGCCCTGGCCCGGTTGCGGGACACCGACTGCCCGATCGCGTTCAAGCCGTGGATCTACGAGATCGCGAAGAACGCTTCGATCGACGACTTCCGCCGTAATCGCAGGATCCGCGAGGTGCCGCTGGAGACCGACGACGCCGAGGCCGGCGGCCGGTGGCTGTCGCGGTCCCCGACCCCCGACGCGGCGATCCAGAGCAAGCAGTCGCTGGCGGATCTCCGCGGCGCCTTCCGGGGCTTGTCCGACAGCCACCATCAGGCGATCGTGATGCGCGAGCTGGAGGGACTGTCCTACGACGCGATCGGCGCGCGGCTCGGCATGTCGCGTCAGGGGGTCGAGAGCACGCTGTTCCGGGCGCGGCGGCGCCTCAGCGAGGAGTACGACGAGCTCGTCAGTGGACGCCGCTGCCAGCAGGTCCAGACGATGATCGCCGGTGAAGAGCGGCGTTCGCTGCTGAAGCTCGGCGTGCGACAACGCCGGCGGCTCGCCCGCCATCTGGCCCACTGCCAGCCCTGCCGGCGCGAGGCAAGGATGGCCGGCGTCGACGAATCGTTCTTCAAGGCCCCCCAGACGCTGGCCGGCAAGATCGCGGCGCTGCTGCCGATCCCGTGGTTGCGGGGGCGCCGCTCCGGCGGCGAGGATGCCGCGGCCGGAGCGGGGTCACACTCCTACGGGGCGCTGAAGGGCCTACAGACTGTCTCGCAGCTGGTCGATCCCGCCGGTCCCACGATCGGATTCGGGCGCGCCGCCGCCGCGGCGGCGGCGATCGCGGTGGCGGGAATCGGCGGCGGCGTGGTGACCGGAGCCGTCGGATCCCATTCGCAACCCGTCAACCCGGCCGTAAGAGTTCACGCCAGCCCGGCGGCACACATCACCGCGGTGCAGCGGACAGCCCTCGGCCCGCGAGCGGCGCACCGCCACCACAGTAGCTCTGGAGGCGGAACCTCTGGAGGCGGCGGGTCGTCGACCAAAGCCGGATCGGCCGGCGGCGGATCGGGGGGGGCCTCCCACTCGCCTCCGAGCTCCGGCGGGTCGAGCGGGTCGGGCGGAACAGCCGGTTCGCGCGGTACCGGGTCCACGGGGGCCGGCACGTCCCACACCAGCGGTGGCTCCACGGCCGGCGGATCGGCGGACGCCTCGCATGCCCAGGGCGGCTCGGTGAGCGTGCAGGTGCCGGGCCTACCCAAGGTCAACGTCCCGGTGCCGCAGCTGCCGAAGCTCCCGCCGCTGCCGAAGGTGTCGCTGCCGCCGGTGCCTAAGGTGTCGGTGCCGGGCGTCGTCAAGCAGGCGTCGGATGCGGTCAAACAGCTCGGAGGTCTGCTGCATCCGAAGGGCTAGCCGGCGATCCTCGGCCCCGAACCTGTGGGACAATGGGCGCATCGGGGCGTGGCGCAGCCTGGTAGCGCGCACCGTTCGGGTCGGTGAGGTCCCCGGTTCAAATCCGGGCGCCCCGATAAAAGCCCCGCAAATGCGGCTGTTGCGCAAAGCTCGCCGCTGGCCGACTTTCTTGTTGTTCGGTGGCAACCGCGATGGTCGGGAGCGGACTGATCGGCCGCGGAACCGGCGTGCCGGTCCGTCTAGGCCGGTTGCGCCGTGATTCGGGCCCGGTAGAGCTTCAGGAGGTTGTGGGTCGCGGCGATCAGCCGCCATTCGGCTCTGCAGGCAGCTAATCCGCGCCGGTGGAACCGCGTGATCCGCCGATTGAACTTCGTGTCGCCGAAGACCGGCTCGATTATGTGTTGTCGCCGTTGGTAGAGCGCGACACCTTCGGGAGTCTCCAGTAGCGCGTCGATCCGTTCGGCCTCAGGGCCCTGCTTCGGGGAGAGCTTGCGGGCCTTGATCCGAGTCGCTGCCCGGGTCGGAATGATCACAGTGACCCCGTCCTGCCCGAGCTCGGTGATGTGCGGCGAGTTCCAGTACCCACCGTCCGCCAGGACAGTCCCGACGCGATCCTCAACGCCGGCCGCCGAGAGTGTCGTCGCTGCCTGGTCAATCATCGGCGCCAGCTGCCCGGAATCATTGGATTGCTGAGTGATGTCCGCAGCGATCAGGATCTGCTCGCTGGTTGCCACCGCCTGCGCGTTGTAGCCCTGAACGACCGGGCGGCCCACCCTGGTCAGAACCCTCGAGTCGGGATCGGTGGTGTTGATCGTCCGTTTCGCCAAGCCATTTGGGTCGGGCCGGAACGGCTTGCGGCCACCGAGCTTGCGGCCATGCTCGGCTTCCCACTCTGCCCGCCACCGCAGGTTCTCCTCATAGGCCGCCTGCACGGTTGCCTGCTCAGCCTCAAGCTCCTCCCGGCAACGGCGAAGACGCGCGAGCCGCGACCGACGATCCATCAGTTCTCGCGGAAGCTCGTCACCGCGAGCGTCACCATGCTGCTCGTCTTCGGCGGCATCGACCGCGGCCGCCTCGCCGAGCATCCGGTCGACCTCTTCACGAATCGATTCGTGGGTTCGAGTCGCGGCTCGCGATGCGTTCGCCGCAATCAACGTTCCATCCAGCGCGACCACCCCAACCGACACCAGCCCTGCCCTGGCGCACATCGCGAGGATCTGGGTAAACGTTCTCGCCAGCGCCTGTTCGTGACGCGCTCGAAACCGCGCGATCGTGGTGTGATCCGGAGCCCGGTTCGCGCAGATCACACGCGTCGGAACGTCCTCGAGGCACCGCCGCTCGATCGCCCTCGAGGACCGCTCCCCGACCGCGTAGCTATAGAGCAACAACGCGACCATCATCGCCGGATCCTGCGCTGCGCGACCGTGGCCGTCGGCGCGATAGGCGCCATAGAAATCGGCAAGATCGAGCATCTCGAACCGCATCCAACACGAACCACGCGACGTGATCCTCGCCAAGCCAATCCCGCAAGCTCGGCGGCAACAACAACTCCTGCTCCCGATCACACGACCAGAAGTTCTGAGCCATGCCCCAGAAGTCTTAACCCCACCCCGGACGCACAAACCCCGCTCACGCGGGCTTTGCGCAACAGCGTGCCGGGCCGGCGCGCCGGCTACCTCTGAGGATTGAGAATCCTTAGGGTGGGCGGGCCCGGATCGACGCCGGCGAGGCTTGGTGCGTTAGAGCCCGTGCGACAGCGTGGCGCGGGGGCCTGTGGGACCGTTGATTGCTGCTGCGAGCGCGTAGGTCAGACTCATCCTTGGGAGGTTCCCTCCGGGCGACATGTCAACCGTCGTCCGAAGGGAGCAGGAGATGGATGTGATGGTGGAGCGGTGCGCGGGACTTGACGTGCATCGCGACGATGTTGTGGCGACCGTCCGCGTTCCGGGCGAAGGTCGTCGCCGCTGGGATCAGCAGACGCGAACGTTTCGGGCGACGCTCGGCGGCCTCGCCAGCCTCGCTGGCTGGCTGGCCGAGGCCGGTGTGACGCTCGTCGGGATGGAGGCCACGGGTGTGTACTGGAAGACCGTCTTCCAGGCGCTCGAGGAGCGGTTCGAGTGCTGGCTTTTGAACGCGCACCATTTGCGCAATGTCCCGGGCCGCAAGACCGACGTCAAGGATTCGGAGTGGATCTGCCAGCTGGTGCAGCACGGGCTCGTCCGCCCTAGCTTTGTGCCGCCGCCGGAGATCCGCCGGCTCAGGGATCTGACCCGGCTGCGTCGGGCGCAGAGCAACGAGCGCGGTCGCACGATCCAGCGGCTCGAGAAGGTCCTCCAGGACGCCGGGATCAAGCTCTCAAGCGTCGCGTCGACGACGTACTCGAAGTCCGCCCGCGCGATGCTCGAAGCGATGCTGTCCGGGGTCACAGACCCCGAGCAGCTCGCCGAGCTCTCCAAGTCCAGAATGCGGTTGAAGATCCCGCAGCTGCGCGAGGCGCTCCAGAGCCGCTTCCAGATCGAGCACCACGGGGTCATGGTCGCCCAACTGCTCGCGCACATCGACACGCTCGATGCCGCGCTGCAGAACCTCACCGAGCGGATCGAACTCGTGCTCGCCCCGCACGCCCAGGTGATCGAGCTGCTGTGCACGATCCCGGGCGTCCAGGCTCACGCCGCGCAGGTCCTGATCGCCGAATGCGGCCTGGACATGAGCCTGTTCCCAACGGTCGGGCACTTCGCCTCGTGGGCCGGAGCGTGCCCCGGACACCACGAATCAGCCGGCCGCCGACGCTCGGGACGCACCCGCCCCGGACCAAGCTGGCTCACCTCCCAGCTGACCGAGTGCGCTCGGGCTGCCGTCCGGACCAAAGGCACCTACCTCGCGGCCCACTTCGCGCAGCTGCGTGGACGGCGCGGTGAGCCCAAAGCGATCGGCGCGATCCGCCACGACCTGCTCGTCGCCTACTACCACATCGTCCGCGACCAAGTCCCATTCCGCGAGCTCGGACCCGACTGGCAACGCAAGCGCTACTCGGTCGAGCACCGCGCCCGCCGCCTCCAACGCCAACTCGAAGCGCTCGGCTACGCCGTCACCCTAGAAGCAACCGAATCAGCACAAGCAGACCAAGCCGCCTGAACCAGCAACAACCGCGTCGGGTCTACCGCCCACCTCATCGTCGGCGAAAACAACTGCTGCCCAAACGCGATCATCAACACGGGGATTCACAGGTCAGCCTCGTAAACGGCGAATTGCGCCATCGCGGGCTGAGGGCCCTCAGCAGCCTCCCTGGCCATTCCCTGCCGAAACCCTGTTCGCCGGCGAGGAGGCTGTGGCTGTGGACGTGCTCCGGCGCACGGTATCGGGCGGGGCGTGCGTGAACACGGCGGCCGCGCACGGGGCGCTGGCCTCGCTGCCGTTCGGCGGAGTCGGCCACAGCGGCTCGGGCCGCCACCACGGCATCGAGGGGTTCCGTGAGTTCTCCAACCTGCGTGCGGTGTTCGTCCGCGGCGAAGGCGATCTGATCGAGGCGTTCGTGCCCCCGTACGGGCCAATGGCGCAGATAGTCGTGGACGGCGCCCTGGCCGGCGGAGCGGAGTAGCTGCGGGTCAGCGCGAGCGCGGCAGCATGCTGTCGTCGAACGGCGGCAGCGGCTTGATGTAGGGCTCGAGCAGCTCGGCGGCGTGCTGGGTGCTCAGCACGTCGTCCGGATCGAGCTTGATCAGATCATGCTCTGTCTCGTCGTACTCCCACACGTTCTCGCCGACCAGGCGGCCCCGCTCGTCGTAGGGCCAGACCATCGCTACGCGGCCTCGGAGCAGGTACATGGCGTCCGCGTCCAGGTCGCTTTCGCCTTGACCGAGGGCCGCGGCCCCGGCAACGAGATCGGAGCCGAGCACCTGCTGGTAGCCGACCATCGTGCTCACGACCATGAAGTCGCCGACCGCGACGGTCTCGGTCTCGTTGTAGAACACCGACTGGTTGCTCTCGGCCCAGTAGTGGTAGAGCGGCTCCACCTGCTCGCGACCGTCCAGCAGCAGCGGGGGCTGGCCACTCATGTTGAAGCGGTACACCGGGTGCTCGACTGTCATCTCCGGGGTAAAGATCTCTGCGTAGCGGCCGGCGTGCTCTAGGTTGCGATGGCGGTCGTAGGCCTGCAGCAGGTACCGGTGGCGAGGGTTTTCGGTGACCTCGATCAGCTCCTGCACCGCGATGTTCGTCTTGGTGATGTCGAGTTGCTTGACGTCGACCACTGCCATTGAGTCTGCTCCTTGTGTGTCGGTGTCGTGTCGTCCAACCAGCTATGTCCGCTCTGCGGCGACCGCCTTCGGCACCTCGATCTCGCGCTTGAGGATCTTTCCGGTCGGTCCCTTCGGCAGCTCGTCCATCAGCCAAACCACACGCGGGTACTTGTATGCGGCGACCTTCTGTTTCATGTACTCGCGCAGCTCGTCGGTGCTGACGTGTTCGCCTTCCTTGAGCACGACGGCGGCGCCGACCTCCTCGCCGAGCGATTCGTGCGGCACTCCGATGACGGCTGCCTCCCGGATGGCCGGGTGGGCGTAGAGGACCTCCTCGAGCTCGCGTGGGTAGACGTTGTAGCCGCCGCGGATGATCAGGTCCTTCTTGCGGTCGACGATGAAGTAGTAGCCGTCCTCATCGACGGTGGCGATGTCGCCGGTGTGAAACCAGCCGCCCGCGCATCACTTCCCGCGTGGCTTCGTCGCGGTTCCAGTAGCCCTTCATCACGAACGGTCCGCGCATCACGAGCTCTCCCGGCTCGCCCTGCGGGACCTCGTTGTCCTGGTCGTCCACGAGCTTTATCTCGGTCCCGCCGACCGGCACGCCGATCGAGCCGGGTTTGCGCTCGCGATCACGAGTGTTGAATGAGGCCATGCCGGTCGTCTCCGAGAGCCCGTAGCCCTCAAGCACCTTGGCGCCAAACGCCTGGTCGAACCCGCGCAGCACCTCGACGGGCATGGCGGACCCGCCGCACACGCACAGATCGAGGCTCGAGACGTCATAGCGGTCGCGATCTGGGTGGTGCAGCAGCGCGGCGTACATCGTCGGCACACCGCCGAACGTCGTCGCCCGGTCGCGCTCGATCACCTCCAGCACCTTCTCGGGGTCGAAGCGCGGAACGAGCGTCATCACCGCGTGAGAGAAAATCGTCACGTTCATGATCGAGTTCATCCCGAAGACGTGAAACAACGGCAGCGTCGCGACCGTCACCGAGTCCGGGTCGGCGTCGACAAGCTCCCGCCCCACCTCCGCGGCGGACCTCAGGTTGGAGTGAGTGAGGGCTGCGCCCTTGGGCGTGCCGGTCGTGCCCGACGTGTAGATGATCACTGCCGGGTCGTCGCCTTCCCGATCAGCGACCTCCGCCAAGAAGTCTGCGCCCTCAAGCAACTGCTCGAACTCCCTTGGCGTAACGACGATGCAGTCCGCGCCGGCCTCCTCGCTGCCCGCCCTGGCGGGCTGCTCGAATTCATGCCAGCCGATCATCACGCGGGCACCGGAATCGGACAGGTGGTAGGCCACTTCGCGGTCCTTGAGCAGCGGGTTCATCGGCACCACCACCGCGCCAAGTCGCAGCGCGCCGAAGTACACGACCGGGAAATACGGCACGTTCGGGAGCTGCATCCCGACCCGGTCGCCAACTTCCACGCCTTTGGAGCGAAGCAGGCCGGCCGCGTGCCCGACGGCGCGATCGAGATCGGCGTAGCTCAGCACCAGATCATCGAGCTTGACCGCTGGGCCGCTCCGGAGCTTCAGTGGCCGCGGCCGCGGACAGCTGCTGTGCGAAATTGGTCATGTCTCTCCTCCTTACAGTTCTCAGAGCGGGACTTGCTGCGCGGGAGCGCTCATGGTCGGTTGCGGCCGAACAGATCGTGTGCCTCCACCCACTCCTCGGCCACGATCGCCGAGCCGAGCGAAAGCTCGCCGCAGAGAACGGTGGCGGCGACGATCTCGGCGAACTTGTAGACCTTGCCCGCGCCGTAGCAGCCGAGCATCTCCAGGCACTCGCGCTGCGTGGCCAGGCCGGTGCCCCCGCCGTAGGTGGCGACGATCAGCGAAGGGATCGTGACCGAGTAGTAGTAGTCGCCGCTCGCGCGCAGCTCGGCGTACACGAAAGCGGCCGAGGACTCGGCCACGTTGGCCGCGTCCTGCCCGGTGGCGATGAACATCGCGGTGATGCCGTTGGCCGAGTGCGCGCCGTTGTTGTTGACGCCCGACATGAAGCCGCCCAGGTTCGACACCTGCCGCGCGCGGTACATCAGCTCGGTGTTGGAGCGCATCACGGACTGGAACAGGTGGTTCGGGATCGTCGCCTCGGCGACCACCCGCTTGCCGCGGGTGCGCAGCATGTTCACCTGCGAGCTCTTCTTGTCGGTGGCGAAGTTCGACTCCAGGAAGTACTGCTCGATGTCCGAGTAGTGCTCGACGATCCAGCGGCAGGCGGCCTGCGTGGCCTTGCCGGTGAGGTTCTGGCCGGCGGCATCGCCGGTGGTGTAGTTGAAGCGGGTGTAGAGCATCCGGCTGGCCGAGTACTGCTCGATGTCCTGCAGGCGGCCCGGTCCTCGTGGTGGCCTCGCGCCGCGCCCGGATCTCGTCGAAGTGCTCGCGCAGCCAGGCGCCGAACTCGCGCGCCTCGCGCGCCGAGTGGAACAGGAATGCGGGAGCGCGCTGCATGTGGTCGTCGATCACGGTCGTGGTGACGCCGCCGGCCTCGTGCAGCAGGCGCATGCCGCGGTTGTAGCTGGCCACCAGCGTTCCCTCGGCGGTGGCCATCGGCACGTAGAACTCGCCCTGGGCGTGCTCGCCGTTGACCAGCAGCGGCCCCGCCAGCCCGATCGGAACCTGGGCGACTCCGACGAAATGCTCGATGTTGCCGGCGGCGAGCGCCGGATCGAACGAATAATTGGTTACGTGCTCAAGCGAGACACCGGTCCGTTCACGCACGAAGTCGGCCCGGTGGCTGGCGGCGGCGCGGGTGTAGTCGTTCTCCCGGTCGCGCGGAACCGGGACGCGACGGTTGGTGCTAACGGCTTCCATCACACTCCTCCGATCACCTTTGAGGCTGGTCAGGCCGGCGTCGCGCCTGCCACTCTCGATACGTTGGCAACGATCTCATCCACCATCTGCGGCCACAGCGCCGGCGGAATGTCATGCCCCATCCCCGGCACCATCACCAGCCGAGCGCCGGGAATCGCCGCCGCGGTCGCTCGCCCACCCGACGGCATCACGAGCCGATCCTCCTCTCCGTGGATAACCGTGGTCGGAACGCGCAGCTCTCGGAGCAACGGCGTGCGGTCGTGGGCTACGACGATCGCCCCGAGCTGGCGCAGCGAACCGGCGGGATGGATGCCGCGGTCAAAGCAGCGCTCGGCAAGACGGCGGAAGCGTTCCGGGTCAGGCGGATAGCGCGCGGGAGCCGATCGCGCGATAGGTGGCCAGAAAGTCGCGGGTGTACCCGGTCCGGTCGAGGTGCGGCCGACGTAGCAGCCGAGGGTACAGCCGCGGGTGGGCGCGGCCGACGCGGCGGTTGCCGGTGCTCGACATGATCGAGACCAGCGACGGCACCCGCGTTGGGTGACGGATGGCTAACAGCTGGGCTACGTACCCGCCCATCGACACGCCGACCACATGTCGCGGCGCCGACACCCAGATGATCGAGCAGACCAGCCGCATCGTCGGCCATGTCGTCCAGTGAGTAGGACGCCGCGCGGGGATCGCGCCTGAGCAGCTGCCGGCGTGACGGCACCGGCTTGTCGCGCAGGATCGTCGAGCGGCCGATGTCGCGGTTGTCGAAGCGGATCACCCAGAAGCCGCGGTCGGCCAGCGTCTGGCAGAACTCGTCCTCCCACAACACCATCTGCGCCGACAGGCCCATCACCAGCAGCAACGGCGGCGAGGTCTCGGCGCCGAACGTCTCGTAACAGAGTTCGATCTGGCCGACGCGCGCGAAGCGCTCGCCTGAGCTCACCGCGTGACCTCCTCACTGCTTGATCGCTTGACGCGCGACCGCCGCTCGGGCGGCCTGGCCGGGGCCGCGGCCAGCAGCTCCCGATGCTCCGCTCGATCCCGGCGCAGAGCACATCGATGTCTGGAGCGCTATCGCGGTCCCCGGTGACCCCGAAGTTGATGTTCCCGTCATAGGAGAAGATCGCGACACCGACCCGAACCGAGCCCCCGAGCGGGACGAACGGAAAGGCCTCGAGCATCCGCCGGCCGGCACAGGAAGAGCGGATGCTGGGGCCCGGGCACGTTGGTCGTGACGGTGTTCACCGCGCGCTGGGGCATCGCGTGCCGATCCGGCCGGCCAGCGCCAGCAGCATCGCCGGGGCGAAGCCGCCCAGCGCGGTCAGCCGTTCGGCCGCGACCGCCTGGCCCGAGTGCTTGAGCTCCTGCATCTGCTCGTGATCGACTCAAGCCGCGTCACCGGGTCCTCGATCGCCACCGGAAGCTCGGCGAACATCGCCGAGACCTTGTTGTCGTAGGTGCCGCGCTCGTGCTCCGCGCGGACCGAGACGGGCACGAGGGTGCGCATCGACCCGGCCCTGGACCTCCTCACCGCGGCCAGCAGCAGCTCGCGAAAGCCGCCGGTGATCGCCGCCAGCACCACGTCGTTGATGGTGCCGCCATGGGCCTCGCGGATCCGCTTGACGTCGGCGAGGCGGCGCGCGCGCCCAATCCCAGCGGCGATGCGGCCCGATCGGCCCGTTGAGCGAGGTCGCGGGGCCCGGGCGCGCCACGCCGAGCGGAGGTTTGCGAGCCCGCGTCCGACCTCGAGCTGCCTCGCGCGCCACGCCGGCGCGGACCGCGGACGCGCCGCCAGCGCCGTGCGCACGCCCTCGTAGGGGCTCGCCGCCCGTCGCGCCAGCGCGTGCACCACCAGCTCCGCCGCGTTCGGCTCGGACTCGGGCTTCCAGGCATCCGGCGGACGCGCGGGCTCGGGTCCGCGCTCGAGTCGAGCAGCACGCTCAGCAGGTCGGTGGCCGAGACGCCGTCGACCATGCAGTGATGAGCTTTCGAGATCAACGCCCAGCGGCCGTCCTCGAGCCCCTCAGCGATCCAGAGTCTCCCACAGCGGCTTGGTGCGGTCGAGCTGCTGCGACATCACCCGGCCCACCAGGTTGCGCAGCTCCCGATCCCCGCCCGGCGACGGCAGCGCCGTGCGGCGCAGGTGGTAGTCGAGATTGAAGTGAGGATCATCGACCCATGTCGGCCGCCCGAGCGCCAGCGGCACGAAGCGCACCTTCTGCCGGTAGCGCGGCACCGAGCGGAAGCTGAGCGGCGATCGCCGTCCAGCAGTTCCTCGGGACCGGGAGGCGGCCCTTCGAAGATCCCCACCGAGCCGATGTGCATGTGCGTGACCGCGTCCTCGATGTGCAGGAACGAGGCGTCGAGTGGGGTCATGGTCTGCATCGCAGCTCCTCTTCGGTGAAGCGTCTCGCGCCTTATCGCAGTGGATCGCCCCACTCGGTCTCCTCGCGCAACTGGGCCTTGAGCACCTTGCCTCCGGGGTTGCGCGGCAGCGACTGATCGCGCAGCGCCACATACTGGGGGACCTTGAAGTCGGCGATCCGTGCCTTGACGTAGTCGATCACCATGGTGACGTCGAACACCGGCCGGTCGGTCACGATCACCGCCCCGACCTTCTCGCCCATCATGTCGTCGGGCACCGGGACCACGGCCGCCTCGAGCACGCCGGGCGCGCCCGCCAGCGCCGCCTCGACCTCGATGCAGTAGACGTTCTCGCCGCCGCGGTTGATCATGTCTTTAGCGCGATCGACGATGTACAGCAGCCCGTCCTCGTCGATGCGGGCCAGGTCCCCGGTGTGCAGCCATCCTCCGAGGAACGTCTCGGCGGTGGCCTCGGGCTTATTCCAGTAGCCCTGGACGACGTTCTGCCCACGCACGAGGAGCTCTCCCACCCCGCTCGCCGGACTTGGCTCGTGCAGCGCCAGGTCAACCACGGGCATGGCGAACCCCACCGAGTCAGCGTGCTCCGCGGCGTCCTCGTGGGGCAGAAACGAGGTCAGCGACGATGTCTCGGTCAGGCCGAAGCCGTTGCCGACCCGGGCGCCGGGGAACGCCTGCATGATGGCGTGGACGGCGCTGGCAGCGATCGGCGCGCCGCCGTAGGAGACCCAGCGCACATGGCCGAGGTCCGTCTCCGCGAACCGCGGGTGGCGAGTGAGCGCATGGTAGATCGCCGGCACCGAGGTGAGCATCTGGACGCGCTCCTGGCTGACCGTGTCAAGGAAGCCCTCGAGATCGAGCGCGTTGGCAAGGATGAACGCGCGGCCGCCGAGGGCGGCCAACACGAGCAGCTGACTGTTGCAACCGGTGACGTGGAACAACGGCACGTTGATAAGCGTGGCCAGCGTGGGGCCCTCGGCGCGGTCGACGCCGATGCAACGGACGGCGTTCTCGATGTTCGCCAGGAAGTTGGCGTGCGAGGTCATCGCGCCTTTGGGGAAGCCGGTCGTTCCGCTGGTGTAGAAGATCGCCGCCAGCTCGTCTTGGGCCAGATCCTCGACAGCCACAGGCTCCCCGTCGGGCAGCGCATCGCCGGGGCGGAACGCGTGACGCACGCCGGAATCAGAGACGACGTACTCGACCTCCGGTTCCTTGAAGCGAGTGTTGACCGGAACCGCGACGATGCCGGCCAGCTGCGCGCCCCAGAAAGCGAGCACCCAGTCCACGCCGTTGGGCAACAGGATCGCCGCGCGATCGCCGCGCTCCAGGCCGGCGGCCCGTAGGCCGCCGGCGACCCGCGCCGCGCGATCCCACAACTCGCCGTAACTCAGCGTCTCGCCGCCTACCTCGGCGATCGCTGTGGCCTTGGGATCCCGCTCAACGCTCGCGCGGAGCATATGCACGAGCGAATCGGGAAGATCGCTGTAGCGCGCCACGCCGTCGCTGCCGCGCTCCACGCCGGTGACATCGAAGGGATTGCGGCCGCGTCCGGCCGGCGCGACGGCGGTGGCTGTTTGCTGTCCGGTCATTTCGGGAGTCCCTGCGGGGGGGTCGGCTCGGCTGCCGTGCTTCGGGGGTCGATGAGGATCTTGGCGTGCTCATCAGGCCGTGCGAGCACGTCGAACGCCGCCGCCACGCCCGGAAGCCCCACCACCCCGGTCACGAGCGGCGCGCCATTGATCTTTCCTTCCGCCAGCATGTGCAGCGTGTCGCGATACTCGAGCGGCGTGTAGCCGACCACGAAGCGCAGATCGATCTCCTTGTTGATCGCCATCGACGGGCGGATCCGGTCCTCGCCCATGCATACCCCTACCCCGATCACCCGCGAGAACAGCGGTGCTGCGGCGATCACGCCATCGAGGATTCCCGGCAACCCGACACACTCGAAGATCACCGGCCGCTTGGGCTTGATGCCGAGCGCGTCGATCGTCCGCCACACGTGCTCCCAAGGGACGGGCAGGCGCCTGAGCTTCTCCGTCGTCGAAATCGCCAGCTCGACCGCTTCCGGCAACGTGTTCAGGTGGCCGCGATCGCCAGCCTCGTACGGCGACTCCCGGGCCGGATCGACCACCATATCCGCGCCACAGCGCGATGCCAGCTCCCGCCGTGCCGCCGAGAAATCGCTGGCCACGACCGTCCGCACACCTCGTGCCTTGAGCAGGCAGATCACCGCCAGACCGATCGGCCCGCAGCCAATCACGATCGCCACGTCGCGCTTGCCGATCTCGCTGCGGCGCACCGCATGCCAGCCGATCGCCATCGGCTCGGTGAGGACGCTCAACTCCGGTGCTAGCGCATTGGGCACCGGCATCATCAGCGACTCCTCGACCAGCACCTGCTCCGCATACGCCCCCGGCGCCGCGGTCGAGAGGCCGGTCGCGTGCGGCTTGCCGCCTCGCCTGATCATCGGCAGTGCCACCACTTGCGTGCCCGTCGGAATGCGCTTGCGGCAGCCGGGGCCGTAGTCGGCCACCTCGCCGCAGAACTCGTGACCGAACACGACGCTCTGATCTGAGCGCATGAAGTCCTCGTAGCCGATCTCGCTCAGCACCTCGGCTAGCTCGTCGCAGTGATAGCGGGCGTGAAGATCCGACCCGCAGATCCCGCAGCGCAACACCCGGAGCAGAACCTGCCCCTTCTCCGGTCGCTCGGGCAGGACGTCGGTCACTTCCAGCTGTGACTCGCGGCAGGCGACGGCTTTCATCGGCTCACCGTCCAGGTCGGCTCCTCGCGGATGACGGCGCCGTAAGTTACGGTGCCGTCAGTCACAGTAGCCTATCTTCCTGGTCATGAATAGGCAAGCGAAAACCAGACCCCGTCTCAGTGCTGCGGCCCGGCACGAGCAGCTGCTCGACGTCGCCACCCGAGTGTTGGCCGAGCGCGGGTTTCACGCGATCTCGATCGAGGCTGTGGCAGGCGCCTCCGGCGTCACCCGCGCCACTGTGTACAACCACTTCCGCGACCTTCACGAGCTGCTCGAGGCCGTGATCGAGCGCGAAACCTCCCGCGCCCGGGCCCAGGTCTCCGAAACCGCGCTGACCAACCTCGACGAGGGCGACCCACTCGAGCTGATGCTCGAATCGCTCAACGCCTACCTGCACGCAGTACGAAGCGCCCCGACGACCTGGCGCCTCGTGCTGATGCCGGCCGAAGGCGCCCCCGCAGCCCTGCACAAGAAAATCACCAAGGGACGGGCCGCGGTACTCCGGCGGCTGTCTCGCGCCGTCGCACCCGTAACCGATCGCGATTCGAACGTGCGGGACGCGGAGCTCACCGCGCAGATCCTCTCGGCCATCTCCGACGAGTACGCCCGACTCGTGCTGACCGATCCGGAACGGTTTCCGCCCGAACGGCTTCTCGCCCACGCCCGGTGGTGGATCAGCCGCGGACCACTGGTCGATCGCGAGCCGCCGGCGGCGCGCCTGCTCGGCCGATCCAAGCGACGCGGTACCTGAACCTACTTCACCGGCGGGCGAAGCCTCCACCGAATTGCGCCGGAAGCCGTGACCAGGCTCGTTCTCTGGCGAACCTCGCGGCCGCCACCGACGATCTCATCCGTGCCGGCAATCAAGCGATGAGCAACACGTGCGACGTCGCAGACGAGGACCAGATCGCCGCTACGGTCGACCAGGCCGTCGCACAGTTCGGTCGGCTGGATATGGCGTTTAACAACGCCGGGATCATCGTCCCGCCCACCAGCGCCGCCGAGGAACCTGCCGAACAGTCGACCGCGTCAACGCCGTCAACCTGCGAGGAGTCTGGGCTTGTATGAAGCACGAGCTGAGCCAGATGCGCACGCAGGGCAGCGGGGCGATCGTCAACAACTACTGCGGCTCGGCGCTGGCGGACGCAGGTCGCGCTCTCGGCGAAGGATCCGATGAGCGAGAACACAGCCGGTCTGGCGGCCAACCTAGGCCGCCGGTCGCATCACACCATTCGAGGTCGAGCACGTACGCGTCCGCATCATTGGTGTAGGGGCGATGCGTTCCGCCAGTGAGCATTGTCTTTATCGATGGCTGGTTGCAAAGTTCCATACCGATGTTCAGCGCATTCGTTATCACAGTGATGCCCTTGCGATGTCGAAGTGAGCGTCCCACCTGCGTTGTCGTTGTGCCCGCGGTCAATCCAATAATGTCCTTCTCGCCCACCAGCTCCGCCGCCGCAAGGCCGATGCGCCGTTTCGCGTCGGCCGCGCGCAGCTCACGAGATTGAAACGAGGTGTCGTGCCGGAACGGCTCATAGAGAAGTGGCTCAACCAGCGCCGCTCCACCATGGGTGCGAAGAATCAACCCTCGCTTCTCCAGGCGCTTCAGGTCACGGCGAATACTGGGAGCGGAGGTTCCCACCTCGTCCGCCAGTTCCTGAACAGTAATATCCCGGCCCGAAGCAGGGTCTTCATGACCTGATCGCCGCGTAAATCGACTTTCTTCGACATGAATAAAGGACTCGTTAGCGCAGACCCGACCAAACCGCACAACGTCTCCTTATACATCTACATCGCCTTATCTTGTCCATATTGAAGCCAAATAATCAACAAAGCTGCCAATAATCCGCCGTTCCGTCGAATTTCTGCACTCACTCGTGATTCCACGCAGTCGTTGGTTTTCGACGGATCACGAAGCACAAGTGACGACAACGGATCCGTTTGCCGGGGACCACAACGCCGCGACAGTCCTATTCAGGAGTCCGCTGTAGAGCAATGAGACATCGCCAATCGGCTCGTGTTGTCGAGCCAATGGCCCAGACGTCGGGTACGCTTGAAGCGAAACCCCCGCAAACCGTTGTCATGTGACCGACAGGAAGGTCATCTTCCGCGCGTCGAGTCTTCTCCGCATTACGCCGTCAACCATTGTTGCGGTATCCAAAACAGCAATTTCATAATATGAAACGACGTTATTTTCCTGCGGAACAACGGCACCGCATTTTATTGACAATTGTACGCAGTGTCAACTAAAGTTTGCGCGATATAGATACACCTCAATTTCCGGTGTGGTATCGAGGAAGCGGGGCTCGCCGCGTTTGAGAGTTCCGGCGCGCCTAGACAGTGCACTATTTCCACCTGGAGGCCTTTTCAAAGGGAAGTTCATGCGGATCCGGGCTCAATTTTCTATCGGGCGCTGTTTCAAATGGATGGAGTGTCGTGATCGCTATCGTGCTGTTTGTCGCAAGCTGCACGAGCGCCTTTGCGCAGAGCGGTGCAGGATCGATTCAAGGCACAGTGACGGATCCGACCGGAGCTGTCATACCTGGCGCAACGGTCCATGTGGTCAACAAAGCGACTGGCGTTGCATCAGACACAAAGGCCAATGGCGTCGGGTTCTACCAGGTCCCGGGCCTGAATACCGGGACCTATGCGGTATCGATCAGTGCGACAAACATGGGTACCAACCAGAGGACGGTCGGATCTACTCGTGGACCAGACGGCGGTCATCAACGCCACGCTGACGCCAGGCGCCACGTCCCAGAATGTGGAGGTCAGCGCGATGCAATTCAGCTGGTGACCACCGATAACGGGACGATCTCCTACACGCTTGAAAATCAGCGGATCAACCAGCTTCCGATGAACGGGCGCAACATCATATCCCTGGTGAATGAGACCACGCCCGGACTCGAGAGCTGCCCGGAGTCCAGCTCGTGCGTCAACGGGCAGTCGGGCCCGGCGCTGGAGTACGAGACGGATGGTGTGACACTGGCCAACCGCGAGTTCGGCGGCGTGCATGCGGGACCGGGCCAGATGGTCGATCCGGCGCGATCCAGGAGGTGCGGGTGCAGGATCGTCTTCGGGGGCTCAGTATGCGGCACCCGCGACGGTCATCCTCAACACGAAATCGGGCACCAATCAACTGCACGGCTCGCTGTTTGAGACGGCGCGCAACAACGCGTTCGGCATCGCCCGCAGCCGTAGCGACCAGTCCAACTTCGCCGACCGAGTATATCCGCAATGAGTTCGGCGCTTCGGTAGGCGGCCCTATCGTGATTCCCCACCTGTACGACGGCAAGAACAAGTCATTTTTCTTCTTCGCCTATGAGCGATACTCGCTGGCGCAGATCGCCTCTCAATGAAACCACGCCCACAGTAGCGATGCGGAACGGCGACTTCAGCGGACTGGTCAACAGTTCGGGTGTGTTGCAGCAGCTGTACGATCCGGCCACGACGGCACCATCGGCCGACTGCAACGGTCTCGGTCCCAATCCTTACTGTCGCGCGCCCTTCCCTGTGGTCAACGGACTTCCCAATCAGATTCCGAAGAGCCGCGAATCTCCCACAGCCGCTGTTTGAATGCGATGACGCCGCTGCCCACCAACGGGAATAATCCTATGGTCAAGTCGAACCTGATTGGCCTGGTTCCCGAGCTTAATGTGGAGCCGCAGGTCACCTTCCGGTTGGACCAGGTCTTCAACCAAAACAACCGGGCGTATCTGCGGTACACGCAGAATATGGACACCAATACCAGTCCGCGCAACAACCCGTGGATGAGTCCTATTCGCTGCCGGCCACCACACCGGGCGGGGCTGCGATCCCGTTCGGCGCCAGCGGCATTTCTTCGACGACGGTCTCTCTATTTGCTACCGCTCTGGGGTTCGATCACGTCTTCTCGCCCACATTCTTCTCCGAGACCATTCCAGCCAGCAGTGGACGGGGGAGCAACAATGCCGGGGGGAGCCCATTCACCGATTTCGAGTCCGAGCTGGGGCTACCCAACAACTTTGGCGAAGTGGGCTTTCCTTATATCGAAAGCATCTTTCAGCCGCTGGACGGCACACAATTCCAGTATGGGATCAGCTCGCGCGTCTCCCAGATCGACGAAAACCTAACCAAAACACTCGGCAATCACCAGTTCCTCTTCGGCGGCCGATACCGTTTTGAGCATTTTGGGTCACGCCCCGACGAGATCAAGGACACGGTGAACTTCAACGGCCAGGACACGGGCCTCTATAACCCGGCCACCGGCTCTGTCATTACCGGTAGTCCAGCCGCCTATACGAACACGGGTCAGTTGAACGCCGACGAATTCCTCGGTGGAGCTTCGAGCTACAGCGTGAACCTGGAGCCGCCCTACCAGCACCTGCACGACATGGAGACGGACCTCTATTTCCAGGACAACTACCGCGTCCGCCCCAACCTGACGGTCAACCTCGGACTTCGTTACGAGTCGCATCCAGCGATCTGGGAAGAACGGGAGCGATGATGGGCTTCGACCTGAAGAACGATGCCATCGTTACCTCGGCGCCGACCTCCACGCTGATCGCGGAGGGGCTGACCACGCAGGCCATCATCAACAACAACGAGTTGGATGGCGCGAAGTTTGAAACCCCGGAAGAGGCCCATCTGCCTCCGATGTTGGTGAACAGCTATAACTTCGCCTGGGGTCCGCGTCTGGGGGTCGCCTGGCAGCCTTTCATGGGTACAAAGTGGGGCACCGTGCTGCGCGGGGGCGCCGGACCGTCATCTATCCCATCCCGATCCGCGAAGCCTATCGCGAGATCAACCGGAACAACCCCTTTACCGCCAGTTACTCGGAAAACTACACAAGCATTCAGTATGCGCCGACGAAGGCCTACCTGCTGGTGTCCTCGCCGAACACCTCCCCGAATTACAGCTATGCCACCACACTGGCGGGGCGGCACACCGATCATGGGGCTCAACACCTCGGCTGCAATCAATAGCAACAGCGCCAATGCGATCACACCCGGCCTGAGCATCGTCAGCATCGATCCGGTCGATCCACCCACCTATGTGGACGAGGCGAACCTCACGCTTGAGCAACCGGTGAAGCGGAACTCTGTGCTGCAGGTCAGCTATCTCTATACGCACGCTACCAATCTCAACAATTACTTCTTCTACAACGGCCATCCCTCAACGTTCAGTTGGGAAGTCTCAACCGGCACGGCTACGCCCAGTTCCAGCGCGATTGGTCCGCAGAACACCAGCACCGGCGAAGGCCCGTACGACCAGGTCACCTACGGCGGCGGAAGCTACCAGATCCAGAAGAGCGGCTGGTCGAACTACAACGCGCTGCAGGTCAATTTCCAAAGGCTTTACCATAATGGTGTGGCATGGCAGTTCGAGTATGTCTTTTCCAAGTCGATGCGGACGGGGGGAGACTACGGCGGCGAGAATGCCGACGAGATCGATCCTTACAGCGCCTACCTTCCCTCTGCTTCGCCTTCCGTCAGTTATGTGCCTCAGGGCGGTACAACCCTGACCCCGCCGACGCTTCCGCCGCCGCCTCCGCCAGGCACCCCGGTGTGGGGCTACTACAAGGCCCTGAACCGCTGGGAGAACTACATGGTGGACACCAACAATCCACCGCAACATATCCAGTTCAACGGCATCGTCGACCTGCCCTTCGGCCGCGGCAAGCACTGGATGAGCGGCGTGGGTAAGGGCCTGAACGAACTCGTCGGGGGCTGGCAGATTGCCGGCTCCGGCAGCGTCATCGAGAAGGATTTCCAGATCACCACGACCAACTGGGGGCCGACGAATCCGCTGAAGGTATACAAGCACAGTGCTCCTATCACCGACTGCCGCAGCGGTACCTGCCTCAAGAGCTATGAGTGGTTCAACGGCTACATCGCTCCCACGGTAATCTCCGGCAATCCCTGTGTGGCAGCGGGAAATTCTAATGTTGTTAAAGATTTGCCGGCCAACTGGGCGCCCTATCAATCACCCATTGGCACGGACTGCACCAGCAAATATTTTGGCGACAACAATGTTGCCATTTCAGGCGTCACCGGCGTGAAGGCCGGCACCGTCATCGGTTACGGGGTGGTCCCGGGTGACAACAATAATGGACCTTCCCAGAAAGCAATCGATGTGACCAATCCCTACGGCCACACGGTGATCAACGGACCCTTCAACTGGAACGCGGACGCTTCGCTGTTCAAGGTCTTTCCCATTACCGAGAGAGTGCTGCTGCGCCTGAATGTGGATGCCTTCAACGTCTTCAACCATCAGGGCCTTCCGAATCCGAGCGGCACCGATGGAACCGTGTGCACCACGCCGGGAGGCTTGGGTTGTTCGTCGGCTAATACCGCGCGACAGTTACAGCTCACGGCGCGCCTGACGTTCTAATTTTCTTGGTGGGGTATCGCAGGATTCGCACCTGCGATTTCCTCCGTGTCAACTTCGAATTGTTTCTGCGGGACGGAAGGCAAAGCTTCCCGGTATACGGTGGTGCCCAAATCAACTCGAAGCGACAAGGCCAACACCAGGGTCGTGCATATCGTGCTGCCGCCACGGAAAGGGCTATCTAGCGATCCAAAGCAAAACCCCACGCTCCTGTGGGGTTTTGTGGGGTTCGTGACCTCTAAATGGTTGCGGGGGACCGCAACGCCCCGAAAGTTCGCTTCAGGATCAAATTGAGATAACTCCAATCATGTCAGCTGCTTGCTTGGCAATGGCACGACATCACCCGCTGGGTATGCATCGTTCCAGTGCTCAAATCTGCCGAGACCGACGGCTGCCACGGCACCCACGCTCAGCAGCCCAATTGATCTGGTTTGCCGGACCAGTATGCGTTGCATCTCAAAGCGACCTGGCCCACGTCAAACCCGGACTACGCGCTTATCTACAGCCAACCCGAGGCGCGCCTTACAGAAATGTTCAAATCGGATTCCGTAGGTTCGATGGATTTGCTGCCAGTACTGCCGGAAGCGCGGGCTTCTCGCCCAACGCATAAATAGGATCGCCCAGCCGCGATTATCAGGATGCTCCCAGGCGTCGTCCAGCTGAAGATCAAGAAACACGTCTTCCATCAGTTGGACCATCTGCAGTGTCATACAGAGTTCTTTGCTGGCTTGGTGCGGATCGCTTCCTTTGGGTGGAACCCGAGCAATCGGCGGTTCGTACCCATTAGCTCATCGATGTAGGAGGTAGTCCGGGTGACTTACTGCACTCCTCCCAAATCCTGTCTAGCGCGTTCGCGTGCTTCAGAAAGGCGTCCGCCGTCGCTCTGGCCGGTGCTATGGTTTCGGCGAGGGTCCTAGCGATCTCGAGTGGAAGGCTTCCGGCTTCCTGCCCGCGTAGGCACTGGGTTGTGATATGACGCCCGAGCTTGCGATACACCTCAAATTGATCCTCCGCGAAGAATTGATTAGCGGTGGTCTCATGCGGAAACGACGGGTGTGCCGCCCGGTATTGTGCAATGCCAATGTCCTCATCGCCAGTAATTGAAGCCTTCAGGTAGATCAGATAACCGATACTGCCATTGCTGTACTTAATGATGCCGACTGCGCTATGCGCAAGGCTGTGTCTGTTCTCCTGCGTTCGGATCGATCTCACGTCGAGTCGATTTGCGCGCCAAAGTCCGTCGCACAGATCCTCACCAAGTTGCCGAGGGACGAAAATTCGAGAGATTCGTCACACTCGGCATCGCCGACGATTATGACTTTGCAGCGCCTGCGAATCAGTTCATACACTCCGAGATTCTCAAAGTGACCACCATCGGAAACATTCACAAAGTTGCGGGTCTCGTCGGCCATGCCAACGAGCTCTCGGCTGAGGTAATACAGGCTAAACGGCAAGCCTCTCCAGTTCCACCTGTGCCTGGCTGGATTCGGAAACCACCAGCCGAGACGGATGTTGAAGAGAGTCAGCAGCGTGGCGGCCAAAGGAGAGGTGTTTAGCCCATATTGGGACTGGCGGCCGCGCCGGAAACCGCAACAGCCTGTCCCAACCGAATCCCCTTGGCGAAGCTCCGCTCCGGCGCGCCGTCGTCGGTCGGCGCATAGCCCATTTTGGGCCGATCCGAGCCGCAAAATAGCGGTGTCAGAGAGAACGAAGCGCTGTGCCGAGTGCGTAGTGTCAGGTCCGGGCTTCCGCTTAGATTCAGGGTGCAATTAAAATATGGGAAATGGTCCACGGTAGTCGTCTTTCAACTCACAGATCTCAAGATCGTCGTTGAAATCGAATTTCGTAAACGGCTGCGGGTGGCGATACCGGGCGTCCAGCGTGTCGCTCCCAGGTAGCAGCGGACAAGGCGATTGCGGTAGAGCTGGCTAAGTCCAAAGAGATTTATATCGAATAGCCAAGAGAACAGAAGGCCGCACCCGACAACGACTCCACAGATGGATCCAAAGCTGCGCCAGCCGGACCGAGAGATGGCATTATGGAACACACTCCAGTAGTTGGCGCTGCTATATGTGTTCAAAGTAGCGATCTTCAGCACAGCGAAGTACAGCACCGTCGCGGTTGCCAGTGTCGCACCGAGAAGGAATACGAAACCACCGAGCCGTGCCAGAATTTCAAGCAGCCGCTTGTTCCCGTTCGTCGCAGTTCCCGAGGTCTTGCTGCTGTTGCCGGCGAGCAGTCCGCCCGCCACGGTGCCGAGCCAGCCCACGATGCTGCCCCACTTCAAGCCGCGAAGCCAACCGCATCCGGGACCTATCTCATGCAGCTTGATCAAAACTCGTGGGCCGAAGATTGAAGCGAACGAGATACTAAGGCCCGCTATTGCATAGATCAGAATCCAGGTACCGAAACGGGTCCACCACTCGCGCTGTTCTTCAATCGAATTCCGACCGACCAGGCCGATGAAGATCACGATACTTAGCGCACACGCGACAAGAACGAGAGGCGTCCAAACGACAAAAGCATAGGAATCGAACCGGTCAGCGTCCGCGCGGGCCACCATGCACAAGAACACATAGAGGATCCCAGAGAGCGAAAGACAAAACGGCGAGACATGTGGCCGCCGTTCCTAAGGAGCCAAACGTCAACCCGAGCCAGCTTTTTACCCTTGTCAACGAGAGGCCCGCAATCACCGAAAGTGCTAGGCCGTAGGCGAGAAGAGGCCACTTAAGACAGCGGGCCAGATAATACAGGATAAAAGAGTAGTCGGCCGTAGACTCTGTGTGAGACCAGTGCGCGGGCCAATGCATGGCTATCCACCACAGCACTGACGCCAGAGCCCACGCTCCGATCCAACACGGAAGGACGGCGCGCAAACGGACGGTGGTTCCCTGCCATTCGTTTGCGCGGATTGTGGGGCCCGACCCAGCGATCCTCACCGAGATTCGCCCACACCGTCCAGAGGACGAAAGCGCCAGCTATTCCAACGAGTGCGGCATATACATGCTCCGGCCAACGCCAGTTCTGGGTTGTTTTGAATACCGGCAGCAGGAAGGCCCTTCGTCCGCCCCATGCGCTCAATAAGAGGGCCAGCAACCAAGTGAACGCTGTGAGCTGAATCAGAAACGCGTTGCGAAGCCAACTCACGGCAAGCGTCCATGTATCCGGACTGAGAATGCCCGTCTTCGGAGCTAGATAGCTTGAGTATGCCCGGAGATGCGCGATCGATTCATCCCAGCACGTACTGCGCCCCAGCCATTGTTTGGCGCGCTTGACGTTGGCAGCCAACCACGCTCCGATGAATCCACCTCCCGAAACAGTGGAGATGTAATCGAGATAACGGAGCTGATCGAATTCCTGTACCCCTGCAACACGCCGAGATCGAAGCTTGCGCTTCTGACGCCTCCCCCCGAAAGCGCCAGACCTATGCGATTATGCGGCTGTCTTCCGGTCATCAACCGCTCGCTCCGTATGCGCAAGGATCGCCGCCCCATTTCCTGGGCTCTGTAGCCGTGAACATCGTTGATTCGACGACTGCGCGATCCTCACGCTGTCGATCGATTACTCGTGACTCCTCGTCGAAGACGCTACGCCAACGTCTCACCCGGGGGTTGCTGCCCTCCTTATCCGATCGAAAATTATCACGTTGCTTTAGATCGAGCGACTGCTCGCGTTCGGTAATCTCAACGGAGTTCTGTATGAGATCGCAGACAAAGTCGAACACAGCCCGAAGGTGTCTTCGAGCGCAAGGATGCTGTTGTCACCCTCTCGGGACCTGTTGTTGATAATTTCGCGGAAGCGCATCAGGTCAGGCCACGAAGAGTGCGCTCTTGACCGACGCATTAGCGGAAATATCCGCGCGAAGAATACGGGCAATCCAATAGACATCGGCCAAAGCAAAGCGTGCCACCAGCGGATTGCAGACGTCCAGCTCAGGGTGTTTGGGGGGCCTTCCGCTTTTGAGATCGGCTGTTGCGCCGGATATCCGACAATAGAAACCAGCTCTCTTCCGGCTCCATGATTTGATCCCCCCGGTGATATCGGCAAATCGTCTACCGCTGAATCTTGCTCATCCGGTAGGATTTTTCCTTTGTTCTCGAGGCGACAATCCAGCCGCTTGGCGATCCAGGAGGTGATTGCTGCGCGAATACCGGTACATGCGTGATTTCCGTTCTCTTTGTGTTTCAAAGGAGGAAGCAGGCCCTTCAACCAGAGTTCGTATTGAACAATCACTCAGGTCGCCAGAAACTTCACGGCGCTCGGTTTGCTTTTCCGGCTTCGAATCGTTTAATAAGGGCAGGCCATCGAGAAAACGGGCTGCGGCCTCCCAGTGAATACCTGAATGGAGGCTCACAAACTGGTCAAAAAACTGTTCAGTTTGTCCTGCAGGAGGACAGGCGGAGGAACTGCCAGCGTAAAAGTCCGCTGGTTTCTATCGCCCTTCAGATCGAACTGCTCGAGGAACACCCAAACCAGCGGCGGGCCAGCATTCGGACGCCATAATATCCATACGCCGACGCATAACGAAGGAAGGCTCCCGACGTATTCGCCAATTCGTTCAATGCGCCGTTATCCGGAGAACGGGGTCCCGCTGAAGTTCCTTGCCGTCGTCCAGCAGGCCTATCGGTAGGCGATCTCTACGATAGTGAGCACGTCCAGTGTTCATCAACTCTTTGGCGCGTCGCAACGTCTGAATCGAGTGCTGACTGAAAACCTCCTTCGTCATACGGTCGAAGAGCTCCGCTGCGCAGGGTCTCGTCGATCCTGCAGAGTTCATCTAGAACACACCACAGGCTCTCGCTTCGAAGTTGGGTTCGCAGCTGTGCCAGGGCGTCAGGCATGGCGCGTGCTCCTGATTGATTGCCTTCGGTTTAGCAGCACACCGTCCAACGTATCGTTTTCACGTGACGGAGTGTAGTCGGGTCGACCATCGGGGGCATGGAAACGAATCGTAGAGCACTCTGGAAAAGCCCATAATTTGGCACTAGCGAGGAAGCGCAATACTGGCCTGTTTGCCGCCGGTCGTGATTTGCGGTGATCGCGTCGACGCAAATCTAGTTCAATTCCATCGGGTGAAACCCGCGATCGGCTCGCATGCGCAGGCATTATTACGCTAATTCGTATCTGTTCTGGCTTGCGAGATAGACAGTCGCGCCACTTTATAACAGCCCTCTACGGGTTGCAATATTTTTTGAAAGCCTTCCTATGCCGCAAACACAGGGAAGCTTGGTACCGGATGCGCATAGAACATAATTGCATCTACCACTACTTTTCTCTTGACTTCGCCGATAACTATGACCACTATTGGACTCCTCTGCTTCTTGGCATTTCTGTTTTCGTGCTTTCGTGATGCGACGAGACTAGCGGCTTCAAATAACCAAGGCTCTCCGAGTGTCCCGGGTCCGCCTGCAATACTTTGATCCGTTGTTGTCCTGGGTACCAAGACTGATGTTGAGCCGATTCGCTTAGCACACCGTGATAAGAGGTTCGCCATGAGTTCGCCACTCTTCTGCGTAAAATTTGGTTCATTGTTTTTGCCCCGGTTGCCTGTCTGTCGTGGCCTTGCTCTGCGCAAGCTGGCAAGAATTTTCCTGCAGATGTACAAGCCTGGCTGGTGAATGCGTGGGCGAACGATCCCAAAGATTTTCTGGATCGGCACGGCTGTTGATTACGCACAAAGATTCGCTTGGAAGGCTGGAGGAGAAGAAAGATGCCGCGAAGGGACGCTCAGGTCAAGCTAGAACATGCCGGAGATTGGATCTAAAAGCTCGCTATCTCGATAGAACGCGTTTTGCCGTGCCGCGATCGACAGTCCGTCGTTCGTAGAATGGCTGCTCACCGCCAATGATCCGAAAACCGGACCGCCTCTCCAGCCCGATAAAGGACAGCTGAGTTTAAAGCAAAAGGAGCAGATGAGAACGAATCGCAGAGATAAAAGCGAACGCAGAAGTTGCGATCCACACTATTTATTGCGCGCAGAAATATGACAGTCTTCTCAACGTAATTCGGAACTACCGCGAGAGCCCCGCCGTCAAATTCTTTGAACTGCTCCAAGCATGTTATTCAAGTGGTGGGTGTGTCTTGCTAACCTCCGAGCCGCCTATGCAGTGGATGGAGGCAGCTGGTCCGTGTTCGATCCCGTGGTCGCTACGATGGACCCGGCCGGTCCCGGCCAGCCGTCAGGACACTCTCATGCGATCGATGCGTCGCCCCACTTTTCGAATCTTTTCGTTTATTTGCGCAGTATCATGCTGCGGAACTATTTTGCATGCGCAAGGAGATATCTGGAGCCGCGTCCGGCACACACCTGCACCGCTCAAGCCGGCGCTATTTACACCTTCCCATATCTGCCTGACGGCCGTAACTTCCGCCACGGCTTCGGTTTTCTCGCCGGCGGAGGATTTGCCGTAACGCCGATGCAGCCGCCGGCTGGCGCCTGCTGTTCCTTACGCTGAACTATATGTACAACCATGCCGACGCGACAGCGTACGCGTCCAGTGCCGCGGTTGGCACCATCAGCAACGCTCCTGCTAATAGTGGCGTTCACGGCAACTTCTGGTGCTCTCAATCGACCCGACGGTGCGTTGGTATCTGAGTCGTTCGATGAGCGCCTATGCACTGATCGGCGGCGGTTGGCTCCGCCGGAGTGTCGTGGTCCAGAACAGCTCGGAGCAGAACGTCCTAAACCTTAGCCTCACCAGTCCGGGCAGCGAAACAAACAACTCCGGTGTGTTGGACGGCGGCATCGGGGTAAATTTTCGCATCGCCAGAACCAGCGGCCTCATGTTCTTCGTCGAGGGCCGCTCCTACAAAGGTCTGGCGACCAACCACAATCTGCTGCTGGTTCCGATCACGGCTGGCGTGCGCTGGTAAGCGTCTGGAGATACCCGATGAGATTGCTTCGCATGTACTTGCTCTGCTGTGTCGCGGCCGTTCCTTTCTACTGTCCGTCCGCTAAAGCATACTCCGACGCGAAGACAGACCGGACAGTGGTAGTAACCGCGCCGTGGGAAAGTATCGTACGCAATCTGCACGGTCTCCGGGGATCAAGGCAAAGAGACACGGCACCAACGCGATGCGAAGTGCTGGACCTGTGCCAAACGCGAGGCGGCAAAGGATGCTATAAATTCCATCCCCGTGCCACAGGCAACCGATGCCCTGCCGCAGACAATCACGCTTCCCGCAGCTTGCGATGCAAGTGGTAGACCGATTGCAAGCCACGAGTGTCATACCCAATTGTTGCGGGCAGGATTTTTACGTGCGAGCGGTGTCAGATTCTGGGACGGCAGTGCAACTGCGGCAACTGCGGCCGGAACCCACAAATCCCGGCTCCTGGCGGAGCCGCGAAGTTTCATGCCGCAGCGCCGGCCTAATCGCGGTGCGGGCCACCGCTCCTAGATCGCCTACGGCATTTACTAAGCTGCGCCAGCGACCGACTTACTCGTCCAGGTCGTTAAACAACAATACGCGAGCTCCTCGGCGTGCCCATTGCTTCCTGGGCCCAATCCGGTCCAGTCTCCGCCATTAGATGCGGCAGGAATCGTGTCGCTGCTCGGCACACCCAATCCGTTCATCCTAACCGCTCCGTCATCGAACTCATCGCGATCTACACTACACGCGAAGGTTTGAACTCGCGGAGTGGCTGCATACCACGCGCTCGCGGCTGATATTTCCGTATCGGCCATGCGAAGAGCTACCCGCATTGGGGGTTACGCCCAGCAAAGGTGTTCAGTGTCGAACTCCGTATCCGCATGCCGCAGCGTTGGGAGACCTCGCAACACGCCTGGGAACGATCAATAACAGTCAGTTCACAGTACAGGATGTCGGCAAAGATAGGGTGCGGATCACGTCTCCGTCATCCCCAGCTTGCACAGCTTGGAAGGGATTTCTCGACGACTGCCACATGGAATGGAGCTTGTCTCGCTGCTGATGTACGACAAGCTCTACTATCTTTCTTCGGTCGATGTGGCAAGCGCCTTCTCGTCGGCAGCACCAGGTCCATCCAGCTCGACCTCCGGCGGGGGAGCTTCTTCCTCGACGGGAGGGGCTGGAGCAGGCTCTCCCCGCAAGCAGCGTAAGCGGATCTTCAGGAGCATCGAGCACTGGGACTACGGCGGCGACTGCCCCGGGCAACACTTCGTCCGGGTCGAGTGGGAGCTCTTCACTGGCTTCCTCCAGCACTGCGACGATATCAATCTCTCAACCCCCGAACAGCAATCTGAATATCGTCTCTAATGTCGGGTCCATGCCCGGTGGCAGCCAGCACAACGGGCAACACAGTGCAATGCGGATCTTCAAGCTCTATCCCTTCGAGTTCGACATCTGCGGCGGTGAACACCGCTGCTCCGGCGGCGACGACGGCCGCTCCGCTCGGCATGGCGTCAATGAACGTCATGGCCGGGATCACAGAACAGACCCCGCCCGATCTGTTGGTATTTTCGACGCGAATCCGGGTGACGACGCCCAAGTCCAGGAGCGTCTACGCTTGCTCGCGCAGCTAGACCTTCCGCGTCCGGAATTGATCATCACTGCTTGGGTTGCCCAGAACTCCTCGACGAAGCAGGAGTACGTAGCTTCATTCGCCAACCGTGTGAGCGCGCTGGTTGCGAGCTATAACCGTCAATTCGATTTTGTGGTGCAGCGCGGTTGGGCTGCAATCAAGGCAATGTCTGTCGAGCCGGGCTTCTACAATCTGCCATTCCAGCGCTATGTCTCCAACGTGTTCATTACGGACGGTTACAAGCCGGGCGACGCGGGATCTGACCCTCAAACTTTAGCGCAGACTTACCTGGATTACAGCCAGGCCCAGATCGTTCCGCCTCTTCGATCCTTGGTACCGGTCCAAGAATCAGATCTGTCCTGTCAACCGGTATTGTCTGGGATATACTTCGCTTTTCTCGAATATTCAACCAACATTGACCGATCTTCTGTTAACACTGGTTGCCGCACAAAATCCCGCAAGTGCGACCGCGCGGTCCATTGTTGCTGTCGAAGGCCCCCCCGGCGAGATGACATCGCGTTCGCAGTGCCCCAACAATGGTGCACAAGCTCTGGGACTCGCTGAGCGTGGA